>NZ_JNYZ01000005.1 GCF_000717335.1 Amycolatopsis jejuensis
CCCACGGCCTGCGCTGGGCCACACCAACCTCCCGCCACATGATCAACAACAGGAGACATCAAACCACAAACCAAGATCATTCTGTTAGGACCTCTTAGTACGTCCGCCCTTTCCACCCGGTGCGGCGGCGCGCGGAATCGAGCGTCATGAGTGAGTACAGGGCCGCAGTGAGCGGCAGGAGCAGACCGGCGATCGGTGGCTGCCGGTAGTACCGTGCGACCGGCGCGAAGGTGATCGCCATGAGTAGCCACGCCATTGCGGCTGTCCATGATGGACCGAAGACCGCAAGCACTGGTGGGGCAAGAAAAACCACGGCCATGCCGACCACGGTTCCGGCCAGCAACAGCTTCGAGTGCCGAAGTTGCGTGTACGCGCTGCGGGTCACCATGTGCCACAGGTCGGCGAGGCGGGGGTACGGCCGTACACTGTGGACATTCTCCGCGTAACCCAGCCAGATCCGCCCGCCTGCGTTGGAAACCGAACGGGCAAGGGCGACGTCGTCGATGAGCGCGCCGCGGATTGCGGCGATTCCTCCGGCGCGCTCAAGGGTTTCACGGCGGACGAGCACACAACCTCCGGCCGCGGCGGCGGTGTGCCAGCTTGGGGAATTGACCCGGCGGAATGGGTAAAGCATCGCGAAGAAGTAGACGAACGCGGGGACGATCAGCTTTTCCCAGAAGGTTTCCGTGCGGAGGATGGCCATCTGGGACACGAGGTCACGCCCGCTGTACGTTGCGGCGACCAGGGTTTCGAGCGAATCGGGGCTGTGCGCGATGTCGGCGTCGGTGAGGAGGAGGAAGTCGACGTTGCCTGCTTCGGCGACGCCATGGGCGACGGCCCACAGTTTGCCGGTCCAGCCGTCCGGTGGGTCGCCGGGGCTGGTCACGGTGAGGTCGAGTCCGTTGAGGACAGTGAGGGAGCGCGCGATTTCCGCGGTACCGTCCCGGCTGCCGTCGTCGACGAGGATGACGCGGGCCGCGCCGGGGTAGCTCTGGCCGAGCAGGGTGGGGAGCGTTGACGGCAGGAGCGCGGCTTCATCACGTGCGGGCACGACGATGGCGACCGACGGCCACCGCTCCGGCCGGACGAGCGGGGGCAGCCGTTGGTCGGTACGCCAGAACCAGCTGTGCCCCAAAGCAAGGCCGGCCCAGATGGCCACCGTGATCCAGCCGAGAACCCCGATCATGCACGGAGTGTAGTCAGAACGCGACCCATCTCGGGGGTGGTCAGCAACGCCACCAGGCCGTGATGGCACCCATCGCCAGTGCGAAGGCTGGCGCGAATTCGGCGGCGGACAACACGAAGGACAGCAACGATAACTCCTGGCTGCACGGCGGGGAGGGTGGATGTTGGGCAAGCGTAGCAACGTGGATCTCACAACGTGACCGGGGTCGTCCGGCAGCCGAAATCGGATTGCGCAGAGTGGCTGTCTGCGGGCGGTAACCGCTCGGCGGAGGGATCCTTTCGCAACAATGGGTGGTTCAACCAGTGGTGATTTCTACGTTCACCCGTTCGTGATAGCTCGGGGTGCCGGCATGGCCACGGTGCTTTCCCCGCTCTCCCCGTCGCGTGCCGGAGGGATCACCTGCGGATCGCGGATCGCGGACAGTCGCGCTTCGATGCGGTCGGCCTTGGCGTGCCGTCCGCGCCCGCGGTAGAAGCCGGCGGCGCGAGTCCACGCATCGACGGCGTCGGCGAGGTTGCCACGCACGTAGAGGATCTCCGCGAAGGCTTCCAACGCCCGAGCCCGGCCGGTCGCGTTGTGTGCCCGGGCGGCGAGCTCGACTGCTTCCTGTGACAGCCGCAGCGCGGCCCGGTCGTTCCGTTCGGCCATGGCGAGCCGCGCCTGCACGGTACGCAGCCGCATGCCGGCCGTCAGGTCGCCGTCGAGCTGCTCCGCGGCTAGCCGGCAATGCCGGTGGGCGGCGGTGAACTCCTCTTCAGCCAGGTGAAGCTCGGCCAGCGCGATGTGGGTGGCGACCTGGCCTGAGCTGTCCCCGATCAGCACACGCAGGTGCAGTGCCCGGTGGTAGTGCGGCAAGGCATGCTCGTACTGGTCGAGGTCGGCGAGTGTTTCGCTCAGGTACTGTTCTGCTTTTGCTTCACGAACCCGGTCCCCGATGCGCTGCGCGTGAGTGATGCAGCGCCGGTAGCGGGAGATCGCTTCCCCGTAGTGCCCGGTTTGCCGGTGCAGGCGGGCGAAGTTGATGTCGACGGTCAGCACCCCCATGGCGAAACCTTCGGTCGTGACGAGCTCGAGTGCCCGGGCGAGCGCATGCGCGGCCGCTTCGTCGTTGCCGAGGACAAGATGCAGCTCGCCGAGATCATTGAGGGTGGAGGCTTCGGCGAGGGCGTCGTGGTTCGCGCGCGCGGCCCGCGCTGCCGTGCTCAGCCCGGCGCTCATCTCGTCGTAGAAGCCGTACCGGTCGAGCGTGTCGAGCGTGAGGTGGGGAAGCGAGCAGGCGTACTCGAAGAGCCCGCTGGACTCCGCGAGGGCCGAAATCGCCGCGAGATTCGTGCGTTCCCGGAGGAACCATCGGGTTGCTGCGGCCGGAGTGTCGAACCGCGTCGGGCGGATGCCCGGCTCCGCTTCGGGCAAGGGCGGACGGCTGCGGTGTGGATGTGCCATCCGGTGTGCGCCCGCTGCGGTGTGGCTGTAGTGGGACAGCAAACGGCGCAATGGCACCAGATCACGGTCTTGATCGCCCAGTGTTTGCGCGTACCGGTGGAAGATCGACAGGATCCGGTAGCGGTCGGTGTCGCCGGGTTGATCGACGAGATGGAGCGCGACCAGGGTCTCCAGCGCACCGCGAGTCTCAGTGGCCGGGAGACCGGAGGCGGACAGTAGCGTGTCGATGTGGATCTCCGCGCCGGGATGGTGGCCGAACAGCCGGAAAACCCCTTGGCTCGGTGGCTCCAGTGTCTGGTACGACGACGAGAAGGTGGTGCGCAGGCTCTGGTCGTCCCCGTTGTCTCCTACGCTCAGCAGCATTTCCGGATCCCGCAGCTGGTCGAGCATCGTGGCGAGGCTCAGGCCCGGCCTGTCCGCGGCCCGTTCGGCGACCAGGGTGAGGGCGAGTGGGAGCCCGTCGCAGAGATGCGCGATCCGGCGTGCCGCATCGGGTTCCTTCTGGCCACGCCCGCGCATGCGCCGGACGAGCAGTTCCAGCGAGTCGCGGTCGTCGAGGCGGGTGAGGCTGAGGCCGGCGAGCTCGTGCCGCCGGATGAGGGCACCGAGCCTGCGCCTCGAAGTGACGACCACAGCGGAGTCCGCCAGAACATTCAGCAGCCGGTCCACGTGATCGGAGTTCGCGGCGTCGTCGAGGACGACGAGGACGGAACGTTCCGCCAGCCGCTGCCGGAGTACCCCGGCCCGAGCCGCGCCGTTGACCACGTGGTCGACGGGGTAATCGAATGCCTGCAGGATCCGGTCGACCACATCGGCTGGTTCGAGCCGGGGCGCGGGCCCGAAGCCGTGCAGGTCGAGGTAGATCGCCCCACCGGGGAACCGGTGCGCGTTGCGATGTGCCCAGTGGATCGCGAGGCTCGTCTTCCCGATGCCCGGCGGGCCGCTCAGCACCACCGCCGGTGCGCCGGGCCGGAGCAGATGATCGAGCGTCGCGAGGGCATCGGCACGGCCGATGAAACCGCCGAGGTCGCGGGGCAGCACCCGGATCGGCCGCGTGACCGGCGGGGCGATCTCCCGCGGGCGTTCGTGGCTGCTCCGGATCTCGTCGTGGAAGGCGCGCAGGGCCGCCGCGGCGGTGTCGTCGGCTGCCTCGCGGAACCGGCGGTAGGACTCGAGGTAGTAGGTCTGCGCCCGGTCGAAGTGGCGGAGTGCGTAGTAGGTCTGCGTCCGGAGCTTGACGAAAACCAGGTTCCCGGCATGCTCGCCGGGCAGGTCGTGCAGCCGGCGAGCGGCGTCTTCGGGCCTGCCGAGCTCCAGCAATTGGCGCACGGCCACTTCATGGGCCGGAAGGTATTCGGTGAGCATCGTCTGCCGCCGCCAATTCCTGGCCGGTTCGGTGTGCATGCCGGCCAGTGGTTCATCGCGCCACAAGGAAATCGCTTGCTGTGCTGATTCATATGCTTTTTCATGCTCACCGGATTCGGCCGCACGGTGCGCCTCGCGCATTCTGGCACGAAACGCGCTGAGGTCCACGAAATTCGGATCGAGGTCGAGAAGGTAGCCGTCTCCGGCACTGCGGATCGGAGCAGGCTGGTCCGCCCCGGCCAGCGCGCTGCGCAGCCGGTTGACCGCTTTGTAGAGTGCTTCCTTGGGGTTGGCGGGTACCTCGTCGTGCCATGACCAGTCGATGAGGGTGCGCAGGGAAATGCGCTTGCCCGGCCGGGTCAGCAAGATTGCCAGAATATTCCGCGCTTGGGGTGGCGCCCACTGCTCATTCATCTTCCCGTGCATCCGCACCGCAGTCTGCCCGAGAATTCCGTACGCGATCTCCACCTCGACGTCCCTCCCTCGCCGACTTTCCAGTTTTGCATCGAATCGGTGAATGGGCGACCTCGTCCGGATAACGATCGGCCCGGGAAATGAACTGTCCGGTTTCGGTCAGCTTCGGGTCCGGCGCCGGGGAGGGGATGGACAGGTCCGCGCGGCAGTCTCGGGTCTGTCGGGAATTGCTTGCGATGGAGGGGATTCGGATGGTGCACGAGGTGTGGGTTCGCGGCCCGAACGGCATGGACGCCGCTTCGCGGGTGACCAGGCCGGGTTGCCGCGCGGTGCTGATCGTCGTTCCGACGATGACTGCCGGGACCCGTCTGCTGGAGCTCGTATCCCTGCTCGAACCGGACCTTCGGGTGCAGGTCGTGTTCACCGTGCCGCACGGCAACGACCGGTGGTATGGCGTAGCGGAGTACGTGCGTGCGCAGCACGGCCTGGTGCTGCCATGGGAACAGGCAGCCAGGCACAGGTTCGACCTTGTGCTGGCCGCCAGCCACCGCCAGCTGGACCAAGTCCGCGGGCCGGTACTACTGGTCGGGCACGGGGTCGGGCAGGTGGGGCAGCGGAGGTTCAGCCGGAAGGCGTGCGGGGCGACCGTCGAGACGACCGGCCTTGACCGGGAACTGCTCACTTACCGCGGGCGGGTGCTCCCGTCGGTGCTGGGGCTGGGGACCGAGGCGGAGCTCGACCTGCTGCGCGAGCGGTGTCCGGAAGCGGTGCCCACCGCTGTCGTCGCCGGTGATCTCTGCTTGGACGGGATGCGCGCGGCGGCCGGTCTGCGCGAGCGGTACCGCAGCGCTCTGGGGGTCGGTTCGCGCCAACTCGTAGTGCTCAGCTCGACCTGGTTCACGGATTCGGCCTTCGGCAGTGCCCCGCAGCTTTACGCGGCGGTCGTCGACGCGCTGCCGCGGGATCGCTATGCGGTGGCCGCCGTGCTGCATCCGAACGTCTGGGCCGTCCATGGCCGGCGCCAGGTCGCAGCCTGGCTCGGCGGGTGCCGGGATGCGGGCCTGCTGGTGATCCCGCCTGAGCGGGGCTGGCAAGCGACGATGATCGCGGCGGACTGGGTGATCGGGGACCACGGCTCGACCACCGGCTACGCGGCGGCGCTCGGCCGGCCGGTGACGCTCGCGGCGGAGCCGGACGGGCGGCCGAAAGCCGGGAGCGTCGCGGACGTAGTACAGGCCCACGTGAAACGGCTTGACCCGGACCGTTCGTTCGAACACCAGGCAGCAGCCGCGGCGGCGGTCGCACCTCGCCTGGCGGCAGCCGTCCTGCCGGTGGTGAGCACGAGAGTGGACCAGTCTGCCGGGATCCTGCGCGCGGCGATGTACCGGTTGCTGGAACTGTCGGAACCGCAGACTGCGGCGCGGCCGCCTCTCCCGGCCGTCCCGCGCCCGTTGCCCGGGTGGGACGGATGACCCGCGGAGTCGTGGTCGCCCGGCTTTCGATGACCGGTCGCGGTGCGGTGCCGCTGCTCGTCGTCGACCTCGACGCAGCCGGGTCGCAGTGGCCGGCGCACGCCGACGTCGTGGTCGCCGGGTACGGATCCCGGGAGGTGGCGATCCGCGCGGCTCGGGAGGTGATGAGTGCGTGGCCGGGAGCGGTTGCCGCCGTCGTGCGGTGGCCGGGTGGAACGGTGTGCTCACTGCGTCGGCTCGCCGGAATCACGGCGGAGCAGGCGGGCTTCCTCGCGATGGCGCTGGGCGCGCTCCTCGTTGCCATGGCAGTCTTCGAGGCCGGCGAGCGCGAGGAGAACCTCGGCCTGGAAATGAGGTGACTCGAGCTGCTTCACGCTTTCGAGCGCACTCTGCAGTTCGGTACGCGCCCGGTCGTAGTCGCCCTGCCGGTCGTGTACTCCGGCGAGTGAGATCACTGCGCGGGCGTGCTGACTGGCGTCCTGTACGGCGGCCATGATCGCGGCTGCTTCGGCCAGTTCGCTCAGTGCTTCGTCGTCGCGTCCCAGCCTGATCAGTAGTTCACCGCGACGGCGTCGTGCCAGGCCGACTCCGCGCGGAAGCCCGATTTCCGCGTACTTCTTCGCGCTGCGCTCGTACAGCGCGAGCGCGCCCTCCAGTTCGCCCCGGCCCCGGGCGTCCCTGGCCAGCCGCGACAGCGCGTCGGCCTGCGTCGGACCGTGCTGTTCCCGATCGCCGATTTCGAGAGCAGCGGCGTGATGCGCGGTCGCTTCCTCATCACGGCGCAGCTTGGTGCAGGCAAAACCGAGCTGGCTGTGCAGCCGTGCTTGCACCAACGGTTTCCGGCACCGCCGAGCAGCATCGAGGCCGGCCGTGGTCATCCCGAGGAAGTTTTCGTAGTCCCGGTGGTGCAAGAAGAAGCCCCAGGATACTTCGGCGAACTGCCACAGTTCCTCGTCCCAGCGGTGGTGCTCCGCCGCGACGGCGACAGCGTGGATGATGGGGAGATTTTGCCGCCACCAGTGCAGCGCGGTGTAGCGGTCGGGGAAAATGGCTGAAGGGGCGACGGTTTCGGCGGCGAATGCCGGCCGGAACGGATGAATGAGGGCGCTCGCGGCGACAGCCTGGTCGCGGTACCAGCGCGTGTATCGCCGGAGAAGATGGGCACGGTCCTCTTCGGCGACTTCCCGTTCGCCGCGTGTTCTGGCGTCATGGCGGACGACGTCGTGCTGCGTCACGGTGTCGTCGTCCAGCTCGACGAGGAGATTGGCCTCGATCAGTTCGTCGACGGCGTCGTCCAAGTGCGCCGGCGAACTGGGTAGCGTTTCGGCAAGCGCGCCGAGGGCGTGGTGCGGCCCGGGCAGCAACCCGCAGGTCCGGTAGAGCCGCGCGGCCGCGTCGCCGAGGGTGCCGTATGCGTCGTCGAAAATCGTTGCGAGAGAATCGAGTTCTCCGGTCGGCCGGTACCGCCCCCGGCGGGCTTCCCGGCGGAGGCTGCGGGCTGGACGGGTGCGCAGTCTCGCTCCGGTGATGGCGAGCGCAAGCGGGAGACCGGCGCAGGCATCGAGGAGTTCGTCAGTCGCGTTTTCGCCGATCCGGCCCGGCCCCGCCCGGTGGGCGATCACCTCACGGGCAGACGTGTCCGGAAGCGGGTCGAGCGGAAGGATTTCAGCGCCGTCCAGCGCCAGGCTGGTCAACTGCAAGCGGCTGGTGACGAGCACGAGGGCCGTGGCGCTGGCCGGCAAGACGGCACGGGCGTCCGCACCGTGCGCGACGTCGTCGAGGAGGACAGCGAACGTACGCTCGGCGGTCATCGCCCGGAATCTCGCGGCACGCTGGGCGAAGGAGGCGGGAATGTCGTCCGCGGGAACGCCCAGTGCGGTCAGGAAGCCGTGGAGCACGCTGCTCGCGGATTCGGCTGCCTCGTCTCGTTCGACGGAGAATTTGGTGCACAGGATGCCGTCGGGAAACTCGGTGCGGTGCGCGTGGAGCCAGTGCAGGGCGAGGGCAGTCTTGCCGATTCCGCCGACCCCGGTGAGCACGACGACCGACGGCACCGGATCGGATCGGTGCCAGATCTCGTCGAGCCGCGACAGTTCGGTGCCGCGGCCGATCAAGGCGGGTGGCATGGGCGGGAGCTGCACCGGCGCCGGCGTGCATCCGGATCTGCCGTGCGGTGCCCACTGCCGTTTGTCGCTCATTGCGCCTCCCCGACATCCCTGTCTACCGTTTCGGGGCGGCGAGCGGAACTTGTCAGTGGCCAATCTCCTCTTCGGGGTGCCCGGGAGGCCTGCAGTGGACCGGACCACTGCGGTCAGTGGTCCTGACTGCCGTTCGGACTCCGCCTTTCGCCGGCATTGTGTCCGCCATGTGGGCGTATCGCGACGTTTTCCCGGAGCAGCAGCCGGCGGATCGTGCCATAGGACGCCTGATGCCGATCCGCCAGGCTGCGCAGCGTCGCACCGGACCGGTACTCCGCGGCGATGCGCTTCACGTCGAGTTCGCGCCGGACTCCCGGCCGGACTTCGGGCTGGTCGGCACCCTGCTTGCGGAGCAGCCGCCCGGTCCAGCCCAGGGAGAGCCCGTGTTCGCGGGCAATCTCGGTGATCGAAGCTCCGGCCTGCCAGGATTCGAGCATCCGGCGGTTGCGGTCTGCGCGTTCCGTCCGATCCGGGTGCGGTGTGCCCGGCGTGTCCATGAGATCGCCCCCGCGGCTGGCGCTGATCGTGGTCGGCCTTCCATTGTGGGCCCGGCGGGAGCGCGGGTCGACCCGGCAAAGGTGTGAGTGCACGTGCGCACAATGGGTGTTGCCAACTGATGACGCCACCCTGGTGAGGTGTCCGCTCCGGATGGCGTACGCCATGGGTTTCGTACTCGGAAGCCTTGCTGTTGCAAGGTTGCCGTTCCTGGGCAGCTGGTGCCTGATCGGGCACGCACCGGCGGGATGTCCGCGCAGGGTTGGGCTCGCGCAGTTGCCCCTCGTGAACCTGCGGTCAAGGCTCGGGCGGACTGGTACCGAATCTCCGGAGGAATTCCCGTGACTGGCAGGCTTACTGGTTCGAATGCGGTGCGCTCCCTGCTGGGGGCCGCAGTGCTGGTCGGGATGGCCGCGTGCAGTACCGACGGGACCGCGTTGCCGGTGCGCGCGGCTGCCGCGCAGCCCCATGCCGGGCCGGGGGCCGACACGCCAGGGGCAGCGGTCGAGGCATGGGTCACGAATATTCTCACCGAGCGCTACAAGGAAGCGTGCCTGGCCAGTGCGCCGGTGTCGGCACCGGGGAAGGATCCCGAAACCGAGTGCGCCGATCCGTCCCGGATCTCGGCGGCCAAATCGCTGCGGGAGGCCTGGGCGAAGCCGGGTGTGAAGCTGCCGCCGGAGAGCAAGGTGGAGGTGACCGGCGTGCCCGCGGACGGGGACAAGGTCGCGGTGCCCGACACGGCGATCAAGCTCGACGGCCGGACCCTGCACAGCCTCGAACTGATCGGCGCCACCGGGAACACCGACGGGTTCAGCCTCAAGATCACCGCGCAGAAGCACGACGGCAAGTGGTACATCGGCGACATGGACATCAACTTCTGAGGCGCGTCAACGCCCCTTGGCCGCGACGAGGTAGACGATCGCCGCGATCACGAGCACGGCCAGTACCACCGCGATGGTGATCTTGACCTTGCTCCACGGGCGCTCGCCGTGGATCTCACCGGTGCGGCCGTTGACCAGGATCTGCCAGTTCCGGCCGCCGTACACGTAACTCGCGACCCACACCGGCAGCAGCATCAGCTTGAACGTCACGTTCTGGTGCTGCGTGTCCACCGACGTCAGCTGCTGCGTGTCGCCGCCGATGTCGGCCCGGCAGTCGTCGGCGATCACCGGCGCCATGCGGTTTTTCGCCTCCTCGAACCCGGATTCCGCCTCGATGTCGTACCGCAGCGCGAAATGCCCGGCGAGGAACTGCGGCTGGTACGGCGCCGCCTCGGCCAGCGGCCACGGCGCGAGTTTGTCCAGCTCCGGCAAGGGTAATCGGGTGCTCCCGGGTACGAGGACGTCGTCGAAAGCCCGCTCGACCCGGCCGCGCGCCGGGTACCACCTGGTGTGGCGGACCTGGCGGGTCTTGCGTTCGCCGTTGACGTAGTACGTTTCGGTGACGTAGTAGTACTCACCGCGCGCGCCGGTGTACACCGACCTGGTCTGCGAATCGTAGGTCCAGTGCGGAAGGTAGGTGCTTTTCGTGGACTCCGCCGTGGTGACCTTCTTGAGCGCGGTGGGCGCGAACCACCGCGACGACGTCCACTTTTTCAGGTTCGTGCTCACCGCGCCGCGGTCGACGGCGAACGGCAGCACGCCCTCGGGCACCAGCTGCCCGGACGCCGTCGCGTCGATCACCAGCGGCGCGCCGCAGAACTGGCACCGGCTGGCGGTCTCGTTCGTTTCGGTGCGGGCCGCGCAGCGCCGGCACGCGAAGACGTACTTGCCGATGCTGCCGACCGGTTTGCGCGCCAGATTCACCAGCTCGGCGAACGGGATCTCGCGGATCTGCCGGTCGCCGGTGGTGATTTCCTGCCGGAATCCGCAGTACGGGCACTGCATGACGGTGGATCCGGGCGCGAACTCCAGCCGGGCGCCGCAGCCGCCGCACGGATAGGTCGCGGCGGCTACGCCGGCGGGATCGGTCACGGGCTCGCTCACGCTTGCGGCAGGGGCGGCGGGGTCGCGCCGAACAACGCCGCGACCTCCGGCACCTGCGCGGCCGGGGTCCACTGGGCCATCCCGGCCTTCCAGACGAGGGTGTCCGGGGTGAGGATGCCTGCGGAGACCTGCTGGCCGACCTGGGCGCGATCGAACGGGCCGAGCTGCTGACCGTTAGAGCCGAGGAACCATTGCTCGACCGGGGGAAGCGGCGGCGGTCCCTGCGGCGGGGCGGGTTGCTGATACTGCTGCGGCGCAGGTTGTTGCTGATACTGCTGCGGTGCAGGCTGCCCCGGCTGGGCCGCGCGCTGTCCCAGCGCCATCCCCAGCCCGATCCCGACCCCTTCACCCGCGCCGCCCTGGTTGTTCGCCGCCGCCTCGATGGCGTTGGCGGACTGGAACTTCGTGTACTGGTCGAGGTCGCCGACCACGCCCATCTGCGTGCGCTTGTCCATCGCCGCCTCGACTTCGGGCGGCACCGAGATGTTCTCGATGACGAACTTCGAGATCTCGATGCCGACCGAGCGCAGCTCGAGGTTCAGCGCGTTGGCCACCTTTTCGCCGATCCGGTCCTGGTGGACGACCAGGTCGAGCATCGGCACCTCGGCGGCCGCGATCGCCGGGCCGAGCTTGCCGATGATCATCTGCCGGAGGTAGTCCGACACTTCCTCGGTGCGGAACTGCGGATCGGTGCCCGCGAGTTCCCGCAGCAGCGCGACCGGCTCGACCACGCGTACCGCGTACCCGCCGAACGCGCGCAGCCGGACCATGCCGAACTCCGGGTCGCGCAGGATGACCGGGTTTTGCGTGCCCCACTTGAGGTCCGTGAACTGGCGGGTGTTGACGAAGTACACCTCGGCCTTGAACGGCGAGTCGAAGCCGTACTTCCAGCCCTTCAGCGTGGACAGCACCGGCATGTTCTGCGTCTGCAGCGTGTACATCCCGGGCGGGTAGGCATCGGCGACCTGGCCCTCGTTCACGAATACCGCGGCCTGCGACTCCCGGACGGTGAGCTTGGCGCCCATCTTGATCTCGTTCTCGTAGCGCGGAAAACGCCACACGATCGTGTCACGGCTGTCGTCGGTCCAGTCGATGATGTCGATGAACTCGCCGCGGATCTTGTCGAAAATGCCCACGCCCGGCCCCCCTGTGAGTGCTTTCGTGCGCAACACTACCTGCTCACTCCGGGGCGGCCGCCCGCCGCCAGAAGGCTTCCAGCAGCTCGGTGCTGCCCGGCCCGTCGACGCCGCGCTGCACCAGCAGGATCGCGACCGAGCCAGTAGCCGGAACCAGATACGCGCTGGTCCCGGTGCCGCCGACCCAGCCGTAGCGGCCGGGTACCCGCCACGGCTCGCCGGGTGCGACGTCCACGCTGCCGCCGAAACCCCAGCCCTGGCCGTCGAGGAAAACGGGGTTGGCCGCGCGTTGCTCGCCGGTGATCTGGTTCGTGAGCATCTGCCGCACCGATTCGCCTGCCAGCAAGCGTTTCCCGGCCGCCAGCCCGCCGGACAGGAGCATCCGGGCGAAGCGGTACCAGTCGTCGGCCGTGCCGGCCAGCCCGCCGCTGCCGGCCGGGAACGGCGGCACCTCCCGCCACTGGCCGTCCGGTCCGTCGGCCAGTTCCAGGCCGCCCTCGGCGGACCGGTAATAGGTGGCGAACCGGTGCCGTTTCGCGGCGGGCACCTCGAATGCGGTGTCGGTCATGCCGAGCGGCTCGAACAGCCGCTCGGCGAGGAAATCCGGAAACGACCGGCCGGACGCCCGTGCGACCAGGATGCCCTGCAGGTCGGCACACGTGTCATACAGCCACGCCTCGCCCGGCTGGTGCAGCAACGGGATGCGGGCGAGCCGCGCGAGCCATTCGCCGGGTTCCGGGCGCAGCCGCACCTCGCGGCCGTCGGTCTGCACCGTGAACAGCGCCTGGACCTGCGGGAGCGAGAAATCCGACGGAAAGCCTTACCCGGCCCGGAAGGTGAGCAGATCGCGAACGGTGATCGGACGGCGCGCGGGCACGACGTCGTCGATCGGGCTCTGCGGGGTCCGCACCACCACCGGGTCGGCGAGCTCGGGCAGCCACGGCGCGATGGGGTCGTCGAGGCCGAACCGCCCGTCCTCGACCAGCATCAGCACCGCGGCGGCGGTGATGGGCTTGGTGATCGAGGCGAAGCGGAAGATCGTGTCACGTGCCATCGGGGTGCCGTCCTCGAAACCGAGCGTCCCGGCAGTGGTGACCCGGACGTCGTCGCCGCGCGCCACCAGCGCAACGGCACCGGGCACGTACCCGCTCTCGACGTGCCTGTTCAGCACCTCTTGCTCCGTGGTCATGTTTCGAGCACGCTACCCGTCCCGCCGGTTTCCCACAGCCGTCCGTCCGCCAAAGTCAGCCACCTGTCCACCCCGATTTCCGCGAGAAACCGCGAATCGTGACTGACGACCACAAATGCCCCGCGATACGCATTCAGCGCACTTTCCAGCTGCCCGGCACTGATGAGATCGAGATTGTTCGTGGGCTCGTCGAGCAACAGCAACTGCGGCGCCGGTTCGGCGAACAGCACGCACGCCAGCGTGGCCCGCAGCCGTTCGCCCCCGGACAGCACCCCGACCGGCAGATGTGCCCGCGGACCCCGGAACAGGAACCGGGCCAGCAGGTTCATCCGATCCGCCGGCACCATCTCCGGCGCGGCAACGGCGAGGTTTTCCGCCACCGTACGGTCCGGGTCCAGCAAATCGAGCCGCTGCGACAAATACGCAATGCGCCCGTCCGCGCGGCTGATTTCCCCGGAATCCGGCGTAAGTTTTCCATGCATCAACCGCAGCACCGTCGATTTGCCCACCCCGTTCGGCCCGGTGAGCGCAATCCGCTCCGGACCGCGAATCGACAGGTCCACGCCGTCGCCGAACAACTCCCGCACCCGCAATTGCTTGCCGTCGAACAGAGTCCGCCCGGCCGGGACTGCCGTCTTCGGCAGTTCGAGATTGATCTTCCGGTCGTCGCGCAGGGCCCGTTCGGCTTGGTCGAGCTTGGCTTTCGCCGCGCTGACCCGAGCGGCGTGCGTGCCGTCGGCCTTTCCGGCGGATTCCTGGGCGTTGCGTTTCATCGTGCCCGCGAAGATTTTCGGCAACCCCGCGCTGGACAAATTGCGTTGCGCGTTGCTCGCCCGTCGCGCCGCGCGTTCCCGTGCTTGCTGCATCTCGCGTTTTTCCCGTTTGACCTCGGCCTCCGCGGTGCGGATGTGCTTCTCCGCGACCTCGCGCTCGGCCTGCACCGCCTGTTCGTACTCGGTGAAATTGCCGCCGTGGAAACGGATTTCCCCGGCGTCGAGCTCGGCAATGCGGTCCATCCGGTCGAGCAGGGCCCGGTCGTGGCTCACCACGAGCAGGCAGCCGGACCAGTCGTCGAGCACGGAGTAGAGCTTCCGGCGCGCCGGGTCGTCGAGGTTGTTGGTGGGTTCGTCGAGCAGCAGGATGTCGGGCATGCGCAGCAGCTGCGCGGCCAGCCCGAGGGACACGACCTGGCCGCCGCTGAGGGTGCCGAGCAGCCGGTCGAGCGCGATGTCGCCGAGCCCGAGCCGGTCGAGCTGGGCGCTGGTGCGGTCCTCGATGTCCCAGTCGGTGCCGATGGTGGTGAAATGCTCCTCGGCCGCGTCGCCGCCCTCGACGGCTTCGATCGCGGCCAGGATCGCGTCGATGCCGAGCACCTCGGCGACCGTGCGGTCAGCAGTGAGCGGCAGGTCCTGCGGGAGGTACCCGAGGACCCCGTCGGCGGTCACGCTGCCCGCCGACGGGGTGAGCTGCCTGGCGATGAGCTTCAGCAGCGTGGATTTCCCCGCGCCGTTGGGCGCGACGAGCCCGGTGCGCCCACCGGGGAAAGTGGCGGACAGCTCGGTGAAAACGGGGGTGTCGTCGGGCCAGGAAAAAGAAATCCCGGACAGGACGACGCGAACGTCGGACATGGCGGAAGCCTCACGGTGGATCGGCAGGACGACGTCCTGCTACGGACGGTTTCGACGACTTTTTTCCGGCGGCTTCCCACACCCGGACAGGCCGGGGCGACGGGAGCTACGCGGGGCCGGTCGCGCGTTCGAGTGCGCGCAACGGCCCGGGCTCACCCGGAGATGTCGTCTTCACCTGCCACGGCCGTGCTTCCTTGTGCTCGGGGTTGCGTCCGCTCGCCACGATACCAGCACCCGGTGACAGTGCCGCTGGAGTCCACAATGGACAGTGCGGTGGCTGGCCGTTCCGGCAGAGGCGCGGCGTATCCCAAGCGCCGACCCGTCCGGGCAAGGGATCTTGATCCGGCCAGCGGGAGCCGGGCCCGGCTCCCGTCACGCGCCGCGAAGATCGTCGCCGCGCCCGGACACTCCCGGCCCAACCCGTCGTCCACTCAGGACAGTGCAGGTCACTCGGGGTGCACGTCTGGAACTTGCCGGTCCGCGAAGGTACTGTCGAACGAATCACAACGAACCGCTACGCCGACGTCCGGTGGTCGGGAGGAGCAGTGTCGCTCGGAGGGATACCGGCGCAGGGTGGCACCACCCTGCGGCCGCCGATCGCGGATTCGTGGCGGCGGTCCCGGCTGTTCGGCGTCGAGCCCGGGCTCGGCCCGGGGGCCATTTCGATCGGCGCGGTCGACCGGACCAGCAGGCTGATGACCGCGGCCCGGCCGGTGCTCGAACAGCTGGCCGAGCAGCTTGCGGGTACCCGGTTCAGCATCCTGCTCGTGGACCGCGACTGCCGCCTCGTGTTCCGCTGGTTCGGCGACCGCGGGCTGCAGCGCCAGCTGGAGGAGATCGGCGTCCTCGAAGGCTCGCAGCTCAGCGAGGGCCGCGTCGGCACGAACGCGCTCGGCACGCCGCACGAGTCACGCCAAGCCGTCGAAATCCATGGTCAAGAGCACTATGCCGAGGCGTTGAAGCGATTCAGCTGCTACGGCCATCCGATCCGGCATCCGCTCACCGGGCGGATCGAGGGCGTCCTCGACATCACCGGCGAGAGCAGCAGCGGCAACCCGCTCTTCGGGCCGCTGGTGAAGCGGGTCGTCGGCGATATCGAGCAGCTCGTGCTGGAGAGCGCCCGCGCGTGCGAGCGGCGGCTGTTCCTCGCGTTCCAGCAGGCCACGCACCATCGCAGCGTGCCGGTCGCGGTGCTCGGCGGCGACCTCGTGTTCGCCAACGAAACCTGCATCGAACAGCTCCGGCCCGCCGATCCGACCCTGCTGCGCACCCTGTTGCCGCAGGTTCCGGAACGCGGAGTGTTCGACACCCGCCTCGATGTGGGTGACGGGGTCAGCCTTTCGGTCGTAGCCGAACGCGTGGAGGGATCCACGGACGGTGCGGTTTTCCGCATTGCAAAGGCCGGACCGAGCAGTCGTAAACATGTCCCTGCGGCGGCAAAACCCGCTCGGTCGATCCTCGTCGCGGGTGAGCCGGGCACCGGCCGTACCACCGAAGCCCGCAGGCTCGCCGGAGTCGACGACCCGGTGGTCCTGCATGCTGCCGCCGCGCTGCGCGAGGAACCCCGCGCGTGGGCGGCCCGGTTCGCCGACCTCATCGCCCGCCCGCGCACCACCGTGGTCCTCGACGACGTCCACCTGCTCCCGGAAAGCCTCCTGCCGCTGGTCGGCGAGGCCTTGGACAACGACTCCCCGGCGCGGCTGCTGCTCACGTCCGTCCCGGCGAACGCCATGCCACCGGCAGTCGCCGCCGTCGCGATCAGATGCGCGGAAACGGTCACGCTCGCCCCGCTGCGCGAGCGGCTCGACGACCTTCCCGAGCTGGCCGCCGCCATGTTGCGCGACGAATATCCGGACCGGAAACCGCATTTCACCGGTACCGCGCTGGCCGCGCTGCGCACGCATCCGTGGCCGGGCAACCTGCACGAGCTCCGCGCGGTGCTGCGCGAAGTGTCCCGCCTTCCGTACACGGGGGTGATCGACCTGGCCCAGCTGCCGCCCGCCTACCGCGGCAGTTCGAGAACCCGCCGGCTCGGCGGGCGCGAACTCGCCGAACGCAATGCGATCGTCACGGCGTTGCGCGCCAGCGAAGGCAACAAGCTGCGCGCGGCCCGTGAGCTCGGGATCAGCCGTACCACGCTCTACCGCCGCATGCAGGCGCTGGGCGTCACCGACGACTGTCCACTTCTGTAACACTTCGGGCCCGGTCCGCCGGGCCACGATGACCTCCGTCACAACGTAGTGAGGAGGCGCCAGGTGACCGCAACGGTGGAATTCCCCCTGCACACCGAGGTCCGCGAATTCGTGAGCGGCCCGCTCGAGCTCTTGATCGGCGGGCGGTGGGTCCCGGCTGCGTCGGGCCGCACGTTCCCGACCTACGACCCGGCCACCGGGGAGAAGATCGCCGAGGTCGCGCACGGCGAGGCCGAGGACGTCAATCGCGCGGTCGCCGCCGCGCGCAAGGCGTTCGACGAGGGCCCGTGGCCCCGGATGAAGCCGAACGAGCGCGAACGGCTGATCTGGCGCATCGGTGACCTGCTGTCCGAGCGCGCGGAGATCTTCGGGCAGCTGGAAGCGCTCGACAACGGCAAGTCGGCGGGGATCGCGACGGTCGTGGACACCGGGTGGGCCGCGGACGTATTCCGGTACTACGCGGGCTGGGCGACGAAGATCGAAGGCAGCACGGTGAACGTGTCGATGCCGTTCGCGCCGGATGCGCAGTTCCACGCCTACACGCTGCGCGAGCCGGTCGGGGTGTGCGGGCAGATCATCCCGTGGAACTTCCCGCTGCTGATGGCCTCGTGGAAGATCGCCCCGGCGCTGGCCGCGGGCAACACCGTGGTGCTCAAGCCCGCCGAGCAGACGCCGCTCACCGCGCTGCTGCTGGGTCGCCTGTTCGAGGAAGCCGGATTCCCGCCCGGCGTGGTCAACATCGTCACCGGGTTCGGCGACGCCGGGGCCGCGCTGGCCGCGCACGACGACGTGGACAAGATCGCGTTCACCGGGTCCACCGAGGTGGGCAAGAAGATCGTGCAGGCCGCGGGCGGCAACCTCAAGAAGGTCTCGCTGGAGCTGGGCGGCAAGAGCCCGAACGTCGTGTTCGCCGACGCCGATTTCGACCTCGCGGTACCGGGTTCGGTGAACGCGTGGATGTTCAACCACGGCCAGTGCTGTGTCGCGGGCACGCGGTTGTACGTCGAGGACACGATTTTCGAGGAGTTCACCCAGGCCGTCGCGCAGGCGGCGAGCCAGGTGAAGATCGGTCCCGGTCTCGACCCGGAAACCCAGCTGGGACCGATGGTTTCGCAGGAGCAGTTCGACCGCGTTTCGCGCTACCTCGGCGAGGGCCTCGCCGACGGCGCCCGCGCGCTCACCGGCGGAAAGCGCTGGGGCGACACGGGATACTTCATCGAGCCCACCGTTTTCGTCGACGTCCAGCCGGAGTTCAGCATCGTCCGCGAGGAGATCTTCGGCCCGGTCGTGGCGGCCATGCCGTTCAACGCCGAACAGGGCGTTGCCGCCGCGGCCAACAGCAGCGAGTACGGACTCGCCGCCGGCGTGTGGACAAAGGACGTCTCGAAGGCGCACCGTACTGCACGTGAGCTCAAAGCGGGCTCGGTGTGGGTGAACCAGTACAACGGCTTCGACACGGCGATGCCGTTCGGCGGGTACAAGCAGTCCGGCTGGGGCCGGGAGCTCGGCGCCGCCGCGCTGGACCTCTACACGCAAACCAAATCCGTGAACGTCGCGTTGTGATCCGCCCGTCCGAACAAAGGAGTTCCCGATGAAGACGAAGGCCGCAGTCGTCTACGAGGTGGGCAAGCCGATCGAGGTGGTGGAACTCGACCTCGAAGGCCCCGGCGAGGGCGAGGTGCTGATCCGCTACACGCACGCCGGGCTGTGCCACTCCGACGTGCACATCGCGCACGGCGACCTGGAGGCGCGGCTGCCGATGGTGCTCGGCCACGAGGGCGCGGGCATCATCGAGGAGGTCGGGGTCGGCGTCACCCGCGTCAAGCCGGGTGACCACGTCGTGTGCTCGTTCATCCCGAACTGCGGTGTGTGCCGCTGGTGCGCCACCGGCCAGCAGGCGATCTGCGACATGGGTGCCACGATCCTCGAGGGGTACCTGCCGGGTGAGCGGTTCCCGTTCAGCGGTCCCGGGCCGGTGAAGCAGTACGGCGCGATGTGCATGCTCGGCACGTTCAGCCAGTACTCGACCATCCACCAGAACTCGGTGGTGAAGGTCGACGACGACCTGCCGCTCGACAAGGCGGTGCTGGTCGGCTGCGGTGTCCCGACCGGATGGGGTTCGGCGGTCAACGCGGCGGACGTGAAACCGGGCGAGACCGTGATCGTGTCCGGCGTCGGCGGCATCGGCATCAACGCGGTGCAGGGTGCGCGCTATGCCGGGGCGAAGAACGTGATCGCGCTGGACCCGCTGGAGAACAAGCGGGAGAAGGCGATGGAGCTCGGCGCGACGCACGCGGTCGCGACGCCGGAGGAAGCGGCCGAGCTGGCGCAGTCGTTCACCAACGGCAACGGCGCGGACAAGACCATCGTCACCGCGGGCATCGTCACCGAGGAGATCGTGACCGGCGCGTTCAACGCCACCGGCAAGGGCGGCACGATCGTGCTGACCGGGCTGAACAAGCTGTCGGTCAACAACATTCACCTGCCCGGGTCGATCCTCACGCTCTTCAAGAAGACGGTGAAGGGCAGCCTGTTCGGCGACTGCAACCCGACCACGGACATCCCGAAGATCCTCGGGCTGTACCAGAGCGGGGACCTCAAGCTGGACGAGATCATCACCCGCACCTACACCCTGGACGAGGTCAACCAGGGGTACGACGATCTGCTGGAGGGCCGGAACGTGCGAGGCGTGCTGGTCCACGACGCACCGTGACGGCTTTGCATGCGGCGGACCGGGGGCCGGTACCCGGCTCCTGGTCCACCGCCCATTTCCCGTCCGCGGACGTGGTCGGCCGCCGCCGCGAGATCGAGCTGCTGCTCGCCGGTCTCGACTGCGGCGCGCACGTGGTGCTCGAAGGACCACCGGGCACCGGCAAGACCACGCTGCTGCGGGCGGTCGCGGAGGCGGGCGGTTCGCCGTTCGTGTTCGTGGAGGGCAATGCGGAGCTGACCCCCGCGCGGCTGGTCGGGCAGTTCGACCCGTCGCAGGTGCTCGCCGAGGGTTATGTCCCGGCGACCTTCGTGGACGGGCCGCTGATCGAGGCGCTGCGCACGGGCGGCCTGCTGTACGTCGAGGAGGTCAACCGGATCCCGGAGGAGACGCTCAACGTCCTGATCACCGTGATGTCCGAGGCCGAACTGCACGTGCCGCGGCTCGGCCGGGTACGCGCGGCGGACGGGTTCCGGCTGGTGGCCGCGATGAACCCGTTCGACGCGGTGGGCACGGCCCGGATTTCCTCGGCGATTTACGACCGGGTGTGCCGGATCGTGATGGGGTACCAGGACCACGAGGAGGAGAGCGACATCGTCGCGCGCCGGTGCCCGCCGGTGCCGCCGGAGTGGCGCGACCGCGTGGTGGACCTGGTACGCCGCACGCGTGAACATGCCGACGTCCGGGTGGGTTCGTCGGTCCGCGGGGCGATCGACGTCGTACGGCTGTCGGTCTCGCTGGCCCGGATTCGCGGCGGGCTCGCCACGGAATGGCGCATCGGGCACGATGCCGCACTGGCCGCGTTGTCCGGCCGGATCGGAATGCACGAATCCAGCGGGCGGACCGCGGAATCGGTGATCGATGAGCTGTACACGGCCGTGTTCGGAGAGGAATCAGCTTCGGACGATGCGGCAGGTGACCCGCCGGGGGAAGCCTGAGCCCGCCACCGGCGGGCCCTCAACAGCAGCAACGCCGTCCGCGCCCGGGATCGGCGCGCAGTAGCACCACGCCGCGCTCGGAGCTGTCCCGCAACGGCCGGTTCGCGGAAATCTCCCCCGAGGTCGGCGTACTGGACGAGGAGGCATTCAGCGCCGTATTCCGCGACGACGCAGACGAAGCGATGGCGCTACTGGTCGAAATGAGCAAGGCGACCGACGAATCCCTGCGCGCCGCCGCACGAGGCCTGGCCCGCCGCCTGATGATCGACGTCGCCCGCCGCGGCGTCCTTCGCGGACGAGGCGTCGGAAAACTACGCCGAGACCGAGCCGACCGCGGCGGCGAACTGGACCTGGACCGGTCGCTGCCTGCGTTGGTAGACGCAGCGGCAATCGGCGGCGTACCACCGGTAGACGAGCTGGTGGCCCGACGATGGGCCCGGCCGGAATTGGCGCTGTGCCTGGTAATCGACACGAGCGGCTCAATGACCGGCGCCCGCTTGGCCGCCGCCGCCCTCACCGCAGCGGCGTGCGCATGGCGGGCCCCAGCGGAACACGCAGTGGTGTCCTTCGCCCGGACAGCGGACGTAATCCGGCCAATCCGGTCGTCGCGCTCGAAGGCGTCGGTGGTGGATGCGGTGCTTTCACTGCGCGGCCACGGCGTGACAGCGTTGTCCACAGCATTGCGAAAGGCGAACGAACAATTGGCGTCATCGCAAGCAGCACGCAAGACGGTAATCCTGCTGTCAGACTGCCGCGCAACCGACGACCAGGACCCCGTACCGGCCGCACGAGCCTGCGAGGAACTGCTGATCCTGGCCCCAGCAGAGGATTGCGAGGAAGCAGAACGCTTCGCAACGACCACCGGCGCCCGATGGCACCCCCTGAGCGGCGCCGCCGCCGCCCCCGCAGCCTTAGCCGCACTTCTCGACCACTCCTAGACCACTCCTAGACCGTCCGTGAAGGGAACCTTCACGGAATCTGATTCCCTCATGGTTCCCTTCACAGACCTACATTCCGTGAAGGTTCCCTTCACGGACTTCCATCCACCACCACCCACCCAACCGCCGCCCGCGCACCCATCGGACCCAGGCACCCAGACCCGGCCCTGCTCCCCGATCCGCAGCCCCTCAGACCGTAGTGACACTCGGGCTTCGGGGTACCCCCGCAACAGTTCTCTATGACCGACCAGGCGCATCAGGCTCCCCAACAAGCACCTCATCGGAAAACCCAGCCCCCAACGCCCGCAACCCGGCATCCAAATACAACGTAAGATCGGCATCCGCCCGAGCAGACCACCGCTCATAAGCCGCCCGGCAAGTCGCCAGCACCGCCCGCCCCACCGCCAGCGGGTACAGCGAATCCTCCGGCTGCCCGGTCCGCCGCGCAACGAAACCGATCACCGCCCGCTCCCACGCGTCATAATGCCGGGTAGCGCTAGCCGCCAATTCCGCAACCGTGCTCAGCAAATTCATCCGCATCCGCAGCTCCGGCACGTCCTCAGCGCGGTAATGATTGGCCGCCAGGACCGCCCGCCGAACCGCTTCCAGCACCGGCAGATCGTCCGGCATGTCCGCGAGCAGCTCGCGGATGGTGTCCACCTCGGAGTCGAACTCGTTCCACAGCACATCCGACTTGGCCTCGTAGTACCGGAAGAACGTGCGCTTGCTGACGCCCGCCGCGCCGGCGATCTGGTCCACCGTCGTCTCGTGGAAGCCCTGTTCGGTGAACAGCCGCAGCGCGATCACCTCCAGCTGCCGCGCGCTGGTGCCCCGCGGCCGCCCGCGCCGGGGCCGTCCTGCGTCGGCCTGCTCGTCAGCCAGGTCAGCGGACATGCCGTTCCCTCCGGTGCGGTGCTTCTGTCACCGCGTGACACTACTCGGTCACCGCGTTCCGTGAAGGGAACCATCACGGAATCTAATTACGTGATGGTTCCCTTCACGGACTTCGGGTCACCGCGTCGAGGACAGCAGCTGCGGCAGCGAGAGGTACCCGGCGATCGCCTGCTGGCCGGTGCTGTTCGCGTGCACCCCGTCGCCCGAGTCGTACCGCGGCTGGAGGCCGTTGGGCCGCAACGGGTCCTTGAGCACCTGGTCGAAGTCCGTGACCCCGGTGCAGGTGCCCGCGCACGACTCCCACTGCTTCACGAACGTGCCGACGGCGTAGCGGTCGAGGTTGTTCTGGTCGCTGTAGCCCGGACGCGGCGTGATCGGCGTGACGAACACCTTCACCCCGGCTTGCCGCAGCCGCGCGAACACCGTTCGGTAGCTGGTCAGGATCTGGTCGGCGGAGCATCCGTAGGCCAGGTCGTTCGTCCCGTAGTAGTAGACGACGCCGGTGACGCCGTGCAGGCCGAGCACGTCACGGTCGAGCCGCGAGGCCGCGTCGAGGCCCTTGACCCCCGAGGGCATCCCGGGGCAGTCCGGCGCGCTGGTGGTGCCGCCGATCCCGGCGTTGGCCACGGTCATCCGCTGCCCGGCCGGGAGCTCCGCGGTGATGCGGCGGGCGAGGTCGTCGGTCCAGCGGACGTTCGCCCCGTACGTGCTGCCGTTCCCGTCGACGACCGAGCTGCCGAACGCCGCGATCGTGCCGCGGAGTGCCGTGTTGTGCACGTCGACTGCGCTGACCAGGTAGGTTTCGGACACCTTCTGGGCGTACGCGTTACCGTCCGTGTCTCCAGTGTGGTTGCCGGCGCCGGTCGCGGTGAGGTAGTGGTCGCGCAGGCCGGTGTTGTGCTGTCCGGGCACCGCCTTGCCTGCCACGTACATGCTCACCCCGACGTCTTGACCGGCTTCCGTGCGGAGGTCGGCTGCATCGCTCCAGACCTCGCCACCGGGCTGGACGGTGACCGACCGCTTCCCGGCGAAGGTGACCGGGCGCGGCGCGGTGACCGCGGAGCCGCCGCTGCTCTGTCCGACGGTGGTTGCATCAACGGTGAGCGGGCTGGTGCCGAAGGTGTTCTGGATCCGCACGCGGACGGCGTCCCCGCCCTGGCTCAGGTGCGTGACGACGCGGACCGACTGGTGGTCCAGCGTCCGTCCGGCCTGGCTTTGCTGCGATTGCGCCCACGAGGTGAACCACCCGCTCCGCGCGAGCTGGCTACCGGGCGCGGCGCCGGTGAGCGCGGCGCCGAAGAACGCGACCAGGGACAGGACGAGGGCCGATCTGCGGAATGTGCGCACAGGTACTCCTCGGGCGGATGGCACGACGGGGACGCGCCGGGCCGTGGCGGCGTCCCGGAGTGGTTTTCGGTGCGGCTACGACGATTCTCGTTCTGCTCCACAGTGGACAGTGCGGGTACTGGCAGGTCCGGCTCGCAGCGACATCGAAGCCTCCAGCTCGGGTCCACTGAGCAGATGGTTCAGACCCTGCTAGGCGCCCCGGCGACCTGTCAAGAACATCGCCGGACCTTGTCCGATTCACGTCGCCCGGTCAGGCTTGCGCTGATCAGCCCAGCGGTTCGTGCAGGAAGAGGATCAGGCACCCGGTCCGGCTGAAGGTCTGGTGCTCGATCGGAGACGGGTAGTCCACGAAGTCCCCACGGCCGCGGCGGGCGGTGGTGCGCGTGCCGTCCGGGAACACCAGCTCGTCGTCGGCCTCGCCGTCGAGGAACAGGAACCGGTGCGCGGTCGGATGCGGATGCCGGGCGGCGAACGACCCCGGTTCGAACCACGCCAGGCCGACCACGCGTTCGTCGAAAGTCTCGTCGAAGGCCACGTCGAGCAGCAGCCGGAACCATTGTCCCGGACCGGATTGCTGCCAGCCGGCGGGGCCGAAGACGTCGTCGGCCGGGGCGCCGAGGCGGTCGCCGCGGATGCTCAAGGCAAGGCAACCGTCCGAACTGGACAGTGCGCCGTCCGGAGCGAAGTACGCGCCGGTGCGGTGCTTGTCCACAGTGCCTTCCAAGAGCAGGAACCGGTCACCGTCCGGTGTGGACAGTCGGGCGCCGGGTTTCATTCGTACCAACGAGAACGAGTCACCGGGTGACTCCAGGAGCTCTTTGGTCCAGACACCTGGTCCGGTCTCGGTCCAGCCGATGGGGCCGAAGGTCGCGGGGTGGCTCGGCATGATTCCCTTTCGTCTCGTCCGGGTCCACAGTGGAGAAGAGCGTGGGTGGATGGCAAGCGGAATACCGGAACTCTGCCCGAAGGTCACGCCGGATCCGGTCGCTCCTGCCCGCGTACCCACGATTCGAGCACGATCAGGGTGCGGGTGCTGGTGATGCGGTGGCTCTTGCGCAGTTCGTCGATGGTGTGCTGCAGGTGGGCCATGTCGCGGCTGCGCAGCCACACGACCGCGTCCGGGTCGCCGGCGATGGTGAACACGGCCTGCGCCTCCGGGATGCGGGTGGTGGTCTCCACGATCTCGGCGACGTTCGTGCTGCCGAAGAACCTCAGCTGCGCGAACGCCTCGATGCCCCAGCCGAGCTTCGCGTGGTCGACCTGCACGGTGAAACCGGTGATCACGCCCTTCTCCCGGAGCCGGTCGACGCGGCGTTTCACCGCTGCGGTCGAGAGCGACACCTGGCCGGCGATGTCCGCGAACGTGCGCCGGGCGTCCTCGCGCAGCAGCGCGATGATCTCGTGGTCCGTCGCGTCCAGCAGTTCCTCGGCCATGACCGATATCGTACGCAACAGATCGGCTCACATCGGCATGTGAGACGGTATCTTTTGCGTCCTTGCTCGCTTTGTGGCGGAGTGCGTTGCGCCGGAGCTCGAGGTGCGGTGAGGTGGCTCACGTCCCAGCGGCGGGTGCCCGTGGGCGGATGGCGTGCGGAAGGGAAGTGCGGATGAGCACCTTCACGTTGGAAGACCGGTACGTGCGCGAGGCGGGCACCGTCTACTTGACCGGCGTACAGGCGCTCGTGCGCGTCCTGCTGGACCGGATCCGGCTCGACCGGCTGGCCGGCGCGGACCCGGCGGCGTTCGTGTCCGGGTACCAGGGCTCGCCGCTCGGCGGGTTCGACCTGGAGCTGGGGCGGCGCGCCAAGCTGCTGGCCGAGCACGCGATCGTGCACAAGCCGGGGCTCAACGAGGAACTCGGCGCGACGGCCGTGATGGGCAGCCAGCTCGCCGCGCGGGCGGGCACGATGCGCCCGGACGGCGTGGTCGGCATGTGGTACGGCAAGGCGCCCGGCCTCGACCGCGCCACCGACGCGCTGCGGCACGCGAACCTTGCCGGCGCCGACCCGCGTGGCGGCGCGGTCGCGCTGGTCGGCGACGACCCCAACGCGAAGTCGTCGACCATCCCGTGTGCGTCCGAGCACGCCCTCGCCGACCTCGCGATGCCGGTGTTCTTCCCGGCCGATCCGCAGGACGTGCTCGACCACGGCAGGCACGCGGTGGAGCTGTCGCGCTCGAGCGGGCTGTGGTCGTCGATGAAGATCGTCGCGAACGTCGCCGACGCGGGCGGCACGGCGGTGGTCGATCCACAGTGGACTGCGCCGGAGCTGCCCGAGGGGGCGTACCGGCATCGGCCGAACAGCCGCTTGCTCGGCCCGGAGCTGGTGACCCTCGAACACAGCCTGCACCGGGTCCGGCTGCCGCTCGCGCTCGAATACGTGCGCGTCAGCGGGGTCAACCGGATCGTGCGGTCCGGCCCCGGTGACCGGATCGGCATCGTCACCGCCGGGAAGTCCTATTTGGATCTCCGGCAGGCGCTGCGGATGCTGGGACTCGACGAATCCGACCTTTCCCGGTACGGCATCCGGCTGCTCAAGCTCGGCGTCGTGTACCCGGTGGAGCCCTCGATCATCACCGAGTTCGCCGAGGGGCTCGACGAAATACTTGTGGTGGAGGAAAAGCGGGCGTTGGTGGAGCCTGCGATCAAGGAAATCCTTTATGGACGCACGGGCGCGCCACGCGTGTTCGGCAAGTCCGATCCGGACGGTCAGGTGCTCTTCACCGAGCTGGGCGAACTCGACCCGGACCGCATTGCGGGCGGGCTGGCCAAGCGTCTGCCGGACGTCGAACCCGTTGCGGCGTGGCGGAAGCGCCGCCGTCGTGAGCGGATTTCGGTACCGCTGCTGTCACGTACGCCGTACTTCTGCTCCGGCTGCCCGCACAACTCGTCCACCAAGGTCCCGGACGGCACGCTCGTCGGCGCCGGGATCGGTTGCCACACCATGGCTTTGTTCATGGAGCCGGAGCAGGTCGGCGAGGTCGTCGGGCTGACCCAGATGGGCGGCGAAGGTGCACAGTGGATCGGAATGGCGCCGTTCGTCGAAACGCCGCACCTGATGCAGAACATCGGCGACGGCACGTTCATGCATTCCGGCAGCCTTGCCGTACGGGCTGCGGTGGCGGCCGGTGTTGATATCACGTACAAGCTGCTTTACAACTCCGCTGTTGCGATGACGGGAGGCCAGGACGCGGTCGGTGGGTTGCCGGTGGAAAAGGTTGCTGCGCTTTTGCTGACCGAGGGTGCGGCGAAGGTGATCATTACTTCGGATGCCCCGCGACGATTGCGTCGGCGGTCGTTGCCGCGTGGCGTCGAGGTTCGTGATCGGTCGGAACTGCTTCGTACGCAAGAGGAACTCGCTGCTTCGTCCGGCGTGACGGTGCTGATCCACGAGCAGGAATGTGCGGCGGAAAAGCGTCGTAAACGCCGTCGGGGAAAGCAGGAAACGCCCGCGCGCAAGGTGTTCGTGAACGAGCGCGTATGCGAGGGCTGCGGCGATTGCGGGGTGAAGTCGAATTGCCTTTCCGTGCAGCCGGTGGACACCGAGTTCGGGCGTAAGACGCAGATTCACCAGGCTTCGTGCAACGTCGACTATTCGTGCCTCGACGGGGATTGCCCGTCGTTCCTGACCGTGGTGCCCAGTGGTGAGGTCCGCCGCCGTCACCTGGCCCCGATCGCCGACGGTGTCCTGCCGGAACCGGTGCGGACCGATCGTGACGTCGCCGTGCGGATCACCGGCATCGGCGGTACCGGAGTGGTCACCGTCTCGCAAATCCTCGGCGTGGCAGGGGTTCTCGACGGGAAGTACGTGCGTACCCTCGACCAGACCGGGCTGGCGCAGAAGGGTGGCGCCGTGGTGTCCGACGTGAAGGTCACCGTCAGGCCGGTGGAACAGGCAGCCAAGCTCGCCGCCGGGGAATGCGATCTTTACCTGGCGTGCGATGCGCTGGTGGCGGCCGATCCGGCGTATCTCGGAGTGTCCGATGTGGACCGTACAGTGGCCGTGGTGTCCACTTCGGAGGTTCCGACCGGACGAATGGTCGTGGACAAGGAAGTGTCCTATCCGGACCAGTCAAGCATCCGCAGCGCACTCGGCGACGCGACCGCAAGCGCGCACTACCTCGACGCCCGCGGCCTGGCCGAGCAGATCTTCGGCGACGACCAGTTCGCGAACATCCTGCAGCTGGGCGCGGCGTACCAGACCGGCGCGCTGTCGGTCACCGCGGAAAGCCTGGAGCGCGCGATCGAGATCAACGGCACCGCGGTGGAGACGAACGTGCAGGCATTCCGGCGCGGCCGTCAGCTGGTCGCGGACCCGGATGCGCTGAACGCGGAACTCGCCCCGCCGTCCGACGCCACGGTGAAGCCGGTGGACAGCGCCGCCGTCGGGCGGGTGCGGTCGCTGGTGCACGCCGGACCGGACAGCGAACTCGGGCGGCTGCTCGACATCCGGGTGCCGGACCTGATCGCGTACCAGAACGAGCGGTACGCGCGGGAGTACGCGGAGTTCGTGGAGCGCGTCCGGACGCAGGCGAGCGCGGCAGTGACCGAGGCGGTCGCGCGGAACCTGTACAAGCTGATGGCGTACAAGGACGAGTACGAGGTCGCGCGGCTTTCGCTGGACCCGCAACTGACGGCGGAAATCGAAGCCCAGTTCGGCACCGGTACGCGTTTTGCGCACCGCCTGCACCCGCCGGTGCTGCGCGCACTGGGCATGAACCGCAAAATCAGCCTGGGCGGCCGGAGTTTCCGCCCGGCATTCGCGGCGCTGCGAGCCATGCGCAAGATCCGCGGGACGCGCCTGGACGTGTTCGGCTGGGCGGAGGTCCGGCGGGTGGAACGCGCGTTGATCGGGGAGTACCGGCAGGCGATCACGCGCGCGATGGAGATCGCTTCGCGTGATGATGCGCGGCTGGTCGAGCTGGCCGGGCTGCCGGACGCGGTGCGCGGGTACGAGGAGATCAAGCTGGCCAACGTGGCGACGTACCGGCACCGCCAGGAGGAGCTGCTGAGGGAACTGGCAACCCCGGACTCCGCCCGGGTGGCTACTGCTTGATTCCGCTTCCGCCGGTGGGTGGGGTTGGTTGTGGCGCGGGTGGTGGCTGGTTGATTCCGCTTCCGGCTGGTGGGTGGTGGGGTTGGTTGTGCTGGTTGCGGCGTGGGGTGGTGACTGGTTGATTCCGCTTCCGGCTGGTAGGTGGTGGGGTCGGTTGTGCTGGTTGCGGCGCGGGTGGTGGCTGCTTGGTTCCGCGCCCGGCCAGTGCTTGCCGGTTGCGGGCCCGCGTGACTCGCTCCCGGCGAGTGGTGCGTGTCGGTGCCGGGAGTCGGTTGTGTCAGGTTCGGCGCGGGTCACGGCTGCTTGTTTCGGCAACCGTGGCGTGGCGGCGGGAGTTGGCCGTGCCGGACTCGGTGCGAGTGGTGACTGCCTGATTCGGCTCTCGGCCGGTCGGTGGTTGGCGCTTGAGCCAGGCGAAGGCCCCCTGGCAGGGCGCGTGTGCCGCCGCCACTGGCGCGGGCGGGGCTGCTCGGCGCACGGTGAAGCCTTCCGGCCGGGGGACTCCTCGTTGCCGCAGCTTGTCCCAACGAGCGGGCGGCGGTCGGGGGTGCTCCGCCGTCCCGCCGTTTTGGCCGCTCCCGAGGGTCACGGTGTGGGCGCGTCCGGCTCCGGTGATTGCCCGTGCGGTCAGCCGATGTCACACCAACGGGTGGTTCTGCGAGATTCCGACTTGCGGGGGTCAGCCGTCCCCCGATTGGCGGGGTCGGTGGGGGCGGCCGTGGGCGAGCCTGTGACCAGGAAGGACCGCGCAAATCCCCTAATGCCCCTAATCGGGGGATGGGGCAAGTCCCTAGCGGGTGGTGCCGTGGACCCGGGTGACCCCCCGATGGCGGGGGTTCCGCGGCGCCCTATGTTCGGACCCGAGCCGGCTCCTTCGTCGGCTCGTCCGTGCTTTTCGGAGCTTCTCGGACCCCCCGATCCGTTGGTCATTTACAGGAGATAACGAACTATGGGCCCGGTGCAGACGCTGCACGAATTCGCGCTGAACCTGCTGAACGACCCGCAGTCGCTCGCGGACTACAAAGCCGACCCGCAGGCGGTACTGAACGGCGCCGGTCTCGGCGAGCTCAGCCCGGCCGACGTGCAGGAGATCATGCCGCTGGTCATGGACACCGCGCCGCTGTCGTCGACGTCCGCCGCGCCTGCTGCGACTGCCGCCGGTGACGTGTCCGGCGTGCTCGACCAGGCGCACGCCGCTGCCGCGCCCGCCGCGCACCAGGCCGGTGCCGCGGCCGGTGGGGTGCTCGCCGACCTGCCGAACCTGAGCCCGGTCTTCGAGGCGGTCAGCCACGTCGCCGAAGCCACCGGCCTGAACACCCTCACGCACGGTGCGCTGGGCGGCGTGTCGCACGTCGTCGACGGCGTTGCCGGGGCGACCAGCGGCATCCCGCTCGCCGGCCCGCTGGTCGACGCGGGTGCGACCGACCTGCAGAACACCGTGGGCGCAGTGGGCGACCACGTCTTCGACGGCAAGCTCGTCGGTGCCGCAGTCGACGCCACCACCAACCACCTCGGCGACGCGCTGCTGTGGAAGACAGCGGTCAGCGAGGTCAGCGCGCTGCCGGGCGTCGGCGGCCCGGTCGGCGGCCTGGTGGAGAACGTCCGCCAGCACGGCTCCGACCTGCTGGGCTCCGTGAACGACGCCATCGGCTCAACCCCGGTGGGCGTCCACGGCAGCGACCTCCGCGCGGACGTCTCGCACGCCACCGGCGACCTCACCGGCGCCGGCGACCTGAACGGCACGCTGGACCACGCGCTGGGCTCGGCCCCGGCGTTGCCTGCGGTTCCGGGTGTTGGTGGCGGGGTTCCGGCTCTGCCTGCGGTTCCGGGTGTTGGTGGCGGGGTTCCGGCTCTGCCTGCGGTTCCGGGTGTTGGCGGCGGGCTTCCGGCCCTGCCCGCGGTCCCGGGTGTTGGCGGGGTTCCGGCTCTGCCTGCGGTCCCGGGCCTGGACGGTCTTCCGGCTTTGCCTGCGGTGCCGGGCGTCGATGGTGTTCCGGCTCTGCCGGGTGTCGGCGCGGTTCCGGCTGTGCCCGCGGTCCCGGGTGTCGACGGTCTTCCGGCGCTGCCCGCGGTCCCGGCTGTCGGTGCGGTTCCGACTGGTGGTGGGCTGCCTGCGGTCCCGGGTCTGGACGGTCTTCCGGCCGTGCCTGCGGTTCCCGGTGTCGATGGTCTTCCGGCGGTGCCGGGCGTTGACGCGCTTCCGGCCGTGCCGGCGGTGGACGGGCTTCCGGCGGTGCCGGGCCTGGACTCGGTCCCGGCGGTTCCGGGTGTCGGCGGGGTTCCGGCGCTGCCCGGCGTCGATGGGGTTCCGGCGGTTCCCGGTGTCGGGGCGCTTCCGGCCGTGCCTGCGGTTCCGGGTGTAGGGGCGTTGCCCGCGGCTCCGGCGGTGCCGGGCGTCGGCGCGCTTCCGGCCGTTCCCGCGGTCCCGGCTGTCGGTGCACTGCCTGCGACGCCGTCGGTGCCGTCCGCGCCGTCCGTTCCGGATGCCGGTTCGCTGACCCACACGATCGAGGGCGCGACCGCGCACGCTCCGGTCGCGAACGAGGCCACGCAGCACGTCCTGGGCGCCACCGAGGATGCGACCGGAACCGCCACTCAGCACGTGACCAGCGGCGACCTGGCCGACACCACGCACACCGCGCCGGTGCTCAACGAGGTGCAGAGCCACGCCCACGACCTGGCCGCGGGCCTGGAGTCGCACGCGGCGGGCACCCCGCTGGACAACCTGCACATCGGGCACTGACGCCCCTGCGCTGAGCGTTTCCCTCTGCGGGCCCGGACCGGACAGGTCCGGGCCCGCAGTGCGTCCGGGGCCGGGGGCTGAAGGGAGTGGCGTTGGGGGTGGGGTGTTCGGGCGCGGCGGGCTGCCGTGGTGGTTGGGGTATTCAGGGCGGGCGTCGGTGGAGTGGCGGGGAGCGTTGGGTTGCCGTGGCAGTTGGGGTATTCAGGCCGGGCGGCGGTGAAGTGGCGGGGAGTGTTGCCATGGTGGTTGGGGTATTCAGGCCGGGCGGCCGCGGAGTGGCGGGGAGCGTTGGGTTGCCGTGGTTGGTGTTCGGACCGGATGGGCCGGGGCGGGCGGCAGCGGAGTGGTGGGGCGCGGTGGGCTGCTGCGGTTGGTGAAGTGATCCTGACGGGTGGGGTATCCGAGCAGTGGGGAGCGTTGGGCTGTCGTGGTTTGTGGCGGTGCTCGGCCCACGTGGGCACCCTGCGGCGAAGCGCGTTGGGCCACCGTCGTTGATGGGCGTTCGTGGCGGATCAGTCGACCCCAGCGGATGCATCACGCTGCAGTGACCGGACAAGCAGCCCGACGGAGGAATGATTTACCGCCCCCAACCAAACCCGGCAAAGGCACAAGTACCGGAATCCCCAACCCCGCATCAGCGAGGTTCCGGTACCCCCGACCCGCCGCAGCCGGACGTCGGCGGTAGTTCTCGGTTTACCTCTGCCAGTTCCGAAGCCACCGAGTGGCATGGCGTGCACCCCGCGAGGTGGCCTGCCAGCACTCCGGCTCGGCGGGCCGGCAACGTGCCCCGCAGCCAGGCTCCCATCCGGCGCCGGACTTCCTGACATTGCGGCAGATCCGTCTCCGGCACCTGTACCTGCAGGTACGCCTGACGCAAGCCTTCGCGCGCGCGGCGGGCCAGTACGGCCACTCCGTTCGGCGACACGCCCAGCAGCGGGGCCAGTTCGGCGGTCGTGTCGCCTTCGGCCGCCAGGCGCCACAGGACCGTCCGCCAGCGGCCGGGCAAAGTGCGGTACGCCGACCACACCAGGCGGTCTTCCGAGCGGATCACGGCGAGTTCGTCGGCTCCGCAGTCCATCGTTGCGTGTTCCGGGACCGTGGCGTACAGATCGATGCGGTTTTCGTACCGGCTCCAGCGCGCGAACAGGTTCCGCATGGTTGCCACGAGGTACGCCGGTGCGTTCGATTCCGGGCCGCCGCCAGCGGAGACCGTGCTCAGCACTCGCGCGAAAGCCTCGGCGACCAGGTCTTCCCGCTCAGCCGGTTGCCGTACCAAGCCGCTTGCGACGCGGCGCATCAGGGTTACGTGCCGGCGGAAGAGTTCGCCTCCGGCCTGGCAGTCGCCGGCCCGGACCGCGTCGAGCAGTTCGGCGTCCGTGCGCGCGTCCGCGACCGCGGTGCTGCCCGGCCATCCGTCCACCGCGCACCTCCCACCGGACCGGCCCCCGCGGGACTACTGAAAGTAACAGGTACAGCAGTGTACTCCATACGCCGACGGGGGCCGGGAAGTCCATCGAATGTCCGAATCGGAGCATACGCGCCGGTCAAGACGGAGGTCACACCGGCGCGTCCGAAAAGGCCGCCATTACCGAGCGTGCCAGTAACGTCATGGCGGTCTCCGCGCTGGAACCCGCTTCGGCCGTCACGATGCACAGCGACTGGTCCGGCGTGCGGGCCGGGAAGAGCACGTGCTGCGTCACGGTCAGGCTGCCGACCAGCGGATGCCGCACGTCGTACCGGTCGGCCTCGCACGGGCGGACCCGGTGGTCGCCCCACAGCGCCGCGAATTCCGGGCTGCGCACGGACAGTTCGCCCACCAGCGACGCGAGCAGCGAATCGTCCGGATACTTCCCGGCGACCAGCCGGAGGTGGCCGACCACGGCGCGGGCCTTGCGGGGCCAGTCGGCGTAGAGGTCGCGGGTGTGCGGGTCGAGGAAGGTCATCCGGGCGAGGTTGGGGCGTTCGGCGGGGCGGTCCGGCGCCGTCACGTCCACGTGCCCGGCCAGCAGCGCGTGCCCGAGTGCGTTCCAGGCCAGCACGTCGGTGCGCCGGCCGAGCACGAGCGCGGGTACCGACGTGAAGGTACCCAGCAGTTCCCGCGTCTCCCGGCTCAGCCGTTCCGCCGGTGGGCGACGCGGTGGGCGCGGCCGCCGGGTGGCGAGGTCGCGCAGGTGGGCGAGTTCGTGGTCGTCGAGCCGGAGGGCGTCGGCGAGCGCGGCGAGGATCGCGTCCGACGCATTCCCGGACTGACCCTGCTCCAGCCGCGTGTAGTACGACACGCTCACCCCGGCGAGCTGCGCCAGTTCCTCCCGTCGCAGGCCGGGTACCCGCCGCGGCCCGGGAAACCGGGGCAGCCCGGCGTCCTCCGGCCGCAGCCGTGACCGTCGTGCCCGCAGGAAATCGCCCAGCTCGCTCACTCCGCCAGTATCACCTCGTTCGCCCGGCCGTGCCTGACCCTGCCGGGGATAGCCGGAGCCGGGACTGGCTGCCGGTCCCGCACCCGCCGCAGGGTGGGGGAAACGGCAGCGAGGAGCACAGGATGCACGAGATCGTGCTGGGTGACGTCACGGTCACCCGCGTGGTGGAGTACTACGGGCCGGTCGGGCTGCGGCCGGCCGAGTTCTTCCCGGAAAGCACCGGAAAAGCCTGGCGGGACAACGAATCCTGGCTGGCGCCCGACTTCGTCGACCCGGCTGCCGATGTCTGCATTTCGGCCGCCCAGACCTGGGTGCTGCGCAGCGAGGGCCGCACGATCCTGGTCGACACCGGCGCGGGCAACCACAAGGAACGCCCGTACGCGAAGGTCTGGAGCCACCTCGACACCGGCTTCCTCGACACGCTCGCCGCGGCCGGGGTCCGGCCCGAGGACGTCGACCTGGTGGTCAACACGCATCTGCACGGCGATCACGTCGGCTGGAACACCCGGCTCGAAGGCCGCGAATGGGTCCCGACGTTCCCCAACGCCACCTACCTCATGCCGCGCGCCGATTTCGACTTCTGGAATCCGGACAACGGGAATTCGTCGGTGCTCGGCCGCGCCGGCCAGAACGTGTTCGAGGACAGCGTCGCGCCGGTGCACGAGGCAGGCGCCACCCTGTTGTGGGACGGGACCCACCGCATCGACGCCAACCTGCAGCTGGAACTCACGCCAGGGCACACGCCGGGTTCGTCGATGCTCACGCTCGCGTCCGGCACGGACCGCGCGCTGTTCGTCGGCGACCTCCTGCACACGCCGCTGCAGATCGTCGAACCTGACACGAACAGCTGCTTCTGCGAGGACCCGGCGGAGTCCCGCGCCACCCGCCGTCGGCTGCTGGGCCAGGCCGCCGACGAAACCGCGCTCGTGTTTCCGGCCCACCTCGGCGGGCACGGCGCGGCCGAGATCGCGCGCGACGGGGACCGCTTCGCCATCAAATCCTGGGCACCGTTCGCCCGCCTCTGACCGGAGGAACCTGATGATCATCACCACTCCCGACGGCGCCGTCCGCGGCCGAGCCGAGGGCGACGTCCAGATGTTCCTCGGCATTCCCTACGCCGCCCCGCCGACCGGCGCGGCCCGGTTCGCCGCACCCGCACCGCACGAGCACTGGTCCGGAGTCCGCGACGCCACCCGGCTCGGTCCGACCGCCCCGCAGCCGGACCGCGACTTCGGCACGCTCGACATGTCACCGATGTTCGGTCCCGGCTGGGTCCGCGGCGACGATTTCCGCACGGTCAATGTCTATGCGCCGCAGGCAAACCAGCACAGTCCGGTGCTGGTTTTCGTGCACGGCGGCGGATTCGTGACCGGCTCGACCAGTGCGTCGCTCTACGACGGGACAGCGTTCGCCCGCGATGGCGTCGTGCTCGTGACCGTCAACTACCGGCTGGGCGCGCCCGGTTTCCTCGACCTGCCCGGCGCTCCGGCCAACCGCGGGCTGCTCGACGTCGTCGAGGCGCTTCGCTGGGTTCAGCGCAGCATCGAGGCGTTCGGCGGCGATCCCGGTAACGTCACGCTGTTCGGCCAATCCGCGGGCGCCACCCTCACGGCGGCGGTGGTCGCGACTCCCGAGGCAGACGGCCTGTTCCACCGCGCGATCGTGGAGAGCGGCAACGGCCTCGGCGCGTTCTCGCCCGAGCAGGCGGCCCGCGTGACGCATGCGGCGGCCGAGCTGCTCGGGGTCGAGCCGACCGCCGCCGGGTTTGCCGAGGTCCCGGACGAGCGGCTGGTCGCGATGCAGCTCACCGGTCTTGACCTGCGAACGGCGACCCGGTTCGACCCACTGCTCGGCCTGAGCCCGTATGGCCTGGTACTCGAGCGGCAACCGGCGGAAACGGCGCCGCGGGTGCCGCTGATGGTCGGTACGAACGCGGAGGAGGGCAACCTTTACGTGGTGCCGCAAGGAAATCTGACCACGTCGACCGAGGCGGACGTCCGGATTCTTGCCGCGCAGCTGGGCCCCGATCCGGACGCGTTGATCGCCGGCCATCGCCGACCCGGCGCGAGCTGGGGCGAGGTCCGGTCCGCGCTGCTGGCCGAGGGGCTGTTCGGCGCCGGGAGTCGCGCGCTGGCCGCCTCCTTCCGGTACGAATTCGCCTGGCGCGCACAGGGATTGGCCGGACAACTCGGCGCAGCGCACACGATGGAGCTGCCGTTCGTGTTCGACCGGCTGGACCTGCCGTCGTTACGGGGACCGCGCGGCTGGTTCGGCGACGGCGAGCCACCCCGGGAGCTGGCCACGCGGATGCACGGCGCGTGGGTTTCCTTTGCCCGTGACGGAAATCCGGGCTGGGAGACCCAGGTGTTCAGCTAGCCGGTTTCCCCGCCAGTTCTTGGAAATACGGTACCAGCGCGGGGTGGTAGTCGGCGAAATCCGGCTGCGGGGTGCCCTCGAAGGCGGCCATGAGCAGGTCGAGGTAGTACTCCCAGCCGGGTCCGGCGTCCGGGATCGGGTCGATCGAATCGAGGTGGTGTACCAGCTGCAGTTCTGTCGTCTCGCCGTGGGAGACGAGCCGGAGTTCCATCCGCCAGCCACCGGATTCGTCGGTGGACGAGACGGCCAGCCGGCGCGGCGGTTCGCAGGCGTCGATGCGCAGCGGGTACCACGGTTCGCCTTCCTCGAACAGCATCCGGACCTGGATCGTGCGGCCGGGTGCGCCTTCGCCTTCCCACGGGCCGAACCAGCGGGCGGTGCGTTCCGGTTCGGTGATCGCGGCCCACACGTCTTCGATCGATGCGCGGAAGGTGCGGGGCAGCACCAGGTCGACGCCCTCGGCGAGGTGGTGCACGCGGGCGGTGGGCACGGGTTCATGCGGTGTTTTCCTTTCCGGAAAGGCCACGGGCGCGGCGGGTGCGGTGGACCTCGGTCTCCAGCGCGTCGAGCCGCTGCTGCCATGGCGGCGGCGCCGTCATCCGGGCGAGCCAGGCGGTGAGGTCGGCGAAACCCTGCGGATCGAGTACGTAGAACCGTTGCCTGCCGGCGAGTTCGTCCCGCACCAGCCCGCTTTCCCGCAACACGCGCAGGTGCCGCGACACCGCCGGACGGCTGATCTCGAAGTGCGCGGCGATCTCCCCGGCGGACAGCCTGCGCTGCCGCACCAGTTCGAGGATGCCCCGTCGCACTGGGTCGGCGAGCGCGCCCACGACCAGATCCACGGCAGAAGCGTAACCTGTAGGTTACGGGTTCGGCAAGCCCGTCACGGCCACGTCGCCGCCCCGCCACGGCGTTTCCGCACTTCTTTCCCGGTCCCGGGCGGGAATCCGTGCTTGGTCAGGCGGACCTCGGCGAGCTCGTCAGCGCTGGTGACGGTGAGGAAGAGGCTCATCAGCAGGCTGAGCAGCAGTGCGACGAGCACCATCGGCACCGGGAGCGGGGTGAGCAGCGTCAGCACGAAGTACGCCGCGACGAGCCAGGGGAGCGCTTCCACGAAGATGCGGAACGCGAAGCGCAGCACCCAGGTCTTGGCAGTCGCGTCGTGGAGTACCCACTCGCGGTAGTCGTCGGGCAGCCGGCCGCCGTAGACGTAATGCAGCCAGCGCACCGGGCCGGGTCGCTTCATCCCCGCCGGGTACCCGCTGGTCAGCCTGCGTACGCGGCGAGCTTTTCCGGGTTCATCATCCAGAACACGCGGTCGATGCCGTGGCCCGGACCACGGCGAACGCGTTACCGTCGCGGCGCAGGACCGGTCGGCGAACGTACTTCGCGACCGTCTCCGCGCCGTACCCCGGAATGCGCGAGGCCCGGACCGCTCCGCCGCTGTCGGAGTAGCTCACGACGTCCTTGGTGAACAGCTCCTCCAGCGGATGTGTCGATGGGCTCGGGCAGCCGGGGCCCGGCGTATGTCTCGTGCCGGACGCGGGCGGTCTGACCTGCGTTGATGGCGAGCCGCGTGGTCGTGGTGGCGAGGTATGCGCCCGGATTCTCGACGGCCGAGCGGTCGCAAGCCTGCCAGCGCAGCCACACGTCCTGCAGGAGATCCTCGGCGTCGATGGCGCTGCCGAGCATGCGGTAGGCAATGCCGAAGAGCCGCGGCTGCACGCGCGCGCACAACGCGGCGGCCTCGTCGCGAGCTTAACGGCAGGGGTGTCACAAACCGGACCGCTGCCCGGTCTTGACTGGTGAACTCACGGGACACCAGGAGGGAACTGAGATGAAGATCGTCGTCATCGGCGGAACCGGGCTGATCGGCTCGCAGGTCGTCGGGCTACGGGCGCGCACGGCCACGAGGCGGTGGCCGCACCGGCGTGAACACCCTGACCGGCGAGGGCCTGACCGGGGCGGAGGTGCTGGAGTTCTTCCGCCGCTCGACCGGGAACTTGGTGGAAGCCGCCCTGAAGGCGAAGGTGAACCACTATGTCGCCCTGTCCGTAGTGGGCGCTGATGAGCTTCCCGATTCCGGTTACCTTCGGGCAAAAGTGGCACAGGAAGTCCTGATCCGGAACAGCGACCTGTCTTACCCGATCGTGCGTGCCACGCAATTCCTGGAATTCGCCGCCGCGATCGCCGACACCGCGACCGTCGATTCGGTGGTACGACTTCCCGGCGCCGGTACCCAGCCGATCGCCGCCGCGGATGTCGCTCGCGCAGTCGCCCACGCGGCGGAAGAGCCGCCAGCCAACGGAATCATCGAGATCGGCGGCCCGGACGTGCTCCCGATCGACGAATGGATCCGCAGAGTCCTGACCGCACGGGACGACTCACGCAAGGTGGTGACGGACCCGACCGCAAAGTACTTCGGAACGCTGCTCGGTGCCGACAGCCTGGTCCCGGCCACCCAAGCCCCCCGCGGCACCGTGCCCCTGACCGAGTGGCTGGCGTGAAGTCCGTGAAGGGAACCATGAGGGAATCAGATTCCGTGATGGTTCCCTTCACGGACCTTCGACCCCGCCGCGCCCAGCCCGATGAAGCCGATCGCGGTGGTCACGTGGCGATGCTGTCCAGTTCGGACAGTGCGTCGGCGGGCAGTGTCAGCTCGGCGGCGGCCACGTTTTCCTTCAGGTGCGCCACCGAAGACGTCCCCGGAATCAACAGCACATTCGGCGACTGGTGCAGCAACCAAGCCAGCGCAACCGCCTGGGGAGTCTCCCCAAGCTGACGAGCAACCCGATCCAAAGTCCCGGACTGTACCGGGCTGAAGCCACCCAACGGCCAGAACGGCACATACGAAACCCCTTGCCGCGCAAGGGATTCAATCAACCCCTCATCCCCCCGATGCGCGACGTTGTACCAATTCTGCACCGTGACCACCGGTGCAATCGACTGCGCTTCAGCCACCTGATCAGCAGAAACCACGCTGACCCCGAGATCCCGGATCAACCCCTCTTCCCGCATCTCCGCCAACGCCCCGAACGGCTCCGCCAACGAACCCGGTACCGGCGAATGCCCGTCCGCCCCACCTCCGACCCGCAAATTCACCACATCGAGCACGTCAACCCCGAGCGTCCGCAGGTTCGACTCCACCTGCTCACGCAACTGCCGAGGCGAACGCGCATGCGGCCATCCGCCGTCCTTGTCCCGTACCGACCCGACCTTCGTCACGATGTGCAGCCCGTCGTAAGGCGCCAGCGCGTCCCGGATCAGCTCGTTCGTGAAATGCGGCCCGTAGAAATCAGCCGTGTCAATGTGGTTCACGCCCAGCTCGACCGCAGTCCGCAGCACCGCGGTCGCTTCGGCGCGGTCCGTCGGCGGCCCGAACACGCCCGGTCCGGCGAGTTGCATCGCGCCGTACCCCATGCGGGCCACCGTCCGGCCGCCGGCCATCGTGAACGTCCCGCCGGGGAGGTTGTCGGTCATTTCCCGTCCTTTCTTCCGCCGCGCCGGTTGCTGCCGCGGCCTCCCCCATCCTGCGGCAGGGGGTAGCGGTCCTGCCAGCTCCCCTCGATCCTGGGAGTGGCAGGGCCAGTTTCCGTTCACCGGAAAGCGGGACGCCCCCACCGGGCGCCGGCGGATCTACCGTCGCCTCCGAACGTCGCCCGCACTGTGGCGGGTGGCCGGCCCGAGGAGAGACGTCGATGAACAAACAGGAACTGAAGGTGGTCGGTGCGTCGGCGGTCGGCACCGCCTTCGAGTGGTATGACTTCTTCCTCTACGGCGCGCTGGTCCCGGTGATCGGCGCCAAGTTCTTCAGCGGCTACGGGACCGCCGCGCAGACCGTGTTCGCGCTCCTGACCTTCGCCGCCGGGTTCATCGTCCGGCCGATCGGTGCGCTGCTCTTCGCCCGGATCACCGACCTGGTCGGGCGCAAGATGGTGTTCCTGCTGACGCTCGTGCTGATGGGCGCCTCGACGGTCGCGGTCGGCCTGCTGCCCACCGCCGACCAGATCGGCATCACCGCGCCGATCCTGCTGGTGACCTGCCGGATCCTGCAGGGGCTCGCGGTGAGCGGCGAGTTCGGCGCCGCGGTCACGTACGTCTCCGAATACGCCCCGCCGAAGCAACGCTCGTTCTTCGTCGGCTGGCTCACAGGTACGACGGCCCTCGCGTTCAGCCTCTCGCTCGGCGTGCAGATTGCGGTGCAGGCGATCGTGGGTACGGCGGCGTACGACTCTTGGGGCTGGCGCGTGCCGTTCGTGATTTCCGTGCTGCCGCTGGCCTTGTCGGTGTGGATCCGCACGAAGCTCAACGAAAGCCCGCTGTTCCTGCAGATGAAGCAGGAAGGTACGCAGGCGAAGGCGCCGCTGCGCGAGGCGTTCGGGTCCCGGGCGCGGGTGCGGATGATCGCGGTGGTGTTCGTGATGGCCTCGGCGCAGTCGTTCATCGGGTACCTGTCCACGGTGTACCTGGTCACCACGATGAAGACCTACCTCAAGGCCGACGCGCTCACCGTCAACGCGATCTTCCTCGTCGTGATGCTGATCGGGTTCTTCCTGTGCGTGTTCTTCTGCTGGCTGTCCGACAAGATCGGCCGCCGTCCGGTGTTGTTCGCCGGGCTCGCGCTGGCCGCGGTGCTCGCGTTCCCGGTGTCGCACGGGATCACGTCGCTCACCAACCCGGACCTGGCCAGTGCGCAGGACAAGGTTTCCGTGGTCGTGAAGGCCGACCCGGCGACCTGCTCGTTCCAGTTCAACCCGGCCGGTACGGCGAAGTTCACCTCCGATTGCGACCGGGCGCGCGGCGTGCTGCAGTCCCATTCGGTCACCTTCGATCAGCAGGACGTGACCGGTCCGACGACGGTGGTCGTCAACGGCACCGAGGTCGCCGGTGGGCCGCAGCTCCCGGCCAACCTGCTCACCGCGCTCAAGACCGCCGGATACCCCGGGGACGCGCCGGCACCGCTCAAGGTCAGCGGGATCGGCGACTTCTTCCACGGTCCGGTGCTGGGCGTGTCGCTGCTGGTCCTGGTGCTGGTGGCACTCGCGCAGATGGCGCAGGGACCGGCCGCGACGGCGATGGCCGAGGTGTTCCCGACCCGCATCCGCGCGACCGCGCTGTCGATCCCGTACCAGCTCGGCGTCGGTGTGTTCGGCGGGTTGCTGCCCGCGACGATGGTCGCGATCGGGGCCGAGGCCGGCAGTTTCACGGCCGCGCTGTGGTACCCGGTCGGCGCGATGGCGCTGGGGCTGGTGATCCTGCTGTTCACGCTGCCGGAAACCCGCGGGGTCGACCTTTCCGAGGTGCGGCTGGCCAAGGACAAGGCGGAACCCGCCAGGCAGGATGCCTGACATGCCGATCGTGGACGTATCGCTGGTCGCGGGTCGGAGTCCCGAGGAGCTGCGCGGGTTGATTTCCGCGGTGCACGAGGCGGTGGTGCGGAGCCTGAAGGTGCCGGACGCGTCGGTGCGGGTGGTGCTGCGGGAAGTCCCGGCAACGCATTGGGCGGCGGGGGATGTGACGATCGCCGAGCGATGAAGACGGGGGCGAGGCGTTCGTTACGCCTCGCCCCCGTTTTTCAGTCGCGGATGTGGGTGTTGGTCCAGCCGCCGTCCACGGGGATGACGACGCCGGTCACGAAAGCCGCGTCGGCGGAGGCGAGGAACGCGATGACGCGCGCGATGTCGTCGGGACGGCCGACGCGCGCGAGTGGACGGGCGCGCGTCACGAGGTCGTCGAACGCTCCCTCGGCGATTTTCGCGCTGGTGGCAGGGGTTTCGATGAGTCCCGGGGCGACGGCGTTGACCCGGATGCCGCGGCGGCCGTAGTCGGCGGCCATCTGCCGGGTGAGGCTGGCGACCGCGCCCTTGGCCGCGGAATACGGCGCGGAGCCGCGGACTCCGGTGAGCGCGAACGTCGACGACGTGTTGACGATGGCGCCGCCGTCCGGTCCGAACGCGTGCACGGCCTGGCGGCTGAGCGCGAACGTGGTGCCGAGGTTGGTGCGCAGGAAGAAATCGAGATCCTCGTCGGCGGTCAGCCCGGCTGCCGCGTCCCCGGCTTTGCCCGCGATGTTGGCGAGGATGTCCGGCGTACCCAGGGTTTCCGCGCAGTGCGTGAACACCTGCTCGGCCGCGCCGGGGGCGGTCAGGTCGATTTTGAGGCTCGGGATGCCGTCGAGACTCACCTCGTCGCGGTCGACGGCGAGAACCCTGGCGTCGCGCTCGGCGAAAAGGGCGGCGGTCGCCCGTCCGATGCCGGACGCCGCTCCGGTCACGATCGCGGTGCGGCCGCTCAGCTGTTCGGTCACTGGTCCCTCCACAATGGTCGGTATCGGCCCGATCCTCCGGTCCGGGACGCGGTCCGGGCCATCGCGGGTTTCCGGTGGATGAAAACAGATCCTGGCCGGGGGCGGGCCGGTGCGGTCGGCTGCCGGGCATGGACCTGCGAGTGAGTTACCCCGCCGACGGCGTCGGACTGCTGGAGCTGGACCGGCCGCACCGGCGCAATGCCCTCGACCGTGCGCTGCTCGACGGCCTCCCCGGCGTCCTGCGTGACCTGGCCGCGGACGACCGCGTACGGGCACTGGTGCTCACCGGCCGCGGCGGCGCGTTCTGCGCGGGTGGCGACCTCGACGCGATTGCCGGGGTGGGTGTGGAAACGCCCGCGGAGGGCCGGGCGCGGATGACCCGGGAGTTCGCCACCGCGCAGCTGCTGCACGACTTCCGGGTGCCGACGGTGGCCGCGGTGGACGGTCCCGCCGTTGGCGCCGGGCTGGGGCTGGCGCTGGCGTGTGACCTGCGGATCGGCGCGGCGTCGAGCGTGTTCAGCAGCCCTTTCGTCCGGATGGCGCTCGTCCCGGACTGGGGAGTGTCGTGGCTGCTGCCGCGAGCGGTGGGACCGGCGCGGGCGACGGAGATCGCGGTGTCGGGGCGCAAGGTCGGGGCCGAGGAAGCACTGCGGATCGGGCTGCTGGATGCGGTGGTGGCGGACCCGCTGGCGGAGGCGGTGTCGCGGGCGTCGGCATTGGCGGCGGCTCCGTTGGCGGTGTCGGTGGCGACGAAGCGGCTGGTCAATGGGGTTGGGTCGCTGGCGGAGGGGATTGCGGGGGAGATCGAGGCGCAGTTGCGGGCGATCGGTTCGGTGGAGTTCGGGCGGCGGATGGCGGAGTGGACCCAGGCGGTCCGCGGCCGATAGCGGCGTTTCCGTTCGATGGAAACGCTCCGTTGTCCCGCCGCGGCGGACGCCGCAGGGTGGGTGGACCACGAGGAAAGAGGAGGACCAGCGGTGGAATCCTTCGGGCACGTCATCGGCGGCGAGGAGGTCGCGTCGGTCGGCGGGGCGACGTTCGAGTCCGTCGATCCCTGGACGCGGGCGCCCTGGGCCACGGTTGCGCTCGGCTCGGCCGAGGACGCGCGGCGGGCCATCGACACCGCGCGAACGGCTTTCGACGACGGGCCGTGGCCGCGGATGAGCTTTGCCGAGCGCGGGCAGCTGCTGCACCGGCTCGCCGACCTGATCGACGCGCACACCGACGAGCTCGCGCTCGCCGACACCACGGACATGGGCAAGCCGATCGCCCAGACGACCAGCCACGACGTACCCCGTTCGGCGCGCAACTTCCGGTTCTTCGCCGACCACGCGCGGATCACACCCGCCGAGACGTTTCCCATGCCGGACGGGCACCACGCGTACACGCGTTACGACCCGGCTGGCGTCGTCGCGGCCATTGCGCCGTGGAACTTTCCGCTGATGATGGCGACCTGGAAGATCGCGCCCGCGCTGGCCTGGGGAAACACCGTCGTGCTGAAGCCGGCCGAGCAGTCGCCTGCGTCGGCGACGATTCTTGCGCGGCTGGCGCTCGAGGCCGGGCTGCCGCCGGGCGTGCTGAACGTCGTGCACGGGTACGGGCCGTCGTCGGTCGGGCAGGCACTCACCGAATCGCCGGACGTCGACCGGATCACCTTCACCGGTGAGTCGACCACCGGCCGGGTCATCTCGCGTGCGGCGGCCGGGAATCTGACGCCGGTGAGCCTGGAGCTGGGTGGCAAGGGCGCGAACCTCGTCTTCGCCGACGCGGACCTCGACCACGCCGTCCGCTGGGCGATCCAGGCGATCTACAGCAACAGCGGCCAGGTCTGCCTCGCCGGTAGCCGGTTGTACGTACAACGCGGGATCTACGACGAGTTCCTCGCCCGGTTCACCGCCGCCGCCGAAGCGATGGTGCTGGGCGACCCGAAGGATCCGGCGACCCAGATCGGGCCGCTGTCGTCGCAGGAGCACTACGAGAAGGTCGCCGGGTACCTCGACGTCGCGACCGCGGACGGCGCCCGGCTGCACACCGGCGGCCGCGCGGACGGCTGGACGATCCGGCCGACTGTGATCACCGGCGCCGGGCAGCGTGCCCGCGTGACGCAGGAGGAGATCTTCGGCCCGGTGGTGGTCGTGCTGCCGTTCGACGACGAGGCGGACGCGGTTTCGGCGGCCAACGACTCACCGTACGGGCTCAATGCGATGGTGTTCACCCGTGACCTTGCGCGGGCGCATCGGGTGGCCAACGCTCTGCGGGTCGGCACGGTGTGGGCGAACTGTTTCTTCGTGCGCGACTTGCGGGCGCCGTTCGGTGGTGCGAAGAATTCGGGAGTCGGCCGCGAGGGCGGCACGTACAGCCGGGAGTTCTTCACCGAACCGAAGGCCGTCGTCATGGAAATCGCGGCATCGTGACCGCCGAGCTGGAGGAGCCGAAAGTGCCCGACATCCGACCCGTCAGCACCCGCAATGCGCCGACCGTCGGCTTCTCGACCGGAACCGCGGCCCCGTTGTCGCAGGCGATCGTGCACGGCGGCACGATCTACTGTTCGGGAACCGGGCCGCTCGACCCGGAAACCCGCACGATCGTGTCCGACGATTTCGCCCGCCAGGCACGGCAGACGCTGGACAACCTCGTCGCCGTGGTGGAGGCAGCGGGCGGCACGCGGGAAACGATCCTGAAATGCACGTGTTTCGTGCGCGACGTGGAGAATTTTCCGACCTTCAATGCAGTGTACCGGGAATTCTTCGAAGGCGCACCGCATTTCCCGGCGCGGACCACGGTGATCGCGACCCCGCATCGTACGGGCGTGCAGGTCGAGGTCGAATGCATTGCGGCCGTCGCACATGACTGACCTGGTTTTGCTCGACGGCCGCGTTTATCCGCCGGACGGTCCGCCTGCCGAGGCGCTCGCGGTCTCGGGCGGGCGGATCTCCGCGGTCGGATCCACTGTGGACATCGCCGCGCTGGCCGGTCCGGCGACCCGGGTCATCCGGCTCGGCGGGCGCGCGGTCATTCCGGGACTCGTCGATTCGCATTGCCATTTCGAGAATGCCGGAATGGACGGGTACACCGTTTCGTTCGACGGGGTGACGACGATCGAGACGGCCCTCGAACGGATCGCGGCGCTTGCCGCCACGCGTTCGGCGGACGGCTGGGTGCTCAGCCGCCTGTGGAATCCCGTGCTGCAGACCGGACGTGCGCCGGACCGGCTCGAGCTGGACCGGGCCGCGGGCGGGCGGCCGGTGTACCTGCCGGAGGGGCACGCGGCGTCGGTGAGCACGGCGGCGTTGCGGCTGGCCGGGATCGATCCGGCCGGACACGACGGACGGCTCGTCGAGGGCGATGTGCACCAGGTCGCGCGGTTCGTTCCGGAGTGGACGGTGGAGGAGCGGGCCGGGCAGATGCTGGCGGCGATGCAAGTCCTTGCCGGGTACGGGATCACGTCGGTGGTGGCCGGTGCATTGCCGCTCGCGGACGTCGAGGTCTTGCGTTCGCTGGCGGAATCCGGCCGCGCGCCGGTGCGGGTGGCGGCGATGGTGATGCCGACCGGTGAGCTGAATCCGTCGGTTTCGTCGGCACAATGGCGGGAATTGCTGTCCGCCGGGCCGCCGAAACCGGTGGGTGACTTCTTGTCGGTGCGCGGGATCAAACTGCAGATCGACGGCGGGATGACGCTGGGAACGGCGGCAACGCGTGAGGGGTACCACACCGATCCGGAGTACCACGGGGAAATGTTCGTCGATCGCGAGCGGCTGACTGCGCTCGTCGCGGCAGCGCACGAGTACGGGTGGCCGGTGGGTACCCATGTGGTCGGCGATGCGGCTATCGATCTGGCATTGGACGTTTACGAGGCGACCCGGTTGGCCGGGTTGCTGCCGGACGTGCTCATTCACGCCAGCATGATCCAGCCGGATCAGATTGTGCGGGCGCGGGAATTGGGCGTGCAGGTGGCGACACAATTGCCGTTCCTGTGGCGTAACCGCGACGCGATTGCCGGGCACCTCGGTGCGGCGCGCGCCGACGGGGCGATTCCGCTGCGGGATTTGGTCGACGGACTGGGTTTCGCCGGGGTTTGCGCGGGGACCGATTATCCGGTCAATGCATTGGATCCGTGGCAGAACATCCACGCGATGACCACCCGGCACGATGTTTCCGGACGCGTGCTCGGCGCCGGGCAGGCGATCACCCGGGCGGAGGCGGTGGATCTGTACACCGTGGCCGGTGCCGCGCACACCGGGGAGGCGGCGCGGAAAGGACGTCTCGAACCGGGATTCCTGGCGGATGTGACCGTGCTCGACACGGATCCGTTCACCGCGGCGGATTTACGTGCCACGCAGGCAGTGCTGACCGTGACCGGCGGCCGGGTCGTGCACGACCCGGGCGTGCTCGACTAGGAGGTAACCATGCACCCCAGCCAAATGCCCATTGTGGAGCTGCAGAAGATGGCCGGTGAGCTGCAGGACAGTGGCCGTCGGGTCAAGGTGCTGTGGCAGGAAAGCGAATCGCTCGCCTTTCTCGCCCGCGGCCGGGAGTACCGCAGCGAATTCCACCTCAATCCGAGTGACGAGGTGATGCTGATGGTGCGTGGTTCGATGGACCTGCATTACCGCAAGCCCGAGGGCGGGTCGGACATCGCGGTGATTCCGGAGGGCGGCACGATTTTCACCCCGACCGGGATCGCCCATTCACCGCGGTTTGCCCCGGACGCGTTCGTGCTCGTGATCGAACGGCTCCGGCGGCCGGGTGAGCTGGACCGGTTCCGCTGGTTCTGCCCGGGTTGCGACGAGTTCCTGCACGAGGAAGCGGTGCACGTGGAGGACTATCGGACGGATCCGGTCGCGGGGGCGTACGCGCGTTTCTACGGCGATGTGAATGCGCGGACCTGCAAAGCGTGTGGCACGGTCATGCCGGACGAACGCCTGTGACGTCGATCGGGGAGCTGATTCTCGCTGCGCTGGATGCGCATCCCGATCGGGTTGCCTTTCGGTATCGGGGAAATGAGGTGTCGTACGCTTCCGCATCGCGTTCGGTTCGGGCGTTGGCCGCACAGTTTGCGTCAGCGGAGTCCACTGTGGTCCAGATGCGGCCGAACGATCCGTTGCAGTGGCTGGTGAATGCCGGATGTTACGTGGCCGGGCGGCGGTCGGCGGCGCTTCCGCCGGGGTCGGAGGTCGATCCCCGGATCGGACCGGCGTTGGTGCTGTCAGCGGACGTGCCGATCGGGGAAGCACCGGACTCCGTTGCGGTGGCTCCGTCGGACGCCGTGGTACGGCTGGCGTTCACGTCAGGGATGACCGGCCCGGCGAAGGGGGTCGAGCTGACCAGCGGTGCGCTCGGGGCGGTCGCTCTCGCCTTGCGCGACACCCTGCCATGGCCCGAGCGGCCGCAGGTGCTGTGTGCGGAATCGGTGTCGGGTGGCTTCGGGAACATGGTGCTGCCGACCTTCCTGCTGGGCGGTAGTTTTGCCCTGCCGGACGAGCCAGGAGTGGATTCCTTTTTGGACGCGGTGGTGGCGGGCCGGCCGACGGTGCTGATGATGATGCCGCCGATCCTGCGTGCGGTGCTGAATCATCCGCGGGCGGACTCGGTCGACTGGTCCTCTGTGGAGCTGGTTGTCTACAGTGGAGCGTCGCTGGAAAGCTCCGAAGTGGACCGTGCGCATGCGGTGTTCGGCGAGGTGCTGTGTCAGGTGTTCGGCCAGGTCGAGGTGCCCAAGACAATTGCGTACAGCACACCTGCGGATCATCGCGGCGAGCGGCGGTCGGCGTTGGGGCGGCCCTTTCCCGGTACGGAAATCCGACTGTGCGGGCCGTCGGGGACTGAGGTTCCGGCCGGGCAAGCGGGCGAGTTGTGGGTCCGCGGGCCGACGATTGCCCGTTCCTATGCCTTCCCCGCCGGGAGTCCGGTCCACGATGGATGGTTGCGGACCGGCGATGTGTGCCGGATGGACAGTGCCGGGTATCTGTACTATGTGGACCGGGTGCAGTACGCAATTCCGCTGGGAGACAGCTATCTGTGTCCGAGTGATCTTGAGGAACGGGTGTTTTCACTGACCGGGCAAGTGGTTTCGGCAGCGACCACCGAGGACTCGTCGGTGAGGTTCGTACCGGGCGCGCCGCCGCGGGACGTCATGGGCAGACCTGATCGGAGAGGGTTGGCGTGATTGTCGACGTACATGCGCACGCCTTGCCGATTCCGTTGCTGGACTGGCTTTCCGGACAGGGGCTGGCGGAGGTGGGTGACGGGGTGGTGCGGATCGATCCGCAGCTGTCCGCAATGCCTGCCGGGGCGCCGATTCCGTTGCCCGCCGCGCAATATGACCTTGAGGTCCGGCTGGCGGACTTGCAACGGACCGGCGTCACCCGGCAGCTGGTGTCGCTGCCGCCGTTCGTGACCGGCGCGGACGCGCGGGATGCGGACTTGGTCGCGGAGACCGTGCGACGGGGTAACGACGCCCTGGCCGAGTTCGCCGCCGGACATCACGGGGTGGTCGATCCACTCGGTTTCGTGCCGCTGGGTACAAGTGCGGCGGTGGCGGAAGCAAAGCGCTGCCTGGACGAACTGGGATGTGCCGGGATTGCGATCGGAACGCGCGGCGTCGGGCGGGAACTGGATGCCCCGGAACATGAGCCGCTGTGGGAATTCCTGGCTGAGCGGCGGGTTTTCGTCTTCCTGCACCCGAACAGCGTCCCCGGCGGCGGGCGGCTGGCGGATTACTGGTTGCCGCAGCTGGCGGGTTTCCCGATGGAGACCGCGGTGGCCGTGTCGCGCCTGATTTTGGGCGGAGTACTGGAACGTCACCGGTTGACCCTGTGCCTGGCGCACGGCGGCGGTTGTCTTCCTGCACTGCAAGGCAGGCTGGACTTGGGGTGGTCGCGAAAGCCGGTCGCGCATACGACGCCGTATCCGCCGAGCGAATACCTGCGCCGCTTGTATTACGACACAGCCACCTTTTCGACGCCGCTTTTACGCCGGTTGGTGGAGGATTTCGGGGCAGACCACCTTCTAGTGGGCACGGATTATCCTTTCGAACTTGCTGATACGGACCCGATCTCGACGGTGGCGGCGCTGGGACTCGCGGATGGGGAACGGACGTTGATCGAGGAAGGGACGATCGCTGGGTTGCTTCACACCTGATGGTTCGTGCGGGATTCCCCTCGGAAGCACCGCACCGCCGGACGCGCGAGGCCGGGTTCGACCATCATGCGGCCGATGAATGTTCCCGTGACGCCTCCCGAATGGCGGGAGTTCCTGTCCGCCTACAGCGACGAGTACCTGCGCCTGGAGGACGACGACGAGGATCTCGAACCGGCGCAACGGGAAAACCGCTGGCTGGGCTACGAACCGGCGACCGCAGAGGCCGTGCGGGAGGCCGAGGTGCGGCTGGGGGTGGCGTTGCCGCCGGAATACCGGAACTTCCTGCTGACCAGCAACGGCTGGCGCAACATCGACCCGGAGGTCGAGGAACTGTTCCCGGTGGACGAGATCGGCTGGTTTGCGGACCTGGAAGCCGAACTGCTGAGCTGGTGGGATCACGACAAGGAGGTCGTCGCGCAGGTGAAGCCGTGCCTGCTGGTCTCGGCCCCGGGCAGCTGCGCAGTGTACTGGCTGCTGGACCCCACGACGATCGGCCCGGACGGCGAATGGGCCGCCTATGAATGGGCGACCGGGGACGGTTCCTTGCCCGCTTCGTATCCGAGTTTCGGTGCGTTGGTGGCGAGTGCCCGGAAGGTATTCGAAAACTGGAAAGCCGAGGGGTCGATTGTCAAGGATTCCGGAGAACGCAAACCTGCCGCCGGATCGGTTCCGGAAGACAGCGGCGTACGCCTTTCCGCGCAGTTCGACCATCTCGCGTTGACCGTCGCGGACCGGGCCGCCTCGGTCGCGTTCTACACGAGTCTGCTCGGCATGGAAGCGGCCGCCTCCGACGACCGCAACACCATGCTTACCCTTGGTGACCGGATCCACCTACGCGTGAGCGAAGGCACCCCGGGTAACACCGAGCTGTGCTTCGTGGTGGACGACCCGGTGCTGCTCCTGATCGACCGGCTCCGGGAACGGGGCGTGAAGATCGAAGCAGGCCCGATCAGCGAAATCGGCGCGCGGGGTCCGATGTACAGCCTCCATCTGCGCGACCCCGACCGGAACCTGGTCAAGCTGTGCAACTACCTGGACTGAGCTTCACTGCGGCCGCAACGGCACCACTCCGGCCTGCCCGATCCCGTCGTACCCCTTCGCCAGCTCGCGGCTGATCGACAACGTCGCCAGGCGGAGGGCGGGTTCGACCGCGGCCAGGGAGCGCGGGCGGGTCACCGTGTGGGAGACGACCGAGAGCGCCGCGACCACCCGGCGGTCCGGGCCGAAGATCGGGGCCGCCACGGACGCCGTACCCAGCGACAGCTCCTCCGTGCACCGTGCGATGCCGGTGTCCCTGGCCTCGCGCAGGGACTTCATGAGCACGCCCGGCAGCACGATCGTATGCGGCGTGTACCGCTTCAAGCCCGCCTCCAGCACGGCCGTCTGGAGCTCGCGCGAGGCGTGGGCCAGGAGGATCTTCCCGACGCCCGTCGCGTGAAGGGGAGAGCGCCCGCCGACCCGGCTGACGACGTCCACCGAGCGGCGGCCCCACACCCGCTCGACGTACAGGACCTCGTCGCCCTCCAGCACGGCGAGGTGGACGTTCTCCGCGGTGGTCTCGTACAGGTCCTGCATGAATGGCAACGACACGTCCCGCAGCGTGCGCGGCGCGGGACAGAGCGAGCCGAGCTCCCACAGCCGCAGGCCGATCCGGTACACGCCGTCGCGCTGTTTCTTCAGCGCACCCAGCTCGACGAGTTCCGCGGTGATCCGGTGAACCGTCGACACCGGCATGCCCGTGACGGCCGCCAGCTCGATCAGCCGCATGGCAGGCCGTTCCTGCGAAAAGGCGTTGAGCAGCGCGAACACCCGCCCGGCGACCGTGCGCCCGGCCTGGCTTTCCCGCGACACGCTCATGATCGGCACCGGTTCGGTCATGACCGCCTCCCCATGTCGGCGGTCTCGCGCGATGGTACCTGGATTGCGGCTGAGAATTCCCCTGACGGCCGACGTCCTGCGCGCGCCCGGTCTGGTCATGATTGCCTCCCCGCGCCGACGGTCTCGCGTGACAGCGCCCTGCCCGGGTGTCGCAGATCGCGGATGAGCAGCCCCACCACGGCTACCGCGACGGCTGACATGGCGATCGCCAGCACGCGGATGTCCGGTGGCGCACAGGGTTCGGGTGGAGCGGTCGCCCCGGCCAGGCCGACGGCCAGAATCGCTCCCGCGTACCGCGCGGACTGGAACAGCCCGCCGACCACGCCCGACATCTCGGCCGGGGCCCGTTCGTACATGAGCCGTTGCAGGCCGAGGTTGCCCAGTCCGTACGGCACGCCCAGCACCACGCCGTCGGCCACTACCAGCCACGCTGGCGTGTCGGGGCCGAAGACGGCGATCAGCGCGACCCCGGCCAGCAGCACCACCCCGGCCGCCACCAGGGTCCGTCCGACGCCCAGCCGTCGCATGATCGGGCTGCCCAGCACGGTTGCCACCACGCTGGTCACGGCGATCGGCATGATCAGCAGCCCGGCCGCGGCGGCGTCGTACCCGAGCGTCGACTGCAGCCACGGCGGCAAACCGTAGAACGCGCCGTAATAGACCAGGTTGAACAGCACGAAAATGCCGAGCACCGACCGCACCCCGCCGAGCGCGCGCAGGTCCACGAAGGGCTCGGCAGCACGCCGTTCCCACCAGAGGAATCCGCCTGCGCCCAGCCCCAGGACGAGGGCGCCGAGCAGGGAAAACCCGGTGAGCACGACGTCCAGGAGCCCGATTGCCGCCGCGGCGAACAGGGCGACGCCGATCGGGTCGAGGCAGCGCAGTACGGAGCCGGGGCGGCGGTCGTCCGGGCCGAGGGCGCGCCAGGCCAGCACGAGTGCGGTCGCGAGGATCGGCAGGTTCACCCAGAAGATCGACTGCCAGCCGCCCCACGACGTCAGCAGTCCGCCGAGGACCGGGCCGACCGCGCCCGCGGTGGTGTTGACCGTCGCGATCATCGACAGCCGTCCCGCGGCCGCGCCACCGTCGCGCCGGAGGACGACCATCGCGCACGGGAACGCCGCCGAAATGCCGACCGCCTGAAGGCCGCGGCAGACCACGAGCACGGCGAACGACGGTGCCAGTGCCGCCATCGCCGACGCTGCGGTAGCCACGAGCAGGCCCGCGGTGAAGAGCCGTCGCGGGCCGATCTGGTCGGCGACGCGTCCGAGCAGCGGCTGGCACACGCTCGCGGTCAGGTAGAAGACCGTGACCATCCAGGTGGTGGTCGCCAGCGAGAGCGTGAAATGCTGCTGGATCGGCGCGACGGCCACCGCCACCATCGACGAGTTCAACGGCGCGAGCAGCGTCCCGGCAAGCAGCGCGACGAGCGCGGTCCGGCGGGTCATCCAGGTACCCGCAGCAGCAGTTTGCCCCGGACCTTGCCCGCTGCGAGATCCCGTAACGCCCGCGGACCTTCGGACAGCGGCAGCACGTCGTGTACCCGGTGGCGAAGGCGGTCGGCCCAGCCGAAGATCGTCCGCAGGTTGGCTTCGTGCGTCGCGCGGTCGCGCCGGACGAACTCGCCGAAGAACACCCCGACCACCGAAGATCCTTTGACCAGCGGGATGTTCAGCCCGACCCGCGGAATCCCGCCGGAGGCGAACCCGACCACGAGATACCGCCCCTGCCACCCGACCGCGCGTACCGCGGCCTCGGCGACCGCGCCACCGACCGGGTCGAAGATGACGTCCGCGCCACCGGTGAGGTCTTTGATCTTTTGCTTCGGGTCTCCGTCGCCATAGGAGAACGTTTCATGCGCGCCGTACTCAAGCGCCAACGCCGCTCGCTCCACTGTGGACGCACCGGCAATCACTTTGGCACCCAACAGATTTCCGATGTCCACTGCGGCCGATCCCACGCCACCTGCCGCGCCGAGAACGACCAGCGTCTCACCCGCACGCAGTCCGGCCCGTTGTACGAGCGCGTGATAAGCCGTGGCGTATGCGACCAGAATCGCGGCACCTTGAGCTTCGCTGACGTGCTCCGGCAGCCGCGTGACCCGATCTGCGCGGACGACCACAAACTCCCGCGCACAACCGTATTCTTCGTTCCCCACCACGCGATCGCCGACCTGGATCGAGGTGACCTCCGAGCCGGCCGCCGTCACGGTACCGGCATATTCACTGCCCGGAGAGAACGGCGGCTCCGGCTTCACCACGTGCTGTCCGGCGATGACCAGCGTGTCGTGGAAATTCAACCCGACGTGACTCACGGCCACGACCACCTCGCCAGGCCCGGGTACCGGATCCGGCAGCTCCAGCAGTTCGAGCACGCCGAGCCGGGTACAGACCAGGGCGCGCATCAGGAACCCGACCCGGGCGCGAAAACCACTCCGGCGGCGAGGAAACCGGAAACTTCGGAAGAAGAAAAACCGGCGTTGCGCAAGAGATCCACCGTGTGCTCGCCGAGTTCCGCCGGAGGGGTACGCACTCCGGGTAGCTTCCCGTCGTATCGCACCGGATGCCGGACCACTGTCGCTTGTGCACTGTCCACTTCGAACTCGGTGAGCAAACCTTCCGCCACCACTTGGGGATCGGTGGCGAGGTCGTCGTAAGTGGCCACTCGCTCGAACCAGAAACCCCGTGGCGCCAGGCGGGAAGCGAATTCCGCGTAGGTGAGTCCGGAAAGGACAGTCTGCAACATTTTGACGTACTCGTCCCGCTCTTCGTACCCGGCCAGTTCGGGCGAACCCAGTGCCTCGCCGAGGTGGTCCATCGGACCGCTGATCGCGAGGACCACCGAGGCGTCCCGCAGCCGGTAGACGCCGTAGGGCGCGTCGATCGACCAGCACGCCAGTTCGACGGGCCGCTCCAGATCGGCGTGGGTCCGGCGGCCCGAGTAGTACAGCGCCAGCGATTCGGCCTGCAGGTCGAGCCCGGCGCCGAGCAGGCTCGACTCGACCCGCGTGCCCTCGCCGGTGGCGAGTTTGCGGGCGTACGCGGCCAGCACGCCCATCGCGAGCAGCGCGGCACCGTGGTGGTCGACGACCGGGGTACCCGCGGCCGTGTGGTGGTCGCCGGTCGCGTCGATGAGCCCGGTCCGCGCCTGCACCAGCAGGTCGACCCCCGGCCGGCCGGCCATCGGCCCGCGCGAACCCCAGCCGGTGGCGGACGCGTAGATGATGTCCGGCTTGATTTCCCGCACCGCTTCGTAGCCGAGGCCGAGCCGGTCCAGCGCGCCGTCGCGGTAGTTCTCGAGCACTACGTCGGCGCGTTCGAGCAGAGGACGGAGCACGCGGAGCGCGTCGGGATGTTTGAGATCGACCGAGATCGACCGCTTGTTGCGGTTCACCGACAGGTGCGTGACGCTGCGCCCGGCCAGCCGGATGCCGCCGCTGCCGACGCGCCGTTCCCACGACCCGCCCGGCGGCTCGACGGTCACCACGTCGGCACCGAGGTCCGCGAGGTGCTGTGCGGCCGCCGGTCCCTGCACGAAGTGCGCAAAACTCAGCACGGTCATCTTCTCGAGCATCTGCCTGACGCTAGAAACCCGCCGCGCTCCGGCCAATGCCGCGTTTCCGGTGAACGGAAACGCAGTGTCGCGACCTGGGCGTGATCCACGGCAGGCTGGCCCGTATGGAACGCATCCGGCTCCCGGGTCACGTGCTCAATTGCGCGGTCACCGGCCACGGTCCCGCCGTCCTGCTGCTGCACGGCTGGCCGCAGACCGGTTACGCGTGGCGGCACGTCGTCCCGCTGCTCGCCGACCGGTACACCGTCGTCGTGCCCGATTTGCCCGGGTTCGGCGCCAGCTCGCGTCCGGCTGATGGGTACGACAAGCGGTCCGTCGCCGGAATCCTGCACCAGCTCATGACGCACCTCGGGCTGCCGCGATACCACGTTGCCGGGCACGACGTCGGCGGCCAGATCGCGTACCCGCTTGCCGCGCTGCACCCGGAATCCGTGCGCAGCTTGACTTTCGTGGAAGCCGGAATCCCCGGCCTAGGCAACAGTCTCGCCGCGGCGAACCCGCTCACCGGCGGATCGTGGCATTTCGGCTTCAACCAGGTCCCGGACCTGCCGGAGTACCTGCTGGCCGGGCGCGAACGCGGGTACCTGGAATTCCTGTTCCGCCGCGATTCCATCGGCCTTTACGTCACCGAGGCCATCGATGATCGCGCGCTCGATGAGTACACCCGTGCCTTGTGTGTTCCCGGCGCAATTCGTTCCACGATGGCCTATTACCGCGCGCTGCCCGCTGACATCGAAGACAACCACAAGCTCGCGACGACCCGGCTCACGCTGCCGACCGCGGTGATCGGCGCACGCCACGGCGTCGGTCTCGGCTGGCTGGACACCGTGCAGGAGGCAGCGGAGGACGTGTCGTCGTGGTGGATCGAGGACTGCGGGCACTACGTTCCGGAGGAGCGTCCGGCGGAGCTGGCGCACATCCTGGCCGAGAGGTGGGGGACTGATGATTGACGTGGTAGTAGTGCACGGCGCGTGGCACAGTGCGGGCCATTTCGCTGCGCTGGCGGCGGAACTGGCGGCGCGCGGACACCGGACGCTCGCGGTCGACCTGCCGGGGCACGGTACCCGCGCGCGGTTTCCGGCGAGCTACCTGGCGCGTGATGTCGAGAGTCTCCGCACGGAACGGTCGCCCTTGGCTGATCTCACGTTGGACGAAGTTGCCCAGGACGTCGTAGCGACGCTTCGCAGGTTCCCGAAGCCGCCCGTTCTCGTCGCGCACAGCATGGGTGGCGCGGTTATCAGCCGCGTGGCCGAATTGGCGCCGGAATCGATCGCGCGGCTGGTGTACGTCGCCGCATTCATTCCGACCCGTGGTCCGGCCGGTGCGTATTTGGCGTTGCCGGAAGCGAAATCCGCTCTGGGTGACGGGCTTTACCTTGGTGACGCGGCCGCGCTTGGCGCCGTGCGTATCGACCCGCGCAGCACCGAATCCGGGTATCAAAAGGAATTGCATGACGCATATTTCTCCGACCTCGACACTCCGCAATTCCAGGCCCTCGCCGCCACCCTGACCCCGGACCAGCCCCTGTCGTTTCTGGCCACCCCAACCGGCGCAACCGCCGAGCGATGGGGCGGTGTCCCGCGCACCTACCTGCGCACCACCCGCGACCGTGCGTTGCCGATCGCCCTGCAGGACGTGATGCTCCGGGACGCTGATGCGCTGGGCGGCACTACCACCGTCAGGACCCTGGCCGCCGGGCACTCGGTCTTCGCCGCACGGCCGGGCGAGGTCGCGGATGTGGTCGTGCGCACCTGAGCCAGCCAGCGGGAACCTCAGTTTGGTATACCATAAGCATGGCTTCTCTCACGGTGACCGGCGTGCGCCCATGGGGCGGCGCGCCCGCCGACCTCGTCTTCGACGGCGCACTCATCTCCGACGTCCGACCGGCCGGTTCGGCCCCGGTCGAAGGCGAGCGGATCGACGGTCGCGGGCTGCTCGCGCTGCCGGGGTTCGTCAACGCGCACGCGCACGTGGACAAGAGCTGGTGGGGTAAGCCGTGGGTGTCGTACGGCGGGGTGGCGACCACCGAGGGCCGCATCGCGCACGAACGGGCCGAGCGGGATGCGCTGGGTATCCCGAGCATCGAGGTCGCCGAGGCGGTGCTGCGCGAGTTCATCCGGCATGGCACCACTGCTACGCGCAGCCATGTGGACGTCGACCTGGGTCTCGGACTCCGCGGCATCGAGGCGGTCCGGGAGGCGGCGGCCAACCTGGGCGGTGCGGTCGAGGTCGAGATCGTGGCCTTCCCCCAGGACGGCGTGCTGCGGCGGCCGGGCGTCCTCGACCTGCTCGACCAGGCCGCGGCGGCGGGCGCGGACCGGATCGGCGGCATCGACCCGGCCGGGATCGACCGCGACCCGGTCGGCCAGCTCGACGGCTTGTTCGCGATTGCCGAGCGCCGGGGCGTCGGCCTCGACATCCACCTGCACGACAGTGGCGAGCTCGGCGCGTTCCAGTACGAGCTGATCGCCGACCGGACGGTCCGGACCGGGCTGCAGGGCAAAGTGACCGTCTCGCACGGGTTCGCCCTCGGCGAGGTCGCCCCGGCGCGGCAGGCGCAGCTGCTGGACCGGATCGCCGAGGCGGGGATTTCGCTCGCCACCGTCGCCCCGGTGCGCTCGGCGCCGCTGCCATGGCCGGACCTGTCCGCGCGGCAGATCCCGGTGGGCCTGGGCACCGACGGCATCCGAGACCTGTGGTCCCCCTACGGCGACGGCGACGTACTCCGCATCGCCCTCGGCTTCGCCCGCCTGCACGGCCTGCGCGCGGACGAGGAGCTGACGACCGCGGTGGACCTGGCGACCCGCCTCGGGGGGTCGTTTGCGGGCCGTGATCGGCACGATCTCGCCCCGGGGTGCCGGGCGGATGTGGTGCTGGTGGATGCGGAGAACGTGCCGGATGCGTTGGTGCGGTTCCGCCGCGGGCGTTGGTGATCTCCGGTGGCCGGGTGGTCGCGCGTGGCGGAGAACTGCTCGTCTGAGCCGGTCAGGCCGATTTCGTCGGCTGCTCCAGCTCCCTGCGTCCACATATGTGGTCGCGGACGAACTTTTCGCTCAAGCTGCGGGATACGTTCCCCGAATGGACAAGCTCGACGCTATCCGCGGGCGGCTGGAGCAGGAACTCCCCGCTTTGCTGGAACGACACAGAGTGCCCGGGGCCGTGGTCGCGGTCGCCGCCGGCGATGAGGTGGCCGCGGTGGCTGCCGGGGTGCTGAATCTCGATACCGGGGTCACCACCACCACCGATTCGGTCTTCCAGATCGGCTCCATCACGAAGGTCTGGACGGCCACCCTCGTGATGCAGCTCGTCGACGAGGGGCTCGTCGACCTCGATGCGCCGATCCGGCGTTACCTGCCCGATCTACGCCTCGGCGACGAGGCTGCCGCCGCCGTGATCACCGTGCGGCAGCTGCTCAGCCACACCGCTGGGTTCGAGGGCGACCTCTTCACCGACACCGGACCCGGTGACGACGCGGTGGAGAAGTTCGTCGACAGCCTCGGCGACACCGCCCAGCTGTTCCCGCCCGGGGAGCTGTTCTCCTACAACAACGCCGGCTACGTCGTCCTCGGCAGGCTGGTCGAGGTGCTGCGGGGGAAGAACTACGAGGACTGCCTCCGTGAGCACCTCGGCGCCCCGCTCGGTCTCACGCACTTCTCTACCTCCGCGGTCGACGCCATCCGGTTCCGTGCCGCGATCGGGCACGTCGAACCCGGGCCGGGCGAGGACCTCGTGGCCGCGCCGGTGTGGTCGATGCTGCGGTCCAACGGCCCGGCCGGTTCGTCGCTCGCGATGACTGCCGGCGACCTGCTCACCTTCGCCCGCATGCACCTCAAGGGCGGTACCTGGGACGGTACCCAGGTGCTGAGCGCGGAAAGCACCGCCGCCATGCCGCAGCGGCAGGTCGGGGTTCCGCCGCTCGGCATCATGGGCGACGCCTGGGGCCTCGGCTGGGAGCTGTTCGATTCCCCCGGCGGCCAGGTGTACGGCCACGACGGCAACACCATCGGCCAGGCCGCGTACCTCCGTCTCGTTCCCGGGCATGACCTCGCGGTGACCCTGCTGACCAACGGCGGCGACACGATGACCCTGTACGCCGATGTCATCCCCGGGCTGCTCAGGGAACTGGCCGGCATCGACGTTTCGCTGCCGCCGCGCCCGCCCGCGGAGCCGGAGCCGTTCGCGGCCGACCGGTACCTCGGCACCTACGCCAGCACGGCCGCCGACCTCGTGGTCTCCCAGGACGACGAGGGCAAGGTCTGGCTGGAGCAGCGGCCCAAGGGCACTGCCGCGGAAATGGGTTCCGGCCTGCGCGCCGAACTCGTCCTGCTCGAAGGCGACACCCTGATCCTGCGTGAGGCGCAGGAAGGGATCCACCTGCCGCTGGTTTTCCTCGGCGACGACGGCACCGGCCGCGCGCAGTACGTCCACTCCGGACGGGCGACCCGCCGCGCCGGTTGATCCACCCCCTTCCCCGGGGCCGCGTGACCCCCCACTGGAGGAACCATGAAGAAAACCGTTCCCGCACTGGCCGGGATCGGAGCGCTGGCTGTGGCGCTCACTGCCTGCGGAGGCGGCGGGCAGAGCCCCGCGGCAGGCGCCGGGCCGGTCGTCGAAGGCGGTACGTTCACCTACATCGCCGGCGGCGATCCGGGCAACCTCGATCCCCAGTTCACCAGCCTGTCGGTCACCATCCAGGCCGACAAGTTCCTCTACGACTCCCTGGTCGCGATCGACCCGAAGGGGGCGGAGGTCGCCGGCCTCGCGGAGAAGTGGGAAGGCGATACGACCAAGGCGAAATACACCCTGCGCAAGGGGGTCACCTGTTCCGACGGGACCCCGCTGACCCCGCAGCTGGTGGCCGACAACATCAACTTCGTGAGCGATCCGGCGCACGGCTCCTCGATGGTCGGGCTCACCGTCCCGCCGGGGGCCAAGGCCACCGCCGACGAAGCGGCCGGGACCGTTTCGGTCACCTCGGCCGTGCCCGACTCGTTCCTGGTCCGCAACCTCGGCAGCCTGCCGATCGTGTGCCCGAAGGGCATGAAGGACCGCAACATCCTCAAGCAGGGCGCGGACGGGACCGGCCAGTTCACCGTCACCGAGGCCGTCGCGGGCGACCACTACACCTTCACCCGCCGCAAGGACTACAAGTGGGGCCCAGGCACCAGCTCGGACGAGAAGGGCTTGCCCGACAAGGTCGTGCTGCGCGTCGTCGGCAACGAGACGACCGCGGCGAACCTGGTGGTGTCCAAGCAGGTCAACGCCGCCCAGATCGTCGGACCGGACAAGCAGCGGCTCGACGGCATGGGCCTCGCCAAGGTCTCGGCCGAGACGCTGTTCGGCGAGATGTGGTACGACCAGGCGCCCGGCCTGCCCACCGCGGACCCGGCGGTGCGCCGCGCGCTGACCCAGGCGCTCGACCTCGGCCAGCTCGGCCAGGTGCTCACTGGCGGCACCGGCAAACCGTCCACCGGGCTCGTCGCACCGGGCATGGGACCGTGTGACCACAACACGATCACCGGTCTGCTGCCCCCGCTGGACGAGGCCGCCGCGAAGTCCACTTTGGACAGTGCGGGCTGGGTTGCCGGCTCCGACGGGACCCGGGCCAAGGACGGCAAGAAGCTGTCGATCTCGTTCTACTACCCGACCACGCTCGGCTCCACCATGCAGGCGGCCGCCGAACTGGTGCAGCAGCGCTGGACCACGATCGGCGTGCAGGTCGAGGTGAAGGGCATGACCGACGCGGAAAGCTCGCAGATCCTCGCCCAGAACAGCTGGGGCGCCGCGATCGTGCCGCTCACCGTCGTGCTGCCCTCACAGCTGGTGCCGTTCCTGTCCGGTCCCGGTGGCACGCAGGGCAACAACTTCGCGCAGATCAAGAACACCGAGTACGACGCTGCCGCGAAGGCCGCCTCCGAGACCGCCGGCGCGGCGGGCTGCGACAAGTGGGCCGAGGGCGAGAAGGCCGTGGTGAAGGCACTGAACCTGGTGCCCTTCGTGAACAGCGTGCGGTCGTACTACCTGCAGGGCACCAAGTTCGACCAGGCCGAGGGCTCGATCGTGCCCAGCTCGATCCGCATGCTCGGCTGAGCCGAAGCCGAAAAGGGAGGGAAAAGCGTTGGTGAGCCCAGTGAACACCGTGTCGGCGCAGCTGCCGAACCGCCGCCTCGGCGCGCTCGCCGACCACGTCTGGCTGTCGTTCGCGGTGCGAAGACTGACCCGGCTGGTGGTCTCGGTGTGGGTGCTCCTGACCGCGTCGTTCGGGATGATCCACGTCATCCCGGGCGACCCGGTCCGCGCCGCACTCGGCCCGAACGCCCCGGCCGTGCTGGTCGAGGCGAGACGGGCCGCACTCGGGCTCACCGACCCGTTGTGGCAGCAGTACCTGCATTACCTCGGCGACCTGTTCACCGGCAAGTTCGGCACGTCGATGACGACCGGGCTGCCGGTGTCCCAGGTGATCTCGGACCGGCTCCCGGCCACGCTCGAGGTGGCCGGGTACGCCTTCCTCGCCGCCGTGGTGGTCGCGGTGCCGCTCGGCGCGGGCATGGCAGTGCTCACCCGCGGCGGGCGGCGCCGCCGGACCGAACTGGCCTTCACCTCGACCAGCGTGGTGTTCGCGGCGATCCCCGAGTTCCTCCTCGCGGTCGGGCTGGTGTTCGTGTTCGCGGTCAGTTTCGGCTGGCTGCCGGTGGCCGGTCGCGGCGGGCCGGAGTCGTACCTGCTTCCGGTGGCGGCGCTCGCGATCGGCCCGGCGGCGGTGCTGTCCCGCATCGTGCGGGTGGAGATGCTCGCGGTGCTGCAGGCGGATTACGTCCGCACCGCGCGGGCGAAACGGCTGCCTCCGCTCGTGGTGTACCTGCGGCACGCGCTGCCGAATGCACTCACCGCAACGCTGACCGTCGGCGGCATGCTGCTCGGCGCGATGGTGGCCGGGACGGTGCTCGTGGAGAACGTCTTCGCGTGGCCCGGTCTCGGCAGCACGATCGTGCAGTCGATCATCGCGAAGGACTATCCCCAGGTGCAAGGTGTCGTGCTGGTGTACGGGCTCGGGGTGCTGCTGGTGAACCTCGTGGTGGACATCGCGCTCGCCGTGCTCAATCCCCGTTCCCTGACGAAGGAGGGCTGAGGCGTGCGTCGCACGAGGTGGGCCGGCGCACTGCGGACCCCGGTCGGTGCCGGAGCCGCGGCCGTGCTGTTCTTGGTGATCGTGCTTGCGATCGCCGCGCCGATGCTGTGGTCGCAGCAGGCGGAAACCGTGGACACCAGCCACATCCTGCAAGGCGTGTCGGGCGACCATTGGGCCGGTACGGACAATCTGGGTCGCGACATTTTCTTCCGCGTGCTCGTGGCGACGCGGTTCTCGGTCGAGCTGGCGCTGGCCGCGACGCTGCTCGGCGTGGTCGTCGGGCTCGCGCTCGGGACCGCGCCGCTGCTGCTCGGCAAACGCGCGGGCCGGTTCGTGATCGCGGTGGTCGACATCGCGGTGGCGTTCCCCGGACTGCTGCTCGCGCTGTTCTTCGCGGTGATTTTCGGCGTGGGTACCAAAGGCGCGGTACTGGCCATCGGATTTGCCGTCGCACCAGGTTTTGCGCGGTTGACGCATACGCTGGCGGCCGGGGTCAGCGGGCTGGATTACGTTGCCGCGGCGCGCATTGCGGGTGCCGGACGGTTCCGGGTGATGGCTCGGCACGTGCTGCCGAACATCGCCGAACCGCTGATCGTCAACGCGACGATCGGCGCGGGCGGTGCGCTGCTGGCGTTCGCCGGGCTCTCCTTCCTCGGGCTCGGCGTGCAGCCACCGGCGTACGACTGGGGGCGCCTGCTCGGCGACGGGCTGAGCGGGCTCTACCTGCACCCGGCGGCCGCGCTCGCCCCGGCCATCGCGGTGGTGATCGCGGGGCTGGCGTTCAACCTCTTCGGCGAGACGGCCGCGAAAGCGCTCGGGCACCCGTCGCCCGGGCAGCGGATTCTGGCGCGGCGCAAGGAAGTTGTCGCGGACGAGCCGGCCGCTGCGGAGCCGGACGCGCCGGTGCTGGTGGTCGAGGACCTGCGGGTGAGCTTCCCCGGGCCGAACGGCCCGATCGAGCCGGTCCGGGGGGTCGGGTTCACCGTCGGACGCGGGGAAACCGTTGGCGTGGTGGGGGAATCGGGCTCCGGCAAGAGTCTCACCGCACTCGCGGTCGCGCGGCTGGTGGAGGAACCCGGGCACGTCCAGGCGGGCCGGGTGGACTTCCTCGGCCGGTCGCTGCTCGGCGACGAGCGGGCGTTGCGGTCGCTGCTGGGGACGTCGTTCGCGATGGTGTTCCAGGACCCGTCGTCGTCGTTCAACCCGACCCGGCGGATCGGCAACCAGCTGGCCGAGGTCGCGCGGTTCCACCAGGGCATGAACCGCACGGACGCCTTCACCCGGGCCGTCGACCGGCTGCGGGCGGTGCGGCTGCCCGCGGCGCAGCGCCGGGCGAAGCAGCTGCCGCACGAGTTCTCCGGCGGGATGCGGCAGCGTGCGATGATCGGGATGGGCTTGATGGGCAAGCCCGCGTTGATCGTCGCGGACGAACCGACGACCGCGCTGGACGTCACCGTGCAGCGCCAGGTCCTGCGCCTGCTGTGCGACGTACGGGACAGCGACGACGTCGCGATTCTCCTGATCAGCCACGACATTTCGGTGATCAACCAGATGTGCGCGCGGGTGCTGGTGATGTACGCCGGACGGATCGTGGAGGACTTGCCGACGACGGCACTGTCGGCAGCGCGCCACCCGTACACGCGGGCGCTGCTCGCGGCGGTACCGGACCTGGAAACCGACCGTGACGAGCCTCTTGCGGTGATCCCGGGTCGTCCGCCGGAACCGGCCAACCCGCCACCCGGCTGCGCGTTCGCCCCGCGTTGTCCGCTGGCCGACGCCCGCTGTTCCGAGGAAGCGCCGCCATTGCTCGCCGATGACGACGGACGCCGGGTCGCCTGCTGGCATGCGGGCGAAGAGGTTCCGGTGGACACGGAAACCGTGGGAGCGGGGGAAAGCCGATGAACCTGAGCACCTTTGCCCCGCCCATCCCATCCACCCCAGCCGACCCCAATGTGGCGTTGGGTGCATGTGACGCGTGGGATCGCGCCAATGTGGCGTTGGGTGCATGCGACGCACCCAATGTGGCGTTGGGTGCGTGGGATGCAGCGAATGTGGCATTGGGGCGATCGGTGGCGGTGGCGGTGGCCGGGCGGGCGCGTGGCGGAATGGGGGACGAGCGATGAGCGAGTTGCGTTTCGAGGACGTCTCAGTGCGCTACGGCAGCCGCCGCCGGGGGCTCACCGTGGTCGACGGCGTCAACCTCGTCGTGCCATCCGGGGCGACCGTCGGGCTGGTGGGCGAATCCGGGTCCGGGAAGTCCACGCTCGCCCGCGCCGCCGTCGGGCTGCTGGAGCCCTCTGCCGGGCGGATCGTGCTCGACGGGAAGCCGGTGCCGCGGCCCGGACCGGTGCAGATGGTGTTCCAGGACCCGTATTCGTCGCTCGATCCGCGGATGACCATCGGGTCCTCGATTGCCGAAGCGCTGCCCCGCGGGAGCCGCGACCGGCGGGCCGAGGTGCTCCGCTTGCTGGAGCAGGTCGACCTGCCTGGTGACCGCGCCGACCAGTATCCCGCGCAGCTGTCCGGCGGGCAGCGGCAGCGGGTCGCGCTCGCCAGGGCGCTCGCGGCGCGGCCCGAGGTGATCATCGCCGACGAGATCACCTCCGCGCTCGACGTGTCCGTGCAGGGCACGGTGCTCAACCTCGTCCGTGAGCTGCAGCGGCGGATGCACCTGTCGCTGCTCTTCATCTCCCACGACCTCGCCGTGGTGCGGTACGTCAGCGACTTCCTCGCGGTGATGTACCTCGGCCGGATCGTGGAGCAGGGTCCGGCCGACGACGTCCTGCGTGACCCGCAGCATCCCTACACCCGCGAGCTGCTGGCCGCGGCCGGCGCGCGCGGGCTCGACGGCGGGCTCGAAGCCGAACCCGCCGATCCGCACCATCCGCCGTCCGGCTGCCGGTTCCATCCGCGGTGCCCGATCGGGCCGCTCGTGCTCGACGACCGCGACCTCTGCCGGGAGGTCGAGCCGGACGGTGACGGCCACCGGCACCACACCGCCTGTCACTTCGCGGCGGACGCCCTCGTCCCCGAGATCGCAAGGAGAAACCCATGACCAGACGGCAGCGCATCGCCGACCTCACCGCACTGGCGATCCCGGACCAGCCCGTGCTTTCCCCGCGTGGCACCGAAATCGTCTACGTCCTGCGTACCAGCGACGTGGAGAAGGACGAGAACGTCACGAGCCTGTGGCGCGTCGGCACGCACGAGGGCATCGCCCGTCCGCTCACCCGCGGCCGGTCCGACAGCGCGCCCGCGTGGGAACCGGCCGGCGACCGGATCGCGTTCCTGCGGGCGCAGGACGGTCCGCCGCAGGTGTGGCTGATCCCCGCGGACGGCGGCGAGGCCGAGGCCCTCACGTCGCTTCCGCTCGGGGCGGGGCGTCCATTGTGGAGCCCGGACGGCACCAAGATCGCTTTCACCGCAGCGGCGAACGCGCCGAAGGAAGGCACGCCCGCGCCGATCGTCACCGAGCGGCTCGACTACCAGTACGACGGCAGCGGCTACCTCGGCGAGGTCCGCTCGCACCTGTACGTGGCCGATGTCGCGACCGGCGACGTCCGCCAGGTCACCTCCGGCGACTGGCATGCGGGTGAACCCGCGTGGTCGCCCGACAGCACGAAGCTCGCCTTCGCCGCTTCGACGCACCCTGACCGCGACCTGGTGCTGGCCGCGCCGGTGCACGTGCTCGACGTGACGAACTCGGCCGCCGACCCCGAGGTAGTCGGCCTTTCCGCGGGCTACGCCGGCGCGGTGAGCTGGACCGCGGACGGGTCGGCGCTGCTCGTCATTGGCTATGCCGGTGCGCCGTACGGGCACCTGCGGCTGTTGCGGGTCCCGCTCGGTGGCGGCGAGCCGGTCGACCTCGCCGGTTCGCTCGACCGCAACGTGATGCCCGGCGCTCCGGCGTATCCGGGAGCGCTGCCGCAGCTGGCCGACGACGGCGCGAGCGTCCTGTTCTGCGTCCGCGACCGGGGTCGTTCGCACCTGTACTCGGTGCCGGTCGAGGGTGGCGAGCCGCGGCCGGTGCTCACCGGAGACGGCCGCAACGTGGCCGGGCTGAGCGTCGTCGGCGGCACTGCGGCAATCGTGTTGCAGACCGCGGATTCCTACGGCGAGATCGTGCGGGTCGACCTCACCGACCACTCCGAGGCGGTACGCACCGAGCACCGGCTGGCCGACGTCGAGCTGTTCCGGTCGGAGGAGCGCGAGTTCACGATCTCCGACGGCACCTCGGTGCACGGCTGGCTGCTGCGCGACCCGAAGGTGACCGGTCCGCGCCCGCTGCTGCTCGACATCCACGGCGGCCCGCACAACGCGTGGACCGGCGTTCCCGACGAGCTGCACTTCTACCACCAGGAGCTGGTTTCCCGCGGCTGGGCGGTCCTGCTGCTCAACCCGCGCGGCAGCGACGGCTACGGCGAGGCGTTCTACACCGGCGTCGAACACGCCTGGGGCATCGCCGACGCGAAGGACTTCCTGGAGCCGATCGACGCGCTCGTCGCCGAGGGCGTGGCGGACGCGGACAAGCTCGCGCTCACCGGGTACAGCTATGGCGGCTACCAGACCTGCTACCTGACCGGGCTCGACAACCGGTTCGCCGCCGCGGTTGCCGGAGGGGTCGTCTCCGACCTCACCAGCCTGGTCGGCACCGCTGACGAATCGCACTACTTCACCGCGTACGAGCTGGGCGCGCTGCCGTGGGACGAGCCGGAGAAGTACGCGGAAATGTCGCCGCTGCACCGGGTCGACCAGGTGGACACGCCGACGTTGATCCTGCACGGCGCCGACGATCTGCGGTGCCCGGTCGGCCAGGCCCAGCAGTGGCATGCGGCGCTGCGCGAGCGCGGGGTACCCACGAAACTGGTGCTGTACCCCGGAGGTTCGCACGGGTTCATCTTCCAGGGACCGCCTTCGCACCGGCTCGACTTCAACCGGCGCGTGGTCGACTGGATGCAGCAGTACACAGTGGACCGTCGGCCGCCGGTGGACGCGAAGCATTGGCAGCAGCGGCTTTCCGCGCTCGCCGAACGGCACCACGTACCCGGTGCGACGCTGGGTATCCTGCGGTTGAACCCGGACGGCGAGGACGAGCTCGTCACCGCCGCGCACGGGGTGCTCAACATCGAAACCGGCGTGGAGACCACCACCGATTCGGTGTTCCAGATCGGGTCGATCTCCAAGGTGTGGACCGCGACCGTCGTGATGCAGCTCGTCGACGAGGGTCTGCTCGACCTCGACGCGCCGATCACCGACGTGCTGCCGGAGCTGAAGCTCGCCGACGAAGCCGCCAACAAGGCCGTGACGATGCGGCACCTGCTGAGCCACACGAGCGGGATCGACGGCGACTTCTTCACCGACACCGGCCGCGGCGACGACTGCCTCGAGAAGTACGTGGCACTGCTCGGCGACCTCGCGCAGAACCACCCGATCGGCGCGACCTGGTCGTACTGCAACGCCGGGTTCTCCGTGGTGGGCCGCGTGATCGAGAAGCTCACCGGCGGGACCTGGGACGCGGCGATGAAGGAACGGCTCTTCACCCCGCTCGGTCTCGGCCACACCGGCACGCTGCCGGAGGAGGCGCTGCTGTTCCGCGCCGCGGTGGGCCACGTCGGGTCGCCCGAGCCGGTGAAGGCTCCCGTGTGGACACTCCAGCGGTCGGCCGGACCGGCCGGGCTCATCACGTCCACTGTGGACGATGTACTCGCGTTCGCCAGGATGCACCTCACCGGCGGGCTCGCCGCGGACGGCACGCGCGTGCTGAGCGAGGAGAGCGCCGCCGCGATGACCGCGAAGGAGGTCGACCTCCCGGACAAGCATTCGCTCGGCGACTCGTGGGGCCTCGGCTGGTTCCGGGTCGGCTGGTCGGGCCACCGGCTGTACGGCCACGACGGCAACACCATCGGCCAGGCGGCGTTCCTGCGCGTGCTGCCGGAGGAGAACCTCGCGGTCGTGCTGCTCACCAACGGTGGCAACGGGCACGATTTCTTCATCGAGACGTACCGCGAGATCTTCGGTGAGCTGGCCGGGATCGAGGTGCCCGCGCAGCTGACGCCGCCCGCGGAACCGGTCGCTGTCGACATCACCCCGCATCTGGGTACCTACGAGCGTGCCTCGATGCGGATCGAGGTGTACCGCGGTGAGCAGGGCGCCCGCATGCGGAGCACGATCACCGGTCCGCTGGCCGAGCTGGTGCCCGACCCGGTCGACGAGTACGACCTGGTCCCGCTGTCGGAGGACCTGTACCTGGTCCGCGAGCCGGAAGCGCGGATGTGGGTACCGGTCACGTTCTACTCGCTGCCCACCGGCGAGCGGTACCTGCACTACGGCGTCCGCGCGACGCCGAAGGTGTCCTGACGTGCTCTTGAAAGCGGAAGCCGCCGCCGAAGCAGCCGACGCGGCGGCGGCCGCAGCCGGGGTACGGGTCCGTGAGGTGGCCGAGCTCGAGGAGCTGGAAGCGATCTTCCGGCTCTTCGAGCGGGTGTGGCAGACCGACGAGGCCGGGGTACCGCTCACGATCGAGCTGATGCGGGCGTTCACCAAAGCGGGTAACTACGTGAGCGGCGCGTACGCGGACGGTGAGCTCGTGGGCGCCTGCGTCGGGTTCTTCGGCACGCCGGCCGACGAGGTGCTGCACAGCCACATCGCCGGGGTGTCCGCGGCGATGGCCGGGCGGCACGTCGGGCTTGCGGTCAAGCTGCACCAGCGGGCGTGGGCGCTGCAGCGGGGGATTTCGGTGATCGAGTGGACGTTCGACCCGCTGGTGAGCCGGAATGCGTACTTCAACCTCGGCAAGCTCGGCGCGACCGCGGTGGAGTACCTGCCGAACTTCTACGGCGGCCTCGGCGACGGCCTCAACGGCGGCGACGAGAGCGACCGGCTGCTGGTGCACTGGCGGATCAGCCGTCCCGAGGTGGCCGCGGCGTGCGGCGGCACGCCCCGGTCGCTGGACGCGGCTGCCGAGCGGAAGTCCGGCGCGCTGGTGGCGCTGGGCCGTTCGGAGGACGGGGCGCCGGTGCCCGGCCCGCTCGACGGGCCCCGCCTGCTGGTCGCCGCGCCGCGGGACATCGAGTCGCTCCGCGGCAGCGACCCGGCGCTGGCCAAGCAATGGCGGATCGCGCTGCGCGAGACGCTCGGCGCTCTGATGGCCGAGGGCGCGCACGTGTGTGGTTACGACAAGGCCGGGTGGTACGTGATTTCCCGGGCGAGGGAGGAGTAGGCGATGACCGTGCGGCTGACCGGCGTGGCTCTGGGTCGGGTGGTCCGGCCGAAGGCCCGCCCGGACAGCCGCGGGCGGGGCAGCCTGCCGCCTCACCCAGGGGTACCAGTTGTGCCCGTTTGTCCCCCGGCCGTGAGCAGGGTCACCAATGGTTCCCCCACGCGCTAGCCTTCCTTCGGTGACGACGCCGTCGGGTTCCGACCTGCGCCGGGTGCTGGACGCACTCGGCGGCACCCTGCTGGACCTCGTGTTCGGCGAGCCGGACGCGCCCGGCGAGATCGACGGCGTCGCCATCCACGATCCGCTCGAGGAACCGATGCTGCCGCGCCGGTCGCTGGTGCTGGGGGTCGGGGTGCGCGCTCCGGACGAGGTCGCGCGGCTGCTGCGGCTGGCGCGGGAGCACGGCGCGGTGGGGCTCGTGGCGCGGGCGCCGGTGAGCAAGTCCGGCGAGATCGCCGAGGCCGCCGCGGAGACCGGCGTGGCGCTGCTGGAGTTCGCGCGGGGTGCGTCGTGGAGCCAGCTGGCGGCGATGTTGCGGTCGTTGCTGGCGGAAGGTGATGTCGGTACGGCGGACCGGGAGATGCTCGGCGGGCTGCCGTCGGGTGACCTGTTCGCGGTGGCCAATGCGATTGCCGCGCTGCTCGATGCGCCGATCACGATCGAGGATCCGCATTCCCGGGTGCTGGCTTTTTCCGGGCGGCAGGATGAGGCCGATCCTTCGCGGGTGGAGACGATTCTCGGCCGGCAGGTGCCGGTGCGGTTGTATCGGGTGCTGGCTGAGCGGGGGATTTTTCGGCAACTCTATGGCGGTCGTCGTCCGGTGTTCGTGGCGTTGACTGCGGAGGAAGACGGGACTGGCGGGGAGATTCTGCCTCGGGTTGCGGTCGCTGTCCGGGCCGGGGATGAGGTGCTGGGGTCGATTTGGGCTGCCGTCCATGAGCCGTTGAGCGAAGAACGTGAGCAGGCGTTGTGTGATGCAGCTCGGTTGGTCGCGTTGCATATGCTGCGGATTCGTGCTGGTACGGATGTGGAGCGGCGTCTTCGTACGGAGTTGTTGAGTACTGCGTTGGAGGGTGGGGCTGGGGCGCATGATGCGTTGACCCGGCTGGGGTTGGCTGGGCGTCCAGCGGTCGTGCTGGCGTTGGCGCCTGCGGAGATTGAGAAGACCGAAGACGACGCCGCGTTGGTCACTGAGCGGCAGCGGCTCAGTGATGGGCTGGCTATGCATTTGAGTGCCGTACACCCGCGTGCAGTGAGCGCACTGCTCGGCGACGTTGTTTATGGGCTGGTGCCGCTTGCTGACCCGGACTTGAAACGGGATGAGGCCGAGCAACGGGTAGTGGGGATTGCCAACGAGTTCCTGGACCGCGTCGGCCGCCGGGTGCCCGCTGTTGTTGGGATCGGGCCGGTTGCGCAGGAAGCTTCGGCGCTTCCGGAGGCCCGGGCTTGTGCCGATCGGGTGCTGCGGGTTCTGCGTTCAGGTCGCGGATCGGGCCGTCGGGTAGCCCGCTTGGCCGATGTGCACACCGAATCGTTGCTGTTGGAATTGCGTGATCTGGTAACTGCACGCGGAGACCTGCCTACCGGGCCGGTCGCATTGTTGCTCGACTACGACCGTCGGCACCACACCAATCTGGTGGAGACTTTGCGGGCGTGGCTGGATGCTTTTGGGGATGTGGTGGCTGCTTCTACGGCGATGTATGTGCACCCCAACACTTTCCGGTACCGTCTGCGCCGCCTGGGAGAGGTCGCCGGTCTCGACCTCACCGACCCGGAAGCCCGCTTCGCTGCAATGCTCCACCTGCGGGTTGTCGCCCCGGAAGACCCGGCCAACGATTGACCCGGCTTCAGTCCGTGAAGGGAACCATGAGGGAATCTGATTCCGTGAAGGTTCCCTTCACGGACTTCGTGCGGTGGGGGTCAGTAGCCGTAGTGGAGCCAGACTGCTTTTGTTTCTGTGTATGCGTCCAGCGCCCAGGGGCCCATTTCCCGGCCCCACCCTGACGCCTTGTAGCCACCCCACGGAGCCGTCATGTCCGGAATCGGGGGCATGTTCACGAATACTGCGCCTGCTCGGATGCCGTTAGCGTAGCGCTGTGCCGTGCGGATGTCTCGGGTCCATACTGTGGCGGCCAGGCCGTATTGTGTGTCGTTTGCTCGTGATACCAATTCATCTGGGTCGTCGTAAGGGGTTACGGCCAGTACTGGGCCGAAGATTTCCTCGCGCATGATGGTCATTGTGTCGGTTACGTTGGCGAACAGGGTGGGCTCGTAGAAGTAGCCTTCGCGGTTTGGTTCAGTGCCGCCGGTGATCAGGTCGGCGCCTTCGGTTCGGCCGGTTGCCACTAGTTGTGCTACGTGTTGGCGGTGGCGGTCTGAGACCAGTGGGCCCAGTTGGGTCGTTTCGTCCAAGCCTGGTCCGATCTTTAACCCGGCCAGTCCGGCGGCCATTTTTTCCACGAACTCCTGCTCGCGTTTGCGGTCCACGTAGAACCTGGTGTACGCGGCGCACACCTGCCCGGTGTTCAACGTGGCTCCCGCCAGGTTGCCTGCTACTGCCGCATCGAGGTCGGCGTCGGCGGCGATGATGCTTGGTGCCTTGCCGCCCAGTTCCAGGGTGAGGCGTTTGAGATTTGACTTTGCGCTGGCTGCGGTGATCAGCTTGCCTACTGCCGTGGACCCGGTGTACGAGACGTGATCCACATCGTGGTGCGCGCTCAGCATCGCTCCGACTGCGCCGTCTCCGGTCACCAGGTTTACCACGCCGCGGGGGATACCGGCTTGTTCGGCCAGTTGCACCAGCCTGATGCTGGTGAGCGGGGTGACTTCGCTTGGCTTGATCACCACGGTGTTTCCCGTGGCCAGTGCGGGTGCCAGCTTCCACACCAGAATCATCAGCGGGAAGTTCCACGGCGTGATCAGTGCGTTTACGCCGACTGGTTCGCGGCGGGTGTAGTGCAGGGTGTCCGGGAAGGAAACCGGGTTGGTCGTGCCCTGGATTTTCGTTACCCACCCGGCGAAATACCGCAAATGCTCGGCTGCTCCGGTCACGCTTACTTGCCGCGAAATGCCGATGGGCTGGCCCTGGTCGCGGGTTTCGAGGGCGGCCAATTCCTCGTGGTGCTCGTCGACCAGGTCGGCCAGGCGGAACAGCAGCGCGGCCCGTTGTACCGGTGCCAGGCCGGCCCATTCCGGCGAGGTCAGCGCTCGCCTGGCGGCGGCCACCGCGGCGTCGACGTCGGCCTGGGTGGCGGTGGCGACGTCCTGCAGGATCGCGCCGGTGGACGGGTCGCGGGTGGGGATGGGGTCCCCGCCGCCGTCGGTCCACTGACCGTCGATGTACAGGCGTGTCGGCATGGTGGCTCCTCGTCGGCAAAGCGGCCTTCTGGTGGGTCCGAGTATCGGGCCGTGGCGGGGGTGCGGTCTTGTCCGCGAGGGCACGTCCGTTGTCGGCCAGTGAAGGGAAATCCGGACCGGGGGTGGCGGCAGGTCAGGATCGGGGGCATGGACGTCATCGTGGTGGGGGCAGGTTCGGCTGGGTCGGTGGTGTGTCGGCGGCTGGTCGATGCGGGGGCCGAGGTCACGCTGCTGGAAGCGGGCGGGCCGGACACCAACGCGGCGATCCACGACCCGTCGCGGGCGGCGGAGTTGTGGCATTCGGCGGAGGACTGGGACTATTACACGGTCCCGCAATCGCACGCCGCCGATCGCAGGCTGCATCTGCCGCGAGGGAAGGTGCTCGGTGGTTCGCATTCGTTGAATGCCATGATCTGGGTGCGTGGCGCGGCTGCCGATTACGACGGCTGGAAGTTGCCGGGGTGGACCTGGGACGACGTGCGGCCGGTGTATGAGCGCATCGAAACCGACCTGCTGGACCTTGAGCGGCACGAACCGCTTCAGCCGATCCAGCGGTCCATTTTGGACTCGGCGCAGGAGATTGGGTTGCCGTACAATGAGAACTACAATGACGGTGTCCTCGACGGAATTTCCGTGCAGCAGGTAACGATGAGCGGTGGGCGGCGGCGGAATGCCTGGTTGTGTTACGCCCAGCCGGTTGCTTCGCGGATGACTGTCCACACGGGAGCGTTGGTGCACCGGGTTTTGGTGGAGGGTGACCGGTGTGTCGGGGTGCTGGCGGAGATCGGCGGGCGGGTGGAACGGTTGTCCGCCGACACCGTGGTACTCGCCGCCGGTGCACTCGCTTCTCCGGCGATTCTGTTGCGCAGCGGGATCGGCCCTTCTGGTGCCCTGGCCGAGTCGGGCGTCGAAGTGGTGGTGGATTTGCCTGGGGTCGGCGAGAATCTGCATGACCATTTGCTGTCGCCGGTCATCTTTGCCACCGACCGGCGTGAGGTGGAGCCGCCGCAGTCTGGGCGCTCGGTGACGCAGACGCATCTGTTCTGGCGCAGCCGTCCGGGGCTCGACGTGCCGGACACACAGCCGATCCACTTCAGTGTGCCGATGTACGAGCCGTGGATGACTGGTCCGGCGACGGGGTTTTCGCTGATGGCAGGCATGATTGCGCCGCGGAGTCGCGGCACCTTGCGGCTGCGTAGTACCGATCCGCTCGAGCCGCCGTTGATCGATCTGGCTGCACTGGCGCACCCCGCGGACTTCGAAAGCCTGGTCGCGTCGGTGGAGCAGTGCCGCCGGATCGGGCGCGCTCCGGCGCTGGTCGAGGAGTGGGGTGCGCGGGAGTTGTACCCCGGCCCGGCCGACGTGCGCGAGTATGTCCGCCGGACTGCTATCACGTATCACCACCAGGTCGGCACTTGCCGGATGGGGACCGACGCTCTCGCGGTGACTGACCCGGAGTTGCGCGTGCATGGTGTGTCCGGGTTGCGGGTTGCTGACGCATCGGTGCTACCGCGGGTGATCAGCGGTAATACGAACGCTCCGGCTGTGTTGATGGGTGAGCGCGTTGCCGAATTCCTTGCTCACGAGGGGCGGCGGTAGACCTGCCGTCCGGCGAACCACGTTTCCTGCACGGTGATGTCGGCGAGGTCGTCGGCGGGGGTTTGGAACGGGTCTCGGTCCAGGATGACGAAATCGGCGGATTTGCCGGGGGTCAGGGAGCCCGTCACGTCGTCCAGGCCGCAGGCTCGGGCCGAGTTCAGCGTGAATACCCGGATTGCCTCGGCGAGGGTGATGGCCTGTTCCGGCCACAGGCTTCCCGGGTGCTTGCCGTGCGGGTCGCGGCGGGTGACCAGGCCTTCGATGCCCTCCCAGGCGTTCGGGGATTCGCTCACCGGCCAGTCCGAGCCGCCTGCGACCAGTGCGCCGGTGTCCAGCAGGGTGCGGTTCGGCTGCATTCGTGACGCGCGTTCGGGCGGCAGTACTTGCGCGATTGCGTCCGGGATTACCCCGGGGACCCACAGGAATGGTGAGATGTCTGCCGACACGTCCAGGGTGGCGAAGCGTTCCAGGTCCTCGGGGTGGATGAATTGTCCGTGTGCTACCTGGATTTTGGTGGTTCGATCGCCGCCGGCTCGTAGGGTGGCGGCTGCGTCCAAAATGGACCGGACCGCGGAGTCTCCGGCGCAGTGGATTTTCGCGGACAGTCCGGCGCGGGCCGCGGTGTCCAGCCAGCCTGCCAATTCTTCGGGGGGCATGGTTGTTTCACCGCAGAAGCATTCGTGGTGCAGATATGGTTCCAGGAACGCCGCGGTGTGCGCGGGTGGGGTGCCGTCCAGGAAAATCTTCACGAAGTCGGGGCGGTGGTGCTCGGTGCGGAAGGCGGCGGCCCGTTCCAACAGTGGGGCGCCGATCGGGTCTGCGCCGAAAATCGGGTCGTTGACCAGCATCGACGACACTACCCATGCGGCCAGTTCGCCTGCGTCGTCGAGGGTTTTCAGTGCGGTGAGGATGTCCAGCGAAGCGCCTGCATCCTGGAAAGCGGTGATTCCGTAGGAATGCAGGATTTCGATTGCTCGCCGTGATGCTTCGGCGTGTTGTGCGGCGGTGAGCGTCCGGGTTTTCCGCATTGCCCGCTCGACTACGAGGCCTGCGGATTCGATCAGCAAGCCGGTCGGGGTGCCGCTCATCAGGTCGCGGTGGATGCTGCCGCCTGCCGGGTCCGGAGTGGACTCCGTGATCCCGGCGAGTTCCAGCGCCCGGCTGCTCACCCATCGGTTGTGTCGGCTGTCCTCGATGAGCACCACCGGACGGCCGCCTGCTGCCTCGTCCAGCGCCCGCCGCACCGCATCGTTTCCCAGTTCCGGGGCCAAAGTGGACGGCCAGGCGCCGCCGACAATCCATTCGTCCGGCGCCAGCCCGGCTGACCATTCCCGCACTGCGGCGAGAATGGACGGTAAATCGGCGCCGCTTTTCAGTCGTAGCTCGAACAGTTCACGTCCCGCGAGGGCATGATGGCTGTGTACGTCGACGAAACCCGGCAGTACGAACGCGCCGTCGAGGTCGCGGACCTCGGTGTCCGGGCCGGACGCAGCGGTCGAGACCTTGCCGTTCTCGACGGCGACGGACGTCGTCCACGGCCGGTCGTCGTCCACTGTGTACACGGTGGCGTTCGTGAGGAGCAGTTCGGGCGCCACGGTTCAGCGTCCTGCGGGATCATAGTCCGGGGAATAGACGGTGTTGCTCAACAACCGGCCGTATGCGCCGAAAGTGAAGTGCGTCGGGGTTTTCCCGTCTTCGCCGAGCCCGAACAGCGAGCCGTGCGAACGCAGGTCTCGCACGTTCCGGTGATCGGCCACGGTCACGGAGGCGCACGGGATCACCTTTTCCCGCCACGCGAACACGTAAATGCCAGGCCGGATTTGGTACACCGAGTTCTCGTCGGTGTCGGCAAGGCCGCGTTCCGGGCCGGACAGGCACTGCCACGTGTACCAGTGCGGCGTAAGGTAAACGTGCTCGTACGCGTGTTGTTCACTGTAGACCCACTGCACCCGGCGGCCGATCAACGCCGTGCTGGGCGCAATTTCGTCGCCGTTTGCTTCGAGGCCTTGAATCGTCGCGGGGAGGAACTTCTGCGTCACGCGAGGAAGTGTGTCGCCGATCGTGCTCGTGACCACCAGCGCGCGGCCCTGCCGGACGTCCAGCAGCAGGCTGTACGCGGTTTCCGCACCCGGGTGGAATTGTACGTAATACAACCCGGCGTCGACGAGGAAGGTCTCGGCGGCGGAGTCGTGACCCTTCCAGGAAATTCGGCCATCGCGGAACTGGGCGGAGAACGTGCCGTCGAGGACGAACGACTGGCCGTCCAGATCGTCCACAGTGGCCGCTTTGTTGGCGTCGAAGCCGGGGGCGAGGCCGTCGAGCGGGAGCCAGGTCGAGGTGTCGGACAGGTTGGTCGCGGGCATGGGCCTTCCTTATTCGTGGCAATGGCCGGTGGCGGACGAGGGCAGGTCGAGTGCCGGGTTGCGGTCGAAGAACCCGTAGGGACGCAAGGTGAATCCGGAGTAGTCGACCGGCATCACGGGCCAGTCTTCCGGACGCGGGATGTGCGTCGGGCCGAAGACGTGCCACAGCACGACGTCGGTGTCGCTGATCGATCGGTCTCCCGCGGTCCAGGCAGACAGCCCGGCGCCACCGGGGTGTGCGCCGGGACGGTCGCCCGCGGGGAAGCGTTCGTCCGGCGCATATGGCGTCACCCAGAGATGATTCGTGGCGAACGTCGCTCGCTTGTGGACAGACGATTCCGGTTGTGCCATCAGTGTTGCCGACGGTCGTGGCACGAGCTGGTACGCCGTCGGTGCGCCGAGCCGGTTCGTATGCTCAGTGCTGCGGACCTCCCACACCCGTGCGGTTGCCGGTTTCGCGTGTCGCTGCGCTTCCTTTTCGGTGCGCAACTCCTTGGCGCGCCAGGTAAAAGCGTTGCCGTACGGGTTGTCGTCGCCAGTGGGCACGCCGACAGTGTCCACTTCGTACACGGAGTTGCGTTGACCGTCGACCGCGAAGTCGAGCCGGGCGCAGAACAGATGTTGGTGCACCGGCGCGAAAAGCCCGGGCGCGATCTCCGACGCGTGCGGCTGCGGGACGCCGGACGGTCCGGCACCGGCGAACACGATTCCGGTGGCTTTGGCTTCGACTTCGATGGTGCCGTCGAGGTAGAGGTACCAGAAGAAGCCGTAGTCGTAGTTGCCGATCGTGGAGATCGACGAGATCACCAGCCGCCGCGATCGCCGGACCTCGGCGTTGCCGTCGAGATCCGTGTGCTTCCACAGGATTCCGTAATCCTCTTCGTGCATGCAGATCGCGTTCGGTACCTGCACCGGGTAGCCGTGGTCGTCGGCGAGGAACGCGTCGAAGTAGTGGATGACGCCGAGGCAGTCGCAGCCGAGCCGCAGGCTGTTGCCGTTCTTGCCGAGCAGGTACTCACCCGCGTCGAAGTAGCTGATCCAGAACCGGCTCGCGGCAGTGTCGCCGTACGGCACCACCATTTCCGGCACCGACGCCCGGTACAGCACCGAACGGTCCTGAAAGGACAGTTGATGCAGGGTGAGCCCTTCGCGTGCGTTGAACCCGACGCGTAGCTGCCAGCCCTCCCACTTGACCTCCGAACCGTCGACCTGGAAGCTCGGCCCCTCGGGCTGGGTGATTTCGATCGGCTTCAGCGTGGTCCGCGCGGAGTGGTGGCCATAGCGGCCGGAGTCGGCAGGCACGGGTACCTCGCCGTCGTCCTCGATCCGCAGCACGCGCTGTTCGGTGAGGTCGAGGTGGACGAGCAGGCCCTCGACTGGATGCGACCACGGATTGTCCGTGTCGTCCTCGCGCAGGAAGGTGAGGGAGCGGATGACCCGGCCGGTCTCGTCCGCGCGGCCGAAGTGCCCGGGGGCGAGCGGGGCGCAGAATGCCTGGTCGATGCGGTCGCCGAGGCCGCGGCGGTGCATTGCGGCCTGCCACTCGGGCGACGCCTTGGTGATCGCCTCGGCAAGCGCGTACTCCTCGAACAGGTACGCGGGCTGCCCATCGGTGCACTTCTCGTGCGAGAGCACCTCGCCCGCGGTGACGGAGACGACGACGTCCGCCGCCTGCCCGGTGGCGGTGTCGAGCAGGGTGAACTGGATCCGCCGGTCGGCCGGTCCGCCCGCGAGGACGGTGGCCTTGTCCGGCTCCACCGGCAGGACCTGCGGAAACCGGGTCGTCTCGGTCAGGAGACCGCGGGTCTCCAGCACCGCGCGGCCCGCGGCGAGCTCGTCGGCGGTCAGCGGGTCCAGCGGATGCGGTTGTGCGTTGTTCATGGTGTCCCTTCGCTCCTGGTCGCAGTTTCGGCGGTCACGCGCGGGCGGCGGAACTCGCGCGATGGGGTCGTGCGGTCGCTGACAACAAGGATGCACTCGCGGCCAACCGGGGGCTGGTTTCGTAGGCCACGATGGCGGCATGCGACTCGACCTTGCGGGTAAGGCCGTGCTGATCACGGGTGCCGGGTCCGGGATCGGGCTGGCGTGCGCTCGCGCGTTCCTCGCCGAGGGGGCTCGGGTGGGGATGGTCGATCGGGTTGCGCCGCCGTTGCTGCCGGGAGAGGTGGTGGTGGCGCGTGCTGATGTCACCGATGAGACTGAGGTCGCGGAGGCGGTGCGGGTTGTTGCGGAGTCTTTCGGCGGGTTGGACGTGGTGGTCGGCTGTGCCGGGGTGTCGGGGCCGGTCGGCCGGGCGCTCGCGGACACCAGCGCGGCTGATTTTGCCGCGGTGCTCGCGGTGAACGTGACCGGGCAGTTTCTGGTCGCGAAGCATGCGCGGCCGTGGTTGGGGCGGGGGAGCGCAATGGTGTTCCTGGCGAGTGACTCGGCGTTCGTGGCCGCGCCGGGGATGGTGCCGTACTGCGCTTCGAAGGGTGCGGTGGTATCGCTGACCAGAGCACTTTCCGTTGAATTCGATGACGTGCGGGTCAACTGTGTGTGTCCGTCAGTGGTGGATACGCCAATGGCCCGTGGCGATCTCGGCGACGTGCTCGACGACCCGGCGTTTCCAGTGCAGGCGGCCGACGACGTCGCTCAGCACGTGCTGTACCTGGCCTCCGCGCGTTCTCGGACGGTGGATGGACAGGCTGTGCTTGCCGACTTCGGCATGTCGGCGCGGTCCGGTTTTCCTGCTTGATCGGCGAAAGGGTGGCGATGGTGGAGATGCGGGACAGGGTCGTTGCGATCACTGGTGGTGGTACCGGGATCGGGGCGGCGGTGGCTCGGCGGTATGCCGGAGAAGGGGCTCAGGTGGTGGTGCTTGGGCGTCGGCGCGAGCCGCTAGAGAAGGTGTCCGCGGAAACCGGTGCACACGTGATCGCGTGTGACGCCAGTGTGCGGGCCGAGGCCGAAGACGCGATTGCGGAGATCGCCGGGAAGTACGGGCGGTTGGATGTGATCGTGGCGAACGCGGGTGGGCATGGGTTGTCGTCGGTGACCGACACCAGCGACGACGAGTGGGAGACGGCCATGCGCTCGAACCTCTCGAGCGCGTTCGTGTTCTGCCGGGCGGGGTTGCCGTCACTGGTCGAGAGCGGCGGGCAGGTGGTGATCGTGTCCTCGCTGGCGGGGCTGTTCGCCGGTCCGAACGTGGCGGGGTACACGGTCGCGAAGCATGCGCTGATCGGCCTGACGCGCTCCATCGCCCGGGACTATGGGCCCCGAGGCGTACGCGCGAACGCGGTGTGCCCTGGCTGGGTCCGCACCCCGATGGCGGACGGGGAGATGGACCAGTTCGCCACCGCAGCGGGTTTCGACGGCGGTCATGACGAGGGGTACCGCCGCGTAACGGCCGAGGTGCCGCTCCGCCGCGCCGCGGAGCCGTCGGAGATTGCTTCCATCGTGCGGTTTCTGGGCTCTTCGGAGTCGTCGTACATCACCGGCGCCGTGCTGGTCGCCGACGGCGGGGCACATGCGGTGGACCTGCCGACGCTGGCCTTCGAGCGGGCCGGGATGTGACGGTTACTGCCATGAGCGTTGGCTGAGCCGCCATCGTTGCGGTGTGATCGCGTACCGGTCGCGGAAACGGCGGACCAGGTAGGTGGCGTCACGGAGGCCGGTTTGCGCCGCGACCACTCCGAGCGGCAGATCGGTGTCCCGCAGCATTCGGCGGACCTCGGTCATCCGGCGTTCGGTGATCCACTCCAGCAGCGGCCTCCCGGTGCGCTCGCGGATCACCGTCGTGAGGTGACCCGGGGTGTAGCCGAGCGACCGGGCGACGTCGCCGGCCGAGATCGGGTCGCGGAAGGTTTCCTCGATTTTCTCGAACACCTGCGTCACGAGCGGGTCCGGCGGGGTGGGCGCGGTGGCGACCAGCCGGGCGGCGGCGACCAGGAGGCGGGTGAGCAGGGCAGCGACTGCTTCGCGGGACCCGAGCCGTCCCGGGTCGGCGAGCTCTTCCGCCAGTTCGGTGAGCCACGCGCTCCAGCGCGCCCGGTCCGGGACGGCGACGCGGCCCTGCCCGGCGCCGGCGGCGAACATCGCGAGCAGCGGGTGGTTTGCCCAGGTCAGCGGGGAGATCGCGGTGAGCGCGGGCACGGCGTCCGGCGTGAAGGCGACCGCCCATGCCCGGCAGCGGACCAGCGTCGAGACGGTCGAGACTCCGACGACCTGGCCCGGCGGTACGGCATGCACGTCACCCGCTCGCAGCAGCCGCTCGGTGCCGTCGGTCACGAACGAGCCCTCGCCCTCGGAGACGTACACCAACACGAGGAAATCGTGCGCATGGCGGTGATCCGGGGGAAGGTCGGCGTGGCTGTCGAAGCGGACCACCGAAACCGGCGGCGCACCCGGACGTTGCGCATAGCGGTACACCGGCGTCCCGTCCCGCCGGACCGTGCGCAAATGGGAACCGTCCGACAAAAGTCCCATGCTCTCCTACGTTCGTGCTGTTGGTGACCCGCAAGATGTCCAATGCTGGTGTACCACAGGCACCGCACCGGGAGAAGCTGATGACGAGCGACGTTCGCATACTGGATCACCGCACCCCGGAGGAGCGCACCCGCTCCTTCCTGCCCGGCATGGGCAAGACCTGGCTCCTGCCGTTCTACGACGTCTTCACCCGCGCGGCAGGCATCCGCGTGCTGCACGAACGGGCCGCCGAACTGGCCGGGGTCGCGCCCGGCGCGGTGGTCGTCGACGTCGGTTGCGGCACCGGCAACCTGTCACTCACGCTCCTCGCGGCTCAGCCGGGCGCGCAGGTCACCGGCCTCGACCCGGACGGCGACAGCCTCCGCCGGGCCGCTCGCAAGGCGCGCCGCCGCGGGGTCTCCCTCACGCTCGTCCAGGGATACGCCGACCGGATCCCCGGCGCGGACGGTTCGCTGGACCACGTCGTTTCGTCTCTGGCGCTGCACCACATCGACGACGAGGGCCGGGCCGGGTTTGCCCGGGACGCGCTGCGTGCCCTGCGGCCGGGCGGGAAGGTCACCATTGCGGATTTCGGTGGACCCGGGGACACCCATCGCCACGGCCGAGTCGCCCACCGCCCGGTTGTGGCCCGCAACCACAGCGGCGGCATCCTCGCGCTCCTGAGTGAAGCCGGCTTCGCCGACGTCCACGAAGCCGCGCATTTCGACCACCGGTTCGGCCGGGTCACCTTCGTGCAGGCCACCCGGCCTCAGCTCGTGCCAAGGTAGGCGGCGTGGAGGGTCGCCGGGGCGTCGAGCAGGGGTTGCGCGGCTCCGGTGTACGTGACTCGGCCCGACGACACCACGAGTGCCTCCTGTGCCACCCGCAATGCCAGGTTGGTGAATTGTTCCACCAGCAGGATTGCCGCCCCGGCCGAAGCGAATTCCGTCACCGCCGGAAGCAGCCGCGTGAAGACGGCGGGAGCCAGCCCCAGCGACATTTCGTCGATCAGCAGGAAAGCTGGTTTTGCGGCGAAGGCCCGGCCCAGTACCACCATTTGCTGCTCCCCGCCGGACAGCAACGCGGCAGGCGAGTCCCGGCGTTTCTCCAATTCCGGGAACAATGCCAATACCTCGTCGACGGCCGCGGGAGTACGTGCGGTCAGGCGGAGGTTTTCCAGCACGGTTAGGCCCGCGAACACCGCGCGTCCCTGTTCCACGTGGGCCATTCCCAACCGTGCGCGGGCGACGCGGGAATGCCGGGTGATGTCGGTGTGTCCGATGTGGATGGATCCGCGCGCCGGCCCGATCACGCCGGACAACGCTTCCAGCAGGCTGGTTTTCCCGGCACCGTTCGGGCCGACCAAAGCGGTGATCTTGCCTGGCTCCAGCGTCAGCCCGACGTCCGCGATCACCGGCCCGGCGCCGCGCGTCACGGTCAGGTTTTCGATCCGAAGCGTGCTCACAGCATCTCCGTTTCGCCGAGGTACGCCTTCAGCACTGCCGGATCGGCCAGTACCTCGGCTTGCGGGCCGCTGGCCAGTACCTCGCCGAAGTCGAGCACGGTCAGGGTGTCGCACACCGACCGCACCAGGTCCAGGTCGTGTTCGATGATCAGTACTGACACGCCGAACCGGGCCGGTACCTGGCGCAGGCGCTCGCCGAAGGCGACGTGTTCCTCGTGCGGCAGTCCGGCCGCTGGTTCGTCCAGCAGCAGTACCTGCGGTTTTGCCATCAGGTGACCGACCACCTCGACCAGGCGCCGCGCGCCCACGTCCACTCTGTCCAGCGGGGTCGTGGGCGGTGGGCAGCCGAAGAACTCCAGGGCGCTCGCGATTTCCGCGGCTGCCGGGCGACGGCGGGCGACGAAACGTACGTAGGCTTCGATGGTCAGGCCGACCGGTACTCGGTCCTGCTGGAAGGTGCGGCGCAGGCCGGACCTGGCTCGCCGGGTCGGGCTTCCGGTCAGTGGGCGGCCGGAGAGGTCCACGCTTCCGGAAGCTTGGGGCAGGAAGCCGCTGATGGCGTCGACCAAAGTGGACTTTCCGGCGCCGTTCGGGCCGATTACGCCCAATACTCCGCCCTTCGGCACGGCAAGGTCCACTCCGGACAGTGCCTTGACTTGACCGAAGGTGACGCTCAGGCCGCGGACTTCGAGTACCGCTTCCCCTGGCGGCAGTCGCGGTGGTTCGGAATCCAGCGCGGTGATTCGTACCCCGGCGCTGGCGCGCGATCGGCGGCGCCACAGTTCGCGGATTGCGGTACCCAGGTTGCCGCGTCCGGCCAGTGCTTGAATACCGAGCAGGCCGAAGATCACGTAACCCCAGTCTTGCGGAATGCCCCACCGTTTCAGCAATTCCGGTACCGCGACCCACAGCAGTGCACCGAAAATTGCCATGTCGATCAGGTGGGCGCCGGACATGATGGCGAGTACGTACAACGCCAAGGACTGCAGCGGGGCAAAGCTGGTCGGGAACGCGAAACCGACTTGTGCGGTCAGCAAGCCGCCGCTGATTCCGCCCAGGGTGGCGCTCACCGCGAAAGCGGAAAGCTTGGCGGTGCGGACGCTTGCGCCCGCGGCGGCGGTACCGCGTTCGGAGAAGGACACTGCCGCCCAGCCGCTACCCCATGGTCCGCGGCGGAGGAAATGCACTGCCAGCGCGCAAATCACGAGTACGATCACGCACAGCAGGAAGAATGCGTTGTCGTCGGCGACCAGGGAAGGCCGGTCCACCGAAACGCCTTCGGTGGTGCCGGGGAATTGGATTTGCACTAGCGTGACGTCCGCGGCCGCGGCGAGTCCCAGCGTTACCACGGCAAGGTTGATCCCGCGTAGCCGCAGCGCGGGGAGTCCGATGAGGACACCCACCACACCTGCGGCGAGACCGCCCAGCAGCAGCCAAAACAGGAAACCGCCGGGGGCGCCCGCGACATTCAGCGCGGACACCACCCAGGCCCCGATTGCGCCGAAAGTGAGCTGGCACAACGAGATCATCCCGGCGCTGCCGGTGACCACGCCGAGCCCGAGCAAGGCGATTCCGGCGACCACGACGCTCACCCCGAGGTAGGCGAAGTAGCCGTTGAGGCCCGCGCTCAGGCCGTAGCCGACGAGCACCGCGACCGCGGCCACGGCCAGCGGAATCCCCCAGCGGGACCACGCACTCCGTTCAGCGAGCCGCATCCCACACCTCCTTGCGCTGGGACCACACGAGCAGTCCGACGATGGCCAGGAACGGCACGAAATTGCGGACGACCGACAGCTGGTCGACCTGCGCCAGCGCGCCTTGCAGCAAACCGAGCAGCAGGCCGCCGACGACCGCGAGGTCGAGCCTGCGGAACCCGCCGAGCAGCGCCGCCGCGGCGGCCGGGACGACGAGCATGGCCAGCGACGTCGCGTCGTTCGACTGCGACGGCGCGACGATCACGATGATGATCGTGCTGATCAGCCCGGTCGCGCCCCACACGGCGGCGCTGAGCCGCTTCGCGGGGATGCCGAGCAGTTCGGCGGTGGTCGGCCGCTCCGACAGCGCACGCAGCGAAATCCCGACCGGCGTCCTGGTCAGCACCAAGCGCGCGGCAAACGCGATCACCACCGCGATGGCGACGGTGACCACGGTGACCTGGCTGATCACCACCCCGCCGACGGTGAACGCCGGACCCGCCAGCACCGGCTGGAACGGCTGCGGTTTGTTGCCGAACAGGATGAACGACAGCGAGATCAGCAGAAGCAGCACGGCAACGGTGACCGCCGAGCGCGTCCCGGTGCCAGCCTCCGCGAGCCAGGTCGACACGACCCAGCCGATCGCCACGCTCAGCAGCCCGCCGAGCAGGACGCCGACGACCACCGCGAGCCATTCCGGAAATCCACTGTGGACCGACAGTGCGACGGCGACGTAACTGCCGAACATCCCCGTGGCCGCCTGTGCGAAGTTGACCACCCGGACCAGCCGCGACATCAACGTCAGGCACACCGCCAGCACCGCGTACAGCCCGCCGGCGGCCAGCCCGGCCAGCGCTCCCTGCAGCATTGCAGTTCTCCTCGTTTCGGGCGGGTCCGGGCTACTGCCGGGGGATCCGCAGCCAGTCGGTTCCGTTGACCTGCCACCGGTTCGTGCCCGAGGCGAGCTTCACCGGCCAGCCCGCGATGTTGTCGTGGTGGGTCGGCCCGGTGCCGAACACATACGGCGTACCCACCATCGGATCGGTGATCGGCTCCATTTCGTGCAAGGCCTTGGTCACCGATTCACGCGTGATGTCGCCCTGAATTCCCTCGATCACCTTCAGGAAGTACTTCGCCGCGAGGTACCCGCCCTGGCTGAAGGAGGTCAGCGGAATGTGGTTGCGGGTCATCAGGTCCCGCCATTCCTTGGTGCGCGGGCTCGCCGGGTCGGTGAACGGGTAGAACTCGGCGGGCACGTACACGCCTTGCCCCGCCTCGGAAACCGCCTGAGCGTACTGTTCACTGTAGACACTCGTGAGCAGCAGCCAGGTCACGTCCCGCCAGCCTTGCGCTTGCGCGGCTTTGAGCTGGCCGATGGAGTCCGGTTCGACCGGGTTCACCGTCACCGCTTTGCATCCGGCAGCGCGGGCTTTCACGATGTAGGGTGTGTAGTCGGAACCGTTGTACGGCACGGTCGCATCGACGTACTTCAGCTTCTTGCCGGTGATCTTGGACCATTCGTCGATGGCCGCGCGGTAGTACGGCAGCGTGTTGCCCGCAATTTCCAGAAGCGCACAGATATTGTCCAGATGCAGCACTTCGGAGCCGTACAAGAGGGTCAGCGTCATGTCGTGAAACGGCCCGACGTTCGCCGGAGCGATGTTCGGGCTGGTGAAACACGACGGGTCCACGCCGATGCCGGAAATCGAAAGGATCTTCTCCTGCTGGTAGTACTTGGCGTTGATCTGGCATTCGATCAGGCTGGACGAGCCGACCAGCGCGACCGCCTCGTCGCCGCCCACGATCTCCCGCGCGGCCGCGGCAGCGGCAGCCGGATCGCCTTTGTCGTCGATGGCATGGTAGTCGATCTTCCGCCCGTGCACCCCGCCTGCCGCGTTCACCGCGTCGAACACCGCGCGGGCGGCCTGCGAGGATTCCGGGAAGGTGGCGGGCCCGCTGAGCGCGTTGACCGAGCCCACCACGATCGGGCCGTTCGGATCGGCGGTACCCGCGCATCCCGCCGCGACGAGCGTGACGAGCACGGCCGCGGCGAGCGCGGGCAGGAACTTTCTCTTCATGGCTCGGCTTTCCGATCGGCGGGGACTCAGGCGGGTCAGTCGGTGGCTGCGGCGACCGGGGCGGAATCGACGATCTGCTCGAAACTCGCCACCCGGTCCCCGTCGAACTTCCACACGTGTGCCACTCGAGCGGTGAACGCCTTGCCGGATCGGCGGTTCTTCCCCTGATAGGTGCCGATCCCAACCACTGTGTCCCCGGCGTCGAGCAGCGCGGACAGGGTGAAGGTGTAGCCGTCCCAATCGCGCGCAATTGCCGCGAAAACGTTGCGGCGCACAGATTCCGGTCCGGTGTAGGTTCCGGCGTACAGGAAACCGGCCGCCTCGGTCCACGTCGTTTCCGGCCCGATGGGGGCGAGCATCCCTTCGAGGTCGCCGCGGTCGCTTGCCGCGTAATGCGCGGTGATCACGTCCATATTGGACACTGGAACTCCTTCAGACGGGCTGGACGTCGGGGTAGCTGATCGAGCCGAGCGGGTAGATGTGCCCGCCCGCGCGGGAATGCTCGGACCGGCCGTCGCCGGTGATGCCGAGGAACACGCCGGTGGTGCGCAATGCGTAACCGAGATCGTGCAGCCACACGCTGGCGACGGCGATCCGGAACTCGCGGAAGCAGAACAGGTACAGCCCGTCGGCGAACTTCCAGACCGTCGACAGGTCGACGTCGCCGTGCCCGCGCTGTACCCCCTCGACGCACTGCCAGCAGTAGCGTTCCGAAGATAGGTAGACGTGCTCGTAAAGGTGATTCGGGCTGTAGCGGTACACATTCCGCTTGCCGATGAGGTCCCGCGACGGGCCGGGCGCCTCCCCGGTCGCGTCGCCGGTCGTCCCGGCGTGGAACGTCTGGGACACTCTGGGCGAGCCCGAACCGATCACCGACCGCACCGCCAGCGCGCGATGGGTGGTGGTGGAGTAGACCAGCGTCAGTGCTTCGCCTTCGACGCTCGTCATCGGCAGATTGACGAAGAAGACGTCCGGGCGCACGGCGACAGCGTCGTACGGATCCTCGACGCCGTTGCAGGTCAGCCGTTCGCTGTCGAGGAACTGCAGTGCGAGTTGCTCGCCGCCGTCGAGCGTGACAGTGACCGCCTGTCCGGTAAGATCAACGCCGGGCAGGCGGAAGGTGTCGATGCCGGCGGCGAACTCGTCGTAGGTGCGCCATTCGTCAGGCGTAGCGTCGGACATGCCCCTCATGCTCGCCGCGCCCCGGCCGCGGAGCGAACGTTCGTGCGCTGGCGGGCAACACCCGGACGCTCGCGGTCAACAGCCGTGTGTGGCTAAGCCGCTTCTAATGACCCTCATCTGCCAACCTACCGTGATCGACATGTGTGCTGACAAGAACGCTCAGAGGGACGCTAACGCTGTTGAGGCGGGGCCGTGACCGGAGAATGACTCGTACGCGCGATTGTCGCGGGTACCGGAGAACGGTCTGTTGGAAATCGAGACTCAGCACGTCGACAACGACAAGGTCATTGACCGGTTGGGCGGTGCGCTGGGCCCGGCTCTGGATGACGGGATGTCGGCGTGGCGCAAGGGCTGTATCGGTGCCAGACCTGAGGCCGCAGCAATGCCCGCCGTACGATGCGGGCGGTTATGCGGGACTACATCACCTCGTCGCTTTCCGTCCGATGTCAAATCACCCTGACCGCGGCTACACGGTCGCCAACTGCGCAGGAGCGTCGTCCTCGCCGTCGCATGTGTTGTGGTCTCGTTCGTTATATATCTCGCCGACGAACTTCCATGCGTCCAACGGCAACGCGCGAATCTCTTCCCGCAGCCGTTCTAGTCTTAAATGTTCCAAGAGTCTTTTATAGAGATTGAGGAAGGAGCTAGGCTCTCCTTTTTCAATTCGACTGATAGTTACAGAACTTACGGACAACTTTGCCGCAATATCTTCCAGTGTGTAACCAAGTCTATTTCGCCGGAGCTTCAACATTCTTCCAGTAGTCATAGCTAGTTTGTTCCTTCGATATGTAAGAGATGCGTGGCACCTGACCTGCGCATACAACGCAACGTGAGCGCATGTGTCGGCCCACTTGACTGGCACTTCGTGTTGGGTTGCAATGGATGCGTGGGCCGGTGGCTTCAGAATAGTCGCGTCGCGCGCAGCATTCAAGCGGAACGTCACAACCCAGTGAATTGATCGCTCAGTCATGGTGAATCGGGGTGGCATCAAGTCAGGTCCGGCATCCCCTTGGAGCCGTCATGGGCGGGGTCGGTGCCGCGACGGGGGCAGCGGCGGCATCTCTCGTCGCGGCTCCGGGAGCCCGTTGACTTTTGTGTCAGTATGTGAGTCGGATCGGCTACCTCGTCGATCCGGCGGACGATGAGCACGATAGCGATGTCGGCGTCATGGTCATGAGGGACTGCGGGTTCCGGGATCACCTCTCCAGCCATTCGGCGCCACCTTACCCGTGGCTCTCTCCGACAGGCCAGCCGATCTAACCTGCTCGACAGCGGCGCGAATGTCTGCGTTCGGGTAGCCGCGAACCCGCTTGCCCTTCCGTCGGTGTTCGGCTCCCGTTCCCTAAACGGGCTGCGCCGCTAGCCGCCGATCCGTCTTCCGAAGGTGGCTGGCTCGGCAGCAAGTGCTTCGACAAGTAACGACTCGATAGTGTCAGCCGTGCGACGCAGGAAGTGATATGGCTTCGGTGGCAGCTTGCCGACATCCGGAAGGCGCGCGGATGGTGTCGAAATCATGTAGCGGCGCAGCTTCAACATGCACCCAGCGACCGTGTGGAGGTGTGAACCCAGCCCCGGAGTCCCCGGCCGCACGCCCTCCGGCCCCACGCAGATTGATCGGCTGCAGCCTTCGGGCCCTCCTCGTATCCGACCCGCCCTACGGCGTGACTCAGGACGATCTGTCCCCCACCAAGGCAAACGGATGAAGTGAACCCGCAGGTCACGAGTGGGTTAGTAGATGAATGTCCTCTCAAACTGGCATCAACAGCTCAAGAGGCAGCGCGCAACTCGCTCGGCGATTGGGCGAACGCCGCTCGGAAGACGCGGCTGAAGTGTGCCGCGTCGACAAATCCCCACCGCGCCGCGATGGCTGCCACCGGACGGGCCGCCAGGAGCGGGTCACGCAGGTCGCGGCGGCAATGCTCCAAACGGCGCTGCCGGATCCATCCCGCGACGGTCGTCCCTTGCTCCTGGAACAGCCCGTGCAGATGCCGCGTGGAGATGTAGTGCTCCGCGGCGATCTGCGCCGGGCCGAGATCCGAGCGGGACAGGTTCTCGTCGATGTACCCGCGGATGCGCCGCATCAGGTCGTGGTGCGGGTCGGCGGCCGTGCGGTCGAGGTCGAGTTCCGTGGCGAGCATCGTGGTGAGCAGGTCGACGGCGTTGTGGGCCAGCCGGACGCCGACCGGGCTCGTGAGCACGTCGAGATTTCCGCCCAGCTGAGCCAGGAACGGCACCACGACGTTGCCGACGCCCTCTCGCCCGGACATCCGCACGGCCGTCAGCTGACCCACGAGATCACGCGGCAGATCGACCTGCTGCTGCGGGAACATCAGCACCAGCGTCCGGAAATTCTCTTCGAACACCAGCGAATACGGCCGATTCGTGTCGTACAGCGCGACGTCGCCGGGGCGCAGCACGGCTTCCCGGCCGCCCTGGGTGAGCAGGCCGGTACCGGCCAGCATCACGCTCAGCTTGTAACACGGCCGGTCCGCCCGCGCGACGAGCTCCGGCGTGCGTTCGACGAGGTGCGGGGACGCGGTGATCTCGGTGAGCGCGACCTCGCCCGCCTCGCGCGTGCGGAGCCTGCCGTGGAACCGGTCCCGTTGATCGGTACTCACCTGCAGCGGCACGAACGACCGCAGCACCGCGGCCCGGAACTCGGGGAAGTCCTGCGCGACGGTCGTCGCGGGGGTGTGGCAGATCGCCGTCATCGGGTCACCTCTCCGTCGAAGTGCTGCGCTGCTGCGGCAAGTCCGCGCAGGGAGCAGCTCCCTGCACGGACCCTAGACCTGTTCTCCCAACTTGAAGCCAAGGTCGGGGGCGCTGTCCGGGGTGCGGGTGTAGGAGAAGCCGTCCGCGCCGATGGTCACGTCCATTTCCTTCGTCTCGGTGCGCTCGGACACCGGTTGCAGCCGGCCGTCCAGGTCGAGGACCCGCGACGCCTCGGTGTACCAGCTCGGCACCACCGGATTGCCCCACCAGTCGCGCCGCTGGCTGTCGTGCACGTCCCAGCTGATCACCGGGTTGTCCGGGTCCCCGGTGTAATAGTCGTGCGTGTAGATCTCGATCCGGTGCCCGTCCGGGTCTCGGACGTACAGGTAGAACGCGTTCGACACGCCGTGCCGCCCCGGCCCGCGCTCGATCTGGCCGGACTTCCGGAGCGCCCCGAGGTGGTCGCAGATGTGCAGGATCTGGTGCCGCTCGTGGGTCGCGAACGCGATGTGGTGCAGCCGCGGCCCCGCGCCGCCGGTGAGCGCGACGTCGTGCACGGTCGGCTTGCGGAACATCCACGCCGCGTACACCGTGCCCTCGTCGTCTCGGATGTCTTCGGACACGCGGAATCCCAGACCTTCGTAGTACGCGCGCCCGGCCGGAACGTCCGGCGTGTTCACATTGAAGTGGTCCAGCCGCGACAGCGCACCCGGGCCGTGTACGTCGTAGCGCTGGGTGAATCGCTCGACGTGCTCAGCGTCGTAGAAGAACTCCACCGGGAACCCGAGCGGGTCCTGAATCCGTACTGCTTCGCCGATTCCGCGCGTGGTTCCGGCGGGAAGACGGCGTACGGGCACGCCGAGTTCGCGGTAGTACGCCTCGGCGACGTCGAGCTCCGCCGCACTGCGCACCCGGTACGCGAGCACAGCCAGCGCCGGTTCCGGGCCCTTGCGCAGGATCAGCGAATGGTGCAGGTACTCCTCGAACGCGCGCAGGTAGATCGCTTCGTCGTCCTCGTAGGTCACCACGAGACCGAGCACGTCGACGTAGAACTCCCGCGACGCACGCAGATCACGCACGACGAGCTCGGCGTACGCGCAGCGGATCACGTCCGGTGCAGTGGCGGTCATACCTTGTCCTTCCCGGCCCCGAAGCGCGCCGTGTGCACGTCGCCGAGCGTGATGTGCACGGCCTGCTGTTCGGTGTAGAAATCGATCGAGCGGTACCCGCCCTCGTGCCCGAGCCCGGACGCCTTGACCCCGCCGAACGGCGTCCGCAGGTCACGCACGTTGTGTGAGTTCAGCCAAACCATCCCGGCCTCGATGCCCTGCGCGAACAGGTGCCCGCGAGTGAGGTCGGTGGTCCAGACGTACGCGGCCAGGCCGTATTTGACGTTGTTGGCCAGCTCCAGCGCTTCCTCGTCGCTGTCGAACGGCGTGATCGCGACGACCGGGCCGAAGATCTCCTCCTGGAAGATCCGCGCGTCCGGCTTGACGTCGGCGAACACCGTGGGGGCCACGTAGTTTCCGGTGTCCAAGCCCTCCGGTCGCCCGCCACCGGTCAGCAGCCTGCCTTCGGTCTTGCCGATCTCGACGTAGCTCATCACCTTGTCGAAGTGCTCCGGGTGCACCAGTGCGCCGACCTCGGTAGCCGGGTCGTGCGGATCGCCGACCACGATATTCCGCGCGCGTTCGGCATATCGCGCGCAGAATTCGTCGTAGATCGAGCGCTCGACGAGGATTCGGCTGCCTGCGGTGCAGCGTTCGCCATTGAGCGAGAACACGCCGAACAGCGTGGAGTCCAGTGCGGCTTCGAAGTCCGCGTCGGCAAACACGACGGCGGGCGATTTGCCGCCCAGCTCCATCGACATGCCCTTGAGCCCGGGCGCGCAGTTGCGGAAGATCGTTTCACCGGTGGTGGTTTCGCCGGTGAACGAGATCAGCCGGACGTCCGGATGCTTGACCAGCGCGTCCCCGGCTTCCTCGCCGAGACCGTTGACCAGGTTGAACACGCCGTCGGGGAGACCGGCCTCGCGGAAGATGTCCGCCCACAGGCTCGCCGAAAGCGGCGTGAACTCGGCGGGCTTCAGCACCACGGTGCACCCGGCTGCCAGCGCGGGCGCGAGTTTCCAGCTTTCCAGCATGAACGGCGTATTCCACGGCGTGATCAGCCCGGCGACGCCTACCGGCTTGCGGTTGACGTAGTTGACCTGGCGGCCCGGCACTTTGTAGGCGTCGTCGGCCTGCGCGACGATCAGGTCGGCGAAGAACCGGAAGTTCTCCGCCGCGCGCTGTGCCTGGCCGAGGGCTTGGGTGATCGGCAGGCCGGTGTCGAACGTCTCGAGCTCGGACAGCCGAGCGTCGCGGCTCTCCACCAGGTCGGCGATCTTGTTCAGCACCCGGGCGCGCTGCCGCGGCAGCATTTTCGGCCATGGCCCGTGGTCGAACGCTTCCTTCGCCGCGGCGACCGCGAGGTCGACGTCCTCCGCCTGCCCGGCCGAAGCGGTGAGGTACGGCTGGTTGGTGACCGGGTCGAGCACCTCGAAGGTGGCGCCGGAGACGCTGTCGGCCGGCGCGCCGCCGATGTAGTGGCGGATGTGCTCCGGCAGGTCCGCCGGAACGTGATGCGCGGTCATGGTCAGTTTCCTTCCAGGATGAAGCCGTCGGCCGGGGAGAGGAAGTACTCGCCCTGGTGCATGAGCTCGGTGATGCGCGCGATCCCCGGTTCGGTCGGGGTGATCAGCGGCGGGCGCACGTACCCGGAGCGGATGAGGCCGCGTTGTTCCAGCACCCACTTGCCGGGCGCGGGATTGGTCTCCACGAACAGCAGGTCGACCAGCGGGTGCAGGCCGTAGTGGATCTCGCGGGCGCGATCGAAGTCACCTGCGGTCCAGGCGCGGTACATCTCGGCGCTGGCCGCCGGGGCGATGTTGGCGGTGGCGCTGACGAACCCGGCGCCGCCCAGCGAAAGCAGCGGCAGACACAGCAGTTCGATCCCCGACCAGACGAGCAAATCCTTGCCGCACAAGTGCAGCACGCGCGAGAAATGCTCGAAGTCCTTGGTGGTTTCCTTGATCCCGACAAAGTTGTCGAAGTTGCGGAACAGCCGCGCGACCGTCTCCGGGGCCAGGTCGACGGACGTGCGGCTCGGCACGTTGTACGCGACGATCGGCAGGTCGGGGAATTCCTTGGCAACCGTGGCGTACCAGACGTACAGCGCTTCCTGCGTTGGCCGCGCGTAATACGGGGTGATGATCAGCGCGGCGTCGATCCCGGCGTCGCGGGCGGCGGCGGTGAGTTCCATCGTCTCGTCGAGTTTCGCCGAACCGGTGCCGGGCATGAACGGCACGCGATCGTCGACGACCTTGGCGACCGTGCGGATCGCGTCCGCCCGCTCGGCCACCGTCATCGCGCCGGGCTCACCGGTGGACCCGCCGATCGACACGCCGTGCGACCCGGATGCCAGCTGCCAGCGCACGAGGTTCGTGAGGCTCTCGTGGTCGAGTTCGCCGGTGTCGAGGAACGGGGTCATCAGCGGCGCGATCGAGCCGGTGATGGCGTTCGGAGTACTGCGGAACCTCATGGGGCGGGGTCCTTCCTGGGTACTTCGGCGGTGGTCCGCCGGTCGAGGTAGGCGTCGAGGGTGGCAGTGCGGTGCCGCCGGGCGGCGAGCTCGATTTCGAGCGGGTCGGCGTGCTGTTCGATCAGCACCAGCAGCTGCTCGTGCTCCTTCACCGACTCGTGCGCGCGGCCGGGGACGAAGCTGAACGTGGAGTCGCGCAACGAGTTCAGCCGGTGCCAGCCGCGGTGTACGAGGTCGAGCACGTGCGGGTTCGGGCACGGTTCGAAAAGGACCGAGTGGAATTCCTGGTTGAGTTCGGTGAAGCGGTGCGGTTCGAAATGTTCGAGGCACAGCCGCATCTGTTCGTTCACCGTGCGCGCTCGTTCGAGGTCCTCAGTGGACAGATGCGGCGCGGACAGCGAGGTGGCAAAGCCTTCCACCAGCGCAAGGGTTTGCATGGTGTGCTCGTACGCGGTCTCGTCGACCATCACCACCTGCGCGCCGACGTTGCGCTCGAAGGTGACCAGGCCTTCGGCTTCGAGCAGCCGGATCGCCTCGCGCACCGGCACCACGCTGACGTCCAGCTCGCGCGCGATCTGGCCGAGCACCAGCCGGTAGCCGGGGCCGAAAGTGCGGTCGGCGATCCGGTCCTTGATCCACCGGTACGCCCGCTGCGCCTTGCTTTCGCCGTTCACCGGCGCCACTGCTCGTACCTGGCTTTCCAGTGGTCGTTCATCGGGTACAGCCCGTCGACGCTTTCGCCGGCCGCGACCTGTTCGGCGATGAACGTTTCCTGCCGCTCCTGCTCGATGGCCGCGTCGGCGATCTGCTCGACGAGGTGCGGCGGGATCACCAGGACGCCGTCTCCGTCGCCGACGATGACGTCGCCTGGCTGCACGGTGGCGCCACCGCAGGCGATGGTGACGTCGGTGTCCCACGGCACGTGGCGGCGGCCGAGCACCGCGGGGTGCGGACCGGCGTGGTAAGTCGGAATGTCCAGCGCTGCCACGGCATTCAGGTCACGGACCCCGCCGTCGGTGACGATTCCGGCGGCCCCGCGGACCTGCGCGCGCAACGCGAGGATGTCGCCGATCGTGCCGGTGCCCGTCTCGCGGCGGGCTTCCATCACGAGGACGTCGCCGGGGTTCAGCGTGTCGATCGCGCGTTTCTGGGCGTTGAAGCCGCCGCCGTGGGATTTGAAGAGGTCTTCGCGGAAGGGGACGTAGCGAAGGGTCCTTGCGCGGCCGATGAGTTTCGCGTCCGGGCGGGTGGTGGCGAGGCCGTCGATGGAGACGTGGTTGTAGCCGTTTTTACGCAGCTGCGCGGACAAAGTTGCGGTGCCGACACTCGTGAGTTTGGCTTTGAGCTCGTCGGTGAGGACGAATTCCGGGGGGAGTCCGGCGGATTCGCGGTCGCCGTATGCCTGCTCGCGCTGGGCGTCGTCGACCTTGGGTTGCGCGCCGAAGCTGCCGAGCGGGACGGTGCCTTCGGTGATCGGGGTGACGAGTTTCCCCGTGCTGTGGTTGCCGCTCGTTACTTCGACCTCGACGGTGTCACCCGGCTGGACGACGGACGATCCGGCTGGGGTGCCGGTGAGGATGATGTCGCCGGGTTCGAGGGTGATCAGCTGCGACAGGTCGGCGACCAGGGTGCCGAAGGGGAAGATGAGGTCTTCCGTGGTGTCGTCCTGGACCAGTTCGCCGTTGACCCAGGTGCGGATGCGCAGCTGTGCCGGGTCGATCTCGGCCGCGGGAAGGACGGCGGGGCCGAGCGGGGTGAAGCCGTCGCCGCCTTTGGAACGGAGGTTGGAGCCGCCGTCGGCGTGGCGCAGATCGTATACGCCGAAGTCGTTGGCGGCGGTGACGCCGTGGACGTACGCCCAGCCCTTCGCCGGCTCGACCCGCCGCGCTTTCTCGCCGATGACCAGCGCGATCTCGCCCTCGAAGGCCAGCAGCTCGGTGCCCGCGGGACGCTCGACGGGGGTGCCGGAGACGCTGACCGAGGTAGCGGGCTTGAGGAAGTAGGAGGGCTTCGCCGGAGTCCGCCCCCGCTGCGCCGCCCGCGACGGGTAGTTCACATGCAGCGCAATGACCTTGCCCGGCCGCTCCGGCGGGCTAGTGCTCGATGCCGAACTCATGGAGGGTGACCTGCCCGGATGTCGACTACGGAAGATATCTCAAATCATATACGATCCATCCGGGCCTGGGCAAGCCTCGCTCGCTGCGGTAGACGTCCGTGAAGGGAACCATCACGGAATCTGAATCCCTCATGGTTCCCTTCACGGACTTCACCCAGCCCCAGGCCGCACCCGCGCACCCCGCGCGACCGGGCAGCCAGCCCCAGGCCGCACGCGCGCCCCCATCCGACCCAGGCACCCAGACCCGGCCCTGCACCCCGATACGAAGCCAAAACACGGTCTGGGGCTGTTTGTCAAGGCATCTTTCCCGCCTTGACAAACAACCCCAGACCGTAGTCACAATTCCGGCTTCGGGGTGCCCCACCGCAACAGTTCCCTCAAGCCGAACCTTCACGGACTTCCCCCGGGCTCAGCGCGACGGTGGTGCGGGACGCCAGCGAGACAGCGGCAGCGCAGGTACCCGACGTCCCCGATAGCCGGTCATCTCCTCGTTCGCCACCAATGCATTGAGCACCGCCTCCTCGACCGTCTGCACCGCCGCCTCGAAGAACGGGTCGATCGCGCCCCACGGAACGAAGCGCAGCTGCTCGTACTGCGGATCGTCCGGACGCGGGAAATGGCTGGTCAGCGCGCCCGCGTTGGCGGTGCTGAAGGCCAGGAAAAGATCGCCGGAGAAGTGCGACCCGGTGGTACCCGTGCGGGCGAGGCCCAGCGGGACGCGCCGGGCCAGTGCCGTGCACTGCCCGGGCAGCAGCGGCGCGTCCGTGCCCACCACCACGATCACCGACCCCGCGCCCGCCGGGGCGAGCCAGCCCGGGTCGGCCATCGGGTTGTCCGCGGCGAGTTCCGCGCCGAGCGGTTCCCCGGCGACAGTCAGCTCTGCGCGGCTGCCGAAATTCGCCTGCACCAGTGCGCCGACGGTGTAGCTGTCCGGGCCATGCGCCACCACTCGCGACGACGTGCCGGAGCCGCCCTTGAAGCCGTAACACGTCATCCCCGTGCCGCCGCCCACGGAACCTTCGGCCAGTGGACCCGTTGCGGCAGCATCGATCGCGGCCACCGCGTGTCCAGTGTGGATGGTGGGCGCGTTGACGTCGTTGAGGTAACCGTCCCAGGTTTCGGCGACCACCGGCAGCAGCCACTCCGCCGCCGCGGCCGGGCGTTCGCGCACCACCCAGTCGATCACGCCGCGGTGGCACGGCCCGACCGCGTGCGTGCTGGTGATGAGCACCGGCAGTGTGAGCGACCCGGTCTCGGCAAGCCACGCGCGGCCGGTCATCTCCCCGTTGCCGTTGAGGGAAAACGTACCTGCTGCGCACGGGACGTCGAACTGGGCATGGCCGCGTGGCAGCACCGCCGTGACCCCGGTGCGGACGGACGCGCCCTCGACCAGCGTGGTGTATCCCACCTCGACCCCGGGCACGTCGGTGATCGCGTTGTGCGGTCCGGGTTCGCCGGCGAGAGCCAGGCCGAGGTCGCGGGCGCGGGTCATACGGTTTCCTCCAGGCTGCAGCTCGTCGAGACCCGGGCGTAGGACAGCACCATCGCTTCGGCGCTCGCCCGTTCGATCGGCGGTACTGCTTGGGTCAGGTGCAGGCCATACCCGTCTTCGAGGGTGACGAGGTTGCGCGCGATGGTGACCGGATCGTCGGTCAGCTCGAAAATCCCGGTCGCCGCGCCGGCTTCGAGGATTCCGGTGTAGCTGCGGACCTGCCGTTCGTACAGCGCGATGTGCCGCGCCGCGTACGCCGGATCGCGCCGCGCGATGGTGCCGAGCTCGTACAGCAGCACGCACAGCTCGTCGTTCTTGCCGTTCGGCAGTCCGCTGCCGATCATCGCGCGAAGCCGGGCCCGCGGGTCGCGCTCCGCGGCGACGGCCTCCTCGCGGGCCACGCAAAATCGGTCGACGGCCTCGCGCTGGACCTCCTCGAGCAGGTCGCTCAGTGACGGGTAGTAGTACAGCAGGGAACCCGGTGACATGCCGGCGCTGTCCGCGACGTCGCGCAGCCGCAGGTTCAGCACCCCGCGCTCGACGACCGTCCGCCGCGCCGCCGCCACCAGTTCCGCCCGCCGCTCGGGGGCCTTGCTCGGTCTCGCCATACCGCTGATTCTTTGAACAAATCGCGAAAAATGCAAGCCCTGGGTTCGCGCCCCTTGACGAACGTGTGTCGAGGGCCTTAGCTGAACGCCGGCTGGTTTTTTGAGTTCCATTCAAACAACGACGTGATGGAGGCCAGCGTTGTCCACCCCCGTCTTGCGCCGCGGGTTGCGCACCCTCGGCATGCTGCTGATCACCCTCTCCGCGATCAGCCCGGCGTCCTCGGTGTTCGTCATCGCGCCGGGCGTCCTCGCCGGCGCCGGATCGGGCGCCTTCTACAGCTTCCTCGCCGCCGCCGTGGTCGGCGTCTTCATGGCCTTCGTGTACGCCGAACTGGGCTCGGCCTTCCCGGTCGCGGGCGGCGAGTACGCCATCGCGGCGCGTACGCTCGGCCGGTTGCCCGGGTTCATGGTGCTGGGCATCATGATCGTGACGCAGGTACTGATCGTCGCGGTGATCGCGCTCGGCGTCGGCACGTACCTCAGCGTGGTGCTGCCCGGCGTCTCCCCGGCCGTGGTGGCGGCGGTGACCTGCGTGGTCGCGGCGGTCGTCGCGGTGTTCGACATCAAGCTGAACGCGTGGGTCACCGGCATTTTCCTTGCCGTGGAACTGCTTGCGCTCGTCGTCGTCGCCGTGCTCGGCCTGGCCCGCCCCGCCCGGCCGTTCACCGACCTGCTCGCGCATCCGGTCGCCCCCGGCGGCGGCACGGCGACGATCAGTGCGGTAATCGTCGCCACCGCCATTGCGATCTTCGCCTACAACGGTTACGGCTCGGCGGTCTATTTCGGAGAGGAGACCAAGGATGCCGGCCGCGGGGTCGCGCGGGCTGTCCTCATGGGACTCGGGGTGACCGTGCTGGCCGAGCTGGTCCCGGTGACGGCGGTGCTCATGGGGGCACCGGATCTCGGGACTTTGTTCAGTTCTCCCAACATGTTGTCATATTTCGTGCAGGCTCGCGGTGGGTCCACATTGGACACGGTGCTGAGCTTGGCGGTCGCGCTGGCCATCATCAACGCCGTGCTCGCGATCGTGCTGATCAGTTCCCGTCTGGTGTTCAGCAGCGGACGCGACCGCGCCTGGCCCAGTCTGATCAACCGCGCGCTGGCTTCGGTGCACCCTCGATTCGGGACGCCCTGGATTGCCACCTTGGCAACGGGTTTCGTCGCCGCGGCACTGTGCTTTGTGGACTCGCAGGTGCTCACCGTCGTGACGAGCACGTCGATTGTCGTGGTGTACGCGGCATTGTGTCTCGGTGCGATCCTCGGCCGCCGCTCAGGGGTGACCGCAGGCGCGAAGTACCGGATGCCGCTTTTCCCGGTTGCACCGGTGCTGGCACTCCTCGCACTTGCTTTTGTGTTGTACCTCAACGCAACCGACCCGGTGATCGGCCGCCCGAGCCTCATCGTCACCGCCGGAATCGCCGTGCTGGCAGTCGGCTATTACCTGCTCGTCCTCCGGCGCCGCGGCGGCTGGCAGTTGACCGATCCCGAGGCGGAGGTGGTCACCGCTCCGGTACGCGAGGTGTCGTGATCCCCTTTCAGTGCGCGATATCGACGACGACCAGGCGAATCTGATCGGCCTGTCGTACTTGGCTGGTCACCCGGAACGGCAGCTTCGTGCGGACACCGATCGCAATGGTGCACTGTCCCTCGAACGAACCCGCAAACCGCACCGCCCGCACCGAGTCCCATCCGGCGGGCTGGGCGAAGTAGTCGCCCGTCTTGGCCAGGACGCGTCCAGGTTGGTGTCCACTGTCGTCGGTGCCTTGCGCGGGCGCCCGGATCACCACCTGGAGCACCGCATTCCCGGCGACGGGCAGCGGCGCGTCCGAAGGATCGGCCGTCACGAGTGGCACGTACCGCACGACGTACCCCACCTCGTCGGCGCCATTGATCGTGAAGACGACCTCGTCGTAACACTCGTGGCGGCTCGCTTTGACGAGATAGAGCGCATTTCTCGTCGAGCCCGCACTTTCTTTTGTTCCGGTACCCCAATCCTGCACACACCCCGGACGGCTCGTGGCCGGTTTACTGTCCGAAGTGGACGGTACCGGGGTCGCGGTGGGGGCCGCGCTGGTCACCGGCACCGAACTGGTGGGCGCGGGAACGCTCGCCGGTCCACTGCACGAGGACAACACCAGCACTCCGGCGAACACCGGCATCAAACGGATGACTCTTCGACCCGAAGACGACTCGATTCGGTTTTTCATGACGCGCCTGCCTGAATGGATCAACCCGATCGCCCACCCCCGGGACAGGCCGGGTGAATACCCGCCAGTGTGCGACCCCGGCCCCCGTGATAAGCCCACAGTGACGGACTCGGACACATTTCGACGCCGAACCGTGTCCACCCCGCCCAGTCGCTGCCCTTGTCACAAGTCCGTGAAGGGAACCATGAGGGACTCAGATTCCCGCATGGTTCCCTTCACGGACTCAGATTCCGTGATGGTTCCCTTCACGGACTACCGGCCGCGGGGGATCAGCGCGTAGGCACCTCCGGTGCCAGGGAATTCCCGGGCGGGATGTGGCCGCAGCTGGACGGCGCCGGGGTACCCGCGAATCGGTCGTTCAGCCAGGTCAGCGCGGCCGGGGCCCACACCGGCACCGCGGTCGCGTGGCTGAGGGCGTCGTACTGCGTGTACTTGATCCCCGTATTGCCCGTCGCGCAGTACTGCCGCGCCAGCGCACGCACGTCACCCGCCACCATCACCCCGTCGCCGGGCTCGGTGCTCACCGTGCCTTCCAGTGCGCCGTTGCTGGCCTGCCCGATGAACCCGGGGATCGACGGCGTCGGCGCCGAGCCGAGGTTGACCTTGTTCACCGCGGCCACGAACGGCGGTACCGAGTTCGGGTCGGCGTACTCCGGTTTCACCAGTTTCTGCCACGTGAGACCGGGATAACGGCCGAGTGCGACGGCAATCGACGCGTTTTCCATCTCCCCGAGCACCTTGAGCCCGTACTCGCTCGCGTACGGCTTCAGGTCGATGCCGTAGCCGCGGGACACCCCGATCAGCGCCATCGGGATGACCCCGGACCAGATCGGGCTCCCGCCGACGTACTTCAGGTTGTGCGCGGGATCCACCAGCACCCCGCCTTCGGCGAACCCGACGAGGTTCTTCGCGACGTCCGGCGCGTAACTCGCCGCGAGCGCCGACGCCCAGCCGGTCGCGATCGCGCCGCCCGAGTAGCCGAGGAGGCCGAACCGGGTGTTCGCCGACAGCCCGGGCACCCGGACTGCCGCGCGGAGGGAGTCCAAAGTGGTCTGGCCGTATTCGGGCCCGGCGGCGAAATCCGCGGTCGGCCCCTCGGTATCGGGAATGACGACGCTGTACCCCAGCGCGAGCGCCGGCGCGATCAGCGCGGACTCGGCGTTCGGCAGGACGCCGCCGAGCCGGACGTCTCCGGCAATGGCGCGGGAGGGCGCGTCCTCGGGGTCGAGCGAGTCGTACGCCGACTGGTACGAGATGGCTTTTCCGTTGTCCCCCAACGGATTACGGACGATCGACGTCACGTTGGCAACCGCGCGGCCCTGCGCGTCGGTGGTGCGGTAGAGCAGCTGGGTCGCCCGCACCGGGGTCGGGAAGCCGAAAACGTGATACGTGAGCGTCCGTGACTTGAGCACGGTGCCCGGCGCGTAGGACGACAACGGGCCGTCGAAGCGGTAGAACGAGTCGGTGGCCGCCTCGGCGGCGGGGGTGATGGCGAAGGTGACCAACAGTGCAGCGGCCAGCGTCCGGACGGTTTTCCCGATCATGACTCCCCTTTGAACCATGAAGTGGATCACGACTGGCCGGTAACCTACCAGTGAGTAGGTATGAGCACAACCGCACTCAGCCGATCGCGAACTCCAGTACCGCCTCGGTGAACTCCGCGGTCGTCGCCGTGCCGCCGAGGTCAGGGGTGCGGACCGGGGTCCGGGCGAGGACGTCGGCGATGGCCTGCTCCACCGCGGCTGCCGCTTCGGCGTGGCCGAGGTGGTCGAGCATCATCGCGGCGGCCCAGATCGCGCCGAGCGGGTTCGCGATGCCGCGGCCGGCGATGTCCGGGGCCGAGCCGTGGACCGGTTCGAACATGGACGGGAAGTCGCGTTCCGGGTTGAGGTTGGCCGCCGGGGCGATGCCGATGCTGCCTGCCACGGCGGCGGTCAGGTCGCTCAGGATGTCGCCGAACAGGTTGGACCCGGTGATCACGTCGAAGTGTGCCGGGTCGAGAACCACCTTGGCGCACAACGCATCGATGTGCTCCGACTCCAGCGTCACGTCCGGATAGGACAGTGCCCGTTCCGCGACGACCTCGTCCCAGAACGGCATCGTGTGCACGATCCCGTTCGACTTCGTCGCCGACGTCAGCAGCCCGCGCCGCCGGGTCGCCAGCCCGAGGGCGTAGTCGGCGATCCGGGTGACCCCGGCCCGGGTGAAAACCGCCTCCTGCACGGCCATTTCCTCCGGGAAACCGCGGCCGAGCCGTCCGCCGATCTCGCTGTACTCGCCCTCGATGTTCTCCCGCACCACCACCAGGTCGACCTCTCCGGCCAGCGCGCGCCGCACCGGGCTCTCCACGCCCTCGAACACCTTGACCGGACGCAGGTTCACGTACTGCCGGAACTCGCGCCGGATCGGGATCAGCAAGCCCCACAGGGAAACGTGGTCGGGTACCGCGGGGTCGCCGACCGCGCCGAGGAAGATCGCGTCGTGGTCGCGGATCCGCGCGAGGCCGTCGCCGGGCATCATCGCGCCGGTTTCGGTGTGGCGGCGGCAGGACCAGTCGAACTCGTCGTAGCCGAAGGTGATCCCGTGCCGCTTGCCGACGGTGTCGAGGACGCGGCACGCGGCCGGGGTCACCTCCTGCCCGATGCCGTCGCCGGGGATGAGGGCAATGCGGTGCTGGGTCGCCATGCCCTCATCGCAGCATCGGAGCGTCCCGCGCGTCCAAGACGCAGCCCGAGCCCGGCTCATAGCCGCTGCTTATGGACGGATACTCGCCAACCGGCATATATCGCGACGTGATATATATGGACGGGTGACCGAACGAGGCATGTCGGAGCAGGCCTTCCTGGTCCTGACTGCGCTGGCCGACGAGCCGAAGCACGGCTACGGCATCGTCCAGGCTGTCGAGACGCTGTCCGAGGGACGGGTGCGGCTGCGGGTGGGGACGCTGTACGGCGTGCTCGACCGGCTGGTCGCCGACGGCTGGGCCGAGCGCGACAAAGAGGAGATCCACCAGGGCAGGCTGCGCCGCTACTACCGGCTCACCGAGGCAGGCGGCCGCGCACTGGCCGACCAGACCCGGCGGCTGGCCGCGAACATCGACGCGGCGAGCACGGTCCTGCGCGCCCGTGGCTGGTGGTCTCCGCAACCGGAGGGTGGGGCATGAGCGGGGTGGCAACGCAGGTCGGGCGTCTCCGCGGTCCGAAGGTCCTGGCCGGGGAGGAACTGCAGGTCGGCGGTCTCCATGGCTCGAAGGTCATGGCGGGTGCGGAATCGCAGGTCGACCGGCGGCCCCCGCGGCTGGAGGGAAGGGGATGACCACCATGCAGGCCGAACTGCAGTGCCGCCGGATGGTGCGGCTCTTGCCGCGGTGGTATCGCGCCGACCGGGAGGACGAGATGGTCGGCACGCTTCTCGACGTGCGGTCGGCCGGGGGCGGGCGTTTCGCGGAATGGCGCGAGCTCGCGGCCATGGCCGGGCTCGGGCTGCGGGCGCGGCTGGCGGCCGGCCACGCGCCCGCCCGGGTGGTGGCGCTCGGGGACACCGTGCGGCTGCTTGCCTTGCTCGGCGTTTTCTGGGGCGCCATGAAAAGCCTGCTCACTGTCGGGCATGTGGTCTCCAATGCCGTTTTCCACCCGCAGTGGGACAACGATTTCGCCGGTGACCTCGGCCTCGCCGCGGCGGTGATCGTGCCGGTCGGGCTTCTTCTCGAAGGAAAGCGCCGGGCGGCCCGGATTTCCGCCGGGTTCATGCTGGCGGCCGGATTCGCCGTCTTTCTCTGGCGCTATTCGTTCAGCTTCAACCCGGCCCTCCTCGGGTATTTCGTTCCCCAATGGCTTCCGCTGCTGCTCGTCATCGTCGGATTTCACGACGGCGCCCCGCTTGCGCATGCCAGGAAATGGGGGACTGCGTTGGCTGCGGCCGCCGGATCCGCCTTCGTTTTCGGGTTTTTCGCCGACCTCGAACTGCGCGGGCTTTCCTGGTTCGCCTGGGTGGCCGCGCTGGTCATTCCGGGTTACCTGGTCTGGCGCCGTAGCGCAGAACGGCCGGCGGCGTGGTCGTTCTCCCTCGCCGCGTGCTGTGCGTTGGTCCTGATCCAGCCGCTGGTGCTGAGAGCCACCATGGTGAGCGAATTCGAGCCGGTCGAACTGGTACAGCTGAGCCTGGTGGGGACAGGAATTGCGCTGCTGGTCGGCATCGGCATCCGGGATTACCGCCGCGGTCTCGCCCGAGGATAAAAGGGAACAGTCATGAACACCATTCCCAGGGCGCTTCCGCGCGCCGAAAACCATGTGCCGGAAATCGGCCGGAGAATGCGCTGGAACGGCTGGGTGACCGGCGGTTCGGTGGCCCTCATCGCCATTCTCGGCTATTTCACCCGCTGGATTTGTGACGACGCGCTGATCTTCACCCGCATCGTCCAGCAGATCCTCGCCGGAAACGGTCCGGTGTACAATGTCGGTGAACGAGCCGAAGCAGCGACGAGTGCGTTGTGGGAATGGCTGCTCGCATTCGCCGGGTTCGTTTTCGGGCAGACCGACACGTCCACGCTGTCGTGGGTGCTCGGCCTTGCGCTCACCGCGACCGGGTTCGGCCTCGCGGTGGACGCGACCCGGCGGCTGCACGGCGGGCACACCGCCGTGATGGTCCCCTTCGGCATCTTCGCGCTGCTGGGCGTGCGGCCGGTGTGGCAGTACGCGACGTCCGGCCTCGAAACCGGGCTCAACACGTTCTGGATGGCGCTCTGCTGGTGGCTGCTCGTACGGCTGCGCGGCATCACGGCGGCGAAACCGATCGTCGGAGCGGCTCTCGTGATGGGCCTCGGTCCGCTGGTCCGGCCCGAACAGGCGCTGGTGGCCGCGGTGTTCCTGGTGGCACTGTGGCTGGTGGTGAAGCCGACCTGGCGGGTGACGGCCGCCGCGGTGGCTGCGGCCGGTGCGCTGCCGGTGGGGTACGAGATCTTCCGGATGGGTTTCTACGGCATCCTCGTGCCGATGCCCGCGCTCACCAAGAACGCCGGGGAATCGTTGTGGGCACGCGGATTCGCGTACGTCGGCGACTTCGTGAACCCGTACCTGCTGTGGCTGCCGCTGGTACTCGCGACGGTGTTCCTGGCGAGTCTGCTGCGCCGCCGGCAGAACAAGACGGACCTGATCGTCGCGCTCACGCCGGTGGTCGCCGGGGTGCTGCTCCTCGGGTACGTGCTCAAGGTCGGCGGCGACTACATGCACGCGCGGATGGTGCTGCCGATCTTCTTCCTGGTCCTGCTGCCGGTGCTGGTGCTCCCTTCGTCGAAGCGCAGCCGCGCGGCCGCGGTGGTGCTGCTGACCTGGGCGATCTTCTGCGCGAGCCTCGGCAGGTTCGTCCCGGTGGACAGCGGCAAGAACCTGATCGACGACGAACGCGGTTACTACCGCGCGTGGACCGGCCGGATGTACCCCACCGAGTCCGCCGATTTCACCTGGAAGATGCAGCACCTGAAGGACGCCGTCACGAGCGGTGCGGGCGACGGCCAGCGAACCCTGATCTACCAGGGCATCCGCGAGGAGGTGCTCACCACGCCGCTGCGGGGTGGGCAGCCTTCGCGGAACGCCATCATCGGGGTCTACCTGGGTACGGTCGGGGTGATGGCACCCACCGACGTCGGCGTGATCGACTTCTGGGGCCTGGCCAACCCGATCGGCGCGCGGTTCGACTACCCGACGGTCAAGCCGGGGCACTCCAAACCGCTCGGGAACGCCTGGCTGCTGGCCGACTACGCAGACCCCGCGGCGCCGGTACAGCCGCAGGGCAACTTCGTGGTCCGCGCCGACGTCAACCCGGACCAGGTCGCCGCCGCCCGGCACGCGCTGAGCTGCGGGGACCTCGCGGAAATCCAGCGGTCGGCGCGGGAGCCGATGTCACCCGGCCGGTTCTGGGACAACCTCACCGGCGCCGGGCACCGCACCGGCGTCAGCATCCCGCCGGACCCGTTCGAGGCGGAGCGCAAGTTCTGCGGCTGACGCCGCTTGCCCAGGTCAGAGCCTTGGCGCATGCTGGAAGCCGCAGTGGCGCGGTGGAGGTGACGGGATGGCGGCCGAGCCGACCTTGATCGGGTCCGTGCAACGTGCGCTGCATCTGCTCGACGCGGTCGGTGCCAGCGAGCGTCCGGTGCCCGCGAAGGTGCTCGCGCGCAGTGTCGGGCTGCCGTTGCCCACCACGTACCACCTGCTGCGCACCCTGGTCCACGAGGGCTACCTCTGCAAACTCGACGACGGTTACGCGCTCGGCAGCCAGGTCAGCGGGCTGCGGCAGCACACGTCGCGGCACGCGTTGCTGCCCCGGATCCGTCCGGTGCTCCGCGCATTGCGCGACGAAGTCCGCGGCGCGGCATACCTTTCGCTCTACGTCGACGGCGACATCAAGCTCATCGACATCGCCGACGGACCTGCCGCACCGTCGGTCGACCTGTGGGTCGGCGTGCACGAGGCCGCGCACGCGACGGCGTTCGGCAAGTGCATCCTGTCCGCCCTCGACGCGGTGGGCAGGCGCGACTACTTGTCCCGGCACCAGCTCGCCGACCTCACCCCGCACACCATCACCGACACCCGCGTCCTCGAGCAGCGGCTGTCGCAGAGCGGCGACGTCTTCAACGACCGCGAGGAGTACCTGCTCGGCACCGCGTGCGTGGCGACCATGGTCCGTACCCCGGGAGCGCTGGGTGCGGTCGCCATCTCGCTGCCTGCCCGGCGGCTGGGTTCGGCGCAGCCGCAGTCGCTGCGCCGGGCCGCCCAACGGGTGTCGCGTGCGCTCGCGCTGACCTCCTGAACGGGGCGTTATCACCATCTGAAATCGGGCCCGTTGCCCGGCGCCGGTACCGCGGCGAAAGTGACCTCCACAGCGAACGGGAGGTCACATGGAACCGCAGGACAGGCTGGACCTGTACCGGACTATGGTCCTGATCCGCACCTACGAGGAGGCCATCCTCCGCGAGTACCACGCGGACAAGAAGCCGGTCTTCGACATCGGGGCGGGCCTCGTCCCCGGGGAAATGCACCTGTCCGCCGGGCAGGAACCGGTGGCCGCGGGCGTGTGCGCGCACCTCACCGCCGGCGACGCCGTCACCGCCACGCACCGGCCGCACCATTTCGCCCTCGCGCACGGCGTCGACCTGGACAAGATGACCGCCGAGATCTTCGGCCGCGTCACCGGTCTCGGCAAGGGCCGCGGCGGGCACATGCACCTTTTCGACCCCGCGGTGCATTTCTCGTGCTCCGGCATCATCGCCGAGGGCTACCCGCCCGCGCTCGGCCAGGCGCTCGCGTTCCAGCGCCGCGGTACCGACCGGATCGCCGTCGCGGTCACCGGCGAGGGCGCGGCCAACCAGGGCGCTTTCCACGAATCGCTCAACCTCGCCGCGTTGTGGCAGCTGCCGGTGGTGTTCTTGGTGGAGGACAACGACTGGGGTATTTCGGTGCCGCGCAGCGCATCGACCTGCGTGACGTCCAACGCGGTCCGCGCCGCTGGGTACGGGATTCCGGGCGAGCGCGTCGAGGACAACTCGGTGGAGGCCGTACACGAAGCGGCTGGACGCGCGGTCGCGCGGGCGCGTGCCGGGGAAGGGCCGAGCCTGATCGAGGTACACACTTTGCGGCTGTGGGGCCATTTCGAGGGTGACGCGCAGGGGTATCGGTCCGATTTGGAGGGTGTGCCGGGCAAGGATCCGTTGCCCACGTACGAAAACCGGCTGCGTACTGACGGTGTCCTCGACGATGCGACGGCCGCCGGGATCACCGCGCAGGCCCGCGACCGGGTCGAAGCCGCGATCGCGTTCGCCAAGGACAGCCCCGAGCCCGACCCCGCCACCGCGCTCGACTTCGTGTTCGCGCAAGCCTGAGGAGACGCAGCCCATGACGCTCACCGAACCCGCCGCGCCCGCCGGGCGGAAACTCAGCACCGCGAAGGCCATGGTGGAGGCCATCGCACAGGAAATGGAACGCGACGACCGAGTGTTCGTACTCGGCGAGGACATCGGCGCCTACGGCGGGATCTTCAGTTCCACCACGGGTCTGCTCGACAAATTCGGCCCACAGCGCATCCTCGACACCCCGATTTCCGAGACGGCCTTCATCGGCACCGCAATCGGCGCGGCCGTCGAGGGCATGCGGCCGATCGTCGAGCTGATGTTCGTCGACTTCTTCGGCGTGTGCATGGACCAGATCTACAACCACATGGCGAAGATCCATTACGAATCCGGCGGAAATGTCAAGGTACCGATGGTGCTCACCGCCGCGGTGGGCGGTGGATACTCTGATGGTGCACAACATTCGCAATGCCTGTGGGGAACTTTCGCGCACCTGCCTGGGATGAAGGTCGTCGTGCCGAGCAACCCCGCCGACGCCAAGGGCCTGATGACGACGGCAATCCGCGACGACAACCCGGTGGTGTACCTGTTCCACAAGGGAGTCATGGGGTTACCGTGGATGGCGAAGAACCGCCGGTCGATCGCCCCGGTACCGGAAGGTGACCACGAGGTCCCGATCGGCAAAGCGAACGTGGTACGCCCTGGTAAGGACGTCACCATCGTGACGCTGTCGCTGTCGGTCCACCACGCCCTGGACGTCGCCGACGATCTAGCCGAGCAGGGTATCGACTGCGAGGTCGTGGACCTGCGCAGCCTGGTCCCACTGGACACGGACACGGTACTGGACTCTGTCGGCAAAACCGGCCGCTTACTGGTCGTCGACGAGGATTACCTGTCGTTCGGCCTGTCCGGCGAGGTAATCGCCCGCATCGCCGAACGAGACCCGGGTTTGCTACGCGCCCCGGCGGCTCGAGTGGCAGTACCCGACGTGCCGATCCCGTACGCGCGCCCGCTGGAATACGCAGTACTGCCAACGCCGACCCGCATCCGCCAAGCAGTCGTCAACCTGGTGGGCGCATGACGGAGGTAGCTTTCCCCTTCCTGTCAGACGGCCCCGCGGAAGGCGTCGTGGCGACCTGGTTCACGACGGACGGCGCGACAGTCAGTGAAGGTGAGCTGCTGGGGGAGGTCGCGGTGGACAAGGTAGACGCGGAGGTCACCGCGCCGGTCGCCGGAGTCGTGCGGTTGCTCGCGAAGGAGGGGGAAGTGGTGAGTCAGGGGACGGTGATCGCCCGAATCGAATAGTCCACCCGGGCCGCCGCCGAGCCCTCCCGCACCCCAGCAGCGGCCCTTCCCCGCACCCTCCACCGCGGCTGACGACTTCCGTGAAGGCCACCTTCACGGAATCAGATTCCCTCATGGTTCCCTTCACAGACACACATTCCGTGAAGGTTCCCTTCACAGCCTTTCCGACCCACCCACCGACCCACCCACCCAACCGCAGCCGAGGCACCCACCCGAGACCCGGGCACCCAGTCCCGGCCCTGCACCCCGATACGAAGCCAAAACACGGTCTGAGGGGCTTGTCAAGGCATCTTTCCCGCCTTGACAAGCCCCTCAGACCGTAGTCACAATCACGGCTTCGGGGTGCCCCACGAAACAATTCCCTAACCGGAACAAAATCACCTAAACCGGAAAGCTCACGAAACCAACTCCGCCATCATCCCCGGCTCATAAAACCCGGCAGGCATCCGCACAATCACATTCATCCGATTAGCCGCATTGATCAACCCCACCAAACACACCAACGCGGCAGTCTGATCATCGTCGTAATACCTGCGGACCTCAGCCCAAGTCTCATCCGACACCCCACCCTGACCGTCCGCAATCCGCGTCCCCTCCTCAGCCAGCGCAAGGGCCGCCCGCTCCGCCTCCGTGAATACCGTGGCCTCACGCCAACTCGCCACCAGATGCAACCGCTGCGTCGTCTCACCCGCAGCCGCAGCGTCCTTGGTATGCATATCCGTGCAGAAACCACACCCATTGATCTGACTGGCCCGCAACGAAACCAGCTCCTGCGTGGCCACCGGCAGCGAAGACCGGCGCAATACCGAACTCATCCCGGCAAACCGCTTCCCGACCGCGGCCGCCAGCTCATTACCCATCATGTCGAACCGTGCGTTCATCGTCCGTCCTCCCGGTGCATCACGTGGACACCCATGAGATGCCGGACCCCCGCACTTTGTGACAACCCCAGCGAAAATAAGTAGAGACCCAGGCCACCCGAAACCCACAATCACCCCATGACCAGGGCCCGAGCGACCGGACTGAGCCTGACCTCCTGGGTGCTCTTCGCGAGCTCAGGCCCACTGGCCAAGTCGGTCATGGACGCAGGCTGGAGCCCAGCCGCAACCACCGCCGTCCGCATCGGCCTGGCCGCGCTGCTCCTGGTCCCGTACGTCGCCATCCAACGGCCGCAAGCACTCCGGTTCCACCGCAAAGACCTGTGGCTACCACTGGCCTACGGCCTGCTCGGCGTAGCCGGAGTACAGCTGTCCTTCTTCATCGCAGTCGAACGCATTCCGGTCGGCACCGCAATGGTGCTCGTGAACCTGTCACCCGTACTGGTCGCGTTATGGATCCGCACGGTGCGACACACCCAGCTGCCGATCCAAGTCTGGCTCGGAATCGGGCTGGCGCTCACCGGCTTGGTGCTGATCTCAGGACCCACGGCCCGGCTGGACATCCTCGGCGTCGCCGCCGGACTGGCGTCGGCAGTCTGCTCGGCAGGGTACTTCCTACTCGGCGAACACGGCGCGCAACGTCACGACTCCCTCGGCCTCACCGCAGCCGGGCTGACCATCGGCGCCATCGCAGTGCTCGCACTGAGTCCACTATGGACAATAAACGCCGGAAACGGCACGATAGGTCAAGCGAAAGTCTGGCTGATTTTCCTGACCCTGGCAGGATTCGGCACCGTACTCCCGTACCTCGCAGGCCTGCGAGCATTGCGCGACCTGCCAGTAGCACTCGCCGGAGTGCTGGCGCTGGCCGAACCGCTGGTAGCCACCCTCCTGGCCTGGCTCCTGCTGGACCAAGCACCGGGCGCAACCCAGCTGACCGGCATCGCGGTGCTGATCCTGGGCGCGGCGCTGGTGAGTGGCCATGCCGGTAACCAGCACACCCGGCACAGCCACTCACCGGACGTCACATCTTCGCCGCCCCGGCCTTGATCGCCTCCCGGATCCGGGAGTACGTCCCGCAGCGGCAGACGTTGCGGATCTCGTCCAGGTCGGCGTCGGTGATCTCGCGACCCTCGGCCTTGGCCTGCTTCACCTTGGCGACCGCGGCCATGATCTGGCCGGGCTGGCAGTACCCGCACTGCGCGACGTCGTGCTCCAGCCACGCTTCCTGCATCGGGTGCAGGTCGGCCTTCACGGTGCCGGGCAGGCCTTCGATCGTGGTGATCTCGTCGCTTTCCTTGACGTCGGCGACCCGCACCGAGCACGGGTTGAAGGCCTTGCCGTTGAAATGCGACGTACAGGCCTTGCAGACGTTGATCCCGCAGCCGTACTTCGGCCCGCGGACGCCGAGCACGTCACGCAGGACCCACAGGAGCCGGACGTTGTCGTCGACGTCGACGGACACCGGCTTCCCGTTGAGGATGAAGGTGTGCTTGCTCATCGTGCTCCTCAGAAGGTCCAGCTCAGGCCGTCGGTCGGCGATTCGGGAACGGGTGGGACGAACGACTTGACCTCGAAGCCGATCGGGTCGTCGTGGTTGATCGGGAACCGCTTCGGGACCTTGCCGGTCGCGCGGGCGTACGCGCACGCGACGGCCGCGACCGAACACGCCACGCCGGCTTCGCCACCGCCGCCCGGCTGCTCGCCGTTGGACGGCATGGCGATCGCGGTGAAGTCGTGCGGGATGTTCCACTGCCGGGTGTAGAAGTAGTTGTCCCAGCTGGCTTCCAGGAAATGCCCGTCCTTCAGGTGGACACTGCTGGTGAGCGCGAGCGCCAGCCCGTCCGCGAAACAGCCCATCATCTGCGCTTCGAGGCCGCGCGGGTTGATCACCAGCCCGGTGTCGATGGCAATGACCGCCTTCGTCACGCGCGGCCCGCCGACGCCGTCGCGCACCTTGCGGTTCACCGTTTCCGGGCGGCAGTCGATCTCCACCATACAGGCGCTCGCGCCCTTGTACTCCTTGTGGATCGCGATGCCCTGCGCGGTGCCGGCCGGCATCTTCCGGCCCCAGCCGCCGACCTCGGCGACCTTGCGCAGCACGCCCTTCACCTTGTCGTTCTTGAGGAACTCCATCCGGAAGTCGTACGGGTCCTTGCCCATCGCCTTCGCCAGGATGTCGACCATCATCTCGTTCGCGCAGCCGACGTCGGGGGAGTACACGTTGCGCATCGACCCGGTGTTGAACCGCTGGTCGGTCTCGGTGAGCGTCTGGTCGACGACCCCGAAGTTGTACGGCATTTCCTGGCTCAGCACGAAAACCGCCTCGGCGACGCCGAGGTTCCCCAGCCCGGTCGGCAGTTTCGTGGCGACCGACGTGAGCACGTCGCCGAGGCCGTGCCGGAACGAGGTCTCCACCGACGTGTGCCGCTGCTCGAAGGTGAGCACGTTCCCGCCGAGCACGGTGGCCCGCATCCGCGACGTGGCCATCGGGTGCAGCCTGCCCTGGCGCGGCTCGTCGGCGCGGTGCCACATCAGCCGGACCGGCTTCCCGAAGGCCTTCGACGCCTGCGCGGCTTCCACCGCGTGGTTGCCGAACAGCTTGTGCCCGAACGATCCGCCGCCGGTGATGACGTGGACCTTGACCTTGCCCTGCGGCAGCCCGACGGCCTGCGCGACCTCACCCTGCGCCACGATCGGCGACTTCAGCCCGGCCCAGACCTCCGCGCTGCCGGCCCGCACGTCGGCCACCGCGCAATACGGCTCCAGCGCCGCGCTGGAGCGGAACATGAACTCGAAATCCGCTTCGACACTCTTCGCCAGCACCGGCACCTTCGGCACCGCGAGCGGCAGTTCGGCGCGGCGAAGGTTACGCAGCACCGATTCGTCGTTCTCGCCCTCGACAGTTCCCGCGCCCCAGTCGACCTTCAACGCGCGTACGCCGTCGATGCACTGGCCGAACGTCTGCGCGCGGACGGCGACGCCGGTCGGGATGATCGCGACGTCGGTGACCCCGGGCAGCTTCAGCACGTCGGCCTTGTTCTGGATGGCCTTGGGCTTGCCGTTGAGCGTCGGCGGGCGGCAGATCATCGTCGGCAGTGCGCCCGGGATGTCGAGGTCCATCGCGAACTGCTTCTTGCCGGTGACGATGTCGAGCGCGTCCATCCGGTTCTGCGGCTTCCCGAGGACCTTGAACTCGCCGGACCCCTTGAGCTTGCTCGGGTCGAGCTGTACCTGCTTGGTGGTGCTGGACGCGGCTTTCGTCGCGAGTTCGCCGTACGTCGCGGTCTTGCCGTTCGGGGCGGTGACGATGCCGCCCTTGACGATGAACCGCTCGGCGGTCCCGCCGAGGAGGAGCACCGCGGCTTGCAGCAGCTGCTGCTTCGCGATCGCGGCGGCCACGCGGATCGGGGTGTACGTCGAAACCGTGGTGTTCGACCCGCCGGTGAGCTGGTTGAAGAGCAGCTCGGGCCGCGCCGGGGCGAGCGTGACGTGCACCTTGTCCAGCGGCAGGTCCAGCTCCTCGGCGATGATCATCGCGCTGGAGGTGGTGATGCCCTGGCCGACCTCCGCGCGCGGGAGCGCGAACGACGCGCTGCCGTCCTTGTTGATCGTGACGGTGATCAGCTGCGAGGTCGGGAGCGCGGCGTCGGTGAGCGCGTCGTTGAGGTCGTACAGCTCGGGCGGCTGGGGCAGCGAGGGCACCGCGGCCGACGCCGGGGTGGAAAGCCCCACGTCCGCCGCGACGACCAGGGTCCCGGCCGCGACGACATAGCCGAGGAAACCACGCCGGGAAACGCCCGTGCGCTCGCTCCCGGTGTCCGGGTCGGAGTGACTGAGGGTCACGCTGCTTCCCCTTTCGAGGGTGAGGACCGCGGGTGGGGAACTCTCCACCGTCGCGGGATGTGGTGGGCCACCACCTTGCCGGGTGAATTACACGTGGAGTGTTCAACTTCTGGACAGCTCTTGCGGGTAGTGGCGGGTATCCTCCTCCGCGTCACCAACGAAGGTGGAGATTCCACGTGAGCACGACGACGTCCTGGTGCGGCGAGGGGCTGCGGGAACCGATCGCGCTGTCCTGGCGCCGCGCGTCGCTCGCCGGGGTCGAACCGGCGACCGCGCTGCTCGACCTGCGGCCGGTGGAGGTCGACCCGGCCAGCCACCTGCTCGCGGCTGCCGCCCCGGTGCTGGAAGACCTCGACGAACGCCTGGCCGGCACCGGAATGTCCACGGTGCTCGTCGACCACGACGGCCGGATGACCCACCGGTGGAGCGCCGATCGGGCCGCGTCCGATTGCTTCGACGAGCTGGGGCTCGACATCGGGTCGTGCCTGCTGGAGGAGGTCGTCGGCACCAACGGGCCGGGGACCGCGCTGGAGACCAGGTCGAGCATCGTGGTGCACGGCGAGGAGCACTACGCGGAGAACCTGCGCGGGTTCAGCTGTTACGGGCACCCGATTTTCCACCCGGTCACCCGCCGGATCGAGGGCGCGCTCGACGTCACTTTGCTGGCTGCGCAGGCGAACCCGCTGCTGGCGCCGCTGGTCGCGAAGGCCGTCGAGGAGATCGAGCGGCAGCTGCTGGAAGGCAGCCGGGTGTCGGAGCGGTCGTTGCTGGCCGCGTTCCAGGCGATGTCGCGCCCGACCCGGCCGGTGGTCGCGATCGGCGCGGACATGCTGTTGTGCAACCAGGCCGCCGCCGACCTGCTGGAAGGCTCGGACGTCGCCCTGTTGTGGAACCTCGCCGGGGAGGTCGCCGGACCGTCCGAAATGGAGACCGACCTGCGTTCGGGCCAGCGGGCGCGGGTCCGGGCCGAACCGGTGGCCGGTGCTCGCGGCGGGGTGCTGGTCGAAATCCGGCCGCTCGACGCCTCGGAAACACGGCGCGCGCGGCACCGGAACCAGATTTCACCCGATCGAGTGGCTGGGCATGTGCACATTGCGGGCCCGGGAGGGTCCGGGCGCAGCACCGAGGCCCGGCTCAGGGCGCCTGCGGAACCGTGCGCGGTACTCACCGGTGCGCAGGCGGTGCTGGGTGGCTCGGCGGTGTGGGCGGAGAGGTTCACTGCCGCGGTTGACGCCGGGAGCGGCAGCATCTGTGTCGACGGGGTGGATCTGCTACCCGCCGAGCTGGTCGAGCTGGTCGCCACGCACGCGGCGGGCGGGATCGGCCCGCATCTGGTCCTGACGACCGGCCCGCGGGAGAGCGTGAGCGGCCCGGTACGGGCGCTGATCGCGTCGTGCACCGACAGCGTCGAGCTTTTGCCGCTGGCGCAACGGGTGGCCGACTTCCCGGACATCGCCGGGCGCATGCTGGCGGACCTGGGCGCGGCCCAGACGCACTGCATCACGCCGGGTGCGCTGCGGGTGCTGGGGTCATACGACTGGCCGGGGAACCTGACCGAGCTGCGCGCGGTGCTCGGCCAGGCGATCCGGCGGCGGTCGGCGGGCGGGATCGGTCCGGGGGACCTGCCGCCGAGCCTGGTGGCGGATGCGACGGGCCACGATCTCGCGCCGATCGAGCTGGCGGAGCGGAATGCGATCGTGGCGGCGTTGCGGTCGGCGAAGGGCAACAAGGTGCGGGCGGCGAGCACACTGGGGATTTCGCGGACCACGTTGTATGCCCGGATGCGGGCGCTGAAAGTGCAGGGCTGAGAGTCAGCCCGCAGCGCGGTAGGCGGCTCCGCTCGCGTTCGGTTTCGTCCCGTTGTACAAGCCGGTCGGAGCGGTCTTCGTCGACAGCGTGAACCACGCGTAACGCTCCACAAAGGACAGACCCTGCAGCATGGCGGTCGAGTTCTTCACGAATTTCGCCTGCTGGGCCGCACTGGGGTAGCGCGGGGCGCCGTGCCCGAAGTCGGTGAGTGCGTACTCGGTGAGCCAGATCGGCTTGTGGTAACGGTTGTGCACGGCTTCGAGGTACCTCCGCAGCTGCCCGACAGCGGCGTCGGAGAAGTCGCCGCCGTACCAGTGCACCGGAATGAAGTCCACTTTGTACTTCCGGGACGCGGCGCCGCGCATGAAGGTGTCGAGCCAGCTGCCCGCCTTGTCCGCGTTCGCGGCGACCGCGGGGGCACCGAGGCGCATGCCGGTCGACTGCAGTTTCGGCCACAGGCCGAGCGCTTGGTCGGGGGACATGTTCGCCTGCCCGCCGTGGTCGGGTTCGTTGAAGCCCAGCAACGTTTTCCCGAGTGACTTCGCCTTGTTCAGGTTCTGTTGCGTGACCGACCCCTTGCCCCACATCATCGGGACGAACTCGATCCCGCTCGGCTTCGTGACCCCCTGCAGGTCCGCGGCCCAGTCGTAGAACCAGCCGGCCCGGACGTCTTTCAGTGCCTGGCTCACGCCGGGTGTGTTGTTGATACTGGCGCCTTTTTTCTTGCCCGCCAAAGTGTCTGCGGACGTACTCGGTGCGGCGACGGTGAGCGCGAGCAGCAGTGCCAGCACTGCCGGGACGAACTTGCGGATCCACGACATCGGCGGATTCCCCTTTCCGGACCACGGATTTCCGGAAACGCTAGACCTCGGAACGTGCCGAGTCGAGGGTTCCGGAGGTTTTCTGTGGTGGTACCGCAAGGGCTTCTGCGGGGCCACCACAGAGTCCGGTCCGGATTCTTGCCGGAGTGCGGACCGGTACCCGACGCTCGGGCTGCTCTGTTCACGGAAAAGGGAGTCCAAACCATGTCCGGATGGAGAAACGCGGCGGCGGTGGCTGCCTGTGCGGCGGCTTTCCCGATTGCCATGGCCGGTTCCGCGCAAGCCGCGACCAACGGCAGCGCGACCTATTACAACGATGCGGGCTACGGCGCTTGCGGGCAGCAGATCAATGCGGCGACTCAGATGCTCGTCGCGGCCCCGGCGGCACTGTGGACGTCGCCGAATCCCAATAACGACCCGTTGTGCCGCAAGTCGATCCGGGTCACCTACAACGGCAAGACCATCACCGTGCCGATCAAGGACAAATGCCCCAGCTGCGATTCCACCAAGATCGACCTCAGCCTTCCCGCGTTCCGGTCACTGGCCAATCCGGACCTCGGGATCATCAGGGTCACCTGGTCGATCGTCTGATCCCGGTTTCATCCCGGCGGATCCAGCCCGGCCGGAATACCGGACAGTTCCGCCCGGCCGGCAATGCCGAGTTTGCGGTAAACGCTGGACAGGTGGAATTCCACGGTCCGCACGGTGAGACATTCCTGTTCGGCGATACGGCGGTTGCTCAGCCCGGTGCGGGCCAGTCCGGCGATCTTGCGCTCCTGCGGGGTGAGGTGATCGCCGGCCTGGCGCGCGAGCCGGCGCAGAGCCTGCTCCACCCGGTTCGACCAGCCGTGGTAACCGTTGCGCGCGGCGAGCCCCGCGGCACTGCGCAGCACTTCCCTTGCTTCGCTGTACCGCTGCGCGGAACTCAGGAAATGCGCCAGGTCGTAGCGCGCGCGAAGGAGCTCTTCGATGGCCGCGCTTTCTGCGAGCAGGTCGGCCGCCCTGCGCACCGACTCGGGATTTCGCTTGACCACCACCGCGTGCGCGTGCGCAGCCACCCCGAGCGCCCAGGTGCCCGACCATCTTCGCGCCAGCAGCAGTTCCCGTTCGGCGAGCACCGCGGCGAGCCGGTGCCGCCCGGCCGCCTCCGCGCACAGCGCCGCGCGAGACCGCCACGGCTGCACCGCCGGGTTGTGCACCCCGGCCGCCATGAGCAGCCGTCCGCACTCCAGGAAATTGCCTCGCGCCACGTCGTGCCTGCCGGCCGCGAACTCGAGATGCCCGGCCGCGGCGAACAGTTCCGCCTTGTCCTGGTAGCGCAGGATCACCGGATCGCAAGCGTGGTCGACGATCAATGCGGTCGCCGCGTCGATGGCGCCACCGTCCACCAGCGCCAGCACCGACCACGCCACCAGCAGTTCCCGCAACATCGGCTGCCGGGTGCGGCCGAGCAGGTCGGACAGCATGGCGGCGCCTTCGTCCGGTGCGCCGCGCAGCACCCGCAACCGGGCGTGCAGCGCGGTCGCGAACTCCCGCTGGGTTGCGTCCGGACCGCGGGCGCGGCGCACGCAGTGGTGCTGCGCGAGGTCGGCCGCACCGGCGTGGATGAGCGCGAAAACCGCGCACCACCACGAAAGCAGGTCGTGCGCGGCGGGGGAACGCAGCACCGCCTCGGCCTCGCGGGCCACCGTCTCACGGTCGGCGCCCCGGTTGGCCATACCGATGGCCCGGAGGGCCCGCCGCCGCTCGGGCGGCGCGCTGTCCGCCCATTGCGCGACGGCCGCCCCGCCCGGAACGTAGGGCAGCCACCAGGTGCCCGGCAGCGCGGTGGCGTGGTCCGGCAATGGCGGCAGCGTCCGCGTCGCGCCGGCCGGCGGGGGACCGGTGTCATTCATGGAAAGTGCCTCGAATCGTTTTCCGGGTTTGCGGGGTAACCGAAAACGATCGAAGTTTAGGAAACGATGATCATTTATGTCAACGACCGGGGAAACTCGGAAACAGCTTCACTCGGACGGAGCAGCAGTGCACTGCTCACCTGGGCGTTTTTCCGGACCGCGCCTGGCTTCCCCGTAGTGGACCAGACATCTGAGCACAACCGGGGTCGGGGATTTCTTTACGCTCATACGTATCTTCGGACGAATTGCGGACGCACCGTGAAGACGGTTCCGGGCGGCGCGTGCGTTGATGGGCTTTCGGCGGTGTCCGCCATTCCTCCGGGCGGACCCCGGGAGACGATGGGAGATCCGGAACGTGCTGTTCACGAGGATTGCCGCGGTGGCGGCTGCAGTGCTGGCCTGCGGGTTCACCGGGATGAGTACCGCGTCGGTGGCGCACGCACAGCCCGACGGGCAAGCTGCCGGTTTCGTGGTGAGCGAGGCCCAGTTCAACAAAATGTTCCCCGGCCGCAACGGTTTTTACACGTATCGCGGTCTGACCGACGCGCTTTCTGCCTACCCGCGCTTCGCGACCACCGGCAGTGCCACGGTCAAAAAGCGGGAAGCGGCCGCGTTTCTGGCGAACGTCAGCCACGAAACGGGCGGGCTGAAGTACATCGTCGAGCAGAACAAGGCGAACTACCCGCATTACTGCGACACCGGCAAACCCTATGGCTGTCCGGCCGGGAAGGCCGCGTACTACGGCCGTGGCCCGCTGCAGATCAGCTGGAACTACAACTACAAGGCCGCAGGCGACGCACTGCATCTGGACCTGCTGCACAATCCGAGTCTCGTCGAAAAGAACGCCGCCGTCGCGTGGAAGGCGGCGCTCTGGTTCTGGAACACCCAGAAGACTGCGGCCGGAACCTTGATTCCGCACGACGCGATGGTGAACGGCAAGGGCTTCGGCGAAACCATCCGCACGATCAACGGCGGCGTCGAATGCAACGGAAGGAACCCGGCGCAGGTCCGCTCGCGGGTGGAGGCGTACAAGAAGTTCAGCAGCATGCTCGGGGTCGGCCCGGGCGGCAATCTCAGCTGCTGACGCGGGTTTCCACCGGAAGGCGCGCGGCCTTCCGGTGGATTCCGCCGTCCCGGGTCAGGACAGCCGGTTCCGGTTTCCGGAAAGCCGGTACCAGATCTCGAGCAGTCCGGCCCGCAGCTCGGCCCGGCCGCGGATGCCCAGCTTCCGGTACACGTGCGACAGATGGAACTCCACGGTGCGGACGGCGACGTACAGCCGCGCCGCGATGTCCCGGTTGCTGTACCCGGCGATGGCCAGCAGTGCCACCCTGGTCTCGGGCATGGTCAGCGCAATCGGCGGCTGCAACCCGGCCAGTTCGGCTTCCGCGTGGACGGCCTGCGCGGTGCAGCCCGCCCACCGGAACCGGGCGGCCGCCTCGCGGAACTGTTCCCGCGCGAAGGTGGGCTGCCCGGCCGCGGCGAACCGTACCCCGAGCTCGTACCGCGCTTCTCCGGCTTCCAATGCGGCGCCGGCGACGTCGAGCAGGTCGACCGCCTCGCGGAGCAGGTCGACGGCCGCCGCCGGATTGCCCACGACCGCAAGGACGTGCAGCGCTTCCCCGAGCGTTTTCGGTTCGCCCCAGGCCATTGCGGCTTCATAGTCCTCGACGGCAAGTTCGGTTGCCCGGCGGTGGTCGCCGAGGGCGTGCGCGCACCGCGCGGCCCGGCGGCGCCAAGCGGAAAACGCCGGGTTGACCATGCCGCGGGCGGTGAGCCTTCGTCCGCACAGCAGGTGATCCGCCAGCGCGTGCCGGACGTCGCCGATGGCCATCCGGACCGCGCCGCGGGCGCCGAGCAAGGCCGGGGGCGACGCGGCGTCGATGGTTCCGTGCGAGTGGCAGTAGGCGGCCAGCACGGTGTGCGCGGCCGCCGGATTGCCACGGACGAGCAGCAGTTCGGCGGTTTCGGCCACGATCGACGGGCGGAGCGCCGGGTCGACGCCGGTGTGCTGCAGCGCGCGGTACCGGCTCCAGGCAGTGTCGAGATCGCCGTTCCAGCGCGCAGTTCTGGCGCGCAGCAAGGTGATCCGGCCGGCCAATGCGTCGCTTGTGGACGGTAGACGGCCAAGCCGCGCCGCGGCTTCCTCGGCCTCCGCCGGTTCGCCGGCGAGCACGAGCGTGGTCACCGCACCGAGCACGCAGGCCGGTTCGCTGCGGCAGTGCGGAGCGACCAGTGCCTCGTCCGCTTCCTGGACTGCGTCGGGCAGCCGCTGCCCGCTTCTCGCCAGCGTGACGGCACGTTCGGCAGCGCAGCGGCCTCGCGGGGCGGGGGCCGCGAGTGCGTTGCCGGGCGAGGATCCGGAGATCTCCATGAGTTCCTCGGTGCGCTCGGAGGGGACCGTGCTCGGGCACCGGCAGCGGACCCGCCGGAGCGCGAAAAAATGGAACACCGGACTCACCAGCCGGTATGGAGCGCTGGCCTCCTGTCTTCCGTGAACAGTTGACGGACTCGACAACCGGGACGAAACCGGCCGACGGTGAACCGAGCATAAGGACTTCGCCCGACTCGTCAACAGCAGTACGGGAAATCCCCAGTCTTTTGGCTTACCGGACAACGCCCTTTCCGCAGATTGCGGGGCGACCGTGAAGACACTGCGGCAGCGGGCGGCCACGATCGGGCTGCGTCAGTTCTCATGCGGTGCAAAGGAGCTCAGATGCGCAGATTCCTGATGGCCATGCTTGCCCTGCTGGCGGCTGCGGTCGCGCTCGCCGGAGTGTCGGTGGGCGCCACCTCGGCGGATGCCACGACCGCGAACCGGACGGTGACGTTCGTCAACCGGACCGGCCAGCCGATCTGGATCGGCAGCGGGGTGAACAACGACGGCTCCAAGAACCTGACCGGGCTGCCCCGGCTCAACGACAGCCAGCGGGCGACGATCACCGTGCCTGAGTCGGGTAATCCCGGGCACTGGCGCGGGCGGTTCTTCGCCCGCCAGGGCTGCACCGGGAAGTCCGGCAGCACCTTCCACTGCGTGGTCGGTGACTGCGGCAAGCTGGCCGACCGCTGTACCACCGGCGCACAGCCGACCAGTCTTGCCGAATTCAACTTCGACCGGCACAACAAGACCGCACCCTGGTACAACGTCAGCTACGTCGACGCGGTGTCGTTCTCCATCACGATCGAGCCGACCGGCGCGAAGCGGCCACCTGGTTCGAACCAATGCGAGACCCAGGGTTGCTCGGACCGGCTGCTGCAGTACTGCCCACCGGCCAACCTCACCAAGCGCGGCGGCAAGGCGATCCTGTGCACCAACCCGAACCGGGACGCGAAAACGTCGTACAGCAACGCCATCTCGAGCCACTGCCCGAGGGCGTACGCCTGGTCGAAGCAGGACACCGAGCCCGGCAACAAGACGATGCGGAACTGCCCGAGCTGCAGGGGGTTCGTCGTCACCTTCCATCGCGGGATTTAGTCGCGGTGCGGAGTTCGAAGACCGGCGGGCTGTTCGCGGCGGCGTTCGGGGTGGCGGCCCTGATCGCCGCCGCACAGCCCGCCACCGCGGCGGCCCCGGCCGAACGCGCGGGGTACCGCGGCTGGCGGAGAATTTCGCCGGTGGGAACAAGACCGCCGCCGGCGTCGTGCGGGCGTGGATGAACAGCCCGGGTCACCGGGCGAACCTGCACGACATCGGGGTCGGCTACCGGCACCGCAGCGGGACGAAATACGGGCAGTATCGGACGCAGCTGTTCGGTACCCGCTGAGCGGGAACTGCGTCACTCCCGATCGAGGTGCGCCGACAGGAGTTCGGCCAGTGCCTGCGGCGCTTCGAGCATCGGCAGGTGTCCGACCCCGGGCATCGTGACGAGGCCGACCCCGAGCGCGTCCGCCATCTCGCGCGCTTGCTCAGGAGTGCAGGTGCGGTCGAAGGCGCCGGTGATCACCGTTGCCGGGCACTGCACTGCCGGAGCGTGTTCGCGGACGTCGCTGCTGGTCGTCGCCGCCCAGATCGCGCTCACCGTTTCGGCGTCGTTCGGGTTGCTCAGGTCGAGCATCCGCTCGACGACCTCGGCCGGAGCGCCGGGTGCAAGGGACATTTCCGGCAAGTTGTCCTCGAACACCCGACGTGGGCCGAGGGTCCGGAACGCTTCGACCGCCGCGTCGAGGCCGTCGCCCTCGATCGCCAATGCCCCACCCACCGAGACGATCGAGGCGACCCGGTCCGGGTGAGTGGCGGCGAGGTACACCGAGAGTGCCCCGCCGAGCGAACCGCCGATGACGTGTGCGCGGGGGATGGCGAAGTGGTCCAGCGCGGCGAGCAGGTCGGCGGCCCAGTGCTCGACCCCGAACGGGCCGAGTGGTTCGGACCTGCCGTGTCCGCGCAGGTCCGGCAGCACGCAGAACCTGTCCAGCGGGCCGACGACCTCGGCCCAGCATGCGGCCTGCAGGTTGATCGGGTGGGCGAACAGGATCGGCAGTGCCTTCGCGGCAGGGTCACCGGTGGTCAGTACCGACAGTTCGCCTGCCGGACCGGGGATGCTCGTGCGGTTCACGCCCCGCTCCGGACCAGCGGCAGTACCTCGTCGGCGGTGCGGCGGAGAGTGGTTTCGAGGTCGTCGGTCCGCACCGGCATGAGGACGACGGAATCGGCACCGGCGTCGAGCAGCGCACCGATCCGCTCGGCGCAGGTCGCGGGATCACCGGCAACGGTGAGTTCGTCGAGCCAGGCGTCGGGCATTTCCTTGCCGATCAGCTCCGCTCCGCCCCGGTCGCACAGTTCCTGGACTTCCGGGCCGAACGGGTTCACCGTGACGAGCGGACTGCGTGAGAGGAAACTCAGGTACAGCGAGACCAGCGGCCGGACCACGGCGCGGGCCGCGGCAGTGTCACTGTCCACACAGTACATTGCGAACGCCGGAACTCGGTGCTGCCTGGTGGGTTTCGTGGTACGCCGGGCCTCGCCCTCGGCGATCCGGGCCCGCAGCCAGCGCAGGTAGGCCGGGCTGGCCATGGCCGAAACCACGGTGCCCTCGGCGATTTCCCCGGACAACTGCAGCATTTTCTCGCCGAGTACACCGAGGTGGATCGGCGGTACCGAATGCGGTGGATGGGTGAGCTGGATGTTGTCGGCCTCGAATTGCCCCGCCGGTTCGGTGTACGCCTTGCCGCTCAACAGGGTACGCAGAATTGCGACACTTTCGCGGACCGCGCCGAGCGAAGACCGCGGTTTGATCCCCATCTTGCTGACGATTTCCGGCACGCCGAGCCCGATGCCCGGCCGGACGCGACCCGGGAACATCCGTTCGGCGGCAGCGATTTCCATGGCGGCGACGGCGGGATGCCGGACCAGTGCGGACATCACGCCCACGCCGACCGGAATCGTCTCGGTGGCCGACAGTGCCCGTACGAGGCAGGCAATCGAGCCGAGGTACCAATAGTCCTCGGGAATCCACAATTCGCCGAAGCCGAGGTTTTCCGCCAGTGCGGCGACTTCGCCGACCTGCTCCGGCGCCAGGCTGCTGGCCACCGCGAGGCCGACCGGGTTTTCCGGCATGGTCAGTCTCCTTTCTCTGCGGCTGCCGCGAATTCCTCGCGCAGCACGCGTTTCAGCACTTTTCCGCTCGCGTTTTTCGGCAGGGCCGGCACCACGGTGACCGCTTTCGGCACCTTGAACGGGGCGAGGTGCGCGCGGGCGTGTGACCGGATGTCGTCCTCGGTCACCGTCTGGCCGTCCTTCGGCACGACGATCGCCACGACCGCTTCGATCCACTGTGGATGCGGTACCCCGATCACCGCGGCCTCGGCCACCGCCTCGTGCCGGTGCAGGACCTCCTCGACCTCGCGCCCGGCGACGTTCTCCCCGCCGGTCTTGATCATGTCCTTGATCCGGTCGACCACGGTGAGGTAACCGTCCTCGTCGAGCACCCCGAGGTCGCCGGAGTGGAACCAGCCGCCGCGGAACACCTGCTCCGTCGCGGCCTCGTCGTCGAGGTAACCCAGCAGCGCCTGCGGGCTCCGGTGCACGATCTCGCCGACCTCGCCGGGTGGCAGTTCGCGTCCGTCGACCGGGTCGACCACCCGGGTTTCCACGTTCAGCGCGGCCTTGCCCGCCGCGCCTGCCTTGCGCATCTGGTCTTCGGGTCGGAGTACCACCGCCAGCGGTGCCATTTCGGTTTGGCCGTAGAAGTTCCACAGCCGCAGGTCCGGCAGCCGCTTTGCGATTTCGTGCAGCACCGGGACCGGCATGATCGCCGCGCCGTAGTATCCCTTGTGGAGGGTGGAAAGATCGCGGCGATCGAAGTCCGGGTGCCGCAGCAGGCCGATCCACACGGTCGGCGGGGCAAACAGCTTGGTGGCCCCGAACTCCTCGACGGCGGCCAGGATCGCCGCGGGGTCCGCGCCGGGCAGGATGATGCTTGTGGCGCCCAGCATCAGGTCCGGGACGAGGAAGCAATGCTGCTGTGCACAGTGGAACAGCGGCAGCGCGTGTACTTCGATGTCCGATGTGGACATTTCACCGTCGGCAACGCAGCTGGCGTACTGGGCCATCAACGCCGAATGCGACAGCATCGCGCCTTTCGGCCGGGACTCGGTACCTGAGGTGTAGAGGATTTGCGCGAGGTCGTCGGGCGCGATGTCCGCGACTGGTTCGTTTCCGGAGCCTTCGGCGAGCAACGCGGAGAGGTTCTCCCATCCGGTGCGCTTGCCGTTGTCGAGGAGTACTCGTGCTGGGTCGCCGGGGCCGATCGCCTGGTCGGCCACCTCGGCGAGCTCCGTCGAGGACAGCACGGCGATCGCACCGGAATGCTTGAGTACGTAACCGGCTTCGCCTGCGGTGAGCATGAAGTTCACCGGCACGAGCACCGCGCCGAGCCGGGCGACGGCGAAGATCGCGAGCACGTAAGCCGTCGAGTTGCGCGACAGCACTGCGACGCGGTCGCCTTGGCCGATTCCCCGTTCTGCCAACGCATTGGCCAGCCGGTTCACGTCGAGGTCGAGCTGCGCGTAGGTGAGGGAGGTACCGCCTTCGCGCAGCGCCACCCGGTCCGGATGGCGCCGGGCGGAGCGGCGGAGCACGTCCCCCAGGGAATTGCGGCGGACCCGCGCGGCGGTCATCACGCTCCCGGCGGCGGGAGTTCGACGGTCTGTGCGATGCTGCCGCCCCGGTCGCCGCCGCGGCTCAGCCAGGTGTCGGCCATACCGGGGCGCTCCTCGTCCGCGGGTGCGGCCGGTGAGCAGTGGAAGTGCCAGATCTTCCACACCGGATTGCCGTTCCCGTCGTCGCGGCGGGCGATCGACGTTTCCCGGAACCGCACGGGCGCAACGTCCTGCTCGCCGATGTCCAGATTGGACGCTCCCCAGCCTTCCTCGGCGGATTTCTTCGTGGGGAAAACGCCTTCGCAGGTAATGTAGGCGAGGTCGCCGGAGACGAAAATGCGGTAGTCCCACAGATCGACGACGTCGACGTCGATGGCGCCGACGTAGAATTCCCAGGCCTTGATCATTTCGTCGAGGCCGTAGTAGGTGTGGCCGTTGAGGTTGAACATCAGCGTGTCCGGTGCGAAGTTCCGGCTGCACCGCGGGATTTCCTGGGTGTGGTTGGCCGCCCACCAGTCACGGTGGGCGACCCGGATCGCCTCGACGTCCTCGGCGGGGCCGACGAAACGGGGCTTGGCGGTGGGGTAGAGATCGGTTGTCATCGGAACTTACTCCTTTTCTGGGTGGCCGCCGAGAATTCCGGCCTCGGCGAGACGGGGGAGCAACCGCGCAATCGGCGGATGGACGGCAATGGCCTCGGCAAACGCGGTGCGCGCAGCTTCGGCTCGGCCATCGCGGGCGAGTACGACGCCTCGCCACAAATCGGGTTCGGCATTGGCCGGTCCGAGCCCTTCGCGGGCCTCGGCAAGGGCCTTCAACGCGGCATCGGCGGAATCGCCGGGTTCGCCCAGTACCGCGCCGGGAGTCGCGATCGCGGCCATCATCCGGGCCGCCGCGCGGCTGCGGGCGAGGAGGCGGCGGAGTTCGGCGACCGGGTGCGGTGAATCGTCGACCCGCAGGTCGACCTGCCCGGCCACGATCAGCGCGGCGGCCTGCGCACCTCGGACGTCACCACCGGCATCATGCCCGGCTTCGAGCACCGCGAGCAGACGGTCCGCCAGGTTTCCGCCGGACTGCGCGGCATCGGCCATCGCGTCCAGCACGGCATCGCCGTCGAGAAGATTCCCCTGTACACACCAGTTTTCCCCCTGTCGTGATCCCACAGCACCGATACAGCCGGGTCCGGTGTGCACGGCGATGCCGCCTTGCGCGTCGAGCATTGCGACCTGCCGGAGGTCGGTCAGCGGGTCGTCCGCACGGATCTTCGCCAGTGCTTCGGCCGCGCTGAGACCCTGGCGCATCGCAGCGAGTCCGCCGCGGCCGTACTCGAGGTTGACGACGGCTTGTGTCGCCACCGCACCGACTCCGGCTTCCACCCACGGAACCTGGCTGCCTACCGCGAAGAAATGCGATTGGACCGCCACGCCGAGTTCGCCGGTGCCCGGATCGCGCAGGAGAACGGAATACGTCATGACGCCCCTCCGTCCGGTGTGGACAGTCGCAGTTCCAGTTCGGCGAGCAGCCGGTCGAGCGGGGACTCGAGGTCCATTCCGGACAGTTCCTGGAGGCGGCGAAGCCGGTAGCGCATGGTGTTGCGGTGCACGTACAACGCGCGCGCCGCGGCAGCCATGTCGCAGTTGGCGTCGAAATACGCCTGCAGGGTCTGGCGGTGGACGTCAAGGCGGGGTTCGTCGGTTTCGGCGAGCCGACGCAGGTACCCGGGCATCAGATGCGGCCGTTCCGCGGCAAGTTCCCCGGGTTCGTGCAGAATGCATTGGGTTCGGAGGTCCATTATGGACACCACATCCTGATGCGCTTCGACTCGCAGCGCGCGCTCCAGTTCTCGACCCGCCTGGGATACCGCGGACCTTCCGTGACTCGGCTGCCCGAGCACCGCGACGAGTTTCATGCCGAGCTGACTGGCCGACCGCGCAACGAGATCCGTGATCAATCCGGTGTCGATCGAGGGGGTGACCATCGCGTACACGCCGTCGCCCCACCTCGTGACCGCGAGCGGGCTCAGGCGGAGGGCGACCAGGTGCTCCAGATGCGCTCCGTCTACTTCGGACAGTGCGGCGCGATCACGGAGGCGGAAGCCGACCAGCTGGAAGGCGTCGTCCTCGCGTCCGCCGAGGAGAATGCCGGGCGTAGAGCTGCCGGAAAGCGCCTCGCGCAGGGCTTCCGCCGCGCGACGGTCGCGTCCCGGCGTGGCGGTGCGGACGAGGGTGGCGGCGACCGCGCGGGCGACATCGGTCATCCCGGCTTGCGCGCCCGGGCCGAAGGTGGCGCCGACGGGCGAAAGCCAGAGGTACCCGAGCACTTCCGGACCGGCGCGCAGCGGCGTGACCAGCCGCGGCGGCTCGTCGAGGAGGACCGGCGCGTGGGCGTGGGTGATCCGGTTCAGCTCGCCGGACGTCCGCAGCCGCTGCTCGAGGTCGTCCGGCACGCGGCGGGCTACGACGGTCGCGCGGCGGAGGTCGTCGGACTCGTGGTCGAGGGCGGAGTAGGCGACGAGCCGGAGGTGGTGGTCGGTGATGTCGACCGCGCCGCCGAGGGCCACCGCCGCGGCGTCGGCGAGCGCTGACCGCGGGTCGCCGATCCCTGGTTCCGGCGCGCCGCTACCCAGCGCCGCGCGGGTTCGGGTGAGTGCTTCGTCCCAGGTCAGCGCCGTCGGCAGCGCCAGCACCGCGATCCCGAGGTGCCGGGCTCGGGCCTGGACCCAGGTCGCGTCGGCGGGACGGCGGGTGACGACCCCGGCCGCGCCGGTTTCCGCTGCCTCGGTGAGCAACCGGGTGAACTGGTTCGACGTCGGGTCGAGTCCGACGGCGAGCACGAGGGCGCCCGGCGCGAGGTCGCCGATCCGCACGGCGTGGACCGGGGCATGGGCACCTGCCGGGGCGGCGAGGATTTCCAGCTCGGCGGCTTCGGCCAGCGCGGCGAGGGTGGCCGGGGCCGGGGAGGACAGGCACGGTGCGGTCACGGTCGGCGACACCTCCTTCGCCCGACTGCGGTGCCGGGGTGCTTCGAAGTGTCAGTGGCGCGGACGCGTGGGTACAGTTGAGGAAATTACCTACGTGTCACACCTAGGCGGACTGCGCAGTACCGCACGAGGATCGGCCCGTGAACCCTCGAGGCGCTCCACCGGCGGAGCTCACGAGCCTGGTCGGCCGCGACCGGGAGCTGCGTGAGGTGAGCCGTCTGCTGGGCCGCGCGCGGCTGGTGTCGCTCACCGGCCCTGGTGGCGTCGGGAAAACCACCGTCGCGCTGCGCACCGCGCACCGCGAGCTGGACGAGTTCCCCGACGGAGTGTGGTTCGTCGAGCTGGGTTCCCTGCGTGACCCGGAGCTGGTCGAGCCCGCGGTCGCCGCCACGATCGGGGTCGAGGACGCGCGGGGTTACCCTGCTGGCGCGACGCTCGGTGACAAGATCGACCGCTGGCGGGCGCTGCTGATCCTGGACAACTGCGAGCATCTGCTGGACGCGGCCGCCGACCTCGTCGCGCATCTTCTCGCGCGGGCGCCGGAGGTCCACGTGCTGGTGACCAGCAGGGAAGCGCTGCGCGTGCGGGGTGAGCACGTGTTCGCGATCAACCCGCTGACCACACCGCCCGAGGGCGCGACCACGGCCGAGGTCGCCGCGAGCGACGCCGTGCGGCTGTTCGTGGACCGGGCGATCGCGGTCGCCCCGGACTTCCGCATCGACGACGCGAACGCGGAGCCGGTGGCCACGCTGATCCGCCGCCTCGACGGCGTCCCGCTTGCACTCGAACTGGCCGCGGCCCGGCTGCGTGCCTTGTCCCCGGAGGAAATCCTGCACCGGCTCGACACCGGGTACCGCGTGCTGGCCACCGCCCCGCGCGGCACGCCGACCCGGCATCAGGACCTGGAATCGGTGTTCCGCTGGAGTTACGAGCACTGCACCCCGGCCGAGCGGCAGCTGTGGCTGCGGATGAGCGTGTTCGCCGGACCGGTCGGGCTCGCCGCGGTCGAGGACGTGTGCAGCGGCGGCGAGGTACGCGCCGAGGACGTCGTCGACCTGGTCGATTCGCTGGTCGGGAAGTCGGTGCTCACGCGCGGCGGCGGCCGGTACCGGATGCTCACCGTGGTACAGGAGTTCGGCAGGCGGCTGCTGGCCGAGACCAGCGGCGAGGCCGAGGTCCGCGACCGGCACGCCCGGTACTGCGGGCGGCTGGCCGAACAGGCCGACCTCGGGCGGTTCGGCCCGGACCAGGCAGACTGGAACGCGCGGCTGCTCGACGGCCTGCCCGACCTGCGGATCGCGATGGACCGGCTGCTCGCGGGCCCGGACGTCGACGCCGGTGCCCGGCTGGCGGTCCGGCTGTGGCGGCTGTGGGTGGCGCAGGGGTACCTGCGGGAGGGCCGGTTGCGGATGACGCAGGTACTGGCCACGGAAATGTCACCGGACCTGCGGGCCGACGCGCTGTGGGTACACGGCTGGATCACGCTGTTCGAGGGCGAGGTAGCCGGTGCGGTCCCGGTGCTGGAGGACGCGATTTCCTGGGCGGAGCGCTCCGGAAACGCCCGCGCACGCGACCGCGCGACGACGCTGCTGGGCTCGGCCTACGGGTTCCGCGGCGAACTGGACCTGGCGCGCGAGCTGCACGAGCGGGCGTTGGCGGGGCGGCGGGACGATCCGGAAAGCACCGCGCTGGTGCTCCTCTTCCTGGCCGAAGTCCATTGGGCCGCCGGAAGATTCGGCGACGCAGACCGGTGCAGCCGCGAGTGCGCCGACGTGTGCGCAGCCTCGGGCGAGCGGTGGCTGCGGTCGTACGGGCTGTGGATGCGGTCGCTGACCCGGTATGTCACCGGCGACCTCTCCGGCGCGACAACGCTGGCGAAGGAAAGCCTGCGGGTCACGGAACCGTTCCACGACACCGTCGGCATCCTGCTCGCGGCCGAGGTGGTCGGCTGGTCCGCCGCGGCGAAGGGCGATCTGCGTTTTGCCGCACAGCTCGAATCGGCGATCCAGCGCGCGTGGTCGGTGACTTGTTCGCCGCTGATGGGTTTCGCGAGCCTGCTGGAACAACGCGACCGCTGCACGGAAACGATCGTCGCGGGGCTGGGGGAGCAGGAATACCGGCGGATCCGTGACCTGACCGCCAATGCCGGGGTCCCGGAGGTATTCGACCTTGCCATGAACGGCCTTCCGACGGCGCATCCGCTGGATTTGCTTACGCCGCGCGAACGCGAGGTGGCGGCTTTGATCCATGCCGGTTTTTCGAACAAGCACATTGCGACGAAACTGGCCGTGGCCCGCCGAACGGTGGAGGCGCATGTCGCGAACATCATGGGGAAACTGGAGTGTCACACCCGGGTACAGATTGCTACTTGGTACGCGGATGCTGCCGGCTGATCTCCCGCGCGGCCCGGATACCTGATGCCACCGCGCCGTTCATCCCGCCCGGAGTTGTTCGCTGGTCGGTGTGCTCTCCGGCGAAGTACACGGTTTTTCCCAGCGGGGTGGCCAGTTTCGGGATCGTGGTGTTTGTCTGATCGCCCCACGGGACGCGGACCACGCTGGTCCAGTTGTGGGTTTCGCCGTAGTTCCGGTTCACTCGATGTCCGACCACTGTGGACACTACTTCGTCCAATCGGGACAGTACGTCTTTTTTCTTTTCACGGTCGGCGGGAATGAGACAGGACAGGAGCGCGTGGTTTTCTTCTTGGCCGGCGGTTTGGTTGGTGATGATGCCGAATTCGGTGTCGGTGATGACCCTGGGGTCGAATGCTTCGTTTTCGTATCGGGCGACCACGCGAAGTGCTTCGCCGAACCGGAGTCCGAGCAGCGCGTGGACCCTTTCCTGATCGAGCACCGGATCGAAGGCGATTTCCAGGAGCTGAGGCCCGGGAACGGCGAGGATGACCGCGTCGCCGTTCCAGGTACGAGCTGAGGTTTCGACGGTGACTCGCGCTTCGTCCCACCGCACGGCGATGGCCCTGCTGTCCAGGTGGACTTCCAGGTCTTGCGCCATGGCGGTGGTGAGGAGGTCGTTCCCGCCTACGATCTCGTACCCGCCGGTGCTGTGGAAGCTGGCGGTGAACCCGGCCGCCGGGGTGAACCGCAAAGGCGCCGCCGGGGTCGACTGAGCCACAGCTGACACCAGCGCCCGCTCGAGATCGCTGAGCCGCGCCCGATGCATCCACTGGGCGAGGCTCTCGCAGTCCCCCGGCGGAGTCGCCTTCAGCCGGACGTCGAGCGCGGCTACCAGGTCCGCCGTGTTTTGTTCCTGGCCACGAAGAAACGCCCTTGGCAGCGGCGCCGGGGCTACCTCGCGGAGGGTGAGGCCGTAGCGGGTGCAGAGGTCGAGCATGAGGCCCTGGCCGGGGTAGATCCGCTCGGCCCCCAGCTCGGCGACGTGCTCGTTGGCCGGTCTGCTGGCAGTTTCCTCGCTCAGGCCGTTGGCCTGTCGGTCGGGTTGCCCGCGTGCCGCCAGTTGCGCCTGCCGGGTGGCCCGCTTGTTGGCGGTCCCTTGCGCCTCGCCGGTGGCCCGCTTGTTGGCGGTCCCTTGAGCCTCGCCGGTGGCCCGCTCGTTGGCGGTCCCTTGTGCCTGCCCGCGTTCCGACTCGCGTGCCTGCCCGCTGACCGTCCCTTGCGCTTGCCCGTCCGCCAGTCCGCGCGCCGTCCGGACTCGCCCGCCGGGCCGGTCGGCAGCCTCGAGGATCACGACATCGTGCCCCTCCTGGCTCAGCTCAAGGGCAGCCGTGAGCCCCGCGAGCCCAGCTCCGACCACGATGTACCTCATCGGCCGCCCCTTCCGCTATTGACCTCACTACGTTGAACACTACAGTGATAACTACAGCGACGGAAGGCGGTGCAATGCCGAGAGAAGCGCAGACCGCAGACGGCGGAGGTGTGCCAGAGAGTGGTCCGGCCGACCGCGTGAGTGGGGCAGGCAACGGAGACCTGGCTGGCAAGACGAGCGCAGGCAGTGCGGCAGGGCCCGGCGGCCCGAGCGGCGGACGTGCACCGCAGGGCCGGGGCGTCCCGGGGTTCGCGGGATCGAGCGCGGACACCGCAGGCAACTCCGGCAGCAAAGCCACCGCCCGTGACGCGGACATATCCGGCAATGACTCCGGGTCAGACACCGTAGGCATGCCGGTCCTCCCGGGAGAAGGCCGGTTCCACCGCTTCCTGCACGGACTCGCGTACCGCACACTGTCCATCCGTCGGCAGGCGTTCCTCTACCGCTTCCTCCCCGACCGCTCGGCGCGCCTCCGGACGCGTTTCCCCGTCGACGGCCGCGCGGTGCCGTTTGACCGGGTACCGCCGCCGGATCTCCTCACTGTGCCCGGCATTCGCCGCGACCGGGAAGTCGAGGAACAAACAGCCCGCGACGACCCGCTGCGCTTGCTGTTCGACACCTGGCCGGAAGTCCGCGAGCACATCCACCGCTCGATGTACCGCAACTTCTTCCGCGTCGGCCCGATGATGCACCGCCTCCGTCGCACACAACGACTGGAATTCGAGCGAGCCACCCCAGTTCCCACCGAGGCGCCCGATGCGGACCCCTCCGGTCCAGCCGCCGCGAATGGCACCGCGTCGCTCAGCGGCAACCCGGCTGACGCGATCGCCCCACCTTCCACCGCCGCGACCGGCAGCGTCATACCCGGTACCAATCCCGCCACCCCGGCCGCAATACCTGGGACCAACCCGGCCGCCACGAACGATGTAGCCCAGGCCGACGCGACCGGAGCCAACCCCGTCAATCCGGCCGCCACGAACGACGTGGCCCAGGCCGACGCGACCGGAGCCAACGCCGCCAATCCGGCCGATGCGCCCGACACCGACCCGACTGCTGCGACCGGTGCCACTTTGGCGACCTCAGTCGCTGCAGCCCCGGTTCCTGTCGATGTGACCGGCGTGGCCCAGGCCGACGCGACCGGAGCCAACCCCGCCAATCCGGCCGATGCGCCCCACATCGACCCGACCGCCGCGACCGGTGCCACTTTGGCGACCCCAGTCGCTGCAGCCCCGGTTCCCGTCGATGTGACCGGCGTGGCCCAGGCCAACCCGGTCGGTGCCACCCTGGCCGCCGAGGCTGCGGCAAATCCGACCGTCACGAACGGCGCGGCCCAGGCCGACACGACTGGAGTCACCCCGGCCGCCGTGGCTGATGCCAACCCGGCTGCTGCGACCGGTGCCGCCCCGACGGCCGCGGCTGATGCCACCCCGGCCGCCATGGCTGATACTGACCCGACTGCCGCGGCTGACGCCACCCCGGTCGCCGAGACCGATACTGACCCGGACGCGACCAGTACCACCCAAGCCGCAGCGATCACGCCCACCGCAACCCCGGCAACCCCCACCCCCCATCCCGACTCGGTGCTCACCGCCGATGTCTTCCGGCACGCCCACACTCTCGGGATCCCCATCATCGGCGTGGCGGAATATGACCCCAAGTACCACTTCGCCGGGCATACCACCCCGCCGCTGGGCGACCGCGTCGTCGTGTGTTTTGTCGAGCAGGACTACGCGGCCACGCAGAGTATTCCCAGTCTGCACGCCAACAATGCGTCATTCGCCGCGTCCGCGAATGCCGTCCGCGCGGCCGGGAAGCTCGCGAAATACTTGCGGGAATTGGGATTCCGCGCCCGCGTCAACGACGAATACGAACAGGGTATCGTGATCAACTACGGCGTTCAAGCCGGGCTGGGGCAGCTCGGGATGAACGGGCAGCTGCTCACCCCGCAGTTCGGCTCGCGGTGTCACCCCGCGACGATCACCACGGACGCGCCGCTGGAATTCGGCAAACCCGTAGACTACGGGATCACTCGAATCTGCGAGGAATGCCGGATCTGTGTGCGCCGCTGTCCGCCCGGGGCGATTCCGGCGCGGCGGCGGATGTATCGCGGGGTCGAGAAAGCCAAGATCGACGCGAAACGGTGCGGGCCGACGGTTGCGGTTGCCGAGGGGTGTGCGGTGTGCACGAAAGTGTGTCCGGTGCAGAAATTCGGGTTGGCCGCAGTCTACGACGAATGGGAGCGCTCCGGCACGATTCTCGGCAAGGGGACCGACCAGCTGGAAGGCTACTGGTTCGACGGGGTCTACTACGACGCCGCGCGCCGGCCGAAGCTCGAGCCCACCTGGCTGGAACTGCAGCCCAAAACGTACGTCGCGCCGCCTGCCGATCGGTAGCCGGCGGCGGTACGCTCGACCCTGATCTGCCGGTCTGCCCAGGTTGGAGCCCATGGACCTCACGCTGAAGCAACTCGAATACTTCATCGCGACGGTCGAAGCCGGCACGATGACCGCCGCGGCCAAGAAATGCTTCGTGTCGCAGTCCGCGATTTCCCTTGCGGTCAGCGAACTCGAGCGCGGGCTCGGCGTCCAGCTCATCATCCGCCAGAATCCCCGGCGTCTCGCGCTCACCCAGGCAGGCCGCCGTCTGCTCGCCGACGCGCGGCAGGTCCTGTCCGGCATCGAGGAAATGCAATGGGCTGCGCGCACCGAAGGGGAAACCATTGCCGGAACGCTGAAACTCGGCTGTTACCGCACCCTCGGTCCATTCGTGCTGCCGCCGCTCATCGAAGGATTCGAGGTGCAGCACCCGGACGTCAAAGTCGACCTTCTGGAGGACGGCACGGACGAATTGTGCGAACGTCTCGCCAGCGGCGATGTCGAGGTCGCCATTCTCTACGACCTCGACATCCCGATGCCACTGGAAACCGTCGAGCTGACCACCTTTGCGCCGTACGTGCTGGTGTCGCCCGACCATCCGCTGGCCGCCGCCGAAACGGTTTCGGCGGCCGACCTCGCCAACGAGGACTTGATCCTTTTCACCCCGCCCTCCCGATATTACCTTTCCCTGCTGAGGCAATCCGGGGTGGAACCGCGAATCCGCTACGAGTGTGCCAATTTCGAAACGGTACGATCAATTACCGCCAGGGGCATCGGGTACGCATTGTTCCACCAGCGACCGGCAATCAGCGCCAGCTACGAAGGCCGCCCGTTGTGCATTCGTGAGTTCCGGGAGGAAATGCCGACGCTGCGGATGATCATCGCGCACGGGGTGGGGCAGCGGCTGACCCGGCGAGCTGAGACATTCGTGGAGTACTGCCGGACCAAGTGGGCGGCCGACGCGGAAGGGGCGTCACCAGGCTGACCAGCCGCCGTCGGCGTACATGATCGCGCCGGTCACGTATGCCGAATCCGGGCCCGCCAGGAAGGTCACCAGGCCGTCCAGGTCGCGGTCCGGGTCGCCGAGGCGCCCGGCCATCGTGCGGTTCATCATGCGGGCCAGCACGTCCGGGTCGGCGCCGAGCGGTTCGGTCATCTGCGTCGGGTAGAAAACGCCCGGGGCAATGCAGTTCACCGTCACGCCGCCGCGGGACCATTCGGAGGCCAGCCCGCGCGTCAGGTTCGCCACGGCGCCTTTTGAAGCGTAGTAAGCAGGTTCCGGTAATGGTCCGGCGAGCGCCGCGTACTGGGAAGCGACATTGATGATACGGCCTTCTCCGCGCTCGAGCATTTGCGGAGCGAGTTCGCGTGCGACGAGCCAGGTACCGGTCACGTTCACTTCCAGCACGTGCCGCCATTCGGCCACGCTGGTCTCCACGGTCGGTTTGCGCAGCATCACCCCGGCGGCGTTCACCACCACATCGACGTGCAGGCCTTCGAACGCCGACGTGACCTGGTTTTCGTCGCTGACATCCGCTTCGAGCGCAACGCATTTCCGGCCCAGTGCGAGGACATCGGCCAAGGTGGTTTCCGCCCGGCGCATACCTGCTTTGTGCTCTACGACGATGATGTCGGCCCCGGCGCGGGCCAGCGCAATGGCTGCCGCATAGCCGAGCCCGCCTTTACCCGCGCCTGTCACAAGGGCGGATTTCCCGGCGAGGCTGGTCATCGCAAAGCCCGGACGGCTGCGGTGATCGTGACCTCGGCACTGGCGCGGAGCAAAGTGGACAGTGGACAGCGCTGGTCGGCCTCGGCGACCAATTCGGACAGTCGCGCACCGGTGAGTTCCGGACTGTCCACTTCGACCTTCAGTGCGGACCGGGTGATCGCGAAGACGCCGTCGACGCGGTCAAGGCTGACCGTGGCTTGAACGTCCACTGTGGAATCCTTCAGCCCGGCGTTGGCGAGCGCCGAAGCGAGGGACATGGCGAAACATCCGGCGTGCGCCGAGGCGAGCAGTTCCTCGGGGCTGGTTTGGCCGTCGGGTTCGCCGGTGCGCTTGGGAAAGCTGAGTTCCGCGTCGGTGAGCGCACCACTCTGCGAGGAAAGAGTTCCTTGTCCGGCAAGGAGATTGCCCACCCAGTGCACGTCAGCGGATCGGGTTACGGTCGGCATCAGAGTCCCTTCAAGTAATCGTCGACGTCGAGGACGTCCGCGTATTTGAGCCACAAATCGAACAACGCCACGCGGCGGGAGAGGTCGACGCGGTCGGCGGTGGCGTCGCGCAGCACGCCGACCCGATAGCCTCGGCTGGCCGCATCGACGGCAGTGGCCCGCACGCAACCGCTGGTGGACAGCCCGGCCACGAGCACGGTGTCGACCTTGCGTTCGGCGAGAATGTCGTCGAGTTCCGTGCCGTGGAAAGCGCTGGCGGCTTCCTTGCGGATCCGGATGGCGTCGGCGAATTGGTCGAGTTCGGCGCAGAACTGCGTGCCCGGCGATCCCTCGGTGAACAATTCGCTCGCTCCCCGTTTACCGGCGAACCCGCGCGTCTGGTCGCGGTCGGCGGGGTACGCGATCCGCGTGAGCACCAGCGGAATTCCTGCGGCCTCAGCGGCTTTGGCCAACGGCAGAGCCCGCCGCATTGCCTGCCACGCAGCCGCACCGCCGCCGGTGGGGAATTCGGTGAGCTGTTCGGCAATGGGGACATCCCGGCCGAGATACGCGAGCTGGAAATCGACCAGAATGATCGCGGGCGCATCGCCGAGACCGCGGCTGGTGCCGTAGGCAGTGGATTCCACCAGAAGCCGGTCGGAGTCGGGGAGTTCCGGCACGAATTCCTGCATTGCCTCCCAGGAAAGGTTCATCCCCGCACCCCCTGGCGGCGGGGGAGGAACACCCCGGCGGGCACCTCGGGCAAGGAACCCTTTTCCAGCAACGGTTCGCCGCGCAGGAAGGTGTTTTCGACCCGCAGGGGCGCGGTCCAGCCGTCGAAACAGGAGTACCCGGCGGTGCTGTGCAACGCCGAACCGTCGATCACCGTTTCGCCCGCGGTGTCGATGACGGTGAAATCCGCGTCGTAGCCGACGTCGATCCGGCCTTTACCCGGAATACCCAGCGTTTCGGCCGGACTCGTGGCGAGTACCCGGACCAGCGTGTTCAGCGAACCACCGCGGTCGCTGATCGCTTTCCAGGTCACCGGAAGCAGCGTTTCGGTACCCGGCATTCCCACCGGCACTTCGGCAAAGGCGCCGGATTTCACCGACTTTTCGTAAGGCGCGTGGTCAGACGAGACGACATCGATTTCCCCGGACAGCACCGCATCGGCGAGCACCTGGCAGTCCCGTTCGGTCCGAAGTGGAGGTGCGACCTTCGCGAGTCCTTGCTGTGCGCGTTGGTCCGCTTCGGTCAGAGTGAGATACTGCGGGCAGGTCTCCGCGAAGACTGTCTGACCGCGTTGCCGCGCCGCGCGGATCTCGTCGAGCGCCGCTTCACACGTGACATGGACAACGTAGAGCGGACATCCGGCGTCGGCAGCGAGCCGCAGCGCGCGCCGAGTGGCCTCGGCTTCGACCCACGCCGGGCGGCTGCCGGTGAAAAGACCGATGTCGTCGGTGTTTCCGCGCAATTGCGCCGAGAGCGACCCGACGACGTCCTCGAGTTCCGCATGCACCATGGCGAGCCCGCCATGGTCGGCGATCCGGCGCATGGCGGTGTGCAGGAATGCGTCGTCGACCATCATTTTGCGGGCCCGGTTGATCATGAACATCTTGAATGTCGTGACCCCGCGGTCAATGGCTTCCGGAATCTGGTCGACAGTGCCGGGCTCGGCCGCGATGGCGGCGTGGAACCCGAAGTCGATGGGCATTCCGGACGCCCCTTCCGCGCGGCACGCCCCGATCCGGCCGAGGAGGTCGTGTTCGCTCATGTGCATTCCCATGACGAACCCGCAGAGGCTCGTGACCCCGCCGTACGCCGCGGAAACGGCCAGTTCGGAAAGGGAGTCGGAATGTTTCGACCAGGTGCGGAAATGGGTGTGCGCGTCGATGATGCCGGGTAGCACGTGCTTGCCGTGCAGATCGACGGTGCGTTCGGCTTCGATTTCGTTGTCCGGATCGGCGATGGCCGAGATGACCCCGCCGGTGACGAATACGTCTTTGCGTGCCGTCCCGGTGTCGGAAACGATCGATCCGCCGCGCAGGGCGAGCGAGTACATGGAGAAGGAACCTTTCAGCTCGGGAGAAGGGGAATGAGCGCGGTGCCCGGCCGGAGCAGATCGCCGCCGTGGTCCGCACCGGTGTACGGGGCCCGCAGCGACGGCCCTTGCCAGCCGCAGGAAAGATCGACGCCGATCAAGACGCCCGCGCCGTGCCCCTCGTAAGTGGCCTCGAGAGTGGTGCGCGGGGCGAAAGCGTCCCCGACCAGGTGGACCGGATTCGGATAACCGGCACGGGTGAGTTCCCGTGCCAGGCTGTCATCGGCCACCGGCGGGTCGACGCGAATGACGGAAACCGCACGGTCGATTTCGGTCCGGGTTCCCGTGACGTCTTCCATCGCGCGTCCGTCGTCGACGAGCCGGGTGAGCGGCGAAAGGGAAATGCCCCATTCCCGGAAGGCCGCGTAAAGGCCGAGCCGGGAATACACCGCAACTTTGGGCGAAATTGCATCCAGCGACGTGATCATCCGGACGGAATGCCCGCGCCGCGCGAGGTGCACGGCGAGCCCGGGCGCCGCCCACGAACCGTCGCCGTCGGCAATCAGCACGTGGTGGTGCAGCCGCTCCGGCCGCTCGATCGCGGCGCGATGGGAGAACACCGGATGTGCCGGCGGCCGGGAACCGGTGGCGAGCACGACCTCGTCCCACCCGCCCGCGACGATCTGCTGCGCGGTGACCCGTCTCCCGAGCCGGATCTCGACCCCGGCCGCGCGCGCCGCACGGGCGAGCTCGTCGACGAGCAGCCCGAACCGCTCGCGCCCGGACAGCGCGCGGATGAGCCGGACCTGGCCGCCGACCTCGGCCGCCGCGTCGACCAGTGACACGGAATGCCCGCGTCGCCGGGCGGTAACCGCTGCCTCGAGCCCGGCCGGTCCGGCGCCGACCACCAGCACGCGCCGCGCCTCGGCCGGGGCCGGAACCTGCTGCCATTCGCGTTCCATCCCCGCCTCGGGGTTGACCACGCAGCGGATCGGCAGATTGCGTTCGAGGTGGCCCGCGCACGCCTGGTTGCACGCAATGCACGAGCGGATCTCGTCCGCCCGCCCTTCGCTCGCCTTCCGGCTGATCTCCGGGTCGGCGATGTGCGCGCGGGCCATTCCGACCAGGTCGGCACACCCGGAAGTGACCAGGTCGGTGGCCGTTTCGATATTGTCGACGCGGCAGATCGCGAGCACCGGCAGCTCCGGGAATCGCTCCTTGAACAATCGCGGGTACTGCCGGAAGGGGGCCGAACCGTACGACATGTCGGCCATTTGTGTGGACAGTGAGTGTTGATCAGTGTACGCGGAGTGACTCACGTGGAGAAAGGCGACCGGGAATTCGGCGGCCAGCTCGGCCACGATGTCGGCGGCGTAGTCGGGTCCGATTCCACCCGGCACCATTTCGTCCGCGCTGATCCGCAGGCCGAGCGGCTTGCCGGTGACCTCGTGCACTGCCGAAAGGACCTCGCGGGCGAGCCGGAGCCGGTTTTCGTGGCTGCCGCCGTATTCGTCGGTACGGCCGTTTGTGGTCGGGGACAGGAATTGCTGCAGCAGGTGTCCGTGTCCCAAGTGGATTTCCGCGCCGTCGAACCCGGCCTCGGTGACGAGCTGCACGGTCTGCCGGAAGGCCGCGATGACGAGCTGGATCTCGGCCTTGGTCATCGCGTGCGGGACCTCCGCCCCGGCCGCCCACGGGATTGCCGACGGCGCCCAAAGCCCGGTCCACGCGCTGCCGTCGTGCCTTCCGGTGTGCATGACCTGAGCAAACAGCCGGGAACCTTCGTCATGCACCGCCTCGGCGAGCTTTTCGAATCCGGCACGGCGGGGGTCGTCGTACCCGCCGATGCCGAACCGCCGCAGGCTGGACGGGTGCACCCGGACCGCCTCGGTGAAAACCAGACCGGCGCCGCCTCGGGCTTTCGTGCGCAAATAGTCGACGTACCGGGTGCTGATGTCGTTGTCGCCGGCGAAATTCGTGGTGTGCGGGGCGACGAAAATGCGGTTCCGCAGGGTCAATCCGCCGATCCGCACCGGTTCGAACAGGATGCTCACTGCAATGGCCTCCCCTTGGTCTCCGGGAACCGCAGCACCGCGATGAAGCTCAGCAGCACAATGCCGATCACGAGGAACGACGGGGTCGCGGACGATCCGGTGCTGCCGACGAGCAGGGTCGCGAGAAACGGCGTGAAACCGCCGAGAATTGCCGCGTGGATGCCGTAAGGAATCGCGACGGCGCTGTATCGCACGGTGCCGGGGAACAGTTCGGTCAGGGTCGTGGCGAGCGGGGCGAACATCAGCGCCATACCCACTGCCATCGGCATCAATGCGACGACCGCGAGCGGCCGGGAACCGGTGCTGATAATGGTGAACACGGGGTACACCAGTGCTCCGGTGAGGACGTATCCGGCAAGCAGGGTCGGCTTCCGGCCGATCCGGTCGGACAGGATCCCGGCGAGCGGCATCAGTCCGATGTAGACGACCTGGAGGCTGAGCGTGACGAGAAGCGCCTCGGTGGAGCTGTAGCCGACGCGGCTTTGCAGGAACGTTGGCAGGTACACCATCAGCACGTAGTACGCGGGTGAATTGGCGAGCGGGAACGTACGCAGCATGTCGCGCCAGTGGTTCCGGAACGCTTCCAGCACCGGTGCCCGGCTCGTCTTGCCGGATTCCTGCAGGGCTTGGAATTCCGGAGTGTCACTGACCTGTCGCCGGATGTAGTAACCGGGAATCGCGAGCACCGCGCCGAGCAGGAACGGAATCCGCCAGCCCCAGCTCTGCAGGTCGGGAGCAGAGATCAGCTGGGACAGCAGCACGCTCACGAGTGTGCCGAGCAGTAGCCCGATGGCGAGTGTGGCTTGCTGGAAACTGCCGAAGAATCCCCGTCGTTCCGGTGGTGCCGATTCGGTCAGGTAGGTGACCGAACCGCCGAATTCGCCGCCGTTGGAAAGGCCCTGGCACAACCGGAGAAACACCAGCAGTACGACGGCGGTGACGCCGATGTCGTGGTACGTCGGGAGAAGCCCGATGAGACAGGTTGCGATCGCCATGAGCAGCAACGTCGCGGAGAAGGTGCGGCGTCTGCCGTACTTGTCGCCGAAGTGTCCCATGAGGAATGCGCCGACCGGGCGCATCACGAACCCCGCGCCGAACACGGCGAACGACGAGAGCAATTGCACGACCGGCGTTTGCGCCGAGAAGAAGTTCTTCCCGATGGTGGCGGCGAAATAGCCGTAGACGGCGAAGTCGTACCATTCGAGCGTCTGCCCGATCATCGCCGAGGCGACGATCTTCTTTCGGGCGGCACGGGAAATCGCGGAGCCGGGGGAGGTTCGCGCGGGGACGGCGGATGGTGCGCCTGGTTGATCGGAAGGCATCGTCGGCTCCTTCGTCGCGCCAATGAGTCTCCCATTTCTAGGCTTCGGGACCCGTTGAGGCAAACAGATCATTTCAATAGAACCTATGAGATCAGCTCATAGATCGGCTTTGGCGCTCCGGACCACGGCCGTTGCGCCGAGCTCGTCGTGCCGGGTTTCCCGGAGCAGCAGCACGCACAGCAGGCTGACCAGGCACAAGCCGGACATGTACGCCATCACCGGCCACGAGCTGCCGGTGGCTCCGTGCAGTGCGGTGGCGACCAGCGAGGCCGGTCCGCCGCCCAGAATTGCTCCCGCTTGGTAGGCGAGCGATGACCCGGTGTAGCGGACGTTGGTGGGGAACAGCTCGGCGAACAGCGCGCTTTGCGGTGCGTAGGTCGCGGCGAGGCCGAGCGCCATGAGCCCGACGGCGACCACGATCAGGACGGGGTTACGGGAATCGATGAGCAGGAAGTACACAGTGGACCAGACGAGCATGGCTGTCGCGCCGACCAGGTACAGCCTGCGACGGCCGTATCGGTCGGAAAGCAATGCGCACAACGGGATCATCGCGAGCCAGACGACCGCGCCGACGAGGACCGCGGCGAGCATTGATTGCCGGGAGACTTTCAGCACCGAAGTGCCGTAGCTGAGGGTGTACACCATGAACAGGTAGCCGACGGCGTTGTTGGCAATGAAGGAACCGGCGGCAATGGCCACGGTGCGCTTGTGCTTGCGCAGGATTTCCCTGATCGGGGCCCGTCCTTGCAGCTCGCCCTGCTGTCGCGAATGGACGAAGAGCGGGCTCTCCGCGACCTTGAGGCGGATGGCGAGCGCGACGACGATCAGCAGTGAACTGGCGACGAACGGGATCCGCCAGGCCCACGAGGCGAACTGCTGCGGAGAGGTGGCCGCCGTGGTGCCGAGAAAAGCGAAAGTCGCGAGAATGAGACCCGCTGGTACGCCCATTTGCGGTGCGCTGCCATAGAGTCCGCGTTTCCGTTTCGGCGCGTGTTCCACAGCCATCAACGCGGCCCCGCCCCATTCGCCGCCGATCCCGATGCCCTGTACGAAACGCAGCAGGGTCAACAGGATCGGGGCGGCCACGCCGATGGCCGAGTAAGGCGGCAGCAGTCCGATGAGGACGGTTGCGGTACCCATCATGACCAGCGACGCGACCAGGCTGCTCTTGCGGCCCAGCCGGTCGCCGTAGTGCGCCATCACCACCCCGCCGAGTGGCCGCGCGACGAAGCCGACCGCGAAGGTGGCGAGCGACGCGAGAACACCGGCGGTGGGGGACAGCTTGGGGAAGAACTGCGGGCCGAAAACGAGCGCCGCGGCGGAACCGTAGAGGAAGAAGTCATACCACTCGATCATCGTGCCGACGAAGCTCGACACCAGGACTCGCCGCGTTTCTCTTCGGCCCGCGGTCATGACTGGGCTTCCACGCTGGACGGGTGCTGCGCCAGTGCGGTCACTTCGATCTGCATGAACGGGAAGAGCGGCAAGGACGACAGGATGCCGTGAAGTGCGTCGGCGTCCGGGACCTCGAATATGCTGATATTGCTGCGTTTTCCGGCGACCCGCCACAGGTGCAGCCAGATGCCGTCGTGCTGCAGTTGCAGGGCGAGTTTCTTTTCGGCGGCGAGAAGTTCGTCGCGCCGCTGCGGGTCGAGGCCGGCGGGGAGGGCGACGTCCATCTGGACATGGAAGATCATGGCGCTCACCGGCCGAACATCGAGACGTCGGCGTTGCCGATCAGATCGGGCGCGGTCCAGCCGTCCAGATCGTATTCGGCGAGGCATTGCTCGGCGAAACCCTTCATCTCCGCGGCTGCGCCGGAACGTTCGGCTGCCGTCAGCACTTCCGCGCGTACGCCTTCGTGGTTGCCGGAGTAGTTGCGTTCGTACAGTTCGTGCCGGCCACCGAATTCGGAACCGATGGAGTCCCAGATCAGTTTCATCAGCTTGACGCGTTCGACGGCGCTGTAACCATTCGAACCGCGGACGTATTTGTCGAGGTACGGGCGCAGTTCGGCGGATTCGAAATCGCGGGCGTGCGAGGGCAGGTAAATGAGCGCGCTGCCGAGGTCCTGCATGATGATCTCGCGGATCCGCGGGTAGCCGATGGTCATGAACCAGCGGTAGGCCATGCCGTATTCGAGATGCGGCAGTACGGCGTCGCCGATCCAGGCATCGGGTTTGGCCGCCATGGCTTCGGACAGGCCCCAGAACATGTTGCGCCAAGCCAGTACTTCGCCGACCCGGGTCTGGATGCCGCGGAAGTCCTTGGTGCCGGTGACCTCGACGCCCTTCATCAGGAGCCCGGCGATGAAATCGAGTTTGACCGCGAGCCGGGTGGTGCCGTGGAAGGTGAAGCGGTGCATGAAACCGGACTGCGGGAAGAATGTACTGGCCTTTTCCACCTCGCCGTAGATGAAGACGTTCTCCCACGGGATTTTCACCCGGTCCAGGATGAAGATGGTGTCGTTTTCATCGAACCGCGACGAAAGCGGGTAGTCGAACGGGCTGGACGTGGCCGCGGCGACCGCGGAATAGGAATTGCGGCAGATCAGTTTCATGCCGGGCGCACCCATGGGTACGGTGCAGACGAGGGAGAATTCCTTTTCCTTGATCGGCAGGCCGTAGTGGGCGATGAAGTTGTAATGCGTGATGGCCGAGCCGGTGGCGACCACCTTCGCGCCGGAGACGATCAGGCCGTCGTCCCGCTCTTCTTCCACGTGCATGAAGACGTCGCGTACCTCGTTGTGGTCCCGGTGGCGATCGACCGGCGGATTCACGATCGCGTGGTTCCAGTAGAGGACCTTTTCCTGTGATTCGGCGTACCAGCGGCGGGCGTTGTCGCCGAATGGCTCGTAGAAGTCCGGATTTGCGCCGAGGGTACCGAGGAATGCGGCTTTGTGGTCGAGGCTGCGGCCCATCCAGCCGTACGTCATCCGTGCCCAGGCGGCAATGGCGTCGCGGTCGGCGTAAAGGTCTTCCTTGCTGCGGGGAGTACGGAAGAACGGAAAGGTGAAGCCGTCGCTGCCGGTGTCGGTGCGCGTGGTCACCAGTGCCTGCTGCTCGGGGGAATGGAGGGAATCGTAGAGCCGGGCGGCCATGCGAGCGGAATTGCGGAATGCCGGATGGGTGGTGACGTCCTTGACTTTGTCCCCGTACAGGTACACCTCGCGGGAATCGCGGAGGCTTTCGAGGTATTCGTCGCCGGTGAGCGGCCGGGTTTTCCGTGCGGCGGACCCGGTTTCGGCGCGTTCCTGCTGAGCGGTCATGTGCGGCTCCTCTGTGCGTCTTCGGTGGGGCTGAACCAGGAAAGCTCCGGATGATCACCGGAAGCCAGCCACGGGATTGCTTCTTCCTTCGGACCGAGACGGCGGAATGCACCGCCGTAGAACAGCAACGGCTCCCCGGTGGTGTGGTGCAGTTCCTCGACCTTGCCGAGGAAAAGGACGTGGTCGCCACCGTCGTAATTGCGCCATGGTGAACAGGTGAGAGTGGCGACCACGCCGCACAATGCGGTGCCGTCGGGGGTCCATTCGGGTTCCCGGTCCATCGGACGACCGGCGAAATGCAAGGCGACGTCGTGCTGGGTTTCGTGCAGGACGTTCACGGTGAACGGCATTCCCGGCAGGTAGGCCGAGATGCGGGTTCTCCGGTCGAGGGAAACGAGGACGAGCGGGGGATCGAGGGAAACGGCGGTGAACGCGTTGACGGTCGCGCCGTGCCGGGTGTCTTCCCCGGCGCAGGTGATGACCGTGACGCCGGTGGCGAACCGGCCGAGACACGTACGCAGTTCCCGCGGATCGATGGACATCGGCATCGCCTCCTGTGCAAAGGACCGGCGAGAAGAAGCGGCCGTGCACGGCCCTCGGACCAGTGAAAGGGACATTCGGTGCACCGGTCAAACAGGCAGATCTCATGAGTTCCATTGGCCTGCCTCATCGACCGGGTGGGGTGGGGGCCGGGAGGTTTGCCGGGCGGGGGTGGCCCGGTGCGGGGGGTTTCGTGAGGGGTGGCTGGGGGTGGCCGGTTGCGGTTTGTGAGGGTGGTTGGGTGTGCGCGGGGTGGGTTTCGTGAGGGTGGCCGGGTGTGGCCCGGCGTGGGGTTCGTCTGGGTGGCTGGGTGTGGCCGATCGGGTGTTGCGAAAGTGGCCGGGCGTGCCCGGTTCGGGGTTGGTGAGGGTGGCTGAGTGCGCCCGGATTGGGCGGACGTTCGGCGAATCGGTCGGTGCGGGTTGGGGTTGGTGAAGCGAGTCGGCCGGGGTCGGCGGGCCACCGTCCGGCCCCGGGGTGGCCGGTGCCGGGCGGTGCCCCGGGGTGGCCGGGACCGGACGGTGGCCCGGGGTGGCCGGTGCCGGGCGGTAGCCCGGGGCGGTCGGTGCCGGGCGGTGCCCCGGGGTGGCCGGGACCGGACCGTGGCCCCGGGCGGGTCGGCGTCTGGCGGGGCGGGGTTGTCCGGCCCAGACCGGTCAGCTGTCGCCCGGGGCCGGTCGGCTGTCGCCCGCACCGGTCAGGGTTGGTCCGGCCCGGCCACCGGCAGGCCCGTCGATGTCCAGCAGGTCGGGCAGGCCGGGCCTGGGACCGGTCAGCGGCTGGCGAACGTCGCCAGCCGGTCGGCGATCAGGTCGATGTCTGCTTCCGTCGTGCGGTGGTTCGTGACGCATGCGCGGATTCCGGGTCGGCCGTTCAGCAGCGCCGGACCCAGTAGCGCAGTGCCCTCCTCGAGAAGCTGCGCCAGCAGTCGCGGGTGTTCCTCGTCGCTGCGGCCGGACACTCGTACGCATACTGCCGTGAGCGTCACCGGGTTCATCAGTTCCAACCCGGGCTCCGCGGCGACCCGTTCGCCCAGGCGCCTCGCCAGGCGGAGGCAGCGTTCGGCGGCCTCGCGGAACGTGTCGATTCCGAATGTACGCAACGCTGCCCATACCTTCAGCGCCTTGAAACTCCGCGAAAGCTGGGGGCCGTAGTCCATGAAATCGAGCATCAGATCGTCTTCGGCAATGGTCAGATACGAGGACGAGAAAGCGAATGCGGCACGCAGTTTCGTGGCGTCTTTGACCAGCAGCGCCCCGGCTTCGTATGGGGTGAAGAGCATTTTGTGCGGGTCGAGGGCAATCGAATCCGCGCGGGACATCGGGGCGAATTGCTCTTTCGCGGAATCGGCGAGAACGAACAGCGCGCCGTACGCGCCGTCGACGTGCAGCCACAAGTCCTCTCGCTCGCACAGGTCGGCGATCGGGCCCAGGGGGTCGATCGAGCCGCTCGTGACCGTGCCCGCGGTGGCGACGACGCAGAACGGTTCGAGGCCTGCTTCGCGGTCGGCGGCGATGGCTTCGGTGAGCAGGTCGACGCGCATGCGGTACGCGTCGTCGGTGGGGATGTGGCGGACGTTCGCCAGGCCGATGCCGAGGATGGCGGCCGCTTTGTCGACACAGCGGTGGGCTTCCTCGGAGGTGTACAGCACCAGCGGCGGCGCGCCGGTTTGCAGGCCGCGTTCGCGGAAATACGGGCGGCGGTCGGCGAGTGCGGTGGTGATGGCGTCCTTGGTTGCGCCGGAACCGCCGTTGGTGAGAACTCCGCCAGCGGCCGGGCCGAGGTCGTAAAGCCCGGCCAGCCATTGGATCACCGACCGCTCGACGACGCTCGCCGCGGGCGAGAGCTGCCAGAAGTTGCAGTTTTGGTTGAGTACGGCGGTAATGGCGTCGGCGTAGGGCGCGATGCCATTCGGCGGACCTTGCACGTACGCGAGGAAACGCGGGTGCGCGACAGTGGTGGAATTGGGGAGAATGCGGTCGTGGAGGTCGGCGAAAAACCCTTCCACCCCAACGCCTTCCGCGGGGAACGGCTCGGCGAGCAGCTTGGCGAGCGTGTCCCGGTCGACGTCCGGCAGGATCGGGCGGTTCGCCACGGAGTCCTCGTAGTCGTCGACGAAACGGGCCAGCAGCTCAGCGGCGCGGGCCCGGTCGGCCGCGTCGAGCACGAGGGTGCCGGGGTTCGCAGTGTCCACTGTGGTGCCTTCCTGTGTCGGTGCCGGTTGTCACGGTAGTCCGGAAGGCGGGGCAGGCGATCCCAAATATTGCTTATTCTCCCCAAAAGATTAGCATGCTATGCCATGGACAAGACAGATCACGCAATCGTCCGCCTCCTGATGGCCAACGGGCGGCTGCCGAACAACGAGCTGGCCGACCGGGTGGGGCTGTCGCCGTCCCCGTGCCTGCGCCGCGTGCGTGCGCTGGAGGCGGCGGGAGTGATCACCGGCTACCACGCGGCGGTCGACCCGGCCGCGCTCGGCCGCGGCTTCGGGGTGCTGTTGCACGTCGAGATGGCGGACCAGCGCAGCGAGGTCATCGAGGCGTTCGAGGAGGCCAGCCGGAACCTGGACGAGATCGTGTCGTGCCGGCGGATGTTCGGCACGCCGGACTATCTGATGCAGGTCGCGGTCTCGGACATCGCCGCGTACGAGCAGCTGTACATGACCGAGCTGACCCGCATGCCCGGCGCGGCGAGGACGAACTCGCAGTTCGCGATGAAAACGGTGAAAACCACCCCCGGTCATCAGTGGTGAGGGCGTCACGGCGGGAGACCGGTCTCCCGCCGTAACGCAATTCCTCACGAAGGCAGTAACGCCGATAGAAAGGCCCGCGTCCGGTCGTGCTGGGGATTCTCCAGGACCTCCCGCGGCGCACCCGTTTCCACGATCCGCCCGGCGTCCATGAACACGATCCGATCACTCACCTCCCGCGCGAACCCCATTTCGTGCGTGGCCACCAGCATGGTCATCCCGTCCGTGGCCAGCGCCTTCATCACGTTCAGCACCTCGCCGACCAGTTCCGGGTCCAGCGCACTCGTCGGCTCGTCGAAGAGCATCAGCTTCGGCCGCATCGCGAGCGCCCGCGCGATCGCGACCCGTTGCTGCTGCCCGCCACTCAGCTGAGCCGGATAGGACTTCGCCTTGTCCGCCAATCCGACCTGTTCCAGCAAGGAGCGAGCCCGCTCCTCGGCCTCCTGTTTCGGAGTGCGCGTGACCATTCGCGGGGCCAGCGTGATGTTGTCCAATACCGTCATGTGCGGAAAGAGATTGAAGCTCTGGAATACCATTCCGATATTCGACCGCTGCAGGCACACTGCCCGTTCTTTGAGCTCGTGCACTGCGGTGGGAGCGTCACGGTACCCCATCAGCTCGCCGTCCACCCTGACCTCGCCGTCGGTCAGGTCCTCCAGGTAGTTGATGCACCGCAGCAGCGTGCTCTTGCCCGAACCGGAAGGGCCGATCAGGCACAGGGTTTCGCCCTCGTACACGGTGAGGTCGACCTCGCACAGCGCCTCCAGCGAGCCGTAGTGCTTGGCGACCCCGGTGAGTTCCACCATCGGAACCGCGGTCATTTCTCGGCCACCTTCCGCTCGATGAAGAACTGTCCCACCGAAAGCACGATGACCACCGCGAGGTACCAGATCGTGGCCACCAAGAGCAATTCGATCGTGCGGTAGTTCAGCCCGGAAATGTTCATCACCTGGGTGAGCAGGTCGCCACCGGCGATCACCGAGACGATCGACGTGGCCTTGAGAAGGCTGATCAGCTGGTTGCCGGTCGGCGGGACGATCACGCGCCACGCCTGCGGGATCACGATCCGGCGGAACGTCTGCGACCCGGTCATCCCGAGTGCCTTCGCCGCCTGCCGCTGTCCTCTTGCGACAGACAGCAGGCCGCCCCGGATGATTTCCGCCATGTACGCCGATTCCGCCAGCCCCAGCCCCATCACCGACGCGATGAACGGCGTGACGAGCGAAGACGTGCTGACCGAAAAGAACTCGACACTGGTGAACGGAATACCGATGGTGATCGTTTTGACGAAAAGGCCGATGTTCCCCCAGAAAATCACCTGGACGATCATCGGCACCCCGCGCAGCAGGAAGATGTACAGCGCGGCAATGGACTGCATCACGCGGCTGGACGAAACCCGCATCAACGCCACCACCACCGCCAGCACGACCGACAGCGCCATGGCGAGCAGGCTCATCTGCACGGTGGTCCACAACCCGCCCAGCACCGCCGGGCTGAACAGGAACTGGCCGACCACCGCCCACTGGATGTTGGGGTTGCGGGCCAGCCCCATCAGCACGAGCACGCCGATCACGGCCACGACCACGGCGAGCACGCCGCGGCGGTAGTGCCGCAGCGGCCGGACCGGTTTGCGCGTCCTCGGCGACCCGCCGCCCAGAAGCACGTCGTCCGCGGTACTGCTTTGCGTCATTGTTTGGCCCCCACGGGCGTACCGGTGAAGTAGTTGATCCGGATGTCCGCCTCGGGCATCGCGCCGGTCTCGACCCCGTACGTCTTGAGGATCTTCAGGTACGTGCCGTTGCGGACGAGTTCGACGAGCGCGCCGTGAATTGCTTTCGTCAGTCCGGTCTGGGATTTCGCGACGGCGATCCCGCTCGTGTCGTTTTCCGTGCCCGCCGGGATCGTCGTGAACGCGCCGGCGCTCTGCTTTGCGGCGTACCCGAGGGTAGCGCCGGTGTCCATGTAGCCGTCGATGTTCCCGGCACGCAAGGAGTTGATCGCGGAATTGACGTCGCGGAACAGCGGGTTGTCGATCGGCTGTTTCCCGGCCTCGACGCACTTGTCGCTGAATGCCTTGATCTTCCGCTGCTGGGTGCTGCCCACCGGCGCGGCGATGCGGAGGCCGCAGGCGTCCGGCAGGGCCTTGAGCTGGTGCGGGTTGGCGGTCGGAATGATCCCCATCTCCGCGCCGCGGTACCAGGACACCAGATCCACCACCGATTTTTCGCGTTCGGCGGTGTCGCTGATCTGGCCCCAGAGCACTTCCACGGTGCTCGACTGCAGGGCGGGCAGCTGTCCCGGCCAGTCGAGGTTGACGTACTTGAACTCGACCCCGAGCAGGTCGCCGACCGCTTTGGCGAGGTCGGGCGCGGTGCCGGTGACGCGGCTGCCGTTGTCGACCACCATCACCGTCGGCGCGAAGTTGAACATCGCCCCGACCCGGACGACGTTCGACTTTTTCACCGAGTCCGGCAAGAGGTTGCGCAGTTCCTGGTTGACGGGTGCCGTGCTGGACGCGGGACCCGATCCGGCGGCATTGCCACCGGAACAGGCGGCCAGTGCGAAGGCGCACGCGGCCAGAGCGGTCCATCGAGCGGCGGGGCGGGGTTTCGTCGAGAGCTTCATTGCTTTCTCCCCTCAGCGGGCCGAAGCCGCTGGATCGGGTGCCATCCGGAAGGGCCGGCGGGCCGTCTGGCCGGGACGGAAACCGCCGGACCGTCGCGATCGCAGAACTATAGTGCGCGCCGTAGAGACTCGCAATATCCACTATGGTGCTTACTATGGTGTTCCGTATCTGAGGAGGTCCTGTGGCAGAGCCGACCAGAGAGTCAGGGAGAGCGCGAGCCGGTACGTCGGGCCCGCCGGGCAGGCTGCGGTTCGCCGTGCAGTACCTGGCCTACCGCGTGTTCTCCGCCCGCCGCCTTGCCGTGCTCGCGCGGTTCCTGCCCGCCCGCAGCGCGGTGCTGCGCGAGCGTTACCCACTTGGGATGCAAGCCCCCGAATTCGCGCGGCAGGTGCCGGCCGACCTGCGGAGCGTGGCCGGGATCGAGAAGGATCCGGCAGCCGAGGCCGAGGCAGCCCGCGAACCGCTGCGGAGCCTGTTCGACCGCTGGCCGGAGGCCGACGAGCACATCCACCGGGTCGGCTGGCGCAACTTCCTCCGGATGGAGCCGGTGATCCGGGAGACCCAGCGGCGGGTGCTCGCGCTGAACTCGCGTGGGCCGGTCACCGCGCCCGCGCCGGACGACGATCCCGAGCAGCTGACCAAGGACGTGCTCGAGTACGCCCACAGCGTCGGCCTGCCGATCGTCGGCGTCGCCGAGTACGACGAGAAGTACGCCTTCGAACCCCGGCGCGGCAATGAGGTCGGCGATCGCGTGGTGGTGTGTTTTGCCGAGCAGGAATACGAGGTGACTCAATCGTTGCCCAGCCTGGCCGCTTATCACGCGGCGTTCTCGACCGTCGCGGAAGTTTACCGGCGGACTGAGCTGGTCACCGAGTATCTCCGGGCGCGCGGCTATCGGGCCCGGCTGAACAACACCGAGGACCAGGGGGTGGTGATTGCTTATGCGGTCCAGGCTGGTCTCGGGCAGCTCGGCCTCAACGGGCAGCTGCTGACCCCGCAGTTCGGTTCGCGGTGCCGTCCGTGCACGATCAGCACGAATGCGCCGCTGGTGTTCGGGAAGCCGGTCGACTACGGTATTCCGCGGATCTGCGACGAATGCAAGATCTGTGTCCGGCGATGCCCGTCCGGGGCGATTCCGGCGCGGAAAGCCGTGCATCGCGGGGTGTACAAAGCGAAAATCGACCCGGCGCGCTGTGTCCCGGTGGTGGCCGCCGCACACGGGTGTGCGGTGTGCATGAAGGTGTGCCCGATCCAGAAATACGGGCTGGACGCGGTACTCGGCGAATGGGAACGCTCGGGAACCGTGCTGGGCAAGGGAACCGACGACCTCGAAGGCTATTGGTTCGACGGCGAGTACTTCGGCGCCCGGAAACGGCCCAAGATTCCGCAGGTATGGCTCGAACTCGGGCCCACGGTGTACGCGGAGCCGCCCCGCGACCGCCGATGACCACTGGTACCGGGCCGTTCGGCGGCCCGGTACCGGTGGGGTCAGCCGGCCGCGTTCGTCCCGGCAATACGGCCGAAAACCGCGCCGTTGGTGAGCCCGGAGCCGCCGGGGTAATTACCGTAGAAGATCCCGCCGACGAGTTCCCCGCACGCGTAGAGACCGGGAATCGGGTCGCCGTTTTCGTCCAGTACCTCGGCGCCGGTGGAGATCCGCACGCCGCCGAAGGTGAAGGTGAGTCCACAGGTCACCTGGTATGCAGTGAACGGCGGCTCGTCGATCGGGTTGGCCCAGTTCGATTTGCCGACCGCCAGCCCTTCGGTGCCGCGGCCGTCCTTCCGGTTGGGGTCGAACGGGATTTCCATGCGGACCGCGGCGTTGTATTCCTCGACGGTCCGCACGAATTGCGATGCGTCGATGCCTTCCATCCGCCCGGCCAGTTCCGCCAGGGTCTGCCCGGTCGCTTTGGTGACCTCCTTGATCCGGTACTCGTCCCGCAGCAGATGCTCGACCTTGCGATCGAAGACCTGCCACGCCGTCTGCCCCGGCTGCGCGAGGATGGCCCGGCCGTATTTGGCGTAGGTGAAATTCCGGAAATCCGCGCCCTCGTCGAGGAAACGCCGGCCGTCGGCATTGACCACGATGGAGAACGGGTAGCTGTGCTTCTGGAAGCCGTCGCCCACGGCGAGATCGCCGAATGCGGGTGCATTGTGGTCCCAGGCCACCGCGTGCGCACCCGACCAGTTTCCCCACGACACCGCGCCCGCCGCCAGCGCCATCCGGATTCCGTCGCCGGTGTTGAACCGGGTCCCGCGCACTTTTGCCAGGTCCCAGCCGGGGCCGAGATAACGGGTGCGCCATTCCGTGTTGGCCTGGAATCCGCCGGACGCCAGTACGACGGCACCGGCGCGAATGTCGGTCTCCTCGGCTCCGCTGCGTACCCGTACCCCGGTGACGGCCTGCTTTTCCGTGTGGAGGGAAACGGCGCGCGTGTCGTACGCAATTGTGATTCCCGCCGATTCCGCTGCCCGGCTCAGGCTTTCGACGAGTCCGGGACCACCGCCGACGACCTCGAGCGTGAGCCCGCCCCAGAAGGTGAACCGGCCGTCCACTTTGAACGCTTGCCTGCCGTAGATCGGCGCGAACCGCACGCGGTGCGAGCGCATCCACTTGAGCGTCTCGAAACTCCGGCTGACCAGCAGGTCGGCGAGGTCCGGATCGGTCCGGTAATCGGTCACGCGCGCGAGGTCGGCGAGGAACTTGTCCTCGGGATAGGACCCGAAATCGGTGATCTCGAGCTGTTCGGGGGACAGGTCGGGGACGAGTTCGGTGATGTCTTCGGCGCCGCGGTAGGCGACCCGCATCGCCCCCGCGGTGAAGGCCGTGTTCCCGCCGCGTTCGGCTTCCGGCGCGCGCTCCAGGACGAGCACGGAGGCCCCGCGTTCGCGGGCGGCGAGGGCAGCGCAGAGCGCCGCGTTTCCGGCTCCGACCACGACGACGTCATAGCGATCTTCCACTATCGCTCCACCTTCCGGACTGAGCACTACAGTGTCTTGCCAGCTTTCACTATGGCAAGTACTGTAGCAGTCGCAACACTGCCGGGAACGGCCCAGACGAGGGAGTCGGCCAGTGAGCCCGTCCATTGCGAGACACATCAGCGCCGCCCCCACGTCCGGGGTCCGGGACATCGCCGCGCGCGTCGCGAGCCTGCCGGACTGCATCCGGCTCGAGGTCGGGCAGCCGGATTTCCGTACCCCGCAACACATTTGCGACGCCGCGAAGCGGGCGATCGACGAGGGGCGGCACGGATACACGCCCACCCAGGGCATCGGTGAACTGCGCGAGCTGATCGCCGCCAAGGTCGCGAAGGTCAACGACCTCACCATCGAACCGGAGCAGGTGCTGCTCGGCAACGGGGGCACCAGCCTGCTCGCCGACGCGGTGCTCGCCACCTGCGAACCCGGCGACGAGGTACTGATCCCGGACCCGTATTGGCCGACGCTGCGCACCATTCTCGCGGTGGCGGGCGCTCGCGCGGTGCGGTATTCCTGCCGTCCGGAATGGGATTACCAGCCGGATCTCGATCAGCTGCGCGACGGCGTGACCCCGCGGACCAAAGCAATCGTGGTGAACAGCCCCAACAATCCGACCGGCGCGGTGTATCCGGCTTCGACGCTGGCCGCGATCGGGGAAATTGCCGCCGCGCACGGGCTTTGGGTGATCAGCGACGAATGCTACGACCAGATCGTGGCTCCGCCGAGCACCGTCGCGCCGAGCATGGCGACGTTCGCCGACCCGGACCGGGTGATCACGGCGATGGCGTTCAGCAAGACCTATGCGATGACCGGTTGGCGGATCGGGTACGGATTCGCGACGACAGAAGCGGTTTCGCAGATGCTGAAGGTGGCGGACGCGCACAATTCGTGCATCAACACGATCAGCCAGCTGGCCGCGATCGAGGCGCTCACCGGACCGCAGGACGCGGTGGTGACGATGAATACGGCGTACCGCGCGCGAGCTGAGCTGGCGCATCGCGAACTCGAAGCGCTCGGGATTCCGCACAACCGTCCCGACGGGGCGTTCTACCTGCTGGCCGACATTTCCGCATCCCATTTCGGTTCGGCCGCCTTCTCTGCCGCACTGCTGCGGGATCATTCCGTCGCGGTCACGCCGGGCAGCGCGTTCGGCTCGGTCAGCGAAAAGGCAGTACGGATCAGCCTGGCGTCGAGTGAGGCCGACCTCGTCGAGGGCATCCACCGGATCGGCAAGCTCGTCGAGGCATTCGCCCGGTGAACGGAGGAGAGGCGGTACCCATGACAGCAGCTCTGGATTTCCTTGCCAGCAAACCGGGTCTGCTGATCGGTGGCGAGTTCGCCGCCGCGCAGGACGGCCGCACGTTCGACACGATCAACCCGTCCACCGGGCAGGTACTGTCCACTGTGCCCAGAGCCGGACAGGCCGATGTGGACAGTGCGGTCCGCGCCGCAAGGGCCGCCTTCGACCCGGGTTCGCCGTGGCGGCGGACGAGTCCGGCCGAGCGGGGACGGCTGCTGCACCGGATCGGTGACCTGATTCTCGAACACGCCGAGGAACTGGCGACCCTCGAAGCACTCGACAGCGGCAAGGTCATCACCGTCGCGCGTTCGTCCGACGTGGTGCTGGCGGCCAACATGTTCCACTACATGGCCGGCTGGGCGACGAAGGTCGAGGGCTCGACCATCCCGTTCTCGATGTCCGCTCCGGACGAGCATTTGGCCTACACGGAAATGGAACCGGTCGGCGTCGTCGCCGGGATCATCCCGTGGAACTTCCCGCTGGTGATGGCGTCGTGGAAGGTGGCGCCCGCACTGGCCACCGGTTGTGCCGTGATCCTGAAACCGGCCGAGGAAACGCCGTTGTCGGCCTTGCGGCTGGGACAACTGGTCACCGAAGCCGGTCTTCCGCCCGGGGTCGTGAACGTGCTCACCGGTTACGGGCACGAGGCCGGGGCGGCGCTGGCGGAGCATCCCGGGGTGAACAAGGTCGCGTTCACCGGGTCGACCGAGGTCGGGAAGCGCGTGCTCGGTGCCGCGAGGGGGAACCTGAAGCGGGTCACGCTGGAACTGGGCGGTAAATCGCCGAACATCGTCTTCGATGACGCTGATCTGGACATCGCCATTCCCTTTGCCGCCCAAGGAATCTTCTTCCATCAAGGGCAATGCTGCAATGCCGGGTCGCGCCTGTTCGTGCACCGCAAGGTGTTCGACGAGGTCGTGGCCGGGATTGCGGAAATCGCCGCAGGGTACCGGATCGGTGATGCACTCGACGAGGAATCGACCATGGGCCCGCTGGTTTCGGCCGGGCACCTGGAGCGCGTGCTCGGTTACCTGGAATCCGGCCAGTCGGAGGGGGCGACCGCAGTCACCGGTGGGGATCGTGGCGCCGGGCCGGGGTATTTCCTGGAACCCACGATCCTCACCGGCACCACGCCCGAAATGAAGGTGGTGCGCGAGGAGATCTTCGGCCCGGTCGTCGCCGCCATTCCCTTCGACGATCCGGACGAGCTCGTCACCGCCGCCAACAACACACCGTACGGCCTCGCTGCCGGAATCTTCACGCGAGACCTGGCGAAAGCGCATCGCACGGCGCGGGCCTTGCAGGCGGGTACCGTGTGGATCAACACCTACGGCGCCTTCGATGCGGCAATTCCGTTCGGCGGGTTCAAGGAATCCGGCTGGGGCCGGGAAATGGGCCGCGCTGTCCTCGACAACTACCTCGAAACGAAGTCTGTCGTGATCCGATTGGCCCCGTGATGAGGACCGGCGCGCATTACCGGAAGTCGTTGCAGGACGGGCGAAGCGTGTACGTCGATGGCCGTCCGGTTTCGGATGTCACCACCGATCCCGAGCTGGCTCCCGTGGTCTCGGCGGTGGCGGGGATGTACGACTATGCCGGCGACCATCCCGACGAGATGGTGACGGTGGCCGACGAGACCGGCCGGGACGCGCTCGCGCCGCTCACCGTCGCGCGGTCGCCGGAGCAGCTCGCGAAGAGAACACGCGCGATGACGGCTTGGGCAGAGCTGACCGGCGGCTGGCTCACCCGCACCCCGGACCACGTCGCGGCCATCCTCGGCGGCCTGGCGAGTTGTGCGGAGATCTTCGACGAGGGCTCGCGGCCGCTTGGGCGGAACGTGCGCACGTGGTACCAGCGGGTGCTCGACGAAGCACTCTACGTGACCTATGCGAGTGTTCCGCCGCCCGCGCAGGTCCCGCGGACGGTCGATGAAACCGGCACCTATGCGCAGGTCCACCGCACCGGCGAAGACGCGCACGGCATCCGCGTCAGCGGCGCGCTCGTACCGGGTGCCGCCGCGGCCGTGTCGGATGTGCTGTTCCTGACCAGCGTGAACCCGCTGACCCCGGACGACGGCGAGCTGGCGCTGGCGTTCGTGGTGCCGGTGGCGACGCCGGGGGTCCGGATCCACTGCCGCCCGGCGTACCGGCGGGGCGCCGACGAGCCGCTGGCCGGGCGTTTCGACGAGCTTGACGCGCTGGTGGTGCTCGAGGACGTGGCGGTGCCGTGGGAGAACGTGTTCGTGTGCGGCGATCTCGGCGCGTGGGAGTCGCAGTTCCGCCGGACGCCCGGATTCCTGCTGGCCAAGCATCAGAACCTGGTCCGGCTGACGGTCAAATCGAGAATGCTCGCCGGACTCGCGAAACGGCTGTGCGAGCTCAAGGAGAACGACGGCCTGGTCCGGTCGGTCGAGCTGCTCGGTGAGATCGGCGCGCTGGCGGCGCTCACCGAAGCGTCGATGGTCGCGGCTGAGGCGCAGGCCGTGCGGCTCCCCGGCTCGGACGTGCTGTGCCCGGCCCCGCACCACCTCACCGCGGGGGTGTTGCACCAGGTCACGGCGTATCCGCGCGCGGTGCAGATCATCCGGGAACTGGCCGGTGGCGAGGTTCTCGACCTTCCTCGCGCGCACGACCTCGCCGACGCGGTCGCGCAGCGTGACCTGGAGAAGTACGGCGCCCCGGCGGGTACCTCATACTCGGACCGGCGGCAGGTGCTCCGGCTGGCGTGGGACTGCTTCGGCTCGGAGTTCGCCGGACGGCAGGTGCATTTCGAGGCGCTGACCGGCGGGGTCGCGGCGGTGAAGCGGCGGGAGTCGTTCGAGCGGTTCGACTTCGGGCCCGGGCTGGAGCTGGTCGGCCGGTTGCTGGCGGAGGTGGCGGATGAGCACTGACGAATCCGTCGCGCCGGTTGCCATGCGGAAGGCGATGGGGGTTTTCGCCACCGGCGTCGTCGTGATCACCACCGCCCATGACGGGCAGCGGTTCGGGATGACGGCGAATTCCTTGACGTCGGTTTCGCTGGACCCGCCGTTGTTGCTCGCGTGTTTTCAAACGAATTCGGCGACCGCCGCGGCGATTGAAGCACGGGGTGCATTCGTGGTGAATTTCCTGTCCGAGCGGCAGCAAGCGGTCTCGCGATTGTTTGCGCAGTCGAAGACCGACCCGTGGGACGGACTGGCCCCGGAGTACGTGGACGGCGATCTCCCGGTGGTCCCGAAGTCGCTGTGCTGGACGCGTTGTGACCTGCATTCGTCCACTGTGGCCGGTGACCACACCGTCCTGTTCGGACGCGTGGTGGACGCCGTGCACCGGGAGGGGATTCCTCTCGTCTTCTATCGGGGTGCGTACCACAAAATGTCGCCGGACGGGGTCGATGCGGGATGGTTCTGGTGAGGCGTGCAAAAGGAGGGAACCGGTGAGCGAGCACCCTGGTGAGGTCGTCGACCTGCTGCAGCAGATGATCCGCAATGAATGCGTGAACGACGGCGGACCCGATTCCGGCGGCGAAAGCCGGAATGCGGACCTGCTGGAGTCGTATTTCGCCGGTGCGCCGGTCGATGTGGTCCGGGTCGGCCGCACTGCGGGCCGGGATTCACTGGTCGCGCGGATCGAGGGGTCCGACCCGGATGCCCCGTCGTTGCTCCTGATGGGGCACACCGACGTCGTACCCGCGACGGCCGAGGGCTGGCAGCACGACCCGTTCGGCGGCGGAATCCACGACGGGATGGTCTGGGGTCGCGGCGCCATCGACATGTACAACCTCACGTCGTCGATGGCGGTCGCCTTCCGGCGGCTCGCGCGCACCGGCTGGCGGCCGCGGGGAACGCTGATCTACCTGGCGGTCGCGGACGAGGAAGCCGGGGGTACGCACGGAGCGCAGTGGCTCGTCGACCACGAGTGGGACCTCGTCGGTGCCGATTACGTCCTCACCGAGGGCGGCGGGATGTCCGTGACGACGCCGTCCGGGCGCCGGTCGATGGTCTCGGTGGCGGAGAAAGGCATGTACGCCACCAGAATCACCGTGCATGGGACGCCTTCGCACGGGTCTCGTCCGTATGACACGGACAATGCGCTGGTCAAGGCGGCTGAGGTGGTCCGGCGGCTGAGCGAGTTCAACGGGACGCCCCGGATCGACGCGGCCTGGACCGAGTACGTCGCGACCATGGGCTATTCACCGTTGCTCCTGGATCCGGATCGGTTTGCCGACGGGCTGGCCGTGCTCCCGGCGGACCATGCGCGGCTCGCGCACGCGCTGACGCACCTCACGATCAGCCCGAACGTGCTGCACAGCGGGGACAAGACCAATACCGTCCCGGGTGCCGCGGTGCTCGACGTCGATGTCCGGCTCCTTCCTGGACAGTCCAAAGAGGACTTACTGGCGGTGCTGGCACAGGCTCTCGGGTCGCTGTACGACGAAGTGGATCTGGAGTTCTTCAACGAAACCGTTCCGTCCACTTCGGAACCGGACGGTCCACTGTGGCATGCGCTGGGTTCGGCGAGCCGGCGGTTGCAGCCGGACGTCACGCCGATGCCGTCGCTGATGACCGGCGGCACGGACGCGCGGTTCTTCCGGGCGAAGGGCGCGAGCGCGTACGGCTTCGGCATGTTCAGTGACCGGATCACCCTGGCGCAGTGGCAGAGCATGTTCCACGCGCAGAACGAGCGGGTGGACCTCGAATCGCTGCGGCTGTCGGTGGACCTGTGGGAAATGCTGGCCCGGGAGCTGCTCGAGTGACCACTGTAGTGGTTACTATGGTAATGTGCCCTGACGTGTGAAACCGGATGGTGACGATGAAACCGGCGCAGTTCGAGTACCGCCTGCCCGGCAGTGTCCGCGACGCGGTGCTGCTGTTGCGGGACAACGAGGACGCCAAGGTGATCGCCGGCGGGCAGAGCCTGGTCCCGCTGCTGAACGTGCGGCTGGCGCAGCCGTCGATGCTGGTCGACGTCGGCCGGATCGAGGAGCTGCGCGGGGTCGAGGTGCGCGACGGGTCGGCCACGATCGGCGCGCTGACCACCGAGACCGAGGTGCTGCAGCTCGCTCCTGGGCTGCTGCCGGGGCTGATTCCCGCGGCGGTGGCGGAGATCGGGCACTTCCAGATCCGCAATCGCGGCACGGTCGGCGGTTCCCTCGCGCATGCCGACCCGGCCGCCGAATGGCCCGCGCTCGCGCTCGCCCTCGGCGCCACCGTGCGCCTGGTCGGTCCGGAGGGTGCTCGTGAGGTCGCCGCGGCGGACTTCCTGGTCGGTCCACTGTGGACGGCAGCGGAGTCGGACGAGGTGCTGACCCACGTGCGCGTACCGGCCACAGTGGACGGCTGGGGATTCGCCGAAGTGGCGCGGCGGCACGGGGATTTCGCCTTGGTCGGCGTCGTGGCGGTGCGGATCGGTGGGGAGTGGGCGGTGGTCGCGTTCGCCACCGGAGCCATGCCGCACCGGCTGGTGGCCACCGAGGAGTACCTGCGTGGTGGCGGTTCGCCGGGCGACGAGCTGGTGGCCATTGCGGCAGGGGAGATCGACGTTCGAGGGGACATCCACGCGTCCCCGGACTACCGCCGGGCAGTCGGCTCGGCACTGGTGCGACGGGTGGTGGAGCAGGCATGCGAGTGAGCATGACGGTCAACGGCCGGCTGCGGCAGGCCGAGGCCGAGCCGCGGATGACGCTCGCGGACTTCCTCCGCGACCGGCTGCGGCTCACCGGCACCCATCTCGGGTGTGAACAGGGCGCCTGCGGGGCATGCACGGTTTTGCTTGGCGGACAGGCGGTTCGGGCCTGTCTGGTGCTGGCCGTACAGGCGGAAGGCGCTGAAGTGCGGACGGTCGAAGGGATGTCGAACGGCTCGGGGCTGAGTCCGTTGCAGGAAGCCTTCCGGAAGCACGCGGCGCTCCAATGTGGATTCTGCACGCCCGGTTTTCTGGTCAGTGCACAGGAAATTCTGGACCGCGGCGAGCGGCTGGAAGAGGACGAGATCCGCAGGGAACTGTCCGGCAATGTGTGCCGCTGCACCGGGTACGCGGGGATTGTGAAGGCGGTGCAGGAATGCCAAGGCTGACCCACGACCGGCAGTCCGGCCTGCTCCGCGGAACGGGCGCGTTCCTGGCCGACCTGGAGTTCGACGACGTGCTGGAGGTCGCGTTCGTCCGTTCGCCGGTGCCGTACGCGCGGATCACGTCGATCGATCTGGGTACTGCCGACGGGTTCACCGGCGCCGATCTGGCCGGGGAAATCGAGCCACTGGTCATCGTCGGGCACGGGCTGGGCGATTCGCAGTGGCAGCCGCTGCCTGCGGACCGGGTCCGGTTCGTGGGTGAGCCCGTTGCGCTCGTGTGGGCCGCAGATCGTTACCACGCCGAGGATCTTGCCGATCAGGCCGATGTGGACTATGAGCCGTTGCCGGACGGAACGCCGTTGCACGAAGGGATTCCGGATGGGGTCTTCTATCGTGCTTCGCAGGAGAATGGCGACGTCGACGACGCTTTTGCTCGGGCGTATCGGGTGTACGAGGAGACGTTTTCGACCTCGCGAGTGTCGGCGATGCCGATGGAATGCCGTGGGGTGGTGGCGAGCTGGGAAGACGACCGGCTCACGGTGTGGACGTCGACGCAGATTCCCGACATCGTACGGCTGGTCGTTGCGAAGTCGCTGGGGCTGGCCGAACGCGCGGTTCGGGTGGTCGTACCGGATGTCGGTGGCGGGTTCGGGTTGAAGGCACATGTGTTTCCCGAGGAGGTCGCTGTTGCGGCGGCCGCGCGGAAACTGGGACGCACCGTTCGCTGGGTCGAGGATCGCCGGGAGAATCTGATCGCGAGTGCGCATGCGCACGAGACCACGATCAAGCTCCGGGTCGCGGTGAGTGAAGAAGGCCGGTTTCTGGCGGTGGACCAGGAAACTGTGCATGACGCCGGGGCGTACAGTATTTATCCGCATTCTCCGATTTCGGAAACGATTACCTGTGCGAGTGCGGTGTTCGGGCCGTACGACCTGGAAGGTTTCCGCTACGTAGCCCAAGGTGTTGCCAGTAACCGATGTCCGGCTGGGGTGCATCGCGGGGTCGGTGCGCTCGCTGCTGTGCATGCCACCGAGCGGATGGTGGATCTGATTGCGCGGGACCTCGATCTTGATCAATTCGAGATTCGGTATCGCAATCGGATTCCGGAGCTGCCCGGGCGTAGCGCGAGCGGTAGCCGGATTGATTCCGGGGACTATGCGTCGTTGCTGGAGTTGCTGCGGGAACGCGGTGAGTACGACCGGCTGTGCGAGGTCCGGGATGCGGCGCGGGCCGAGGGGCGGCTGGTCGGAGTCGGGATCGGACTGTTCAATGAGGGCAGTGGCGTGTGCGCGGCGGACTACGCAAACCGTGGCATGGAGTCGATTCCGGGGTATGACGCGAGCCGGGTCGTGGTGAAGGACGACGGGCGGATCGAGATCCGGACCAGCGCGGCCGAGGCCGGGCAGGGGCACGCCGAAACGTACCGGCAGATTGCGGCGCAGGAACTCGGGGTTTCCCTTGACGTGATCGACGTACTGGAAGGTGACACGGATTTGTGCCCGCCGGGCACCGGTACTTTCGCCAGCCGCGGCGCGGTCGGGGTTTTCGAAAGCCTGGTACAGGCGTTGCGAGCGGTGAAGAAGCTCGACGTGGAACCTGGTGCGGACGAGACCCGCACGGTCGATCAGCAGCACGTGGTGGCGCAGTGCGCGGCGCTCGCGGTGGTGGAGGTGGACCCGGTGAGTTACCTGCCGTCGGTCACCGCGATGACGATCGTCCACGACTGCGGCGTGGTGATCAAAGAGGATCTGGTGAACGGGCAGGTGCAGGGCGGCGCTGCCAACGGCATCGGCTGTGTGCTGATGGAAGCGCACGCCTACGACGAGGGCAGGCAGATCGTGACGTCGAGCCTCGTCGACTACCTGCTGCCGCTTGCCACCGACGTCCCTGAAGTGTCCATTGTGCACTACGAATCGCCGAGCCCGGTGAACACCTTGGGTAGCAAGGGATGCGGGGAGGTCGGCACCATCGCACCACACGGTGCGGTGGCCAATGCGGTCGTGGATGCGGTGCGCCCGCTGGGCATTGCGCCGACCCGGCTGCCGTACCGGCCGGAGGATCTGCTGCCGGCCGCGGGACGGGGGTTGCGATGAGTGTGTCGATCAGGGTCATGATGGTGACGCCGTTCGGTCCGGAAGGGACACTGGACGTCGAGGCGTTGCGGCAGCATGTCGATGCGATCGCCGCTGCTGGGCTGGATGTCTTCATCGGTGGTTCCTCTCCGGGGCAGGGCTATACGCTTTCGGCGGCGGAGACGGTGCGGCTGTATGAGGTGTCCCGGGAAGCTGCGGCGGGCCGGATTCGGGTGTATGCCAGCGGTTTCGAGCCGCGGCAGGCAGGTGAGCTGATCGAGCTGGCGAAGGTCGTGGCGGACAGCGGGCTCGACGGGATGCAGGTGTATTCGCTCGACCTTGGCCATGGCGGACGACCCGGGCCGCGCGAGATCGAACGGTACTTCCGGACGGTGCTGGACGGGGTTTCGCTTCCGGTGGTGCTGTCGACGCACGAGAACATGGGTTATCTCGTGCCGCCGGAGGTGCTGTCGCGGCTGCTGGCCGACTATCCACAGGTACAGGGTCTTCATGTGAACACCGGCCAGATGTCCTATGTGCTCGATGCGGTACGGGTTGCCGCTGCCGCACCGCATCCGGTGACTGTCCACAGTGGTTCGGTCGGCTACGGGTTCTCGGCGGTCGCGCTGGGAGCGGACGGATTTCTTTCTGCGGAAGCGAATCTTGCCCCGGAGCTGGCGGCTGGCGTTGCCGAGGAGTGGGCGCGCGGGGAGTTCGATTCGTACCGGCGGCTGTGCAGCCTGTCGCCGGTGCTCGAGTTCGGCAGTGCGACCCGGGGGATCAAAGCGGCAATGCGGCTGCTCGGCCGCGCGGGGTCGGAGCTGCGGGAACCGCTGCTCGCATTGGCGGAGCCGGAAGACCGGATCGTTGCGGACGCCTTGGTACGGGCGGGGTTGATGGCTGGAGAGGGAGAGGGACATGTCGACGACCGTTACTGAGACCGGGCCCGAGCTGGCGGATCCGGTCGACGCCGAGGCGATCCTCGCCAACACTCGCGCGGTGCTGCCGTTCGTCGAGAAAGAGGCCGACGAGGTCGAACGGCTGGGCAGGCTCACCGAGCCGCTGAAGGACGTGCTGGCCCGGGCGGGATGTTTCCGGTTCGCGTTCCCGCGGCGGCTGGGCGGGCCCGAGCTGACCCTGCGCGATCAGACCCGCGTGGTGGAACTGCTGTGCTCGGCCGACGGTTCGGTGGGGTGGAACGTCAAAATCCTTTCCGACTCCGGGTTTTATGCCAGCCGGCTCGATGCGGAGGCGGTCGACGCGCTGTATCCGTCGATTGACTATGCGACTGCGGGTTCGTTCAATCCGCCGGGAAAGGCGCGGAAGGTCGACGGCGGATATTCGGTGACCGGGCGGTGGAGTTACGGCAGCGGGGTGCATTCCGCGGACCAGGTACTCGGCGGGGTCCACGTTTTCGACGGTGACACGCAGGTTTTCGGTCCGGGCGGAGCGCCGCTGGTGCTGGGCGCGTACCTGCCGCGGGAGGACGTGACGATCGAGGACGACTGGCATGTGACCGGAATGCGCGGCAGTGGCAGCAATTCGTATTCGGTCGTACAGGCGTTTGTTCCGGATGGTCATTTCTTCGTCCGTTCGGCGGCCCCGGATGTTGCGGCGGATCCGTTGAACCGGCACGTGGAGCTGCCGTTTTACAATGCGGTCGGAATCACTCTCGGAATTGCCGGGCATGCGCTGGCGGTGGTGCGGGATCGCATCACGTCGGGTCCGCATCCGCTGGCGGACCGGGAGGGGATCAAGCGCTTGTACGGGGAGGCGGCGAGCCTGCTCGACGTGGCGCGGTCGCACGCCTACGCGGTGGCCGACGAGTTCGACGAGGTGCTGTTCGGCCGCGGCGGGCTGCTGGACGACCGGCAGTTCGCGCGGATGCTCGCGATGGGACCGGTGACCGGGCAGCTGGCGCGCCGGGTGCTGGAGCTGGCGGTGGAGATGACCGGGTCGGCGAGCATTTACGCGGCGAACCCGATGGAGCGGATCGTGCGCGACATGCAGACCAATCTCGTGCACCTGCAGAACCAGCCGCGCCGCTGGGTCGACAGTGCGGGGCGGGAACTGAAGCAAGTACCATAGTGGTGAGTACAGTGCTGATCTCGCTGAGCTCGCCGACTTCGTCGAAGGGATATCGTGGCCAAGCAGACGACGCGCAAGGGGGGCCCGCCCGCCTGGGTGCGCGCTTATGACGACCTGCGCCACCGCATCCTGACGTGCGCGCTGGCGCCGGGTACGCCGATTTCGGAACAGGGGCTCGCGAAGGAGTACGGGATGAGCCCGACCCCGGTACGCGACGCGATCCAGCGGCTGCGCCAGGAAGGCCTGATCACGCGCCGGTCCGCCGTCGGGTTCGAGGTGGCCCCGATGACGTTCGCGGACATCCGCCAGCTGGCCGAACTCCGATGGGCGATCGAGAGCGCCATCGTGACCCTGGCGATCGACCGGGCGAAACCGGAGGACGTGGATGCACTGCGGCCGCTCGCGGTGGCGTCGCAGGAACCGATGGAGGGTGCGGAACGCGTCGCGATGAACCGGAAGTTCCATCTGGCAGTCGCGGAACTGGCGGGAAATCCACGTTTGGTGACGGCTTTGGGGCAGGCGTTGGATTCCTCGTCGCGGTTCTTCCATCTGGGGATAGACGGGTTGCCGCCGGACAAGATGACGGGTACGCATCTGGACATCCTGGACGCAATCCGGGATCGGGATGTGGAAAAGGCACGGGATCTTGTTGAGCGGGAGGCGTTTGACAATAGTGAGCGGGTGGTCCGCGCGCTGGTCTCGGGGGCGGTCAGCCCGCGGGGGGATATCTATAGTTTGGTGGGGAATGTGCATGTGACCCGGAAGGGTGAGGCGGGCTGAGTTTATTGGGCCGGGTTGGTTTGCGGTCCGGACCCGCTGGGTCGATTTGCCTGGTGGAGGTGCTCTCTTGCGATTTCGCGGAGTGAGCCTCCGCGGGTGAGTCGTCTTGGGTTGGGGGATCCGGCGAGTTGGCCGGCGGGTGACTCCTCCCCGGCGACTGCTCCAGCAACCAGCATGACCACTGCGGCGGTGGTTGCCGTTCTGCCGTGACTGCTGGCACCGCCGCTGCTGCTGGCATCGTTGCCGTTGCTGCCGTTGCTGCCGTTGCTGCCGTTGCCGTTGCGGTTGCCGTTGCCGTTGCTGCCGTTGCGGTTGCGACTACCTGTGTCGCGGCCGCTACGACTGCCCCGGCTGCACGGTGCTGCTGCCACCGCAGTGTTCTCTGTCGCCACGGTGCAGCCGTCGCAGCCGCGCTGCCACCACCGTGACGGCGACTGCCGATGTCGCGAATGCGGCGGCTACCGCCGCCCCGAGTGTCGCCGCTGTTACGACTGCCACACCGTCGTCGTGGCGACTTCCGTTGTCGCGAAGGATGCGACCGCGGCTGGCGTTGCGAACTGCTGCCGCCGCGCTGGCGTTGCGAACGGCTGCCGCCGCGCTGGCGCTGCGAACGGCTGCCGCCGCGCTGGCGCTGCGAACGAATGCTGCCTGCCGGAGCAGATGCCCGCCGCCACTGCAGTTGCCATCACTGCCAAGGCTGCTGCTGCCAAGACTGCCGCTGCCGCTACTGCCATGGCCGCCGCGTGGCGGCTAGCACCACCGCCGCTACCACCGTCGCCGCGGCGGCTGCTGCTGCTGCGCTGCCACCGTCGCCGCGGCGACGGCCACCGCCGTCACGGAGAAGGCGGCTGCCGTCACGGAGAAGGCCGGTGCCCGTCGCAGCGGTGCTGCGACCACTGGTGGTGCTGCCGGTGCCGTAACCCCGCCACCGCACCGCCACCGCACCGCCACCGCACCGCCACCGCACCGCCACCGCACCGCCACCGCACCGCCACCGCACCGCCACCGCACGCACCGCCACCGTGCCGCCACCGTCGTGATCTCGCTGCCCTCCCGACTCACCGTGCGCTTCCCCAGGCCGGGCGCGTTCACCCAACTGAGCCGCTCCGACCGGTGAGGCCCCGCCAACCCCGCCCTCCCGGCACTCACGCCCACCCCGCCCCCAGGAACCACCCGAATCCACGCTTCCATCTTGCCGCCGCACTGCACCAAGCACTACAGTGCTCACTGTAGCGATAAGGCAAGCGGTGCCGACCAGAAGAGCACGCTGCCGTCGATCCGAAAGTGGGTTCCGGTGAACGGTGCGGATTCCGTGCTTCAGGCGGCCGTCGGTGCGGGGGTTGACGTGTGTTTTGCCAATCCTGGTACTACCGAAGTGCATTTGCTCGGCGCGTTGGACCGGACGCCCGGGATCCGGTCCGTGCTGGGGCTTTTCGAGGGGGTCTGTACCGGGGCGGCCGACGGGTTTGCGCGGATGTCCGGGCGGCCCGCGATGACCCTGCTCCATCTCGGGCCTGGGCTCGCGAACGGGGCGGCCAATTTGCACAACGCGCGCAAAGCCGCGAGTCCCGTGGTGAACGTCGTCGGGACGCATGCGAATCGGCATCTCAATCAGGATTCCTTGCTGTCGTCTGATGTTTCGGGGCTGGCCCAGTATTTCTCGCTGTTCGTCAGGGAAACCCGGGCCAGCGATGACGCGGCGGCGGATTTCCAGCTTGCCTACGCGGCTGCGGTCGAGGGGCGGGGAGTGTCCACTGTGGTCTTTCCGACCGACGTGCAGTGGGGGGAGGTCACCCGGAGTCAACCGCACCGGTGTCGGGAGCCGTGGGCGGCTGGGTTTGATGCCGGGCGGGTCGAGCAGGCGGCCAGGGAGCTGGCCAAGGACAACGCGGTGCTGATCGTCGACGGAGCGGGACTGTCACGGGAAGGGCTGGTTGCGGCGGGGCGGATTCGGGCGGCTACCGGGTGCCGGGTGTTCAGTAAGCGGCAACCGGCGCGGATGGAGTCCGGGCCGGGGGTGCCGGTGATCGAGCGGCTCGGTTACTTCCCGGACGCGGCGATTGCTCAGCTGACCGGTGCGAGCACGGTCGTGCTGGCGGGGCTGGACGAACCGGTGGCCATTTTTGCGTACCAGGGTGGGCCGTCGCACGTCATTCCCGATGAGACGGTCGTGTTTCCGGCTGCTCGGGTGACCGATGACGTCGTGGGTGCGTTACAGGCGATTGCGGAAATTGTCGATGCAAAAGGGAAAGTGGCGGCCGAACCGGCCAAACCAGTCGACAATGGACTGAGTGCGTTGATTGCGGACGTGCTGCCCGAGGGGGCGATTTACGTCGACGAGGCGATCACGTCTGCGCCGGACGTGTTCGAGCATGCGGTGGGCCGCAAGGAGTTCACGTATCTCGGGTTGACCGGTGGGTCCATCGGGATCGGCGGTCCACTTGCGACGGGGGCGGCGGTCGCATGTGGACCGGAGCGGCCGGTGGTGAACGTCCAAGGGGACGGTAGTGCGCTGTACACCCTCCAGGCATTGTGGACTCAAGCGCGCGAGGAATTGAACGTCACCACGGTGATTTGCGCCAACCATCGCTACCAGATCCTGTCCGTCGAGCAGCAACGTGCCGGGATCACCGGGGTTTCGCCGGAGGTCGAGGCGTTGATGGACTTGCGGTCACCGGAGATCGACTGGGTCAACCTGTCGCACGGTTTCGGCGTACCGGCAGTGCGCGTGTCCCCCGAAGAGCTCCCGGCGGCGATGAAACGGGCGGTGGCCGAGGACGGTCCGGCGCTCATCCAGCTCGACATTCCAGCGGAAAGGAAGTGACGCACCGTGCGGCTGGTCATCCGAGACGGCACGATCGTGACCCCGTCCGGGCTGCTCGCGGCGGACGTGGTCTGCGCCGACGGCCGGATTGCGGCCTGGCTCGACCCGGGCGAGCAAACCCGGGCGGACGATGTCCTCGACGCGCGCGGCAAGCTGGTGTTCCCCGGGTTCCTCGACCCGCACGTGCACTCCCGCGATCCGGGCCTCACGCACAAGGAGACCTTCGGGCACTCGACCCTCGGCGCGCTGCACGGCGGCGTCACCACCGTGCTGGAAATGCCGAATTCCGTCCCGCCGGTCACTGACCGGGCGTCGTTCGACGACCGGGTCAAAGCGCTCGAACCGCAGGCGTGGGTCGATTTCGCATTGTGGGGAATGGCGTTGGGGGCGGAGAATATCGAGGCGGTCGACGAATTGTTCGATGCCGGGGTCGTCGCCGTGAAACTGTTCTGGGCGTACGCGTTGCGTCGCGACACCCGTTCCCTGGTCTACAACATCAGCGATCTGCCCGCGGACCAGGTGATTGCGCCACCGGAGAACGGCGACGTCCTCACGTTGTTCCGGCGCGTCGCCGAGCGCGGCGGATTGCTTGCCGCGCACTGTGAAGACCGGCATATCCTGATGGCGGCGGAGGAAGAGCTCGGACATCCCCTTGCCACGTATGACGATTTGCTGAACGCGCGGCCCGCGTCTGCGGAATCGACGTCCGTCGCGGTGGCGGCGCATTTGTCGCGACTTACCGGATGCCGATTCCACGTCGTGCACATGGCATCCGCGGAAGCGGCGGAAATCGTGCGCCAGGCACGGGCGGACGGCGTGGGGATCAGTGCCGAAACCTGTCCGCAATACCTTTCTTTCACCGCCGATGATTACGCCGAAATCGGGCCGATCATGAAGGTCTACCCGCCGATCCGGCAGCGTGCGGACCAGGATGCGTTGTGGCAGGCCGTGCGGGACGGCGTCGTCGTGTCGGTGGGTTCCGACCACGCGCCGCACACGCTCGAGGAGAAAGCCGCCGGTCTGGACACCCAACCGGCCGGGGTGGTCGGGGTGGAAACGCTGGTCCCGACGATGCTCGACGCGATGGCGCGCGGACGCCTCGACCCGGTCCGTCTCGCCGACGTGCTCAGCACCTCGACCGCCAAGCTGTACGGGCTCTACCCGCGGAAAGGCTCGCTGCTGCCGGGAACGGACGCCGACCTGACGGTGGTCGACCCGGCTGCCGAATTCGAGGTCCGCGACGCCGACCTGCACGCGCTCCACCCGCTTTCGCCCTGGTCAGGGCGGCGGCTCACGGGTCGTCCGGTCGCGACGGTGCTCGGCGGGCGGGTCGCGATGCGGGACGGAGTGGTGGAGGGGAAACCGGCCGGGCGGCTCGTGCGGGCCCGGCACGAGGGGCCGGAATCCGCCAGAGCGCCGGGGGAGGTGGCTCGGTGAGTGCCGGAGGTGTGCTGGTGAGCGCCGGTCGAGCGCTGGAGGTGGCTCGGTGAGTGCCGGTCGAGAGCCTGAGCGTGCGGGACGAAAGCCGGAGAGTGCCGGACGAAAGCCGGAGAGTGCTGGAGTGGGTTGGTGAGCGCCGCGGGAGGGCCGGTGATCGACGTCCTAGGTACCGGCGGCACGATCGCGAGCGCGCAGGACGTCACCGGGCGGCTCGTTCCGACGCTCAGTGCGGCTGACCTCCGCAGCACCGCCGGTCTCGGTGACCACGTGCGGATCCGCGCCCGCCAGGTGTTGCAGACTTCCAGCCGCAACATGCGGCCGTCGGACATGCTTGGCCTCGCGGTGGACATCGAGAGATCGGTGGACGGCGGGGCAGACGGAATCGTAGTACTACATGGCACCGACACCCTCGAGGAGACCGCGTACCTGCTGTCCCTCGTGCTCGACGTGCCCGTTCCGGTGGTGCTGACCGGGGCGATGCGCGCGATCGAGCAACCGGGTGCGGACGGACCGGCGAACCTGCGGGCTGCCGTGGTCGCGGCGGGTTGTCCCGGCCTGGCTGCGGACGGTCCGGTCGTGGTCTTCGACGGCGAGATCCACGCGTCCGAGTGGGTCACCAAAGCCCATACGAACCGGGCGCACAGCTTCGACAGCGGACCCGGCGGGCTGGTCGGCGCGGTCGTCGAGGACCGGGTGGTCCGGTACCGGCCGGGCGCTCGCCGGAAGCCGCTCGGCAGGCCGGGCGAGCTCGACGCGTCGGTCGAGCTGGTGTGGGTCACCGCCGGAATGAGCGACCGGTTGCTGCGTGCGGCAGGCGAAGCCGACGGCCTCGTCATCGCGGGGACCGGTGGTGGGCACGTGCCCGAGTGGTGTGCGGAAGCGGTGCATGACCTGGCGAGCCGGAAACCGGTCGTGCTCGCCTCCCGTTGTGGCCGCGGGACCGTGCTGACCTCGACGTACGGCGGCCCCGGATCGGAGACTGGCCTGCGCGCGGCCGGGGTCGTCCCGGCTGGGGATCTTGCGCCGGTGAAGGCCCGGCTCCGGTTGCTGGTGGCGCTCTCTTTGGGTCTCGACGTCCAGGCGGTTTTCGCTCCGGAGGTGTGAAGGTGTACGACATCGCGGTGGTCGGGCTGGGTATTGCCGGAGCGTCGACGTTGTGGCGCGGGGCCGAACGCGGGCTGCGGATGGTGGGTTTCGACCTCGGTACGCCGCCGCACGCTCTGGGTTCTTCGCACGGGCGCACGAGAATCGTGCGGCGGAGTGCCTACGAAGGACAGTCCTATGTGGAGCCCGCGAGGCGTTCCCTTCGGCTGTGGCACGAACTCGACGCGGGGGCGGCGCAACGCGTGTGGTTCCACACCGGACTGCTGCTGCTCGGCGAACGTGATTCGCCGCTCCTCACTTCGGCGCTGGATCAAGCAAAAGAGTTCGACATCGCCATGGACGTCGTCGATCTCGCCGAAAGTTACCCGTGGCTACGGAACGGAACAGCCGGGGTGCTCGAACGCAACGCAGGTCTGGTCAGCCCGGAAAACGCCATCACCGCCATGCTGGACCGGGCAAGGGCGCTCGGTGCGGCCGTCGAGACCGAATGCGAGATCACCGACATCGAGCCGGTGGATGGCTCGGTCCGGCTCCGGGCCCGCGACGGGGTTCATCACGCGCGGAAGGTCGTCGTGGCCACCGGTGCGCAGGAAACCGGTGTTCCGCTGCAGCTGGACCAGCTCGTCGTGCCGTGGTTCTGGGGCGCGCAGCCGTTGTCGTTCCCGCCGTTCATCCACGAACTTCCGGACGGCCGCCGGTTCGGCGGGATGCCGAACCTCGACGCCGACACCCCGGCGAAGGTGATGCCGATGCGCCCCTATCCCGGGGAAACCGCGCTGGCGGACGGGGTCCGGGACGCGGAATGGTACGTCCGCACCCATCGGTCCGATTTGGACCCCAAAGCGGAAAGCGCCTTCCAGTGCCTGGCCCCGACCACCGCCGACGGGCATTTCCATCTGCGGCCGGGGGAGCGGGACGTCGTGCATCTGGCCGGGCTGAACGGGCACGGGTTCAAGTTCGGCCCGGTGCTGGGCGAGGCCGCGGTCCGGATGGCGCTGGAGGAGTCGGTGTCCTGGCCGTGAGCCGGACCATGGGCGCTGGAGGAGTCGGTGTCCTGGCCGTGAGCCGTACCATGCAGGCCATGACCCGCATCGCCCGCCGGATGTTCGAGCTCCTGGAGCCGATCTGCCTGGTCACGTTCTTCGCCGACGAGTGCAACGACGAGCTGGCCGCGCTCGGCCACCGCACCTATTGGGACGGCTATTTCGCCAGCCGCGCCGCGCCGCTGGGGCGGGTGCCGGCGCAGGTCGTGCACGCGGCTTTCTACAACTTCGCCGAGGGCGAGGCCGCGCGGCACATCCCGAGCGCGTGGGAGACGATCCCGCCCGAGGCGTCCGTCGCGGCGAGGCTGCGGGGCAGCGCAGCGTCCGTGCGGCGAATCCTCGGCGACGAGCTCGTCGGCTCCCCGGGCCTGGTACGCGCGGCCGACCTGGCCACCAAAGCCGCGACGAGCGCACCCACCGAAGGCCGGATGATGTACGCCGGGATGCGTACGCTGCCGATCCCGGGTGACCCGGTCGCCCGGTTGTGGCATTCCGCGACCATGCTGCGTGAGCACCGCGGGGACGGGCACATCGCCGCCCTGCTCAGCGAGCGGATCGGCGGCACGGAATCGCACGTACTGTCCGCGCTGGACATGGGAATTCACCCGGCGGAATCGTTCGGACGCATCCATCACCTGCCGAAACAACGGCTGGCCGAGGTCATGGACGGCTTGCGCGAGCGCGGGCTCGTCGACTCCGGCGGCCGGTTCACCGACTCCGGCCGCCGGACCAAAGAACGGATCGAAACCCTGACCGACGAGCTTGCCGACGCGCCGTACGACGCCCTCGCCCCGGCCGAGCTCGACGGGCTGATCGCCGAGCTCGAACCCATTACCGCGAAGCTGGAGGCTGCCGGGTCACGGTGACTGGGCTGCGCGAAGCCAGGAGGATCGCATGCCGCGCACGACCCAGGTCAGGTCTTCGTCCGGGATGAGGAAACCGCCGGTTCCGTTGGCGTACAACAGGTCGAACACGGGTACGTGGTCGGCCGGTTCCGGTGGCAGGAGGATGGTGATCAGACCCGGTCGTTCGTCGATGCTTTCCACGCGGTAGTCGCCGTCCGGGACGGTGCCGAAATGCTTGCGGAGTGCGGCTCTCGGGTCCGTGACGAATTCCTCCCGTACTTCCGGGTCGGTCGTGAGCTGACGGAAATGGTTCCGGGACAGTTCTTCTGGGGTCATGAGGTAATGCTCCGGTTCTCGCGGAAGGAACGGCGCATGGTCAGCAGCGACGCTTTCAGGTTTTCCGGCATGATCCAGCAGAACAGGTCGGCGCTGCGCCAGAGATCGATTTGCTCGACGCCTTCGACCGGCTCGGACCGGAGCGGCGGAATCAGGTAATAAAGCGTGCGCCGGTCCTGTACGCGGATGTCCACTTCGATTTCCTCGGGTACCTCGACGCCGAGTTCGGTCAGGGCGGCCCGGGGGTCCGCGCGGAGGAGATCGCGGAACGCGGCGTCGGTCCAGGCTCGCTGCATCAGGGCTTGTTCCAGGTCATCGGTCATGGTGCGGGCCTTTCGATGATTGCCGAGTGGACGGTGTCCGGGTCGGTCACCAGTCCGAAGTGGCCGGTCTCGAGCACCTGGCATTGCGAAGCGCGACCAGCCATCCCCGCGAAAAGGGACTGGCTGCCGAAAAGCACATACCGCTGTGGAGAAACGGCAGCACGTGGCAATGCTTCCGTATGCGTCGCAATGCTGATCGGCCGTAGCCGGGCGAGGAATGCCGGATCGGTCATGCCGAACCGGTCGAATCCGAATGGGGGAACGGTTTCCCCAGCTGCTGCCTCGGCAAACAACCCACGAAGCATCGGCAGCAGATCGAAAGCGGATTCCCCGGGCCGCGGCAGGAATGCGTCGAGATAAACCGCCTCGCGGACCTGGGCACAGCTGGCGGCCCCGGTGATCACCATCCCGCCGTAACTGTGGCCGACCAGCGTGACGTCGTCCGGCTCCAGCAGCGAGACGACCTCGTCGATGTGCTGGTGGAGACCGGAACCCTCGGACAGCGTCGGCGTCTCCACGGTGTGCCCGCCGGCGCGCAGCCGGGCCGCGATGTCGTCCCACACCCAGCCGCCGCACCACGATCCGTGGACCAGGACGTAGTGGCTCATCGCAGCGCCGCCACGACGTCGACCTCGACCAGCACCCCGGGCGCGAACAACGCACTCACCCCGGCCAGCGTGCTCGCCGGGGGTTCCGCCCCGCTCGTGCGCAGCGGGACGAGCAGGCCCGGCAGCAACTCCGGCTGGTGGTCCACGACGTAGACCGTCTCCTTCACGATGAGGTCGCGCCCCGAGCCTGCGGCGGCCAGCGCGAGATCGAGGTTGCGGACGATTTGCCGCATTTGCGCGAAATGGTCGTCGCCGATCAGCGCGCCGTGCTCGTCCCACGCGACCTGGCCGGAGAGGAACACCAGACCGGCGCTGCGAACGACAACGCACGCCGTGAGGGCGCCCGGAATCCGGTGCAGGCCAGCCGGATTCAGGTACTCGACCGCGCTCATGCGGTGATCCAAGCCGACAGAGCGGACAGATCGGCGGGCGCCGAACCAGGACGGCGGACCCACGCGATATGCCCGTCCGGGCGCACGAGCACCTCCTCGGCCTCCCATTTCTCCGGCAGCGCAGCCACGGTGACCCGGTCCGCCGGGACCGCGGGGGCGGCACCGGACGTCAGGTAGGCGAACTTCCCGGTGTGCAGCAGGCTCGAAACCCGCTGTCCGGGCCCGTCGAGATCCAGGTCCGGCATGCGGGTGCCGATGAGGGGATCGTCCGGGGACGGATAGGTCGTGCCGAGTGCGGTCACCAGCCCGGCGAGGCGCGCGTTGACCTCGGGAATGCCGAGCAGGTCGTTCAGCAGGTCGCGCAGTGCGGCGACCGGGCGCTGGTACTGCGGCACGAGCAGCAGCTCCAGCAGCAGGACCTGCGACAACGTGTTGTCGGTGACCGATTTCCCGACCGGATGCCGCTCCGCGTGGTAGGTGTCGAGCAGGCCGGGCGGGGCCCAGCCGTTGATCTCGGCGGCGAGTTTCCAGCCAAGGTTCATCGCGTCCTGCAGGCCGACGTTGAGGCCCTGGCCCGCGGCCGGGAAGTGGATGTGCGCGGCATCGCCGGCGAGGAAAACCCGTCCGGCGCGGTAGGTTTCGGCCAGCCGGGTGGCGTTGCCGAAGCGGGACAGCCACCGCGGCTCCGCGATCCCGAACGACTGGCCGGTCATCCGGACCACCGCGGCGCGGAACTCCTCGAAGGTCACCGGTTCCGACGTCGGCACGTGCATCCGGTCGGGATCCACGACAACGAACCGGGTCGCCCCGTCCGACAGCGGCACGATCATCAGCGGACCCCCGCCCTCGGCGATCGCCGCCGCATCGACGGTCGTGAAATCGCCGAGCATGCCGGTCACCGTGGTGTCCGAGCCGGGGAAACCGATCCCGGCGCTTTCCCGGACCCGGCTCCGCGCGCCGTCACAGCCGACGACGTACGCCGCGCGCAGGGTGGCTTCCCCATCCGGCCCGGTCACGACGACGTCGACGCCGTTTTCGTCCTGCGCCACGGAAACGACCTCGTGTCCATAAGCGACCTCGACCCCCAGTTCCCGCGCGCGTTCCTCGAGCAGCCGCTCGGTCTGGGCCTGCGCGAGGAACAGGGTGTAGCCGTGCCGGGTTTCGAGCGACGAGAAGTCCAGCCGCGTCGGCAAGCTCGCGAAATGCCAGCCGGGGAGCGTGTGCCCGGCGTCGAGGAACCGGCCGGCAATCCCGCGCAGGTCGAGGATCTCGATGCTCCGCGGATGCAGGGTGAGCGCGCGGGACTGCTCGTGCCGGGCGGTCAGCCGTTCCAGCACCCGCACCCGTACCCCGGCCAGCGCGAGTTCGCTCGCGAGCAGCAGACCGGCTGGGCCCGCGCCGCTGATCACCACGTCGGTGTCCATGATCGCCTCCTTTTTCGAACAACGTTCATTTAATACTCCGTCAGTGTGCCGCCGTCTCGCGGAAGCTGTCAAACGCGCTGGTAGGCTCGCTGTGTCATGACTGCGCACCCTGCTCGCGGCCGCGGTCGCCCGCCGGCGGCCGACCGGGCCCACGTCACCGCTGCCGCGCTGCGCCTGCTCGACGAAGCCGGGCTCGACGCGCTCACCATGCGCAAGCTCGCCACCGCGGTCGGAGTCCAGGTCGGCACCCTGTACGGCTATTTCCCCACCAAACGCGCGCTGCTCAACGCGATGGCGGAGGAGCTGCTGGCGGGATGCGCCGAGACCGACGAGACGGTGCCGAGCGAGCGTGTACGGACCTTGCTGCGGAATCTGCGCACGGCGTTGTTGTCTCGCCGCGACGGCGCGCGCGTCTATGCGGGTACCCACTCCACCGGGCCGAACACCCTGGGGCTCACCGAAACGTTGCTGGGCGCCCTGCGCGAGGGCGGGCTCGAAGCGGTCGAGGCGACGGAATCCGCGATTCTGCTGGTGAATTTCGCCATCGGGCACGTCCTCGAAGAACAAGCGACCACCGAGGCCAATCCCGATCTTCCGGGGGAAATGGCCGAGCTGAAGGACGCCATTCAGCGCGGCGACTACCCACTGCTCACCGAATTCCGGGTACACCTCGGCGAAACGGACTACGGCCGGCTTTTCGAGCAGGGCATCCGGTCGCTCACTGCCACGCTGCGCTGAGCCGTACGGACATCGTTGTCGGCGGTCGGCCTCCGACCTCGGTGCAAACGCTGCCGACCGGGAATTTCTGACAAGACATGTCTGAACCAATCCGTTGACATGGTTGTCGGCCGGGCTGACCATTGTCCCCGTTACCGGAGCGCACAACGATTTCCCGGTCCTCGCGGCTCCCTGCCGGCTCCGGCGGGAGGGAGCCGCGCGGAGCCGGGGGCCACGCCGCTCGCCCGAGCGGGTTCGGATCTCGCCACCGTCGCCGTGACCGGAGGAAGCCGCCCATGCTGCTCCGTCGTTTGCTTGCCGTCCTTGCCCTCGCCGTGAGCCCGCTCGTGGCTGTGCCGCCGTCCGCCGGTGCGGCCGCGCTCGGACCTGCCGTGCGGATCATGCCGCTCGGTGACTCGATCACCGCGGGTGCGGGCAGCGCCACCGTGTCGTCCTACCGGGCTCCACTGTGGACGATGCTGGCCGGGGAATCCCGCTATTCCCCCAGATTCGTCGGTACCCAGACGAACGGCAGCCTGCCCGGCCCGGCCAACGAGGGCCACAGCGGGTACACCATCGACCAGATCACCGCGGGCATCGGCGGCTGGCTGGCCTTCGACCGTCCGGACGTCGTGCTGCTGCACATCGGGATCAACGACCTCGACCGCGGGATCGACATCGCGAACGCGCCGGCCCGCCTGCACAGGTTGCTCGACCGGATCTACGCCGACCGGCCGGATGTCACCGTGCTCCTGCTCGGCCTGATCCCGACCTCGGCCGGGCTGGAGAGCCGGGTCGCCGCGTACAACTCGGCCGTCAAGGGCTTCGCCGCGGGGGAAAACCAAGCCGGGCACCGGTTCCGCTATGTCGAACCGCCCGCGCTCACGTCCGGGGAAATGCAGGATCACCTGCACCCCAACGACGCCGGGTACCGCCGGATGGCGGAAAGTTTCTCCGGTGCCCTCGCGAAGGCGTATTCCGATGGGTTGTTTTCCGCGCATCCGCCGCTCGGCGCCGCGACCGAATCCGGCGGCTCGGGCAAGATCCGCTGGGCTGATTTCGACGGGGACGGCCGGGCCGATTATGTGACCATTGCGTCGAATGGTGCAGTGAACGTATTCCTCAACCGCGGTGGCGACGGGCACGGCGGCTGGCAGGCACTCGGTCAGGTCGCCACCGGATTGACCACCGACCCGGCCCGCGTCCGGCTCGCCGATTTCGACGGCGACGGCCGGGCCGATTATCTGCTGATTGCTCCGAATGGCGCGGTGAGCGTTTATCTCAACCGCGGTGGCGACGGGCACGGCGGCTGGCAAGCGCTCGGTCAGGTCGCCACCGGATTGACCACCGACCCGAGCCGGGTGCGGTTCGCCGATTTCGACGGCGACGGCCGCACCGACTACCTCCTGATCGCCCCGAACGGCGTGGTCACCGCCTATCTGAACCGTGGCGGTGACGGCCACGGAGGCTGGCTGGGTCGCGGTCAGGTCGCCGGAGGAACCACGACCGACGCCAACAGTGTCCGATTCGCCGACCTCGACGGCGACGCGCGAGCCGATTACGTCACGATCGCGCCGAGCGGTGCGGTGAATGCCTTCTTCAATCGCGGTGGGGACGAAGAAGGCGGCTGGCAATCGATGGGCCAGGTCGCCACGGGAGTGACCACCGATTCGAGTGCCGTCGCGCTGGCCGATTTCACCGGTGGCGGCAATGCGGATTACCTCCTCCTCGACAAGAGCACGAATGCCGCTTCCGTCTATTCCTGGGAAGGCGGCGACGGACACGGCAGCTGGAATTACCGCGGCACAGTCGCGGGTGGCGTGCCGGTCAGCTGATTTTCCCCGCGAAACCCCGAAGAGAGAGATGAGGCTGTGCGATGAGAGTGCTCGCGAGACCGCGTAGCGCCGCAGTCGGCTGCGCGCTGGCGCTGGCGGTCGCCGGACTGTCGGCGGTCCCGGCGCAAGCCGCCCCGCAAGCCGCCCAGGCGGTGGCCGATCCGGCGTCCCTGGTGAACCCGTTCATCGGAACGACCAACGACGCCAACGACTTCCCCGGCGCCGACGCCCCGTTCGGCATGGTCCAGTGGAGTCCCGACACGAACTCCCGCCCGCCCGGCGGCGGCTACAACTACAAGGACTCCACGATCACCGGTTTCAGCCTCACCCACATCGCCGGACCCGGCTGCGGTGCCGCGGGTGACCTGCCGGTACTGCCGACCACCGGCGGGGTCAACTCGTCGGCGAACGTGAACTTCTCGCACGCCAACGAATCCGCGTCCGCCGGGTACTATCAGGTGAAGCTCGACAACGGCGTGAACACCGAGCTCACCGCCACCACGCGCAGCGGCATGGGCCGGTTCACCTTCCCGGCGGGCAACCAGTCCAACCTCGTGTTCAAAGTGGACAAGAGCCAGAACGCCACCAGTAACGCACAATTCAGCGTGGTGTCGAACACGCAGGTGCGCGGACAGGTCACCAGTGGCCAGTTCTGCGGCGCCGGAAACAAGTACACGGTCTACTTCGACATGGTTTTCGACCGTCCATTCTCGAGCAGCGGCAGCCGGTCGGTCACGTTCGACACCTCCGGAAACCAGGTGGTACAGGCAAAAGTCGGGCTCAGTTACGTCTCGTCCGCCAATGCCGCCGCGAACCGTGCCGCGGAAAACTCCGGCTGGGACTTCAACGGTACCCGCGCCGCGGTGGCGAAATCCTGGAACGACCAGCTGAACAAAATCAAGATCACCGGTGGTTCGGCGGATCAGCAGAAAATGTTCTACACCGCGCTGTACCACTCCCTGCTGCACCCGAACGTGATCAGTGACACCAATCGTCAGTACCCCGGATTCGACGGCCGCACGCACACCGTCGACGCCGGGCACGATGCCGCGTACGGCAACTACTCCGGTTGGGACATCTACCGTTCGCAAGCGCAGCTGGAAGCGTGGGTCGCGCCGAAGGTCGCGTCCGACACCGCACAGTCCATGGTGAACGACTACCAGCAGACCGGCATTTTCCCGAAGTGGTCGGAAAACAACGGCGAATCGTACGTGATGGTCGGTGACCCGGCGGCCGCCATCATCGCCGACTACTACGCCTTCGGCGCCCGCGACTTCGACACCGCCACCGCGCTGCGCGGCCTGGTTGCCCAAGCATCGCAACAGAACAACGACCGGCCAGGCGTGAACTATCTCAACAACCCGGGTTACCTGCCGCATGACGGACAATACGGCTGCTGCAATTTCTACGGTTCCGCAGCCACCACATTGGAATACGCGACCGCCGACTTCGCCTTGTCTGCGTTCGCCGGTGCGCTCGGCGATACCGCAAATCAGCGCACGTACCAGAACCGCGCGCAGGATTGGCGCAACCTGCTCAACCCGCAGTCCGGGTTCATCCAGTCCCGCAATGCCGACGGCAGCTGGGTGTCCAATTTCGACCCGACCGGCGACACCGGCATGGTCGAGGGCGATTCGTTCATCTACACCGGCATGATCCCGTTCAACCTGGCCGGGCTCACCCAGGCCAAGGGCGGCCCGACGGTGATGAACCACTACCTCGACACCGTGCTGCGCAGCTACAAGGGCGAAAACGGGTACGCCTGGGTCGGCAACGAGCCCAGCATCGAGCTGCCGTGGGAGTACGACTACACCGGGGCGCCGTACCGGACGCAGGAGACGGTCCGCTCGATCCAGCAGCAGATCTGGCGCAATGCGCCGGACGGCCTCGCCGACGGCAACGACGACCTCGGGGCCATGAGTGCCTGGTACGTGTGGTCGGCGCTCGGCATGTTCCCGGAGACCCCGGGTACCGCCGACCTGGCGCTGGGTTCGCCGGTGTTCACCCAGGCCGTGGTCACGCTCCCGTCCGGGCAGGCGCTCACGATCAACGGCAACGGCGCCGCGGACAACGCGCCGTACGTGCAGTCGGCTTCGTGGAATGGATCGGACTGGAACAAGGCGTTCGCCCCGCCCGGCGCGGTCAGCTCGGGTGGCACGCTCACCTACAACCTCGGCACCGCGGCCAACCGCTCGTGGGCCTCGGACCCGTCGGCCGCGCCGCCGTCGTACGCCGGGGACACTCCGGGACCGGCCCGACCCCGGGTCGGGCCGGTGACCTCGGGGGTCGGGGCGAGCATCTGCCTCGACGACGCGAACTCGAAGACCGCCGACGGCACCCCGATCCAGATCTACGGCTGCGACTCCACGTACGCCCAGGACTGGACCGTCGGCACCGACAGCACGCTGCGAGTGCTCGGCAAGTGTCTCGACGTCGACCACTCCGGTACCGCCGATGGCACCCACATCCAGCTCTGGTACTGCAACAACAGCGGGGCCCAGCAGTGGGTGGCGGACAACGGATCGCTGCGCAACCCGAACTCCGGGAAGTGCCTCGATGTCCCGGGCGGCACGACCAAGGAATCCACCCAGGTCCAGCTGTACACCTGCAACAACAGTCCCGCACAGAAGTGGAATCTGCCTTCTTGAGAATGGGGGAGTAGCACTCGGTACCCGGGCTGCCACGCGGTGTTGCGACACCGTGAGGCAGCCCGGGTCCTGCTTTAGCCGGGGGCACAAGGCCGGGGCCGAATGTCTGGGCTCTCGTCCAAGGATCTGCGTTTCCGCCGGGCTCGATACTGACGCCCATCGACCCGTCGTGGTCGGGACACCGCAGTCCCGGAGGTTTCAAGCAGATGAGAGCACCCGCGTCCCCGGCGCTGGACCAGGCCTGCCGTACGGCCTTGCACGAACGGTCCTTCGCCACCGGCCTGTCGATGGCGGTGACCGATCGCGACACCGTGCTCGCCGCCGGCACGTTCGGGCTCGCCGACCAAGCCGCCGGCCTGCCGGTCACCGGCGACACCCTGTTCCAGATCGGGTCGATCAGCAAAGCCTTCACCGCCGTCCTGCTGCTGCAGGCCCGCGACACGGGACTCGTCGACCTCGACCACCCGGTCACCGAGTACCTGCCGTGGTTTTCCGTCCGGTCGGCGCACGAGCCGATCACTTTGCGGCACCTGATGTCCCACACCGCCGGGATCATCGAGGGCACCGACGTTTCCGGCGATTCCGCCTTCGAGGTGTGGGCGCTGCGCGACACCGAGGCCACCACCCCGCCGGGAACCTGGTTCCACTACTCGAACGTCGGGTACAAGGCGCTCGGGCTCGTGCTGGCGGCGGTGCACCGGCGGCCGTACTCCGAACTCCTCGGCGAACTCCTCGCCGCACTGGGGATGCAGACCGCGGTACCCGCGATCACTCACGAAATCCGCACCCGCAGCGCGGTCGGCTACGAACCGCGGTACGACGACCGTCCGCCGCTCCGCGAAGACGGCGTGGTCCCGGCGACCTGGCTGGAGACAGACACCGCCGACGGCAGCGTCGTGTCCACTGCGGTCGACATGACGGCATGGCTGCGGCTGCTGATGGGCGGGCGGCCCGACCTGCTGTCCGAGGCCGCGAGAAAGGAGCTCCTCACCCCCGCGATCCGGATCGAGGAGGAGGGGTGCTCGTACGGGCTCGGCATGCTGATCGGCGAGTTCGGCGGGCGCCCGCACGTCTGGCACACCGGCGGCATGATCGGGTACCACGCGGCCGTCGCCTGCGATCTCGACACCGGGATCGGGGCCGTGGTGCTCACCAACGGCGTCGGTCCTTGGCAGGAAACCGCCGTGCATCTGATCGCGGCGACCCGGGAGCCGGTACCCGAGTTTTCCTTGCCGGACAAGAAACCTCCGGCCCCGCCACCACCGGAAGACCCACCGGAACGCTGGGCCGCGCTGGTCGGCCACTACCGCTGTCACAACCCGTGGCTGTCGAATCTCCACGTTTACGCCCACGAGGCGAAGCTGTGGGTTTCGGTCTGCGGCGGCGCGCCGGAGGAACTCGTCCCGCTCGACGACGGCTCCTTCCGCGTCGGCGCGGACGCGCGGCTCCCCGAACGGCTGCGGTTCGACGTCTTCCTCGACGGGTCCGCGACGCGGGCCGACTACTCCGGCTGCCCCCTCTACCGCACGTTCACGCCTTAGGTGGCTTCGATGACGAACCGCTTCCGCCGCGCGGTCGCCGCGCTTCTCGCCGTGGTGCTGGCCGCTGGTGGCCTCGCCGCGTGCGGCCGGGCCGAAAGCGAGACCGCCGACGGCGGGATCTACCGGCTCGGCGCCGACCAGCCGATCGATTCGCTGAACCCGTTCGTGTCCGTCGTGACCATGGCGTTCTCGGTGTTCGAGCAGATCTACCCGACCCTGGTCCAGCTCGATCCGCAGGACAAGTACGCCCCCGAGTTCGCCACGGACTGGACCACCTCCGAAGACGGCCAGACCTGGACCTTCCACACCCATCCCGGCGCGAAATGGTCCGATGGCGAACCGCTGAGCGCCGAGGACGTCGCGTGGACGCTCAGCACGATCGCGCAGTTCCAGGACGGGCCCACCGCCGGTCTCGCCAACTACGTGATCGACCTCGACACGGCAACCGCGCCCGACGCGAACACCGTGGTACTGCACTACAAGAACCCGGTCTCGAACGTGCTGAGCCGCCTGATGAGCGTGCCGATCCTGCCCCGGCACATCTGGCAGCAGTACGCCGAGGGGGACGGACAGGCGCTCACGACGTTCCCCAACAACGCGCCGATCGTGTCCGGCGGACCGTTCGTGCTGGTGAAACACGAGCCGAAGCAGATTGCGATGTTCAAGCGCAATCCCGCGTACTACGGCCCGAAACCGCACATCGCCGGGTTCGGCATCCAGTTCTTCAGCACCGACGACGCGATGATCACCGCACTCAAGAGCCACCAGCTCGACGCGGTGCAGAGTGTGCCCGCCACGTCGGTCGGAAACCTCGAATCGTCCGGGTTCAAGGTGATCTCGTCGCCCGGCATGCGGTTCGACAGCATCACGGTGAACGCGAACCCGAAACAGCAGGAAGCACATCGGGAGCTCACCGATCCGTTGCTGCGCGAGGCTTTCGACCACGCCATCAACCGCGCCGAGATCGTGAAGACCTCGCTGCTCGGCCACGGCCGTCCGGGCGGGTCGATCATCGCACCCGGCACCGCCGACTGGGCCGATCCCTCGATCAAGCCGGCGTCGTTCGACCTCGACCTCGCCAATCGCCTGCTCGACCAGGCGGGCTTCCGCCGCGGGCCGGACGGGACGCGGATCGCGAACGGTCACCCGATGGTGTACCCCATCATCCTGCCCGAGGACACCTACAGCGGCGCCGGCTTGCGGTCGTTCCAGATCATCCGCGGCGACTTCGCCCGGATCGGCGTGCGGCTCGAACCGCGGCTGCTGGACAACGCGGCGGCGAACGCGGCGGCCATGGCGAACAAGTCGGCGGACTTCGCGATGACCATGTGGGGCTGGAGCGGCGGCACCAGCGACCCGGACGACACGCTCAACTACCTCACCTGTGCCAGCTGGGAAATCCTCAACGACACCGGGTACTGCAGCAAGGAGTTCGACGACCTCTACGCCGATCAGGGCGAGGCGATGGACCCGGCCGAGCGGCACGACGTGGTGAACCGGATGCAGCAGGTGGCCGCACGGGACCGCGCGCTGCTGGTGATCGACTACCCCGATTCGATCGAGGCGCATTCGCCGTCCTGGGAGCTGCAGCAGGTCGGCGGGGACTCGTTCTCGTCGGAATCGAAGATCCCGCTGCTGTCCGCGCGAAAGGTGGGCTGAACCGATGCGCAGTCTCGACTACCTGCTCCGCCGCGGGATCTTCACCGTGGTGACGATCTTCCTCACGGTCACCGCGAACTTCTTCCTCTTCCGGGTGCTGCCCGGCGACGCGGTCAGCAACCTGTCCCGGGTCCCGCACGCCACGCCGGAGCTCCAGCACGCGCTGGAGGCCCGGTTCGGGCTCGACAAGTCCAAATGGGACCAGTACCTGATCTATCTCAAGAACCTGCTGCACGGTGACCTCGGCGTGTCCTTCACCTACCAGCAGCCGGTGAGCCACCTGCTGGTGGAGGACCTGAAGAACACCGTGCTGCTGGCCGGGGTCGGCACGCTCGGCGCGATCGTCTTCGGCATTCTCTCCGGCGTGATCGCGGCCTGGCGCCGGTCGTCGGCGCTGGACCACCTCAACACCGGGCTGGCGACGCTGGTGTACTCGTTCCCGTCGCAGTGGCTCGGGCTGGTGCTGCTGATCCTCTTCGCCGGGGTGCTGCCCGCGGGCGGGATGGCGGACCTGTTCGTGTTCGACAGCCCGCCGTTCTGGCAGAACGTCGGTGACGTGGCGAGCCACATGGTGCTGCCCACTGCCACCCTGATCCTCACCGCGTACGGCGGTTACACGCTGGTGGTGCGGTCGTCGATGCTCGAAACCCTGGGCGAGGACTACGTGCTCACCGCGCGGGCGAAGGGCCTGTCCGACCGTCGCGTGGTGTGGCAGCACGCCGTGCGCAACGCGATGCTGCCGATGGTCACCATGGTCGCGCTCGACCTCGGGTACGTGGTGGGCGGCGCGGTGCTGATCGAGGTGATCTTCAGCTGGCCGGGCATCGGCATGGCCACCTACACCGCGCTCAGCCAGCGGGACTACCCCATGGTGCAAGGCGGTTTCCTGCTCCTGACCGTTTCGGTGATCCTGCTGAACTTCATCGCCGACCTCGTCTACTTCCGCCTCGACCGAAGGGTCAGCGCATGAGTACGTCCACCCTTCTCGCCCCCGATGTGGGCGGGATGCGCCGCACCGGGATCTTCCGGAAAGTGCTGCGGGAGCACAAATCCGCGGTCGCCGGGCTCGTGGTGCTCGGGTTTTTCGTGGTGCTGTCGATCATTGCGCCCTACGTCGCGCCGTACAGCACCACCGAACGGTCGTGCGCGGTGTTCGAACCGCCGTCCGCGCACCACTGGCTCGGCTGCGACGACGGCGGCGTGGACATGGTGTCGCTGCTGATGCGCGGCGGGCAGACCTCGCTGGTCGTCGGGTTCACCGCGACGCTCGTGGCGATGGTGCTCGGCGGGACGATCGGCATCCTGTCCGGCTACTTCGGCGGCTGGGTCGACGCGGTGCTGATGCGGGTCACCGACGTGCTGCTGGTGCTGCCGGACCTGGTGCTGGCCATGGTGATCGCCGCGGTGTGGGGCCCGAGCCTGTTCCACGTGATCCTGGTGATCGGCCTGCTGGAATGGACCACTACGGCGCGGATCGTACGGGCGGAGGTGATGTCGCTGCGCGAGCGCGCGTACGTGAAACGGGCGCGCGGGCTCGGGGCGAGCAACACCCGGGTGATCGTGCGGCACATCCTCCCGCAAGCCGGTCCGCTGCTGATCGCGAACACCGTGCTGACCGTGTCGGTGGCGATCTACCTGGAGACCGCGCTCGCGTTCCTCGGCTTGGAGGACCCGAGCGTGACCACGTGGGGAACGATCCTGGAACACGCGTTCGCGCGGACGGCAATCAGTTCCGGCGCCTGGTGGGCGATCGTGCCCGACGGATTCGTGATCGCCGCGGTGAGCATCGGCTGCTTCCTGCTCGGGCGGGCCATCGAGGACGCGCTGAACCCGCGGCTGAAGGTCTCGCACCTGTCGGGGCGCCGGTGGCGGATCCGAGTGCTGGCGGGAAGAGGGGCGGACGCGCGATGAGCGTGCTGGAGTGCAGTGATCTGCACGTGTGGTTCGACCTGCCGGGCGGTGGTCAGGTGCATCCCGTGGACGGGGTGAGTTTCTCCCTCGCGGCGAGTGAACGGTTCGGGCTGGTCGGGGAATCGGGTTGCGGGAAGTCGACGACGATTCTGGCGTTGATGGGTTTGCTGCCGCCGACTGCGACGGTCGCGGGGCGGGTGTGCATTGACGGTACCGAGATTCTGTCCGGTGGTGAGGAATCGGTGCGAGGGCATCGGTGGCGGGACATCGCGATGGTGTTCCAGGGGGCGATGAATGCCCTGAACCCGGTGAAAACGGTCGGCTGGCAAATTGCCGAACCGATGATCGCGCACGGTTTCGCGCGCCGGGCGAAAGCGCGGGAGCGGACGCGGGAATTGCTGGAGCTGGTCGGTATTCCGGCGGCTTCGGTGGACCGGTACCCGCACGAGTTCTCCGGCGGGATGCGGCAACGGCTCTCGATTGCGATGGCCTTGGCGTGCGAGCCGAAAATCCTGCTCGCCGACGAGCCGACGACCGCGTTGGACGTCATGGTCCAGGCCCAGATCCTGGAGTTGCTGACCCGGCTCACCGAGGAACTGGGTATGGCGTTGGTACTGGTCACCCACGACCTGCCACTGGTGTCGCAGTTCTGCCATCGCGCGGCGGTGATGTATGCGGGGAAAATGGTGGAGGACGGTCCGGCGGACAAGCTGAGCTGGGAATCGCAGCACCCGTACACGCGGCTGCTGTTCGCGGCGACGCCGGATCTGTACGGCGCCGAGGAGGTCGTCTCCATTCCCGGTGCGCCGCCGCGGCTGGACCAGGAGATCACCGGCTGCCCGTTCCGGCCCCGGTGTGACGTGCCGATGGACCGCTGCGCGGGCGAGCTGCCGTTGTTGCGGGCGACCGGTCCGGGCCACCGGGCGGCGTGTTTCCACACCGAGAGCATGGTGACGTCATGAGCGAGGCGCTGCTGGAGGTCGAAGACCTCTCGATCCATTACCCGATGCGCCGCGGCATGGTGGGGACTCTCGCGCGGCGGCCGCGCAATGTCGTGCACGCCGTCGACGGCATCAGTTTCCGGCTGGGGCGCGGGGAAATGGTCGCCGTGGTGGGGGAGTCCGGCTGCGGGAAGTCCACTACCGCCAAAGCGATCTGCGGTCTGGTGAGCCCGACCGGCGGCACCGTGCGGCTGGAGGGGAGCGCGATCAGCGGGCTGCCCGAACGCCGGTTGCGGCCGATCCGGCGCCGGGTGCAGATGATCTACCAGGACCCGTACGAATCGCTCGACCCGCTGTGCCGCGTCCGCGACATCCTGGCCGAGCCGATGCTGATCCACGGCATCGGCGGGTCGCGGGCGGAGCGGGAAAAGCTCGCCGAGGAAGCGCTGGAGCGCAGCGGGCTTTCCCCGGCGAGCGCATTCCTCGCCCGGTATCCGCACGAGCTTTCCGGCGGGCAGCGGCAGCGGGTCGCCATTGCCGCCGCGCTGGTGCTCGACCCGGATGTACTGCTCGCCGACGAACCAGTGTCCATGTTGGACGTTTCCGTGCGCGCCGGGGTGCTGTCCCTTTTGGACACTCTGCGCAAGGACCAGGACACCGCCATCCTGATGATCACCCACGATCTGTCCACGGCCGCGCATTTCGCCGACCGGATCGTGGTGATGTACCTCGGGCGGATCGTCGAGCAGGGTCCGGCGCACGACGTCATCCACAATCCGCAGCACCCTTATACGAAAGCGTTGCTGTCCGCGGTACCCCGGCGGGACCGGCAGGAACGCGCGAAACCGCAGCTGCTGTCCGGGGAGACGCCGGACCCGGTGGACATCCCGGACGGCTGCCGGTTCCGGTCGCGCTGCCCAGTCGGCACGGCCGACTGCGAGCGCACCGACCCGCCGCTGGTCACGGTGGGCGCAGGCCACGAGGTCGCATGTCTGTACGCCTGATCATGTCCCGCCCGGCCGCGCCGAGGGAAAGGAGCACCATGCCCGCCGATTTGGTGATTCGAGGAGGCTCGGTTGTCGACGGCACGGGCGGCCCGGCCCGGCTCGTCGACGTGGCCATCGCCGGCGACCGGATCGAAGCGGTCGGCGAGGTGCCGGAGACCGACGTGCCGGAGCTGGACGCCGCGGGATGCGTGGTGGCGCCGGGGTTCATCAACGTGCTGAGCCATGCGTACGAGACGCTGCAGCTGGATCCGCGCGGGCTGTCTGACCTGTATCAAGGGGTGACGACGGAGGTGTTCGGCGAGGGCCGGTCGATGGGGCCGGTCACCGGGCGGATGACGGATCTGGTCGCAGCCGAACCGCCGCTCTTCGGCATGCGGACCAGCTGGCCGCGGCTCGGGGATTTCTTCGCCGACCTCGCCGCGGCCGGGCTGGGGCTGAACATCGCGAGTTTCGTCGGCGCGGAAAACCTGCGGATGCCTTTTGCCGGTACCGAAGATCGGCCGCTGACCACGGATGAATTGGCGGCCGCGTGCGCGTTGCTGGACGAGGAATTGGCGGACGGCGCGCTCGGCGTGGGTTCGGCGTTGATCTATTCGCCGGGCAGTTATGCGTCCACGGAGGAATTGATTGCGTACGCCCGGGTTTTGGCGCGCCATGATGCGTTGTACATCTCGCACATCCGCGGGGAATCGGACCGGCTGGTCGATTCCGTGGACGAGCTGATCCGGATCGCGCGGGAATCGTCGGCGCGGGCGGAGATCTATCACCTCAAGGCGTCCGGGAAACAGAACTGGCCGCTGATGACGACGGTGCTGGAGCGGGTAGCGCAGGCTCGCGCCGAGGGCCTCGGGGTGACCGCGGACATCTACCCGTACGACGCGGGTTCCACGTTCCTGTCCGCCTTCATCCCGCCGCGCTTCCACGAGGGTGGCCACGCGGCGCTGGCGGAGCGGATCGCCGACCCCGTAACGCGCAAGGAGATCAAGGCGGCCATCCTCGATCCTGGTCAGGACTGGGAGAACCTGTACCTGGGTTCCGGCGGTGCTTCCGGGATCCTGCTGCTCGGGACCGGCGCTGATCATCTGAAGGGGCATACGCTCGCCGAGGTCAGCGCCCATCGGTGGGACAGCGATCCACTGGACACGTTGCTGGACCTCGTGACCGCGGAGCCGAAGCTGATGGTCGCGGAGTTCACCGCCTCGGAAACGGACGTGCGACGTGCTTTGCAACAGCCGTGGGTCTCGGTGTGCACAGATTCCGAGGCGATCGCGGCGGAACCGCCGTTCACCGACACGTCCATCCATCCCCGGACGTACGGTGCTTTCGCGCGAGTGCTGGGCCCGTGGGTGCGGGAAGGCGTGCTGCCGCTCGAGGAAGCGGTCCGCCGGATGACGAGCCTGCCTGCGTCGAACCTGCGCCTGCCGGACCGCGGCGTGCTGCGGCCGGGTGCGTTCGCCGATGTGACGGTGTTCGACCCAGCGGCAGTGCAGGACAACGCGACGTACCTGAACCCGCACCGATATGCGGACGGGATGCGGCACGTACTGGTGAACGGCCAGGCGGCACTGCGGGAGGGCCAGCCGACGGGGGTTTTGGCGGGTCGTGCCCTGCGGCGGGGGCGCTGAAAGTCACCAGCCCAGCTGGTCTCCCAGCCGCAATCGGAGCCACAGGACCAGCCGCTCATCCGGGTCGGCCAGATCGAAGCCGAAGATCTCCTCCGCGCGCGACAGCCGGTACCGGATTGTGTTCGGGTGTACCGAAAGGCGCGTCGACGCGGCCGCGATGTCGCCGTTTGTGTCCAGGTACGCCAGGATTGTCGGGGCGTACGTCGTTCCGTGGTCGGCGTCGTGTGCCCGGACTGCCGGACCCAGTCGTCGCGGCAAGGACTCGTGTGTCGCCAGGATTTGGGCCAGTACCGACAGCGTCGCGCCTGCCCAGACTTCGTCGATCGTTGCTACCTGGCAAGGTTCCGTGGGGCGTTCGCTCAGCGTGCGGAGTACCAAGTCCGCGTCGGCGCGGGAGGTTGCGATGGCGCGTAACCCCTTGACCACCGAACCGAGCCCCGCCTGTACCGGCATCCGCAGCGCACCATTGGCCCGGCGCGCGATGTCGGCGACCAGTTCCCGGTGGGTGGGACCGTTCGGCAGCAGCGCGTACACCGTCCCGTCGATCAGCGCGCACCCGTGCCGTCCGTAGTGGGCTTCGCAGTGCAGGCTCACCAGGTCGGCCAGCCGGGCGGCCGCGTGGGCCGCGAGCACGTCCTCGGTGTCCGCGGACGCCACGGTGAACGCGGCGACTGCCACCGGGGCGTCCGGTTCCAGGCCGAGCTGCGGGGCGACCGCGGTGACGCTGCTCGGGTCGGCGAGCAGGCGGCGTAACAGGTCCGCGCGCCGCCGCCGGACCACGTCGACCGCCGTCCGGGCCGCGAGCAGGTGCAGTGCGGCGATGTCCGAAGCGTCGAAAAGAGCCTGCTCAGCGGCCTCGTCGAGGTTGTCCTCGGCGTCCACGACCCAGATCGACCCCAGTATCTCGCTGCCCGCGCGCACGGCCACCCCGAGCCGCGGCAGCCCGCCGGGGATGGGCGGGAACCGGCAGGTCCGCCGCTCATGGGTGAGGGCCTGGTACTGCTCGTCGTAGTAGTCCGGCGCGTGCGGCACCTGCAGGCCGAGGATGCCCTGGCGGCGGCCGTCGTCGATGGGCTGGCCGGGCACCGTCGAGTACGCCAGGATCCGTCGGTGCGGGTCCTCGATCGACGTCGCACCGCCCACCATCCCGGCAATCGCGTTGGCCAGCGCGAAGAGGTCACCGGCAGCGGGCGCGCCGGGTACCCGCACGGTGGGCGCCAGCGCCGAGGAGATCATCGCCTCCAGGTGGTGCCAGGCCACGGCTTCGTCGGCGGCCAGCAGCACGAGACCTGCGCCTTCCGCGGCGGCGGCCAGCTCCGTCACCGGCTCGCCGAAGCTCTTCACCACCAGCCCCGCGTACCCGGCGTCCGCGGCCGCGACGACCAGGTCCTTCCCCTCGGCCGGATCGGCCCCGACCGCGAGCAGGATCGTGTCCCGCGCCGGTGGCAACGGCGTGCGCCGTTCGTGGATCAGCACACCCGACACCGGCACCCGCCGGTCCGGCAGCGGCGTGACCGGCCGGAGCAGCGAAGTGCCCAGCGCGTCGAGAACCTGGCCGAGATCGGGTATCTCCGGGTCGAGCATCCTCACCTCTTTAGCCAGACGCACAAAACATTCGCGGAATCTCTGGACTGGCACTGTATGCACCCGGCCGAGCTGCCCGCGAGGCTGTCAGCATGCACGTTCCCTCAGGTGTGCCGCGGGCCGCCCCTGCGACCGTACCCCCCTTCGCCGAGACCGGGGCCACCGAAACCGCTTTGCGCGCCGCGAACCGCGCCGGGGTCCGGATCCGGCTGGCCGGGGATGTCCCGACGGTCGAAGCGGTGTCACGGTTCCTCGCCGGGGTATGGCAGACGCCGGAAACGCAGCCGCCTTTCGGCACCGACGCCTTGCGCGCCTTCGCCCACGCGGGCGGCGCGGTGCACTACGCCGCCGACGGTGACGGCATCCTGGCCGCCTCAGTGCTGATCTTCTGCGCACCTGCATCGCGCGCCGTGTACTCGATGATCGCCGCTGCCCGCACCAGTGACCGCGGGGTCGGCTTCGCGCTCAAGCAAGCGCAGCGCGGGTGGGCGCTCGAACAGGGCGCCACCACAATGGTCTGGACCTTTGACCCGCTGGTCAGCCGGAACGCGCATTTCAACCTCGCCAAGCTCGGCGCCCGCGGTACCGAGTACACAGTGGACTTCTTCGGGCAGATCGCCGACGGCGTCAACGGAGCGGACGAAACCGACCGGCTCACCGCGGTGTGGCCGCTCGAACACCCGCGCCCGGCCCGCCTCACCGGACCCGACCTGCACACCGCGGACCTCGACCCCCGCCGCGCCCCGGACGGCGAACCGTTCCTCGCCCACGACGCGACCGGACACTGGTGCCGCGTCCCGACGGACATCGTCGCCACCCGCCGCGAGGACGGACGGCTCGGCGCGCAGTGGCGGGCGGCCGTCCGGGATGCGCTGGCGCCGCTTTTCGCCGAGGGCTTTGCCGCGACCGGCTTCAGCCGGTCCGGCTGGTACCGCCTGAGCCGGGAGTCCGCATGAAGATCGAGCTGATCGACCTGATCCAGGTCCGGCTGCCACTCGTGCGCCCGTTCCGGACCTCGTGTTCGGTCGACACCGAGCGCGACACCCTGCTGCTGCACGTCGTCACCGACACCGCGGAAGGCTGGGCGGAGTTCGGCGGCGACCCAGAACCGTTGTACAGCCCCGAATTCGCGGCCGGTGCCGAACGTATTCTGCGCGACCACCTCGTCCCGCGGGTCACCGCGCTGCTGCGGCCGGACGCCGCTCGGATCGCCGGGGTGATGGCGCCGGTCAAGGGCAATCCGATGGCGAAGGCGTTGCTCGAAACGGCAATTCTCGACGCCGAATGCCGGACGTATGCGATGCCGTTGTCGACCTATCTCGGCGGTGTGCGGGATCGCATTCCGGCGGGGGTGTCGGTCGGGATCACGGACACGATCCCGGAGCTGCTGGGTACGGTCGCGGGCTACCTGGCCGAAGGGTACGTCCGGATCAAGCTGAAGATCGAGCCCGGCTGGGACCTGGAGCCGGTGCACGCGGTCCGTGCCGAATTCGGGCCGGACCTCGTCCTGCAGGCCGACGCCAACACCGCGTACACGCTCGCCGACGCCGCACACTTGCGCCGGCTCGACGAGTTCGGCCTCGTCCAGCTCGAACAGCCGCTGCCCGCGGACGACCTGGGCGGGCACGCCGAACTGGCGAAACTCCTGCGTACCCCGATCTGTCTCGACGAATCGATCTGCTCCGCCCGCGACGCCGCGTTCGCGATCCGGCTGGGCGCGTGCCGGATCGTGAACGTCAAGCCAAGCCGCGTCGGCGGGTACCTCGAAGCCCGGCGGATCCACGACGTCTGCGCCGCGCACGGGATTCCCGTGTGGTGCGGCGGAATGCTCGAAACCGGCATCGGCCGCGCGCAGAACCTCGCCCTCGCCGCGCTACCCGGTTTCGTGCTGCCGAACGACATTTCGGCGTCCAGCCGGTATTACGCCTCCGATCTCACCGAGGCATTCGAACTCGAGGACGGCTGTCTGTCCGTTCCGGACGGTCCCGGCGGTGGCGTCACGGTGGACCCCGCCGCGCTGCGCCGGTACACGGTCGCCTCGCAAACGCTCTTCTCGGTCTGACCCAGGTCCCCCCGGCAACGACGCCGGACCGGTGGAAGGAGACAGTATGCGAGGGTTGACGAGTGCTGCCGCGGCAGTGGCGGTGACGGCGGCTTTGGTCGCCGTACCTCCCGCGTCGGCCGCGGCGCGGTGCGACATGAAACCCATCCAGACCGCGCTGGCGGCGTTGAAGAACATCAATGCCGCACCGGGAATCGTCCTCACGGTGAAGAGCCCCGGCTGCGGGGTGTGGTCCGGCGGCGTCGGTGTCGCGGACCGCGCGACCGGCCGCAAGATCAGCGGCGACGAGCACAGCCGGATCGGCAGCGACACGAAGACGTGGACCGCCGTCGTCGTGCTCCAGCTGGTCGCGGAGGGCAAGCTCAAGCTCGACGACACTGTCGACCACTACCTGCCGGGCCTCGTCGACACCCCGCAGTACGACGGGCGCGAGATCACCATCCGGGACCTGCTGCAGCACACCAGCGGCCTGCCGGACTACGCGGAAAACGACTACTGGGCCGACGATCAGGAACACCGCTGGGACCACACGGAGCCGTTGTTCACCGTGCAGCAGGCACTCACGATGGACCCGCCCGAGCAGACGGCGTCGGGCTTCTACTACTCCAGCACGAACTACAACCTGGCCGGGCTGATCGTCGCGAAGGTGACCGGCCGGAGCATCGGCACCGAAATCACGCAGCGCATCATCCAGCCGCTCGGCCTGTGCGAAACCTACTGGCCCGGCGACCAGACCACGATCCGCAAGCCGGACCTGCGCTCCTACACCAAGGGCGTCGACACGACGGAGTGGAACACCTCGGAGGCGGATGCGTCCGGTGAGCTGATTTCCACCGGCCCCGACACGACGGCGTTCTGGGCTGCATTATTGAGCGGAAAGCTGCTGCCGCCGTCACTGCTGACGGAAATGAAGCGCACCATTCTGGACGACAGCAAGCAGGGGTACGGGCTCGGAGTCCAGAAGTACCAGCTCACCAAGGACCTGGTCACGTGGGGCCACAGCGGCGGCATGGCGAGCGGCCACAACTTCTGGAACGCAGTCACCGGCGACGGCCAGCGCTCGGTCACGATGCTGATCAACAGCGACGGCTACACCAACGCCCAAGCCCGCAAAATCGACAACGTAGGCGGCACCCTGGTCCACGACATCCGCTGACCATTTCCCGGCGAGTGCGGTGGTTCTCGGTACTGCCGCACTCGCCTTACTCTTCTGGCCGGACGATCCGCGCCTCGTCCCCGTTACGGCGCCGGACGGCCAACCGCCCGTCCCCAACTGCTGCAACCACCATCGCCCGCCGCCGCTTGACCTGCGTCTGCGGGGATTTGGCCCACTCGTCGGCCAGCACCTGGTCCTCCCACAACGCCGCAAGATCCGGGTCCCGCCATTCCCGCTCGGCGAGCAGCTCCCAGAGCCGCGCATCGAGCTCGGCAAGCCGGGCGTTGCGCTGCTTGCGCCCACCGTAGGCGCGGGCTTTCGCCCGGAGCTGCCGATTGTGTGAAGGCGTCCACAGCAACGGATTGGGCCGATGCATCGTATCGAGATACATCGAGCCAAACGCGGACGAAGCAGCCCGGAGCTCCTGCAACGACCGCGCACCAGGCTGCTGATTCTCTCGGAGCGCCGTCCGCCGATTGACCACCTCGACAGCATGCTTGGCCAGAAAATACATACTCCACCAAGGCTCCCGATAACCCACGGCCCTCGACAACCGCCGCGCGACCTCGTGCGCCTGCTGGTCGTCCAGACACCACTCATGGACCGCCCGCGCTTCCGCCAGCTCGGCGTCCAGCTCCTCGACGGTAGCCACCCGCCACGCCGCCACCCACGCGGCATCGGACCACTTCGCGCGAACCAAGTCGTGAAGCTCCCCGTCCGCCTTCGCGACCGGCGCGTGAACCTTGCCGCAGCCAGTACAGTCGTAATCCGCAGCCAGCAAATCCGGTGTCCAGCCCCGAATCGCCGCCGCCCCGATCACCGCCGCGCCACACTCCGCACACGACAGAACCCCATCGCCGACATACCCGGTATCCGGCTTGACCTCCCGAGCCTCCGGCCCTTTCGCCCGCCGCAACACCTCCGCCGCCAGCTCCGCGTCCACCTTCCGCAGCACCCCCTCCCAAGCCCGAGCCCGTGCGCGCAGTGTAGTAACACCCCAGCATTCCGTGAAGGGAACCTTCACGGAATCAGATTCCCTCATGGTTCCCTTCACGGACTTCCCCCACCCTCCCACCGCAGCCCGCGCACCCCACGAAACCCGGCAGCCCAGCCCCCGCCCTGCACCCCGATACGAAGCCGAAACACGGTCTGAGGGGCTTGTCAAGGCATCTTTCCCGCCTTGACAAGCCCCTCAGACCGTAGTCACAATCCCGGCTTCGGGGTGCCCCCCCGCAACAGTTCCCAAGAGAAACCCTCAGGAACGTGATCCCGGAGCAGCACTCCCTTCATACTCCCCAAGATCGGAAACCAGCCGAGTCAACTCCGGATCACTGTCATACCTCCGCTGATGCAGCTCAGCAATCCTCTCCGCCACCTCCGGATCCAGATCATCCGTAATGTCAAACGAAGTAAACCGATCCAGCAACGGCAACCCGATCCGATCAGTGTGCCGATGCGCAGGATGCACCAAATACTCCCAATACCCAGCCAAATCCTCGATCACGAACATCGCCCCGTAAGCAAAATCCCCACCATGATCCCGGCCGACCACAAACGACCGCACCGACGGAATGGACCGCCCCTGAACCCGCAAACTCTCCAGCGCAGAATCAATCTCCTCCTGACTGACCCCATCCTTGAACGTAAACCGATTACCGTGGTAAATCATCGAACTTCCTTCCCTTTGATGAAAACACTCCGCCAAGCACAGCGGAAGCTGTCGCCGCAAAACCGGCCCACCAGAACGCCCCACCGACCCCAACGGCGTGAACAACCGGCTCCACCAGCAGCGGCGAGAAAAACTGACCGAGAAAAATCGCGGTAACCAGCCCGCTCAACACCCGCCCCCGACGTTCCGGCGAGGCAAGCTCACTCAGCCGCAGCGTCAGGTTCGGGACCGCGAACCCCACCCCGGTACCCCCGACCAGCAACCCGACTGCCGCACCCACCGCGTCCCCGGCAAGACCGACCACCACCCAGCCAAGCCCGAGCAGCCCGATACTGACCGCAGTGATCACCGGTGACCGCAACCGCCGCCGCAGAGCCGGGAAGGAAAACGCCGCAACAGCGCTGCTCAATGTGCTCCCCGCAACCACGAATCCGACGAGCGCAGGTGCGGTGAGCAGGAACGGCACCTGCGTCGGGCCCATGTAGAACACCAGCGTCGCGGCGAGTGCCACCGCGTAAATTCCCAGCGCGCGACCAGGCAGTTTCGACCCGGTTCTCAGTCCCGGTGGCCGTGGCCGGTCGTGCACCGCGGCGATCGCGAGCAGGGCGACCACGGCGGCCACCGCGTAGAGCCAGAAGGGGACCCGCCAGCCGAGCGTCGCGAGCACCCCGGCCAGTGGCAGGAACACGACCCCGCCGAGGCTTGCGAACGCCTGCTGCAGCCCGAGGAACGAAGCGCGATCAGGCCCGTCGAACCAGTCGGTGATGGTCGCCGTGACCGCCGTCATCACCCCGCCGACGGCCACCCCGAGCAGGGCCCGCGTGACCAGCAGCACCGGGAGGTCGGTGACGAAGAACCCGGCGGTGCCGGCGAGCGCGTACAGCAGCAGCGCGGCGACGAGCACCGGACGGCGCCCGATCCGGTCGGCGAGCAGCCCGGCCAGCGGGGCGCTGATGCCGATCATGAGCGAGGTAAGCGTCATCGCGAGGCGGACGACCAGTCCGGCACCGAAGGCCTGCTCCATGGCGGGCAGGCTGGGCGCGATGATCGCGGGCGCCATGATGGTCAGGGAAGCCGCGGCGAGAACGGTGCCGCGGGCGAGGGAGCCCGGCGCGGTCCGGGCGGCTGGTTTCGTCATGCCCCGAGAATCACTCCGGACGGCACCGGCCCGCGTCGGCAGGAATTGCCTATTCTCGCGGGCGTACGTAGACGGCGCAGCGGCTGTTAACCTTCCAGCTGTGGTGCCCCCTCCCGGTCGTCGAGAGCGCAAGAAAGCCGCTACCCGCAAGGCTATTGCGGACGCGGCGCTGCGGTTGTTCCTCGAACGCGGGTACGCCGAGGTCGGGGTGCGGGAGGTCGCGAACGAGGCGGACGTGGCGACCGCGACCCTCTTCGCCTACTTCCCCTCGAAGGAAGCGCTCGTCTTCGATTGCGAGGAAGCCGAGGAATCGGCACTGGTCGAGGCGGTCACCGGGCGCGCACCGGGAGTCTCGATCCCGGAAGCACTGCACCGGAAGTTCCAGGCCGACCTGCGCGACGCGGCGGGCCTGCCCGAGTTCCGCAGGCTCATCAGCGAAACGCCGGCGCTGCGCGAGTACGCCGACCGGATGTGGCTGCGGTACGAGAAAACTCTCGCGGCCGCCATCGCCGCGGAGCTCGGCTACTCCGACCCGCCACCCGCTTGCCGGGCGCTCGCGCGCTTCGTCCTCGACGCCCGGGTGCTGGTGCGCGAGGAGGCGGATCCCGTCGCGGCGACGGAGCAGATCTTCGCCCTCATCTCGTCCGGCTGGGACCGGATGAGCACCGCACTGACCTAGGGCAAGCCTGCCACTGCCCAACCGGCTCGTTCCGCAGATCAGGGTAGTTCGGCCCAGCCCCCGGTGACCCGTCGGTGGCGCGCGGATGCACCCGCGCGCTCGTCGAGCACGCCTCAGCCCCCGTCCCGGCAGCATCCGCCGCACCGCGATGTCCCCCGACCAGGCGGTAAAAAGTTGTGCCGTTGCAAACTTGGAACAGTTCCGAATATAGTCCGGGTAGTAGTTCAACCCGGAGAGGAGCACCAGTGACCACTTCGCCTCGGATCGCGATCATCGGCGGCGGGCCCGGGGGCCTGCTGTGTGCCCGCGTCCTGCAGCTGCACGGCCTGCGCCCCGCGGTCTACGACGCCGATGCGGCCGCGGACGCCCGTGATCCCGGTGGCACCCTCGACCTGCATGCGGATGCCGGGCAGATCGCGCTGGAGGACGCCGGGCTGATGGCCGCGTTCCAGGCTCTCGCCCGGCTCGAAGGCCAGGCCAAGACCAGCCGTGACCACCACGGCAACCTCGTGGACGAGTTCGTCCCGGCGGACGGCGACAGCGCCGCGCCGGAGATCGACCGTGGCCAGCTGCGGATCATGCTCGCGGACCACGTCGAGGCCGGCACCGTCCACTGGGGACACAAACTCGTGCTGGCCACCGCTGCCGGCGCGGGAACGCACCGCCTCGAGTTCGCGAACGGTTTCCGTACCGAGGCCGACCTCGTGATCGGTGCCGACGGTGCGTGGTCGAAGGTGCGTCCCCTGGTCACCGACGCGGCGCCGCGGTACCTCGGGGTCTGCTTCCTCGACACCCGGTTCGACGACGTGGACGTCCGGCATCCCGAGATCGCCCGGATGGTCGGCGACGGGCACCTCTTCGTCACCGACAGCGCGGGCCGGGCGGTGATCGTCCAGCGCAACAGCAACGGGGTGGTCCGCGGGTACGTCGCTTTCCGCGCCGAGGAGGATTGGCCCGTCGCGGCCGGGGTGGACCTCGCCGACCGCGCCGCCGTCCGGGCGTATCTGCTGCGCCAGTACAGCCAGTGGTCCGCGGTCATGCGCCCGCTGCTCACGGACAACGACAGCGACTACCTCCTGCGCACCTTCTCGGCCCTGCCTGCCCCGCTGACCTGGGCGCACGTCCCCGGCGTCACCCTGATCGGCGACGCGGCCCACCTCATGGCCCCCTTCGGCGGGCACGGCACGAACCTCGCGCTGCTGGATGGCGCGGAACTCGCCCACGCGATTGCCGGGGAACCGGACCTCGACGCGGCGATCACGAGGTACGAAACCGAAATGTTCGCCCGCACCGCCGATCTCGCGGTGAGCTCGAACAAGGCTCTCGAAGGGTTCTTTTCGACCTCCGGCGTCCTTCACCGGCCGCCGGATCAGGGCGAAGAACACCGCGACTACGAAGCCCGCGCCGCCGAATACCGGCGCAAGCGGGCGCGGGGAAAGGAAAACACTCCGTCATGAGTGCACCACCGAGCGACGTTCCGGTCCCGTTGACCGGACGGCCCGTGGCCGCCGGCGCCTTCCTGTTCGATGACCCCGAGGGCATCGGCGTCGCTGAATACTGGGCCATCTCACTGGAAGGCAAGGACTACGGCGTCGATGTTTCCTACCTTCAGCTCAGTACCACGCGAATCGGGGTCTCCCCGCCCCTGCACGAGCATCCGTATCCGGAAACGGTGGCCGTTTTCGAGGGTACTGCCGAATTCACCGTCGGCACTGAGAAAATCGTCGTGCACGGTGGGCAGCGGCTGATCATCCCGGCCGGTACTCCGCACCTTTTCCGGACCCTGGGCCCCGGCCGCTATCAGCATTTCGCGCACCATCTCAGTGCCGAGTTCGTCACGACGTTCCTCGAAACCGGAACCGGCTGAAGCCGAGCGCAGGATAGGCTCGGCCCATGCCCGCTCCGCTGGTCGGCCGAGACGACGAGGTCGGGCGGCTTCGTGCGCTCACCGAGGCGGCGGCCCGGGGCGAGGGCGGGGTGCTCGTCCTGCGCGGGGAGCCCGGGATCGGCAAGAGTGCGCTGCTGGACGAGACCGGGCGCTTGGTGGACGGCGGGTTCCGCACCATCCGCGCGTCCGGCTCGGAGTTCGAGGGTGAGCTGGCCTTCGCCGCGCTGCACCAGCTGTGCGTGCCGGTGCTGGGGCTGCTGGACGAGCTCGCCCCGCCGTACCGGGACGCGCTCCACGTCGCATTCGGCCTGGCCAGCGGCACGCCCGACCCGTTTCGCGTCGGTCTCGCCACGCTCGAACTGCTGGCCGCGGCCGCGCGGGAGAGTCCGGTGCTGTGCCTGGTCGACGACGCGCACTGGCTGGACAAGGCGTCGGTGCAGGCGTTGACCTTCCTCGCCCGCCGCATTGCCGCCGAGCCCATCGCGATGGTCTTCGCGACGCGCGACTCGGCGCTGGACGAGCTACCCGGGTTCACCGTCGCGGGCTTGAGCGAACCCGACGCGCGAGCGTTGCTGACCGAGCAGAAGGCCGACGAACGCGTGCGCGAGCGCATTCTCGCCGAGGCACGCGGGAACCCGCTCGCGCTGATCGAGTTCCCCAAGGCCGGCGGCTTCGCGCTGCCGGAGCCGGTCCCGGTCGCGACCCGCATCGAGCGCAGCTTCCAGGCGCGGCTGGCCGAACTGGCGGACCCGGCGCGAAAACTGCTGGTCCTCGCGAGCGCGGACCCGACCGGCGATCCTGCGCTCTTGTGGGCGGCTGCGTGGGAACTGGACATCGACGTCCCATCGGCGAGCGCTGCCGCCGAGGCGTCCGGGCTGGTGGAATTCGGGACCCGGGTGCGGTTCTGGCATCCGGTCGCGCGGGCGGCTGTGTACCGCGGGGCCGAACCTGGCGAACGGCAGGCCGCGCACCGGGCGCTCGCCGCGGTCACCGACCCGGTCGGCGCGCCGGACCGGCGGGCATGGCACAGCGCGCAAGCGGCCAGCGGGCCGGACGAACAGATCGCGGCCGACCTGGTGTCCTCGGCGTCGCGGGCACAGGCGCGTGGGGGAGTGAGCGCCGCTGCCGCGTTCCTCCGGCGCGCCGCCGAGCTGTCGCCCGCGCCTCGGGAACGCATCTCGCGCACCCTCGCCGCCGCCCAGACGACCCTGGACGCCGGTGACGCCGATGCGGCGGCCCATCTGCTGTCCACAATCGACAGTTCGGCGCTGGACGTCGCGCAGCTCGCGTCCGTCGACCTGCTGCGCGGCCAGATCGCGTTCGTCGCGGGGGCGGGCCGCGGGCCGGAGTTCATCCTGCAGGCCGCGCGGCGCTTGGCTGCCACCGATCCGCAGCGGTCGCGGGAGTGTTTCGTGGCCGCGCTGGAGATGGGATTGGTCGTCGGCCGGGCGACCGGTGTCCTGGACCGAGTACTCGACGCCGCCCGGTCGGCTCCTGCGGCGGACCGCCCGGATCTCCTGGATGCGTTGGTACTGCTGAAGAACAAGGGTCATCGCGAGGCGGTACCGGCGCTCCGGCAGGTACTCACCGAGGATTCCGTTGCGCAGATCCCCGGTCTGGCGGCCGTGCTCGCGGGCGAACTGTGGGACCTCGACCTGCACACCTCGATCACCGCCTGGCTCCAGAAAACCGGACGGGACAACGGATCCCCGATCACCATCCGATTAGGACTGTCCCAATCGGCCATCGGTGCCACCCTCACCGGCGATCTCGGCCGTGCGATGGCGGCGATCGCCGAGGAGGAAGCAATCGCCGACGCGGTCGGTGATGTGCCGCAGATGTATTCGCGGGTCCAGCTGGCCGCATTACGAGGCCGCCGTGCGGAAACCTTGTCACTGCTCGCCGAAGCCGAACGCCGGGGTACCGGCCAGCTGATCACGAACGTCCATTGGGCTCGTGCAGTGCTGAGCAACGGCCTCGCCGAATACGAGGACGCGCTGGCCGCGGCCACCAAGGCAACCGAATCCGGCGACCTGTTCCTTTCCGGCGTTGCGCTTCCGGAATTGGTGGAAGCCGCCGTCCGATGTGGACGACCGGATACGGCCGCGGCCGCCCTGGAGTCCCTTGTGGACCGCACGGAACCCGCCGGAACCCCGTGGGCGCGCGGCGTCGCCGCCGGTGCTCGCGCATTGGTGACCGGCGCGGAGGACGACTACCGCGAGTCGGTGGAAGTACTGGCCGACAGCCCGCTGGCCCCGAACCGCGCGAGAGCCCACCTACGCTACGGCGAATGGCTACGGCGGGAAGGCCGCCGCCGCGACGCCCGCGAGCAACTCCGGACCGCGCACACCCTCTTGTCGGACCTGGGTCTGGAAGCCTTCGCCCGCCGCGCAGCGGGCGAGCTCCGCGCAACCGGAGAAGCCACCCGCAACCGCGCGGACCACGCCTACGACCACCTGACGATGCAGGAAATGCACATCGCGAGAGAAGTCGCGGGCGGCGCGACGTCGAAGGAAGTGGCGGCCAGGTTGTTCCTGAGCCCCCGCACGGTGGACGCCCATTTGCGGAACATCTACCGCAAACTGGGCATCAACTCCCGGCGGCAGCTGAAGGATCTGCCCGGACTGGTGTGAAGTCACATCGCCCGCAGCCGAGGCAGGACGTCTTTACCGAATTGTTCCAAAAACCGGCGCTGGTCGTGGCCCGGGCCGTGGATCACGAAGTGTCGCAGACCGGCGTCCAGGTACGGCTTGATTTCCGCCACTACCTCGTCCGGTTCGCAGCTCACGATCCAGCGGCGGGTGACCTGGTCCAGCGGCAGTTCGTCGGCCAGCCGTTCCATTTCCTCCGCGCTGCCGACGCTGTGTTTCTGTTCCGCCGACAACGAAAGCGGCGCCCAGAACCGGGTGTTTTCGCGCGCCCGCTCGGGGTCGCGGTCGTACGAGACCTTGATTTCGATCATCCGGTCCAAAGCGTCGACATTGCGCGCGGAGGCACCGGCGGCCAAGGCGGGCATGAGCTTTTCGGTGTACAGCTCCATTCCCTTACCTGAAGTGCAGATGATGCCATCCCCGGCGCGGCCCGCGTATTTCGCGACTACCGGGCCACCTGCGGCGACATACACCGGCACCGGGCGTTCCGGGCGGTCGTAAATCGTCGCGCCGACCGTCGTGTAGTGCTCGCCCTTGAAGTCGACGCTGCGCTCGGTCCACAGTAGACGCATCAGGTCGATCGATTCGCGCAGGCGGGCGAAGCGTTCGCGGAACTCGGGCCATTCGCGGCCGGACACGGCGATCTCGTTGAGTGCTTCACCGGTGCCGACGCCGAGGACCACCCGGTTGTCCGACAGCAGTGCCATGGTGGCGAAAGCCTGCGCGATGACCGCTGGGTTGTAGCGGAACGTCGGGGTGAGCACGCTCGTGCCGATGGTGACCCGGTTCGTGCGCTCGGCGACCGCGGCCATCCAAGCAAGCGAGAACGGCGCGTGCCCGCCGGTGTGCCGCCACGGCAGGAAGTGGTCGGACACCCACACGCTGTCCAGGCCGATTTCTTCGGCCAGCACCGAGGTTTCCACCAGCTCGCGTGGTCCGAACTGCTCCGCCGAAGCCTTGTACCCGATCCGGAGCGTCACTGGCGAACCTCCCGTCCGGCGAGCACTGCCGCCGCTTCTTTCACTGCGTCCACAATGAACTGATACCCCGTGCACCGGCAGAGGTTGCCGGACAACGCATTCCGGATCTCCGAGTCGGTCGGATCCGGGTTCGTGGCGAGAAGCTCCCGCACGGTCAGCAGGATGCCGGGCGTGCAGAAGCCGCATTGCAGGCCGTGGTTGCGCCAGAAGGCTTCCTGCAGCGGGTGCAAAGTGGACCCGTCGGCGAGACTCTCGACGGTCTCGACCTCCGCGCCGTCGGCCTGCACTGCGAGAGTGCAGCACGACCGCGCCGTCCGTCCATCCAGGACAATCGTGCAAGCACCGCATACCCCGTGTTCGCAACCGACGTGCACGCCGGTCGCGCCACAGTCCTTACGCAGGAAGTCAGACAGCGTACGGCGCGGTTCGACCCGGGCACTGACCTGGCGGCCGTCGACGGAGACAGTGATGTCGTTCATGCGGCGGTCCTTCGCGGTCGGGTTGTCTCGAGGCATCGGCGGGTCAGTACGGCTGCGAGGTGCCGCCGGTAGTCGGCGGGCGCGTGGATGTCGCCGACGGGTGCGGTGTCTTCGGCGAGTGCGGCAGCGGCGGCTTGGATGGTCGACGGCGTCAGAGAAGCCCCGGTGAGGATGTTTTCCGCGCGCTCAGCACGAATTGGTACCTGGCCGAGCCCGGCGGCCGAAATGCGGGCCTCGGCTACCACGTCGTCCGAGAACCGAATCGCGGTGAAAATCGCGGCCATGGCGAAATCGCCGTGCCGACGGGCGAATTCCTCCACCGCGACGACAGTTCCCGGTGCCTGCCGTGGAATCCGGATCGCGACCAGCAGCTCATCCGCTTCCAGCGCCGGGGTGAGAAATCCGAGAAAGAAGTCCGCCGCGGCAATCGATCGACGACCACGTGGACCGGCGGCAATCAGCTCGGCGTCGAGTGCCCGCAGCACGGAAGGCAATTCCGCCGCCGGGTCGGCATGTGCCGCGCTACCTCCGATCGTCCCGCGATTTCGGACGGTCACGTGCCCCACATAAGGCAAGGCCGCAGTAAGCAACGGCACCTCGGCGGCCAGCAGCGGCGACGTTTCCGCGTCGCGAGTACGCGTCATGGCACCAATCTCGACGGCCGCGTCATCAGAGCGGATGTACGCGAGGTCGCCGATCCCGCCGAGGTCGACGAGCACGGTCGGCTGAGCGAGCCGCATGGCCAGCAGTGGGACGAGACTTTGCCCACCGGCCAGTACTTTTGCGTCACCATCGGCGTCGGCGAGCACCTGGATCGCGTGCGCGACGTCGGTGGCCCGGACGTAGTCGAACGGAGCGGATTTCATGCGCGGTTCTCCTCGGCGTCCGTGATGAGCGCGTGCAGCCGGGGTGGCGTGACCGGCAGCGAAGTGATGTGAATACCGAGTTCCGACAGCGCATTGTCGATTCCCGCCGCAATGGCCGACGGCCCGCTGATCGTGCCCGCCTCGCCCATTCCCTTGAACCCGCCGGGAATGATCGGTGATTCGGTGGTCATGTGCAGCGTCCCGAACGGCGGAATCTCGGCCGCGGTGGGAATCAGGTAGTCCATGAACGTGGTGGTGAGTGGCTGGCCGTCCGGACCGTAGACGATTTCCTCGTACAACGCCCCGCCGATCGCCTGCGCTGCGCCGCCGTGCAATTGGCCGTCGACGATCATCGGGTTGATGACCGTGCCACAGTCGTGCGCGAGCAGGTAATCGAGCAGCGTCACTTTCCCGGTTTCCCGGTCGACTTCCAGCAACACGGCAGTGGCGCCATAGGAAAACGCGTGCGACGGCGGATCGAAGACCTCGTGTTCCTGCAGTCCCGGCGATTCCCCGTCCGGAAGCCGGTTGACCTGGCGGTAGCACGCGTCGGCGACCTCGCGGACCGTCACCGAAGGCCCATCCGGATTCCCGGTGACGAAAATGCGTCCGTCGGCGATTTCCAGGTCGGCCGGGGACGCCTCCAGCATTTCCCCGGCAATGCGCAAGATCTTGTCCCGCAACCGGGTACACGCCCCCATCACGGTCGCGCCGCCGACCGCCCCGCCGCGGCTGCCACCGGTGCCGTACCCGGTGAAGGGCACGGTTTCGGTGTCGCCAGTGATCACGGTGACCGAGTCCAGCGGCACGCCCAGCGTGTCGGCCGCGACCTGGGCCAGCGCGGTTTCGATGCCCTGTCCCATCACCGACATTCCACTGCGGACAGTCACGCCGCCGGTCGGGTCGATCCGCACGATCTCCTCGTCGAAGCCGGAGTGCCGGATGCCGATCAGGCCCATCACGCGCGAGTTCCCGGTGGCGCTCAGTTCGACGTGGAACGAATATCCGATGCCAAGGCAACGTTCGGGCGACTCCGCCCGCAGCCGGTTCCAGCCACGCTCCTCGACCGCCTGCTCCGTCCTTTCCAGACACTCGGCGTACCGTCCGCTGTCGAGGACGAAAGCCGTGCTCTGGTAAGGAAACTGGTCCGGTTTGATCAGATTCCGCCGCCGTACCTCGTTGGGCGGCAACCCGAGCTTCACCGCGAGCTTGTCGACGATCCGCTCGTGCGCGAAATTCCCCTTCGGCTGGCCCCAGCCGCGGTAGGAACCGTAGGGAGACCGGTTGGTGACCACACCGACCACAGTGGACTCGACGGCGGCAACGTCGTACGGCCCGGACAACGACGCGGCCGATGCCCAGGCCGGTCCCATTCCCGGCGTCGCGAGCTGACCACCGAGGACACCGGTGAACGTGCCGCGGATGCCGAGGATCGTGCCGTCCGCCTTGGCCGCGGCCTCCACCTCGATCCGCTGCTCCCGCGCATGCGCATTGGCGACGAAGCTCTCCAGGCGGTCCTCGATGATCTTCACCGGCCGCCCGGTCTGCCGCGAGAGCAAGGAAGCGACGACCTCCTCGGCGTACAGGTCGAACTTGTTCCCGAACCCGCCGCCGACCTCGGGAGTGCGCACCCGGATGCGTTCGGTGGGCAGCCCGAAGATCTCGCCGAGCAGGTCGCGCGCGAGGTTCGGCGCCTGCGTCGACAGCCAAAGGTCCAGCTGGCCGGTGAACGTGTCCCAGGTCGCGACGACCCCGCGCGTCTCCATCGGCGCGCCGGTCTGCCGCCCCCAGTACAGCGTGTCCCGCACGACCACGTCCGCCTCGGCGAATGCCGCCGCGATATCGCCCTTCGGGAACGTCATCCGGCCGCTGACGTTGTCCGGCCATTCCTCGTAAAGCCGCGGCGCATCCTCGGCGAGCGCTTCGTCCAATGTGGTCACCGCGGGCAGCACGTCGTACTCGACGTCGATCAGGCCCAGCGCGTCTTCGGCGACATAGCGGTCGACGGCCGCGACCGCCGCGACGGCTTCCCCGACATACCGGACCTTGTCCGTGGCCAGCGCGTAACGCTCGGTCATCCGCTGGCCGGGGATCACGTGGTGCAGCACCGGCTGCGGGTTCGCGCACAGCTTCTGCAAGTCGGCGCCGGTGAGGACCGCGTGCACGCCGGGCAGCGCCAGCGCGGCGGAGGCGTCGACCGACCCGACACGCGCGTGGGCATGCGGGCTGCGCAGGACCGCGCCTTCGAGCATCCCGGGCAGCACCACGTCGTCGACGTACCGGGCGCGCCCGGTGAGCAGCCGGGGATCCTCGGTCCGGCGCACCCGGGCGCCGATCAGCCGGGGCGGGAGAGGGTGGATGGTCACGAGTGCGCTCCGTCCGGGCCGGGAGGATGGTTCTCCGCAGCGTCGCTCACGCAGGCGCCGCTGTCCATTGGCCGCCGCGGCCGAAAATGCGGGCCCCGCTTCGGCCGCGGTGGCCATAGCGAGAAGTCACCGGCGCTTTTTTGTGCACCGCGCCCGATTCCCCCGTCGGCGCGCGGTGCCTAGGCTCGGAATCCGGGTGCCGACGCGGAAGGTAACGCATGATCCTGGAAAACGAGTTCACCATCGACGCCCCGCTCGAGAAGGCGTGGCAGGCCCTGAACAACCCGGAGCTGGTGGCCCCGTGCTTCCCCGGCGCGAACCTGAGCGATTACGCCGGCGACACGTTCACCGGCATGGTGAAGGTCAAACTCGGCCCGATTTCCCTGACGTACCAAGGGGAAGGCACGTACGTCGAGCGGGACGACGCCGCGCACACGATCGTGATCGCGGCCAAGGGCCGGGACGCGCGGGGCAACGGGACGGCGTCGGCGCGGGTGACCGGCGAGATCGTCGAGCTCGAACCGGGGAAATGCCGGGTCGGGATGCGCACGGACCTGTCGATCACCGGCCGTCCGGCGCAGTTCGGCCGCGGGGTGATCACCGATGTCGCGGATTCGATGGTCACGACGTTCGCCGGGCGGCTGGCCGAAACCCTCAGCGCGCGTGCGCCGGAAGCCCCGGTCGCCGAGATCCCCCAGGTCATCGAGGACAACGCGATCAGTGCCCTCGACCTGGTCCCGGCGCGGGTGAAGCGGGCTGCCCCGGTGGTCGGCGCGGTACTGGTCGTGACCCTGCTGTGGCGGCTGCTGCGCCGCAGGTAACCGGTCCTCCGGGAGGGCTCCCGCGGCCCGGCCGCTATCGTCCCTGGCCAAGCAGCGGAAGGGGGCCCGTGGTGACGGGATGGCGGATCAAGACGGCGCGAGGGGTGATGGCCGCGCAGGCGCTGGCTTCGCTCGGGATCTGGATCGTGCAGATACTCACGGTGAGCACGCGACTGGACCACAACCAGGACGTCGCGGGTTCGGTGTGGCTCGTGCTCGTGGTCAACCCGCTGGTCGTGATCCTCACCGCGGTCGCCGCGGCGTTACTGACGCGCCGGTCGTGGGCCCGCGGGCTCGGCGTGTTCGTCGAGGTCGTCGGGGTGCTGGGGGCGCTGGTCAGCGTGCTGACCGGGTACTACCAGGCACTGGTCGCGATCGCCCTCGCGCTCTTCGTGCTGTTTCTGCTGGCCACCAGCGGGCCACGACCCGACCACGCGGCATGAGGAGGCACGTTCCGGTGAAGGCGTTGTTCCGTTCGGCGGCGGTGGCCGCGGTGGTCGTGGTGGTCGTGGTGGCGGCAGCCGGATGTGCCGGTCCGCCGCCGATGGAGTGCGGCGAGCATTTTTGCAGCGGCCCGGCGTACTGGCCGAGTACCGGTACGCAGATCGAGAACGGGTTCATGGCAGTGCTGAGCGCAATCGGCATCGTGCCGATCGTCCCGCGCAGCGCCAACGGCCCGGCCCGCCGCACGATCGGGCAGTGACGATCGGGCTGAGCACCGGGAAAAACCCGGCGACATCGGCCGATCATCCCGGGAATACTGGCCGACCGTGGATGAGGTCGAAGTCGTCGTCGCCCATACCGAGCGCGCGACCCTGCGCGTCGGCGACGTGTTCCTGAAAGTGGACGCCGACCAGGCGCGCCTCGACGTCGAGGTCGACGCGATGGCTGTGGTGGATTTGGTGCCGGTCCCGACCCCGGAGGTGCGGTGGCGCAAGCCGTCCGTGCTCGCGCTCGCCGCCCTCCCGGGGGTGGCGCTCGGCCACCTCGGCGAACCGTCGACGGCGTCCCCGGCGGCATGGGCCGCGGCCGGTGCCGTCATCCGCAAGCTGCACGAGGCGCCGTTACCGCCCTGGACCGGCCGGCGCCGCCGGGATCCTGACGAGCTGGCGGTGGAACTCGACCGCGAATGCGAACTGCTCGTGAAGGACGGCATCCTGCCCGTCGACCTGGTCACCCACAACCGCCGGATCGCCGAGATCGCGCTCCGCCCGTGGACCCCGGCGTTCACCCACGGCGACCTGCAGATCGACCACGTCTTCGTCGACGGAGACGAGGTCACCGGCATCATCGACTGGTCAGAGGCCGGTCCGGGGGATGCCCTCTACGACCTCGCCACGGTCACGCTCGGGCAGGAGAAGCACCTCGCCGCCATCCTCGCCGGTTACGGCACCGACGTCGACCTCGACGTGGTCCGCGCGTGGTGGTCGCTGCGGAGCCTGCTGGGGGTCCGCTGGCTGGCCGAGCACGGCTTCGACCCGTTCACCCCGGGCTGTGAGGTCGACGTGCTGAAGGCCCGGATGCCTTAAGCCCCGGCGCGGCGAAGGCGTTCGGTGGCCTGCTCCCGAAGCGCGGCACCGCACACCGGCGGGTCCCCGTGCAGTGCTTCCCACCGGGCATGGTGCGCGGCGGGCCACAAACTCGCCGCCCACGCGACTTCCGTTTCCGCACGCGTGAACCGGCGGCCGCGAATGTCCTGATAGGACTCCAGGAATGCGTGGGAGCTGTCGATCGGTGCCAGCGTGGGCGGCCCGGCACCGGCGAACGTCCCGCTCGCCGCTCCGGCCAGCGCGGCTTCCGGTTGCCAGGCAAGGCTGTCCCAGTCGTGCACTGTCCACACTGTACTGCCCAGCCACCGGAGGTTCTGCGCCTCGAAATCCGCATGCCCGAGTACGCACGGCAACGCGGCGGCCCGGATGCGCCGCCGCGCCCGTCCGGCCGTGCCGACGACGAATCCGGGTACGACACTCTGGTCCCGCTCGTCGAGGAAGTCGATCGCGGGCCACAGACCGGGATCGCCGTGGTCCCACCGCGCCCAGCGAGGACTGGGTACCGGCGGCTCGACCGTCACCCGGTCCAGTGCGGTCATCACCATCGCGAACACTTCCGCGTACCGCACCGCGATGTCCGGCGAGTCGCCGCGCAGCACCTCGCCACCGGGCCGGAATTCCTCGGCATGCACCGCCAGCGAACCGACCGTGATCGCCGGCGTGAGCGGCCGGGCGCACGGGAAGCCGCTGTCGGCCAGCTGCGCCTGCGCCGCCACACACGCCGCCGCGCGTCCGTGGTCGGTCCGCGCCTTCACCACGACCTCGCGTCCGCCGGTGAGCCGGAATCCGTAGACCGCGGAGATCTGGTGCTGCTGGAAAAGCACGTCGGCGGGTTTGCCGCCGAGGTGCTGCAGGCACCAATCGGGCAGCCATTCCCCAGGGTCGGTCATCGGCGGCTCCCGTGTCGGCATCGACCGTACCGCCGGTTTCGCGAAATGCCTAACCGGTGACCCGGCGTTCGGTGGACCGTTGTTCGATTGCTTCGCCGACTTCGGCAATGGCGCGCCGGACCAGCGTGCCGTAAGCGTCGTCGGCGAGGGTGTCCTGGCAACGGCGGGCCGCGTGGATGTGTTCCGCTGCCGGGACGAAAGAACCGAGCCGGCGAAAGTTGTCGGCGAGATTGAGATGCAGCGACGGGAAGAATCCGGCGACCGGCATTCCGGCCTGTTCGTCGGTGACACTCGCCGCGGCGTCGAGGGCCCGGACGTCCCAGACGAGTGCCTCGGCCGGATCGTCGAAGAGATCTGCTTGGTAATGCGCGAGAACGCAGCGGTGGAACGGATTCCCGGCCGGGCCGAGCTCGTCCCACAGTTCCTGCAGCCGGATTCGCGCGGTTTCCTGGTCGCCGCCGCGGCCCAGCGTGACGGCGGCGTTGATTTCGTCCATCATCCGGCGGATTCCTCCTTGAGTGGCATGGCAAGCGTGGTCAGGTCGCCGTGGTCGGCGGAGCGGACGACCATCGGCAGGTCCGGCCCGGCGACGTCGAGCATCACGTCCGGCCCGACTGCCGTGCTGACGGCCGGATGCAGCGTCGTCATGGCGAATTCGAGCGAAACTTCCGGACCGGTGACGACGGCGTCGAGCGGAATCGCGGCCACGGACATCGAGGTGCTCGAAAAATCGAGCCGGACCCGCGGAGGGTAGTGGTTTTCCAAAGCCGCGACGAACGCATTCCGCGAAACCACCGCCCGGGTGACGACTTCCGGCAGCGAACCCATCATCAACCGGTAATCCGGAAATGGCTCGGCGAGTACGCGGCACGTGCGGACGGTGGAATCTCTGACGAAAAACACCCCGCCGGAATTGCGGCTGAGCGTGAGTTCGTGCTGCCGCCGGGTCCACGACATCGCGAGCCGGAGTTCGTCGGCGTCAATGGTCGCCGACCATTCCGCGTCGCTCGCCTCGGCCGGGACCAGCGTGCGGGTCGCCAGCCGGTACCGGTCGGTCGCGGTGAGCACGATCCCGTCCGCGGACACTTCGAGGTGTACCCCGTTGAGCACCGGCAGCTCCGGGGACGTGGCGGTGAGAACCTGCTCGACGGCGGCGCTGAACACCGCCCCGCCGACCCGGATCGACGGCGCTTGCGCAGCCGGGCCGAGCGCCGCCTTGACCTCCGCGGCCGTTTCCCGCGCCTGCCGCGCATGCCGGCTCAACCCGGCGACCTGGTCGTCGATGATCCGCGCGGCCTCGGCCGGATCGGCGGCGAGCACGTCGGCGATCCGGTCCAGCGGCAGGCCGATCTCGCGCAGCCGCCGGATCTGTACCGCCTGCGCGACCTGGCCGGAGGAGTAGTAGCGGTAGCCGGACCGGTCGTCGACCCGGAGTGGCGGCACCAGCCCGGAATCCGCGTAGAACCGCAGTGCGCTGGCGGTGAGCCCGCAGGCGCGGGCGAAAGCCCCGATGGGGAGTAGGTCGGACACCCGCTCATCATCGGGCTTCAAGCAACTCGAAGGTCAACCCCGGGAGCCCTCCCGCGGGTGATGCCCGATCCTGGGACCGGCCGAGAGGAGGCCCAGGGTGACCGAGCGGGAACAGCAGGCATATCTCGACCGCATCGAGGACGAGCACCGGCAGCTCCGGACCGGCCGGTTCCGCCGGATCGCGCGCATTGCCGGATGGCTGCTCGGCGCCGCGGTTCCGGTATCCCTGACCTCGTGGTTCGTGGACGGTGCGGTGCTCAACGACCACCCGTTCTGGAGCGGTGTGGCGTTGTGCGCCGTCGTGCTGTCGGGGCTGGGGGTGGCCGCCGAGGTGACCGGGTGGCTGGGCTCCGACGCCACTTCGTTGCGGGCGCTCGAGCGGGAACGCCGCGACCAGGAGCTCGGCGGCTGGAAACAGGACTCGCAGCGGCTCCTCGACGACCTGGATGACGCCCGCGCCGACCTCCGCCGGATCAGGCGGCAGGTGGCCGTCTCCGGGCTGGCGGTGGCGGGGTTCACCGGTGCGGTCGCGGTCGAGATCTGGCAGGTCGGCGCCGTATGGCCGGTCGAGTGGACGGCGCGGCTGCTGGTCGGCGGGACGGTCTGCCTCGGCGTGCCGCTGGTCGAGGTTTTCGCGTCGCTGCTGCTGACCGGGCGGCTGCGGACGGCGAAGGCCAATCTCCGGGCGGCCCAGCGCCGGCACCGCGACACTGCGCTGTACGACGCCCCACCCGACACGGACGACATGCCGGAACTGCCCCCGCTGACCCGCCGCGGCACGCTCGTCGCAGCGGTCACCGGCTGGCTCGTGTACGCCCTGGTCCTGGCGACTGCGTACGTGCACCTGCCCGCGGCCGCGCCACCTCCACCGGACGCTCCGATCGCCCTGGCGGCGAGGGCGACCGGGGTTCCGCTCGACTGGCCTTCCGGCGTGGCGGTGTCGCCGGACGGGAAGCGGGCGTACGTGGGCAACGCCGGTCCACACGACCGTCCCGACTCCGACATCGCGGTGATCGACCTTGCCACGGAGAAGGTCGTCGCCACGGTGCCGGTGCAGCCGCATCCGCTGGGGCTTGCCTTGACTCCGGATGGTCAGCGGCTGATCGTGTCCGCCAACGGACCTGCTGGCGCCCCGGCGGGGTCGCTGACGGTCATCGACACCGGCACGCTGAAGGTGCTCTCGACAGTGCGGCTCGAGGCGCCCGCCTACGACGTCGCAGTCTCCCCGGACGGCCGTACGGTGTGGTGTCTCATCACCGGCCCGACCGACTACGACCCGGGCGCGGCCGTCGCGGTGGATCTGGCGGCGGGGAAGGTGGCCGGGACCGTCCGCGTCGGACGGGATCCGGACGGTCTCGCGATCGCCCCCGACGGCTCGCGGCTCTACGTGTCCAACTACGACGACAACACCGTCTCGGTGATCGATGCCGCCGGCCAGAAGGTCGTCGCCACCGTGGAGGTGGGCGCCGGACCGGCCGGGCTGGTGGTCGACGCGCGGCGGCACACGGTGTGGGTCGCGAACCAGACCGAGTCCGACGTCCATCACACGCTCACCGCACTCGACACCACGACGCACGCGACGAAACCGGTCGACCTCGGCCCGCCCGCACCGGGGGTGAGCGGCGCGTCGGCAATGGCCTTGACCCCGGACGGACGGCGCCTGATCGTCGGCCGGTACAGCCCGAAAAGCGGCCCGATCCCGTCTCTCGCGCTCGTCGATCCGGACACGCGCCGCGTCACGGACGTGCTTTCGGTACCGTCGGCCTTCCGGATCGTGACCACCCCGGACAGCCACCACGCGCTCGCCTCGGCAGGCAACCTGTGGGTGCTGGACATACCGTGATTGTGTCAGCACGTATAGCATTGTGTTACAGCTGAAACTGCGCGGAGGTGGGCGACGTGGTCGAGGAGGCAGCGCTGTCCGGCGGGACGGCGGCGGAGATCGCGGTGTCGGTCGAGGGCGCCATTTCCGGCGGGCGGCTCGCGGCGGGCGAGCGGCTGCCGACGGTACGCGAACTCGCCGCACGGCTCGAGGTGAGCCCGGCGACGGTCAACGCCGCGTACCGGACCTTGCGCAACCGCGGCTTGGTCACTGGTGCCGGACGGGCCGGGACCCGGGTCGTCGAACACTCGGCGCCCGCGGCCCGCCGGCTCGCGGCGCCGGTGGGACCCGGGGTACGCAACCTCGCCGACGGCAACCCCGATCCGAGCCTGCTTCCGCCACTGCGCCCGGCGTTCGCCCGGATGAGCGGAAAGCATTGGCTGTACGGGGAATCCGGTGCCGCGCCCGCGCTGCTGGACTGGTTCAGCCGCGACTTCGCCGCCGACGGCCTCACCGCCCAGTACCTCGCGATCACCGGCGGCGCAATGGACGGCGCCGAACGCGTGCTGCAGGCGCACCTGCGGCCGGGCGACGCGGTCGTCGTGGAAGATCCGGGCTACGGCGGGGTGCTCGACCTCGTGCCCGCGCTGGGACTGCGGCCGATCGCGGTGCCGGTCGACGCCGACGGGCTGATGCCCGACCAGCTGGAGCGGGCGCTGGAGCAACGTCCGGAGGCGTGCATCCTCACGCCGCGAGCGCAGAACCCGACCGGCGCCGCGCTCACCGGCCAGCGCGCCGCCGACCTCCGCGAGGTGTTCCGGCGCCACGAAAACGTGCTGGTCATCGAAGACGACCACGCCGGGGTCATTTCCGGTGCAGCCGCGGAAACCATTGCCGGTACTGGGGATTTCCCGCGCTGGGCAGTGATCCGGTCGCTCACCAAGACGCTCGGCCCTGACCTGCGGCTCAGCTGCGTCAGCGGTGACCAGCTCACGGTGGACCGGCTGATCCGCCGCCAGCAGGCCGGAGCCGGCTGGGTGAGCCACCTCCTGCAAGAACTGGCCGCCACAATCCTTGCCGACTCGGCGACGCCGTCTCTGCTCGCCGCCGCCCGGGACGCCTACGGCGAACGCCGCCAAGCCCTCGTGGATGCGTTGGGGGGCCACGGGATCACGGTGACGGGTCGGTCGGGTTTCAATGCGTGGGTTCCGACGCCGTCGGAGGGTGCGGTCGCGCAGGCGCTTCTGGCGCGGGGTTGGGCGGTGCGTGCGGGGGAGTCGTTCCGGACGAGTAGCCCGCCTGGGTTGCGGGTTACGTTCGCTAGTCTGTTGCCGAGTGAGGCTGTCCAGTTCGCGGAGACTTTGGGCAGCATCCTCCGCGGCGACGGATGGGGTTATCCGGCCTGATCACCACAACGGCGCCCGCGCGACAGGGCCCTCATGCGACGGAAAATGCGGCAGCACCCACTCCACGATCTCCGCCACCGCCTCCTCCGCCGGGCGCGACCCGTGCTGTACTCCCAGTGCCACGTGGTTCACGCCGTTGTCCTGCCAGCGGCCCAGCAGGTCGATCAGCCCGTTGCGGCCGGTGCGCAGCACGAAGCCGCCCCGTAGCGGGGTCGGTGGGTAACCGGGATCCGGAGCCAGGTCGATCCACTCGTTGGTGATCACCGGTTTGAACTCACCACCGGGAATCCGCGACCGCCAGCCGCTGATTTTCGCGCCCAGCTCCGCCGGTCCCTCGGGCGTGTGTGCAGTACCCGGGTACACGAGCCAGCCGTCGCTGTGTTCGGCGATCCAGTCTTCCGTCTGCCTGCTCGAACCGGTGACGATCAGCGGGATCTCGCCGGTTGTCGGCTTCGGCAGGACGTCCGTGGTGCCGGTCAGGTGGGTCAGCCGGGAGCATGCCTGCGGGAAGCTCTCGGTGAGCAACCGCCGGACCAGCGGCAGGCTTTCGGCGAACCGGGCCGCACGCTCGTCGTACGGGATGCCGTAGGCCGGGAACTCCGACGCCCGGTCCCCGGCCGCCACGCCGAGCACCAGCCGCCCGCCGGAGAGCCGGTCCAGGGACGCGGCCTGCTTGGCGACGTCGATCGGATGCCGCAGCGTCGTGACGATGCTTCCCGCCGCAAGCGCGATCCGTTCGGTGTGCGCGCTCAGCCAGGCGAGGTACGTCCACGGGTCGTAAACCTGTCCGACGTCGCCGAACTTCTTGTCGTGCAACGGAATGTCGCGGACCCACAGTCCTGCCAGCCCACCGCGGTCGGCAGCCTGGACGATCGCCCCCTGCCCGCGCATCTCCTCCAGTTCGCCGCGGTACTGCCACAACGGCAGGAACAGCCCGACGGTCAGCCGTCCCGGCGCGAACATCCGCCGGTAGCCCGGGTGACCGGGGAACCGTCCCTCGTCGAGAACGTCCATTGCACCTCCTTGATCAAGCGTTCGTCCAGGACTACCAGAGACCGCTCACGATCCATTCCCGCGAACCCCTGGACGTGCGCCGAATCACAGATTAATCTATAACGTAACTAATTTGTTCTAGCACAAAACTCACCCGGAGAACACCATGGACGTCAGTGAGAAAACCGCCGTGCCGTTGCAGGCGGGCGAGATCCGCCGGATCGCCGGGCTGAGCCTGGTCGGCGCCAGCGTGGAATGGTTCGACTTCTTCCTCTTCGGCACCGCCGCCGCGCTCGTGTTCCCCCGGCTGTTCTTCCCGGCGGGCAACGAGTTCATCGCGCTGCTGTCGTCGTTCGCGGTGCTGGGCGTCGGGTTCGTCGCCCGGCCGATCGGCGGGATCGTCTGGGGCCACTTCGGCGACCGGGCCGGCCGCAAACGGGCGTTCGTGGCCGCGCTGCTCACGATGGCCGCGGCGAGCGTGCTGATCGGCCTGATCCCGACGTACCACCAGATCGGCGTCGCCGCGCCCATCCTGCTCACCGTGCTCCGCTTCGTGCAGGGGCTGGCCGTCGGCGGGCAGTGGGGTGGCGCCGCGCTGCTCGCCACCGAATGCGCGCCGAGCTCGAAACGGGGCTACTACGGCAGTTTCACCCAGATCGGCGTGCCGGTCGGGGTGCTGCTCGGCGTGGTCGCGTTCTTCCTTGTCGGGACCGGCATGGACCCGGCGCTCTTCGACCGCTACGGCTGGCGCGTGCCGTTCCTGGCCAGCGCTGTGCTCGTCGCGGTTGCCTTGTACGCCAAGAAATCCCTCGACGACACCCCGGCCTTCCAGCGGCTGCAGCAGGTCGGCGGATCGGGCCGGAAGAAGTCGCCGGTGCTCGAGGTGCTGCGCCGGCACTGGCGTCCGGTGCTGCTCGCCGGGGGCGCTTTCATCGTGGTGAACGCGACTTTCTACATCTACCTCACCTACATGCTCTCCTACGGCGTCAGCACGGTCGGGCTCAGCCGGGGCGAGATGCTGCTGGCTCTTGCGGTCGCCGCGGTGGTGCAAATCCCGTCGCTGGCCGGATTCGCCGCGCTCTCCGACCGGGTCGGCCGCCGTCCGGTCTACCTCGCCGGTGCGGTCGGTACTGCGCTGTGGGCGTTTCCGTTGTTCTGGCTTGCGGATTCGGGCAGTACCGTCGCGATGATCGTCGCATTGACGGTCGGGCAATGCATCATCTCGATGATGTACGGCCCGCTCGCGGCCTTCTTCTCCGAGCTTTTCAGCGCCGAGGTGCGGTACAGCGGCGCCTCGCTCGGCTACCAGCTGGGTGCGCTCATCGGCGGCGCGATCTCGCCGCTCGTATGCGTTGCGCTGCAGCGGGCTTTCGGCAGCACGCTCGCGATTTCCGGCTACATCGCCGTGCTGTCGGCGATCGCCATCGCGTGCATCATGCTGCTGAAGGAGACTCGTTCGGCAAAGCTGGGGTAACCGTCTTGCGCGCACCCGAACAGTCTGGTTCTATCGAACTAGAACATAAACATATACGTACTAGAACAAATTGGGAGTTTCTCATGACCACGGATCTGGGCTACGACCCCGACGAGCTGTGTGCCGAGTTTCTCGCGCCGTGGAACGACCACGACGTCGAGGCGGCCGTCGCCGCGTTCACCGACGACGCGTTCTGGGAGTTCACCGTCGGCTCGGACCCGTGGGGCACCGCGCACACCGGCCGCGCCGCCGTGCGGGCCGCGATCGAGGACGTGTTCACCGCGATCCCGGACATCCACTACGAGCTCGTCCGCTACCACGCGGGATCGACGCACCTCACGATGGAAGTCCTGGTCACCGGCACGAAACAGGACGGCACCAAGCTGAAGTACCAGGCGTGCGACATCCTCCGCCTCGACGGCAACCGGGTCGCCGGAAAACGCTCGTACCGCAAGGTGGTCTCGTGACCGGCCCGGTCACCGCCGAGGTGCGCACCCTCATCGAGTACCAGCGCCTGTGCTACGTCGCGACCACCGGCCCGGACGGCGAGCCGAACCTCAGCCCGAAGGGCTCGCTGAAGGTACTCTCCGACCACGAGCTGGCGTTCGCGGACATGGCCTCGCCGAACACGGTGGCCAACCTGCGCGCCGATCCGCGGCTGGAGATCAACGTGGTCGATCCGTTCCTGCGCCGGGGGTACCGGATCAAGGGCGTCGGCACGGTGGTCGACGATCCGGGCCTGCTCGCCGTGGTCGGCGAAGGGCTCGGGCACGACTACCCGGTCCGCGCGGCGGTGCGGATCGCGGTCACCGAGGTGCGGCCGGTCGACAGCCCGGTCTACCTGTTCACCAGCGCGCCGGCCGAGGAGGTGCACGCGATGTGGCAGGACAACTACGGCTATCACCGCGACGGCGCCGGGGGAGGGCCGAGCTGATGCGGTACGCACTCGCTTTCCCCGCCGAGGTCCAGCTGCGGACCACGGAGATGATCTCCGTCGGGCGGCAGGCCGAGGACGCCGGTCTGGACGGGGTGTGGGTCGCGGAAGGGCGTGGCGGGGAGGCGTTTTCGACCCTCGCCGCGCTGCTGATGAGCACGTCGCGGATCAGTGTGGGCGCGGGCGTCCTGCCCGTGTTCAACCGCAGCCCGTGGCTGGTCGCGATGGGTGCCGGAGTCCTCGAAGAGCTTGGCGGGCAACGGTTTCTGCTCGGTCTCGGACCGGGCCACCCGGCGGTGGTGCAGGACCGGCACGGCCTGGTCTACGAGCGTCCGCTGGACCGGATCCGGGAAACCGTCGACATCGTGCGCGCGGCCCTCACCGGCGACGTGGTCGACTACCGTGGCAGCGTCTTCACCCTGCGCGGTGCCCAGCTCAGCCATCCCGCGGCGCCGGTGCCGATCCACCTGGCCGCGACCGGCCCGCGCGCGCTGCGGCTTGCGGGTGAGGTCGCCGACGGGGTCATCCTGATCCTGACCTCGAAAGTCACCGCTCATACGGCGTTGACCCAGGTGCAGGCGGCGGCTGTGGAAGCGGGCCGGGACCCGTCGTCGATCGCCTCGTCGACGTACGTGTTCACCTGCGTACACGACGACCGCGACCGGGCGCGCGACGCTTCCCGCGGCACCCTCGCCTACTACGGCCGTCTGCGCACGTACCGGAAAATCTTCCACGCCGCCGGTTTCGAACGGGAAGCGGCCGGGCTGGAGCGAGCTTGGGAGAGCGGGTCGGCGGAGTCGGCGGCTGCGGCGATCAGCGACGCGATGATCGACGCCTTCACTGCGTCGGGCAATGCCGACGATGTCGCGAATGCCTTGCTGCGGATGGAAGAAACCGGCCTGACCGAGCTCACGGCATACCCGTATCCGGCGGCCGGTCAGTCGGCCATCGAGGCCTTTGAGTCCACTGTGGACGCCGTCGCGCGGGTCCGCTCGGTGAATTCGGTGAAGGGAGAATCGGCACATGCTGGACATGCGCCCCACCTGTGAACGCTGCGCCCGGGAACTGCCCGCGGACCAGCCGGGAGCGATGATCTGCAGCTTCGAATGCACCTTCTGTGCGGATTGCGTGTCCGGCCCGTTGAACGAGACGTGCCCGAACTGCGGCGGTACGTTCGTTCCGCGCCCGCCCCGGCCGACCGCACTGCTGGCGAAGTACCCACCCCGAGCGCCGGGTGATGCTGCGGAGTGATGACCGGCCCGGCCGAGGGCTTCCGGGTGAAGCTCTCGGCCGGGGGATGCGCTATCGGACCCGGACCGGCAGGCTTTCCAGCCCGCGGATCACGTTGTTCAAGTGGCGCACCGGTGTTCCGGTCTCGAACCGGTGCACGCGGTGGGCCAGCGCGGACAGGATCGCGTCCGCCTCCATCCGGGCGAGGCCCTGTCCGGCGCAGGCGTGGATGCCGAAGCCGAAGGAGAGGTGGTCGCCGGCGCGGCGGGCCACGTCGAACCGGTCCGGGGCAGGGTAATGGCGGTCGTCGCGGTTGCCGGAGCCGTAGAGCAGGACGACGCGGTCCCCGGCCGGGATCGTGACCCCGTCCAGCGGCACGTCGACGGTGGTCGTCCGGGTGAAAGCTTGCACTGGTGAGTCGTAGCGGAGGACTTCGTTGAACGCGTCTTCCGCGCCGCCCAGCCGCACCGCGTCCCACTGCTCGGGGTTCTGCGCGAAGAGGTGGACCGCGTTCGACAGCGCGTTGATCGTCGTGTCGATCCCGGCCGTGACGTACGCGGACAGCAGCCGCGGACACGACGCCTGCTCGATGACCCCGGCGTCGGCTGCCTCGTAAATCGCGCGGCCGAGGCTGCCGGGCGCGAGGTCGTCCGGTCCGGCCGACTCCAGCCACTCGTGCATGGCCTGCCGGACCGGCTGCAGGTCGATCATCCGCTGGTTCAGCGGGCCGAACGCGGTGAAGGAGGCGTCGGCCCACGCCAGCAGCTGCCCGCGGACCGCCGGACTCACCCCGATCAGGTCCGCTACGACCCGGAGCGGAAACACCTGCGCCAGGTCGCGGACAGCGTCGAATTCGCCCTTGTCGAATAGTTCGTCGACGAGATCCGCAGCCTGCGTGGTCAGGTCCGCCCGAAGCCGTTCGAGACCCCGCGGTGCGAGCTGCTCGGACAGCACGCTCCGCAGCCGCCGGTGCAACGGCGGATCGGACGCCAGCACGGTGCCGTTGAGCCCGGCGTTCATGGCGTCGTTGAGCGCGACGCCGTTCGCGGAGGAGAACGTCTCCCACTTGCGCAGCGCGTTGCGGACCTCGGCATACCGCGGAATCGCCCAGGCCTCGTGGCGTTCGAGATAGACCGCAGGTCCCTGGGCGCGCAGCTCGGCGTAGACGGGGTAGGGATCGTGGAGGGTGGGGTCGCTGAAGAGGTCGACGTCCGAGGTGAAGCGCATGGTGCCTCCGGGAGCAGGTGATGGTTCCAGTGTCGGAACCCGGCGGCACGGGACGCCACGGTGTGCCGGTCACCTCTGCCCTTTCGGGCACGCCTCAGACCAGGCGGTCGACCGCGGAGCCGAAACCCAGCCAGGGATGCCGGTTGCCCCACCAGCACCAGCCGACCTTCGGGGCGTTGCGCCGTTCGGGACCGTCGCGGCCGGTGCCGTTGCTGATCCACAGCGCCGGGGTACGGGCGTCGAAAGTGCCGTTTTCCTTGCGCAGCCGGGAGCCGATGGTCATGAAGCAGCGGTCGCGTTCGAGCGCGGCCGGCTGCTGCAGTACCCAGTGGATGCCTTCGGTGAGCAGCAGCGGGGTGCGACCGGCTCGGCTCAGCTCCGGCAGCGCTTCCGCCGGGCTCCAGTTCGCCAGATGATCCCCGCGGTCGAGCGCGGTGACGACGTACAGCGCGCTCTCCGGCAGCTCGAGGTCAGCTGGGGTGAAGCGGTCGACATCGGGCAGGTCAGTGACGACGAATCCCCGCTTGCCCTCGTGCCGGAGCAACGGCGCGAGCACGGACGCGGGTGCCCGGTCCGGGTGAATGGTGAGCAGGCCGTCACTGCCGGTGTGTGCGGCGAAGGCGCGCAGGGTGTCGGCGGGGATGTTCGCGACCCCGGGTATCCCCAGCTCGATCAGGCGTTCTGCCTGCGCCGGGAGGGCCGGGAGGGCGAGGGTCGGCACGGGCGGCTCCTTTTTGTCGATGATAGGCCCGCGGGCATGTCGATCGGGGTGGGTGCCATTCGTCGCTTGGGTGAGACGAGCCGATCGAGACCCCCGGGAGACGACGATGAGGGCAGGACGACGCGAATGGCTGGGCCTGGCGGTGCTGGCGCTGCCGACCGTGCTGTTGTCGCTGGACATGAGCGTGCTGCACCTGGCAGTTCCGCATCTGGCCGCCGACCTGCGGCCGAGCAGTACGCAGCTGCTGTGGATCATCGACGTCTACGGGTTCATGATCGCCGGGTTCCTCGTCACGATGGGTACGCTCGGTGACCGGATCGGGCGGCGGAAGCTGCTGATGGCCGGTGGGACGGCGTTCGGGCTCGCGTCGATCGCGGCGGCGTTCGCCACGAGCCCGGAGATGCTGATCGGCGCGCGGGCGGTGCTGGGGATCGCCGGGGCGACGCTGATGCCGTCGACGCTCGCCTTGATCAGCAACATGTTCCCCGACGCCAAGCAGCGCGGTACCGCGATCGCGGTGTGGATGAGCTGCTTCATGGGCGGCATGGTGGTCGGGCCGGTGGCCGGTGGGTTCCTGCTGGAGCATTTCCGGTGGGGTTCGGTGTTCCTGATGGGGGTCCCGGTGATGATCCTGCTGCTGGTGACCGCGCCGAAACTGCTGCCGGAGTACCGCGACACGTCCGCCGGACGGCTGGACCTCGCGAGCGTTGCGCTGTCACTGGGCGCGATCCTGCCGGTCATCTACGCACTCAAGGAAATCGCGAAGAGCGGGTTGTCGCTGACCGAGGTCGTGGTACTGGCGGTGGGTCTGACGATCGGCGTGGTGTTCGTCCGCCGCCAGCGCCGGCTCGCGCATCCGCTGCTGGACCTGCAGCTCTTCCGGGTCCGCGCCTTCAGCGCGGCGGTGAGCATCATGCTGGTCGGCGCACTCACGATGGGCGGGGTGTTCCTGCTGGTCAGCCAGTACCTGCAGATGGTGGCCGGACTGAGCACGGTAGCCGCGGGGCTGCTGCTGGTCCCGCAGGCACTCGCGGTGGTAGCCGGGTCGATGATCGCGCCGCGGCTGGCGCGCCGGTTCCGCCCGGAGTTCGTGCTGGGGTTCGGCATGCTGGTAGCCGCAGGCGGAATCCTGCTGTTCACCCTGGCCGGCGCGACGGGTGGCGTGACGTTCGTGGTGCTGGGCATGTCGATCGGGAGCTTCGGAATGGGCCCGCAGGGCGTGCTGTGCACGGAGATGGTGGTGAGCTCGGTACCGCCGCAGAAGGCAGGCGCAGCGTCGGCAATGTCGGAGACGAGCGCGGAGTTCGGAATCGCCATGGGGATCGCAGTGTTCGGCTCCATCGCGACGGCGGTGTACCGGGATCGGATCGAGGTCCCGTCGTCTATTCCGGCTGCCGCCACCGCGGAGGCAACCGACAGCATGGCGGGCGCGCTGCACGCGGGGAGCACGTTGCCGGGCCCGCTGGGGGAGCAGCTGGTGACGACCGCGCGGGAGGCGTTCACGTCCGGGCTGCACACGGTCGCGGGTATCGCGGCGGGGATTGTGGTGGTGTTCGCGGTGGTGGGGATGGTGGCCCTGCGCCGGACCCGGGGCGGGGCGGTTGAGGAGCGGGTTTTGGTGGGTAGTGAGCGGTGAGTTCGGGTGGTGGGGTTCTTGGTTGGTCGTGGGTTGCTGGTGAGTTCGGGTGGCGGGGTTTGGTGGGGTGTTTGGTTGGTCGTGGGTTGCCGGTCAGCCGGGTCGTGGGGCTTGGTGAGGTTCTCCTCAGCCCGGCTCCGCCGCCCGGCCGCAGGTGTGGCCGTTCCTCCGCGACTGGCAAATTATCCAGCAGTTCGGTCTGTGGCCTGGCCATATCCAGCACTCGCCCACCGTCCGGGTTCCACTCGAGTGAGTCACCTCCGCCAGTCGCGGACGATTATCCAGCACTTCCGCCGAAGACGGGGCTCCGCCGAAACCGGGGCTCCGCCGAAGACCGGGGCTCCGCCGAAGACCGGGGCCCCGCCGAAAACCGGGGCCCCGCCGAAAACCGGGGTTCCGCAGGGGATTCGGTCTTCCAGCAAGCGCGAGATTATCCAGCACTCCCCACCAAAGTCCGCGTCCGTAGCCACATCACAACCGCGCAGCCGACCGCAACGAACGTTGCAGCGGCGGCCAGCGCAAGGATCGTCGGGGCGGGCGTGCCAACTCCCAGCAAGATGCCGGTCGCGGCGGGGCCCGCAACCGACCCGGCCCGGCCCATTGCCGACGACCAGCCGATTCCCGTTGTCCGGTGTTCGCGTGGGTACAGCGCAACCGCCAGGCTCAGCTGGCCGCTCTGGCTTGCGCTGATGCCCGCGCCGATGCCGACCAGCGCGATCACCAAAGCCGTACCCCTGAGGTCCAGGGTTACCGCGGCGAGCAGGCACACGGCGGACAGCAGCGGGATCGCGACCAACGTCCGGCTCACTCCGGCCCACGCGGTGACCGGTATTACCGCAATGGCGCCCGCGATGGCGCCTAGGTAAATGAACGCCAGGGCGAGTGGGGCGTCCGAACCGGCGACGCCCAGGTGGGTGACCAGCACCGGGGCCCAAGTGGACAGTGCGGTCGACACGGCGAAGACGAGAAAAGCGAAGAGCCACAACAGAATCGTGTCGGCGCGAACGTCCCCGAACAGTTTCCGCACCCGTTCCGACGCGGGTTCCCTCGTCACGGCTGGTTCCGGCGGCAGGAGCAGTTGCAACGGGACGACCATCGCGAGCGAAACCGCGCCCACTGACCAGAACAGGCCGGTCACGCCGGACAGCGCGACGATCTTCTGGTAGGCAAAGCCGACTACGGTGGCGCCGCCGGAAAAGCCCAGTGCGACGAGCAGCGGTACCACGGCCCGACGCTCCGCTGAGCTGAAATCCGTGGCCAGCGCGACCGCCGACGGCAGCACGCCGCCGAAGCCCAGACCGGTCACGAACCGGATGGCGCTCACCGCTTCCATCGACTGCATCGGCAGGACCATTGCCAGCACCAGCGTGCCCACGGCGAACAGCGCCGTGCTGCCGATCAGCAACCGGCGCTTGCCGAATTGCCTTGCGAGCCGGCCGGAACCCAGGTAGCCGAGGAAAACGCCGACGCTCGTCGCGACGAGCGGGGCGGTGAAAGCGCTTGCGTCGACGCCCCAGTCCGCGGCCAGCGCCGGTACTGCGAGCGAGAGCGCGGTTGCGTCGAATCCGTCCAGCAGGACCAGAAATACGCACAGGGGGACCACGAGCCGTGCGTGCTGCCGGACCTTCACTGCGGACCGGCCGTTGCCCCGTCGGTGGAAGCGAGCACAGCGGGAGTCGTCAGAGGATCTAACTCCATGATCCGAGACTGGTGCAGACCGCCAGAAGGTGTCAAGCGGACAAGGCGCCCGAATGAAGGGAAGGCGTCAATTCGGGCAAACAGGTCAGGGTTTCCGGGCGACCCCGCACGCCAGAATCCGCTGCGCGATCGTCGGGTCGCCCAGCAGCGGGCCGTCCGGCCACCACTGGGCCACCGAGACGATTTCCGCCGGCTGCCCAGGACCGGTCGGGACCAGCGGAAGCCCGTGGAAGAGCTCCTCGATCTCGTCGCGGGTGCGGGACGTGACGTCCTTCATCGAGCCGTTGCGGATGACCTCCACCAGATCCTGCACGGTCTCGTCGTCGGCGGACCCGTCGTGCGGGTCGAGCAGGTGGGTGATCGCGAGGTACGACCCGGACGGGAGGCGGTCGATGAACTGCTTGGTGACGTCCGCGGGCAGGTTCCGGTCGCCCTTGTGGTGGTGCAGTGCCGCGATGAACAGCACGGCGATCGGTTCGTCCCAATCGAGGTGATCGCGCACGGTGGGGTGGTCGAGAATGCTCGGCGGGTCGAAGAAATCGGCCTGCAGGTACTCGGTGAAGTCGTTTTCGTCGAGCAACGCGCGCCCGTGGCTCGCCACCACCGGGTCGTAATCGACGTACACGACCTTCGCCTCCGCCTGCGCCCGCTGCACGACCTGATGCACGTTCTCCGTGGTGGGCAGGCCCGAGCCGCAGTCGATGTACTGCCGGACGCCCGCGTTGAACGCGAGGAAGCGGCACACCCGGATCAGGAAGTTCCGGTTTTCGAGCGCGGCCTGCGGCGCCTCCGGCATCCGCCGCGCGATTTCCGTCGCGACCCGCCGGTCGATCTCGTAGTTGTCCTTGCCACCCAAGAGATAGTCGTAGACGCGCGCAACGCTCGACTCGTTCGGGTTGACCCCCACCGGGGTGTTGACTGCGTCGGTCACGACGCGAACCTCCCGCGAACTGACCACTGTGACTGATGTCGCACCGAGCGTAGCGGAGTCGGATACCGCAGCGAAACCGGTATCGCTCAGACGCATTAGGGCCACGTTATCCGCAGGTTTCCCGTCGTTGCGGATCGGATCTCGTCGCAGGGTTGACCAGGCTCACCAGTGCCTGCCGCCGGATACGGCCAGCCACCATGCTGCGAGGCCGGGTGCGGCGTAACGGAGGGGTGCTGGGGACAGGTCGGCTAGGTTGCCTGCGGCCGGGTCACGGCGTCGACGTCGTCCGCGTAGTGTGCCGCGGTCTCGTCGGCGGCGGTTGGGGAGTCTGCCGCGGGCCCGGGTCGAGTCGTTCCCGCAGCCGGAGACGCAGGTGATGCGGATACGTCCGGTGAAGGTCGAAGAACCGGCTAGACAACTCGCCGAGGTCGGCTGCCTGTCCGGCGTTCATCGGGACGGCATCCGTGCGCTTGGGCCGTTCCTGTTCCAGCTCGGCACTGCACAGCTTCTGCTTGCTGCCGAAGTACTGGTGGCTCCGCTCGGCCTGGTTGCCCGCGTCCGTCTCAGGATGCCCGGACTGCCTGCCGGAGGCCGTCGATCAGTTCGAGCAGAATGGGTTCGGCCGCGCCGAAGGTGAGGCGGACGTGGGTATCGGGGGCGTGCAGGTCGGCGCCGCGGATGGCGGCGATGCCGTTGCGCAGGAGTGCGTCGTCGATGGCGGCCGGGGTGCCGCCGAGGCGGGAGCAGTCGGCGAGCAGGAAGGCGCCGCCGGTGGGGCGGACCGGTTCGGGCAGTCCGGCTGCGACGATGCCGTCGCACACCAGGTCGCGTTTCCTTTGGTACGTGGAAAGTGCGCGGTCGAGCCAGTCGCGCGGGCCGGTGAGCGCGGCGGCCGCGGCGCGTTGCGGGACCACGCCGCAGCAGACCGCTTCCCACTGCAGCCGCCGTTCCATCGCGTCGACGATCGGTGGCGGGGCCAGCACGTACCCCAGCCGCCAGCTCGCGAGCGCGTAGTACTTGCTCAGGCTGGTGACTGTGACCAGGTGCGGCCAGCGTCCGGCCAGCGCTTCGATCGGCTGGTACCGGCGGCCGTCGAAGGTGAAATGCTGCCACGACTCGTCGGAGATGACGAGGAGCCCGTACCGCGCGGCGAGGTCGACGACGGCCGCGATGGTGGCTGCGTCTGGTAGGTAGCCGGTGGGGTTGTTCGGGTTGCACAGGAGGACGGCACGGCTTCGGGTGGTGATGGCGTTTTCGATGGCGGTGAGGTCGAGGGACCAGCCTTCGCGTGAAGGTACGTACGCGGGCACGGCGCCCGACTCGCGGATGGCGCCGTCGAAGAAGTATGCCGGCGTCGGGACGATCACTTCGTCGCCAGGGGCGAGCACTGTGCGCAACACGAGCGACAGGCCATGCATCGCGCCGTTGGTGATGAGCAAGCGTTGGTCAGGGTCTACGGGTAGTCCGTGTACGTCGCTCAGCTCGGCCGCGATGGCGGCGCGGAGGTCGGGGAGGCCGCGGCTGTCCCGTGGGTCGGGCTGGTCCATCGCTGCGGTGACCGCCTGCCGGACATGCTCCGGCATGGGCAGGACTGGCGCGCCGACCAGCGGAAGGATCCGCACCCCCGCCCGTGCCGCGCGGTCGCGGGTGGTCATCGCGCCCAGCGCCGGGAAGTCACTAAAGGGAAGGGTCCAGGTCTGCATGACACCAGTATCGCCGATTAAGATATCAATGACAAGAGTAAGTATCTCTGCGGTTCGCTAAGATCTCAGTTTCTGCTATATCAATCATGCTCGCTGATATACTGACGCCGTGCCCGACATTCACGACGTACTTCCCGAAACGCCGTATATCCCCGCGTTGCTGCTGGTCGGCCGGGACGAGTCCGGTCTCGACCGCACAAGCCAGGCGTACCGGGCGATCCGGCGGCAGATCATCGACCTGACGTTGCCGCCGGGGAGCAGCTTCACCGAGACTTCACTGGCGCAGCAATGGCAGATCAGCAAGACGCCGGTACGGGAAGCACTCGCGCGGCTGCGGCGGGACGGGCTGGTGACCGCGCTCCCGCGGGCAGGGTACGTGGTCAGCCCGGTCACGCTCGAGGACACCGACGATCTCTGTTCGCTTCGTACCCTGCTGTCCGGCCAGGCCGCCAGCGCCGCCGCGCACAGGGTCATCCCGGAAGCGGCGCTCAAGCGGCTCGACGCGCTGGCGAAAGTCCCGTTCGCGCTCGCCGCGGGCAAAGTCGAACTCGAGGACTCGCTGCGGGCAGGCATCGAGTTCGAGGGAATCATCGCCAATTTCGCGGACAACAAACGGCTGAGCAAAGCAATCGTCGACGTGCTCGACGAGCTGGAACGCGTCCTCCGGATGGTGTCCCTGATCTCCCCGGGAACGGCCAGCCCACCGGGAGAACTGGAATCGATCGCGACCCGGTTGCGGGCCCGCGACGGGAACGCCGCGTATGTCGCAATGCACGCCCGGTGTGAGCGGGTGCGGCGCGATGTGCTGGAGGTGCTGGCGAAGAGTTCGTCGGTCAGCAGGGCGAATATCGAGCTCCCGCTGGGCTGAAGGCCCGGGTCGCAGTGGGCTGGGCAGCACTGGGGTGGGGACCGAGTAGCGGCGAAGGTGAGCTTCGAGGCGGACGGTGGGGGCGGTTGGCCGGGGTGCGCCACGGCTGCAGGTGAGCGGCCCTTGGCCGGGTGAGCGGCAAGGCCCGGCGCCGGTGGCGAGGGCGAGCGGCTGGTCGCGAGGGTGGGCGGCCGGTGGCGAGGGTGGGTGGCTGGTCGCTGGTGGCGAGGGCGAGCGGCAATGCCGGGCGGCGGTGGCGGGCGGCGGTGGCGGGCGGTGAGATCCGCCGGTGGGGCGCGATTGGCCGGACCGGGGATCCGGAGACGGGACAGAACCCAGCCGCGTCGATGATCGACTGGGAACTGCGCCGAACTACAAAACCGGCGATGCCAGGCGGCCGCCCAACGCGGCGAACCCACCAACGGGAATGGCGGTTGGCTGGGACCCCGCCGTCGAGGGTGTTCAACGGCGGGGAGTGGTGGTTGGCCGGGATTCCCGCCGTCGAGAGTGCTCAACGGGGGGGGGGCGCTTGACCGAGATTGCCGCCGTCGGGGGAGGTCAGCCGCACCGGAGTTGGAACTGAGGAGTTGACCGCCGCCGGAGGATGCAGCCGCGTTGTCGCCGGGTGGCAGCTCGACTGAGGCCGGGGCTGGGGCCGGAGGGAGCGGAAGCGGCAGCATCGCCGGAGGGACCGGCTAAACAGCCGTCGGGAAATGCAGGTTTGTCATTTCACGCACGTCGCCTGGCCAGCGGGTCGTCACTGCCTTCGCGCGCGTATAGAACGCTACCCCCTCCGGGCCGTGCATGTGGTGGTCTCCGAAAAGGGACTGTTTCCATCCTCCGAAGGAGTGGAACGCCATCGGGACCGGGATCGGGACGTTCACTCCCACCATTCCCACCTGTACCGACCTCTGGAACAGCCGCGCGGCTTGCCCGCTGGTCGTGAAGATGGCCGTCCCGTTGGCCCAGTTGCTCTTGTTGATCAAAGTGATCGCTTCGTCCAGCGAGTCTGCTCGCACGACCACCAGTACCGGGCCGAAGATTTCCTCGCGGTACACCGCCATGTCCGGGGTGACGTGGTCGAACAGTGTCGGTCCGACGAAGAAGCCGGCGCCGTCGGCAGAGCGGCCGTCCGCGAGCAGTTCGGCGCCCGACGCCACCCCCGAATCGATGTAGCCCCGGATCCGGGCCTGCGCTTCCGGCGAAACGACCGGGCCCATCTCCGACTCGACCTTGATCGCCTCCGCCTTCTCCTGCATCAGTTTGACCAGAGGATCCGCCGCATCGCCGACTGCGACGGTCACCGAGATCGCCATGCAGCGCTGACCTGCCGAGCCGTATGCGGCCGAGATCAGATGTTCAGCGGCGTGCTCGAGGTCCGCGTCCGGCAGCACGACGGCGTGGTTCTTCGCGCCGCCGAGGGCCTGTACGCGTTTTCCGGCCGCCGACGCACGTTCGTGCACGTATTGCGCGATCGGGGTCGAGCCGACGAACGACACCGCGGCGACGTCCGGGTGGTCGAGCAGTGTGTCGACCGCGACCTTGTCCCCGTGGACGACGTTGAAAACGCCGTCCGGCAGGCCTGCTTCGGCGTAAAGCTCGGCGATCAGGTTCGACGCCGACGGGTTCCGCTCCGACGGCTTCAGCACGAACGTGTTCCCGGTCGCGATCGCGATCGGGTGCATCCACATCGGGACCATCGCCGGGAAATTGAACGGCGTGATCCCCGCGCACACGCCGAGCGGCTGGCGGAACGAGTGCAGATCGACGCCGGTCGAGACCTGGTCGGAGTACTCGCCCTTGAGCAGTTGCGGGATCCCGCAAGCGAAATCGATCACCTCCAGCCCGCGTACGAGCTCGCCGCGGGCGTCGTCGAAGACCTTGCCGTGCTCGGCCGACACGATGCGCGCCAGGTCGTCGAGGTGCTTTTCGACCAGGGTACGGAAGGTGAACATCAGCCGCGCGCGGCGCATCACCGACGTGTCGGACCAGCCCGGCCAGGCGGCGCGTGCGGCCTGCACCGCGGCGTCGACATCGGCGGGCTCGGCCAGCAGTACCTCGGCCTGGCGTTCGCCGGTCGCCGGATTCCACACCGGAGCGGTGCGGGTGGACGTCCCGGCCGTTTCGCGACCGCCGATGCGGTGCCGGATCGTCTTGTTCGTGGACACAGAAAACTCCGCTTCTCGTAAGGGATTCAGACGATGAGGTCGCCGCCGTTGATGTCGACGGCCGCCCCCGTGATGTAAGCCGCACGGTCGGAGGCCAGGAAAGCGACGAGCTCGGCCACTTCCCACGGCTGCCCGACCCGGGGTACCGGAAACGACGCAGTGGCGCGTTCGAGTTCCGCGGCCGGCAGCAGTCCGCGGGCCATCGGCGTGTCGATGAGACCCGGGCAGACGGCGTTCACCGTAATACCGTCGGGTCCGTACGCCTTGGCCAGGTGCCGGGTGAGACCGAGGACGCCGTGCTTTGCCGTAGTGTAATGCGCGCCCCCGGCAGTGCTGATGGTTTTTCCGGCAGTGGACGAGAAATTGACGATCCGGCCCCAACCTCCGGCGCGCATGGCGGGAAGAGCCCTTTGACAGCATAGGAAAGTACCGTGCACGCTCACCGCAAGCACCCGGTGCCATTCGGCTTCCGTGATTTCCTCGAATGGCGTAGGCGGAGCAATTCCCGCGGCGTTCACCAGAATGTCGAGCCGCTCCGGCAACTCCTCGAACGCGCGGCTTACCTGTGCGGCATCCGTGACGTCCACCGCGAACGACCGGACTCCATCCACAGTGGACGGAGCAGGATCGAGCACCGCGACTGTTGCGCCACGGGCGATGAGGGCGTGTACCACCGCGAGCCCCATTCCGCTCGCGCCGCCGGTCACCACCGCGACGCGGCCGGCCAGTTCACGGCTGTCGGCGCTGGTCGGTGCATGGAATCTCATGCGACCCGGCCGAAGGCGGCCGCCGCGCGTTCGAGGTGCTCGGCGGTGTGTGCCGCCGAAACCTGCACCCGGATCCGCTCCTCGCCGGAGGGAACGACCGGATGCGACAGCGCGAACACCAGGACCCCTTCTCGCCGCAACGCCGCTGCAACGTCACGGGCGCGCGTGCCGCCGCGGAGCATCACCGGAATGATCGGATGTTCGCCGGGCAGCATCTCATACCCGAGATCGGCCAATGCACTTCGCAGCCAGGAAGTGTTTACAGCCAAGCGTTTCCGAAGCTCTGGACGGGTTTGCGCAAGGCGGATCGCGGCCAGCGCCGCGGCGGCGAGCGGGGGAGCCATCGCGTTGGTGAAAATATACGGCCGCGACACCTGACGCAGCTTCTCCGTCAGCACCCGCGACCCGGCGACGAAACCCCCGGCTGCGCCGCCGAGCGCTTTGCCGAGCGTTCCGGTGAGAATGTCGACGGGCCGGCCGAAATGCTCCGCCGTACCCGCGCCGAGTACGCCCGTGGCATGAGAATCGTCGACCATCAACACCGCGTCGTAACGCCGCGCCAGTTCGGAAAGCTGTGGCAGCGCGGCAAGATCGCCGTCCATGCTGAAGACGCCGTCGGTGACGATCACGCGATGCCGCGCATTCCCGGAATCAGCGAGCAACCGTTCCAATTCGGCCACATCGGCGTGCGGGAAAACGTGACGTTTTGCTTGCGACAACCGGATTCCGTCGATCAGGCTGGCATGGTTGAGTGCGTCGCTGAAGATGACGTCCTCGGGCCCGAGGAGGGCGTCGAAGACACCGAGGTTCGCGTCGAAACACGAGCCGTACAGCACCGCGTCCTCGGCGCCGATGAATTCCGCAATGGACTCTTCGAGTTCACTGTGGACGGACCGGGTTCCACAGAGGACTCGTCCGGCCGCGACCCCGAGCCCCAGCTCGTCCAGAGATTCCCGCGCTGCGGCAAGGACTTCCGGGGCACCGGCGAGTCCGAGATAGTCGTTGGCGGCAAGGTTGACGAGAGTCCGGCCGTCGACCTCCACCGTCGGACCTTGCGCGCCCGACACCACGAGGTCGCGCCGTGGATGGCCGAGTTCCGAGCGAAGACGGGTCAGCAACGCCGCGTTCACGCAGGTCCTCCTGTCCACTGTGCACAGGACACGACGTCGAAACCCCGGCTGGGGAAGACTTTGTCCATGAAGAAGTCGTGCACGGTCTCGTCGCCGTCCGCGCATCCGTCGCGCAGCACGGTGACGCCGTACCCACGGTCGGCCGCGTCGTAACAGGTCGCGGCGACCATTGCGCTCGTCGCGACTCCGGCGATCGCGAGCCTGGAAACGTCGCGCGCGCGAAGCACCAGGTCGAGGTCCGTTCCGGCAAAAGCGCTCGCCCGCCGCTTCACCACGACGACGTCCGCACCGGCGACCGGCAGCGTGATCTCGGTGCCGGACGAGCCCTCGTGAAATGCGTCACCGGCGTCGAAAAAGCTCCGGTACAGCGGGCCAGGAGGCAGGTCGGTTCCGTTGTCCCGCAAGGCGAAGTGCACGAAAACGACGAGCGTACCGGCCGCGCGGGCCCGCGGGAGCAGGCCGGTGAGCGGCGCGACGACCTGGCGGGCGAACGGGTAGCCGTCCGTGATGCCGCGTTGGACATCGCCGACGATCAAGGCAGTGGTCACGAGACATCCAGCCGTTCCATCCGGCGCCCCGTGGTGAGCAGGGCGGCCATCCCGGCGGTCATGATGACGGCGATCGCGAGCAGGGCATAGGTGAAACTGCCGGTCGTGGTCGCGATGGCGCCGGTGAAGTACGGCCCGACGAACCCGCTGACGTTGCTCACCGAGTTGATCAGCGCGATGCCGGACGCGGCCGCGGCGCCGGTGAGCCCGATCGCCGGAATCCGCCAGAACTGGGGCATCGCGGTGAGAATTCCGGCGACGCTCAGGCAGACCGCGATGACGAAGAACGTGCCGCTGCTGGCAAAGGTCGCCAGGAGCAGGCCGACCACGCCGAGCGCCATCGGGATGGCCGTGGCGGTGACCGCCGAGCGGCGGGCGGCGAAGCGGGCCCAGACGATGAGCGCGACCAGCGCGACCGCGTACGGGATGGCGGACAGCAGCACGCTGCTCACGTCACCTGCGCCGCCAAGGCTGTGCGTGATGGACTTGATCATCGTCGGCAGGAAGAACTGCAGCGGGTACAGGCCGAATGCGATCGCGAACCACGTCACGGCCATCACCCAGACCCGGCGGCTGGTCAGCGCTTCGCGCAGGCCGGACAGCGCGCCGCGGGCCCGGTGTTCCTCGGCTTCGGCGGCCAGCGTGGCTTCGATCGCGGCCTTCTCGCCGTCGTCGAGCCAGCGGGCCTTCGACGGGCGATCGGGCAGGAAGACGAAGACCAGGACACTCACCACGACCGTCAGCGCGCCCTCGACCAGGAACAATGACCGCCAGCCCGCGATGCCGAACATGCTTTGGCCCCATTCGAGCAGCGCCGCGGCGAGCGGGGAGCCGATGATCGAGGACACCGGCGTCATGAGGAAGAACGCCGACAACGCCCACGACCGCTGACGGCGCGGGAACCACGAGGTCAGGTACAGCAGGATACCGGCCGCGAGCCCGGCTTCGGCGAACCCGAGCAGCAGCCGCGCGAGGTACAGCGTCGCGGCCGAGTTCACCGCCGCGGTGGCCGCCGTGACCAGGCCCCAGGTGATCATGATCCGGGCGATCCACTTCCGCGCCCCGAACCGCCGCAGCATCATGTTGCTCGGCACCTCGACGAGGATGTACCCGATGAAGAACAGCCCGGCGGCGAGGCCGATCTGGCCGGTGGTGAGGTGCAGGTCCCGCGACATCGGCGCGGCCAGGTAGCCGACGTTCGCGCGGTCGATGTAGCTCGCCACGTACGCGAGCCCGACCAGCGGGATGATCCGGATGCCGACCTTGCGCCAGGTACGCGGGCTGACTGTGCTTTCGCCGGTGGCGACGGGGGAGTTCATGCGGAAGTCCGTTCTGTCCGGTGGGAAGGGGCGCTGCGCAGGGCCGCAGTCGCGTTCGAGTCGATCCCCCCGTCGCCGGTGATGACGACGCCGTAGTCCCGTTCGGCCCCTGCTCGGGTGACCTTGCCGTCCAGGACGTCTTCGAGCACCCGTTCCGGCGCGCGCTCGAAGGGACTGCCGTGCCCGCCCCCGCCTGCGGTCACGTGCCGGTGCCGGTTTCCCGCGGTCATCCGGAAATGCGGTTTGGACTCCAGCACGCGCTCCCCGGGGCCGCCGGGGTCGAGCACGTTGAGCGACGGGGTTCCCGAGGCCCCGCCGGACAGCCCGTACGGCAGGAATTTCCGCCGGTCGGACCGGATCTGCACGCTGGCCTCGGGCGCCAGCAGGGTCATGTCGCGGAAGGTCGCGAGGCCGCCGCGCCAGCGTCCGGCGCCGCCGCTGTCGGGCAGGTACCCGTAGCCGTCGATGCGGACGTGTCCGGAGCGTTCGAGCTCCTCGACCGGCGTGTTCGTGAGGTTCGCGCCCAGTGAGCTGATGCCGTCGACGCCGTCGCGATCGGGCCGTGCTCCCCACGCGCCGGCCAGCGGGTCCCACAGCACCATGGATTCCCCGTCCGGGCCGACGAGGCCGATCGCGATCCCGTCCGGCCCGCCTTCGCCCGCGGCCGGAACCCGGTCCGGGAACACCGGGGCGAGCGCGCCGAGGACCGCGTCGATGATCCGGAAACCGACGAGCCCGCGGGCGCCGCGTGCCGCCGGCCGCTGTCCATTGAGGATGGACGCGTCCGGGATGACGAAGCTGAATGGACGGTAGAAACCGCTGTTGGCCGGAATGTCGGAGGCAAGAACTCCTTGCAGGGCAGCGTAAGCAGCGGACCGGGTGAAGGACTCGGTTGCGTTGAGGGCCGATTCGACCTGCGGCGACGAACCGGTGAAGTCGAGTTCGATTCCGGGATCGGACAGAGTGGCTTTCACGCGGATGGGAATGGGGCCGGTGCCGAGGCCGTCGTCGTCGATGTGGTCGAGGAATTCGTACGTGCCGGGAACGGCTTCGGCGAGTGCCGCGCGGAGCAGTGTTTCGGAGTAGTCGAGCAATTCGTCGATCAGGCTTTCGAGCCGTTCGAACCCGTGCTTGGTGGCGAGTGCGCGTAACCCTTCGGCGCCGGTGTGACAGGCGGCGAGCTGGGATTCGAGGTCCCCGCGCAACAGTTCGGGCTCGCGGACATTACGCAGGATCAGGCTCAGGAAGGTGTCGTTCGTGGTGCCGCTTTCGATCAAGCGGGACGGCGGGATCTGAATTCCCTCGGCGAAGATGCTCGTCGATTGCACTGCCATGGACCCGGCTGCCCAGCCGCCGACGTCGGTGTGGTTCACCACGGTGACGGCAAAACCCAGGAGTTTTTCGGCGGCGAAAACCGGGGCTACCGCGAAAATGTCGGGCAGGTGCATACCGCCGAGAGACGGGTCGTTGAGCAGGTAACAGTCGCCCGGCCGGATTCCTTCGCCGAACTCGGCGAAAATCGCTTCCATTGCAGCGGGAATGGACCCGAGGTGGACCGGCAGGGTGTTGGCTTGCGCGATCACCCGGCCGTGTGCGTCGCAGAGGGCGGTGGAGAAGTCCATACTGGACGCGACGAGCTGGGAATGCGCCGTGCGGAGAATGGTGATCGCCATTTCGTCGGCGATTCCGGTGACGGCGTTGCGGAAGACCTCGAAGGTCACGGCATCGCGGATCATGCGGCACTCCAGGTGATCACGATGTTGTTGAACCGGTCGCGGTGCACGCGCGCGCCCGGCGGGACGAGGGTGGTGGCGTCCATGTCCTCGATGATCATCGGCCCGTCGACCGGCTCGGTGCCGAGAGCGGCCCTTCCGATGACCGGGGTGGACACGGTTTCGGTGAACCGGCAATCCCGGGTGGTCGCGCTGGTTTCGTTGGCAGCAGGGAGATCCAGGAAGTCCGAAATGGACACCGGAGTGGGCAGGCGGCCGCGGACCCGGAGGTTCACCGGCTCGACCAGATCGTCCGTACCGGCCCGGCCGTACGTGCGTTTGTGCTCGGCGTGGAAGCGGGCGCGGGTCTCGGCGAGGAGGTCTTCGGTGAGGTCGCCGTCGGGAATGCGGATCCGCAGCTCGAATCGCTGGCCGCGGTAACGCAGGTCGAGAAGGCGATCGACGACGGCGTCCTCGCCGAGTTCTGCGCGGACCTTTGCGGACAGTCGCTCGAATTCCGCTGACAAGGCTCGGGTTTCCGTGAATGCTGTGCGATAAGGCGTCAGTTCGTGGCGTTCGGTGTCGGCAACGAGGAGGCCGAGGCTGCTGAACAGTCCCGGGTACCCCGGAACGATCACGGTGGAGATTCCGAGTTCGCGGGCGAGTGCGGCGGCGTAAAGCGGACCGGCGCCGCCGAAAGCGACCATTGTGGACTCTCTCGGGTCGCGACCTCGTTCGCTGGTCACCGATTTCACCGCGGTGGTCATGCTCGACACGGCGACCTGGTACGCGCCGCGCGCGGTGCCCGGTACGTCGTCGCCGAGCTGTTCGGCCACTGTGGACAGTGCTTTTTCGGCGAGGTCCGGATGAATGGCCACCCGGCCGCCGGCGAGCGACTGCGGGCTGAGGTAGCCGAGGGTGACGTTGGCGTCGGTCAACGTCGGCAGTTCGCCGCCCTGACCATAGCAAGCGGGACCGGGGCGAGACCCGGCGCTGGCAGGCCCGACGTGGAGCGCGCCTGCCGGGTCGACAGAAACGATGCTGCCGCCACCGGAACCGACCTCGGCAATGTCGATCGACGGCGCCCGCACCGGATATCCCGCGCCGGAACTGAGGCCGCGCGCGCCGTTCATGCCGCCGCCGACCTCGTAGTCCGCCGACACGAACGGTTCGCCGTGCTCGATCAGCGACGCTTTCGCCGTGGTGCCGCCCATGTCGAAGGCGACCACTGTGGACAGTCCGATCAGCTGCGCGAGCTTCTGCACGGCGGTGACTCCGGCGGCGGGACCGGATTCGATGATCTGCACCGGCCGTTGCGCGACCGCCGCCGCGTCGAGCAGTCCGCCGCTGGATTGCATAACCAGCAACGGCGCCTGCACGTTTTCCGCGCGCAGCCCGGCTTCCAGCCGGGTGAGGTACCCGTGGACGGCTGGGCCGACGTATGCGTTGACGGTCGCCGTGCTGGTGCGCTCGAATTCGTGCGGCTGCGGGGAAACGTCGACTGACGCCGTGATGTACACGCCGGGCAGTTCAGTGCGCAGCAGGTCGGCGACGCGGCGCTCCTCGTCCGGGCGGACGTACGAGTTGAGCAGGCACACGGCGACGGCTTCGATCCCGTCGGCGCGCAGTTGTTTCGCGAGGGTGCGGACCTCGTCGTCGTCGGCGGGCGGCTCGAGCTGCCCGCCGGCGGCGATCCGCTGGTCGAGTTCGTACCGATTCCTCCGGCGCGCCAAGGGTTGCGGCTTGGACCACGACAGGTCGTACAGCGCGGGGCGGCGCAGGCGGCCGATCTCGAGCACGTCGCGGAATCCGCGGGTGGTGACGACGGCGGTGCGGACGCCGCTCATCGAGAGGATCGCGTTGGTGGCCACGGTGGTGCCGTGCAGCATCGCGACCACCGACTCCGGCCGTGCCCCGGCCGAGGTCAGCACCGCGGTCGTCGCGGTGACCACGCCCGCGCCGTAGTCCGGCGGGGTGGACGGCACCTTCACCGGGACGACCTCCCCGGCCGGGCCCAGCGCGATGACGTCGGTGAACGTACCGCCGATGTCGGCGCCGACCCGCCATCCGGCCGGTCGAGGATCGGGACTGGGAGGCACTGCGATCTCCTTCGGTGAGACGAGCAAGCTGGGATCACAGTAAGTCCGAGTTGAGATATCAGCAAGGGGTGGTTGTTATTTTTTATAGAACTCGCACGTGGGATGGTGGTGGTCAGGGGGCCGTGGACGGCGCGCCGGAGTCCGGTTCCGCAGCCGCACAGCCGGACAACCGCGCCGCCAGCGAGTGCACGAGGTCTCGCAACTCGGTGGGCTTCTCGATGACGAACGGGCGGTCCAGGGCGGCCAGCCGGGACGGGATCCAGTCCAGCCGCTGGGCGCGGATCCGGGCGCGCACCCCGGAACCGGTCGCCTCCAGGACCGCGATCGACGGCGGGAAGACCGTGCGAATCTCCTCGGCGCCGGCCTCGAAATGGACGACCACCTCGTGTTCGTGCGGCGTCTCGGCGATGGTCTTCAACAGGTGGTCGGCGGGGTCGAAACCCGTTGGTGCCGCGAAGGTTTCGGCGGTCAGCTCGACGCGAGTGATGCGGTCGACCCGGAACGTGCGCACCTCGTCGCCGGCGGAGTCGAAGCCGGTGAGGTACCAGCGGCCGGAGTGCGCCACGACGCCGTACGGCTGGACGATACGCGAACTTTTCCGGCCATGTGCTGCGGTGTAAGCGATCCTGACCGCATGACGGTCCCGCGCGGCTTCCGCGACGGTCAGCAGCACCTCCGCCTCGGCGGTGAGTGGCGGCCGGGCGGGCGTGGTGAAATCGGTGACCGTGAGTAGAGCGTCGAGGCGGCGGCCCAGCGCTTCGGGTAGCACCCGCCGGACCTTTCCGACCGCGCTCTCGACCGCAGCCGCCGACCCGGCCCGCCGTCCCGCGACCAGGCCGAGCACGACCGCGAGCGCCTCCTCGCCGGTGAGCATGAGCGGTGGCATCCGGTAGCCGGGAGCGAGCCGGTACCCGCCGTAGCGGCCGCGTACCGAGCGGACCGGAACGTCCAGGTCGAGGAGGTGATCGACATAGCGGCGGACGGTGCGCTCGTCCACCTCGAGCCGCCCGGCCAGTTCGCCGACCGTGCGGGTGCCGCCGCTCTGCAGGATTTCCAGCAAAGCCAGTACACGCGCGATCGGGCGGGACATGCCCAGAGGATACCGGGCGGGTTCTGTCCGGTATCCGTCCTAACGTCGGCCGGGTCGAACCCTCGCCGAAGAAAGGACCCGTCATGCAGCTCGTTTCCCTCCGGATCATCACCGAAGACGTCGCCCGCCTGGTCGAGTTCTACGAGCACGCCACCGGCCTCGAACCGCACTGGCGGGCGCCGCAGTTCGCCGAGTTCAGGGGCCCGTCGGGCACGCTGGCGATCGGCAGCGCGCAGACGATGCCCGCCGCGGTGCCCGGGTCGAACCGGGCGGTGATCGTCGAATTCCGGGTCGAGGACGTCGACCGCGAGTACGCGCGGCTCGCGGACCACGTCGTCCAGGCACCGGCCACGATGCCGTGGGGTAACCGCTCGATGCTGCTCCGGGACCCGGACGGCAACCTCGTCAACTTCTTCGCTCCGCCGACCCTTGACACCAACTAAGAACTGTTTCATAGTTCTTTTACTCGAGAGACGAGCGGCGCAGCTCAAGCGCCGCGGCCGGTACCGGTGACCCCAGATGACCCACCTTGACCCTGGAGCGCGAATGACCGGATACACCACGCATGCGCAGCTGCTCGAAGCCGCGCTGCTTCGCTGCAACGTTCGGCGCGAGGAGAAGGTCGTGCTGCTCAGCTCGCGGATCATCGATCCGGGCGAGCTCGGGCCGTACGAGGAGGCCGTGCGCCGGGTCAGTGACCACGTCGTTTCGGTGCGCTACTACCCGATGGAGGTCACCGACGCGCACCACATGAACGCCATGCTGCTGGCCGCGATGAAGCAGGCCGACTTCGTGCTCCACTACCGCGGCGGTACGTTCCCCACCCCGTTCGCGCAGCTCACCGCGCATTCGCACGGGATACCCGAGGTCGCCGCGAGTGGCGTCCGGTGGCTGGACATCTGCCTCAACGAGGCCAACCAGTTCCGGCTGTTCCCCAGCAAGGAAATCGTCGACGAGACGATGGCCGCGGCGGTCCGGATGGCGGCGGCCAAGGAACTGCGGCTGACCAGCGCCGACGGCACCGATCTGGTGCTGCGCAAGGACGGCCGCAAGGGCCACCGGCAGCTGGGGCTGTCCGACGAGCAGGGGATCTGGGACAACTTCGGGTTCGCCATGGTCGCCTGCGCGCCGCTCGAGGATTCCGCGCACGGCACGGTGGTCGTGCAGCCGGGGGACGCGCTGCTGCAGATGGGGGCGACCGTCCGCGACAAGATCACGCTGCACGTCGAAGGCGGGCGCATCATCAAGATCGAAGGCGGCGAATCGGCCAGCGCGGTGTCGCAGTGGCTGGAGCGCTGGGACGACCCGGAGTCGTTCGGCGTTTCGCACATCGGCTGGGGCCTGCACCCGAATGCGGTGTGGACCGGCAGCCCGCGGTTCACCCCGGTGGACGGCGAGTCGTACCGCGGCAGCATCCTGCTCGCGTTCGGCTCGAACACCAGTGACATGCCGGCGAAGCACTCCGGGATCGGCGGTACCCGGCACTGTTCGTCGCATTTGGACATTCCGCTGCTGAACCACAGCTTCGCCCTCGACGGCACGCTCGTCGTGGACGAGGGCAAGATCGTCTGACATCGCAGGCAGACCGGATCGGATGGCACGCAGATGACCCACGACGAGGACACCGCACGGGAAGCACTCGTGCTGGCCAACCTGGATCGCGTGGAAATGCTCGACACGGCAGGCCGTGCCGTGGTCGAGCTCGTCGACTGCATCCGGCGGACCGGCCTCGACACCGGCGACCGGCTGCCCAACCTGCCGGAGCTCACCCAGGCCCTCGGCATCGCCCGCGACAACGTGCGCCGGGCGATGGGCATCCTGGCCGACGCCGGGGTCGTCGAGACCAGCGTCGGCCGGGGTGGCGGTACCTGGCTCCTCGACCGCGGGGGCATCCCGGCCGCGCTGGCCGAGGTGCTGCCCGAGCCGACCTCGGACGACGAGTGGGAGGAGCTGGTCGCGCTCCGCCAGGTGCTGCAGATCGAGGCGGCCCGGCTGGTGGCGCGGCGCGCCGACCCGGACTCGATGGGCCGGCTCCGCCGCCACCTCGACCGGCTCAAGGAGGGGATGCACTCCGGCGCGCTGGACCGGGCAATGCTCGCGGCCACCGAGCTGAACTGCGAGATCGCCCTGTCGTGCGGGAACCGGACGCTCGCGGACATGCTGATCCGCACGATCGACCGGATCTCGGTGATCGGCTACCGGTCCAGGGCGATGCTGGCGGCGAGCGCCGAGTTCTCCGCCCAGCTGGTCGCCATGCAGGACCGGCTCGTCACCGCCATCGAAGACGCCGACGACGACGCGATCGGCAAAGCCGTGGCCGAGCAGATGTCGCTCAGCCTGGAAGTGCAGCGGGACAACGCCGGTGCACGGTCCCCGGGGGGACCCACCCCAGATTGACCCGGCCGGGCGACCGGCCGCACAGACCTCGAAAGGCTGTGATCACCATGGGCCCCAACGACCCCATGCCCCGTTCGGCAGCACCACCCCGATGGACCCGGCGCGGGTTCCTCGGCCTCGCCGGCGGCGTCGGCGGCGCACTGCTGCTGGGCGGCTGCGGTGGTGCGGCGGACCGGAAGGACTCCGGTGGCCTCACCTTCTTCTACTCCGAGGGCGCCGGGCAGGACGTCGTGCCGAAGAAGCTGATCGGCGCGTTCGAAGGGAAGCATCCGGACGTCCGGATCGCCTCGATCACCGGCGGTTCCCGCGTCCCGGAGATCATGGCCGCCTACAAGGCGAGCAAGAAGGCGCTCGTCAACGTCGGGATCTTCACCGCCTCCGCAATCGCGCAGGGCCAGGCGATGTCGATGTTCCGCCAGCTCGGGGACGCCGACGTGCCCCGTGCCGGCAAGGCAGATCCGGCGTACCGGCTCTTCGGCCAGTCCGCGGTGCCGTTCAACACGAACCTGGTGGGGCTGGTCTACCGCGGTGACCGCATCGAAGCCCCCACGTCCTGGCTCGACCTGCTCGACCCGAAGTACAAGGGAAAAGTCGGCCTTTACGACGCACCGCAGGGCATCCTGCTCGGCGGCCTGTACGCGGTCAACGACGCACTCGGCGGCGACCCGGTGACGCTCGACAAGGGCTTCGAGGCGTTCGCCAAAGCAGCCAAGGCCGGGCAGTTCAGCACGATCTACAACTCGAACCAGACCCAGTACGACGCCTTCGCCCGCGGGGACTGCGTGATCGGCGCGAGCATCCTCGCCACCCAGGCCGCCTGGGCCGCGCAGGGCGCCAAGATCGGGTACGCGCCACCGAAGGAAGGTCAGCTCGCCGTCCCGCTTTACCTGGCGATCGTGCAAAGCAGCTCGGCCGCGCAGGCCACGTCCGGCCTCGAACTGCTCAACTCCGCGCTGGAACCGGCCAACGTCGCCGAATACAACCGGCTCACGGTCGCCGGTTCGGTCTACGCCGACGTGCCCGCTTCGGCCGAGCAAGCGAAGATGGCCGCCTTCAGCACCGAGGCCATGCAACGGGTACGGCAGATCGACTGGAAGCGGCAGACCGAGGTCCAGGCCAAGCTGGTGGACCGCTGGAACCGTGACATCAAGAGCAACCTGAGCAGCTGATTGCGGTGTCCATGACAGTGAAACCCGTGTCCGCACCCGAACTCACCACCGCACCCGGCGCGGTCGAGCTCGCCGCGCTGGGCAAGCGGTACGGCGACGCGGCGGCGGTCGACGACGTCACGCTGAGCTTCGCCTCGGGGTCGTTCGTCGCGATCCTCGGCCCGAGCGGCTGCGGGAAATCGACCCTGCTCGGCATGATCGGCGGGTTCGTGCCGCCGGACACCGGTGACATCCGGATCGGCGGACGTTCGGTGGTCGCAATGCCGCCGGAACGCCGTCCGACCGCGATGGTGTTCCAGACCCTGGCGTTGTTCCCGCATCTGTCCACGGCGGGCAACATCGCGTTCGGCATGCGTGGCCGCGGCCTGTCCCGGGCACAGGTCCGCGCGCGGACGGCCGAACTGCTCGAACTGGTGCAGCTACCCGAATTCGGCAAACGGCGGATCAGCCAGCTCAGCGGCGGGCAGCGGCAGCGGGTGGCGATCGCGCGGGCGCTCGCCGTCGAGCCTGCCGTGCTGCTGCTGGACGAACCGCTCAGCGCGCTCGACGCCCAGATGCGCCGGTCGATGCAGCTCGAACTGCGGGCCATCCAGCAGCGCACCGGAACCACGTTCGTGTACGTGACCCATGACCAGCACGAGGCGATGTCGATGGCCGACCGGATCGTGATCATGCGGTCCGGCCGGGTGGAGCAGCACGGTTCGCCGCAGGAGATCTACACCCGGCCGGAGACGCCGTTCGTGGCCGGGTTCCTCGGTGACGCGAATGTCGTCAGCGGTGACTCGGACCTCGCTGCCGTGTTGCGCCGGCTGGTGCCCGCGGACTGCTGGGCGGTGCGGCCCGAGCACGTCCAGCTGGTCGATCCGGGCGATCCCCGCGCGCAGGTCAGCGGAACCGTTGCGCGGGCGACGTTTTACGGGCAGACCGTCCGTTACGAGGTGACGGCCGGGCTGCCCGATCCGCTGGTGGTGGTCCGCCCCGGTGACGAGCCGGTGCGGGCGGACGGCGAACGGGTCGGCCTCGTGCTGGACGCGGAGCGGATCACCGGATTGCCGGGTGCGTCGTGACCGCGCTGGAGACCCGGACGCTGCCGAAATGGGCGGTGTCGGCGCTTTTCCTGGCTCCGGCGCTGCTGTTGCTGGCGGTGCTTCTCGGTGCGGTCGTGGTGTTCGCGTTCCAGGCGGTGGCGCCATCCGGCGCGGAGCAGGCCGGTGTGGTGCAAGCCGTCCGGGACGGCGCGCTCGACGGGTTCTTCTGGGCGGCGATGGGCCGTACCGTGTTGCTTTCCGTGCTGGGCGCGGGATTGTCGGGTCTGATCGCGGTGGTGATCGCCGAGGCGCTGGTCGCGATCGGACGTCCGGTGGTCACGGTGGTGACCGGGGTGCTGTTGTTCTCGCCGCTGGTGGTGAGCATGGCGGTGCGTGGGTACGGCTGGCTGCTCGTGCTCGATCAGGTGAGCGGCGTGGTCAACTGGCTGGGCAACCTGGTGCTCACCCCGCCGGTGATCGCCACGATCCTTGCCACCGCACACGCCATGATGCCGCTGACGTTCTTCCCGATCCTCACCCGGCGCAAGGAAATCCAGCGGCTGCATCTCACCGCGGCCGCGCAGGATCTGGGTGCCGGACCGGTGCGGGTGCTGACCCGGGTGATCGCTCCGCTGGCCGCGCCGACGGTCCTGCGCACCGGCGCGCTCGCGTTCGGGCTGTCGATGGGTGCCTACGGCATTCCGGCGATCATCGGCCGCGGACGGGTGCAGGTCGTGGCCGAGCTGATGTACCAGAACCTGCTCGCGAGTGACTGGTCGTCGGCGTTCGCGCGGCTGGTCGCGTTGCTTGCGGTGACGGCCGTGGTGGTGCTGCCCGCGTTCCGGCTCGCGTCCGTGCTGAGCCGTCGCGGTGCGGTACCTGCGGGAGGTGCGGGCTGATGCGTAAACGCACGTGGTGGGCTTGGCTGGTCGTGGTGCTCGGCGGCGCGTTCATGGCTGCGCCGCTGATGATCACGGTGATCAACAGTTTCAACGCTTCGGCTGTTTCGCAGTTCCCACCGGCGGAGTGGTCGCTGTCGTGGTACCGGGCCGCGTTGACCGACGATGCGTTCCGGTCGGGATTCGCGCTGAGCGTCCGGGTTGCGCTGTACTCGGCGATCATCGCGTCGCTGGCCGGACTCGGTGCGGCGTACGCGCTGAGCCGGCGCCGGGTGCGCGGGTCGGGATTCCTGCTGGGGATGGTCAATGCGCCGTTGAGCATTCCGAAGATCGCCGTCGGGCTGGCCGGGCTCGTCGCGTACACCTCGGTGGTGTCGTGGCTTCCGGCGCCGGTGGTTTCCGGGACCACTGCGCTGGTCCTGATGCATGCCGCCATGGCATTGCCGCTCGTGGCCGGGATTCTCGTCTCCTCGCTGGAGGCGCTGGACCGGCGGCTCGAATCGGCCGCGCGGGACCTCGGCCACCCGCCGTGGCGCGTGTTCGGCTCGGTGACCCTGCCGCTGATCGCCCCGGCGTTCCTGGTGGCGTTCGCTTTCGCCTTCATGATCTCGTTCGACGACCTGGAATCCTCCCTCTTCATGGCTTCGCAGGCGGGAAACACGCTGCCGGTCGTCATGTTCGTCTACCTGGAGACTCACCTTGACCCGACCCTTGCCGCACTGTCCACTTTGCTCTTGGCGGCCACGGTGGCGCTGATCTGTGTGGGATTGCCGATCAGCCGGGCGCGGGCCCGGCGCGACGGAGGGTGGCAGGCGTGACCACCGAGTTGCTGCTCCGGCCGAGCTGGTGCCTGCTGCCCGACGGCCGCCTTGTCGACGGACAGGTGGTGCTGACCGGCGCGGACGGTGGTATTGCTTACGTGGGACCGGAAGACGGGCTGCCACCGGGGGAGCGGGAGGTCGTCGACGCGCCCGGATGCACCCTGCTTCCCGGGCTGATCGACCTGCATTTGCTGTTCCTGCACGCGCATCCGGTCGGGTCCGCGGTCTCGCCGGTGCACGAGGTGCTGTCCGGCCGTGATCTGCTGGAGTCCTTGCTGGCGCAGGGAATCACGTCGATCCGGGACACCGCGACGGACGAGCAGGTCGCGCTGGATTTCCGGCAGCTGCTGGCTTCCGGCACGGTGCGAGGGCCGCGGCTGTTCGCCGCCGGACGTCCGATCGGGGCCGGTGGCCGGGGCGGTGCGGTGTACGGCGCGCACGAGGTGAACGGCCCGGTCGAAGCGCGGGCGCGGGCGCGGACCCAGATCCGCGCGGGCGTCGACTTCCTGTCGGTGGCCGTGACCAACGGACTGGCCGGTGGCGGCGGCAAGGTCAACGGACCGGCGGGCTGGCAGGAACTGCGGCCGGACGAGATCGCGGCGGTCGTCGCCGAAGCACGGGCGGCGGGGCGGCCGGTGTCCGCGAACGCCCTGGGTAACGACGGAATCCGCGCGGCGGTCGAGGCCGGGGTCGACACCGTCGAGCACGCGACCGAACTCGACCGCGAGACGGCGGACCGGATGGCGGAGAAGGGCGTGGCGATGGTCCCGACCCTGACGGTCATGCATTGTTTTGCCGAGCGGGCCTCGGAATTCGGACTGCCGCTTTATCTTGAGGAACGGGCCAAGCGCGTGCTCGAGCGGGCGTACGAGGCGGTCGGCATCGCGCTCCAAGCCGGGGTGACGATCGGCGCGGGCACGGACAGCCACGGCCGCGAGACGGTGATCGACGAGATCCGCTACCTCGGCGATGCCGGGCTGAGCACCGTCGACGCCGTCCGCGCGGCCACGTCCGTCGCGGCGGATCTGCTTGGCCCGCAAGCGAATACCGGGCGAGTGGCCGAGGGGTACCGGGCGGATTTGCTGGTGGTCGAAGGCAGTCTGACGGCTGCGTTGGACCGGCCGCGCTGGGTCGTGGCCGATGGACGGCTTGTGGTGAAGGAGACGGTATGACTGTGGTGCGTTGTGGCCAGCTGATCGACGGCCTCGGTGCGGTGATGCCCGACGCTGCCGTGACCGTCGAGGACGGCCGGATCACCGCCGTCGAGCCGTGGACGGGCGAAAGCAGCCGGACCGTACTCGATTACCGCGACCGCACCGTGATGCCCGGGCTGATCGAAGCGCACGGGCACATGGGTTTGCTGGGTCCGGGATTGCAGTTGTCGGCCGCCGAGATCGCGGCGCACGTGTTCGCCAATGTGCAGCAGGCGCTGCGCGAGGGGTTCACCACCGTGCGGGATGCCGGTGGCATCGACGGCGGCGTCGCGGCTTGTGTGAACACCGGCCTGCTCGCCGGGCCGCGGATCCTGCCGTCCGGGCCGTTCATCACGCAGACCGGCGGACACGCCGACGGCCGTCCGGTGTGGCATCACCACCACGGCACGACGAGCATCCCCGGCCTCGTACGAGTCGCCCTGGTATGCGACGGCTCGGACGACGTCCGCCGTGCCGTGCGGGAGGCGTTCCGGCACGGGGCTACGCAGATCAAGGTTTGCGTCAGCGGCGGTGTTTCGTCCGGTGGCGGGCTGGACAACTGCCAGATGTCGGTGTCGGAACTGCAGGCAGCGGTGGAAGAAGCGCAGGCGCGGCACACGTACGTGCACGCTCATGCGCATAGCGCGGCGAGCATCCGGCACGCGATTGCCGCGGGGGTACGGCATTTCGAACACGGCAGCCTGCTGGACGAACCCACGGCCGACCTGATGCGGGAAGTCGGTGCTTCGCTGGTACCCACGCTGCTGGTGCTGCGCCGGTTGATCGAGGAAAACGACAATGCGGACCTGCGCGCACTGCTCGATTCGATGCGCCGTTCGGTGAAGCTGGCCCATGAGGCCGGTATCCCGCTGGGCAGCGGCTCGGACCTGCTGGGCATGCACCAGCGTGGACGGGCCGAGGAACTGGTGCTGAAGGCGGAGATCATCGGCCCGATGGCGGCGATCATGTCCGCCACTTCGGTGAGTGCTTCGATTCTCGGCATTGCGGATCGGGTCGGTTCGGTGGCTCCTGGGCTTGATGCGGATTTGCTGGTTCTTGATGGTGATCCGTTGACAGATCCTGCTGTTTTTGCGCGTCCGGAGGCGATTACGGCGGTGCTTCGTGGTGGGGTGGTTACAGGTCCAGCCACATGATCCGCAAACCGACCCTCCCTTCGATGGGATGCCGGAACGCGCCGGGTGCGACGCCGATCGTACGGAACCCGAGGCTCTCGTAGAGGTGGATCGCGCTCGTGTTGGTCTCGACGACGGCGTTGAACTGGATTGCGGCGAACGCGTTCTGCCGCGCCCACACGATCAGGTCGAGCACGAGCGCTCGGCCCACACCGGCGCCGCGCGCATGCCGGGCGACCATCAGGCTGCCGGACGCGACGTGGTTACCCGGGCCGGGCCGGTTGGCGTACATGTTCGCGGTGCCGAGTACCCGCCCGGCATCTACGGCGACGACCGTTCTCGCCGGGGCGGGTAGCAGCCAGGCCCGGTGTGCGTCGCGCTCGCTCATGGTGGGGTCGTACGCGAAGGTGCGCTGTTCGGTGATGACGTCGTGGACGATCGGCCAGATCTGGGGCCAATCGGCTTCCTCTGCCGGGCGGATCAGGTACCCCACCGTGAGCACGCTACCGCTGGGTGAGCAAGGCCCGCGGGCGGCCTTCGGGTTCGCGCGCGCCGCGGAGGACTTGTGCGCGGTCGGCGCCTGGCCAGCTGTTGACCCAGCTCGACCCGGGGATGTCCTTCGCCTGCTTCTTGAGCGGCGCCAGCAGGCGGGCGCTGTCGCGGTAGGAACCGGCGGCTGAGCCGGGCCAGACGAGGCTCGCCATGGACAGGGTGACCGGCAGGCCGTCGGCGGACCAGTCGTGGCCGAGGATGGCGTCGGCGAGTGTCGTGATGTCCTCGACGCCGCAGACGACCAAAAAGTCGTCGCCGCCGACGTGGCCGACGGTGACGTCACCGAGGTGACGGGCGTGGTCGGTGAGGGCGCGGCCGAGGGCGCGGATGAGGTCGTCGCCTGCCGCGAACCCGGCGGTGTCGTTGAGGCGCTTGAAGTCGTCGATGTCCAGCCACGCCACCACGAACGGCCGCCCTTCGCCGGTCCGGCGCGCGACGTCCTGGGCGACCGCGTCGCTGCCGGGCAGCCGGGTGAGCGGGTTGAGCGCGACCGCGGCCTCCACCTTCACCGCCGCCATCCGCCGCATGACCTCGTTCGGCCGCACGACGCCCTGGTACCGGCCGGACGCGTCGATCACCACGAGGTGGTCGCCGCTGTGGTCCCATCCGGCGTCGGCGATGAGTTCGAGCAGCTCGCGGGTACCGGTGTCGATCCGGACGAGCCGCGGCGCGCCGGCCAGCTTCGCGGCGGGCTTGCCCGCGTAGAGCGCGTGCCCGTACCGCCCGGTGACGGCCAGCAGGAACCGCATCCGGTCGATCGTCCACTGTGGACGAGCCTGCCGATCGAGCCCGATGATCGCCTTGGGCGCATGCTCGGCGGAGAGAATGGTGTGGACGTCGTCGCACGTCGCGTCGTCCGGCAGGGTGCGCGCCTGGCGCAGGAACTCGGGAATCCGCAGGCCGGCCGCAGGGGAGACGACCATGGTGCCCGGCTGGCTGTCCCGCGCGGTGGCCGGCAGCAGCCGCGCGGGTGCCGTGGTGGCGAAAAGATTCCCCTGCACGATCCGAATCCCGGCCCGGCGCGCAATGTCGAGCTCGGTCTCGTCCTCGACGCCCGTCGCAACCAGCCGCAACCCAGCCTGCCGGGCGAAGTGCACGAGCGCCTCGACAAGCGCAACCGCCGACGCGTTGGCAGGTAGCCGACGCAGCGTGGCATGGTCGAGCTTGACCATCTCGATGGGCGCCTCAGCGAGCAGGTTCATCGGCAACCCAGCCGCCCCGAGCCGGTCGAAGGCCAGCTGGAACCCGAGATCGTGCAGCCGATGCATGCCTTCGAGGAGCACGTCAGGATTGGGCGCAGCAAGCGGTGAAGTGATCTCGAGGACGACGTCCCCCGGCCGCCGCCCAGCCCGGTCGAGCGCCTGCATGAGCGCGTCGAACGCACCCGCAGGCGCCGCCGCGGTACTGGCAGTGAGATTCAGCTGCAGCGGCACCCCGCCCACCTGCCGAGCCGCGGCGCCCACCGCCCGGACGGCAAGATCGAGGTCAGCCTCCGCCATCCGCACCGGATCCGCGGCAACCGCCAGCAAATCCTGAACCCAGCCACTACCGGGATGCACGAGCGCCTCGACCGCGACCACGGTGCCGCTGTAGAGGCTGTACAACGGCTGGAACGCGAGGCGAACCTGCTCAGCGGGCGTCGGCACAGGCAGATCCTCACCCGGAACGCACAGATCTCCACAGAACTGTTATCCGACGTTGATACGCGAATATCTTTCATAACGGGAAAAACTTTCGGGATACCCCATCTTCCAGGGCATCGGCGAGCGGCAAGGGCGGTCCGTTGTCCGATCGGTGACAACCATCACAAACGGCCCACCGCAGCGGTGTGACCAGCAGTAATGACTCGACCACGAAAGATCACCACTCACCCGCGCCGACGGTCCGTGAAGGGAACCTTCACGGAATCAGATTCCCTCATGGTTCCCTTCACAGCCCGCCACATTCCGTGAAGGTTCCCTTCACAGCCTTCCCGAGGCCCGCGACCCCACGATCCCGCGACCCCAACCGCAGCCGAGGCACCCATCCGGACCCGGGCAGCCAGCCCCCGCCCTGCACCCCGATCCGAAGCCCGCACACGGTTGGAGGGGCTTGTCAAGGCATCTTTCCCGCCTTGACAAGCCCCTCCAACCGTCGTGACACTCAGACTTCGGGGTGCCCCCACGCAACAGTCTCCCGGACCCAAACCCTACGAGACGCCCGAATCCTCCCCAGGAACCGAAACCTCCGCCCACAAACTGGGCAAATTCACCACAATCCCCTCCTGGCTACTCCGCGCAATCACCACCACCGCAGGCTCCCCAGTAGGATTCTCCTCCCGATGCGGCACATACGGCGGCACAAAAACATAATCCCCCGGCCCGGTCTCCAGCCGAATCTCCTCCTCCCCGTCGGCAAACACAAAAACCGGATGCCCGGACTTCACATAGATCGCAGTCTCCGCCTCCCCATGATGATGATCCCCGGAATTCGTATGCGGCGTAACATGCGTCTCCCCCATCCACACCTTCGTCGACCCGACAGTCTTCCCGGAGATCGCCTCCAGCCGCCGCATCCCGGTGGTCTGGTTGGTGTCCCCGGTGAGGTCCGCCCCGCGGATGTGCCGCAACGGATGATGCCAATGGTCAGTCACAAACGGATCCCTTCATCCAGCCCGCCGGAAACCACTCCGATGAAACACCAGTGGCACCGCGTCGGTCGAGTGAGCAGAATGCAAGCGCAGCAGGACGAGCGTGTGATCACCCGCCGCAACCGCACGCTCGACGGTCGTCTCGAACCAAGCAACCCCATCATCAAGCGTAACCGCCCCATCAGCGGTCTCACTGAGCTGAAGCCCGGCGAACCGCTCGCCAGCAGGCCCGGCCAACTGCCGCGCAACCGGCCCGTGATGCCCGGCCAGCACCGTCACTCCGACCCGCCCGGCCCGGCGCAAATCCGGCCACGTCCGCGAGGTAGCGGCCACCGAAAACGACACCAACGGCGGATCAAGCGACACCGACGTGAACGAACTCGCCGCAAACCCCACGACCCGCCCCTCGACCCGCGCAGCGATCGCCACCACCCCGGTCGGAAACGCCCCGAAAGCCGCCCGCAGCCGCGCCGGATCGAGGTCACCAGGCACTGGACTCAACCGAAATCACCGGCACCAGCTCATTCCCGAGCGTCTCCAGGAAGCTCACCACTTCCGCCGCGACCGACCGATGCTGCCGATCGTTCAGCACGTCGTGATGCGCCCCGTGCACCACCGACAACCGCGCCCGCGGCGCCGACTTCACCGCCCGGGCCAACCCTTCCCGGTCGGCCAGCGGATCCTCGGCCCCGATCAGCACGAGCTGCGGTACCTCGATGCCACCCGGGTAAGCCAGCGTCGCCGGCAGCGGCTCGGTCAGCGCCCCTCGATTCTCGACGGGCTGTGCGGCAAGGACCTCACGATGCACCGGACAGCTCGTCCGGACGTCCAGCTCGTCCTCCCAGCTCCCGTTCACCCCGGACGCCCCGGGCAGCCCCGCGAGCACGAGCCCGTCCGCCGCCGTCGCTCCACCGGCAACAAGCACCGCCAAGGCGGCCGCACCGGCGTCGGACCCGGCGAAGACCAGGGGACGGTCAGCGAGATCAGCCGTCGCTGAGGCCAGCTCGGCGGCAAACCGCTCCAACGGCTCGGTCAGGGACGGCGCCTCGACGACCCGGACGTGATAAGCATCAGCCGCAAGTCGCCGCCCGAACCGGACATAGGCACCACGGGTCTCCCCGCGCCCGGGAACGACAACCACCGTTCCCCGGGTCCGCAACCCCGCCGGAGCAGGGAAATCGTCATACCGGCTCATCGAACCGCCCTTTCCAGCTCCCGCGCCGGATGCCACCCGAGCGCCGGAGCGATCTCCGTGGCAATGACCTCCAGCGCCCGCACCGCACTGTCATGATCCGGAACCGCCGGATTGAACTGCGTGATCAAATCCGTGGCCACCGGCAGCACCCGCTCGGCCTGGAACGCCGCGACGATCTCCTCCGGATGCCCGTAGAACGCGTGGAACCGCCGCAGCGCCTCTTCGAGCCCGATGCCCGCCGGAAACGCTCCCCGCGCCGAGAACCGCTGCGCCGCCCGATGCACGTCGTCGCCGATCTGGGCGAGCGCCGTCTGCCGGTCCCGAGCCGGAAACACCAAGCGGGACAACCCGATTCGCGGTACCCGAGGTCCGCTCCAGGCGGCGAGGTAAGCGTCCGCCCATGGCCGCTGGACGACGTCGGTGTCCTCGTCGTAGCCGTAAGTCGCGCGGTTCAGCAGGAGATTCGACCCCTCCTTGGCCGCGTACTCCGCGCCGGGCGCGCTGAACACGCCCTGCCAGATCCGGCCCTCGAAGCCCGCCGCGGGCGGCTGGATCGTGAACCCGGCCGTACCTACCTCCTCCCCGGCCAGCGCGGCCCGCAGCACGGCGAGGCCCTCGGTGGTGAGCTCGCGTTTGCGGGTGACGTCGCGGCCGAACGCGGCGTACTCGAGCTCGCTTGCGCCGCTGCCCACGCCGACCTCGACCCGCCCGCCGCTCAGGGTGTCGACCACCGAGATGTCCTCGGCCAGCCGCACCGGATCTTCCAGCGGCAGTACGGTGATCGCGGTCCCGAGCCGGATGCGGGAGGTGCGGGCGGCGGCGTGCGCGAGGAACGTCCAGGGCGAGGAAAGCCCGCCCCCGCCCGGCGGCACGTGGTGCTGGGCCACCCAGCCGACGTCGAACCCGAGCTCGTCGGCAACGACGAACAGGTCTTGCGCATTGCGGTAAACCTCGGCGAGGTCGTCGCCGCGGCCTTGCACGTGGGTCAGGAAACCGAGTCTCATCGCGCACCCACCGGAATGCGCTCGGCAGTGTGGCGGTTGACCGGAATCGGCAGGCCCAGATTGCCGCGCAGCGTGTTCGCTTCGTATTCGGTACGGAACAACCCGCGCTGCTGCAGCAACGGAACGACGCCCTCGACGAAGTACTTCAGATCCTCGTCATTGCGGAATGCGACGTTGATACCGTCGAAGGTACCGGCGTCGAACCACCGGGAAATGGTGTCCGCGACGGTTTCCGGGGATCCGACGAACGGCGATTCCCGCCGTTCGGTGAAGTTCTCGACGACCTGCCGCAGCGTCAGTTTCCGTTCTTCCGCTTGTGCGATGATGTGTGCGGCGCCGGTGCGGCCGCCCCGTTCGGCGAGGTGTGCGACGTCGGGGAAGGGCGCGTCGAGGTCGTACTGGCTGAAATCGTGGGCGCCGAACGCACGGCCGAGCAGGGCGAGGCTGGCCCGGAAATCGTAGTCCTCGTCGGCAATTCGGTCCGCGCGCTGCTGAGCCAGCTCATCAGTGCCGCGCACGACGGGACTGCCGTGGATGAAAATCTTGATGTGGTCCGGATTCCGGCCCGCTTCGGCAGTCCGCCGCTTGATGTCGGCGTAATACTCGCGGGCGTTTTCGAGCGTTCCGCCCGGGGCGTAAATGCCTTCCGCGACTTGCGCGGCGAGGTCGCGGCCCTCCTCGGAAACCCCGGCCTGGAAGATCACCGGCTGTCCTTGCGGGGAACGGGAAAGGTTGAGTGGACCGTCCACGCGGAAATGGTCGCCGACGTGGTTGAGTGCATGCAGCTTTTCCGGGTCGAGGAAAACGCCGCTTTCGACGTCCGCCGGGAAAGCATCGTCCTCATAGGAATCCCACAGCCCGCGCACGACGTTGACCGATTCCAGTGCGCGGCCGTACCGGGTGGTGTAGTCGAGATGTTCCTCCAGGCCGTAGTTGCGGCTGGTGCCGGTGTCGAAGCTCGTCACGACATTCCAGCCGGCGCGCCCGCCGCTGATGTGGTCGAGCGAACCGAATCGCCGGGCGAGGTTGAACGGCGAATTGTAGGTGGAGCTGGCGGTGCCGACGAGTCCGAGGTGGCGCGTGTGCGTGGCGACCGCGGAAAGCAGGGTGAGTGGTTCGAGCCGGTTGAGATAATGCGGGGGATAACCGGCATTGATGAACTGACTGTCCACAATGAACAGGGCGTCGAACAACGCGTGTTCGGCAGCCTGGGCCTGCCGGATGTAGTACTGGATGTCGATGGACGCGTTTTTCGCGATGCTCGGGTCTTTCCACAGGCCGTGCTGCCCGGGGCCGCCGACGCCGTACGGGTGCAGCGCAAGGTGGAATCTGCGGGACATCTGGGGTCCTTTCGAAGTGGGATCAGGAATTCAGCAGTGTGGCACGCAGTTCTTCCCGGCGGGCGCGGTCCGCGGGTGCGGCGTGCAGCGTCGGGGCCGAGCTGACGAGCAGCCGCGTGTACGGATGTTTCGGCGTAGCAACGACTTCCCGTGCCGTACCGGTTTCGACCAGTTCTCCCTGGCTGAGCACAGCGACCCGGTCGGCGATTCCGGCCACCGAACCGAGATCGTGCGAGATGAACACCAGCGCGACCCCGGTGTCACGCAGGTCTTGGAGAATGTGCAGCACCTGCACACGGTTGGCGGAATCGAGCGCGCTCACCGGTTCGTCGAGCAGCACCAGTTCCGGTTCGGTCACCAGTGCCCGGGCGACCGCCACGCGTTGCCGCTGCCCGCCGGAGAGCTCACCCGGCAGCCGGGGGAGGAGGTCGGCGTCCAGCCGCACTCGGGGCAGGTACTCGGCAACGCGGTCGAGTGCTTCCGCACGCGGGACTCCGCGGATGAGTAGTGGTTCGATCAAGGAGTCCGCAATGGACAGTTCCGGATCCAGGCTGCGTAGTGGATCCTGGAAAACGTACTGCACCACGCCACGACGGCGGAGCGCGCGCCATTGCCGGGCTCGGTAAGCGGTGACGTCCTCGCCGTCGAGCACGATCCGGCCCGCCGACGGGCGCGCGAGACCCAGCACAGTCCGCGCGAGGGTCGACTTTCCTGAGCCGGTTTCGCCGATCACGCCGACGATTTCGCCCCGCGCCACGGTGAGGTTGACGCCGTGGAGCGCCCGGTTGCGTCCGTAATGGACGTCCACATCGGAAACTTCGAGGACGTTCATGCCCCGGCCTCCGCGTGGGCGAGGAACCGGTCCAGGCCATATTGCTCGTGCTCGTCGACGAGCAGCCGGGTGTATTCGTGCTCCGGATGATGCAGTACGCGGTCCGCGGGACCTTGTTCCACCACCACACCGTCGCGCAGCACCAGCACCTCGTCGCACAATTGCGCGACCACCGCGAGGTCGTGCGAAACCACCACCAAAGCGAGCCCGGTCCGTTCGCGTAAATCCGCGAGCAGGTCGAGGATTTCCGCTTGCACGGTCACGTCGAGCGCCGTTGTTGCTTCGTCGGCAATGAGAACCCGCGGTTCGGCGGCAATTGCGGCGGCGATGAGGACCCGTTGCAGCATCCCGCCGGACAACTCGTGCGCGTATTGGCCGTAAACGAGCGCGGGCGAGCGTAAATGCACCGCGGCAAGGAGTTCGGTCGCCTCGTGACGGGAATCACGGCGACGCAGACCTTTCTTGACCCGTAGCACTTCCGCGACCTGCACGCCGACCGGAATCGAGGGATTCAGGTACGACGCCGGGTCCTGGAACACCGCGCTGATCGTGCTGCCCCGCAACGACGTCAGGTCAGCGGAGCCGAGCGTCGACAGGTCCCGGCCTTCGATGTACACCGACCCGTTGGACACCGTGAACCCCGCGGGCAGCACGCCCAGCGCTGCACGGCAGGTGAGGGTCTTGCCGCTGCCGGATTCGCCGACGATGCCGACGACACCGCCCGGGGCGAGGTCGAAGCCGACGCCGCGGACCACCTCGTGCCCGTCGGCGGCACGGCGGACGTGCAGGTCGCGGATGGAAAGGACGGGAGTCATGCCTTACCTCCAGTGGCGCCGGACACGTCGCGGATCGCGTCGGCGAGCAGGTTGGCGGCCCAGACCGTGGCCATGATCAGTAGCGCGGGTACCACCGGCGCCCACGGCTGGAACGCGAGGTACCCGAGGTCGGACGCGAGCAGCCCGCCCCAAGTCGGCGCCGGTGGCTGCACGCCGATGCCGAGGAACGTGAGGCTGGAGACGATGATGAAACCGACGCCGACGGTCTGCGCGAAGGCGACCGCGATCGGCGGCAGCACCTTGCCCCACACGTGCCGCCGCACGACCGTGCCCAGCGACGCGCCCGCGATCAGCGCCGCTTCGACGTACGGTGAGCGCGCGACGGAGAGGGTCGCCGCGCGGGAAACGCGGTAGAACAGCGGCGAGACGAGGACGCCGGTCACGACCATCGCCTGCGTGATTCCGTTGCCCAGCAACGCTGTCACGGCCACCGCGAACAACAGGAACGGCAGCGCGACGAGGGTGTCGGCGAGGCGGAGCGTGGTCCATTCGAACGCGCGGCCGAGGTACACCGACAGCACGCCCGGGATCGCCCCGGCGGCCAGCGCGACGAGGGCGACCTCCAGCGCCCCGGCGACGCTCACCCGCGAGCCGTCGAGCAGGCGGCTGAACACGTCGCGACCCAGATTGTCGGTGCCGAGCCAGTGGTGCGCGGACGGGCCCGCGAGGATGTCCGCGCTCGGCGCGATCGGGTCGTGCGGGGCCAGCAGCGGGCCGAGGATCGCGAGCAGTGCGACCACGACGAGCACGGTCAGCGCGATCCAGCCGGAGGTGAGGGTGAGGATGCGGCGGAGCACGTCAAACCCCCCGTTGCGCGGCCGGCGCGACCCGGCCGAGGACGATGTTGACCACCAGGTTGAACGCGACCACCAGCACGATCGACACGACGAGCACGCCTTGCACCGCGGGTACGTCGCCGCTTTGCGCGGAGTCGTTCGCGAACCGGCCGAAACCCTGCAGCCCGAAAATCCATTCCGTCACCACGGACGCGCCGACGAGCGCGGGGAATTTCAGGCCGACGGTCGCGAGGGCTGGTCCGATTCCGTTGCGCAGCACGTGAACGAAGAAGATCCGGCGCGGGGACAGGCCGCGGACCACCGCGCCGAGAACGTAATTCTCCCGGTACGAGGTGACGAGACCGGTGCGCAGCTGCCGGGCGACGTCGGCGATCACGTCGAAGCTCAACGCAAGCGCGGGGAGGGTGATGTGCGCGAGCCACGGTCCGAGCCCCTGGTCGAGCGACGCGTACCCGGCCGCCGGGAAGAGGTGCAGGCCGACGGCGAAAATCGTGACGAGCACGATCCCGATCACGAAGGCAGGCATCACCGAGGTGACGGTGACGAAGCCGGTGACCGCCCGGTCGAGCCAGGTCCGGTGCCGCAGCGCCGCCGCGGTACCCAGCGCGAAGCCGATCACGACGCCGACGACCAGCGCGGTGACCGCAATCGACAGGCTCACGCCCAGCCCGAGCCCGATGAGGGTCGAGACGTCCGCGCCGTTGACCCAGCTCGTGCCGAGGTCGCCGCGGAGCACGCCGGTGAGCCAGGTCCAGTACTGCGCGAGGAACGGCCGGTCGAGGCCCCACTGGCTTTCCAGGGCGTGGATTGCTTCCGGGGTCGCCTGTTCGCCGAGCTGCAGGCGGGCCGGGGACAGGCCGCTGACCGCCCGCAGCGCGAACGTCACGAACGTCGCCACGAAGAACACCGGCACGAACACCCCGACCGACCTGGCGAGCGTGCCCAGGAAGCGGCCTGCGCGGTTACTGGCCACTGATCTTCACGCCCGTCCAGTCGATGTGGGCCGGGTTCTTCGGCAGCGCCGAGATCTGCTTGCTCTTCGCGAAGAGGTTCGGCTGGGAGTAGGTGAAGACCAGCGCGCGGCTTTCGAGCCCGGCGCGCGTGGCAGCCTGCAGCACCTGCTGGTAGTCCGGCGCGTCGAGCGGGGTCTGGCGGACCTTCGCCACCGCGGCCTCGAAGGCGGTCGGCTCGTACGGGCTGGACAGGTTCAGCGGGCCGTTCGGTCCGAAGTGGGCGGTGAGGGTCTGCAACGCCGAATCCCGGCCGGTGGTGCCGTACGTCGAGAGAGTGAGATTCTTCGCGAAGAACGGCGTCGCCCAGTTCTTGTCGACCTTGATCGTGGTCGTGATTCCCACTGCGGCGAGCTGGGATTGCACGATTTCGGTTTCCGGCTCGCCCTTCTGCACGACGAGATCGAGTTTGAGGTCACCGGGTTTGAAGCCCGCTTCGGCGAGCAGCTGACGGGATTTCGCCGGGTCGTAGGGGAAACGGTTCTTCGACTGCGGGTCGTAGGCCAGGTATCCCGGCGGGAAAGGCTGATCGGTGGCTTCGCCGTACCCGAAGGTGAGCTTGTCGACGAATTCCTGGCGGTTGATGGCGTACCGCACGGCGTCGGCGACGCGGGGGTCGGTGAAGGGGGCTTTGTTGGTGTTGAGGCTGATGTTCGACGCGTTGAAGCCGGGCTGGACGAAGACGTCGAGACCGGCGTTCTTCGCCGCTCCGGCCTGGCTCGGGTTGAGGTCCGCGAAATTGTAGACACCGGTTTGCAAGCCGGAAACGACCGTTGCCGGGTCGGGTGCGGAGGTCAGTTCCACGTTGTCGAGGTGGATGTTCTTTGCGTCCCAGTAGTCCGGGTTCTTCTTCAGCACGGCTTTGGTGCCGGGAATGACCTGGGTGACAGTGAACGGACCGGCACCGACCGGGTTCTGGTCGAGTTTCGCCGGGTTTTCCGCGGCTTTCGGGCTGGCCACCTGCAAAACGCGTTCGCCGAGCAGCTGCGGGATCTGGTAGTCGACCTGGGTGAGGTGCACGACCGCGTCGAGACCGTTGGCGGTGACCGATTTGATCGACGTCAGATCGCCGAAGAGGGCGGAGTTCTTCTGGGTTTTCGCGCGTTCGATGGCCGCTTTCACCGAAGTGGCGTCGAGCGGGGTGCCGTCGGTGAACTTGAGGCCGGGGCGGAGGTGGAACGTCACCTCGTCGCCCTTTTGGTTGTAGTCCCAGCTCTGCGCGAGGTCGGGGACGGCTTTGCCGGTCTCGTCGGTGCGGGTGAGGGAGGCGTAGACGAGGGCGAGCTCGCGGAACTGGGCGCCGCTGCCGCCGACCACCGGGTCCCAGTGCGTGGGAAAGTACGACGAAGTCCACCGCAGCGTCGCGGCGCCGGTCGCCGCATTGCCTGCGCCGCAGGCGGTGAGCGTGCCGCCGAGGACCGCGGCGAGGGTCAGTGCGAGAACGGGAACGCGGGTGGAACGTGGGGACATGGGGGTTTTCTTTCTGTGCGCGGGCGTTGCAGGTCCACAGTGGACTCGGGGATGGCTCGGCGATGGGCCTCGACAGGGCTGGTACCCGGGTTCGAGCATGAGTCGAGCCCGGGGCAATGTCCAACGACGTTTCACGATGCGGATTCATCACGGTTCGCGATGGGTTCCGGGGTACGTTGCCGGACATGGAGCAGGTACTGGACATCGTGCCGCTGCGCAGTTTCGTCGCGGTCGCCGACCGGGGCGGGTTCCAGCGCGCGGCCACGCATCTCCACCTCAGCCAGGCGGCGGTGAGCCAGCACGTGCGCAAGCTGGAAGCGGCGACCGGGCGGCGGCTGGTCGAGCGCGCGGGCCGGCGGTCGCGCTTCACGATCGACGGGCACCAGCTCCTGGGGTACGCGCGTCGCCTGCTCGCGCTGCACGACGAAGCGCTGGACGCCTTCGGGGTCGCCGAGGAGGAAAGCGTGGTGATCGGGTCGACGGAACATGCCGCGGCGCAGTTGTTACCCCGGTTGGCGGAGCTGCTGGGCAGTTCGCTGCCCGGGCACCGGGTCCGGTACCGCCTGGACCGGGGCACGGCGTTACGTCAGGCGCTGGGCACCGGAGGGCTGGACCTGGCCCTGCTGCTGGGCGACGCCGACCATCCCCGCGCGACCGCGGTCGGCTCGCTGGACTTGACGTGGTACTGCGCGCCCGGCTGGACGCGCCCCGACGGCCCGGTGCCGCTGGTGGCGTTCGACAATCCGTGCGCGCTGCGTTCGAGGGCACTGGAAACGCTGGCGGAGTACGGAATCGCCGCGGAAATCGGTGCGGAGGCCAACCAGCTGGCCGGGGTACAGGCGGCTGCGGCGGCGGGACAGGGGGTTGCGCTGCTGGCCACGCTGGGCACGACGCCGGAGGGCCTGGTCCGCTGCGACGATCTCCCGCCGCCGGACCCGATCCCGCTGGCGTGCTGGCATCGGGAGGGGCTTCCGGCGATGGTGTCCGGCCGCGCGAGTGTCGCGTTGGAGCAGGTGCTGCGGGTGAACCGGTTTCCGCGGATGGCCCGTGGTGCGTGAGTTTCTGCTTCAGCCGACGGTTGGCAGTACCCGCCGGGGCGAACGGCGACCGTCGCGGCGGCGGGAAGATGGCGCGCGACTAGCTCGGCGCGACCCGGTACGTCACGATGACGAAGTGGGACACGGGTGTCCGGCGGCCCGGGTCCGGTGACGCTCGCTGGCACGGTCTGCCCGAGCGGGCAAGTTGTCAGCCGGACAGTTTCCGGAGCAGTTCGCTCAACTCGCCAGGCACGGTGATCATGCAGTCGTGCCCGGCGGGGAGTTCCCAGATCCGGGCCGGGGTGCCGTTGGGTTGCGTTGCGGGCACCGGACGGCGGGGGACCCGCTCCGGGCCGGTGCCGACGCAGTGGATGTGCGTGCGGCGGCTCCTCGGGCATCGGCGGGATGCGCCAGCCGCCGACGGCCAGGTCGACCAGCAGCTGCATGACGGGAAGGACGTCGACCCCGGTCTCGCCGTGCTCCGGGACCATCGCGTCGAGGTAGACCAGGTGCGCGATCCGCTCGGGGACGTCGTTGGCCACGGAGCCGACGTCGCGAGTGAGCTGCTGCCGGGTGTCGCCGTAGCCGGTCAGGGTGGGCGCGAAGACGCGGTGCCCGGCCGACTCCAGCAGCGGCACCACGCGAGCCCAGCATTCTCCGCTGTGCCAGGCACCGTGGACCAGCAGGAAGACCGACATGAAAGCTCCGTCCGGGGAGTGCGGGTGGGGACCTTCCCATCATGGCCTGACGGATCGCGGGTCGACCCGGAGTTGGAGACAATCGGGCAGGGGGTACGCACTCCAAGCGGTCGAGTGCAAGACCGGACCCGCGCGAAACTCACCCCAGATGGGCCGGTGCCGTCCGGCGCCGCAAGGCGAGGTGCATCGCGGCCCGACCGCCGAGTTCCAGGTCGTCTTCCAGCGCGCGCAGGGCGGCTTCTCCGCCGACCTTGAGCTGGTCGGCCAGGTGGCGGTGCATCGCGGCCAGCTGCGGGGCCGAAAAAACCGCCCGGATGGTCGCCAGCATGCAGTTGAGCTCGTTCTGGCACGCCTGATGCGCGGCGACCACCCGCGGGTTGCCGCCCGCCTCGACGATTGCACTGTGTACCGCGCTGTGTGCCTCGATCACGTGCCGCCACGGGGCTTCCTTCGGCAGCGATTCCAGGTGCCGGACGGCTTCCTCGACCGCGCTGAAATCCGCCCCCTCGGCCAGCGCCAGCCGCAGGGCGCCGATTTCCAGGATCGAGCGGTACGAGCACATGTCGTCGATGCGGTCGGTCGTTACTGCGGGTACGACGATTCCCCGGTTGCGCTGGTGTTCGAGAAGTCCTTCGGACACCAGCGTCTGCAAACCGGCGCGTACCGAGTGGCGGCCGCAGCCGAAGCGGGCCGTGAGGGCTTCCTCGGTGAGGCGGGTACCGGGTTCGAGGGCGCCGTCGAGGAGGTCGTCGCGGAGGGCATGCGCGATGCTCGTCGGCGTGCTGTCGGTGACTTTCACGATGATGCCCGATTATAGCCCGTGGTAGGCCGACCGGAGAGTCGCGTGCTGGGCATCGATTTCGCTCGTGCGGACCACGCCGAGAAGCCGCATGGTCCGCGCGTATTCGGTGGCGAGGATGTCGAGCGCGCGGTCGACGCCTTGTTCCCCGGCCGCCATCAGGCCGTACAGGTAAGGGCGGCCGATCATCGCGGCCGACGCGCCCAGCGCCCGCGCGGCGACGAGGTCGGCGCCGGTGCGGACACCGGTGTCGATGAGGATTTCGCACGAATGCCCGACGGCGTCGGCGACGCGCGGCAGCAGTTCGAGCGGCGTCGGGGCGCGGTCGAGCTGGCGGCCGCCGTGGTTGGAGAGGACGAGCGCGTCGACGCCGTGTTCCGCCATCGTCTCCGCGTCCGCGACGCTCTGGATTCCTTTGACCACCAGCTTTCCCGGCCAGCGTTCGCGCAGCCACTGCAGGTCGTCGACGGTGAGCGACGGGTCGAACATCTTGCCGATCAGCTCTTCGACGGTGCCGTCGAAGTTGCTCAGCGACGCGAACTGCAAGGGTTCGGTGGTCAGCAGGTTCATCCACCACGCGGGCCGGATGGCCATCCCGGCGAGGGTGCGCACGGTGAGCGTGGGCGGGATGGTGAGTCCATTGCGGACGTCGCGCATCCGGGCTCCGCCGACGGGCGTGTCGACGGTCAGCACCAGCGCTTCGTACCCGGCCTTGGCGGCGCGTTCGATGAGGATTTCGCTTGCCGCACGGTCTTTCCAGAGATACAGCTGGAACCATTGCCGGGCGGCCGGTGCACTGGCGCGCACGGTTTCCAGGTCGGTGGTGCCCATTGTGGACAGTACGTAGGGAAGCCCGGCACGCGCCGCGGCCCGCGCGACGGCGATCTCGCCCTCGTGGTGCATCATGCGGGTGAAGCCGGTGGGCGCCAGCACGAGCGGAAGCGCCGAAGGCCCGCCGAGGATCTCGGTTTCGGGTTCGATCCGGGTGACGTCACGAAGCACCCGCGGGTGCAGCTCGACGTTCTCGAACGCCGTACGCGCCCGGCCGAGGCTGATTTCCTGCTCGGCCGCGCCGTCGACGTAGTCGAAAACCGGCCGGGGCGTACGGCGGCGCGCAATGGTGCGCAGGTCGTCGATCGTGTGCGCGGCGGCGAGGCGCCGCTCGCGCGGGTCGAACCGGGGCTGCCGGAACTTGACCAGCGGCCGGATCTCCGACCACCGGGGCACCCGGCGCGCAATCCTCCGCCGGGGCAACTGCTCGGCGGCGGGGTCGAGGCTGGTCATCCGCATCCTCCTGCTCGGCGACGAGGGCGGTTCGGAGTCAACCACACGGGACACCTTGGAGGCAAGGATTGTGACACAATGAAGTCGGCCTTGTGGTCAGACATAGTGGTGATTCTTCGGTTCAGGCAAGGAGTTGGGTCAAGGTTTGGGTTAGATTGTTCTACAATCGTCCGGGCGTGCGCTTCCCCGAACCTGGTGGAACCGGCGCCTGGTTGATCATTTTCCGATCGGCCACCGTGGAGCGGGAGCGACGGACTGCCCGTCGACGGCAGCGTGATCGGAGACGTGATGCGGCGCGTGACGACCCTCGCCCTCGGGCTGACCCTCCTGGTGGCGCCGGTGGTACCGGCTTCGGCGGACTCCGTGCAGCACCCGCCCGGCTGGCAGACCCTCGCGCCGATTGCCGGTGGACCGCGGCAGGAGCACGCCGTCGCCGAAGCGGGAGGCCGCGTCTACGTGGCCGGCGGGGTCCATTTCACCGCGGACGGGCGGCTGACCACCACGAACCGGGTCGAGGTCTACGATCCGCGGCGGAACAGCTGGTCGGAGGTCGCGCCGCTGCCGGTCGCGCTCAACCATCCCAACCTCGCGGCGGTCGGCGGCCGGTTGTACGTCCTCGGCGGGCTGGCCGGGGGCGATTCGTGGCGTGCGGTGCCGGACAGTTACGTCTACGAACCCTGGACCGGCCGCTGGACCCCGCTCCCGCCGATGCCGTCCGGCACCGAACGGGGCAGTGCCGCGATGGGGGTGCGGGGGACCAGGATCTACCTGGCCGGCGGCATGCGGACGCTGACCCCGCGCGACGGTGGCCTTCAGGACACTGTGGACACTGTGTCGTCCTACGACGTCGTCACCGGCCGATGGGAGACGCTGCCGAGTCTGCCGCAGGCGAGGGATCACGCGGGTGGCGCGATGATCGGGCGGACGCTGTACGTGGTGGGCGGCCGGGATCGCGGGCAGGCGAACGTGCGCGGGACCGTGTATGCGCTCGATCTGCGAAGCCTTCGATGGACCGAGCGGGCACCGATGCCCACCCCGCGTGGCGGGATCGCGACGGCGACAGTCGCCGGGAAGATCTACACGTTCGGCGGCGAGGGAAATCCCGCGCCGGGCTCGCACAGTGTCTTTGCGGAAACCGAGGCGTACGACGCGGCGCGCGACACCTGGCAGCGTCTCGAACCGATGCCGGTGCCCCGCCACGGCACCGCCGCGACGGCGGTCGACGGCACCATCTACCTCCCGGGCGGCGGCACCGAAGGCGGCGGCAATCCGGTCGACGTGAACGACGCGTACCACCCTGCCCGCTGAACAACGGCGGTTCACGATTCATTTTCCGGGCTGAGGTTTTTCGACGGCAATGGCGAGCAGCGCGCTCATCAGCGCAATTCCGGCGCCGACCCACATCGCGGTCTGCATTCCGCCGACGAAGGCGTCGTTTCCCGCGATCAGCACGCCGAACAGGCTGATGCCGAGTACGCCGCCGAGCTGTCCGGCAGTTGTCTGCAACCCACCCGCGACGCCGCTGTGTTCGCCGGGCACATTGCCGACAATCGCGTCGGTCGCGGCGACGATGGTGATTCCCATGCCGATGCCCAGCAGACCGAGCCAAGGCCATTGCGCGAGATAGGTGGACTCCGCGGAAAGCCTTGCCAGCCCGAGGAAACTGAGGGCGAGCAAGACCATTCCGGCGGTGAGCGGAACGCGGGGGCCGAACCTGGCGGTGAGCCGCCCGCCGAGCGGGGACGCGAGGGTGAACGCGGCCATCAGGGGCAGCAGGCGGACGCCGGTTTCGAGCGCGGGGAAACCTTGGATGTTCTGCAGGTACAGGCCCAAATAGAACAATGCGCCGTACAACGCGACATTGCTGGCGATGAGAACCGTGACGCCCGCCGAGACTGATCGCGACCGGAACAGCGCCAGGGGAAGGAGCGGGGTGGTGGCGCGGCGTGGCGGATGACGAAACCGATCAGTACCGGAACGGCGACGGCAAGGCTCGCGGAATTCGCTCCGGTCAGGCCGAATACGAGCGCGAGCAGTCCGGCGGCGAGCAATCCGGCACCGGCGAGGTCGAATCCGCCCGAACGTTCCCCGTGGCTTTCCGCGACCCAGCGCATTGCAATTGCTGCGGCGGCCAAGCCGATCGGCACATTGAGGAGAAAGATCGCCCGCCACGACGAGTATTCGACCAGCAGTCCGCCGGCAATCGGCCCGGCAGCCGCAGCCAATGCCGACGCGGCGCCCCAAATTCCGATCGCCCGGCTCAATGCGGGTTGCCGGAAGGTCGAGCGGAGAATTGCGAGAGTATTGGGTACCAGCAGGGCGCCCGCAATTCCCTGTAGCACGCGAAAGGCAATGAGGAGCCCGGCCGAGTGCGCAAGCCCGCACCCCAGTGAGGCGAGGGCGAAACCGGTGACGCCGATGGTGAAAATGCGCCGGTGTCCGAAGCGGTCGCCGAGTTTGCCGCCCAGGATCAGCACTGTCGCCAGCGCCAGCAGGTAGCCCGTGGTGACCCACTGCAGGTCGGTGAGCGACAGGCCGAGGTCCCGCGCGATCGCCGGGTTGGCGACGTGCACGATCGTGCCGTCCAGGCTGACCATCACCACCCCCAGTGCGACCGCGAGCACGGTGCGCCGCTGTCTCACGTCCATCAGGCACGCTCCTTAAGTGGTACACGCTGTTCCATTTGGAACACGTTGTACCATATCGATGTGAACGAGGCCAAGACGCGCCGCTCGGATGCGCAACGGAACCGTGATGCCGTGCTGGCGACCGCGATCCGGCTGCTGGCGGCGGACCCGGACGCGAGCATGCAGGAGATCGCCGGCCAGTCCGGCGTCGGGCGCACCACGGTGTACCGCCATTTCCCGACGCGGGAACATCTCCTGGCCGCGCTGGTCGACCTCGTGGTGACGGAACAACGCGCGATCATCACCACCGCAACGGCCGTTCATGCCGCCGCGTCAGAGGTTTTCGCGGCAATCGGCCCGGAGATCATCCGGGTCGGCGAGCGTTACCGCTTCCTCGACACCCGGCCGGTCGTGGTTTCCCAAGCGCCGCTGCGCACTCCCGCGGCCGACGAACCCCTGCTGACCTGGCTCGCCGCCGCGCAGCGCCGCGGCGAACTCCGCAAGGATTTCTCCCCGGCCTGGATGTACGCGATGATCCACGGCCTTTCCCGCGCGGCCAACGAGGAAGTGCTCGCCGGGCGGACCACCGCGGAGGAAGCAGGCATTCTGCTCGGCCGGACGTTCGTCGCCGCTTTTACTGGATCGACATCGTGACCGCGAGTGAGCCGCTCGTCTCCGGGCTCGCCGCCATCTTGAAGGCGAGGATGTCCGAGCGGTAGCCGACGCGGGTGAACTCGAACGGCAGCCGCTCGCCGGGGCCGAGTACGAGCGTTTCGGTGGCGGAGACGAGAAACAGGGGCGCGCCAAGGGGAATGTCGAGCTGTCCGGCGCTGAACGGGCCGGTGGACGTACCCTCGATCGCCGCCTCGACCGGGGCGAGGCTGATCGGCCAGCGCACCCCGGAAATCTCGAACGGCGGGTCCTTTTCGAACGTTTCGGCAAACCACGGGAAAGTGTTCAGCCGGAAGTACGAGTGTCCGATGCACAGCGGCGTTCCGTCGAGGGTCCACCGCCATTCGACGATGTGCACCTTCTCCAGCCGCGGCAGCCCGAGTTTCGCCTCGACCACCGGTTCCACCGTGGTCAGGCCGTGATCGATGACCAGGAACGACGACGTGGCGCCCGGATCGTGTGCCAGCAGCCTGCTGAGGCTGCCGACCTCGCGCTCGACCTTCGGCGGCGCGACGAAACTGCCGGTGCCGCGCACGGAGACCACCTGGTGGTCCTTCTTGAGGATGTCGAGCGCGTGCCGCACGACGACGCGGCTCACCCCGAACTGCTTCGACAGCTCGTGCTCGGACGGGAGTTTGCTGTTCGGCGGCCAGCGCCCGGAGTCGATTTCCTGCTTCAGGATCTCCTGGAGCTGATAGTACAAGGGCACAACGCTGGTACGGCTGAGGCGTGCCCCGGTCGGGGGCGTCGAACCCGTCATTCTCCCGAGGATAGCGCCTGTCGGGACCCGGGAAGGCGGGTCTTCCCGGCAGAGAAGTCTACTTGTACCTACAAGCAGGCAGGTGTACTGTCCTCGCAAGTCATCCGGCGGAGCCCGGCCAATCGCTGGTGGTGGCCGTGATGACGCAGGTGGCACCCGGGTCGGAGGCGAGCGCCGAGGGTGCAGACAGGTACCGACAAGTGCAGGGAGAGTCATGGGCAAACGTGTCTTGATCACCGGCGGGGCCGGGTTTCTCGGGTCCCGCCTCGCCGCCCACCTCGCCGCTGCCGGGCACGAGGTCACGAGCGTCGACCAGCGCAGCCCGCTTCCCGGTGCTGCGTTCGCCCAGGAGGTCGCCGACATCACCGACGGGCTGAGACTCCGTTCGCTGCTCGAAGCCGGGGACATCGAATGCGTGGTGCACGCCGCCGCGATGGCCGATCTCGACCTGGCGCGGACGAACCCGGTCGCGACGGTCACGGCGAACCTCGTCGGTACCGCGCAGGTGCTCGAGGCCGCCCGGCAGGCCGGGGTCGAGCGCGTCGTCTACGTCTCGTCCGAGGCGGTCTACGGCGTGGTACCCGGCTCGGCGGCGATCGACGAGGCCCGGTGCTTCGACCCGATTTCCGTCTACGGCGCCACGAAAGCCGGCGGAGAGCTCCTGCTCGGCGCCTACCGGCAGGCCTGCGGGCTCGACCTGGTGAGCGTGCGGCTGGCCGAGGTGTACGGCCCCGGTCTCACGATGTCCGAATACGTCACCGAGCTGGTCGCGGCAGCTGTGGGCGGGGCGCCGTTCCTGGCCGGCGGCCCGGTGGACCAGCCGGTGGGACTGGTCTTCGTCGAGGACGCGGTGGAGGCCCTTCGCCTGGTCGTCGAGGCGGAAAGCCTTGCCCAGCAGGCGTATCACGTGTCCGACGGGGAACTGCACACCTTCGGTTCGGTGGCTGCCACCGTGCGGCGGCTGCTTCCCGGCGCGGACATCGCCTTCGGCGGCGACCCCCACCACCCCCGGCTCGCGCAACCGCCGTGGGACCTCACCGCACTGCGGCGCGACCTGGATTTCGGCCCGCGGTGGGTGCTCGACGACGCGCTGCCGGTGCTGATCGCGGCGGCGCGGGCGGAGGACGGAGCGTCATGAAACCAGTGAAGGAGACCAGCGGAACAATGCACATGTTGGCAGACCTGACGTGGGTCGAGGCCCGGGAAGCCATCGAGCGCGGGGCCGGGGTGCTGGTGCCGATCGGGGCGCTGGAACAACACGGCCCGCACCTTCCGCTGTCCATGGACGCGCTCGCGGTGACCGAGGCCGCGAAAGCCGTGGCACAGCGGCTCGACGTGCTGATCGCACCGACGATTTCCTACGGCTGCCGGTCCAAACCGCTCAGCGGCGGCGGTCCGGCGTTCCCCGGCGGCGTGGGCCTGGAACCGCGTACGTACATGGCACTGGTCGAGAACGTCGTGCGGGAACTGCTCCGCAGTGGCTTCGAGCGGATCGTGGTGCTGAGCGGGCACTGGGAAAACCGCCAGTTCACGTACGAGGCGGTCTACCAGGCACGGCAGCCCGACGACGAAGGGACGGCGCGCGTGATGGTGATCGAAAGCCTGTACGGCGACACGGTCCGGAAGTCCACTTTGGACGAGATCTTCGGCGACGACTGGCCGGGTCTCGCGCGGGAACACGCGGCGATCGTCGAAACCTCGGTCCTCCAGCACGTCCGGCCCGAGCTCGTGCGGGCAGACCGGTCCGTCGACGACGCGCAGGAACGTTTTCCCTGGTGGGACGTGGTACCGGCGCCGCCGGAGTTCACCACGAAGACGGGCGTGATGTGGAAGGCGACCAGGGCGACTCCGGAGTTCGGCCGGAAGATCTGGGCCGACGTCGTCGAAGCCTTGACCACCGCCATCGACGAGGAGCTCTTCTCCGGATCGAGAGCACACCGTGCTTCGTGAGCTGGAGGGCCGGATCGCGGTCGTGACCGGTGGCTCCGGCGGGATCGGGGCGGCCATCGTCGCTGCGCTCGCCGACCGCGGTGCCACGGTCGTGGTGTTCGACCTCAACGCACCGGAGCGGCGGCAGTTCCGCAAGGTCGACCTGACCTCGCCGGACGACGTGACGAATGCGGTCGAGGAGGTGGTCGCCGAGTACGGGCGGATCGACGTGCTCGTGAACTGTGCCGGGCACGCGCGGCACGAAGCCCTCGAAGAGATCACTGTGGACAGTTGGCACGAGATCCTCGAGATCAACCTGAGCGCCGCGTTCTACGCGTCTCGCGCGGCGGCGCCGCACATGCGCCGCCATGGCTGGGGCCGGATCGTCAACATCGGCTCGGAGCAGGCGCTCCAGGGCGATCCGAACCTCTGCCACTACACCGCGGCCAAGGCCGGACTGGTGTCGCTGACCCGGTCGTTCGCGGTCGAGTACGCACCGGAGGTCACGGTGAACCTGGTGTCGCCGGGGCCTACCGCCACCACGAAGTTCCGCCGCGGCCCGCACTTCAGCGAGGACCGGATGGCCCGGCTTCCGCTCAAGCGGTTCGGCACACCGGAGGAGGTCGCCCTGTCGGTCGCATTCGTGGTCGGACCGGGTGGCGACGTGTACACGGGGCAGCAGCTCGACCCCAACAGCGGGGCCGATCTGCCGATGCCCGCCCGTCCTTGACAGGCCAGTCCGGCCTGTCTCATGCTCATCGTCTTGTACTAACAACTGATCAGAGGCCATCATGGAGCAACCCAGTGGGGTCAGCCGCCGTCAGTTCCTCCGCTACAGCAGCGTCGTCGCCGGCGGGCTTGCCGTTCCCTCGCTGCTGAGCGCGTGCGGTGACGCGGCGGGAAGCAAGGGGTACAAGGGGCACGAACTGAAGTCCACGTCGCTCGTGCTCGCCGACTACGGCGGCGTGGTGCGCACCGCGTCGGAAAAGGCGATGTACGCGCCGTTCACGAAAGAGACCGGGATCGGGATCTCCTACGCCGAGAACGACGTCGCGAAACTGCGCCTGATGGCGGAGAAGAAGCGCACCGTATGGGACATTTCGGTGCTCGACGGCTTCGACCTCTACCCGCTGATCCAAGCCGGTCTCGTGCAGAAGCTGCCGGACTGGGTGACGCGCAACGACCTCGTCCCGGACTGGGCCCGCGACTACGCGACCGGCCAGAACGCGTACAGCATCTGCCAGGGGTACCGCACGGACCGGCTCACCGGCCCGCGTCCGGAGTCCTGGGCCGATTTCTTCGACGTCAAGAAGATCCCCGGCAAACGCACCATGCCGTCGAACGTCCCGTTCGGTGCACCGGAAATGGCGTTGCTGGCCGACGGCGTACCGCGGGACAAGATCTACCCGCTCGACCTCGACCGCGCGTACGCCAAGCTCGACGAGCTCAAACCGCACCTGCTGTTCGGCGATTCCTATGCGGCGTGCCAGCAGTTCCTGCAGGCGGGCAGTGTGTCGCTGGCGATGATCCCGAACGGGCGCTTCACCGATCTCGCGAGCAAGGGGATTCCGGCCGAGATCGTGTGGAACGAAGCGCTGCTGTTCCCGTGGAGTGCCACGGCGGTGCCGGTCGGCGCCCCGCACACCGACGCGGCCATGGCACTCAACGACTTCATGGCCCAGCCCGAGCCGCAGGCCGAGCTGGCCAAGCTGATTCCGTACGGGCCGAACAACTCGAAAGCCCTCGGCCTTCTTCCGCCGGATGTGCTCAAGCGGCTGCCCAACAGCCCGGACAACGCCAGGATCGCGTTCACGATCGACGAGGCCGAACTCGGGAAGATCCAGGTCGAGTACACCGCCCGGTTCCACAAGTGGATTGCCGGATGAGCGCGCCCCGCGTACTTGCCGCCCCGGCCCGGTTCCGGTTCGGCGCGCTTCCGCACCGCTGGCTGCTCGTGGTCCCGTTGCTGGTGCTAGGGCTGGGAATCGTGCTTCCCCTGGCGACGCTGGCCACCCGGGCCATGGCCAGCACCGGCGCGTGGGCCACCCTCACCGACCCGCTCTTCATCCAAGCCGTCACGCGTACCCTGCTGCTGGCCGTTTCGGTGGCGGTGATCTGCCTGGTCCTAGGTACGGTTTTCGCGCTCGCGCTCGTTTCCGCGCCACGCAAGGCGAAAGTCGGGTTGTGGGGAGTCCTGCTGAGCACGTTCTGGATTTCCCTGCTGGTGCGCACGTACGGCTGGGTGCTCCTGCTGGAACCGAACGGGGCGCTGGACAAGTTCCTGATCGGCCTCGGCCTCCGGGACAGTTCGCTCAATGCACTCCAGACCACACCGGCGATGTATCCCGGCATGGTGCACATCATGCTTCCGTACATGGTGCTGCCGATTTACGCGTCGCTCGCCGCGCTCGAACCGTCGCAGCTGCGGGCCGCCAAGAGCATGGGGGCGGGAACCTGGCTGACCCTGCGCAAGGTCATCCTGCCGCAGGCCCGGCCGGGTGCGATCGCCGGCGCGATCATCGTGTTCGTGCTGTCGCTCGGGTTCTTCGTGACCCCGGCTTTCCTCGGCGGGCCGAACAAGCTCACCGTCGGCACGATCATCGAACGCGAGTTCAACGATCTTTTCGACTTCGGCGGGGCGTCGGCGATGTCACTGGCTCTCGTGGTGGTGGTATTGGTGATCTATTTCGTCGCCGACAAGCTTTTCCACGTCGGCGAACATTGGACGGCGTCATGACCGCCCCGGATTTCCGCCGTACACTGGGCCGGTCGCGGTTCGCGCTCTACACGGGTGCGGTGCTCATCGCGCTTTTTCTCCTGCTGCCGATTCTCGTGATCATCCCGACTTCCTTCGACAGCGCGGGATTCGTCGAGTTCCCGCCGCGCGGTTTCTCCCTGGGCTGGTACGCGCAATTCTTCTCGGATCCCACGTGGACCGACGCATTGCGCACGTCGGCGGTGACCGCGCTCGAAGCGACCCTGCTCGCCACTGTGATCGGCACGGCGGCCGCGCTCGGGTTGCGGCATCTGCGGATGCGGGAAGGATCGCAGCGGCTGGCCGGAATTCTGCGCACCGGATTCATGCTGCCCGCGATCGTGCCCCTCGTCGGATATGCGCTCGGTCTCTACAACGTGTTCGATCTCGTCGGCGGGACCACGTCCACCCTGCCGATCGCGGTCGGCCAGGGAATTCTGGCCTTCCCGCTCGTTTTCATCACCGTTTCGGCCGGGCTGGCCCGGGTACCGCCGAATCTCACGAAGGCCGCCTTCAGCCTCGGCTGCCAGTGGCCCGCGGTGGTCCGCCGGGTCGAACTGCCGCTCGTCACCCGCAACATTTTCGCCGGCGCCGTATTCGCGTTCGCGTTTGCGTTCGACGAGGTCGTAGTCGCGTTTTTCTTCAACAGTCCGGCAAATATCACGCTTCCGGTGAAGCTGTTCGTGAGCGCCCGCGAATCCGTGACGCCGGTGATTTCCGCGGCGGCGACCGTCGTGATGGTCATCGCGCTCGGGATCATCGGCGGGGCAGCCGGGCTGCTCAGCTTCCGGAGCACCAGAGCAGGGAGGTCGCAGTGACCGTCAAGAGCGATCTGGTCGACGTCGACGTGCGGCTCGGCGGCGCGGCCATTCTCCACCAGGTCTCGCTGAGCATTCCGGCAGGCGCATTCCTGACGTTGCTCGGCCCGAGCGGCTCGGGCAAGACGACGACGTTGAACGTGCTGGCCGGATTCGTGAAACCGCAGTCCGGGCACGTCCTTTTCGACGGGCAGTCCGTCGAACGGCTGCCGCCCGAACAGCGGTCCACCGGAATCGTGTTCCAGGACTACGCGCTTTTCCCGCACCTCACGGTCGGGGAAAACATCGCGTTCCCGCTGCGGGCCCGGCGGATGTCGCGCGAGGAACGGCGCACCCGCATCGAAAACATGCTCGACTTGGTCGAGCTGCCCGGTGCCGCCCGGAAACACATCACGGCGCTGTCCGGAGGACAGCGGCAACGCGTCGCGCTGGCCCGCGCGCTCGTTTTCGAACCGCGGCTGCTGCTCCTGGACGAACCGCTTGCCGCGCTGGACAAACACCTCCGGGAGACGATGCAGCGGGAACTGCGGCGCATCCAGAAGCAGCTCGACATCACCACCGTGGCGGTCACCCACGACCAGGCCGAAGCACTGGTGATGTCGGACTACCTGGCCATCATGCGCGACGGGCGGATCGAACAGGTCGGCACCCCGCGCGAGGTGTACGCGAAGCCGGACACCCGGTTCGTCGCCACGTTCCTCGGCGAGGCGAACATCGTGTCCACCCACGACCCGGTAGCCGCGAGGCTGGGCGCGCCGGTCGAACGGGAGGGAGACGTGGTGATCCGCCCCGAAGACCTCCACCTGACCCGCGCCGACGCCGCCCACGCCGACGGGCACGTACGCAGCATCGAATTCCACGGTTCACAGCTACGGGTCGGCATCGATCTGGGTGGGGCCGCGCAGACGAGGGAGCTGACGGCCATCGCGCCGATCGGGTCGCCGGCGGCGCAGCTGAACGTCGGAGATCCGGTTGAGGTGTCCTGCGACCGGTCTCGGGCACACGTGCTGGCCGAGGACCGGACACCCGCTGCGGCGGGGGTGCCCGGCTAGCTTTCGAAGCCGTGAAGGGAACCATCAGGGAATCAGATTCCGTGATGGTTCCCTTCACGGACTTCCCGGTGACGTCGAACCGGCGCGGCGTCACGGGGTGACGCAGCCGAGCAGTGGGGTGGCGCTCGGTGAGGTGTTGCCGAATCGGCATGGTGGCGCCGCCGCGCGTGGCTGGGTCGCCGCGTTGGCCTGGTGGGGTGGTGAGGTGGCGCGGCTGCACGGGTGGGGTGGCGCGGTGGCGTCGAACCCGGCACGGCGGCATGGGTGACGCAGCCGGGCGTGGTCGGGTGGCGTGGGGGTGTGTGGCGGGTGCCGATGCGGTCGAACAACCCCTGAACCGGCGAAGATCCAGCCCCGAGGCGGCGCGACGACGCCACCGCACCGGTCAGCACAGACGCACCCGTACCGGTCAGCACAGACGCGCCCGTACCGGTCAGCACAGACGCACCCGTACCAGTCAGCACCGACCCGCCCGAGAGGTTGACTGACAATTCAGTCAGTCTTACTCTGCACCTCAGCACGGCCGCAGCAGGGTGGCCGTCCGAGGGCCGAGGTGATCAGGGTGGCAAGACTTTCCGGGAAGACCGTGGTGCTCACCGGGGGTGCTCGCGGGCAGGGGTGGCGTGAGGCCGGCTTGCTGGCGGCCGAGGGGGCTCGGGTCGTGGTCACCGACGTCGTCGAGCCCAGTGAGCGGTTGCCGGACGGGGCCGAGTTCCATCGGCTCGACGTTGCGTCCGCGGAGGGCTGGGTGGGCCTCGCCGACGGGCTTCGGCGGCGGTTCGGCGTGGTGCACGGCCTGGTCAACAACGCGGGGATCGTCGGCGCGCGCGGGAAACAAGGGCGGTTGCGGGACGTTCGCCTGGAGGACTGGAACCGGCTGCTGGAGATCAACACGACCGGTCCGATGCTCGGCATCCAGGCGCTCGCGCCGCTGATGACCGACGGTGGGTCGATCGTCAACATCAGCTCGGTCGTCGCGGCCGGGGCGCACATGTCGGCTGGGTACGGCGTGAGCAAATGGGCGCTGCGCGGGCTGTCGCGGATCGCGAGTGCGGAGCTCGGACCTGCGGGAATCCGGGTCAACACGGTGCTGCCGGGCTACATCGAGACGCCGATGCAGGGCGATTCGCCGCAGCGGTTCGTCGACGCCTGGCTGAGCCTCATTCCGCTGGGCCGCACCGGGACGCCGGACGATGTCGCGCCGCTCGTCGCGTTCCTGTTGTCCGATGACGCCGCCTGGATTTCCGGGGCCGAAATCGCGGTCGACGGCGGTTCGCTGGGGCACGCTGGGCTCAAGATCGTCGCGGATGCGATGGGGACCGGTCATGCGTGAGCTGCGGGTCGGTTACCCGGCGCTGCCGGGCCCGGCGGACCAGGCATCGGCGGCAGCGCTCCGGCAGTTCACGCCGCTGCGGCTGGCTGCGTACGGCGTCGAGGCCGGGGACGCGTTGCGGCTGCTCGAACTCGTCGGCGAAGGGGCCTCTTGGCAGGCCACCGCGGTCGCGCTCGCCGAAGGCGTGCTGGACCGCGCCGGAATCGAATGGCTGTCCACCCGGGCGCGGAACCACCATCTGCATCGGGCGTCGGCGTTGCTGCGGATCAGCCGGGTGATGGACCTCGAGAACGACGAAAACCGCCGCGAAGCCTATCTGCGGGCTGCGGAGTTGTTCACCGAGTCCCGTGCCGACGACGCACGTTACGAGCGCGTGGACCTCGACGGCGGTCTGGCGGCTTGGGTGATCCGGCCCCGTCCGGAGGCGCCCGTGGTGCTGGTCCACGGCGGGGTCGACGGCTGGGCGATGGACTGGGAAGGTCTCGCGCTGTCGTTCGTCGACGAGGGCTTGACGGCGCTGGTCATCGACGGTCCCGGACAGGGCGAAACCCGGTTCCGGCACGAGCATTACCTGAGTCCGGACTGGCTGGGCGCCTATCAGCCGGTCGTCGACCACCTCACGCGGCTTGCCGGTCCCCATCGCATCGCGGCAGCGGGAAACAGCATGGCCGCCGGAATGGTGCTGCAGATCGCGGAGCGGTACCCGGTGTTCTCGGCAGTGTCGAGCAACGGGCCGTTGCTGCGGCTGTCCGACCACCTCCAACGGCCCAGCTACGCACGCAAACTCGCGACTTTCTGCGGCTGGAGCGGGGTTTCCGCGGAGGTGGTGCGCAAGACGTTCGAAACCGTCGACCTGCCCTCGCGCATGGACCTCCGCTGCCCGGTCCAGCTCCTGCAGGGCAGCGCCGATCCGATGGTCCCGGTGGCCGACGGCGAGGAAGTACTCGAGCGGATTTCCGCGCCGGACAAGCAAATGGTGCTGTTCGACCGCGGCGAGCACGTGATCAACCGTTACCCCGGCGACAAACACGCCCTGCAGGCGTCCTGGATCGCCCACCACCTCGCCTGAAGCACAGCGAGGAATGCATGACGAGGAGAAACATGTCGACAGCCGTTCGGCCAGTGCCGTTCACCCGTGACACCGTCCGGAGCGCCCTGCGCGACGGTGAGCTGCCCACGCAGCTGCTCACGCTGTGCGAGCTCACCGGCGACCCCGAAGCCGTGCAGTGGACGCGGCACATCACCGGTCCCGCACCGTGGCAGCACGATTTCCCGCCCGCGCTGGCGGACGAGATCCGCGACCGCCTTGCCGACGCGATCATGGTGTCCGCGGGGGACGAGCCGTCCGTACCGCGAGTGCGTGAGCTGATCTCGCTGTCCGCCGGGTCCGCGACGCCGCCGGGTCAGGAAGAAATGGTGCTCAAGGAGATGGGACTGTCCACAGAGGAGGAATTGGATTGGTCCGGCGCTCGTCCGGCGGCGGCGCAAGGCTTTCACGTCGTGATCATCGGCGGCGGCATCTCGGGGATCGCGGCCGCACGGAGGCTGCGGCGGCTCGGGATTCCGTTCACCTTGCTGGAGCAGGGAAAGAACTTCGGCGGGACGTGGCTGCACAATTCCTACCCGGGCTGCGGCGTCGACATCGCCAGCCACTTCTATTCGTACTCCTTCGCGCCGAGTCCACAGTGGAGCCGGTACTACGCGAAACAGCCGGAAATCCTCTCGTACCTGCAGTCGGTGGCCCGGCAATCGGGACTCGAGGACAATACGCGCTTCGGCTGCCGGGTCACCAAAGCGGAGTACGACGAGGACAACTTCCGTTGGCAGGTAAGCGGAACCGATGCGGCCGGGAAGGAGTTCCATCTCATCGCCGACGCCGTGATCAGTGCAGCCGGGCTGCTCGGCATTCCGTATCGACCGGACTATCCGGGGCAGGAAACGTTCACCGGAACCATGGTGCATTCGGCGGAATGGGACGGCTCGATCGATCTCACCGGCCGCCGCGTCGCCTTGGTCGGAACCGGCGCGAGTGCGAACCAGATCGGACCGGCGGTGGCCGGGAAAGCCGCGCACCTGACCGTGTACCAGCGCACGGCGCACTGGAACATCGGCATCGACAACTACCTCAGCCAGGTCAGCGACGGCGAACGCTGGCTCATGGCCAAGGTGCCCGCCTACGCCCGATGGTTCCGCGCGCGAACCCTGTTCTCCCAGAACGACATCAACCGCGCCGCGCAACTCGCCGACCCGACGTGGGCCGCCACCCACGACACCATCAGCGCGGCCAACGAGCAAATGCGCAAGGAACTCACCGCGTACATCCAGGCCGAACTGGGCGACCGGCAGGACCTGCGGCCCGCGGTGGTCCCGGACTATCCGCCGTTCTCCAAGCGGATCCTGCGCGACAACGGGTGGTACCGGATGTTGCGCCGCCCCGATGTCGAACTCGTGCCGGGCGCCGGCCTCTCCTTCGACGGCGGCCACGTCATCGGCGCCGACGGCCAGGCGCGGCCGACCGACGTGTGCATTCTCGCCACCGGATTCCAGGCCGGCCGGATGCTGGCGTCCTACGACGTCACCGGACGCGGCGGACACTCCATCCGGGACGCGTGGGGCGACGACGATCCCCGTGCGCACCTGGGCATGGCCGTGCCCGGATTCCCCAACTTCTTCGTGATGTACGGGCCGAACACCAACATCGGCACCGGCGGCAGCCTCATCTTCCAGGCCGAGAACTGGTCGCGCTACATCGCGGAGGCGCTCAAGACGATGATCGAACGGCGCTGGGCCGAACTCGAGGTCCGCGCCGATGCCGCCGCGCACTACAACGAGCGGCTCGACGAGCGGCTCGCCGAAATGGTGTGGAGCGTGAGCCCGGCCGCGAGCTGGTACCGCAACAGCCGCGGCCGCGTCACCGCGAACATGCCGTGGACGAGCTTCGAGTACTGGGAGATGACCCGCCGGGTCGATTTCTCCGATTACCACGTCACCCCGCGGGCCGGTCTTGCCCGGCGTGCCGGGTGAGCTGTTCTCCCCTATCCTCGACGAAGGCGGTCAACGATGACTTCGAACCTTCCCCGCACCAAACCGGCCCCGGTGCCGGTCCCGGAACCGCACCACGGGCGCGCGTGGGCGGTCACCGTCATGCTCGTGCTGCTCGCGCTCATCAACTGGGCGGACAAGGCCGTGCTCGGCCTGGTCGCCGTCCCGCTGATGCGGGATCTCGGGATCGGACCCGGTGAGTACGGCCTGCTGGCGAGCGCGATCTACTTCCTCTTCGCGGTGTCCGCGGTGTTCGCCGGATTCCTCGCCAACCGGCGGTCCACCAAGTGGATGCTCGTCTGGATGGTGGTGATCTGGTCGGTCAGCCAGTACGCGATCTGGCTGGCGCCCACGTTCCTGGTGATCTTCCTCGCCCGGATCGTGCTCGGCTTCGGCGAGGGGCCGTCCGCGGGATTGTCCTTCCACGCGGCGGCGAAATGGTTCCCGGACGAGAAGCGGACGCTTCCGGTGGCGCTGCAGAACGTGGGCGCCTTCGGCGGGATCGCGGTCGCGGCTCCGGCGCTCACGTGGATTATTTCCCACCACGACTGGCACTGGGCGTTCTTCGCCGTCGGCACCGCGGGGGTGGTGTGGTTGCTGATCTGGCTGTTCGTGGGCCGCGAAGGCCCGCTGGACGGCAGTAAACCGGCCGCCAAGGGCACGGTGTTCGACTCCGGCATCCGGGTCCGCTACCGCACGCTGCTGACCACCCGGTCGTTTATCGGCGCGACACTCGTCGGGCTCTCCGCGTACTGGGGGCTGGCCGTGCTGTCCGCGTGGCTGCCCGCGTACCTGCGGACCAGTCACGGGTATTCAGCCACGGCGGCGGCGAACATCGTGATGGGTGTGTCGCTCACCGCAGTCGGATTCCTGGTGGTACAGGCGCTTCTGACCAGTGCGATGATGAAACGCGGGGTCAGCTCGCGGATCGCCCGGTCCGGGATGGCGTCGCTGAGCACCGCGCTCGCCGGGGGCTTCGTGATCATCTCGGCGGGCACGAGCACCGGGGCACTGCAGATCGTGGTGCTGTGCCTGGGATTCGGCCTCGGGCTGGTCACGTTCACGACCGGCGCGGTCACGATTTCGGAGTTCGTCCCGGTACTGCAGCGCGGGGCGGTGCTCGGGCTGTACGTCGCGATCCTGACGTCGGCCGGGGTGTTCGCACCGGCGGTCTTCGGCTGGATCGTGTCGGCGGACGGCGCCGGGCAGGCCCACGGATACACCGTGGCGCTGCTGGTTTCCGGCGTGTTCATCGCCTTCGGCGGCGTGGCCGGGCTGGTGCTGATCAATCCCAAACGGGACATCGCCCGGATCGCCGCGGCGGCCGGCTGATCAGGGACCGGTGACGCGGGAGTCCCACATCTGCTGCTCGATGGCTTCGAGCTCCTCGGCACTGAGCCCGAAGCCGCGCTGCAGCGTCCCCTTGAACGCGATCCAGCCGAAGTTCAGCGAGATTTCCCTGATGATGTGGGCTTTCGCCTGAAGCTCGGTGATTTCCGGGTGGTGGTGGCGGATCGCCGCGAGCTCCTCGTTCATGAGCGGGTACGTCCAGCCCAGTGAGCTGTACGAATGCCCGCCGTCGGCGGAGAAGTTCGCGGCGGCCCGCCACCACTGCTCGTGCCCGTCGATCGGCAGCGGCGGCAGCGCCACACTGCGGTCGACGACCTTCTCGCGGTAGTCCAGATAGGCCTGCTGGAGCTCTTTCATCGCCTCCAGGAACACGCTCTCCTTGGAGTCGAAATAGTGGTAAATCAGGGTGTGCTTGAGCCCGGCCTCCTGCGCGATCTGCTTGGACGTGATCGCACTGGGCGGCCGCTGGGCGAGCAGCCGCTTGGTGGCCTCGACGAACTTCCGGCGCGAGTCGGTCTGCGCGGCCGATCGCTCGGTGTTCGGATTCTTGGCGGCAGTCACGGGGTCGAGTGTATGCCGCCCGCGTTTGCCGGGGTCAGGCAGGCGCGTGGCCGGTGCTCCGCGGCCACGTGCACGCCGAACCGGCACCAGGCCCCATGGCGGCGGACTGGGTCTGCTGGCCGAGGCGGCGCTGTCCACTGTGGAGGCAATCGAGGCGAGTGAGCAGCTGGTGGCTGGCTACGATATCGACATGATCAGCTTGGATGCGGACCCGCTTGCCGTCAGCGCGATCCTGGCCGGTCCGGCGCGGCGGTGTCAGGGCCATGACTGAGGCGGTGCCGGCGGTCGCCGAGCGCCTGCTCGGGGAGGCTTGGGGCGGCGATGTCCGGCTCGGTTCCGCGGTGACGCTGAGTGAGGGCAAGGCGTACCGGTTCACCGTCGAGACCGCTCCGGTGGATGCGCCCGCGCGGGTGATCGTCAAGACGGCACGATCCGAGCCGGGCCTGCCCGCTGATCCGGATGCGCGGGCAGGCAATCCGGCGCAGCCGCTCCTCGAGGAATGGGCAGGGCTGGCGTTCCTGAACAGCGTGCTGCCGGACAACGGGCTGGTACCTGCGTTCTACGGCGGGGATCGGGCCGCCTGCGTGGTCGCGATGGAGGACCTGGGGGCGGGCGAGAGCCTCGTCGATGCTCTTCGCGGGCCGGATCCCGGCCGTGCCGGTGAGTCGCTCACCATGCACGCGCAGGCGATCGCGGACCTGCATACCGGGACCGCGGGTGCGGAGGCGCGGTACTGGGAGGTCAGGGATGCGCTCGGGCCGCGTGGCCTGCCGCGTGACTGGAAATCGTGGGGCAATCTGCTCGATACCCAAGGGTGGGGTGACCTGCGCCTTCTGGAGACGCAACTGCGGAAGGGACTCTCCCTGCTGGGCCAGGAGGTTCCGGCGGCTTTCCGGGACGAATACGAAGCCTTGACCGGTTCGGTGGAGCACGCTTCGCCGTTCCGTGCCTACGTCCACAGCGACACGTGCCCGGACAATGCCCTTCTCGGGCCTGCCGGCGTGCGCTTGATCGATTTCGAGCGCGGTGGGTATCACCTTTGCCTGCTGGATACGGCGTACTACCGCTTGGGAATGCCGCATTGCTACTGGGCCGGCCGGCTGCCGCGGGAAGTCATTGCCGAGACCGAACGCGCGTATCGGGCCCGGCTGGGTATTGCCGGTGACTTCGGGGCGGCGCTGACCGAAGCGTGCGCGTATTGGATCATCAGCAACGGGATCTGGCCCCGAGCCTTCGCCGACTTCCCGTGGGGCAGCTCGACCTGGCGGGCCCGCGTACTCCACCAGCTGACCGCGTTCGCCGAGACCACGGAAGAATTCGGCCACTTGACGGCAATGGGCTCGGCCGCACGCGAGACCGTCCGCCTGGTGCGGAGTTGCGGGGGTGCCGCGGAATTGCCGTTGTTCCCTGCCTTTCGATGACGATCGAGCGGTCGCTGGGTCTCTCGCTGTCCGGTGAGTGGTTAGAGGATCGCGATCGGGTTGACCGGGGAACCGGTGCCGCCCGGAATGCGCAGGGGCGCGACGCACAGCATGAATTCGTACCGGCCGGCCGCGCGGCATTCCCGGGTCAGCGGGCCGAGCTGGGCCTGGTCCAGCAGCGCCACGCCGTACGACATCAGTGCCCCGTGCACGGTCCAGGGGACCTCGTAGCCGCTCGGGGTGACGTCGGCGTTGTCCCAGACGAGCATCGCCACGTCGTGGTCCCGCAGGAACTCCAGGCAGGACGCGTGGAGACCGGGCCGCGGGTCCGGGGGATAGCCGGTCCATTCGTGGTGGTGGCGGGCATCCCATTCGTCGCGGCCGCCGAACACGCACAGCGCGTCACCCGGTTCCACGGTGAGTCCGGCCGCTGCCACCGCTGCCGCCAATTCGTTTCCGTGGACCGGTTCTTCCACTTCGACGCATTCGGTGCCGCGTAAGCCCGGAATGTCGAGAAGAAGGCCGCGCGTGACAATTCCGTCCGACCAGTTGTCGATATCACCCCAGGACGAACCGGATTCGGAGAGCACCTCGTCCGGCTGCCGTCCGCCCCACATGCCGTCGCGGTCCCAGATGTGACAGAGCGCGTCGAGATGCGTGATGTTGCGGCTGTGACAGTCGATGGTGATTGCGTCGTGCGCGTATCCGGCGTCGGCCGAGCGCCACGTCGTGCGCACCAGCTCCTGCCCGATCGGCGTCGGGTTGTGCGGGCTTTTCGACGCGTCCAACGGGCGGGACAGCGACACCGAGCGCCCGGACCGGACGAGCGCGGCCGCCTGCCGCCGCTTGGCGTCGTCGATGAGATTGATCGCTCCGCGCTGGTCGTCGGGGCCCCAACGGGTCCAGTTGCGGTCACGCTCGAGGAGGCGGCGTACGTCGTCCTCGCTGGGTAGCTGCATTCCGGGCCTCTCAGCGGGTGGTTTCGGGGTTGATCTCGGTGAGCGGGCGGCCGACGGTGGCCGGGATGAACGGCAGGAAGGCGAGCAGGACGATCATCGGCACCGCCATGCCGAGGTAGGCCGCGGTCACGCCGAGTCCACTGTGGATGGCGACGAGAGCGGGCGCCGCCACCGCCCCGCCGAGGTGGCCGATCCCGTCGGAGAAGCCCATTCCCGCGGTGCGGGCGCGGGTGGGGAAGGTTTCCGTGCCGAGGGTGTAGAGAATCGGCTGGAACACGGCGGCGGCGAACCAGGTGATGATGGTCCCGGCGAGGATGCCGGGAAGCTGTGTGGAGACGCCGAGAAGCGCACATCCCGCGGCCGTGAGCAGCGATGCGGCGGCGATCACGTACTTGCGCTCGAACCGGTCGCTGATCCACGGCGCCAGCAACGCACCGGCAATGGTGCCGACGTTCCCGATCGCGACGAAGCCGATGCTCGCGCTGAGGTCGAATCCGCGCTGGTTGATGAACGTCGGATTGAGGCTCGCGAAGCCGTACGAGGTGAGGTAGAAAAGGAAGAAAATGCCGGTGAGCAGGAGGCTGCGGGAGAGGAACGGCTTTCGCAGCAAGGCGCCGTAGGGCACCCGGGAATTCGACCGCGGCTCACCGGCGACAGCGGCCGGTGGGGGCAGCTGGATGCCGTAGCGGCGGATCGCGAATCGTTCCGCGCGGTCGATGATCTGCTCGGCCTCGTCGTCACGGCCTTGGGAAATCAGCCACCGCGGCGATTCCGGCAGCGATTTCCGGGTGGCCACGAGGAAGACCACCGAAATGATGGGAATGACGAGGAATGGTCGCCAGCCCCAGCTCACCGTTGGCACGAGAAGGAGCGCGACCAGCGGAGTGACGGTCGTCCCGACGAACGCGAAGAGGCTGGCCCACGAGTTGTACCGGCCGCGGAGACCGGCGGGTGCAAGTTCGCCGATGTACGTGCTGATGGTGACGATGGCCCCGCCGGCCCCGGCCCCGGCGACCAGCCGCCACGCGATCAGCCATTCGAGATTCGGGCTGGCTGCGGTCGCCAGCGAACCCAGCGAAATGACCCCGAGCGACGCCAGAATTCCCGCGCGGCGCCCGTATTTGTCGCTCACGAAACTGGTGAAGAACGCCCCGATGACGAACCCGAGCAGGCTCGAGGTGATGGTGAGCGAAATCGCGGTACTGCCGGCACCGAGATCCTTGCGGATCGCCGGCAGCGCGATGCCGATGTTGTTGGTCTCGAAATACGTGAAGAAGTACCCCGAGCCGACGATCCACAGCAGCAGATGGGGATACGGCCAGCGGGGTATCCGATCAAGACGGGCAACCAGCGATCGGGACTGACTGGCGACAGATGGGGACATGGTCCTCCCTCAGTGCACGTGGCCGGAAATGCCTTCCGGCCACGGGAAAGGGCTTCGGGTCTTCCGGCTGGCCAGGCAGGCAAGCTCGAGGGACAGTAACACGACGCCAGGTTATGCACCAGCTGCGGCGAGGGCGGCTTGAGCATCGAGCGGCGAGAACGCTGAACGTAGCCACGACGAAGACACTGAGCGCGTCGGTGCGGTGAGACGGCGCGGACATGGTGTGCGGCCGTGCGGCGACGAGTACGCGGAGCTGCGAGGCTGCGGAGACGAATGGAGGGAAGCAGCATGGTACTTCTGTGGTGTCCTGCGTGGGGCGGCCGCGTCTTTGGTTGGCTATGCGTAAGTGCTGGTGGTTGGGTGGCCTCGGGGTCTGGTGGGTCCCGGAATGTGGCCGTCGGTTGTGGATCGCGGTGGTGTCGGGGGCGGTGCGTATGATGGTGTCATGTTATCGTCCACCATGCCGACAGCGCGTTTCACGACGGCGGGCGCAAGGGAGTGGTGGGCGGCTGTCCGGTGTTACCGTTTTCGTGCGGGTCGGGGCCGGTCGTGGGGAGAGGGGGGCGACGTGGTCGTCTGCAGGTGTGGTGAGGGGCCGGTGGGAGTTCGGTGACCAGCGTCGCGCAGGACGGGACTCCCACGCGGCGCGCGATTCTCGCCGCGGCCGAGCAGTGTATGGCGGAGCGGGGTTTCGCCGGGGCGCGGCTGACTGACATCACGGCCGACGTCGGCGTCACCACCGGGGCGCTTTATCGCTATTTCCCCGGCAAAGGGGCGTTGTTCGCCGAGCTTGTGGACCTTTTCGAGCAGGACGCCGTCGCCTCGCTCGGTCAGGCGGACGGGATCACCGACGCGATCCGGCGCTGGCTGGCGGCCGCCGAGACGCACGCGGGGACCGTTCGCGCGATCTTCGAGCTGGCGCGTCCCGGCACTGCGGAGATCGACCGATTTGCCGTGCTGCGCAACAAGATCGTGGACGCGTTCGGGGCGTATTTGCCGGTGCCCAGCGACGAACGGCAGGCGCTGGCGCGCGTTCTGGTGGACCTGCTCCTGCATTACGCGCTTGCGGTCTCGGCCGGATGGTCGACCGGGCGGGCGCCGCAGCTGGCCGAGAATCTCGCCCGGCTCGTCGGAAGCGGGCTGTACGAGGACGCGGACTCGGTGCCGCCCCGTTCGGAAGTCGACATCGCGACCCGGCCGCACGACATCCGGCCCGGCTCGCGGCCCTTCATCCAGTGGAAACCCGCGGAGGGCAAGGAAGGACCGCGTTCGGCGCGAGGGCACAAGACCTGGGAGAGCGTGCGCCGGGCCGCGTTGCGGGCCTTCGAGGACCACGGCCTCGCCGGGACCACGGCGCTCGACATCTCGCAGATTGCCGGTGTCTCCTCCGGTACGGTTTACCGCTATTTCCTCGACAAGGAAGACATTTTCCGCAGCCTGCAGGCCACTGCCGAAGCGGATATCGTCCGCGAGACGCATCTGCCGCTGGTTCGCGGGCGGCTTGCCGTGCGGGCGACCCTGCTCGCGTACTTCGAGGTGTACCGGCGCCACATCGCCTTGTTCCGGGTGTGGCAGGAACTCCTGCAACGGCGGGCCGCAATGGCCGAGGCGTGGATCGGCCTGCGGGCGCATTTCATCGACGCCTTGACCAAAGCAATCCGGTTCGGGCAACAGGTGGGTATTGCCGATCCGGAATTTGACGCGTCTGTGGTCGGGGAAATTTATTCGTTGTGCGACGAATCAGTCGTCTACACGAGGTTGATTCTCGGCTGGGACGATGACCTCTCGGACGAACAGGTCGCGACCTGCGTGGAACGGCTGTTAATCGGAGGTTTCTCCCGTCCGGGCCCGCGATGACGGCCTTGCTGCCGGGTCATGGCTCGATCCGGGAGGAATGGCTGGCGCGGCACGTGGAATCGCCGCTGGCGCCGGAAATCCGGATTCTCGACCCGCATCACCACCTCTTCGATCCGCATTATCTGACTGCTGAATTCGAGGACGATCTCGATGCCGTCGAAGAGGTGGCGGCCACCATTTTCGTCGAATGCGGTCAGCATTACCGCACTGCCGGTCCGGTTCCGGAAAGGCCCGCCGGGGAAACGGAATTCGCCGCCGGGCTCGCGAGAACGGCGGGCCGGAACGGTCTTGCGGCGGCGATCGTCGGACACGCCGACCTCACGCTCGGCGCCGATGTGGAAGCCGCCCTCGCCGCGCACTTTGCCGTGGCGGACGGCCGGTTCCGCGGCGTCCGCCACCTGTCCGCCTTCGACCCCGATCCCGCGGTGACGCGACCGGTGTCCCGGCCGGAACCCGGTCTGCTGGGCCGGAACGAGTTCCGTCGCGGCTTCGCGGTGCTGGCGCGGCTGGGGCTCACGTTCGACGCCTGGTGTTACCACCCGCAGATCCCCGAGGTGACCGAGCTGGCGCAGGCATTCCCGGACGTCCCGATCGTGCTGGACCACCTCGGCGGCCCACTGGGCATCGGCACCTACGCAACCGCGCGCGACCAGGTATTCCGGGACTGGTCGGCGTCGATGGCAGACCTGTCGCGGCGGGAGAACGTACAGGTGAAACTCGGCGGCCTCGGGATGCGGAGCATGGGGCAGCAGCTGGGGGTCGCCGCGGAACCGCCGTCGTCGGAGCGCTTGGCGACGGTCATGCGTCCGTGGGTGGAGACCGCGGTGGAGCTTTTCGGCGCGGAGCGGTGCATGTTCGAGAGCAACTTCCCGGTGGACAAGGCATCGTACGCATACCGGACGTTCTGGAACGCGTGCAAACGCCTCACCGCGGGGTCGAGCGAGCCGGAACGGGCAGCCCTTTTCGGGGGCACAGCGGCGCGGGTTTACCGCGTGCCTTGGGATTGACCGCTACCTCAGTGCCCTGATCCGTTCGTGGATCACGCCCATTCTGGGGCAGCGGTGGTGGCGCTGCGGCCGCAGTATGCGCCCGCAAACGGCATTTCCGCGAGCTGGGCAACCCCTGTTCCGCCCGCGCTCGGATTCCGGCTGTTGTGACCCGCGGGCCACGCTGCTAACCTGGCGACAGATTATCTTCGCCACTGTCGCCGAGATACCCAGGGGTATTCCATGGCCGTCCGCCGCGTCCCAGTCAGATTCGCCCCGGCTCGCTCCGGCGCGCGCGAACCCTCTGACACGGAAGAACGGCCGCGGCCCGAGGCGGGGGAGCGGGCTGGGTTCGGTGCAGGAGAACGGCAGTCCGACGCGGGCGGACCGGCTTTGTCCGGCAGCGCTGAGCAGCAGTGGTCCGGGGAGGGTGAACCGGCCTCGTCGGGCGGCGCACGGAAGCAGCGGCCCGGTGGGGGTGATCCGGCCTCGTCTGGTGGGGCTGGGTTGCGGTGGCCCGGGGAGGGTGAACCGGCCTCGTCCGGCAGCACTGAGCAGCAGTGGCTCGGCGGGGGTGAACCAGCCCAACCCGATACGGGACACCAATCGCCCCCCTGGGTGGAGGAACCGGTGCGGTCCGGCGTCGGACAGCGACTGCGCCTCGGCGCAAGGGAACCGGCCCGGCGAGACAAGCGGGATCCCCAAGGAAAACCACAAAAGCGCAAGAACGACCCGCGCAGGCGCCGTAGCGTCGCAGTGACGATCCTCTCCGCAGCAGTCCTCGCCGGATGTGCCGCTGGTCCCTCGAGTGACACCATCGTGATCGGCATGATCAAAGACACCTCCGGGCCCGCGTCCGCGTACTCGCCTTACGTCACGGCTGGTGTCGAGCTTGCGATCAAGCAGATCAATGCCAGCGGTGGGGTTCTCGGCAAGCAGCTCGAGCTCGTCAGCGAGAGCGACGGCAGCGACACCAGCCAAACCCCCGTCCTGGTGCGGAAACTGGCCGGTAAAGGCGCCGGTGTCGTGCTGATGAACTCGGGGTCAGCGTCCGCGGTCGCAGCGAATCCGGTGTGTGCGTCGAACGAGCTCGTGTGCCTCTCGCCCGACAATCTCAGTGCTGCCATAGTCACCGGCAAGGACACCGGCCACACGTACCTGCTCGGCCCGACCAGCGCGGGCATGGGCACCGCGTACGCCAAAGGCATGACGAATGCCGGGATCAAGACCGTCGCGGTCGTGGCCGACGACAGTTCCACCATCCAGCCTTACGTCCCCGTGCTGGCCAAGCCCATCAAGGAAGCCGGGGTCAAGATCGTCGCCGAGGAGAAGATTCCCGTCAACGCTGCCGACGTCAGTGCGCAGATCGCGCGGGTGCAGGCGGCGAAGCCGGACGCGGTGCTCGTCGTCTCGTCCGGTGGGCAGACCGAGGCGCTCGTGCAGACCGCCCTGCACCGGATGATGCCTGGCGTACCCAGGTTTTCGGGCGCGTCGTTCGGCAACCAGCCGACGGCGTGGCCGCTCGCCGGGCCGGGGGCGCTCGACGGGCTCGTGTACGTCGGTAGCGTCCATCCGGACAATCCGCGGACTCAGAAAGTGGCGGCGGCCTTGAAGCAACAGGGCGGTCAGCATGCCGAGCTCACCGCATACGGGCTGCAGGGCTACGACAGCGTCCAAATCGTCAAGGAAGCCTTGCAGAAGCAAGGATCCGGGACGCTGAACCAGGCCCTCCAGTCGGTTTCCGGGTACCAGTCCCACTACGGCAGCAGCGCCTTCACGATCAGTTTCGGGCCGAGCAAACACGTCGGGGCCGATGGGGACTGCGGAATGGTGCTCGGCACCTTCGGCGCGGACAACACACCCGGCCCGGCGTGGCCGGTGTCCCAACCCGCCTGCTGACCGACGGCAAGGAAACGCAATGCCTTTACAACTGTGGGTGTCCGTCGCCGCGCTGGCGGTGTTCTCCGGGGTGCTCGGCCTCGGCTACCTGCTGGTGATGCGCGGCTCGGGCGTGTTCATGTTCGCGCTCGGCCCGCTCGCGATGACGTCGGCGATGCTCGGGTCCTGGCTGGTCACGGTTTACCAGCTGCCGAAACTGCTCGCCTTCGTGATCGGGGTGGTCGCGGCGACGGCGCTGTCGGCGTTGCTCGAAATGAGCATCGTCCGCCCGCTGCATCAACGCACCGGCGGCGCGGAGCTGCCGACGGTGGTCGCGATCGTGGCGGTGTTGTTCGCGCTGCAGCAACTGGCCGGGACCGTCTTCGGCCGCACCCCGCTCCCCGGGCAAGCGCTGGTCCCGGCCAGTTCGTGGCGCCTCGGCGGTCTCGTGCTCGACGGGCCACTACTCCTGCTGATCGGCGTCGGCCTCGTCCTGCTGGTGGCGGCCGGGTATTGGCTTCGCCGGACGCGGTACGGCCGGATGCTGCGCGCGGTCGGCGACAACGAACGGGCCGCCGAGATCATCGGCGTTCCGGTCCGGCGGATCCGGCTCCTCGCGTTTGCCTTGGCCGGTGCGCTCGCCGGGGTCATGGGACCGCTTTTCGCGGCCAGGACGGGCGTGTCCTTCGAAAGCGGTCTACAGTGGACACTCGCCGGATTTCTCGCGCTGATCGTCGGCGGCATCGGCCCGTACTGGGCGCCGCTCGCGGGCGGGCTGATCATCGCGGCGCTGCAAACGCTCGCGGTGTACTGGCTCGGGCCGTCGTGGCTCGATTACCTGACCTTCGCGATGGCTTTCGTTTTCTTCGTTTTCCGGCCCCAAGGGCTGTTCCGAGCAAAGGTGCGAGTATGACGTGGTTACGCCGACTGCTGGAACCGGCAGGCACCCTCGCCTTGGCGGCGCTCGCCATTCTCTATGCGGCGCCGGTGGATTTCCAGCGGGACATGGTGGTTCTCGGTGCAGTTTACGCGTTGCTGGCCATCGGAATGTACCTGCCGTTCGTGATGGGCGACGGGCTTTCCTTGGCCTATAACGCATATCTGGGCATCGGCGCATTCAGTGTCGCCTTGATCGGGCAGCACACCGGCCTGTCGCTGTTGTGGGGGTTGCCGATCGGGGCGGTGCTTTCCGCTGTGGTCGCGGTACTTCTCGGCCTCGCGACGGCACGGCTGTCCGGCTTCTACCTCGCCGGGGTCACTCTGCTGTTCGGCACCGCATTCTCGACGTTCCTGCTCCGCACCCCGTCGGTCAGCGGTGGTTCCGCCGGGATCAACGGCCTGCCGGAACCGACGCTGTTCGGCTCTGCCCTGGACCGGATGGGCGTGACCATTCTCGCGGTGCTTCTCGCCTGGCTGGCCGGATTTGCGGTGTCGCGGCTCAGGCGATCGCCGTACGGCATTGCACTGCGGGCGCAAGGCGTCGTACCGGCAGCGGTCGAAGCGTGCGGAATCAGCGCGCCATTGATCAAATTGCTGTCCCTGGCCGTGGGCGCGGCAATTGCGTCGACGGGCGGCGCATTACTGGCGATGATGAACCGGGCCGTCGTACCGGACACCTTTTCCCTCTCGATTGTTTTCCTGGCGGTGTTCATGCCGCTGCTCGGCGGACGGCGGAGCCCGTGGGGCGCGGCCCTGGGGGCGGTCATCGTGATGGTGCTGATCTTCGAAGTGCCGTTCTTCGAACAGACCGGCACTTTGGTTTTCGCGCTCGGGGTGCTGGTGGTGCTGCGGTTCGCACCGGACGGGCTGCTCGGCGCATTCGACCGGCTGGCCAAACGGATGAGGCGGGAACCATGACCGGGGAAGTGCTGCTGCAGTGCGATGCGGTGAGCAAGCGGTACGGCGGTGTCGTGGCGGTCAGCGACGTCTCGCTCGAGGCGCGCGCCGGTGAGGTGGTCGCGCTGATCGGCCCCAACGGCGCCGGCAAGACGACGTTGATCGACCTGATCACCGGGCAGCAGCCGATGTCGTCCGGACGGGTGCTGGTGCGGGGCGTTCCGCTGGCCGGACCGCCTTCCCGCCGCGCCCGTCGCGCCGCATTCGCCAGGACGTTCCAGCATCCGTTGCTGGCCATGGACCTCACCGTGCGGGAAAACATCCGGCTGGGCCTCTGCAGCGCGCGCTTCGCGAGCCCGTGGCGCGGCTTGTATCACGTGTTCGCCGGGATGATCCGCCCTGGGCAGCCGGACCTCGACCGGCGGATCGACGAGGTCGCCGAGTCCGTGCACCTCACCGGCCTCGGCCGGCCGTGCGGCGAGCTGACCCTCGGTGAGCAGCGGCTTACCGAGGTCGCCCGTGCGGTCGTCCGCGACCCTTCGGTGCTCCTGCTCGACGAACCGTTCGCCGGCGGCGACACTGCCGGGGTCCAGGGGATGATCGACGCCATCGCCGCGCTCCGGGAGCGCTCGTGCGCGATTCTGGTCGTCGACCACAACATCGACGTGGTCGCGCGGATCGCCGACCGGGTCGTCCTGCTGGACCGGGGCCGTCCGGTGTTCACCGGACCCGTCGAGGAATGCCTGTCCAGCACGGAAATGCAGGCGGTCTACTTCGGAAAGGCGGCGGATCGGGCATGACCGGCGAGCTCAGTACCACCGGGCTGACCGTGCGTTACGGCTACGCCCGCGCCGTGCATTCCGTCGACCTCGCCTTCCGGCCCGCCACGGTGAACGCGCTGGTGGGGCCGAACGGCGCGGGCAAGACGAGTCTCCTGCTCGCGCTGTCCGGCGGAGTCCGGGCGGAGGGCGCGGTCCTGCTGGACGGCGAGGACATCACCGCGATGCCCGCCGCCGAACGCGCCCGGCGCGGGTTTGCCCTGGTCCCGCAAGGCAGGCAGATCTTTCCCACGCTGACCGTCCGGGAAAACCTGGAGGTGATGGCGGAGGTGCTGCGCGTGAAGCAGGACGCGGTGGACGCCGCCCTGGACCGCTTCGCCAACCTCAGGCGGCGGGAGAAGGCGTATGCCGGGGTGCTGAGCGGGGGTGAACAGCAGATGCTCGCGGTGAGCCGGGCGTTGATGGGACCGGTACGGGTGGCGTTGTTCGACGAGGTCGCCACCGGTTTGGCGCCGGTGATCGTCGAGGAGATCGGCCAGGTCATCCGGGAGCTTGCCGAACAAGGTACGACGGTGGTGCTGGCGGCGCCTTCGCTGGGCACCCTCGCGTCCTGTGTGGACCGCGGGGAGGTGCTGATCCGCGGCGAGGTCGTGGCTGCCGCCGAGGATCCCGTCGAGCTCGAGCGGTACCAGCGGGAGTGGATGGGGCTCACGGCGTGATCGTCGTGGCCGGGCTCGGGGCGATGGGTGCCGGGATCGGCCGGCGCCTCAGCGAATGCGGGTACGCCGTCGCCGGGGTCGAGCCGGATCCCGAACGGCGGAAAGCCTGGCAGGACAATACGAACCGGCCGGGTTACGCGCACCTGAGTGAGGTGCCGTGGGCCTCGGTCGACCGGATCCGCAAGCCGCCGAGATCCTCGACCAGCTGCCCGCCGCGGGCCCGCGCGCCTGTCACCTGATCACCACTCTCGAACCCGCATTCGCCGACCGGCTGGGGGAGCGATCCGCCGGAGAGTGGCGAATTCTCGAACAGCCGGTCTCGGGCGGGGCGCAGGGTGCGCGATCCGGACGGCTGACCATGCTGAGCGCGGGCCCGTCGACCACCGCCGACCGGGATTTCCTGCGGTCGGCGCTGGCCGGAGAACTGATCACCTTCGACAGCTACGGCGAACCCACGCGGGCCAAGCTGCTGAACAACGTCACCGGGGCGTACCACGTGCTTGCGCTGGCGGCGATGCTGCGGCTGGCCCGGCAGCACGGGATCGGGCCGGAGACCCTCCACCGGGTCCTCCGGCACTCCAGCGGGGCCAGCCGGATGGCCGGTCTCGTCCGGCAGCTCGACGGTGCCCTCCTGGCCAAGGACGTGGCCCTCCTGCAGGCGGAAGCCGGCACGCTTCCCGTGCTGTGCCTGGAAGATTTCCTCGCCGACCTGGCGGAAGTACGCGGTCTGCTCGGGTGACCAGGTCCGCGAACGTTGGATCGCAGCCGAGCCTGTGATAACCTGACGCCATGATTACTTCCCCGCCGAAGACGGCCGAGCGCATCATCGCCGAGCGGAGGGATCGGGTACTCGAACTGACGTTGAACCGGCCGTCGGCGGGGAATGCGTTCGACGCGGAACTCTATGGCGCGCTGGCTGATCTCCTGGCCGACGCCGCAAGTGACGTGGAGGTTTCGTGTGTCGTACTCGGCGGGGGCGACCGGTTCAGCGCCGGTGCGGACCTCCGCGATCTCGCCGCCGATCCGGCGCGCAGGCAAACGGCCCGCGACGCTTACGACCGGCTCCTCGGCCAGCTCGAACAATTCCCGAAACCGTTGATCGCCGCGGTGGCGGGACCGGCGGTGGGGATCGGGTTCACCTTGCTCGGCCACGTCGACATCGTGCTCGTGGCGGACAATGCCCGCTTCCGGGCGCCGTTCGCCGCGCTCGGCCTCGTGCCCGAGGCGGGCAGTAGTGCCACGCTGCCCGCCATGCTCGGCCCGCAGCGGGCGGCGCATCTTTTCTATTCCGGGGCGTGGTTAAGCGCGGAGCAAGCCGTCGAGGCGGGCCTGGCGTTGTGCCGCGTTCCGGTGGACGAGCTCCGCAGCACCGCCGCCGCATTGGCGGACCGGATCGCCGCGGCACCGCTCAGTTCGCTGACGGCCACGAAGCGGCTGCTGGCTGCGTCGCGGGTGATTGACGCGGCAGCCGCACGCCGCCGGGAAGACGAAGCGTTCACGACCGCGCTGGCCGACCCTGGGGTCAACGCGGGATTGCAGAAAGTTGCGGAGCAGATCGCTCGCAAGAACGAGGAGAGGTAAGCCGTGGACGGGAATCGGCCCCTTGCCGAGCAGGTGGTCGTGATCACCGGCGCCAGTTCCGGATTGGGCAGGCGAATGGCACACGCGGTGAGCGCGGCCGGGGCCAGCGTCGTCGTGGCTGCGCGGCGCGTGGAACGGCTCAAGGACCTGGCCGACGACCTGCCGTCCGCCACCGCGGTCGCCTGCGACGTCAGCGTGGACGAGGACCGGGTGCGGTTGATCGATACCGCGCTCGACCGCTACGGCAGGCTCGACGGGCTGGTCAACAATGCCGGGATCAGCGCACCGGGGCCGGCGTCGCGGGAAACGGTGGAAACCTTCCGCCGCCAGCTGGAGATCAACCTGGTCGCGCCGTTCGCGCTGGCCGGTCTCGCCGCCCGCGCGATGCGGGCGAATCCCGGCGGTGGCCGGTCGATCGTGAACATCGGCTCGATCATGGGACTGCGCTCGACCGCGCCGATGCCCGAGGCGGGGTACGTTGCGTCGAAAGCCGGGTTGCACGGGCTCACCCGGGAGCTGGCTTCGCAGTGGGGGCGGCACGGCATCCGGGTCAACGCGCTGGCCCCGGGGTTCTTTCCGTCGGAAATGACCGACGGGCTGGTCTCCGGCGACGGCAGTGCGCCGGACTGGATCACCCAGGGGACCGCGCTCGGCAGGCTGGGCCGTCCGGAGGACCTCGACGGCGCGCTGGTGTTCCTGCTGTCGGCGAGCTTCGTCACCGGCCACACGCTGGTCGTCGACGGCGGTTTCACCACCCGATGACGGGGTTCGGAAGGAGGAGGGTGGAGGTACCTGATCTGCTCACGCATGCGGTGGCGCGCTACCCGCAGAAGGTGTGCGTGACCGCGGCGGGCCGCTCGTCGACGTTCGCCCGCACCAGCGAGAACGCCGACCGGTTCGCGGCATTCCTGCACTCGCAAGGGATCGGCAGCGGAGCGCGGGTGGCGTTGCTGGCGTACAACGAACTCGAGTACCTGCAGGTCCGGGTCGGCACTCTGCGTGCAGGGGCGGTCCACGTGCCGTTGAATTTCCGGCTGTCCGCGCCGGAACTTGCCCGGATCATCGACGATTGCGACCCGGCGCTGATCGTGGTCGGCCCGAACCTGCACGAGGTCGCGCGGCGCGCTTCGCCGCGGCCGATGGTCTTTCTCGGTACGGAAACTGACGACGTGCTGGCCGCGACATCGCCGATGGAAACGCCGAGACTGTTCCCGGCGGACGAGCTCGCGATGATCACCTACACCAGCGGCACCACCGGCCAGCCCAAGGGCGCCATGCTCACCCACGGTGCCTTGCACGCCAGCATGCTTTCGCAAGGGCAGGAAATCGACGCCCGGCCGGATGCGGTGTATCTCACCTCGATGCCGATGTTCCACATCGGATCGCAGCTCGTGCACGCGTTCACCTATCTCGGCGGAACGTGCCGCCAGCTGGTGAAATTCGATCCGGCGGAGGCCACCGCGCTGCTGGCGAGTGGCGAAATCACCCACGCCCAGCTCGTGCCGTCGATGATCCGCGACATCGTGGCGAGGTGGCCGGACAACGCGAAATCCCGGCTCCGGCGCGTGCTTTACGGCGCCGCGCCGATGCCGCCGAGCCTGGTACGGCAGGCCATCGACACCTGGGGATGCGATTTCGTGAACGGGTACGGCAGCACCGAGGCGCTGGGGGTATGCGCGCTGCCACCGGAGGATCATCGACCGGAGGAGGCACCTGAGCTGCTGAAATCGATCGGGCGGAGCGCGGTCGGCATGCAGCTGCGAGTGGTGAAAACGGACGGAAAAGACACTGCGCCCGGGGAAATCGGGGAAATCGTGTGCCGCGGCCCGAATGTGATGTCCGGCTATTGGCGTCAGCCCGAAGCGACCGCGGCCGTCCTGCGGGACGGCTGGTTCCACACCGGCGACCTCGCGTACCGGGATGCGGACGGTTATCACTATCTCGTCGACCGGCTGAACGACAAGATCGTGAGCGGCGGCGAGAACGTCTATCCGACGGAAGTGGAAAACCTCCTGCTCGAACACGCCGACGTCCGGGATGCGGCTGTCGTCGGTACGCCGGATCCGTATTGGGGCGAAGTCGTCACCGCGGCTGTGGTGCCCCGTGATGGCGCTTCGCTGGACGCCGCGGACCTCAAAGACCATTGCCGGGGACGGATTGCCGGGTACAAGATCCCCAAGCGCTTCCATTTCGTCTCCGAACTCGCCCGGAGTCCGACGGGAAAGCTGCTGCGCCGCGAAATCCGCCGGCAATGGCCCGGCGCCGGAGAATCAAGGACTGCGCATGAAACGTGACCTGTTCCAGCAAGAGCACGAGGATTTTCGTGCGCTCGCCCGCGAGTTCCTGGACCGCGAAGTGGTCCCGCATCAGGAAAGCTGGGAATCCGCCGGAATCGTCCCGCGGGAACTCTGGCTGCGGGCCGGGGAAAAGGGCCTGCTCGGGTTCAGCGTCCCGGAGGAATACGGCGGTCTCGGTGTCCGGGATTTCCGCTACAATGCGGTACTCGGCGAGGAAATGGCGCGCGTGGGTGCCACCGGGCCCGGATTCACGCTGCACAACGACGTGGCGGCCCCGTATTTCACCGACCTGACTACTGCCGAGCAGAAAGCCCGGTGGCTGCCCGGATTTGCCCGCGGCGAGCTCATCACAGCGATCGGGATGACCGAACCGGGCGCGGGCAGTGACCTGAAAGGCTTGCGCACCACCGCAAAGCGGGACGGCGACCATTACGTGCTCAACGGCCAGAAAACGTTCATCAGCAACGGGATCAATGCCGACCTGGTCATCGTGCTGGCGAAGACCGACGTCGCCGCCGGGGCCCGCGGGATCACGCTGTTCGTGGTCGAACGCGGAATGGCCGGCTTCTCGCGTGGCCGAAATCTGGTGAAGGTGGGCCAGAAAGCGCAGGATACTGCCGAGTTGTTCTTTTCCGACGTGCGGGTTCCCGTGGTCAACCTGCTGGGTGAAGAGGGGCGCGGGTTCGCGTATTCGATGCGGCACCTTCCGCAGGAACGGGTGACGGTGGCGGTCACCGCACTCGCCCGCGCGGACCACATTTACCGCAGTACCATCGAATACTGCCGTCAGCGCCAAGCCTTCGGCCAGCCCATCGCCGATTTCCAGCACACCCGTTTCCGGCTCGCCGAGATGGCGACCGAGATCGACATCGCGCAGGTGTACGTCGATCGTTGCGTGCTGGCCCTGAATGCCGGGGAACTCAGCCCGGCCGACGCGGCGAAAGCGAAATGGTGGACCACCGAGCTGGCGAACAAGGTCATCGACCAGTGCCTGCAACTGCACGGTGGGTACGGCTACATGCTCGAGTACCCGGTGGCGAAAGCGTGGCTGGACTCGCGGATCCAGACCATTTACGGCGGGACCACCGAAATCATGAAAGACATCATCGGGCGCTCGCTGTTCGCCGGATAGCGCACCGAAATTCAGCCGAAGGAGCAGTATGCCGATTCCCGGAAAAGTCGTCGAGCTGAGCGAGCTGCCCGCGCTCGTGCCGGAACGGGCGACCGTCGCGTTCGGCGGTGCCTGGTTCGCCAACCATCCGATGGCCGCGGTCCGTGAGCTGGTGCGGGCCGGTCGTACCGACATCGCCGGCCTCGCCCTGCTGGGTTCCATCGACGTCGACCTCCTGGTCGGGGCGGGCGTACTCACCGACCTCACGTTTTCCATGGTGACCATGGAGGCGATGGGCATGGCGGCGAACTTCCGGCGCGCCGGGCAGTCCGGCGAGCTGGCGACCACCGAGGTGAGCGCGATCTCGCTGCAGCTGGCGCTCGAAGCCGCCGGCCGGGGTGTTCCGTTCCTGCCGCTCGCCGGTCCGGAGGGGTCCGACCTGGTGCCCCTGCACCCGGAGATCTACGGCCGCGCGAGCACATCGTTCGGCGACGAGGACGTGATGGTGGTGCGGGCGCTGCGGCCCGACGTCGCGATCGTCCACGCGTCCCGGTGCGATGAGCTCGGTAATGCGCAATTCGACGGGACCTACGGGCAGGATCCGGAATTGGCCCGAGCCGCGGCCAAGGTGATCGTGACCTGCGAGGAAATCGTGTCCGGTGACCGCATTGCCGAGACGCCGGAACGCACGCGCATTCCCGGCTTTCTCGTGGATGCCGTGATCGAGGCGCCATTCGGGGCCCATCCGTGTTCGCATGTCCCGCAATACGCCGTGGACGCGTGGCAGCTCCTGGAATACCAGGAAGCCGCGGCGGATCCCGAGGCGTTTGCCGGATACCTGGAGCGTCTTCGCGGCGAAACCGAGGCGGAGTACCGGGCGCGTGCCGTACCCGGCGATCGCGGAGCGGTGCTGTCTGCACTGGTGGATGCCGCCAACGTCCTGGAAAGGTGAAAACAGTGGCCACGTATGAGATGCACGAGCTGATGGCCTGCCGGATCAGCGAAGAAATGCGGGAGGAAGGCGAGCGCGTCACCGTTCTCGGGTCGTTCACGCCGCTGGCTTATGCCGCTTACATGCTCGCCAAGCTCACGCACGCGCCGGACGCCTGGCTGGCCGGATACAACGCCATCGGAATGGACCCCATCGAACTCGGGTTTTCCGGTGCGGAGGGGGCGATTTACAAAACGGCCCGCGGCCGCTGGTCGTTCACCGAATCGAACCAGCTCCTCCACATCGGCACCCGCGGCATGATCGAATGCGTTTCGAGCGTCCAGCTCGGCGGTGACGGGGCCATCAATCTTTCGGTGATCGGCGATTACCACCGGCCCAAGGTCCGGCTGCCCGGTGGCGCGGGATCGCCGGAGGTGGTGCAGAACTACCACACGGTGGTCGCGTACTTCTCCCGGCACGATCGGCGGACGTTCGTGCCGCAGGTCGACTTCGCGACCGGACGGCGCACGCCGATCAGCGCTGCGGCGCGGGAGAAGCGCGGCCTGCTGCCTGGTCCGATCATCGCGATCTCGCCGCTCGCGGTGCTGCGCAAGGACACCGATGACGAACCGTTCGTGCTCGAATCCGTGCACCCGGGGGTGAGCGTCGACGAGGTGGTGGACAACACCGGGTTCGAGCTCACCGTGCCGGACCGGGTACCGGTGACGCGGGAACCGGCCGACCGGCAGCTGGCCTTGCTGCGCGAGCGCATCGACCCGTTCACCACCGCTCGCTTCGACTTTCTCGGCGGCGCCGAGCGCATTGCCTTCCTGCGTGAGATCCTCACCCGGGAATGGGCGCGGGCGCAGGCACTGGTCGAAGCCGGGCGGCCATGACCGCCGACGGGATCCGCGGCCGGATTGCGCTGGTCGCGGGGTCGAGCGGGGGCCTGGGGGCGCCGATCGTGGCGGCGTTGCGGGCGGCCGGGGCACGGGTCGGCGGCCTGGACGTCCGGGCCCCGGAGCGGGTGGGCGAATCGCCGGACGAGGTGTTCGTACCCTGTGACATCGGGGACGAACGGGCGGTTTCGGATGCGGTGACCCGCGTCGAATCGGCACTGGGCGGCACCCCGTCGATACTGGTCAACTGTGCGGCCGTGGTCGCGCGGTGCGGGCTGGAAGAGACGGCCGGTGAATGGGACGACGCGTTGCGCGTGAACCTCACCGGGGCGTTTTACCTGGTCCGCCGGGTGATCGGCGGGATGCGCGACGCCGGGTACGGCCGGATCGTGCAGCTGGCGTCGATCGTGACCGAAACCGGCGGTTCCGGCAACGTCGCGGCTTATGCCGCTTCGAAGGCGGGTCTCGTCGGCTTGGCGAAGGCGGTGGCGGTGGAGTTCGCCGCGGCCGGGGTGACGTCGAATGTCGTGTCGCCGGCGTGGATCGAGAGCGGCATGTTCTCGGTCCCCGGCGCCGTCCCGGAGAAGGTGCCGGTACGGCGGATGGGCGCGCCGGCCGACGTCGTCGCGGCCGTGCAGTACCTGGTCTCCCCGGCGGCGGGGTTCGTGACCGGGCAGGTCATCCACGTCAACGGTGGATTGCGATTCGGGTGAGAAGGGACCGGAAAATGCAGCGTCTGGCTGGGAAAGTCGCACTGATCACCGGGGCAGGGGCGGGCATCGGGCGGACCGCCGCCCTTCTTTTCGCCGCGCACGGCGCCCAGGTGGTCGTCGCGGAGTGGAATGAGGAAACCGGTCGTTCGGCGGTCCGGGAAATCGAGGAGGCCGGTGGCACCGCGGTGTTCGTGCGCACCGATACGTCCGAGGAAAGCAATGCGCAAGCCGCCGTGCAGCTGGCGGTGGATACGTTCGGGCAGCTCGATGTGCTGTACAACAACGTCGGCGGTACGAGCCCGGGGGACGGTCCGGTCACCGAGGTTCCCGTCGAGGTGTTCTGGCAGACCATGAAACGCGACCTCTTCGGGACGTTCCTGATGTGCCGGTACGCAATCCGGCAATTGGCGAAGACGGGTGGCGGCTCGGTGATCAACACGGCGTCGATGGTCGCGCTGATGGGAAAGCCCCGGCCCGCACAGGACTGCTACACGATCGCCAAAGGCGGCATTGTTTCGTTCACGCGCTCGATGGCGGTGCAGTACGCGCCGCAGCACATCCGCGTGAACGCGATCGCGCCGGGCGTCACCGTCACCGAGCGGCTGGTCAAGCGGCTTGACCAGGGCGCCATCCCGCAGCCATTGCTCGACCGGCACCTGCTCGGCCTGCTCGACCCGGAGGACGTCGCCGCGATGGCCCTGTACCTGGCGTCGGACGAGTCGCGGCGGACGACCGGGCAGATCATTTCGGTGGACAGCGGGATGACGATGTCCTGACCCGGGCAGGTCGTCCGGGTCCGCGGGTGTAATGTCCGACAGAAGACCTGGTAGGGTGACAGACCAACACTGGACTAGCAGGTGGGTGGGGCAGTGGCAGAGCTTCGGGAGGCCCAGCAGAGCCGGGTCATCGGCCAGAAGGTCCTTCGCCCGCGCGAGCAGGTCGAGGAGCGGCTCCGGGCGGCGATCCTCGCCGGCGAGCTGAAGACCGGTGACCTGCTGCCGCCGGAGGTGGAGCTCGCGCGGCAGTTCAACGTCAGCCGCACGACGGTCCGGGAGGCGCTGCGGTCGCTCACCACGCAGCGGCTGATCTACAAGCAGCCGGGCTCGCGCGGGGGCAACTTCGTGCACCACATCGACCACCACTCGCTCGGCACCGCGGTCATCGACAGCGTGCACAACCTGCTCACGCTGGGCAGCATCGAGTTCGGCGAGGTAGCCGAGGTCCGCCAGCACCTGGAGGTCCCCGCCGCGCGGCTCGCCGCGGTCCACCGCACCGGCGAGGACCTGGAGCGGCTGCGGGACATCGTGCGCAGGCAGAAAACGGCGTCGGTCGACGACCCCGAGGTCCCGAAGCTCGACGAGGAGTTCCACACGCTCATCGCGGAGGCCTCGCGCAACCGCGTGCTGGCGTCCTTCGTGGCGGCCCTGCACCACGAAACCGAGCCGGTGCACTACCTGGACCTGTCCCCGGAAGTGGGCCGCGCGACGGTCCGCCAGCACAAGGCCATCGTGGACGCCATCGCAGCCCAGGACGCGGACGCCGCCGAGGTGGCGATCGTGAAACATCTGACGTATCTGCGGAAGCATTCGGCGGAGCACTCGGCCGGCTGAGGTTTGGGCCCGGCACGGCGGTCGGGAAGCATCGGGCGCTTGCGGGGTTGCGCTCGCCTGGGTGAGCCTCCCCGAGCCCGTAGCTGACGCCGTGGTGTGCAGCTGAGTCTTCCAGCCTGCCTCCGGCGTCCGGCCGATGGCGTGCAGCTGAGTCTTCCGGCCGGGAAGCCCGGGCCCTGTCGTGGGTCCCGCGGCTGATTCGGCCACTGGTGGGGAAATCCCTCGCGCGACCGAGAGTTCTCCGGAACCGCATCCCGGCACGCTCGATTCCTCCAGGCGCACACCGACGACAGCCGTTGCCGCCCGCCGTTTCCCGCCCCACCCAACGTACCCCGGCGCACCCCACCGCAACAGTGCTGCGATCTCCCCCACCCTTGACCGAGTGGCAAATGTCGAACATTATGAGGGAGTGCGAACAGAAGACCATCACCGGAGCGGCCCGCTGGCCGGGTTGCGGGTCATCGACCTCACCACGTCCTACGCGGGGCCCACCGCGTCGATGTATCTCGCCGATCTCGGGGCCGACGTGATCAAGGTCGAGCGGCCCGGACGGGGGGACGACACGCGGTCGTGGGGGCCGCCGTTTTCGGCGGGTGGGGTTTCGGCGTGGTTTGCGTCGGCCAATCGCAACAAGAGGTCCGTCGTGATCGATCTTCGGGACCGGCGCGGGCTTGCCGTGCTGCGGCGGCTCATCGGGTCTGCCGACGTGTTCATGGAGAACCTCAACCCCGCGAAGCTGCAGGCGCTCGGCATCGACCATCCGACGCTCCGCGCCGAGTTTCCCGCGCTGATCTACTGCGCGATGTCCGGCTTCGGGCTCGACGGGCCGGACAGCACGCTCCCCGGTTACGACCTCGCCGCGCAGGCGCGCTCCGGGCTCATGTCCGTCACCGGCGCCAAAGGCGGTGCGCCGCAGCGGGTGTCCACCGCGCTGTCCGACGTGATCACCGGAATGTGCGCCGCTCTCGCGGTGAGCGCGGCAGTCGTGCGGCAGCGCCAGGACCACCAGGGCGAGCTCATCGACGTCTCCCTCCTCGACGCCGACCTCGCCGTGATGGCTCCGCGCATCGCCGCCTACCTCGCGGGTGAGGACGAACCCGCGCCCAGCGGCGGTACCGATTCCGTGCTCGCGGTGTACCAGGCGTTCCCCACTGCGGACCGCGATCTCGCGGTCGCGATCGGCAACGATCCGATGTGGCAGCGGTTCTGCACGGTCGTCGGGCTGCCGGACCTGGGTGCCGACCCGGAGCTGAAAGACAACGCGGGCCGACGGCGGCATCGGGACCGGCTCGTCGCGCAGGTCACCGCCAAGCTCGCCGAGCGCACCGCCGCCGAATGGCAGAAGATGCTCGGCGACGCGGGGATCCCGTGCTCGCTCGTGCAGACGCTCGCCGAGGTCGTCGCCGATCCGCAGGTCGTCGCGCGGGGTTGTCTGCTGCCGGTACCGGGAACCGGCGGGGTGATGCACAGTGTGCACAGCCCTTTTCGCTTTGCTTCGATCCCGGAACCGCGGAATTCGCCGTTTCCGGCTTTGGGAGCGCACACCCGGGAGGTACTGGGTGAGTTCGGGTACGCCGCCGCCGACATCGACAGCCTGCTTGCGTCCGGTGCGGTGCACGAAGGGAGAGCCAGTGAGTGACGAGTTCGTGGTCGTCGAGCGTGACGCCGCCGTGGCCACGGTGCGGATCAACCGCCCGCAGGTCCACAACGCCCTGAACCTGGCGGTGTTGCGCCGCCTCGGCGAGGAAATCGAGGCGCTGGGCCGGAGCGTACGGGCGATCGTGGTGACCGGCACCGGGGAGAAAGCGTTCAGTGCCGGGGCCGATCTCGACGAACTGCAAGACCTCGATGCCGAACAGGCGCATCCGCTCATGCGGCAGGGACAGCAGGTACTCCGGGGGATCGAGCAAAGCCCGGTCCCGGTCATCGCGGCCGTGAACGGGCTCGCGCTCGGCGGCGGGTTCGAGCTGGTGCTCGCGTGCTCGTTCGCCGTCGTGACCCGCAGTGCCGCCTTCGGCCTGCCGGAATCGGGCCTCGGGCTCATTCCCGGCTACGGCGGCACCCAGCGGCTCGCGCGCGCAGCCGGGCCCGCCGTCGCGCGGCACGTGATGCTCACTGGGTCCCGGATCGACGCCGAGCGGGCGTACCAGCTCGGCCTCGCCGCGGTCCCGCCGGTGGCCCAGGCCGACCTGCTGACCACCGCCCGGCAGCTCGCGGACACCATCGCCAAACGCGGTCCCCGTGCGTCCCGTGCGATCCTCGAAGCCGTGGACCGCGGCCGGGACATGCCGCTCGACGCCGGGCTGTCGCTGGAAACCGGGTTCGCCGCGATCGCCCTCGGTGGCCGCGAATCGACCGAGGGTATCGCCGCCTTCAAAGGCAAACGCGCCCCGGAATTCGAGGACCAGCCATGACTCCACTCGACCCTGAGGCCTACGTCGCCCACCAGCAGAGCCTCGACGAATCAGTCTCCGACGCGCTGCTCGACGAGCGGGAGCTGGCCATCCGCGCCGAGGTGCGGGAAATCGTCGCGCATGAAGTCGCACCCCGTGCCGCACATGCGGATCGTACCCACGAATTCGTGCACGACAGCTACCAGGCGCTGGCGGGTTTCACCGGATTGATCTTCCCGAAACACCTCGGCGGAACGGGGGACACGCATGTCGCGTATGCCGCCGCAATGGAGGAAATCACCGCCGGATGCGCCGCGACCAGCCTCGTGTTCATGACGCAAATGCACGCCGCGTACCCGATTATGCTTGCCGGATCGGCAGAACTGGCCGAACGTTATATCCCCGGCCTGCTCGCCGGAACCGCGTACGGCGCGCTCGGCATCACCGAACCCGGCGCGGGCAGTGACGTCGCCAGCCTGCGTTCCATCGCCGCACCAATCGACGGCGGGTACCGGCTCAACGGGTCGAAAACCTTCATCACCACCGGCGACAAGGCTGACGTAATTGTTTGTTTTGCGACCGTCGACCGGTCGCTGGGCCGGAAAGGCGTCACGGCGTTTGTGCTCGACGGTTCCTGGAATGGTCTCAGCCGCGGGAAACCGCTGGCCAAAATGGGAATGCACGGGTCGAGCACGGCTGAGCTGTTCTTCGACGGGGTGCACATCCCGGCCGACCATCGGCTCGGCGACGAGGGCGGTGGCTGGCAGGTCGTGATGAACTCCGTGATCAAATCGCGGATCAGCGCGGCCGCGCAGGGAGTCGGCCTGGCGCGGGCGGCGTACGGGCACACCCTTCGCGCGCTCACCCAGCTGCACGGGCCGAAACTGCCCGACGAGGCGGCTTTCGCGCTGGCGACCCTGCGCGGGAAACTGTTGCAGGGCAGGCTTTTGCTGCTCGGCGTGGCCCGCGAGGTCGACCGCAGCAAGTCGCCGGACGCCGGTCAGATCGCCATCATGAAACAGACCTGTACCGACCTCGGCTTCGACACCGCCCGCGAGGCCATGCGCATCCTCGGCCCGTACGGCGACCTCGTCGACGTCGGTGTGGAGCGCTGCCTGCGGGATGCGAAGGTCACCCAGATCTACGACGGCACCAACGAAGTACAGCGGCTGCTCATCGCCCGCGACACCGCGCGGAAACAAGGAACGGAGACCACGAAGTGACTTCGCAGGAACGCACTGTCGCGGTGCTCGGTGCCGGGACCATGGGGTCCGGTATCGCCACCGTCACGGTCCGGGCCGGCCACCGGACCCTCATCCACGACCTCGACGACGAACGCGTCGCCCGTGGCGTGGCCACCGTGCGCGGATTCCTCGCCCGCAGCGCGAAACTCGGCAAGCTCACCGAGGAAGAAGCGGCGACCGCGTCGGCGCGCGTCGAAGGCACCACGGACTTGAAGGACCTGGCGTCCGCCCATGTGGTCGTCGAGGCGATTTTCGAGGACCTGGACGCCAAACGGGCCCTCTTCGGCGAGCTGGACGGGATCGTCGGCAGCGAAACCCTGTTCCACACCAACACTTCCACGCTGTCGGTCACCGGGATCGCGGCCGGGTCGGCGCGGCCGGAACGGGTCGTCGGCACGCACTACTGCAATCCGGCGCCGCTGATGACGCTGGTCGAGGTCGCCGACGGCAGGCACACCGCGAGCTGGGCGCATCAGGCCACTGTGGACTTCCTCGGCTCGCTCGGCAAAACAACCGTGGTGACCAAAGACCGGCCCGGGTTCATCGTGAACCGGTTCCTCATCCCGTGGGAGAACAGCTGTATCCAGGCGCTGGAGAACGGGCTCGGCACGAAGGAGTCGATCGACGCGGCGGTCACCGGCGCGCTCGGCCACCCGATGGGGCCGTTCAAGCTGCTCGATGTCATCGGCCTCGACATCCACCAGCAGGTCGCCACCCGGCTGTACGAGCAGCTGCGTGACCCGAAATTCTTCCCGCCGCCGATGGTCGGCCGGATGGTCGCCGCGGGCGATCTCGGCCGCAAGACCGGCCGTGGCTTCTACACCTACGACGACACCCGCCTGTTCGGTTCCTGAGGAGAGCGCATGTCCGAAATCCACCACGTGGCCGTGCTCGGCTTCGGCACGATGGGTGCCGGGATCGTGCAGGTCACCGCGCAGTCCGGCCGTACCGTGACCGTGCTCGAAACCAGCCAGGAGCGCGCCGACGCGGGCTTGGGGCACCTGCGGTCCTTCCTCGACGAGGGCGTACGCCGCGGCAAGGTCACCGTCGATGGGCGCGACGAGGTACTCGCGCGCGTGCGGCCGGTCACCGACGTTGCCGCGCTTTCCGGCGCCGACCTGGTGATCGAGGCCGTCACCGAGCGACCCGATGTCAAGAAAGACCTGCTCAGCCGGGTCGCCGCGGCAGTGGGTGAGGAGGCGCTGATCGTCACCAACACCTCCGCGCTGTCGGTGACCGACCTCGCGAACGCCGTACCTCGTCCGGACCGGTTTGCGGGCCTGCACTTCTTCAACCCGGCGCCGCTGATGAAGGTCGTCGAGGTCGTGCGCGCTCTCCAGACCGCGCCGGAGGTGGTGGACGCGCTGGTCGCGTTCACCGAGTCGCTCGGCAAAGACGCGGTGGTGGTGAAGGACCGGCCCGGGTTCCTGGTCAACCACCTGCTCATCCCGTACCTCAACGACGTGATCGCCGAGTACGACGCCGAACTCGCCACCGCCGAGGACATCGACACGGCCATGCGGCTGGGCCTCGGGTACAAGCTGGGTCCGCTCGAACTGCTCGACATGATCGGCCTGGACGTGCACGAGCATGCGTCCGCGAGCGCGTACGAGGCCACGTTCGACCCGAGGTTCGCGCCTCCGCCGCTGCTGCGGCAGATGGTGGCCGCGGGGTACCTCGGGGCCAAGTCCGGCAAGGGATTCCGCACGCAGGACAGGAGTGCACAGTGACCGACTACGCCGACATCACCGTCGATCGCGACGGGCCGGTGCTCACGATCACCCTCGACCGGCCCGACGCGGGCAACAAGTTCCGGCACGGCACCTGTCTTGAGCTTTCCGATGCCCTGCAACGCTTCCGGCTCGACCCGGCACTGCGCGTGGCCATCCTCACCGGCGCGGGCGAGAAGTTCTTCTGCATCGGCGGCGAGCACGACGAGATGACGTCGCTCGACCAGTCGCAGGTACTGCCGATCCTGGACGTCTACCAGGCCATCGACACCATTCCCAAGCCCGTCATCGCGGCGGTCAACGGGTTCGCGGTGGGTGGCGGGCACGTGCTGCACACCGTGTGCGACCTGACGATTGCCGCCGAACACGCGGTGTTCCGCCAGGTCGGGCCGATGGTCGGGAGTTTCGACGCCGGGTACGGCACCTGGTACCTGGAGGACGCGATCGGCCGCAAACGCGCCAAGGAGATGTGGTACCTCAACCGCAAGTACACCGCCGCGCAAGCCCTCGCGATGGGACTGGTGAACGAGGTCGTCCCGGCGGACGGGCTGCGGGAGCGGGCGATGGAGGTCGCGCGGGACCTGGCCACGCGCAGCCCGCTGGCGCTCGGCGGGCTCAAGTCGGCGTTTTCCGGACGGCACAACGGGGTTTCCGGCCAGGCCCGGATGGCGCACGACCAGTTTCTCACGCTCTACCTGACCACACAGGAGGCACACGAGGTGAGCGCGTCGTTCGCCGAACGCCGTCAGCCCGATGCGGGCAGGTTCTGGCAATGACCACCCCGGAACAGGCCGACCTCGCCGCCATGATCGACGCGCTGGCGGCCGGCAGCCAGCCGTCCGACGAGCGACCCGCCGAGGTGGCGGCGCTGCGGACCCGGCTCGCGGACCAGGGGGTATGGACACTGGGGGTACCGGAGGCGCTCGGCGGAGGCGGCGCGGACGACGCCCTCACCGCGACCGCGTTCGCCCGGCTGGGCCGCCGCTGGGCCGCGCTCGGCTGGGCTTCGGTGCAGGCCCACGCCGCGGCTGAGCTGCTGGGTGACCATCCGCTGCGTGCGATGGTCCACAATGGACAGATCGCCGTCGGCGTGACAGGCGGTCTCCGCGTGGATGCGGCTGGGGAAGAGCCGTACGTCATCGTCCTCGGTGGCGATACGGCGCGGTTGCACGAACCGGATGCGTTGCGGTACCAGGCAGTCCGGCACACCGGTTTGGACGGCGCTTTGACGCGGATGGTCGAGTTCGTCGGCGAGGGCACGGAACTCCGGGGTGACGTCGACCGGGCGGTGGTCCGGCTGCGCCTCGGCGCGGCCGCTGTTGCTGCTGGGATTGCCGATGCAGCAGCGGAGGCCGCCCTTGGTTACAGCTTGACCCGCCAGCAATTCGGCGGCCCGCTTACCGCGTTACCCACGGTGCGCGACGCACTGTTCGGCGCGTCGGGGACGGCGGCTGTGTTGGATCGGGTACTTTCCGGTGCGGCGTCGCCTTGGCAAGCCGCCGCCGTGCTGGACCTGGCCTGCGAAGCGGCAATCGACGTGACGGCGCGGGCCGTGCAGGCGCATGGTGGGTATGGCTACCTTGCGGAGTATCCGGTGCAGGGGTTGCTTTGTGACGCGGTGTCATTGCGTGCGGCTGTGGACTCGGTGAGTGCACGTCGGGATGGTGCGTTGGAGCTTGTGCGGGTGAGGGCCACGAAGATCGAGTAGTCCCGCGGTGGTTGCGGATTGCCGCTTTCAGCAGCTGCTGTGAGACGCGGTGTTGTTGCGCTGGGCAGCCGATTCGATGAGTGCTCGCCGCGAACGTGCGCTTGACCTGATCCGGGTGAGGGCGAGCAACGTCACCACCTCGAAAACCCGCCACGTCCGCCGTAGCCGCGATCAACCCGCCGCCGTGGACGACGAGTCCGGCGCGAGAGTCCCGCGGTGGTTGCGTTACCTCGTTTCGTCAACTCCCCGCGCAGCAGCTGCTCTGCGACGCGGTCTCACCGCGCGCTCGGCCTCATGCGGACGAGCGCCAGCAACGTCACCACCGCGAAAACCGCCACAAAAGCCGAAAAATCCACAGTAGCCCACAATAACTACCAGGATTCCCGCCGCGAGCGCGGGCAGTCAAGCTGTATGGCACGAAGTCCGGGCTGGACACGTCGACTGCGGTGGCGTGCACGGTCGACGGGATGGTCGCCGACAATGCGAGTGGGGAAGAGCTGCGCCGTCTTAGCGAATGTGTACCAGAACGCTGGTGTCACTGGTCGTCGTACTGTCCGGCCACGGAGTCCACGGTGGTTGCGGTTACCTCGTCAACTCCCCGTGCAGCAGCTGCCCTGCGACGCGGCAGCCGACTCGACGAGCGCAAGCCGCGAAGGCGCGCTCGGCCTCACCCGGATAAGCGCCACCAACGTCACCACCGCGAAAACCGCCACAAACAAAGAATAATCCACCGTAGCCGCAATCAACCCGCCGCCGTGGACTACCAGGATTCCGGCCACCACGGCAGGTAATCCCATCCCCAGGTAGCAGATCACGTACACCGTCGACAGCACCCCCGCGCGTTCGTGCTCTCGTGCCTGCGGGACGACCGTGCGCATCCCGCCCTGGAATCCGGCGCCGAAACCGATTCCGGCCAGGAACGTGAACACGAAGAACCCGACCACGGACGAAAGTTCAACAACAGCAAGGGTCCCCAGCGAACTGACGACCAACATGGTGATCCCGAGGAACATCACGGTACGAGGCGGACGGCGGGACAGAGCGACCGTAGTGCCCGCCGCGACCACCGCGAGCACGAACAACCCCAGCCCGCCGATCACGAGTGAGTCCGAGCCGGACAGTTGCCGGGCCAGGGAAGGGGCGAGTGCGCCGTAGAAACCGCCCAGTGACCAGGTCGCGAACAGCACCGGGGCGACGGCCAGCATCGAGCGGCGCAGGTGCCGCGGTACAGCGAGCTGCGGGACGAGCGCCGCCCGTACCCCGGGTTTGCGCTCGCCCGTTTCCGGCAGCCGCGCGACTCCCACCGCCTGTGCGGCGAAAACCAGAATCAGCACGAGGTACACGAGCTGGGTCGGCGCGGGCAGGTACTGCACGATCAGCCCGGACAGCAGCGACCCGGCGCCGGTACCCAGTGGGGTGCCGACCGCATTGGCGCTGGTGCCGCGGTCGCGGTCGATGTCCAGCATCGCGGCGCCGAGGGCACCCAGTGCGCCACCGGTGGCAATGCCTTGCAGTACGCGGCCGAGAAGCAGCAAGCCGACGCCGTCCGCTGCCACGAACACTGCCATCGCAACGATTTGCAGCGCCAGTGCGGCGAGGAGAACCGGTTTGCGCCCGAGGTGATCGGACAACCGGCCGAGTACGAGCAGGGTGACCAGCACCGTGATCGCGTACGTGCCGAAGATGATCGTCGTCGTGATGGGCGAGAAGTGCATTTCACCGGCGTAGATCGCGTAGATCGGGGTCGGCGCGCTCGACGAAGCCAGGAACGACACCACGATCGACGCCAGCAGGGCCAGCCGGCTCGTAGTACTCACAGGGAAAACCTTCGAGGGACAGCGACGGGCTCCGGGACGGGTCGTCCCGGAGCCCGTGGTCGCGGATGGTCAGGACGGGTAGGCGGCGGTGGCGCGGATCTCGATGAGCAGACCGGGGCTCGCGAGGCCGCTGATGCCGATCAGCGACCAGCCGGGGTACGGCTGCCGGGTGATGAGGCGTTTCTTCGCGGCGAGGAAACCGGCCATGTGCTCGTGGATGTCGACGTGGTAGCTGGTGACGTCGACGAGCGCGGAGAGGTCGAGCTTCTCCAGCCGGAGGATCTCCTCGATGCGCCGGATGGCGATCTCGGTCTGCTCCTCGATGGTGTCGGCGATGACGCCGTCGGCGCGGCGGCCGACCGTGCCGGGGATGAACAGGAGATCACCGGTGCGGACGGCGGCGGAGTAACCGAAGCTCGCGAAGGCACCCCTGGTCTGGCCGAAGACCGGAGAGTCCTCTGGGATCTCGACGGCGTAGGAAGTCATTGCGGCGGAGCCCTTTCCTGGGTTGCGGGCGGATCCGGCAAGATCCGATGAATCAATGGTGACCCTCCGGAGCCGCGGCGACGAGTGGCAAGATTGCCCTCTTTCGAAAGATTATTGCCATTCGGCCCGCCGGTACTGCACCGGATAGGGCGCATCGGCGGCCGGTACCCCGAGCTCGTGCGCGGCTCGCAGCGGCCAGGCGGCTTCCCGCAACGCGACCCGGCCGAGGAGGATCACGTCGGCCGAACCCTCGTCCAGTACCTGCTGTGCCTGCGCGGGTTCGGTGATCAGCCCGACCGCGGCGGCCGGGGTGCCGGACTTCGCCCGGACTGCACGCGCGAACGGCACCTGGTACCCGGGGCCGACGGGGATCTGCTGGCGCGGGTCGTTGCCGCCGGAGCTGAGGTCGAACAGGTCGGCCCCGTGCCCCGCCAGCAGCGCGCACAGTTCCACGGTTTCCTCAGGCGACCATCCGCCGTCGACCCAATCGGTCGCGGAAACCCTTACCAGCAAAGGGGTTTCATCGGGTACAGCCGCCCGGACCGCGTCGACCACCCGTACCAGCAGCCGGATCCGGTTCTCGAACGAACCGCCGTACTCGTCGGTGCGTTTGTTGGACAACGGCGACAGGAACTCGTGTAGCAGATAGCCGTGCGCCGAATGCACCTCCACCGCCTCGAATCCGGCAGCGACGGCCCGTCGCGCGGAATCGGCGAACGCTTGCACTGTCGCGTCGAGGTCGGCGACCGTCATCGGGACCGGGGTGGCGAGCTTCCGGTACGGCTCGGCCGAGGGACCGTACGTGGTCCATCCGCCGTCCTCGGGCGGCACCGAAACCCCGCCACGCCACGGCGGCGTGGTCGATGCCTTGCGTCCGGCGTGCGCGAGCTGGATGGCCGGGACGGCGCCGTGTGCCTTGAGGAAACCGGTGATCGGCGCCCAGGCTTCGGCGTGCGTGTCGGTCCAGATTCCGGTGTCCCCGGGGGTGATCCGGCCTTCGGCGGCGACCGCGGTGGCCTCGGTCATCACCAGGCCGAACCCGCCGGTGGCGCGGGCGCCGAGGTGCACCAGGTGCCAGGGCAGCGGAATCCCGTCCCGCGCCTCGACGGAGTACTGGCACATCGGGGCGAGCCAGATGCGGTTGCGGGCCGTCACGCCGCGGAGGGTGATCGGGTCGAACAAGGTCGTCATGGGTGGCCGTCCGGTCAGCGGATACGTCGGGTGTGGGTGAGGAAGGCGCGGACCGAGCCGCCGGCTTCCGTGACGGCGGCGTGCACGGCCGGTCCGGCGGACAGCGTGGTGCAGATGGTGAGGATCCGCGCCGGTGCCGCGGCTTCGCGAGCCAGCCGGGGCCGGTCCATCAGCCGCCCGTTCGCCGGTTCGGTGCCGACGAAGCCGGTGACCGGCAGGTCGGCGACCGCGTCGACGAAGACCTGCGGGTCGAACGCGCCCAGTACCCAGACCTTCGCTTCCGCCTCGTAGCTCTCGACGTTGTCCGCCGAGAACCCGGTGAGCGCGCCGAGGAACCGGGGTTCGTCGTCGGCGAGCAGGCCCGCCACCCGCCGGGCGCTGTCCGGATCGGCCGCGTCGTCGTCCCAGAGCTCCGCGAACCCGTCCACGTCCCGCTCGCCCTCCGGCGCGACGACCGGGTTCTGCACGTACTCCTTGAGCCCGGGCAGATCCACGACGATGTTCGCGTGCGGTCCGGCCCAGTGGTCGTCGAACGCGCGGAAGTCCAGGTCCGGTCGCTTCCGGATGAGGATGAGCCGTTTCTTCAGCACAGGCAGCCTTTCGAGGGTCGGATTTTCAGTCGTCCCAGCGGGAAGTGCGGCAGGAGTGCTCCAGCCGGGTGCGGCCGAAGTCCTCGCGTTCGCGGAGGAATTCGCCGGGAATCGCATACCGCGGGGCGTTCTTGGGGTGTTTCGCGGCCTGCGCGACGATCGCGTCGGTGAGCGATCGCAGCATGGCCAGCCGGGGGTAGGCCGTGTGGATGACGTCGGCGTCGTCGTCGGTGACCGCGTCCAGGTGGTTGCCGCCGAGCGGGCCGCCGAAATCGAGGGCGACCCCTTCGCGGACGAGGATGCACAGGGTGCCGCGACGTTCCGCGATCCCCGGCGAGGTGTGCAGGGCGATGGCCTGCCACACCTGGTCGACGTCGGCGGCCGGGGCACCTTGTCCGGTCAGGAATTCGGCGGCCCGGTCGGCGCCCTCGACCTCGAACCGCTGGCGGTGTGCGCCGTCGGTGGCCACGCCGATGTCGTGCAGGGTGCAAGCGGTGAACAGCAGGTCGTCGTCGTAGTCGCGGCCGGCGGTCCAGCCGAAGCGCGGTGCGGCCAGGCGCGCGAAGAGGTAGCTGCGGACGGAGTGGTTGAACACCGACGGCGATTCCACCGGCCGGGCCAGCTCGAGGGCGGCGCGGGCCACCGGGGTGTCCGGCAGCGCGATGAGGGGAGTGGTCATACCGGCCAGCCTCGCCCGCTCGGAGGCCGACCGGCGAGTGGCAAGATTGACTCTTTCCGCTAGATTATTGCCATGACGGTGCACCGCGTCGCCGTGCTGGCGCTGGACGGGCTCACCCCGCTCGACCTGGCCATCCCGGCGCAGATCTTCCAGTCCCGGCCGGAAACCCCGTACGAGGTCACGGTGTGCGCGCTGGGTTCCCCGGTTGCCACCACGGCCGGTTTCGGCCTGGTCGCCGAGGGTGGCCTGGCGCAGGTCCGGGCCGCCGACACGGTGGTGGTACCCGGATTCGACCCGGGTGCGCAGCCGCCGTTCCGGCGTCCGCCGGATGCCGTGCTGGAAGCCCTCGCCGACGCCCGCGACCGGGGCAAGCGGGTGGTGTCGATCTGCACGGGCGCGTTCGCGCTGGCCGCGGCGGGCGTACTGGACGGACTGCACGCGACCACGCACTGGCTGCACATCGACGAGCTCGAACGCACGTTTCCGGAGGTGCGGGTCGATCGTGACGTGCTCTATGTCGACGAGGGTGACGTGCTCACGTCGGCCGGGGTGTGCTGCGGGATCGACCTGTGCCTGCACATCGTCCGCCGCGACCTGGGCGCGATGGTCGCCAACCGGATCGCCCGCGGCCTGGTCGCCGCGCCGCACCGCGACGGCGGGCAGGCCCAGTACGTACCGGCGCCGGTCGCGGAGGCGGGGGAGGCGACCCTCGCCGAAACCCGCGGCTGGGCGCTGGAACGGCTCGACGATCCGCTCACCCTCGTCGCCCTCGCCCGGCACGCGGGCCTGTCCCAGCGCACGTTCATGCGCCGGTTCGCCGACGAGACCGGCACGACGCCGTTGCAGTGGCTGCTCAACGCCCGGGTCGGGCGCGCCCGCGAACTGCTGGAGACCACCGAGCATTCGGTGGACCGGGTGGCGCGGGACAGCGGGCTGGGTACGGCGGCGAACCTGCGGCTGCATTTCCGCCGCGTGCTGGGTACCACGCCCACCGCGTACCGGCGGGCGTTCACGCATTGACGTCATCCGTGACGAGCACCGGTTGCGGGACGCGTTTCCCGGCGGCAAGGGCCAGCAGGCTGAGCACCCCGATCCCGACCAGGAACAGCAGGATCAGGCCGTGCCCGCCGTTGCTCGCGGCCAGCAGCGACGCCAGGATCACCGGGACGAAGCCGCCGCCGACCGTCGACGCGCTCTGGTAGCCGAGCGACGCCCCGGTGTAGCGAGAGCGGGTCGCGAACTGCTCGCTGAGGTACGCGCCGGTGGGGCCGAACAGCGGTCCGACCGCGAAGCCGTACATCACCACGAAGGCCAGCATCGTTTTCCCGGTCTCGCCCGAGCTGATCAGCTGCAGGAACGGGTACGCGAAGAGGGAGCCGACGATTACGCCGAACGCCAGCACGGCTCGTCGTCCGAAGCGGTCGGACGCGGCACCGCCCAGGATTTCGCCTGCTACACAGACAATTCCGCCGACGACCTGGATGCCGAGCACCACCGAGACGTCGAGGCCGTGGTCGCGCGAATACGTGAGGCTGAACGAGCCGACCAGGCTGTTGAACGTGAACGACGCCAGCAGCGCAAGGAAGGCGAGAATGAGCGGGCGGGGCGAGCGCAGCACTTCCCACAGCGGGATTTTCGGCGTCTCGCCGCTTTCCTGCTGCCGGCGTTTCTCCGCCACGAACAGCGGCGACTCCGAGATCCGCAGCCGCGTCCACAAGCCGATGCCGACGAGCACCGCGCTGAGCAGGAACGGCAGCCGCCAGCCCCACGAGAAGAACTGGTCTCGCGGCATGAGCGTGAAGAGCCCCAGCACCCCGGCGGCGAGCGCGGTACCGGTCGGGCCACCGGCGGCGCTGAAACTGGCGGCGAAACCGCGGCGGTGCGGTGGCGCGTGTTCGAAGGCCATCAGCGAGGCGCCACCCCATTCGCCGCCGACCGAAATCCCTTGCAGGACCCGGAGCAGGACCAGCAGCACCGGGGCGAGCGCGCCGACCTGCTGGCTCGTCGGCAGCACCCCGATCAGCGTGGTGGAGGCGCCCATCATGAGCAGCGACACCACCAGTACCGACTTGCGGCCGAGCCGGTCGCCGAAGTGCCCGAACAGGACCGCGCCGAGCGGACGGCTCACGTAGCCCACGGCGAGGGTGGCGAGCGAGGCAATCGTGCCCGCGACCGGGGAGAGGTTGCTGAAGAAGAGCTTGTTGAAGACCAGGCTGGAGGCGGTGACGTACAGCAGGAAGTCGTAGTACTCGACCGCGCTGCCGAGGTAGCTGGCGAGCAGGACCCGGCGCAGCTCGCGCCGGTTCGGGTCGTTACCGGATGAGGTCATCGGGGAGCTCCTGGGTTACCACGTCGTCGGGGTGTCTGCGACCGGGCGGACGAGTCGAAGGGTAAGCGACCTGGACAGGAAGCTCAAGGTCCAACATTTAACTCACCCCGGTCCAGTGCTGGTCGAGCGCGCTGTGTTGCGAGGCGGTGGCAAATGTCGGACCTTGAAATGCTTGTCCACACGTTCTACGGTGAGGGCTCCCGGTCAGTCGAGCGAGTAGGAGTGCGATGGCAGGCGCGTACATCATCGACGCGGTGCGGACGGCGGTCGGCCGTCGTGGCGGCAGGCTGGCCGGAGAGCATCCGGCCGACCTCGGCGCCGCGGTGCTCACCGCGCTGGTCGAGCGCACGGGCATCGACCCGGCGGAGGTCGACGACGTCATTTTCGGCTGCCTCGACCAGCTCGGTACCCAGTCCGCCAACGTCGCCCGCACGTGCTGGCTGGCGGCCGGGCTGCCGGAAACCGTGCCGGGCGTGACAATCGACCGCCAGTGCGGTTCTTCGCAACAGGCAGTGCACTTCGCGGCACAAGGCGTGTTGAGCGGAACGCAAGATCTCGTGATCGCCGGTGGAGTGCAGAGCATGAGCACGGTGCCGATGCAGGCCAGCTGGCAGACGGCGGAGGTCCCCGACCCGTTCAGCGGGTCCACCGGCTGGCGCGCGCGGTTCGGGGACGAGGAAATCACCCAGTTCCACGGCGCCGAGCTGATCGCGGAAAAATGGGGGCTCGAACGGCGTCGGCTCGAAGAATTCGCCCTGGAAAGCCATCGGCGGGCGGCTGCGGCAGTCGATAGTGGACGGTTCGCCGCGCAGATCGTTGCGGTGGGCGGGGTAACGGCCGACGAGGGTCCGCGTCGCGACACGAGCCTGGAGAAAATGGCTACGCTGCAACCACTTCGGCCCGGCGGGCGGATCACTGCTGCGGTGGCGAGCCAGCTTTCCGATGGGGCGTCGGCAATGTTGATCGCGTCGGAGGATGCGGTGCGCCGGTACGGCTTGAAACCGCGAGCGCGCATTCGGGCGCTGACCGTGGTGGGCGACGACCCGGTGCTGATGCTGACCGGCCCGATCCCGGCCACCCGGAAGGTGCTGGACCGCGCCGGATTGGGGCTCGCCGACGTCGACCTGTTCGAGGTCAACGAAGCGTTTGCGCCGGTGGTGCTTGCCTGGCAGGCGGAAACCGGCGGGAGTCCGGAAAGGACGAACGTGAACGGCGGCGCGATCGCGCTCGGGCATCCGCTCGGGGCCACCGGCGTGCGCATCATGACCGACCTGCTGTCCGAGCTCGAACGCCGCGACGCGCGGTTCGGGCTGCAGACCATGTGCGAGGGCGGCGGCCTGGCCAATGCCACTGTCATCGAACGGCTCTGAGGAGTGCCCATGACTTCGTGGACCGGGCCGGGGGACGTCGTGTTCCCCGGCACCATGATGGACGAACCGTTGCTGCTCAAGAGCATTGTCGAGCGGGCCGGTCTGATGTTCGGCGACCAGCGGGTGGTCGGGTACACCGGCGAGGGCCCCGTCGAGCGCACCTACGCCGAGCTGGTCACCCGGGTACGCAAGCTGGCGTCCGCGCTCGTGCGGTCCGGCGTGCAGGTGGGCGATCGCGTGGCGACGGTGGCCTGGAATACCTTGGAGCATCTCGAATTGTTCCTTGCGGTGCCGTCGATCGGGGCGGTGCTGACGCCGTTGAATGTGCGGCTGCACACCGATGAGCTGACTTACATTCTCGAACACGCCCAGCCGAAGCTTGTGTTCGCCGAGGAATCGTTCACCGACCGGATTTCCGCGGACGTGATCGTCCTCGGCGAGGCTTACGAAAAGTTCCTCGCCGACGGTGACCCGCGGTTCGAATTCCCCCGTATTCCCGAGGAATCGGCCTGCACGCTGTGCTACACGGGCGGGACGACCGGGTTGCCGAAGGGGGTCGCGTACACCCATCGCTCGACGGTGCTGCACACGTTGCTGGAAAGCCTCCCGGACTATTACGCCTTCTCGGAATCGGACGTGACGGTTCCGTTCGTGCCGATTTTCCACGCCAATGCGTGGGGAATCCCGTACGCGTCGCTGATGGCCGGTGCGCGACTGGTGATGCCGGGACCATTCACGGCACCGCAGGACATGGTGCGCATTCTTGCCGAGCAACGGGCGACGTATTCGGCCGGCGTGCCCACGATCTGGCACGGCGTGGCGCAATTGCCGGAACTGCCGGACCTTTCGTCGCTGCGCATGGTCGTGGCGGGTGGTTCGCCGTTGAGCGAACGGTTCCTCACGCGGTTCGACGAGCTGGGTGTCCCGGTGGTGCAAGGGTTCGGCATGACCGAGGCGAACCCGCTCGTGTCCATCGGCAGCGTGCCGGTGCGCTCGACGGCCACCGGCGGCGATCGGATGCGGATCCGGTTGTCGCAGGGCCGTCCGGTGCCGTTCGTCGAGGTGCGGATCGACGCCGAGGACGGGGAACTGCAGCTGCGCGGGGCGACCGTGACGGCGCGGTACCACGGGCAGACCGGTGGATCGGACAAGTTCACCGCGGACGGGTGGATGCGTACTGGGGACGTTGCCGAGATCTCCGCGGAGGGCGTCGTCCGGATCATCGACCGGACCAAGGACATGATCAAGTCCGGCGGCGAGTGGATTCCGTCCGTGGAACTGGAAGACGCGATTGCCGGACATCCGGCGGTGGCCGAGGCCGCGGTGGTCGCCGTCGACGACGACCGCTGGGGTGAGCGGCCGGCGGCGTTCGTGGTCCTGCGTCCCGGCGCGGATCTTTCCGCGGATGCCCTGCGCGAGCACCTCGCGCCGCGCGTGGCGAAGTGGTGGATTCCCGACGTCGTCCGCTTCGGCGACGGCATTCCCCGGACCAGCCTGGGCAAGCTCGACAAGAAGGCGGTGCGCCTGCTCGTCACCGCCGCCACCGAGGAGAGGAAGCAACCGTGAGCGATGTGCTCAAGGGGAAAGTCGCGGTGGTCACCGGCGGTGGCCGCGGCCTCGGCCGGGCGTTCGCGCACGCGCTGGGTGCCGAGGGCGCGAACGTCGTCGTCGCTTCCCGCCGTAAGGAGGACCTCGACCGGGTGGTGGCCGAAGCGGCCGAGCGCGGGTACGAGGCATGGGCGCGGCCGACCGACGTGATGTCCGAGGAATCGGTGGACGGCCTGATCGCGGAGGCCGCCGACCATTTCGGCAGTCTCGACATTCTCGTGAACAATTCCGGCGTGATCACGTCGAAACCGATGATCGACACGACCACGGAGGAATGGGATGCCATCATCGGAACGAACCTGCGCGGTACCTTTCTCGCCGCCCGGGCCGCCGGACGACATCTGATCGCGGCCGGGCGCGGCGGGAAGATCGTCAACATCGCGTCGAACTTCGGGCTCAAGGGAATTCCGCACCACGTCGCGTATTCGGCGTCGAAAGCGGGGGCGATCGGGCTCACCAGGTCGCTGGCGGTGGAATGGGCACGGTACGGTATCCAGGTCAATGCGCTGGCGCCGGGCTATTTCCGCACGGACATGAACGCGGAAATGCGCGCCGACGAGGAACTGACCCGCAAGATCCTGCGCACGGTCCCGGCCCGTCGCCTGGGTGCCGCCGAGGAACTGTCCACCTGGATCGTCGCTTTGTCCGGCCCGGCCTCGGATTTCATGACCGGCGAGGTCATCGTCATCGACGGCGGGCAAACAATTTCCTGAGGAGGATCACCATTTCCACGCACAACGAACAGCGCGTCGCCCTGGTCACCGGTGGGACCGGCGGCGTCGGGTCCTCGGTCTGCGAAGGCCTGGCCGCCAAGGGTTTCCGTGTTGCGTTCACCTATCACCGCAATGCCGAGAAAGCCGCTGCAGTGGAGAAGAAACTCGGCGGCGAAGCGCTGTCGGGTAATCCGGATTTCGCGGTGGCGGCCGAGGCGGATGCTTTCGTCGCCGAGGTGATCGACACTTTCGGCCGGGTGGACGCGGTGGTACATGCGTCCGGTCCGTATGTCGACCAGCGATTCGTCAGCACATTCACGTCGGAACAATTCCACCGGCATGTACAACAGGAACTCACCGCATTCTTCGAACTCGTGCGGACGACGTTGCCGCACCTGCGCGCCAGCGCGGGCTCACTCACCGCGGTCACCACGATGGCCTTGCGCCGGTACCCCGCACGGGATGCGTTGTCGTCCGTTCCGAAGGGCGGGATCGAGGCCTTGATCAAGGCGGTTGCGTTGGAGGAGGGTCGGTTCGGTATCCGCGCGAACGCGGTCGGGCCGGGTGTGCTGGCGGACGGGATGGGGGTCGGCCTCGCCGCGACCGGTGATGTTCCGCCGGAGATGCGTGCGGCGGTGGAGCGGCAGATGCCCTTGCGGCGGTTGGGTTTGGGTTCGGAGGTGGCGGCGGTGGTGTGTTTCTTGGCCGCCGAAGCGTCGTATGTGACCGGTCAGACGATCGATGTCGATGGTGGGTACGGGATCGGGTTTTGAGGTCACCTGCCGAACGCGGCATCCGCGAGCCGGGAAAGGCGGTAGCGCGCAAGGCGGTGCAGCATTTCGCTCATTGCTTCCGGGACGATCTGCCCTTCGAGATCCCGGGCGGCAATGCGGACCACGCTCCGGACGGCATCCGGGGAAAACCGACCGGCGAATTCGCCGGTGAGCCAGTCACTCACTTCGGCACACGCTTCCGCGGTCATGGTTCCTCGATTCTGCCGTAATCCCCTCGGAGCCATTCTTTCCCGCGGCCGCACGCCCGGACCTGACGATCGGCTGACGATCGCGGGTTCAGACCGGCGCTTCGGGTAGTTCCACCACGAACCGGGCACCGCCACCCGGCCGGTCTTCGACCCATACCCGGCCGTCGTGGCGGTGTACGTGGTCGGCGACGATTGCCAGGCCGAGGCCGGTTCCGGCGCCCGAGTCGCGGCGACCGGCGTGCACGCCGCGGGCGAACCGTTCGAAAACGCGTTCGCGCAGGTCCGCGGGCACGCCGTCACCCGCGTCGTCCACTTCCAGCCGGATCACGCCGTCGCGCCGGTGCGCGGCGACCCGGACGGCCCCGCCGCCGTACCGGGACGCGTTGTCCAGCAGGTTCGCCAGCACACGGTCGAGGCGGCGGCGATCGGCGGACACCAGCAGCGGTTCCGGATCCAGGTCCAGCACCGGTGGCGGTCCACCCGCGACGCCGTGCCGGACGAGCGGGACAACGTCGACCAGCTCGCGGTCGTCGGCGGGGTCCGGCCGGTCCGCCGCGGAGATCTCGATCAGGTCGAGCACCATCCGCTGGAACCGGTGCAGTTCGGCCAGCAGCAGCCGCAGGGCTTTCTGCGCGGGCGCGGGCATGGTGTCGCGGCGGCGGTCGAGGACTTCCGCGACGGTCGTCATCGTCGTCAGGGGCGACCGCAGCTCGTGGCTCACGTCCGCGGCGAACCGGGCGTCCCGGCGCACCCGCTGCTCCAGCGATTCGGCGGTCGTGTTGAAGGTGGCGGCCAGCGGCGCGAGATCAGGGTCGGCCTGTTCGGGCAGCCGCGCCCGCAGGTCGCCGCGCGCGATCCGGGCGGCGACCTCGGTGAACGTCGTCAGCGGCCGGAGCGCCCGCCGGGCCGACCACGCACCGAGCCCGACGCCGAGAATTCCGCACGCGACAGTTCCGGCGATCAGCAGGACCCGCAGGTACCGGAAGGTCTTTTCCAGTTCCAGCAACGGATAAAGCTCCACATACAGGCCGTCGGACAGCGGCAGCGCGACCGCGAGCACCGGAATCCCGTCGGCGGTGAAGCGCTGCCGGGCCGGTGCGTCGGCAAGCAAGCTGGGCGGGAGTGTCTCCGGCCCGATCGGACGGCCCGTGGTGCGCCAGCCACCGGCGCGGGACACCAGGATCGTCGAGTCCGGGCCGGTGGAGAACCCCGTGAGCAGCTCGTCGATGCTGTCCGGACGGCTGCGGATCGCCGCCTCGACCAGGCGCACGTTGACCTGGGACTGCCGGTCGGCGCTCTGCTCGCGCTGGCTCAGCATGTACCCGGTGGTGAGGTGCCACGTGGCCAGCGACAGCACGCTGACCACCAGCACCAGACCGAGGCCGAACACCGCGGAAACCCGCCAGCGCAGGGAAAGCGTCCGCTTCACGGCTGCGGTTCGACGCGGTAGCCGATTCCGCGGACGGTCAGCACCAGGCGCGGCGCGTCAGGATCGGGCTCGACCTTGCGGCGCAGCCGCCGGATGTGCACGTCGAGCAGCCGGGTGTCGCCGAAGTAGTCGTGCCCCCACACGCGCTGCAGCAACTGTTCCCGCGTGACGACCTGCCCCTCCGCCGCCGCGAGTTCCGACAGCAGACGGAATTCCGTGCGGGTGAGGTGGATGCGGGTGCCGGCCCGCGACGCACTTTCGTCGTCCGGATGCAGCAGCAGATCCGCGATCCGCAGGTGCACCGGCCGGGCCGGGGCGGTCCGGCGCAGCAACGCGCGAATCCGCGCGGCGAGTTCCCCGGCCACCAGCGGTTTGGTCACGTAGTCGTCCGCGCCCGCTTCCAGCCCGGCAATGACGTCCTGGCTGTCCGTTCGGGCAGTGATCACGATCACCGGGAGATTGCCCCGCTTGCGCAGCTCGCGGCACACGGTGAGGCCGTCGATTCCGGGCAGCATCAGGTCGAGCAGCACGACCTCCGCAGGCACCGTTTCCAGCGCTGCCAGCGCTTCTTCCCCGGACGCCGTCGGCGTCACGGCGAAACCCTCGTCCGAGAGCGCGAGGACGAGCGCCTCGCTGATCATCGCGTCGTCTTCGACCAGCAGGACTTGCACGGCCATCGTGTTCGGTTCCTCTGTCGCGGAAAACCCATGCCCGGCGAAAGTGTTGCATACTGCAATAGTGAGCAATGGGCGGGACGCGGGATGAGCGGGCGGCGGCACTTCGGCCGGATCGATCCGTACTGCTGGCTTGCCGTGGTGCCGTTGCTGGCCGTGGCGGCGCTGCTGATCGCGCTGGGCGCGGTGATCGTCGGGCTGGTGTGCGTGGCCTTCGCCGGGTTGCTCCTGCTGTTCGATTCGTGGGCGAACCGCCCGGACCCGCATGATTCGCGGGGGAACCGGCCGGACCCGCATGATTCGCGGGCGAACCGGCCAGACCCGCGGGATCGGCCGGATCCACCGGACCGGCGCAGCACCGCGGTCACCCAGGTACCGCCGTGGGCGCGTAGTAGCGGTTCGTCCCCAGCCACCCGATCGTCCGCCGCACGGCCTCGCGATCGCCGCTGAACCGGATCGGTCGCGGACCGCGTCGAGCCAGCTGGTGTGCCCGAGCCAGGCGTCGGCCAGCGCCGACGGTGCGCAGGTGATCCCGGCGGCCACCGGCAGCCGCGGGTCCTGCGCGGTGACGTGCACCCGGCGCGCCGAAAGGGCCAGCCACCACCAGCGCGGGCCCCGGGTTTCGCTGAAGCTGAAATGCAGGCTGACCGGGTCCGCAGGCAGGGTGCCGACGTCGATTCCGCGGGCGATGTCGCGCAGCAGCCCGCCGGGGTCGAAGCCACCTCGCCGCGGCAGCCGCCGCCGGGACCACCGGCCGAGTACGTCGAGGACTTCCTCCAGCTCCTGCCCCGCTTCGGTGAGCTCGCAGTGCACCGGGACGCTCCCGGAGACGGTGACGAGACCGGCGGCGGACAGCTGTCGCAAGCGTTTGCCGAGGAGGCTGCGGGACAGTCCGGGCAGTCCAATGGCCAGTTCGGGCAGCGTGGCGGCGCCGTGGAGGAGTTCGCGCACGATCAGCAGCGTCCAGGGCTCACCGAAGATCTCGGCCGCGCCGGCGACCGGGCAGTGCTGCCCGTAGCGCATCACCGCCCCCGTACTGCATTGTCCACGACGTCATTCTGGCCGGTCAGCGCGGCCATGCACCTGACGCTTTCCTGACGATCAGTCCCGGGTGATCTCGCAGAGTGACGCGCGCAGCGGGGAACTGCCGCTGATCGGGTCGCTCGGCGTCTGGCTCAGTACGAGGTTGAGGTTGGCGCTGCCGTCGCCGAACGGCGGGTAGCCCGGTTGTCCCAGGTCGCCCGCCGGTTGCCACCAGCCGTGCTGGCCGCAGACGACGCCCGGGTCCAGGTTGACGTTGAACTTCGCCCGCGCGCGGATGCTGCCCTTGGGCGTCTCCAGCCGGACCCAGTCACCGGCGCTGATATTGCGGGCGGCTGCGGTGTCCGGATGCAGTTCGACCTGCGGTTCGGGCGCGGATTTGCGCAGGCTGGTGATCTCGCGGTGCTGGGTTTCGCAGAAGAACAGCGATTTCGCGCAGGTGAGGACCAGCGGGTAACGCGCGGCCAGGTCCGGGCGGGAGAGCGGGCTGAGTGACGGTTCGGCGTAGGTCGGTAGCGGAGGGTAGCCGTGCTGGCGCAGGGTTTCCGAGTAGAGCTCGACGACCCCGGACGGCGTCCGGAAGCCGCGTTGCTCGTATTTGCGGTGGACCGTTTCCAGCGGCAGGCGGATACCTTCCGGGGCCGCGCGCAGCTGGTCGAGCGTGACTCCGCTGGGGGCGAGTTGGTGGCGCCAGGCCGCGTCGAGGTCGCCGTCGAAAAACTGCGCGCCCAGTCCGAGGGCGACCGCGAGGTCGAAGATGATCCGCAGATCCGACCTGGCCTCGCCGCGCGGGGCGACCAATTGTTGTCGCAATTGGACAGTGGACTGCGCGGCCTGGCTGGTTTCGAAGCCCATTCGCAACGCCTCGGCCTCCCACGCGCTCGTTGCCGGGAGTACGAGATCCGCTTGCGCTGCAGTCGGATTCAGGAACAGATCGGTGTGGACGAAGAAATCCAGCGCGGCGAGGGCGTCGCGGCCGCGGGCGCTGTCGCCGTGGGCCATCACCAGGTTGGCGCCGAAGTTGACCAGCGCGCGGGCGCGGTACGGCACGCCGTCCAAGGCTGCGCGGTAGAAGTCCTCGCCGGTGACGAACTCGTACCGCGCCGGGCCCAACGGCCGGTCGTCGACCCCGATGGCGCGCGTTCCCGGCGGCCGCAGGTCCATGCCGTCGATCGGGTTGGCCGGAATCGGGGTGAAGAGGACGTTTCCACCCGGTTTGTCGAGGGAGCCGGTGAGGGCGTAGAGCTGGCTGATGGCGCGGACCGTCTGGGTCGCGTTGCTGTGCTGCTCCAGCCCGCTCCAGGTGTAGAACGCGACCGGCCGCGCCTCCCACAGCAGCCGCGCGACGGCGACGATCTGCTCGGCCGGGACGCCAGTGATCCGCTCGGCCTCTTCGGGGGTCAGGCAGCTTTCGGCCAGCAGGTCCCAGACCGCGCGAGTCGGCGCGTCGGTGGTCGTACCGGGGGCCAGCAGCTCGCCGGTATCAGTGCGGACCAGCCAGGACGCGTTGGTCCACTTCTCGACGAATTCCTTGTCGTACCAATCGTTTTCGATCATCACGCGGGTGATGGCCAGCGCCAGCGCGGCGTCCGTGCCGGGACGGACGCGTAACCACTGGTCGGCCTTGCTGGCGAGCCCGGCACGACGTGGGTCGACCACGACGAGCTTCGCGCCACGCCGCCGGGCAGCAGTGGTCGCAGTGGCGTGCGCGAGCCGGGACACCGACGGGTTGTAACCCCAGTACAGGATGCATCCGGCCTGGTCGAGATCGGGCAGGTAGGCGCCGGGAACCGGCTCGCCCCAGGTGTACATCGTCGCGAAATAGCGGCCCCAGCCGCACAATTCCATATACCCGAGGAGATTCGGGCTGCCGAAGGCGCGCCGGAGCCGGACGAGCCAGTCGATGGAATCCGACATTGCCGACGTCGAGGGCGAAGCACTGCCGAACACCACCGCTTCCGGACCCGACTCGGAAGCGATGGCCGTGAGTTTCGCCGCGATGGTGGTCAGGGCTTCGTCCCAGCTGATGCGTTCCCAGCCCGGGTCGTCCGCGCTTTTCGGGGTGGTGCGGCGGAGTGGGTGGAGGAGACGTTCGGGATGCGCGACGATTTCCGGCGCGGCCTTGCCTTTGACGCAGATCGCCTGTCCGGTCGGATGTCCGGGCAGGGGGCGCAGGGCAAGGAGCCGTCCATTGTCGACGGTCGCGGTCGCCCCGCATCTCGACACGCACAGCGGACAGAACGTCGCTACGTCGGTTGCCATCCCGCACCTCCGATGCCGTGCCCCCCAGCATCCGCCTGGACGGGCGCATCGGGAAGCGTTCAGGTCACCGGGTTGCCGAGAAGGCTGCGCCGCATTTCGACGAGCCACCGTTTGTACGCGATGTGTGACGCCCGCAGCTGGTCGCCGGGCCAATCGGCGGGTAGGAGGTCGTCGGGCAGGACCGGGTCGGCGAGGAGGTGACGGCCGGAGGTCGCGCACGCGGTGAAGCGGAGCACGGGGTCGTCGGTCGCGGTGGCGTCGAGCAGTGCGCGGGCGGTGGTGGCCCAGCTGTTCAGGTCCCAGAGGCGCCCGGCGAGCTCGGCGGGCTGCTCGACGGCGGCGCCGGTGAAGCGCTCGGTGACCTCGGCGACGTCGCCCGGCAGGCGCATTTTCAGGTTGGCCGGACGCGTCCAGGTCCCCTCGCGCAGCTCGGCGAACCGCAGGTCGGACAAGGTGCTGCGCAGGTCGGCGCGGTCGCTGGCCCGGCGGCCGGTCGCGGTGACGACCACCAGGTCCCACGTGCCGTCCCACGCGTGGGTGGACGGGTGCACCGCCTCCTCCTGGCGGCGCTGGCGGGCCGCGAGCCGGGCGGAGAGGTGGTACGCGCCGTCCTCGTCGCGGACGACGTCGCCGGCCGCGGTCATCCTCGACAGCGTCACGCGCACGGTGGGTTCGGCGAAGCCGACCACGGACGCGGACACGACGAGCTCGCGGGTGGTCAGCGCGGGGACGTCCGCGCCGAGCAGCATCGTGAGCAGGGCGGACCTGGTGCTGACGGGCTTGAGCATGATGCCGCCATCTTAACGTCTGCGCGACGACTGTCGGCGAAGTGTTGTGACATAGGTCTAACGTTCTAGGGACGGCTGTCGTCAGTGTGTAACAGTTTCGGGATGACGGAGAATCCAGCCGGTGGACGCCTCACCGGACGCACCCTGATGATGTCCGGCGGCAGCAGGGGGATCGGCCTCGCCATCGGCCTGGCCGCTGCCCGGGAAGGCGCCAACGTCGCGCTGCTCGCCAAGACCGACCGCCCCGACCCGCGCCTGCCCGGCACCGTGCACACCGCCGCGGCCGAGATCGAGGCGGCCGGGGGACAGGCGCTCGCGGTGGTGGGCGATGTCCGTGACGAGTCCTCTGTGGACAATGCCGTTGCCAAAGCCGTGGAACGCTTCGGTGGCATCGACATCTGCGTGAACAACGCGTCGGCCATTGCCTTGGCGCCCACGGCGGAGCTGCCGGTGAAGCGGTTCGATCTGATGACGCAGATCCAGCTGCGCGGTACCTACCTGCTCACCCGGGCCTGCCTGCCGCACCTGCGCCAGGGTACGAATCCGCACATTCTTTCGCTGAGCCCGCCGGTGAACCTGGCACCGGAGTGGCTGGGCAAGCATCCCGCGTACACGCTGGCGAAGTACGGCATGTCGCTGCTGACGCTGGGGTGGGCGGCGGAGTACGCGTCCGATGGCGTTGCCGCGAACTGCCTGTGGCCGGAGACTCTGATCGCGACTGCCGCTGTCCAGAACCTCCTCGGCGGCGACGAGGCGATGGGCAAGGCGCGGTCACCGGAGATCGTCGCCGATGCCGCGGTGGAGATCCTGGCCCGGCCTTCCCGCGAGTTCACCGGCCAGGCGTTGCTGGACGTCGACGTCCTGCGCTCGGCCGGGGTCACCGATTTCTCGCGCTACGGCGGCGATGTGCTGGAGTACGACCTCTTCGTGGACCGTACGTGATTTCCTCAGTGCGGTAGGCAAAGCACCGATGGTTTCCGGCTCCGGTCCTGCCGATACTCGGGTGGATACGCCATCGGAGGAGGAACCGGAGTGGACGCGACCTCGGTGTACCGGCTCAGCGATCGGATGGACCGGATCCCGGTGGTCACGCCGCGGCACCGGGTCTGGCTGGCGTGTCTCGGCCTGCTGCTGATGTTCGATCTGGCCGACCTGAACGCGTTTTCCTATGCCGCGCCGAAAATCCGTGAGGAATGGGGACTGTCGCTCGGCGGCGTCGGGTTCATTACCGCGGCGTCGTTCATCGGCATGCTCGCCGGGTCGGTCGTGGGCGGGCGGCTGGCCGACCGGATCGGCCGGAAACGCCTGATCGTCGGGGCGACGCTGTTCTACTCGGCCTGCTCGCTGGCGTCCGCCTTCGCGGTGGGCGAGGCCGACCTGGGGGCGTACCGGATTCTGACTGGGGTGGGCCTGCAGGCGGCGCTGGTGGGGGTGCTGACGTACTTGGCCGAGATGTTCCCGCGGCGGCTCCGCGGCCGGATCCAGGCGCTCGCGCTGGCCGTCGCACAGCTCGGCGTGCTGGCGATGGCGTTGTTCGCGCGCTGGGTGGTCCCGCTGGGAACCGGTTCGTGGCGCTGGATTTTCGTACTCGGCGCGGGTGGCGTGGTGGTCGCGCTGGTGGTGGCGAAGGTACTCCCGGAATCGGTACGCTGGGCGGAGACTGATCGGGCGCGGGCGGTGGTCGAAGACGTGGAAGCGTTGGCCCGCCGGGTCACCGACCTGCCCGAGGTTGTCCCGCTCGCTCCGGCTGTTCCGGCGTCGCCACGGGAACTCCTTGCCCGCCCGTACCTTCGGCGGTTGCTTGTCGTCGCTGTTTTTCTCACGTTGTCGCTCACGGTGTTCTACGGATTCAACGCCTGGGTACCGACTTTGCTGGTGGAACGGGGATTCACGACCGCGCAGAGCCTGACGTTCGGAGCGATCGTCGCGGTCGCCGCCTGCCCGGGCGCGCTGGCCGCGACCGCGGTGATCGACCGGTTCGAGCGGCGGACTGTGCTGTCGGTGTTGTGCGTTGCGATTGCCGCGCTGCTGCTGGTGTTCGGCCTGGTGGGGAACTTCGATGTGCTGGTGGTGACGGGGTTGCTGACGGTCCTGCTCATGCAGATGGCGACCGCCTGCGCGCTGACCTACCTCCCGGAGATCTTCCCGACCCGCCTCCGCGGCCTTGGCTTGGGCATCGGCAACGGGGTGAGCCGGATCGGGGTATTCGGGTCGACGTTCGTGATCGCGGGGCTGGCGGGAGGGCTGGGTAGCTGGGCGGTGTTCGTCTTTTTGTGCGCGGCGGGGGTCGTCGGTGGGGTGGTGATCGGATTGCTGGGGGAACGCACCCGGGGACGGTCTTTGGAGGAGATCTAGGCTCGTTTTGCTGGCTTTGGCTTTGGTTCCGCCGGGTTTTGGTGCCTGCGGTGGTCGGCAGGCCGGGTACCCCTGGGTACTATTGCACTACCGCCCGCGGACCCCCGGAGGCCGAATGACCGCGACCTACCTCGCCGACCAGCTGCGGCTCGGCTCCGTCACGCGGGAATCAGGCCTCCGGCAACAGGTCGTGGAAGCGCTGCGAGCCGCGATCATCTCCGGCCGGATGCGCCCCGGGGTGGTCTACCCGGCCCCCATGATCGGGGAAATGATGGGCATCTCGGCGACCCCGGTCCGCGAGGCCATGCTGGACCTGGCGCGCGAGGGGCTCGTCGAGGTGATGCGGAACAAGGGTTTCCGGATCACCGGAGTGTCCGAGCACGAACTGGACGAGCTGGCGGAAACCCGATTGCTCCTGGAAGTCCCGACGATGCGCGCAGTCGCCCGCCGCACGGACGAGGAAACCGCCACGGCGCTGCGCGAGCTGCTCCCGCTGACCGAGGAACTCGAACGCGCGGCGGAAACGTCGGAACTGGTCACGTACATGCAGATGGACACCGAGTTCCACACCCGCTTCCTGCTACTGCACGGCAACGAGCAGCTGGTGAACGTGGTCCGAAGCCTGCGAAACCGAAGCCGCCTGTACGGCCTCGAGCGACTGGCGAAAGCAGGCCGCCTGATCGAGTCCACCCGGGAACACGCACAGATGGTCCACCTGGCTCTTGACCATGACCATCGAGGCTTGGAAAAGCTGACGCGCCGCCATATCGGCCACGTACGCGCAGATTGGGCCCGAACGGAAGGGTGATCTGCTCCTGACGGCCGCCAATCGGATACAGACTCCGGGTGGCTGCTGCCGGGCATGGGCTGCGGGGCGGGTTCGGCCGGCATCAGCCTGCCCTGCACGGGCACTGGGTATGCGGCCCAACCTGACTGACCCACCGTCCGCTCGGGTGCGTGCTACTCCGACGCCCGGTCGATCAGATCGCTCGCGAGAACTGCGCTGCGGGGAGCGAGGGTCATTCCGAGCGTCCCATGTCCGGTCACGGCGAAGAGGTTACCGAGCATCCGGGCAATGATCGGCAATCCGCTCGGAGTCATCGGGCGGGCGCCGACCTGCCCGTGCCCGGGATGGTCGATCGCGCGGATGGCAGGCAGCACCCGTTCGGCAGCACGGCGGAGAGCGGCGAGATCACCGGGATCCGGCTGAGGCTCGGACGCGGGCGTGTCGCCGGTCCGCGTGTCGCTGGTCGGTTGCTCGGCAGGTCGAAGTGTGCTGTCGGCCTGTGGCCGGGTGGATCGCGTACGGGCGGTCCGCGTGGTGGCGGGTTGTGCCTCGTCGGTCTGCATGCCCCCGCTCCAGGCGTTGCCGGTCTGCGGCTCGTCGGATTGCGTGCTGCCGTTCAAACCTCCGAACCGAGTGGCGGTCCCCGTTTTGCCGAGCCGGGTGGTGCCCGACGGTGCACGCCCGAATCGGTTGCTGTCCAAGGGGATTCCTCCGAAGCGCATTCCTCCGGTGATGCGTACCGAATCCGGGCCTGGGTTGACGACCACGTGATCCTCGATCCCCATCAGTGTGCTCGTTGCGAGTGGGCCGGTGGTGGGCAGCACCAGACTCCACCCGTAGCCGGGCTCCACTGGTAGCCGCACGCCGAACAGGCGGCCGACGGCGCGGCTCGACGCTCCCGTTGCGATCACGAACCTGTCCGCGCGCACGACTCGGCCATCGGCTGTGCGGACAGCCGTTACGCGTGCGTCGGTGACGTCGGCGCTCACTACCTCGTCGGCGCTGAACTGCACGCCATGGCGACGTGCCGCGTCGATGACGGCGGTGGTTACGCAAGCTGGGTCGAACGAGATGTCCCCAGGATACTGCACCCCACCGACAAAACCGTCCGCCAGAGATGGTTCGACGTCGCGGAGTTCGGCGGCAGTGATGGTCCGGCTGGCAATGCCGATTCCGGCGAGGCTGTTCGCCAGCGCGATCTGACCGTGGAGTGCCTTGCTGCTTCGTGCCACGTAAAGCCATCCGCTGCGGCGCAGGCCCAAAGACACTTGCTCTCGCTGGGAAAACTCGTCGTAGAGGGGTACACTTGCTTGTGTCATCTCATAAATCGTGCGTGCGGCTCGGTGTGCGCGCAGCGGCCGGGACGCGATGCCGAACTGCGCCATCCACCACAGGGTGCGCCGGCTCAGCGGACGGCTGAGCTGCAGGTCGTGCCCGAGCCCGATGATCGATTTGACCCCGGCCAGCAGCGACTGCGGGTTCGACATCGGTTTTGCGTAGCTGAGGGCCAGAATTCCGGCGTTGCGCGTCGACGCCCCGGTGCCCGCGCCGGGATCCAGCACCTCGACGTCGTCGCCGCGCCGGGCGCGTTCGTAGGCCAGGTAGGCGCCCACGATCCCGCCGCCGATCACGACGGTCCGGGTACCGGTCACGGCGTCTCCGCGTTTTGGCGCAGGAACTGGTCCGCGAGGAGCCGGGCGATTGCCCAGTCCTGCACGGCAAGTCCGACGGATTTGAACACAGTTCTGGTGTCCGGGAACGAATTCCGCTGCAGTGCATCGCTGAGGGGAACCAGGTCGTCCTGCCGGAGCGTACCGGTTCCGATGGCGTGGATGATCTCGCCGGACTCTTCGAGGACCGCGGAAAGGTCGTCCACCACAAGGTAAGAGGTGGCGAGCAGGTGGTCGGGCAGCTCGCGCATGTCCGGCCGGAAGGCACCGATGGCGTTGACGTGTGCCTGCGGCGTCAGCGCTTCGGCCCGGAACAATGGCTCGCGGGTGGTGGTCGCGCAGCAGATGATGTCCCGTCCGGCGACGGCTTCCTCCGCGTCGGACGAGACGCCGATCTTGGTGCCGGGGAGGTCGGCGGCCAGCTGGGCGGCGAGGGTTTCGGCGCGGGTGAGGTCGCGGTCCACCAGGGTCAGCTCACGCAACGGGCGGACCGCGTGCACGGCGCGCGCCTGGTCCGCGCCCTGCGCCCCGGCGCCGACGACAGTGCAGGTGTCGGCGCGCGGGGGCGCGAGGAGGTCGGTGGCAACGCCGCTGACCGCGCCGGTGCGCAGGGCGGTGACCGCCGACGCGTCCGCCGCGATCTGGCCGGTGCGGTCGAGATCGGTCCAGGTGACCGTGCCGACGATGGACGGCGTCCGCGAGCCGAAGTTGAGGCTGAGCGTCTTCACCATCGCCGAACGGCTCGGCCGGTGGTGCGCGGTCATGACCAGGAACTGCCCGTCGGCGAGCGCGGTCCGCAGGGGCATCTCGAATTCGCCGCGACCGTAATCCAGGAAAGCCTGCCGGACGGCCGCGATCGCCCGCGCCATCGAGACATTCTCCCGCACGGCACCGGCATCCAGCCGGACGATCTCCATCACAGTCCCTCTCTCTGTCCGGGTGGGCGTGCTTCGCCGAACCATGCCGACCATAGCCAGTGCCATGGCACAGTGCAATAGCACTGGGAGGGATCCCGCGATGCGGACGGCGGCGGGGGTGTTGGCGTACGGCAGTGGTCCGCGGGGTGCGGCGCGGGTTTTGTGGGATGGCGGGGTGACTGTGGTGCGGCGGTGATTGGCGTGGTGCAGTCGGGTCTCACCGCGCGGGCAGTGGTTGGCGTGGTGTAGCTGGGTTCGCCGTCCGGCAGTGGTCGGCGAGGTATCCGCGGCTACATGGGCAGCAGCTGACCGTTGGCCCACAAGGGAAGTTGTTTTCCCTCCGGGAGGATCCAGCGGGACGAGGGGAGGTCGGCGAGGTCGAGGACCTGGCGGTACACCGCGCAGTTCGTCACCGAGTAGCCGTCCCATGGGTGGGTGGCGATGGCGATCGTCTCGTTGTCGCCGCCTATTGGGTACCGTTTGTCGGCGGTCAGGGCGTGGTGGGTGCCCCAGGGGGCGGGGACGGAACTGTCCCAAGCCGCGGCCAGTGCGGCGGTCAGGGTGGCGTCGGGGAGGTCGGCGCGCTCGGACCAGGTCAGGCGGGCAAACCAGCGGTTGGCCAGCACCGCGGTGACGGGCAGGGGGCCGGTCAGGAGGAACGCGGCCAGGTCGGCGCCGTGCCGGTCTTGCAGGACCTGGCGGGCCAGCGCGTGGCGGAAAGCGGCGTACACGACGGCGGGGCCGTGGGCGTCCAGGTGACCGTCCAGCGCGACGATGGTGCGGCGGGCTTGTTCTGCGGAGCCCTGATACGGGCCACGCGTGGATAAAACCGCAGCCCAGTCGGCGGCGGCCAGGGACCGGACGTCGTTCTGGTACCCGGCCAGTTCGGCCACGGTGTGCCGGGACCGCGCGGCGAGCAACTGGTGTACCCGCTCAGCGCGATACCAGTCGACGACCGGATGCGCGACGACCGGCGCCGGTGCGGCGGACACGATATTGTTGGTATTGACCAGGATACCACCTTCCGGATCTTCTTCCCGGGGCATTTCCACGAACGGGACCCGGCCTGCCCAAGCGGTGCGCGGATCCCAAGCTGGCACCGGAAGCACTGTCCCGGCAAGGGAAATCCGGCGGGGGAGGGCGCCGCGCAGGAGGTAGCCGACGTGGCCTGCGGTGTCGGCGGCCAGCAGGTTGTTGACCGGGTCGGTCCACGGGGCCTGGACGTCGAGCAATTCCCGCACGGAACGGGCGGCGATCATCTGCCGGGGTACGTCCATGTCGTCCCGCGCGTGCTCGAAAAGCGTCCACCGCAGCGACAATGCGGGTCCGGTCCGCGGATTTCCGTGTACCACCATGCCGCGAGGGGTGCGCCAGCAGGGTTCCACCACGGACTCGCCGCCGGCGACCTGGATGGTCGAAAGAGATTCCTCCGCAACGCCCCAGCCGTCCGGGTTGCGGACGTGGACCACGCCGTCCCGGGTTTCGAATTCTTCGATCAGCAGGTCCTGGGCGTCGGCACCGCTGTTCGTGATCGCCCAGCCGACGGAACCGTTGTGACCGAAATGCGGGAACCCGGGAAAACCGGGGAAAGTCGCGCCCCGGACGGAGAATTCCGGACAGCTGAGCCGCGCCTGCCAATAGGGGTTCGGCATTTCCGGGGCGCGGTGGGCGTCGTTGCAGAGCACGGGGTACCCGGTGGTGGTGCGGCTGCCCGCGACGGCCCACGCGTTCGAACCGCCGACCACGCTCGTGAGAAAGCCGAGGTGGGTTGCCGCGGCGGCGAGTTCGTCCGCGGCGTCCGTGACGAGGCGGCTGCGCGGATCGTCCGGCCCGATCTGCGCCCCGGCGGGCACCGTGACCGGCATGTCCGCGGCGGCTCCCGGGACGAGGTCCTGCAGCGCGGCGACCCCGAACCGGGCGGCGATCACGCCCGCCGCCAGCTTGTGCTGCCAGGCACCCATCAGCACGTGCCGGACCGCGAAGACCGCCAGGCTGTGCCACGGTTCCCACGGCTCGAACCCGATACCGGCCTGCTCGAACTCGGGCGGAAGCGGACCGGCCGCCGCGGTGTTGGGACCGGCGGCTGTGGCGTTGGCTCCGGCGGCGGTGGTGTCGGGACCGGTGGTTCCGGTGTTGGCTCCGGCGGTTGCGGTGTTGGGACCGGTGGGCGCGGTGTTGGGACCGGTGGTTGCGGTGTTGACCCCGGCGGCTGTGGCGTTGGCTCCGGCGGTTGCGGTGTTGGGACCGGTGGGCGCGGTGTTGGGACCGGCGGTTGCGGTGTTGACCCCGGCGGCTGTGGCGTTGGCTCCGGTGGTTGTGGTGTTGGCGCGGGCGGCTGTGGTGTTGGGACCGGTGGGCGCGGTGTTGACCCCGGTGGTTGCGGCATTGACCCCGGCCGCCGCGGCGTTGACGCCGTCTGCGTAGGCCTGGAACCGGTCGCGGGCTGCGGGGCTGAGGTGGGCGGCGTCCCGGCGGGCGAGGGAGTCAAGGCGGAGGCGGCGGGCGAGGCGGTCCGCGGGCAAGGCGGACCGGCCTGCGTGCTCGGCGGTGCGGCCGGTCGCGCGGCGGCGGTCGGCGTCGAGCTGCCAGAGCCGGTCGGTGCCCGCGGCCCAGCCGAGGCCGAACCAGGCGCCGTGCTCCGTCGTGGCCGTGACGTGCGGAATTCCGGCTTCGTCCCGGTGCACGACGACGCCCGGTATCGGCTCGGTCATCGGTCCCTCCTCAAGGTCCGCAAAGAGGCCGTATTACCCGCTGAACCCGTCGGCTGCCGTGTTCGAGGGTTGTCCGCTGCCGAATATCGGGTATATTTCGGTCGTATGTCAACCGCGATGGATCCCCACGCCGTCACCGAGGACGTCACGTTCGACGGCGGCACCCCGGCGGAGCAGCGGGCGGTGCTCGCCGCGTTCCGCACGTTCTGGACGGCCAACAACACCTTCGACATCCCGCTGCTCGAGACGATCTGGGGCAGCGACCCGGACGACGTCTACTTCAACTCGAACGGCCACAACTACCACGGGGTGGAGGAGTGGAAGGAGGTCTGGCGGTACTACGGACCGCGCTTCGTCACCACGGTGGAGGCCCAGCTGAGCCGGGTCCGCGTGCTGATCCGGGACGGGCTCGCGGTGGTGAGTGACGAGGGTGTCCGGCGGGAGTGGGAGGCCCACGACGTCGACACCAACTCGACGACCGTTGCGGCGACTCCGCGAGTTCGCGGCACCGTGGTGCTCACGAAGACGGGCGCCGGGGCGGGGTCGTCGGGGGCCGGGTCGGAGTGGCGAGTGGTCCACGCGCATTTCTCGCCGCGGCGCAGTGGTCCGCGGGTGGCGACGGATCGGCAGTGACGTCGGGGAGGGCGGTGCGGGTGACTGCGAAGACGTCGGATCTGGTGGCGAGGGTGCCGGGGGCGGTTGCGAGGGCGCGGGATTCGGCCGGGAGGGCGCGGGACTCGGCCGGGAGGACGCGGGACTCGGCCGGGAAGACGCCGGACTCGGCTGGGAAGACGCCAGATTCGGCCGCGAAAACGCCGGACTCGGCCGGAAAGATACCGGATTCGGCCGGGAGGATGCCGGATTCGGCCGGGAGGGCGCCGGACTCGGCTGGGAAGACGCCAGATTCGGCCGCGAAAACGCCGGGCTCGGCCGGGAAGATGCCGGACCGGGTTGCGTCGACGGTGGGACCGGCTGCGGGGGCGTCGGGACTCGCCGCGACTATGCCGGACCCCGCAGGGAAAACGCCGCAGACACCGCGCACTCCGCAGATCCCAAAGGACCCCGTCTTCGGGTTCGGGTTCGGGCGTTACATCGAAGCCTCCACCGCCGTCCGTCTCGCTCCAGAGGCCGAAGCGCTCGGCTACCACCAACTATGGGTCTCGAACGAACGCTTCCACCGCGACATGCTCGTCACCCTCGGCGCTGCAGCGGCGGTCACCGCCACGATCGAGCTCGGGACCTTCGTGGCCGACCCCTACACCGTGCATCCGCTGGTTACCGCCGCCGCCGTCGCGACCTTGGACGAGCTGTCCGGCGGGCGGGCCTTGCTCGGGCTCGGCGCGGGTGGGTCGGGGTTGCCGGAGATGGGGTTGCGCCGGGTCCGTCCACTGCAGACAGTCGCCGCCGCGCTCGAAGTCACTCGGGCATTCCTGCGGGGGGAAACGGTTTCCGCCCAGGCCGACGTGTTCGCGGCCGAAGGGGCTCGCCTGGCGGTCAAGGGGTCGCGGGCGGTGCCGATTGTGCTGGCGTCCCAGAGTCCGAGGATGTTGCGGCTCGCCGGGGCGGTCGCCGACCAGGCGATGATTGCCAGCCTCGCGTTGCCCGGCCGGTTCGAGGAGGCGGCCGGGCGGGTGCGGGCCGGAGCGGTGGAAGCGGGCCGGGAGTGGCGGATCGACCGGGACGTCGTCGCTCGGATCGACTGTTGCGTCGACGACGATCCGGCGCGCGCCCGCGACGCCGTCCGTCCGCTGATCACGCAGCTGCTGGTCGGCTACTACCCGCGCTGGGAGTTTCTCGGCGAGGCGCGCGGGCAGATGCCGCCGGAGCTCGAAGCGTTCGCCGCCGCGAAGGATTACCCAAGGATGCTGGCGGCTTCGGCGGCCATCCCCGACGCTGTCCTCGACGCCGTGAGCTGGACCGGTCCGCCCGAGACCGTCGCGAAACGGGTGCTCGAGCTGGCCGCGACGGGGGTACGGCGGTTCGTGATCCTTCCGCATGCGCTGGACCGGGACATCGCACCCACGATGCGGGCCTTCGCGGATCGGGTGATTCCGCTGGTCCGCGACGGTCTGGTCACGTGAAAGTCCCGACGCTCGGCCTCGCCCTCGACCTCGCACCGCCGGCCGGGGAGACGTACGCGGACCGGCTGCGCGCCCTCCGTCCGTTGCTCGAAAGGGCGGGGCCGCTGGGATACGACAGCATCTGGGCCGGGGAAAGCTATGTGTACCGGCGCGGCGACCCGATGGGTTTCCATAGCCCCAACGCGCTGATGGCCCTCGTCGCGCTGGCCCCGTTCACTACCGTCGCGCGGCTCGGCACGGGCGCGCTTCTGGTGCCTGCATGGGAAAACCACCGCCTCGCGCACGACGTCGCACTCGCCGACCAGCTGACCGACGGACGGCTGGTGCTCGGCCTCGGTCTCGGCCCGCGGCGGATGTGGGCGGCCCGCAGCGCCGACGGCCGGATCGGCGCGGAGTTCGAGCGTACGGTGGAGAATTTGCGCAGCCGATGGACCGAGCCGTTGCCAGTTCAACCGGCAGGTCCGCCGGTATGGATCGGCGGCGCGATCCCCAAAGCGGCGGAGCGGGCAGCGCGGATCGGCGACGCGTACACCGCCTCGACCGGGTACGAGCTCGGCTTGATCCGCAAGCAGGCCGAACGCTACCGGGCCGCCGGCGGAACGGGTGCGGTGTCGGCCAACCGGCTCACCGTGATCGCCCGGTCGGAGTCCCGCGCGCACCACTTAGGACAGTCCTATGTGGACCCACTGCTGGCAGCCTACGCAGCCGCCGGTACCTGGCAACCCGGCGCCCCACGAGACGACCTCGCCCTGGTCGGGACGCCGGAAACGGTCGCCCGCGCGATGCTCCGGTACGTCGAGGCCGGGGTGACGCACCTCCAGCTCCGCATCAGCCCCCGCGGCCTGCCCCTCGACGCGGCGGCGGAGACTCTGGACCTGGCGGCCACCGAGGTGGTACCTCTGATCCAGGAGTTGATCGATGGCTGACCCGCACAGCGCACCCCCGCCGGACCCGCCACGGGACCCACCGCCGCCTCGCCCCGGCCCCGGCCCGGTGGACTGGCCCCGGCTGGCCGCACCCGAACCAAAAAGCCGCAATGTGCTCGGTAAATCCGTGCTGCGCAAGGAAGATGCCGCCCTGCTCACCGGCCGGGCGCACTTCATCGACGACATCGAACCGCTCGGTACGCTGCACGTCGCGATGGTCCGCAGTCCCGTCCCGCACGCTCGGATCGAGAGCATCGACACCACAGCCGCGCGAGCCGTTCCAGGTGTACACGCCGTGCTCACCGGTGCCGAACTGCGCGCCCACACGCGTCCGCAACCGGTCGGCTGGCGCAATATCGAGAACCAGCGCGACACCGGCAGTTACGCCATGGCCACCGACAAAGTCCGGTACGTCGGCCAGGTCGTCGCCGCTGTGGTCGCCGACAGCCGCGCGCTCGCCGAGGACGGCGCCGAGCTCGTCGAGGTGACCTACGCCGAACTGCCCGTCGTACTCGACATCGACGAAGCCCTCGCCCCGGACGCCCCACGGCTCTTCGACCACTGGCCGGACAACGTGCTCGCCTCCAGCACCAACAGTTTCGGCGACATCGACGACGCCTTCGCGACAGCCGAGGTCATCGTCACCGAACAGTTCAAGATCGGCCGGGATTTCGCGTGCCCGCTGGAAACCCGGGGCATGGTGGCGACCTGGCACGACCTCGACGAGCCCGGCGCGGTCGGTGCCGGACGGCTCGACTTCTGGGTCAGCACGCAGTCGCCGCACCGGGTCCGGGAGACGCTGTCGGAGGTGCTCGGCATCCCGATCGGTGCGGTGCGCGTGCAGGTGCCGTCGGTCGGCGGCGGGTTCGGCAGCAAATCCAACTATTACGGCGACGACGTCGTGTGCGCGGTGCTGTCGAAGCTCACCGGCCGTCCGGTCAAGTACATCGAGGACCGCAACGAGAGCTTCGTCGCCACCTCGCACGCGCGCGAGCAGCGGATCGACGTCGAGCTGGCCGCCCGCCGCGACGGCACGCTGCTCGGGCTGCGGGCGCAGGTCGTCGGCGTGCTCGGTGGCGAGGTCAGCAGCGTCGGCATGGGTCCGGTGTGGATCACGACGGTGGCGATGCCCGGTCCGTACCGGATTCCCGCCGTCGAGATCACCGCGACCGGCGTGATGACCAACCGCGCCCCGTACGGCTCGTTCCGCGGCTGGGGTCAGCCGAAGGCGAACTTCGCGATGGAGCGGATGATCGACGTCCTCGCCGCCGAGCTCGGCATCGATCCCAACGCGATCCGGTTCGCCAATCTCGTTCCCGCCGAACAGCTTCCGTACTCCAACGGCCTCGGCTGGGTGTTCGACAGCGGCGATTTCGCGGCCGGGCTGCGCCGCTGTATCGAGCTGGTACAGGAGCACGGCTGGACCACCGAACACCACGGCGCGCAGCGGGTCGGGATCGGGTACGCGACCTACGTCGAGCCCACCGGAATGGGCGTGAGCCGCTCCATCGCGACCGCGCTGAAGATGAACCAGGCCGGTTTCGACGAGGAAATCGTGCGGATGGACTCGACCGGCCGGGTCACCGTCTTCACCGGGCAGAGCGACATGGGCCAGGGCGTCCGGACGACGTTGGCGCAGGTTTGCGCGGAGACTCTGGGGGTGCCGTATTCCGACGTGCAGGTGCGGTACGGCGACACCGATTCGTGCCCGTACAGCGGCTACGGCACCGGGGGCAGCCGCGCCGCCACACTCGGCTCGGTCGCCGTTCACCAGGCGGCACAGCAGGTACGCGACCAAGTGCTGGCCATCGCCGCGCACCAGCTCACGGCCGCCTCGGAGGAACTGACGATAGAAGATGGCATCGTCCGTGTCATCGCCGAACCCGAGCGCATGGTGCCGGTGGCCGAGGTCGCGCATGCCGCGTACCGGCGGATCGACCGGATGCCACCCGACGCGCAGCCGACCCTCATCGGCCGCGCGGTGTACGACCCGCCGGCGCGCTCGTTCAGCTACGGCAGCGTCGCGGTGCGCACCGAGGTCGACACGGAGACCGGGCACGTGCGGGTGACCGGGTTCGTGATGGTCGATGATTGCGGGGTGGTGATCAACCCGGGCATCGTGAAGGGCCAGATCCGCGGCGCGTGCGCGATGGCGCTGGGCGGCGCGCTGCTGCAGGAGCTCGTCTACGCCCCGGACGGCCAGCCGCAGACCACCACCTTCCTCGATTACCGCGTGCCGACCGCGGCCGAGGTGCCCGATTTCGTCCTCGACCACCTCGAATCACCCGCCGCGTTCGTGCTCACCGGCGTCAAGGGGGTCGGCGAGGCAGGTACGATCTGCGGACTGGCGGCCGTGGCCGCGTCGATCGACAACGCGCTGGGGCCTGCTCGCGTGCGCGTCACCACGTTGCCCGCGACGCCGGAACGGGTCCGCGACTGGTACGGGAGCACACTGACGTGATCGGATTCGTCGGAACGTCCGACACGGTCGAACGTGCGCAGCGGGCCGCGGAGTCGATCGGGCTCGGCGACCGGTTCGTCGCCCGCGCCTACCGGCTCACGCCCGAGGTCGTGGAACCCGCCCGTGAGCTCGACCAGTTCTGCGAGGTCATCCTCTTCCCCGGCCGGATCCCGCACCACCTCGCGCTGCGGGCGTCGGGTTACGAGTACCGGGCCGCGCTGCTGTACGTCGCCGAGAGCAGCAACGATCTCTACCGCACGCTGATCGAGTACTTCCGCGGCCCGCTCCCGCATCCGAAACCGCAGCGGATTTCGATCGACATGTTCGACCGCGACCTGGTCCGCGAGGTCTTCGACGACCTCAAGCTCGGCGCGCCGAAGCACGTCCTTCCGATCGACGACATCGGCGGGGACTGGGGGGACGTCAACGCGAACGTCCTCGATTTCCACCTCCGGCTGCTCGAAGCGGGCGAGGTGGACATGTGCGTCACGGGTTTGCGTTCGGTGCACGAGGCGCTGTCCGAGCGAGGCGTGCCGAATCTGCGTGCCGACCACACCGTGGCCACGTATCGGGAGGCACTGCAACGCGCCGACCTGACCTCGTTGACGCGCCGGTCGCAGGCCCAGCAGCTGTGCGTCGGCTGCACGGCGCCGATCGAGGACGGCACGCCCGAGGCCGCGCGCGAAGCCGCCCGGCTGCTGGCCGACGCGCTCGGCGGCGCGGTCGGCGAACTGAGCTGGGACCCGGGACAGCCGACCGTGCAGCTCAGCCGCGGTGACCTGGAGGCGGCCGTCGCTGCCCATCGGGCCGGCGAGCCGACCGGATTCGACGTGCTGGACGGGACGTCGGTGGTGGTCGGCTTCGGGGTCGGGCTCAGCGTGCGGGACTCGAGCGAATGCGCCCGGCGTGCGCTCACGATGGCGGTCCGGTCGGTGAGCAACTGCGTGACCTACAGCGATGGGACCGTCGTCGTGCTCGGCCGGGCGGGCAAACAGCGGGCGCATTCGCTGCGGTCGGGGGACAGCGGTATCACGGGCCTCGGACCGACGGTGGTGAACCGGCTGCTGGAGATCTTCCGCCGGGTCGACCCGGAGGCGGTGAGCGCGGCGCAGCTGGCCACCGAGTACGGCATCCGCGAACGGTCGGCACGGCGGATGCTGGGGCAGCTGGTGGTGGCCGGTCTGGCGGAGCGGCTGGGCAAGGAGGGCGCGCCGGGCGCGGGGCGGCCGCGGACGTTGTATCGGGTGAAGGTGAGCCGTCTTGCGGAGGGGGCGGATTAGTCGCGGGTGTAGTGCTCGATGGCGTCGACGATGGTTTCGTACCCGGTGCAGCGGCAGATGTTGCCGGAGATTGCCTCGCGGATTTCGGCCCGGGTCGGCTGGGGGTTGGCGGCGACCAGTTCCAGTGCGACCATCAGGAATCCTGGGGTGCAGAACCCGCATTGCAGGGCGAAATTCTCGGCGAAGGCGCGTTGCAGCGGGTGCAGGTGGTCCTTTTCGGACGGTGCGTGGCCGGTGCGGTCGGTGAGGCCTTCCACGGTGCGGATCCGCGCGCCGTCGGCCTGTGGGGCGAACATCAGGCATGACCGGGCGGTCCGGCCGTCGAAGTCGATGGTGCACGCGCCGCAGACGCCGTGTTCGCAGCCGAGCCGGATGCCGGTCAGGCCGCACGAGCGGCGCAGTGCGTCGGCGAGCGTGTCGCGGGTCGTGCATTCGAAGGTTTGCTCCCGGCCGTTGATCTCGGCGGTCACCAGGATTTTCTTCGACGGTTCCACGGTCCTCACCGCCCGGCTTCGAGGAGTGCGCGGCGGGTCATGACCGCCGTCAGTTCGCGGTGGTCCATGGCGGCTGCGGCTTGCTCGATGCGTTGGGGCGTAAGGATTTCCCCTTCCAGGAGCTGTTCGGCGGCGAGTACCCGCGCGGGTACGCCACCGGCAGCCAGTGGGACGATCACTGCCTGCGTCACCCGGTTGCCGTCGAGGATGAGGCGGACCGCCGCTCCGGCGAGTGCGAAATCGCCGCTTCGCTGGGTGAATTCGACGAATGCCCAGTGCTGGTCCGGATTCCCGACGTCGATGCGGACCTCGGTGAGCAGTTCACCGGGCTCGATTGCCGTCGTGTAGTGGCCGACCAGGAATTCCGTCACCGGCAGCACGCGCTCGCCCCGCTCGGAGGTCAGCACCACCTCCGCCCCGAGCGCGACGGCCGCCGCCGGGATTTCCGCGGCGGAATCGGCGTGCGCGAGGCTGCCGCCGATGGTGCCGCGGTTGCGGATCGTGACGTGCCCGATGTGCGCGGCGGCCCGGCTCAGCAGCGGGGCGTGCGCCTGCACCACCGGGCTCAGCTCGACGTCCCGCTGCCGCGTCATCGCGCCGATGTGCAGGGTCGTGCCGTCGACCCGGATGCCGTCGAGCCCGGGGATGCGGTTGAGGTCGACGAGCAACCCGGGACGGCTCAGCCGCAGCGCCATCAGCGGGACCAGGCTCTGCCCGCCCGCCAGCGGCCTGCTCTCGACGTCCGGCTCCGCCAGCGCACTCAGCGCGTGCGCGAGGGAACGCGGCCGTTCGTAGTCGAAGTCCGCGGCCTTCATGCCACCTTCCGAGGGTTGCCCGGCTAATGTCCTAAATATAGCCGAATTAGGGCTCGGGTCAACGAGGACGGTACCGATGACTTACACGATTGCCGGCTGGGACCCGGTGGAAGGCCAGGCCGGGCTCGCGACGGTGTCGCATTCGGCGAACGTGACCGCGAAGGTGCTGGCGGTGCGCCGCGCCGGGCCGGTGACCGCGCTGGTCGCCGCGCAGGCGTTCAGTGACCGGACGCTGGGGGAGCGGACGGCGGAACGCTTCGCGCGGGGGATGGCCGGACCAGGTGTTCAGCCGTTTCGCCAGGTCGTCGGGGTGACCTCGGAGGGGCGGTTGCTGGCGTGGACCGGCGAGTGGTGCGTCCCGGTCGCGGCCGGGTTCGTGGATGCCGCGGGCGGGTTCGCGGTGGCGGGCAACATGCTGCACGACGATGGCGTCCTCCCGGCGATCGCCGACGCATTCCGCCGTACCCACGGGGATTTGGCGGTGCGCTTGCTTGCCGCGGTCCAGGCCGGACACGCCGCGGGGGGTGACCTGCGCGGGGACCGATCGGCTGGGCTGGTTACCAGCGACCTGGGAGGGGGTCGGTCCGCCGGGCTGGGCACCGGCGACCCGCGTGGGGGTCGGTCGGCTGGGCTGGGCACCGGCGACCCGCGTGGGGACGGATCCGCTGGACTGGGCACCGGTGACTTGCGAGGGGGTAGGTCGGCTGGGCTGGGCAATGGTGACTTGCGCGGGGGTCGGTCCGCTGGACTGGACACCGGTGACTTGCGCGGGGACCGGTCCGCCAGGCTGGGCACCGGCGACCCGCGAGGGGACGGACCCGCTGGACTGGACACCGGTGACCTGCGCGAAGGCCGGTCCGTCCGACAGGTCACCGGCGAAGTAGACCTCCGGGTCGAGCTGGACCCCGACCCGGTTGCCGCCCTGACCCGCCTGTACGCGGTGACCACTCGGCACGAAGCCCGTCGCGCCTGTCGTGACTGGATCATGGCCGACCGGCCGGACCGCGCGCGGGCTCGGCGGCTGTTGCGGCAGCTGCAGGGGGAGGGCGTCGACGATCCCGAAGGGGCCGCTTGGCAGGCCGTGCTGCAGGACGCCGTCGGGGTGCGGCCATCGGGCGGTGACCTGCCCGGGAGCCCGGCTCAGCGGCTGTACGCCGGGTTTGCGGCGATGGCGGCGCGGTGGTCCGACGCAGGTCAGCCTTGATTCGGTCGCAATTCGGTCGTACAGTGCTCCCCATCCCGGGCACCGGCTCTTCGGCCCACTGGTTCCCGGAAGTCGCCGGAGCAGGCATCCGTTCGAGGAGGCATCGATGACGGCAGTGTCGCCGCGGACCGCGGCTACGCATCCACTGGAACCGCTGACCGCCGAGGAGATCGCGGCCGCGGGCCGGGTTCTGCGCGAACACGGCGGTCTCGGCCCGAGCTTGCGGTTCGTCTTCATCGCGCTCCACGAGCCGCCGAAGGCCGACGTGCTCGGCTGGGCGCCGGGGCAACCGGCGCTGCCGCGTGAAGCCGAGATCGTCGCGTACGTTCGCGACGAGCGGATGACCTACGAGGCCGTCGTTTCTCTGGACGATGAGAAAATCGCTTCCCTGAGCGCAGTGCCGGGGGTGCAGCCTGCGTTCTTCCACGAGGAATTCACCCGTTGCGCGGAGGCGGTACGGGCCGATTCGCGGTGGCAGGAAGCCATGCGCAAACGCGGCGTCACCGATTTCTCGCTCGCTCTCATCGACACTTGGGCACCCAGCTGGACCGGCCCGGACGACGACGCCGCGGCGCGCCGGCTTGCCCGTCCGCTCACCTGGATGCGTGCTGCCCCAGGGGAAAACGGCTACGCCCGTCCGGTGGAAGGGCTCGTCGCCGAGGTGGATCTCGACACTTTCGAGGTCCTTGACATTCTCGACCACGGAGTGGTCCCACTGCCGCCGAACCCGGGCAATTACGGGGCACCGTGGCAATTCGCGCCGGACAATGTTCCGGCGTATTCCGGCTATCGCGCGGACGTCAAGCCGATCGAAATCACCCAGCCCGACGGACCCAGTTTCACCGTCGAAGGCCACGCGGTCACCTGGCAGCGCTGGCGGTTGCGGATCGGGTTCACCCCGCGCGAAGGCCTTGTCCTGCACGACATCGGCTACGACGACCGCGGCCGGGTGCGGCCGGTGCTCTACCGCGCGTCGCTGTCGGAAATGTGGGTGCCCTACGGCAGTCCGGCGCCGAACCACCGGTTCAAGAACGTGTTCGACGAAGGCGAGTACGGCGTCGGTGTGCTGGCCAATTCGCTCACCTACGGTTGCGATTGCGTCGGCCACATCCGCTATTTCGACGGCGTGGTCAACGATCCCGACGGCGGCGCGGTGACCATTCCGAACGCCGTGTGCATGCACGAGGAAGACGTCGGCATCGCGTGGAAGCACACCGATCACCACGAAGGCGTCGAGGTGCGCAGGCGGCGGCGGTTGGTGGTGTCCACGTTCGTCACCGTCGGCAATTACGAATACGGCTATTTCTGGTACTTCTACAACGACGCCACCATCGAGTACGAGGTCAAGATGACCGGGATCGTCTCCACCGGCGCCTTGGCCCCCGGCGAGACCCCCGCGCACGGCACGCTGGTCGCCCCGCAGCTGTACGCCCCGCACCATCAGCATTTCTTCAGCGTGCGTCTCGACATGGCGGTGGACGGCCGGCACAACCGCGTGGTCGAAGTGGACTCGGCGCCGAGCCCGCCCGGGCCGGAGAATCCGCACGGAAACGCGTGGGACGTCGTCAAAACCGTGCTGGGCAGCGAGAATTCCGCGCAACGCGACGCTGATCCGGCTCGGGCGCGGTATTGGCGGATCGAAAGCACCACGGAGAATTCCGCGCTCGGCCAGCCCACCGCGTATGCCCTCATGCCCGGACCCACCGTGCCGCCGATGCATTCCCGGAGCGCGCTCTTCGCCGGCCGGGGTGCCTTCGCCGACCATCAATTGTGGGTCACCGCTTACGATCCGGCGCAACGCTACGCGGCCGGGGACTATCCCGCGCAGAGTCCCGGCGGCGACGGGCTGCCCGCGTACACCGCCGGGGACCGGCCGCTCGACGGCACCGACCTCGTCGTCTGGCACACCCTCGGCGCACACCACATCGTGCGCCCCGAGGACTGGCCGGTGATGCCGGTGAGCACCGTCGGTTTCATGCTCAAGCCGAGCGGCTTCTTCGACGGCAACCCCGCACTCGACCTCCCGCCCAGCGCGTCCGAAGAGCACTGCCACCACGACTGAACTCCGGCCGAAGGACTTCCCATGGGTCGAACCTCCGGTGCTGCAACGGCGCAGCACCGCTCCACCGGCGCGCCGAGGGCCGCCGCATGACCGCCGAACGGACGCTCCTGCGCCGCCTCGGCTTGCTCGGCGTCGTTTTCTTCGGCGTCTCCTACATGGCCCCCGCCGTGGTCAATACGACTTTCGGCGTGGTATCCCAACTCAGCGGCGGCGCGGCCCCGATGGCTTACGCCGTGGCCACTGTCGCCATTCTTCCGACTGCCGTGGCATACGCGGTCCTGGCCCGGAATTTCCCCACCGCAGGCTCGTCTTACACCTACGTCAACGAAACTCTCGGCCGGGTATTCGGCTTTTTCACCGGCTGGGTGATCCTCCTCGACTACCTGTTCCTCCCGATGGTCGTCTGGCTCCTGCAAGCCATTTACCTCAACGCGCAATTCCCCGGCATTCCGGTGTGGGTGTGGCTCTTGCTCAACGGGGCCGCCACCACCGCGATCAACCTGCTGGGCATCGTGCTGGCCGACCGGGTCAACACCTGGCTCACCGTCGCCTCGATCCTCGCCACGGCCGGAACCGTAGTGGTGATCGGCATTTTCCTCGGCGGCCATTCCGCCGAGCCGGGAGCGCCGGGTCCATTGTGGAATGACCAGGCCTCATGGGGAACGATCGGCGCCGCCGCCGCGGTCGCCGCGTATTCCTTCCTCGGATTCGACGCGATCAGCACGCTGAGCGAGGAAACGCGAAACGCCCGTCGGAACATTCCGCTCGGCATCATGCTGACGGTGGTCATCGGCGGTATCATCTTCATCACCGTCTCGCTGCTCATGCAGTTGCTGCATCCCGGTGGCCAATTCGACAACGCCGACACCGCGGGGTACACCTTGCTCGCGGTGGCCGGTGGGAATACCTACGCGAACATCACCAACCTGGTTTTCGTGGTCGCCAGTTTCGGTTCCGGGCTCGCCATCCAGGCGACGTCGAGCAGGCTGATGTTCGTGATGGGCCGCGACGGGGTGCTGCCGCGCGAAACGTTCGGACGGCTCAGCCGGGCGTTTCGCGTACCGTGGATCAACATTCTGATCATTGCCGCGGTCGGCCTGATCGGATTGTTCCTCACCCTGGAAAGCTCGACCGCGCTGATTAATTTCGGCGCCTTCCTGGCTTTCGCGATGGTGAACCTCGCGTTTCTCGCGTGGCTGTGGCGCCCTGGCCGTCCGGACCTCGCCACCGGAACCCGCGTCCTGCTGAGCGTGCTGCCGATTGCGGGGGCCGCCGTGGATCTGTACCTGTTCGCCAATCTGCACGTCCAGGCCTACCTGGTGGGCGGTTCCTGGCTGGTGCTCGGAATCGGCTGCCTGGCATTCGTCACGAAAGGGTTCCGGCGGCCGGTTCCCCGGCTCGGCAGCGAAACCGGCGAAACCGGAGAAAGCCCGTCCCGGATCGGGGAGGTGGAGAAATCATGACCAAGCCATCGCGCATCGAAGTCCGCTCGTTCGATTACGTCCCGCTTTCCGAACGGTCCGGAAAAGCATGGCACCAAGCGCCGTTCTGGTTCACCGGCCAGTTCGTGGCGACCACCATGATCATCGGGTTCATCGGCCCGGCAATGGGACTTTCCCTCGGACTGTCCATTGTGGCCGCCGTACTCGGCGCGGTGTTCGGCACGTTCTTCATGGCCTTCCACGCCAATCAGGGTCCCACGATGGGGCTCCCGCAAATGATCCAGTCCCGCGCCCAGTTCGGTGTCCGGGGTGCGACAGTGCCGATGGCGGCGGCGCTTTTCCAGTACCTCGGCCTCGGCGTGCTGGGCCTGGTGCTCACCCCGCAGGCAATCGGCATGGTGCTGCCCGGCCCGGCGCCGCTGTGGGGTCTGGTGGTGCTGGTGCTCGGGGTCGTGCTGGCCATCGTGGGGCACGATCTGCTGCACGCCGTCCTCCGCTGGCTGCCCTACGTCGCAGTGCCGTTCTTCGCGGTGCTCACCGTCCTCGCGCTGGTCCACCTGCATCCGATGCCCCCGACGCCGACGGAAATCTCGCCGGTGACCGCATTCATGGCGCAATTCGCGGCCTCAGCGGCCTACCAGCTCGGCTATGCCGTGTACGTCTCGGACTATTCCCGTTATCTGCCCGAGAGCACGCCGTCGCGGGCGTTGATCGGCTGGACGTTCCTCGGTGCGGTCGGCGCGCCGCTGTGGCTGACCCCGCTGGGCTCGTTCATCGCGTCGTCAGTGCCGGTGGCCGACGCGCTGCCGAACCTGCGCGACGTCGGCGACCTGCTGTTCCCCGGATTCGGCACCCTCGCGGTCGTCATCACCCTGGTGCCGATCTCGATTGCCTTGCTGGGCATCAACCTCTACGGCGCCATGCTGTCCGTGGTGAGCAGCGTGGCGGCGTTCCGCCCGATTGAGCCCACGGTCCGGGTGCGTGTGATCGGCGTCGTGGGCGCGGGAGTCGTTTCGTACCTGGGTGCGCTGGCCACCCCGGCCGCGTACCTCGGCACGATGAACGCATTCCTCCAGATCGTGCTGTACCTGCTGGTGCCATGGACGGCTGTCAACCTAGCGGACTACTACTGGGTGCGGCGCGGGCATTACGCGATCACCGCACTGTACGACCCGTCCGGGATCTACGGCAGCTGGAACGCGCGCGGCCTGGTCGCGTACGGGCTCGGGCTGGCGGCGATGGTGCCGTTCATCTCGCTCGGGTTCTACGTCGGCCCCGCCGCGAAACTGCTGGACGGCGTCGACATCGCGTTCGCCGTCGGGCTGGCCGTCGCCGGAGGTGCTTACCTGGTGATGGCCCGCGGTTTCCGCCGCGAAGACGAACACGCGGCCGTCGAGGCGAGCAAGAGCCGGCTCGCGGCCGCCGACTGAGGGAGAAGCATGGACGACGCACGGCACATCGTGGCTCCGGACGACGGAATGCCCACCTTCGCCGCCCCGACCACGTTCGCCCGGGTCCCGCGGCTGGACCAGGTGCCCGGCGCCGACATCACGATCGTCGGGGTCCCGTTCGACAGCGGGGTCGGCCACCGCCCCGGCGCGCGGTTCGGGCCGGGGCACATCCGGTCCGCGTCCCGGCTGCTCCGCGCGTACAACCCGGCGGCGGACGTGTCGCCCTTCGCCGCCGTGCAGGTGGCCGACGCGGGCGACCTGCCGATCGGCCCCTTCGACATCCCGCTCGCGGTCCAGCAGATCCAGGAGCAGGCAATTTCCTTACGCCGCAACGGTTCGCGGCTCGTCACGCTCGGCGGCGACCACACCGTCGCACTGCCGTTGCTGCGCGCGGTGCATGCCGACCACGGACCGGTGGCGGTACTGCATTTCGACGCCCACCTCGACACCTGGGACACGTACTTCGGCGCGACGTACTGGCACGGTTCGCCGTTCCGGCGCGCGTCCGAGGAGGGCCTGATCGACCACGACGCGAGCATGCACGTCGGGATCCGGGGCCCGATCAGCTGCCCGGAGGACCTGGTGGACGACGGAAACCTCGGCTTCCGGATCCTCACGAGCAGGCAGTTCGCGCGGGAATCGCTCGACTCCCTCATCGAGCGGGTCCTCGCCCGGATCGGCGACCGGCCGGTGTACGTGTCGATCGACGTCGACGTCCTCGATCCGGCGCACGCCCCCGGCACCGGCACCCCGGAGGCCGGCGGGCTGACCAGCCGTGAGCTGCTGGAGGTGGTACGCGCGCTGGACGGGCGCACGGTGGTCGGCGCCGACGTGGTCGAGGTCGCGCCCGCGTACGACCACGCCGAGCTGACCGGAATCGCGGCGAGCCACCTGGTCTACGAGCTGATCTCGGTGATGGCCCGGAGCGGGACGCCGTGACCCGGGTCGAGGTGGCCGCGCCGCCGGTGATCGCGCTGTCCGGGATCGCGAAGACCTACCGGCGCGGGAGCCGGGAAACCCCCGCGCTCGAGGAGACCGGCCTGGCGATCCGGCGGGGCGAGTTCGTCGTGCTGCTCGGCCCGTCCGGCTGCGGGAAGACGACGTTGCTGCGGATGATCGCCGGGCTGGTCGTACCGTCGGCGGGCAGCGTGTCGATCATGGGGGAGCCGATGTGGCAGCGCGGCAAGCGCAGCACCGCCGCCGGAGCGCATCTCGGGATGGTGTTCCAGGAGCCGAACCTGTTCCCGTGGCTGAGCGTCGGGGCGAACATCGGCCTGCCGCTGGAACTGCAAGGTGTGCCGAAACAAGCGCGGCCGCAACGGATCGACGCGCTGGCCACGCTGGTCGGTCTCGACGGGTTCCAGGAGAAACGCCCCGGCGAACTTTCCGGCGGCATGCGGCAGCGGGCGGCCATCGCGCGGGCGCTTGCCGGTGGGCCGGACGTGCTGCTGATGGACGAGCCGTTCGGGGCGCTCGACGCGTTCACCCGTGATGCGATGAACCTTGAGCTGCAACGGATCTGGAGCGAGACCGGGTCGACGGTGGTACTGGTCACGCACTCGATTTCGGAGGCGCTGTTCCTGGCCGACCGGGTGGTGCTGCTGAGCCCGCGACCTGGCCGGGTGGTGTGGACGTCCGAAGTGGACTTCCCGCGGCCGAGGTCGCTCGACGTGCAGGGGCAGCAGCGGTTTCAGGAGATGGCCAAGGAGATCCGGGGTCGGCTGGGAGTGGGCGGATGAAGAAACTGCTGAGCGTCTGGATCAGCACACCGTTGCTGCTACTGGCTTTTCTCGCTCTGTGGCAGCTGTATGTGAGCGCCTTCGACGTTTCCCGTTTCGTATTGCCTTCTCCGGCCGCGGTATTCGACGCCGTGCTCAGCCTCTTGCGCACCCCGGGGACGTATCATCACGCTTACGTGACCGGGTACGAGATCGTCATCGGATTCCTCATCGCCATTGTGACCGGGGTCGGGATCGGCACGCTGCTCGCGAAAATCCCATCGCTGGAACGAATTATCACCCCCTTTGTCGTGGCCATTCAGGTGACCCCGAAGACGCCATTCGTGCCGCTGTTCATCGTGTGGTTCGGTTTCGGGCTCACCTCCAAGATCGTGATTGCCGCGCTGCTGGCGTTCTTCCCGATCTTCAGCAATACCGTGCTCGGCGTGAAGGCGGTGCCGGAAGGCCTGCGGGACGTGGCGACCGTGCTGCAGATGAGCAAGGTCGCGCGGTTCCGGCGGCTCGAATTCCCGCATGCCCTGCCGTACGTGCTCACCGGGATGGAAGTGGGGATGGTGCTCGCGATCATCGGGGCCATCGTCGGGGAGTTCCTGGCGGGCAACCAAGGGCTCGGTTACCTGGCGATTGCCGCGATGAACGCATTGCGGATCCAGGAACTGTTCGGGGTCATGGTGTTGCTCACGATTCTCGGCTTTCTGCTGCACCTGGCGATCGTGTCGGTGAAACGGTTCGCCATTCCCTGGCACGAATCACAGCAGCTCGCCATCCAGTCGGCCTGAACCCACCAGGAGTTGCCATGCTGACCTCATCGGCCGTCCGGCGGCTGTCCCTTCCGGTGCTTGCGGTGCTGCTCGCCGGATGCGCGCCGAGCGAAGGCGAACAAGGGGCCACGATCACCACGCCATTTGCACTGAGTGCGGCAATGGCGCCGGAAATGGTGGCGGTGTCCGAAGGATTGTTTGCGAAACAAGGGATTTCCGTCCGGCTCAATCCGGGTAACGGCTCCGCGCAGGCGTTGCAGCAGGTCGCGACCGGACAGGCCGACCTGACCACGGTGGGCGGCTCCGATCTGCTATCCGCGGTCGCGAACGAGGGTGCGCCGCTGCTGAGCGTTGCGTCCAAAAAGCAAGTGCTGCCGTACTACCTGGTCAGCAGCGCCGACGCGGCAATCACGTCCCCGCAGCAGCTGACGGGCAAATCGGTCGGGGTGCTCTCGGTCGGCGGCACGACGAGCCAGACGCTCAACCTCTTCCTCGCAGCGGGCGGAGTGGACCCGAAGTCGGTCACTCAGGTCGTCGCGCCGAACAGCCCGGCGACCCTGGACATGGTGCGCCGCGGGCAGATTGCCGCGTATGTGTCCAATTTGGAGGTCGCCAGCGTCCTGCGTGCGGAGAAGACCCCAGCGACGATCGTCGACCTCGACCAGACGGTGCGGGTACCCGGCGCGGTGTGGGTGGTCTGCACGGAGCTGACGAAGTCCGCGCCGGCCAAGGTGTCGGCGCTGCTGGCCGGGCTGGCCGCCGCGATGGAATTCCTCCGCACCGACGGCCGCGACGGTACCTGGACGCGCACGCTCGCCCTGTTCGAGCGCGACTACCCGGAGGTCGCTCGCGATCGTGCCGGGTTGATCGTGCAGCTGAACGCCCAGTATCGCGAGTGGTTCGGGGAGTCCGGCGCGGCAGCCGACCTGAAGAATTCGCCGGAACGGTGGCAGGCGGCCATCGACTTCGCGACCCGCTCGGGGTTGATCAAGGGCACCGTCCCTGCCGGGACGCTCTATTCGAACGACTACCTCGCCCGCTGAGGCTCACCACCCACTGATCCGGCGCCACCGCGCGTCGATCGTCGTTCCGGTCGAGGTGTGGTTGACGACGTGGTACCCGGTGTGCTGGGCGGCGGTGGCGCAGGCGTGGTTGGGCAGGATGCGCAGGCGGGTGCCGATCGGCAGGTCGGGAAGGGGTACGCCGTCGCGGGCGGTGAGGGTGCCGTGTTCCTGGCTGGCAGCGCTCATGACCAGGCCGGGGAGCACGGCCCCGGACAGGTCGGCGACCAGCCCGTAGCCCTGCCGGCCGTTGCCGAGGTCGCGGGACAGCGCCATCCAGCCGCCGTCGATGATGATCCAGCCGTGTTCCGGGCGGTGGCCGATCACGGTGACCACCACGGACAGCGCCAGATCTTCCAGCTGGCACACGCCGATCCCCGCCATGACCAGGTCGAAGAACACGTAGTTGCCAGCGCGGACCTCGGTGACACCGGTGAGATCGGTGGCCGCGTGCGCGGTGGGGGTGGACCCGACGCTGACGGTGTGCACAGACACGCCAGCCGCACGAAGTCGTTGTGCCGCAGCGACAGCGACGTCGCGTTCGTGCTCAGCTGCCTTGTGCTGGGCATCCGGTGTGGTGGCGAAGTAGGACTCACCGGCATGCACCAAGACACCGGTTTCGCCCAAGATTCGGCCGATCTCCACCAACGCAGGGTCATCGATGGTTACGCCGCCGCGGTGTCCGTCGCAGTCGACCTCGATCACGGCCGGGATACCGGCGGCACGGACGGCGCGGGCCTGTTCGACGCTGTCCAGCAGCACCGTCAGCGTGACTCCGCGGCGCTTGAGCGCGGCCACTCGCGGCAGTTTGTGCGGATCGATCCCGACGGCGTAAAGGATGTCGGCATACCCGGCGTCGGCGAAAGCTTCGGCCTCGGCGAGCGTGGACACCGTGATCGGGCCCCGGTCGTGGATCAGCGCGGCGATTTCGGCCGATTTGATGGTCTTGACGTGCGGGCGCAGCGGCACCCCGAGCCCGTCGACGTGCGCGGCGAGCCGGGCGATGTTGCGCTTGACCTTGGCGGCGTCCACGACCGCGAACGGGGTGTCCGGGTCGGCCAGCGTCGTCATGCGGCGTCCAATCGGTCGAGGAGGGCGAGGCCGAGGTAGAGGTCCTGCAGGCCGATGCCGGAGCTGTCGAAGACGGTGATGTCTTCCGGCGAACGGCGGCCGGGGGCGCGTCCGGTGAGTACGTCGCCGAGCTGGGTGAGCGGAACGTCGTCCGGCGCGTGCTGCAGTTCGCCGAACTGGCGGGATTGCGCGGTCAGGTCGCAGAAAAGGCGGGCCCGGGTGAGCAGCTCGGCGGGCAGTTCGCGTTTACCCGGGCCGTCCGCACCCATGGCGGAAATGTGGGCGCCCGGGCGGACCCGGCCCGCGTCGAACAGGGCCGACCCGGCGGTGGTCGCGGTGATGACGATGTCCGCGGCCGCCCCTTCCCCGGCAGTGGCAGTCCGGGCGGGAATCCCTTCTCCGGCAAGGGAATCCGCGAACTTCCCGGCCCGGTCCGGATCGCGGCCGACGACCAGCACCTGCTCGATCGGCCGGACCCGCACCACCGCGCGCACGTCGTAACCGGCCTGATGACCGGTGCCGAAGACGGCGACGGTACGGGCGTCCGGGCGGGCGAGCAGGTCGACGGCCAGCGCGTCGGCGGCCGCAGTGCGATAAGCATTGGCGGCACCGACCTCGAGCACCGCACCGATGCGCCCGACGTGCTGGTCGAAGATCAGCAACGTGGAATGGTGCCGTGGCAGGCCGTGCTCGTCGTTCCCGGGCCAGTAAGTGCCGATCTTGACCCCGGCGTCTTCGGCGGAGGCGGCGGGTTTGACGGTGAACCGGTTCTGCGGGTCGGAGCCGTGTGCGACCAGCGAGCCGAGCGCGGCGGAATCGACGGTGGCGGTAAAGGCTTTCCGTGCGGCGTCAAGTGCCAGCTCGTGGGTGATGACGGCCGCGGTTTCGTGTTCCGGAACGTAACGCAAGGCGCTCATTTCGTGTACGAGTAGACGCTGGCGCGGGAAATGCCCAGCAGGTCGGCGATGGTCTGGGCGGCGCCGCGGGAATCGAAGTACCCGTCTTCGTGCAGCCGCTGGACCAGGTCCCGCTTGGCCTCGCGGGGCAGGGCACGCGGGGTGGTGGACCGGTCGGCGGCGGCCGATTCGATGACCTCCCGCAGCTCGCGCCTGCCCCGGTCGCGCAGGGTTTCCGGGGGTGCGGCACGGTCTTCGGTGGCGACGAGGTTGGTCAGCGCGAGGGTGACCGGGGAGAGCGTCGAAACGTCGAGGTTCAGGCACAGCGCGGCGATGTAGTCCCCGGCGGAGTTCTTGATCCCGATCGACGTGCTCTTGGCGGGCCGCCCGTCGGGGAACCGGTTGGCGTAGTTCTGGAGCACACTCGGGTAATCGGGGTCCTGGATGCGGGCCAGGCCGAGCTCGGTGGCCGAATCGCCGACCTGGCGTCCGGACAGGTTGTTTTCGATGACCCGGATCGCGTGGTCCGGATTCCGCAGGTCGTGCAGCACGATCTCGCACAGCCCGGGGAACATCCGCCCGAGCGCGACGGCGATCTTGGCCGCCTCGCCGAGCAGATGCTCGTCCTCCCGCTCACCCATACTGGACAGGTTAGCCAGATCTGGACTTTCTGTCCAATCAGCCGAGGGTGCCGCTGACGTAGCGCATGTCGCCGGTGCGGATGTCGTCGTCCTGCAGGGACGTGAGGTCGTTGGCGGCGAACAGTTCCCGGATCGTGGCGCCGGTCAGCGCCCAGCCGAGACCGGTCAGGTACGGGGCGGCCTCGTTGCGCTCGCCGTAGTACCGCAGCCGCGCCATGTCGGGCGAGAAACTGTGCGACTGCCATTGCTCGGACATCCGGTTGAGCCGCTCCTGCGTCCGCTCCTCGTCGCCGGGCCGCGGGTTGGGCTTGCTTTCGGTGGCGACGCGGCTGCCCGGCGCGCTGAGCTCGGTGATGGTGTCCAGCAGCCGATCCTGTGCCTCGGGCGGCAGGTACCCCAGCAGGCCTTCGGCACTCCACGCGGTCGGCCGGGCCGGGTCGAACCCGGCGGCCCGCAGCGCAGCCGGCCAGTCCTCCCGCAGGTCGGCGGCAGCCACCCGGCGCTCGGCGGTGGGTTCCGCGCCCAGCTCGGCCAAGGTGCGGGTCTTGAAGTCGACGACCTGCGGCTGGTCGAGCTCGTACACCACGGTCCCGGCAGGCCAGGCCAGCCGGTAGGCGCGGGAATCGAGGCCGGAAGCCAGGATCACGGCCTGCGTGATGCCCGCGCCGGCCGCGTCGAGGAAGAACTCGTCGTAGAACTTGGTCCGCACCTTGGCGACGTCGATCCACACCTGCTCGACCAGCTCGCCGGGCTCGGTTTCCCCGCTGGCGAGCCGGGTGAGCACCTCGACGCCGACCGCGCGGACCAGCGGTTCGGCAAACGGGTCGTCGATGAGCGACCGATCGGCGCGGCTCGCGATCGCCCGCGCCGCCGCGGCCATGGTGGCGGTGGTGCCGACACTGGACGCCAGATCCCAGCTGTCTCCGTCGTGCCTCGTGGAAGTCATGAAGCCATCGAAACATCACCTCGGCCCGGCCTGCAGACCGGGCATCGAGGCGCAACGGCGGGTGATGAGGTCGAGAACCCCGGTGCGGGCAGTCACCCGGGAACTGCCCGGGAACCCGCTTCAGCTGGGCTGACCTGCCGAGTTCTCGAGCCATTTGGTGATGCGTGCCATGTGCCGATGGACAGCCCGGCGCGCGGCGGCCGGGTCGTGGGCTTCGAGTGCGTCGGTGATGGCGCGGTGTTCCCGGATCGACGCTTCGAGTTGTCCGGCTTGCGCGAAGGTCGCCACCCGGGAGTCGGCGAGGGCTTCGTTGAGTTCGTGGATCAGCCGGGGGAGCAGTTTGCCGTTCGAGGAATCGGCGATGGTGAGGTGGAAGGCGAGGTCACGGGTGGTCGCTTCGCCGAGGTCACCGCGTTCGGCGGCGTCGGCGAAGGCCGTTGCCGCCTCGGTGATGGCGGCGAGGCTTTCGGCAGTGCCGGAGCGGGCCACGTCCTCGGCGGCGAGTTCGTCCAGCGCTCCGCGGACCCGGGCCAGCTCGACCAGTTCTTCGCGGTGCAGCTCGATGTATTTGGTGAACGGGCCCGCGTCGGTGCCTTCCCGGACGAACGCGCCCCGGCCGTGGTGGATGACGATCAGCTTCATCGCCTCCAGCCCGGCCAGCGCCTCCCGCACGCTCACCCGGCTGACGCCGAACGTCTCCCGCAGCACCCGTTCCGACGGCAGCGGCGCACCCGGCGGGTACTCTCCGCTCTCGATCGCGGCCAGCAGCTGAGCCCGCACCTGCTGCGTGGGGCTGACCCGCTCGATGGCTTTGAAACTGTTGCCCGGCAAGGCGTCGCTGGTCATCCGTTACCCCCGTCCCGCACTGCCCGGTCTGCCTGCCGCAGGCCGCGGCGGTGGCTCCAGGTTACCAGTAGGAAGTCTCATGTCAGTCCAGTGCATCTCATCCCGGACGAGCCTGGTCGCGGCGATGCGCCTCCCGGCCCGCCAGACGACGCGTTGCGGCGACGCAGCCGCAACTGCCTCCTCCGGCGAAGACGCGGCAATGGCCAGCAAGTCCGCCGGGTAACCGGGCGCAAGGCGGACCTCGGGCAGCCCCATCACCCGGCGGGAGGCAGCCGAGACCGCGTGGTACGCCTGCGCCGGGGTGAGGTGGGCGGCGGCGACCATCAGCGCCGCGGTCTCCAGCGGGTCGATCCGGCCGAGCGGATTGAACATGTCCCGCCAGTTGTCGCCGCCCGCTGCCACCGGCACGCCTGCGGCCAGCAGTTCGGCGACGGCGGTCAGGCCGCGCGGTATCGGGCCCGGCGCATTCCGGCCCTGCAACCCGAGATTGGTCTGCGGCAGCACGACGACGGCAATTCCGGCGTCCGCCAGCAGATGCGCGACCTCGGCGCGGGCCGATGCGTCCTGCTGTCCGAGGCTGACGCAATGCGACGCGGTGGCGCGGCCCTCCAGCGCGTGCTCGCGTACCGCGGAAGCGAACTCACGCAGCGTCAGCACCGCCGGATCGGTGGTCTCGTCCAGGTGGAGGTCCAGCGGCAGATGGTGGTCCGCGGCGATGCGGGCGAGTTCGTGCACGGCGCGGGGCGGATCGGGATCGAGGGCCGGAACCCCGCCGACGACGTCCGCCCCGGCCTCGATCGCGTCGAGCAGGAGTCGCCGGTGCAGTGCATGGCCGGTGAACGGAAATCCCGCCAGCGCAACGAGTTGCACGGTGACCGGGGCCGTCCGGCGGACCTCGGCCAGCGCTCGCAGTGCCGTGGTACCGATGCCCGACGTGCAGTTCACGTGACTCCGGACCGCAGTGCAGCCGTTCGCCGCCGCCTCGCGCAACGCCCGTCCGGCGCGTTCCGCGACGTCGTCCGCGGTCATGGTCCGGTAGGCGCGGCGGCTCGCCCCGATGGCACCGGTCAGGTCCCCGGCCGGGTTGGGGATCCGTCCGGCGAGCAGGGCTTTGTCGAGATGCACGTGGGGCTCGGCCGGGGCGGGCAGGAGCAGGTACCCGGTCAGGTCGTGCACCTGCTCGCCCGGCCGGGCAGCCGGCTCCGGACCGGCCGAGACGATCACCCCGTCCGCGATCCGGACCGCCCCTGCGGCGTGGCGGATGACCGCCCGATCAGTCATACAGCGTCGTGCTGGTCGGCACCGCACCCGTCAGCCCGGCGCGGGCCACGATGTCCGCCGCGCGGCGCCGGGCTTCGCTGCGCAGCGAGACCTCGTCCACCGTGGTCACCCGGCCGTCGGCGAACAGCGCCCGGCCCGCCACCCAGGTCTGCGCGATGCTCGCCGCGCTGGCCGACCACACCACTGCCTGCAGCGGGTCAGCGAAGGGCGTCCACTCGTGGTGGTCCAGGTCGAACAGCACGAAATCCGCCTGTTTCCCGGGTTCCAGCGACCCGATCTCGTCGTCCCAGCCGAGTGCACGGGCGCCGTCGATGGTCGCCATCCGCACCGCCTCCCGCGCGCCGAGCACCGCCGGGTCCATCCGGGCGTCCTTGAACAGCCCGGCGGCGAGGTGGATCTGCCGGTGCAGATTGAGGTTCCCCGCCGCGGAAACGCCGTCCGTGCCGAGCCCGACGGTGACCCCGGCACGCACCATTTCCGGGTACTTGCCGATGCAGGTCGCGCCCTTCGCGAGCTTGAGCGAGGTGGACGGGCAGAACGCGACCGACGTCCCGTGCTCGGCCAGCGCCGCGACCTCCGGATCGGTCAGCGCGACGGCGTGCGCGAGCACCAGATTGTCGCCGAGACCGCCGTTCTCCGCGATCCGGGTCACCGGCCATCGGCCGTATTTCTTTTCGCTGACTTGGGATTCCTCGATGGACGACGCAATGTGGTAGGTCGTCCCGACGCCGAGCCGCTTCGCGAGTTCCCGCGCGCCGAGGTGCAGTTCGAGACTGCACGGCTCCTTGCCTTCGATGTTCACCCAGCACCGGATCCGGCCGCCGGCGTACCCGTTCCACTGCCGGACCGAGTCTTCGAGCGCGGCCAGTGCTTCGGCGTGGCCGGGGAAGAAGTGGTGCTCGACCATCTCGGCCGACCAGCCGGGCGGGATGTCGGCTGGTTTGCGGTCGGCCGCATGCCTGCCGACGATGCCGCGGATGCCGAGGTCCGCGGCGGCCCGCGCGGTGAGCCCGGCGTCGTTTTGTGCGCCCATGTCGAGGAAGCACGTGGTACCCGAACGCAGCATTTCCGCGGCACCGAGCCGCACGCTGACCTCCTCGTCACTGCGTCCGACGTGCGCGTAGAACGGCTTGGCCCAGTGAAAAACCCAGGCCCGGGTGGCCAGTACGTCCGGGAAAACCGCGCGGCTCAGGGTCTCCGAGAGATGGACGTGTGCGTCCACGAATCCCGGCAGCAGGCCGTACCGGCTGCCGTCGATTTCGCGGTCCACCTGCTGCTGCCCGAGGCGGGCCCGGACTTCGCCGGTGGTGCCGACGTCGGCGATGCGGTCGTCCTCGACGAGGACCGCGGCGTCGGTCAGGACGCGGTCCTGCGCGTCCACGGTCATGGCGAAACCCAGGTTCCGGATCAGCGTCCGCATGTCGCTCCCTCTTCCCAACCAGCATCGACTCCCATAGGATATCGGTTGTCCTACCAGTTGCAAGGGAGGGTTTCGTGCCCGACGAAGTTGTCGCAACGTTGCGCAGGCACACCCGAGACGCCGGTCTGGCCGCCGTCGTGTGCCTGTCGCCCGAGACCGTCGCCTATGCGGCCGGTTTCGCCGTGCCGTCCCAGTCGCTGATGCGGTGGCGGCACGCCGCTTTCGTGGTCACCGCCGATGGCCGCACGGCGATGCTGTGCGTGGACATGGAGGAAAACACTGTGCGGCGCGCGCTGCCGGACGCCGAGGTGGCGGTGTGGCCGGAGTTCGGCGGCGAGGCGATGACCACGCTGGCCGGGCTGCTGCGCGACCTGGGGGTCGCGCACGAGAAGGTCGGCATCGAGCTGAGCTATCTGTCCGTCGCGGACCACGCCAAACTGCTCGCCGCCGCACCCGGGTTGACGCCGGTTGCGGCCGATGGCCTGCTGGAACGCGCCCGGCAACGCAAAACCGCGGCGGAAATCGAGCTGCTGGCCCGGTTGTCGCGGATCTCGGACCGGGCGATCGGCGAGGCCTTCGCGTCGGTCGCGGCGGGCAGTACGGAAATGGATCTCGCGGCGGCGCTCACCCGCTCGGTCTACGAGCAGGGGGCCGAGCAGTTCAAGCTGATGATCGTGGCCACCGGCGACCGCAGCGAGCTGCCGAACGTGGGGCCGTCGGAGCGGTCGCTGAAGGCCGGGGACGTGTGCCGGGTCGAGATCTTCCCGGTGATCAACGGGTACCAGGCTGGCGTGTGCCGCACCGCGGTGGTCGGCGAGCCGCCGCCGCATGCCGAGCGGATCTACCGGAACCTGGTGCGCTGCAAGCATCTCGTGCTCGAAGAGCTCCGGCCGGGGGTACCCACCGCGCAGGTGTACCGTACGTTCCGCAAGACCTTCGACGAGCTCGGGATGCCGCCGATCGGCTTCGTCGGGCACGGCATCGGGGTGCACCTGCACGAGCGGCCGTACCTCGGCGCGCAGGACGAGCAGGTGCTGGAACCCGGGATGGTGCTCGGCATCGAACCGCTCGTGTACCGCAGCGGGCACGGGTTCGGCATGCAGATCAAGGACATGGTCGCGATCACCGGAGACGGCTGCCGGTTGCTTTCCGACGTCACCGACACCGACGTGCTCACCCGCATTGCCGCTTGAAAACCACTGCAGTGAGGAAGAAAAAGTGCCTTTTGTCGTCGTACATCTGTGGGAAGGCCGCACGGTCGAGCAGAAACGGAAACTGACCAAAGCGATCACCGACGCGATGGTCGAGCACGCGGATGCGAATCCGGACGCCTTACACGTGGCCGTGCAGGAATATCCGAAAGAGAACTGGGCGCGCGCCGGGGTTCTCGGAATCGACAGGACCGACGGATGAGCACTCTCGACCTGATCCCGCCCGAGCGGGCCGCGCTGCTGGTCATCGACATGCAGAACGCGTTTTGCCACGAGGAAGGCACTTTGGGCCTATCCGGGGTGCCGATGGAAGCGGCCAGGGCGACCATCGCGCCGGTCCGCGGCCTCGTCGAGGCTTTCCGGGACGCCGGGCTGCCGGTGGTGTGGACCCAGCAGGTCCACCTCGACAACGACGCCAGCCGGGCGCGGAAAGTGCTTCCGTCGCATACCCAGAAACGCGTGCGGGTTTCTGCGCTCAACGGAACCTGGGATGCCGCGATTGTCGACGAGCTGGCCGATTTGATCACCGATCCGACGATGGTCGTCACCAAACATCGGTACGGCGCCTTTTACGAAACCCGGCTCGACGCGCTGCTCGGCATGCTGGGTACCCGAGTCCTTTTCGTCGTCGGGCTCACCGCGAATGCGTGCGTGGAAACCACTTTGCGCGAGGCCTATTTGCGCGATTACGACGCGGTGGCGGTCACCGACGCGATCGGGGCCGTCCGTCCGCAGTGGACGGACACCGCGCACGCCGTGTGGCAGCAGTACCTGGCGCAGCTGGCCACCACCGAGGAAGTGCACAGCTGGCTCGAGAGGGCGTGTCAGCCCGCCGCGATCGGCGTGCACCACCTGCTGCTGGAGACGAAAGACCTCGACGCTTCGGTCGCGTTCTACACCGACGTGCTCGGGTTCACCGTGCGCAAGCGCGAGGATTTCCGTGACGGCCGCAAACTCGTGGTCACCGACCAGGGCCTCGGCCTGACCGAAGGCGGCACCGGCGCGTCCGGGGTGTTGCAGCACCTGTGTTTCACCGCGCGGGATGTCGACGGGCTGGCCGAGCGCGCGACGGCTGCCGGGTACCGGATCGTCCGTGGACCCGGTCCGGGCCCGTATGGGCACACGGTGTACGTCGCCGATCCGGACGGGAACGAGATCGAGCTCGTCGAGCCCGGGAGGACCGCATGAAGATCACCGACCTCACCGTCCACCTGGTCCGGCTGCCTGCGCGGCGGGAGCACAACTGGGCGTCGAAGATGACCACCCCGATCGGGCACCACGCGATCGTGGAGCTGTCCACCGACGAGGGCATCACCGGCTGGGGCGAGGCACCGGCGGGCGCGACCTGGGGCGGCGCGCACGGCAAGTACTACGGCGAGACCCCGGAAACCGTGGCGCACCTGGTCACCGACCATCTCCGGCCGGCGATCACCGGGATGGACCCGCTGGAAATCGGCGTGGTCCACGCGCTGATGGACAAGGCGGTCAAGGGAAATCCGTACGCCAAGGCGGCCGTCGACATCGCCTGCTACGACGCGGCAGGCAAGGCTCTCGGCGTCTCGGCGTCCGACCTGCTCGGCGGGCGGCATCGCGGGGGCATCGAGGTCGCGCATTCGCTGGGGATCATGGAGCTGGACCGGTGCATCGAGGAGGCGCGCGAAGCCGTCGCCGAAGGTGCCCGCACCATCAAGTGCAAGACCGGTCTCGACCCGGAACGCGATGTTGCGCTGGTCCGGATGCTGCGCGAGGAACTCGGGCCGGACGTCCGGATTCGCGTCGACGGCAACGAAGGGTACGCCTCGGTTGCCGAAGCGGTTGCGGTCACGCGGCGGCAGGAGGAGTTCGACCTCCTGTTGTGCGAACAGCCGCTGGCGGGTGCGGTGGCCTTGTCCCGGGTCGCGAAGCGGATCACCAGCCCGGTGATGGCCGACGAGTCGGCGTGGACCGTGCACGACATCCTGGAGCTGGACCGGCTCGACGCGGCAGCCAGTTTCTCGTGCTATGTGACAAAACCCGGCGGGCTGTACCGGGCCCGGCAGCAGGCCGAGGTCGCCGAGCAGCTCGGGATGATCTGCGACATCGGCGGCTCCATCGAGACCGGCATCGGCAACGCGGCCAACCTGCACCTCGGCGCGGCGCTGCGGATCGCGACCCTGCCGAGCGTCTGCCCGGTGTCGCAGCCCGCCGGCAGCGGCGGTCCGGCCATCGCGGGCGTGTACTACACCGACGACCTGATCACCGAGCCGTTCGGCTTCGCCGACGGGCAGGTGCTCGTGCCGGACGGACCGGGCCTCGGCATCACCGTGGACCGGGACAAGATCGAGCAGTACCGGACCGGCCGATGACGGCCGTCGCGGTCCTCGGCGCAGGTGGCGGCGGGCTGGCCGCCACCGTCGAGCTGATCGCGGCGGGACACGAGGTCCGGCTCTGGAACCGCAGTACGGCGACGCTGGCCCGTTCGGTTCGCGACGGGGTCGTCCGGTACCGGGGGCTGCTCGGCGAGGGTGAGGTGCGGCCTTCGGCAGTCACCGGCGATCTCGCCGCCGCGCTGAACGGCGCCGACGTCACCGTGGTCTGCCTGCCGAGCGTCGTACACGGCGCACTGTTCGGTGACCTGGCGCGGCTCGGTGGCGTCGGCACCTTGGTGCTCAACCCCGGGCACACCGGCGGAGCGCTGCATGCTCGCGCGGTTTTCGCCGCGCACGGCGTGAAACCACCGCGGCTGGCCGAGTTCTCCACCCTGACCTACGTGGCGCGGGTGCGGGACGGTGTACTCGACGTCAGCGGGCGCGCGGGTCGCGTGTGGGCGGGATGCCTGCCCGGCGGGGAGGCGGCGCTGGACTGGGCGCTGCGGTTGTTCCCGGGTGCCTCGGCGGCGCCGGACGTGCTGTTTTCCAGCCTGGCCGACGTGAACCTCGTGCTGCATCCGCCGGGCGCGGTACTGGGCCTGTCCTGGGTGGAGGCGACCGGCGGCGGGTTCCCGTTCTACGTCGACGGCGTCACCCCGGGGGTGGCCAGGGTGATCGACGAGCTGGACCGGGAGCGGCTCGCGGTCGCGAAGGCATTCGGGCACGAGATGCCGTCGCTGCTGGAGGAAATGACCGCGATCGGCACGGTGGACGCCGAGGCCGCGCGGGCAGGCGACACGATGGCCGCAATTCGCGGCGGGGTGGCGAACCAGCGCATTGCCGCGCCGGATTCGCTGCGGCACCGCTATTACGCCGAGGACCTTCCGTTCGGTGTGCAGCCGCTGGTGTCGCTTGCGGAGGTCGCCGGGGTGCCGACGCCGATCGCCGGATCGCTCTTGGCGCTCGGCAGTGCGGCGGCCGGACTCGGGCCTGGTCTCGATGCACAGCGGCTCGGAATTGCGGGTCTCGACTTGGCGGGAGTACTCGATCTGGTGCGGGGACGTGAGAGCTGAATGGAACTGACCGGACGGACCATCGCCATTGTCGGTGGAGACGAACGCGAGCAGGAAATCGCCCGCTGTGCTGCCGCGACCGGAGCCACCGTGCGCGGGTACGGATTTCCGTGGCCGGAGAACGGAATCGATGGGGTTACGCACGCCGGTTCGGCGGCCGAAGCCATGTCCGGCGCCGGTTACGCGCTGTTCCCGATTCCCGGCATCACGGCTGACGGCGCCTTGTTCGCGCCCGTCGCGCCGCAGCCCATCTACCCGGATGGCGCGCTGCTCAGTCACTTGCGGGCAGGCGCGTCGATCATCCTCGGCATGCCGGACGCGAAGCTCAGCGCTGCCGCCCAGGCCGCCGGAGTTTCGCTGGTGGAGTACGAGCACGACACCGAGCTGATGTTGCTGCGTGGCCCGGCGATTGTCGAAGGCGCCCTGAAAATCGCCATCGAGAACACCGAGATCACCTTGCACAATGCGGACATCGGAGTGGTCGGGCACGGCAATATCGGGCGGCTTTTGGCTCGTACGCTGGTCTTGCTCGGCGCGCGAGTGCAGGTGTTCGCCCGCAATCCGGTGCAACGTGCGGACGCGCTGGCTTCGGGCGCCGTCGGACGGGCATTGGACGAGCTGCCGCAGCGGGTTCCGGGATTGTCGATGCTGTTTTCCACCGTACCCAGCAGCGTGGTGACCGAGGAAACGCTCGCGCTGATGCCGCGCGGCCTGGTGATGGACCTCGCCGCCCCGCCCGGCGGCATCGATCTGGCGGCGGCCGGACGGCTCGGGCACCGGGCGATCTGGGCCCGTGGACTCGGCCGCAGGGCGCCGATCACCGTGGGGCGCAGTCAATGGTCGGGCATCGAACGCCGGATCGCCGAGATCGAAAAGGAGCGTACTGATGCCCGCTGACCTGGTGGTCCGAGGTGGCCGCGTGGTGACACACACCGGCGAGTTCCGGGGTGGGCTCGCGGTGTCCGGCGGACGCATTGCCGCAGTCGGCGCCGACGACCAGTTACCCCGTGGGGCAAGGGAAATCGACCTCGAAGGCCGGGTGCTGCTGCCCGGGGTGGTCGACCCGCATTGTCACCTCGGCGTGGATTACGACTACGACAGCGACATGCGCACCGAAACCGCGGCCGCAGCGCGGGGCGGGGTCACCACGGTGCTGCTTTACGCCCGTAATCCGAAACCCGGCTACGTGGATTTCTACCGTGAACGCCGGGCGCGCGGCGAGGCACAGTCGATGATCGATTTCGGGTTCCATTTCGGCATCCAGCGGCCCGAGCACATCGCGGAAATCCCGGAGATCGCCGAGGTCACCGGGGTGCAGTCGTTCAAATGTCACATGGGATACGAACCGGGCAACCCGATCGGGATCAATTCCTCGCCGGACGACTGGGTGTTCGGGGCCATGCGGGCGGCGGCCAAGCTGCCGCGTGGCGTCGTTTCGGTGCATTGCGAGAACACCGCCCTCGCCGGAATGCTGAAAGACGAGATGAAGGCGACCGGCCGGACCGACCTCGCCGCCTACACCGAATCCCGGCCGCCGTTCGTGGAGGAGACCGCGATCCACGCGGTGATCCGGCTGGCGGAGCTGACCGGATGCCCGCTCTACATCGTGCACACCTCGGTCGCCGCCGGTCCCGGAATTGCCGCCGCGGCACGGGCTCGCGGGGTGGATGTCACGGTCGAAACCTGCCCGCATTACCTGACGCGGACCGGTTACGACGAGGATCTCGATGCCACGGCGAAGATTTCGCCGCCGCTGCGGGACGCCGGCCAGCGGGCCGGACTGTGGAAAGCCTTGCTCGCCGGGCAGATCGGCACGATCGGCACCGACCACGTCCCGTTCCGCAAGAACGGCGGTGACGTGTGGGCGGAGAAGCCGGGCGTGGTGTCGTTCGCCTGGGAACTGCCGCTGATGCTGCACCACGCGGTGCACGAACGCGGGCTCCCGCTTTCCGAACTGGTGCGGATGAACTCCTACACCCCGGCCCGGCAGTTCGGGCTCTATCCGAAAAAGGGAGCTCTGCAGGTCGGCTCCGACGCCGACTTCGTGGTGGTCGATCTCGACGAGGAACGCGAGGTGCGGCACGACGGAAACGGGACCTGCCTGTGGGAGGGCTGGAAACTGCGCGGCTGGCCGGTGATGACCTTCGCCCGCGGCAGGCAGGTCTTCGACGGAACGGTGGACGAATCCGAACACGGCAACGGACGCTGCGTGACGGTACCCGATTCGCAGCGGTGAGAAATTCCCCCGAATAGCGAACACGACGAGGTGTGGCTATGTCCGAAAAGACAGAGACCGGCGTACCCGCGGTGCCCGTGCGGGGCGGCTGGTACCGATCGCTTCAGGGCCCGGCGAAACCGGCCTTCATTTCCAGCGCGCTCGGCTGGGGACTCGATTCGTTCACCTACATGATCTTCCCGCTCGCGCTCACCGCGATCGTGGCGGAATTCGGCCTGAGCGGCGCCGAAGCCGGATGGGCCGCGACCGCGACCCTGGTGGCGTCGGCGATCGGCGGCGCGGGTGCCGGGGTGATCGCCGACCGGATCGGCCGGGTCCGCACCCTGATGCTCGCCGTCGGGTTGTATTCCCTCTTCACGTTCCTCTGCGGGCTCGCCCCGAACTATCCGACGCTGATGGTGTTCCGCGTCCTGCTCGGCATCGGTTTCGGCGGGGAATGGGCCGCCGGTGCGCTGCTGATCAGCGAATTGTGCAATCCGGTTTACCGGGGCCGCATTCTCGGTGCGGTGGCCGCGTTCTGGAATGTGGGCTGGGGTACCGCGGTTTTGCTGTACAGCTTCTTGTTCAGCATTCTTCCGGCCGATGTCGGATGGCGGGTGATGTTCTGCATCGGCATTGCTCCCGCGGCACTGGTGCTCTACATCCGCCGCCGCGTGCCGGAACCGTCGTCGGTCGCGAAGCAGCGCTCCGAGGAGCGCCCCCGCTCGCCTTTCTTCGACATCTTCCGGCCGGGTACCTTGCGGATCACGATATTCGCCGCGCTGCTGGCCACCGGGGTACAGGGCGGGAACTACGCGATTTTCACCTGGCTTCCCGCCTACCTCAAGCAAACGCGGCACCTGACCGCGGTCGGCACCGGCAGCTACCTCGCCGTGGTGATCGTTTCCGGGGTCATCGGCAGCCTGGTCGCGGGCAGCGTCAACGACCGGCTCGGCCGACGGCCGACGTTCGCGATCTTCTCGATCGGCAGTGCGGCGCTCATTCTCGCCTATCTCGCCATCCCGACCGGAAACAACCTGGTACTGCTTCTCATCGGGGCGCCACTCGGATTCTTCTCGTCCGGCATTTTCGCGGGCTTCGGCTCGTATCTCGCCGAGCTGTACCCGGTTTCCTGCCGCGGTGCCGGACAAGGATTCTGCTACAACTTCGGCCGTGCGATGGGCGCATTCTTCCCGGCACTGATCGGCTACCTGTCGGCGACGGTCGGTCTCGGCGGAGCCATGGCCTTCGCCGCCGCCGGATACCTGATCGCCTTGCTGTCACTGGCTTTCCTCCCGGAAACCAAGGGAAAACTGCTCACCGTGTGACCGGAATCCAGGAGAAACCCATGCGTGACCCCGATTTCTCGCGCCGCCGGTTTCTGCACGCGGCCGCGGGTTCCGCCGTCGTGGCCGGAACCGCGTCCTGGCCCGGCATCGCCGCGGCCGATCCGGCGATGCTTTCCTTCACCGCCGCGACCAACGGCGCGGCCACCCGGTCGGCCTCCGGTCAGCTGGTGGCCGAGATCCAGGGAATCCTGTGGTCGGTCCCGCGTGGCGGCGGGCGGGCGCGACAGCTCTGCGCGCCCGATCTCGAGCCGACCCGGCCGGTCTTCTCGCCGGACGGCCGGTCGGTCGCGGTGTCCGCCTACCGGGGCGGGACCTTCCACCTCTGGACCCTGCGGCCGGACGGTTCCGGCCTGACGCAGGTCACCGGCGGCTCCGGCGACGACCGGGGCCCCGCGTGGTCGCCGGACGGCACCCGGATCGCGTTCGCTTCCGATCGCAGTGCCGGCCTGGAACTGGGCAGCTCGTACCGGATCTGGGTGGTCGAGCCCGCGACCGGCCGGCTCACCCGGCTGACCGGCGGCGCGAACCAGAGCGGGCCACTGCAGGACGGTACGTGGGAGGATTTCGACCCGACGTGGTCCCCGGACGGCAAACGGGTGCTTTTCGTCCGGGCCAAGGCCATCGCGCCGGCCGGGCACCAGGGTTCGATTGCCTGGGATCCGCGCACCATCGCGTCGGTGAGTGCCGACGGTCGCGGGCCGGTTGCCGTGGCACACGCGGAGCCGCTCGAGAAAGCGCAGGTGCTGGTCCCGGCGGTGAGCCCCGGCGGGAAGCTGGCGTACCTGCGGATCAGCTCGTCGTGCACGCTCGTCGTCGAAGGGCAGCCGGTGCCGGTCCCCGGTGACGTGGCGCCGGTGCCGCCGCGATGGGTCGGCGACGACCGGCTGCTGCTCACCGTGGACGGCAAGTTCCGGATCGTGTCCCTCTCCGGCGCGGCGGGGGAGGAGATCGCCTTTCGCGCCGAGCTGCCGGTCCGGCCGCCGCGGTACCGGACCAAGCAGTACGACCTCGCGGTCGGCGGGGTCCATCCGGTGCGCGCCATCCACCTGCCCGCGCTGTCGCCCGACGGTCGCCACGTTGCGTTCGCGGCCCTGAACTCCTTGTGGCTGGGCGACCTCGCGGGTGGACGCCCGCCTCGGCGAATCCTGCAGACCGGCCCCAGCCGCTACCTGCTGGGTCCCACCTGGAGCCCCGACGGACGCGCGCTGGTGTATGCCGACGACCGGGACGGCAGCTTTGCGGTGCGCCGTCGCGAGATCACCGACGGCAAGGAAACCGTGCTGGCGTCCGGCGGCCGGATCCTCGGCGCACTTTCGCCCGACGGGAAACGGCTGGCGAGCTTCGACATGGCTGCCGACCTGAAGATTCTCGACCTGGCCACCGGTGCGGAATCGACGGTCGGCACGCTGGCCGCCGGTGGTACGCCCGGCCGGCCGAGCTGGTCGCCGGACGGCCGCTACCTTGCGCTGTGCGACTTCACGCGCACGAACCTGCGGTTCCGCGAGGGCTACAACGTGCTCCGGATCGTCGACACGCACGACGGCTCGACCCGCCTGCATCCGGTGGCGCCGGACCGTTCGGTGTCCGACCGCGGCGACTGCGGGCCGGTGTGGTCACCCGACGGCAGGCACTTCGCGGTCGTGGTGGAGTCGGCGCTGTGCCTGCTGCCGATCCGCGCCGACGGCACCCCGGCCGGACCACTGCGGCAGGTGAGCGGCGAACCGGCCGACCACCCGTCGTGGTCGGCGGACGGACGGCAGCTTCTCTATCTGTCAAACGGAAAACTGCGTCTCTTCGACGTATCCAGCGGCCGGATCCGCACGGTGCCGATGCCACTGGACTACCGGCGGCCGACCCCGCCCGACACCGTGGTGCACGCCGGACAGCTTTGGGACGGAACGGGTACGGAGGTGCTCGAGGACGTCGACATCATGCTGCGCGGCGGCCGGATCGCCGCGGTGGAGCCACATCGCGCCGGACGGTCCGCGAAGGTGAAGGTGGACGCGTCGGCCCGCACCGTCGTCCCGGGGCTGTGGGACGCGCATACGCATCCGACGCCGTACACCTACGGCGCCCGGCAATCCGCGCTCCAGCTCGCCTATGGCGTCACGACCACGGTGTCGTTCGGTTATGCCGCCTACGAAACCGCCCGGTTGCGCGAGGCGATCGCGTCCGGTGAGCTGGTGGGTCCCCGGTTGCTGACCACCGGTGAGCTCGTGGACGGCAGCCGCGCTGCGCCGTACAGCAATTCCCGCGCCCACACCACGATCGAGGGCGTGCGGCGGACTCTGGCCCGTGGCCGCGCGCTGGACTGGGACTTCGTGAAGACCTACGTCCGCGCATCGGCTTCGGTGATGGCCGAGGCGACCCGGATCGCGCACGAGGAACTCGGCGTCCGGGTGGGCAGTCACGTGCTCGCGCCCGGGTTCGCCGTCGGCCAGGACCTGACGGCGCATCTGCAGGCGACGCAGCGGGCCGAGTACGGGCACGTGACGTCGGCGACCGGCCGGGCCGCCCAGGACGTCACCGAGATCTATACGAGCGGGGCCTTCCACCTGGTCGCCACGCCGTTTTCGGCCGGGCCGCTCGTGGGTGCCGATCCGGCGCTGGCGAAGGACCCGCGGATCACGCGGCTGATGCCGCCATCGGATGCGGCCCTGCTGCGGAAGGCCGCCGCCGCGCCACCGACGCCGGGTCAGCTGACCGCGCTCCGCACGGAAATGGAGATCTACCTGCGGCTGCTGTCGGCGGGCGGGCTGGTGGCGCTGGGCTCGGACCAGCCGAACGCGAGCATCGGACTCCACCTGCACCTGGCGTTGCGGGGCCTCCATCAATGCGGGTTGTCCCCGGCGGAAACCTTGCGTACCGCGACCGTCCTGCCCGCCCGCCTCTTCGGCCTGGACCAGGACCTCGGCACGGTGACCCCGGGCAAGTACGCGGATCTCACGATCATCGACGGCGACCCGTTCACCGATTTCTCCACCTTGGTACGCACCGAATCGGTGGTCCGCGCCGGGACGCTGTTCACGCAGCGGGAACTGGTCGACGCGTATCCCGCGCCGTAGGGAACCGGGCTACGGCGCGAAGCCGGTCCGGCTGCGCGGCGGGGCTTTCCGGAGAACTCGCCAGGAAAGATACGCACACACCCCCGCCGCGGGAGCCCCGCCGAGAATTGTTGCGGTGATGCCCAGCGCGGTGGCTTGTTCGGTGAGATACAGGGGTACCAGAATCAGCGCCGCAACCGTGGATTTCACGGCGAAGAATGCTGTGCAGATCCGGTATTGCCGTCGCCGCACGGGGTCTCGCCGCCAGCTGAAGCGTTCGCCGCGTGCTGCGCCAATTGCCAAGCCGACGGCTGGCCAACCTACGGCGATCGACAACAGGAGCAGCACCGCTCCGCCGGACTGCATGAGCACGGCGGTCAGGTAGAAATCCACTGCGCGGCCGGTGCTTCCGGCCAGCACTGCCGACAACCCCACCACGCCGAGTCCGATCGCTGCCGACCAGAATTTTCGTTCGGTCCACACCCGGATCACGGCGAGGACCGCCACTGCGCCGACCGCGATCAGCGCTGAAGTCAGTACCTGGCCGGTCAGCAGGTAAGCGAGCAGGAAAACGATCCGGGAAGCGACGGCTTCGGCGACCGTGCGCCAGCCGCCGACGGCATCGAAAAGGGACAGGGATCTGCGAGTCAATACCGAGAAGGTCATGCGCTCGCCATTTCGGGAAAACTGGTGCGGCGTAACGCTTCCTCGTAATCGCCGATTGCGGTGTGCAATTCCTGCTCGCCCCTTTCGGCTCGGACCAGGGCGTCCCGGAGGTGCAGTGCGTCGCGCATCGCCAGGTTGCCGCCGAAGCCGGGGGCGAGGTGGATGGCGTCGCCGAGGAGGGTCACGGGCGTCGGCGGCCACGCGGGCATTGGCGGGATGATCCCGATCCGCAGCGCGACCGTGGTGTCCGGCCAGGCGCTGTCGACCACCGTCTGCAGGACCGGCGGCAGACCCGCGGCGGCCTCGCCGAGCCGGTCTTGAGTGGTCGGGATCGCCCACATCAGGTAATCCTCGACGTCGGTCATCGCGCACGCGGGCAGCCACCGTTCCCGTGCTGCCGCAGGTGATTCGGTGAAGCGCAGCAGGCCGAGCGCCATCGTCTTCCCGCGGACCTGCACGCTGGTCGCGTTGTGGCCGATCAGTTCTGGCAGCCCGGTACTTTCGACCGCGCTCAGCGGCGCCGCGCCCATCAGCATGCGTTTGCCGGTGTCGATCACGTGCACGTCGGGCAGCCGCTGCCGCCGGACGGCCGAGCCGACGCCGTCCGCGCCGACCAGCACGTCGGCGTAGTCGGTGGTGCCGTCGGCGAAATGCACCCGGACGCCGCCTTCCCGATTCTCGAATTGCGTGAGTTCTTTGTCGAAGTGCACGACGTCGTCCAGCCCAGTCAGGAGTATTTCCCGCAGCAGCGGCCGGTGCGCCTGCCTGCCCGGCCGGGCCCGCGGGCCGGCTCCCGTGACGGCCAGCCGTCCGTCCACTTCGGACATCACCTGGGCCTGCTCCCGCGGCCCGCCCATGGTCGCCTCGGCCATCGCCGCATGCCCCGGCGGCAGGCATGCGCGCAACGCCGTGCGGCCACGGTCGTCGACGTGCAGGCTGATGCCCTGCCGCCGCCCGTGTGGCCCGTCGCGCTCGTAGACCGTGACGTCGATCCCGGCCTTCCGCAGCCCCTGTGCCAGCGTCAACCCGCCGAGCCCGGCCCCCGCAATGATCACCTTCATCAGGTGCCCCCTTTTCTTCATCGGCTGATGAAGTTCACTGTACCGCGGTTCTCCACCGGCTGGTGAAGAAAGTCGGCTAGACTTCCCCGGACCATGGCGAAGACGACATCATCCGCAGGTCGCCCCGGCCGCTGGCGGTCCGGTGCGGAGAGCAAACAGCGAATCCTGGACGCCGCCCGCGCGCTCTTCCGCGAGCACGGCTACGGCGGCACCACGGTGCGCGCGGTCGCCGCCGAGGCCGAGGTCGATCCGGCGATGGTGTTCTACTTCTTCGGCACCAAACAGGGCCTGTTCGCCGAGGCAGTCGACATGTCCACCGCAGTACCGCCGGCCATCGACGCCCTCTTCGCCGGCAGTCTGGACACCCTGGGGGAGCGCCTGGTCCGGACGCTCGTGTCGAACCTCGACGCCTCCGACCGCGCCCCACTCGTCACGCTGACCCGCTCGGCGACCACGCACGACGAATCCGCGACGCTGCTCCGCGAGTTCATCGAACGGGAAATCACCGGCCGCCTGGCCACCCTGATCGCCACGCCAGACGCCGAATGGCGGGCGGGCCTGGTGAACGTGCAGATCCTTGGTCTTGCGGTGGCGCGGTACATCGCCCGCGTCGAGCCGCTTGCGTCCGCTTCGGTGGAGGAGCTGGTGTCCCGCTTCGGTCCGGTGGTTCAGCATTGCCTCACCGGTGCGGCGGGCTAGGAGGGATCGCGGGAGGGGGTTGCGGGGCTCGCCCGGTGTGAGGGTTGCGGCGGGTGGGTTTGCGGGTTGCCGCGCTTGTGAGGGTTGCGGCGGCGGTCTCGCTGTGTGGGTTGCGGCGGGTGGTTTTGCGGTTTGCCGCGCTTGTGAGGGTCGCGGGGGTGGTCTCGCTGTGTGGGTTGCGGCGGGTGGTTTTGCGGGTTCGCCGCGGTGGTGAGGGTCGCGGGGGTGGTCTCGCGGGTTCGCCGCGCTTGCGAGGGTTGCGGCGGGTGGTTTGCGGGTTCGACGCGTGCGTGATGAGGGTTGCAGCGGTGGTTTTGCTGGCTTGCCGCCCGCGTCAGGGTTGCGGCAGGTGGTGTCACGGGTGCGCTGCGCACGTAACGGTCCCGGCAGGCGGTCTCGCGGGTTCGCCGCGCTGGTGTGGGTTGCGGCGGGGTGGTTTTGCTCGCTTGCCGCCCGCGTCACGGTCGCGGCGGACGGTCTCGCCGGTTCGCTGCGCACGTAACGGTCGCCGCAGCGGTCTCCCCCCCGCTCCCAGCATGCGCGGCGGAAGGCCGGGCCACTCCCGTGCGGTTGACACCGTGCCGCAGGGTGCCTAACCTCCCTCCACACGGTTGCAAAAACCCTTTTTCAAACCCGGGCGCACCACCCACTCCCGGGAATCCGACCGGAGGTGGAACATGCGCGTCGTCGTCCTTGGTACGGGTCGGATGGCGGCCGGGATTGCCGCTGCGGCTGCCGGGGGTGCGCACCCCACCACGGTCGTGGGTCGCACCGAGGAAAAGGCCCGGCAAACGGCGGCGCGGGCCGGGCGGCCGGTGGAAAGCGGTCCGCTCGATGGGTCGACCATCGGTGCGGCCGACCTGGTGATCGAGACGATCGTGGAGGACGTCGAGGTCAAAATGGACGTGCTCCGGCGCGTCGGCGAGCTGGGCGGGCCGGAGATGCTGGTCGCCACGAACACGTCGAGTCTGTCCCTGACCGAGCTGTCCTCGGCACTCGAGCGGCCGGACCGGTTCCTGGGGCTGCACTTCCTCAATCCGGCCGACCGGACCTGTCTCGTCGAGGTCGCAGGTGGCGCCGCGACCTCGGCCGGGACGCTGGACGCGGGCTGCGCTTTCGTCGAGTCGATCGGGAAACATCCGATCCGGGTCAACGCCGAGGTGAACGGCTTCGTCTGGAACCGGATCCAGTTCGCCGTGTTCCGGGAATGCTTGTCCCTGCTGGAAAACGGCGTGGCCGACGCGGTCGACATCGACCTGGCCGTCAGTGCCGGGCTGGCTCCGCGCTGGATGGCGATCGGGCCGCTCGGTACGGCCGATCTCGGCGGTCTCGACACGTTCGCCCGGGTTTCCGGACAGCTGTTTCCCGACCTGTCCACCGCGTCCGAACCGCCGAAGCTCGACGGCGCCGCCCTTCATCCGCTCACCGACGCCGATCGCGTGCAGGTGCTCGAACTCCGGGAACAAATGCTCGAAATCGCCGCACGGACCGTCGGTACCAAGCCGGTCCGTTGACTGCAAAATCGCTTTTGCATAGGATGTGCCCATGGCAGAGCTCAACCACTCCCACGTCGTGCCGCAGCTGAGCGCGGACGGCCCGATCCACGTGCTGGTCGCCGGTGTGCCCTACAGCTACAGCCGTCCGTTTCCCGACGGCACTTGGCTCACCGGGCAGCATCGCGAGGCGATCAAGGCGGTGTCCCCGCGGATCAACCTGATGCACATGTCGCGGGACGAACTTGCGGCGGGTGCCGAGCCCGCGTTCCCGCCGGAGGTGATCCTCACCGAAACCACCGGCACCGCAACGGAATGGGACGATTCGGAATGGCTGCGGTACCTGGTCCGCGGCCGCGACATCCAGCGGCTGCAGGGGCCGAACCTGCGCTGGCTCCAATCCTGCAGTCACGGTATCGAGAAGGTGGCGCCGATCCTGGCGCCGCACGTCACGATGGTGCGGGCGGTCGACATCCACAGCGCCGGGCTCGCGGAGAGTGTTCTCGCCGCGATGCTCCTGCACTCGAAGCGGCTGCTCCGGCGGGTCGAGAACCAGCGGGCGCACCGGTGGGACATGATCGAGTACGGTGAGCTGCACGGCAAAACGGCCGTCGTGCTCGGCGCCGGGAGTCTCGGGAACGGATTTGCCAAGCTGGCCCGTGCGTTCGGCATGCGGGTGGTCGGCGTCCGGCGCAATCCCGAGCCGCATCCACTGTACGACGAAATGCACGGCGGCGGGATCGAGGACCTGTTGCCCCGGGCCGATTTCCTGATCGCGGCGCTGCCGAAGACCCCGGAGACCGTCGACCTCGTCACGGCCAAGCAGCTCGCCCTTCTTCCGCCGCACGCGTTCGTGGTCAACATCGGGCGCGGCGAGGTGCTCAACGAGGCCGACCTCGCCGCGGCACTGCGCGACGGGACCATTGCCGGTGCGTACCTGGATGTGTTCGTCCAGGAGCCGCTCGGCGAGGACAGCGAGCTATGGGACGCGCCGAACCTGCTGATCACGCCGCACGACGCGCATTTCTCCGCGAGCGTTGGCGATCGTAACGTCGACCTGCTGTGCGAAAACCTCCGTCATTACCTTGCCGGGGAGCCGCTGCGCGGGGTACCCGATTTCGAAGCCGGATACTGAGGGGCGACCGTGACGAAACGGGTTCTCATCTGCGGAGCGGGCATCGGCGGCCTCACGGCCGGTCTCCGGCTCCGCCGGCTCGGCTGGGACGTCCGGTTGTTCGAGCGGGAACCGGAGATCCGCACCGCGGGCGCGGGCCTGAACCTGTGGCCGAACGGCGTCCGCATCCTGCGTGAGCTCGGGGTCGGCGAGGAGTTCGCGTCGATCTCGACCTCGCTCAGCCGCTATCGGACGTTCAGCTCCACCGGCGAGGTTCTCGACGTCCGGGACGTCCGCACGTGGTCGGCGCAGTTCGGCGGCGTCCTGGCGGGCGTCTACCGGCGCGATCTCAACCGGATGCTGGCCGACGCGCTCGGCCGCGAGCGCATTCACCTCGAGCATGCGCTGGTCGGGGTCGAAGAATCGGCCGGCGGGGTCACCTGCCGGTTCTCGAACGGCCAGGTGGTGCACGGGGATCTGCTCATCGGCGCGGACGGAATTCATTCCGTGGTCCGCCGTTCGCTGTTCGGCGAGCGCGAATTCAGTTCGGATGGTCTCGTGCGCTGGCGCGGCCTTTTCGATCTTGCGGACACCGATATCGACCCGATGGCCGAAGCCGAGGTGTGGGGGCCGGACGGCCATTTCGGGTATCTGCCGATGGGAAAGGGCCGCGCCTATTGGTTTGCCGCGGGCGAGGGAATCGTCGACGACGTCGAGGAGTTCTTCGCCCGGTTCGGCGCCTGGGAAGGCAGTCCGGTACCGGGTCTGCTGCGGGCGACGGACCGGCCGACGATCATCCGGAATGCCCTGCACGATTTCGTCGAACCACTCGAGAAATGGTGTTCGGCGCGCATTGCGCTGCTCGGCGACGCGGCACATCCGATGCTGCCGGGGCTCGCGCAAGGCGCCAACCAGGCACTCGCCGACGTGAGCGCGCTCGGCCGCGCACTCGCGTCCGGGAATGACGTTCCCGCTGCGCTCGCGGCCTATCAGGAGGAACGGATTCCGGCCGTGGCACCGGTGGTCCGGCTGTCCCGGTCGCTGTTCGACTTCGAAAGCGAAAACCACGATTCCTCGGTGGGGTCCGGGAATCCGTTGTTCGCCCGGTACGAACGATATGTCGAAGGGGTGCACTGACCCGGCTCGAATTTGGGGAAGTGACCGTTGACACAGGTGAAAAAGCGCTTTACCGTTTAGGGGGAAAGTCCCTGTCCAGTCTCCTGGAAATGAAGCCCACATGTCCCGTGACATCGGTATTCCCGTCCCCTTGGACGTCACTTATTCCGACGACCCGACGGTAGTGAAGCGATCGGCCACCGAGGACTACACGAACCACGTGGTCCCGCTGACCTGGCGCAGCAGCAAAAGGTCGCTTTCGATGGCCTGGTATTCATTGCTCAGCGGAATGTTCTACCTGGTCACCGCGGCCACGTTGACCGCAACAGTGGGCGCCGTCAATGCGTTGATCGGAATCGTGCTCGCATGCGCGATCTACGGCGTTCTGGGTTACGTATTCTCGAAATTCGCCGCCCGCACGGGCCTCACCGCGTTCTTGTTCTCGCAACGGCTGTTCGGCACGAGAGGCGCGGTGATCGCGTCCGTCATTCTCGCCGCAACGGGGATCTACTACGCGGTATTCGAGATTTCCGTTGCCGCGGAAGCATTCCACAGCTATTTCGGCTGGTTCGACCTCTGGCTCTGGTATGCGCTGGTCATCGTGCTGAACCTGCCGCTCATCATGGGCGGGATCCGCAAATGGATGGACAAGGGAAACCGCGTCCTGCTTCCGGTCTACATCATCGGCCTGCTGGTCGCGGTACTGGTGGCGAATACGGGTAACCACGACGCGTTCGGCTGGATCAGGCAGGCACCGGCCGGAACGGGAAACCTGGCCGCGCCGGGCTGGCTGTACGTCTGCTTCGTGTACCTGGGCATTCTGGTGTTCGTGTTGTTCACCATGGATTTCGCCCGGATGGGCAAGCCCGAAGACGCCCGGGTGAACGGCCTGCTCACGTTCGGGCCGGTATTCTATGTGCTGACCTTGCTCGGCAACGGACTGGCCGGAATCTTCATCGCGTACTCCGGGAAATTCCTCGGCGTGGCTTCCGAAGCGACGGTCCTGACCACGATCGTCGCCCTCCTCGGCGGCTGGGGAATCCTGTTCATCTGGGTGAACCAGGCGCGGGTGAATGCGGGAAATCTGTATGTCGCGTCGATCAATCTGGCAGTGTGCTTCCGGAAGTTGTTCCGGATCCGGCTGCCGCGAATCGGCGCCACTTTGCTCTGCGGGGCGCTGGCGTACCTGATGATCCTCACCGACGTGCCGAGCTATCTGCTGGTCGCGTTGTCCTGGCAAGGCGTGTTCGTGGCGGGCTGGATCGGGATTGCGCTGGTGCACATCGCGATGTCCCGCAAGGACCCCGGCGCCGCACTGCCGGAGTTCCGGCCCGGACGGCTCGTGAGCGTGGCCGCGAGCACGTGGCTCTGGGTGGCGGTTTCGGTGCTGGGCATCCTGTTCAACCAGTACGGCGGCGCCATCGGCCGGACCTGGTCGACGCCGGTGACGCTGCTCGTCGCCGCGGCCGCGTACGCCGTGATCTATCGCCGCGAGTCCCGCACCGCCCTCCTCCGGCGGCAGCACGACCCACGCGACGAGGTCGACGACATCTGGGCGGCGCGCGTGAAATGCCACGTCTGCGCGGAAAGCTATGTCGCGGTGGAAATGGACCGGGATCCGCGAACCCCCGAACTGAAGGCGATCTGTGCTTCGTGTGCGGGGGTGAGCAAGGAGTTCCACCGCGCCTGCGTTGCCGAACACGAATCCCGGCCGGGGAATCCGGTGCCCGGAAAGCGCGTGAACACGTGAAGCCACCGGAACGGCTGCGCGGGCAAGCCCTGACTACAGCTTGTCCTGCCCGTGGGAGGTTTCCCGCCAGTCCGGTATGCACGAGGCTGCGGAGGAAGAGGCGCGCGGGTGCTCGAGATCGACGGTGATCGCCAGGTGATGTTCACGCGGCCTGTCGTCGTGGCCGAACTGCTCAGGGAGTCCGGGCGGTGGACTCGCGAATCACCAGGTCCGCCGGGACCAGCTCCCCCCGCTGCTTCCCCGGACTGCCTTCGATGGTGTCGATGAGCATCGAGAGGGCTTTCGTGCCGATGTCCACCGGGTGGAGGTCCAGGGCGGTGATCATCGGGTGCGGGATGCGCAGCAGTGGCGAATCGGTGATGGACGCGATGCCGAGCTGGTCCGGGACGCTGATGCCCAGGTCCCGGGCCGCCGTCATCGCGCCGATGGCGAGGGCGTCGAGGGTTGCGTACACGCTGTCGATCTCCCCGCGACGGGCCTGCAGCGCGGCCGTCATCGCGCGGCGGCCCGAGTCGTCGGTGAGGCGGCCGTCGACCTCGACGATCCGGTCCGGGATCTTCCGCGCGGCGCACCAGCTGCGGTAAGTCCTCGTGACGCTCTCGACGTACGACAGCCCCCGGCCGCCGGTGAGGACTGCCGGGCGGCGGTATCCCTGGTCCCACAGGTGGTCGAGGACCATGGTGGTCGCCGCGTCGTGATCGGTGTCCACGAAAGGGATCGAGCTGCGGCCGGCCACGATCCGGCCCATGGTCACCACCGGCTTGCCGCGGCTCTGCATTGCGCCGAGCAGGGTCTCCTGCCCGAGCGGGTCGATGACCGTCGCCCCCTCGAACCCGAGCCGTTCGATGTGCGCGACCGGCGCCTGCGGCGGCAGCACCACCAGTGCGTACCCCCGCTCCAGCGCGTGACTCGAGGCGGCGTTGAGGATGTCGGTGATGTACGCGAGATCGGGGACGAGCGTTTCCGGCCCGAACCCCGACGCCTGGATGGCCAGCAGCGTGGACCGCCCGGTGGCGAGCCCGCGGGCGTTGAAGCTCGGGGTGTAGCCGAGGCGTTCCGCGGTCTGCCGCACGTGGTCGCGAGTTTCCTGCGGCAGCCGTCCCTTGCCGCTCAAGGCATGCGAGACCGTGGTGATGGAAACGTTGGCCGCGGCGGCGACGTCGTGGATGCTCGGGCGTCTCGTGTTCATGGTGCGGTCAGCCTATCCCAGCCGCGGTTTGACGCCCTGGTACCGGGCGGATAATCTCGTGGTAAAGCACTTTTGCAGGGTACCTGGTCAGGGAGACGTGTGTGATGGCGCGAGTGGTGCTGGCGCAGCTGGACCCGGTACCGGCCTCGATCCGGGACAATCTGGCGGCGGTCGCGCACACGCTGGCCGCTTTTCCGGAGGCGGATCTCACCGTCTTTCCGGAGCTTTTTCTTTCCGGCTATGGTCTCGATTACGTCCGCGAGGTCGCGCTCGATTCGGCCGCGGAAGAACTGGCCGCCGTACGGGAATTGGCCGCGCAGTATTCCACCGCGATCGTGCTCGGTTTTCCCGAAGCAGGGGTCTGCAACTCGCTCCTGTGCGTCGACCGGGACGGCAGCGTTGCCGGGGTGCACCGCAAGACGCATCTGTTCGGCAAGGAGCGCGAGGTCTTCCGGCCCGGGGACGAGTTTTCGGTGGTGGAGCTGGCCGGTCTCCGGATCGCGCCGATGACGTGTTTCGAGGTCGAGTTCCCCGAGGTGGCCCGCACTCTGGCCGGGCAAGAGCCGGACCTCTTCGTCGCGGTGGCGGCGAACATGGACCCCTACGGACCTGAGCACCGGATCGCCATTCAGGCGCGCGCACTCGAAAACCGCACGCCATTGGTGTACGTGAATCGCGCGGGCAGTGAAGACGGGCTCCACTTTACCGGCGAATCCTGCGCGGTCGGGGCGAATGGTGCCGTTCTGCACTCGCTCGGACGCGCGGCAGGCGTGATTTCCGTCGACGTTTCCCTGCGTCGCTCCGTTCCGGCGGAGGTCGATTACCGCCGGTACCGGCGGCCGGAACTCTACCGCGGTTGACACCGCTCCGGCCGCCTGCCTACGCTTGCATAAGCGATTTTGCACCCCTGACCGGTGCACTGGGGAAAGGTGAAGAAATGAACCGGCGTTACGACTGGCCCGAGGTCGATCAGGCCGCCCTGCAGGCAGCACGCACGGCGCGGCTGAAGGAGTTCTGCGGCGAAGCCGGGCTGGATCATCTGCTCCTGCAGGAGCCCGACAACATCCGGTACGCCACCGGCTATCGCTCGCACCTCACCGCGGACTCCGCGTGGCACGCGGCCTTGGTCTCCGCGGACGGCGAGGCACAGGTTTTCGTGGAGTACGTCGACGAAACGGTCGAGAACCCGAGCGCCGACCTGCCGAACGTACGTGCGCTGCATCCGCACCCGGGATGGAGCCCGGCGAGTGCGAACCCGCGAACCTGGGTGCGGCTCGTGGCCGGGCGGATCGCCGCTGCCGGAGCCCGGCGGATCGGTGTCGACGCCATCGATGTGGCGCTGGTCGAAGCACTGCGCCAGGAGTGCCCGTCGGTCGAGTTCGTCCCGTCCAGCACGGCGTTCTACCGGGTCCGGCGGGTGAAGGACCCGCTGGAGATCGTGCTGGTCGAGGCGGCGTCGCGGGTCAACTCGCTGGCGATGGACGCGGCGATGGCGATCGTGGCGCCGGGCGTGACCGACGACGAGATCCTCGGCGAGGCGGCCCGGGCACAGCTGAAGGCCGGCGTCGAGTTCGTCACGCATTCCGTGTGCAACGTCCGCGGCGGGAGCGGCGCCTGGTTCGCCCGGAATGCGGCCCTGCAGGAAGGGGACGCGTACTTCTTCGACATCGGCTGCTACGGCGTCGGCGGATACGGGTCCGACGCGGCCAGGACGGCGTTCGTCGGCGAGCCCCGGCGCGAGGTTTTCCAGGCGTACCAGCACCTTCTGACGGCGTACGAGATCGCGCGGGACCTCGCGCGCCCGGGCGTCCGGATGTCGGCCATCCACCGCGCGGCCAACGATTACCTGACGCGGCAAGGGCTTGGCCGCACGCCGTACGCGATCGGGCACGGAATCGGGCTCCGCCTGTGCGAGCTGCCGGTGTCCGCGAACACCTCGCTGATGGACGTCGACGACACCCTCGAGACCGGCATGTGCATTGCGCTCGAACCGGAGACGAGCGTGACGGTCGACGGGCGCATCGTCGTGGTCAAGGTGGAGGACAACTTCGTGGTGGAGGAGACCGGCCTGCGCGCGTTGACCACGCCGTACCCGGCGGAGGCGGCGCTCGTGTGATCCCCGTCCGGTGGCTGGTGGGGCAGCGGCAGCTCGGCCTGTCCGTGGCTGGCGGCGCCGCCGGGCTCGACCGGGAGATCGGCTGGGCGCACAGCATCGAGCTGGCCGATCCGCGGCGGTGGCTCTGCGGCGGCGAACTGCTGCTCACCACCGGGTTGCGGCTGCCGCGCCCGGACGGCCGCTACCTCCGGCGCCTGGCCGACGCGGGGGTTGCGGCGCTGGGATTCGGGATCGGCCTGTCGCACGCGGTAATCCCGCCGGAGCTGCTGGCGGCCGCCGACGAGCTGGCGCTGCCGGTACTGGAAGTGCCGCTGCCGACCCCGTTCGCGGCGATCGTCCGGACAGTCACGGATCGCCTCGCCGAGCAGGAATACGACGGCGTGGTGCGGGCTTCCCGGGCACTGCCCCGGATGACGCGGGCAGCGTTGCGGGGTGGTCCGGCGGCGGTTGTCCGGAGCCTCGCCGCGACCACCGGGTCCGACGTCCTCCTCTGCGACCCCAAGGGAACCGTCCTCGCCGCCCACCCACCGGCCGCCGCGACTCGGCCACTCCACGACGACCTGACCACGGCCTGCCGAAACGCGGGGACGACGTACACCCGCGCCGGAACCCACGGCGTGCTCACCGTGCACCGGGTCGGGCCCGCCCTGCTGGTACTGGCCGCCGCGCGGGCTCTCGCCCCGGTCGATCACCTGCTGATCGGGCACGCGGTGTCGCTGATCGCGATGGAACAGGAAGGACCACTCGGGCTGCGCGAAACCCGGAACGAGCTGAGCAGCCTGGTCCTGTCCCTGCTCCTGGACGGCAACCTCGATGCGGCGAAGGCCGAGCGATACCTGCAGCTCACCGGGCTTCCGGGCGATGAATTCGTTGTGCTGGCCATCCGTGGCCCTTTCCCGGCGCTGCCCGACCATCCGCACGTGACCGTGGCCCGCGACGGATACACCGTCGTCGTTCTGGCGGACGACCTCGTGGTTGACCGGTGGGAGCCTGGTGGCGCCGTCGGACTCGCGCGAGCGAGTGCGGTGTCGGGGTTGGCTGATGCCGTGCGGGAAGCCGAGGTCGCGGCCGGGGTCGCGCAGGCCCAGCGGAAACCGCTCGTCGAATTCGCCACGCTGGCCGGGCGGGTCCTGTCCGGGCACCCGGAAACGCGCGCGGTTCTGGACGCTCTCGCGGAGAGCCGCTTCCGTCCGCTGGCCGGTACGGATCTCGTCGCGAGTCTGCAGGCGTTCCTCGAACATCACGGTCAGTGGGAGGCGGCGTCGGCGGCGCTCGGGGTGCACCGGCATACGCTGCGGAGCCGGATGGAGCGGATCGAGGGCCTGCTGGGGGTTGATCTTGGGTCGGCGCAGGTGCGGGCTGAGCTTCTGCTGTCGTTGACGGCTTGGCGCGGGTCAGGCCTCGGCGGCGATGGCTGAGCGGAGCACTGACAGGCCCTCCATCAAAAGATCGTCCGAAATGGACAGTGGAGGCAGGAAGCGGAGTACGTTCCCGAAGCTGCCCGCGGTGAGCACGAGCAGGCCCTCCCGATGGCAACGGGCAGCGATGCGCGCGGTGAGATCGGGGTTCGGCCGACGGTCGCCGTGGACCAGTTCGATTGCGATCATCGCGCCGCGGCCGCGGACGTCACCGATCGCGTCGTGCGAACGCTGGAGGTCGTGCAGTGCCGGGAGCATGATTTCGCCGATCCGGCGGGCTCGGGCCAGCAGGTTGTGCTCCTCGATCTCTTCGAAAACCCCGAGCGCGGCCGCGCAGGCCACCGGATTGCCGCTGAACGTGCCGCCGAGCCCGCCTGCCGGGGCCGCGTCCATCAGGTCCGCCCGGCCGGTGACGGCGGCGATCGGCAGGCCGCCGCCGAGGCCCTTGGCCGACGTGACGAGGTCCGGCCGGATTCCCTCGTGCTCGCTGGCGAACCACGTGCCGGTGCGGGCGATTCCGGACTGGACCTCGTCCGCGATCAGGATCAACCCGCGGTCGGAGCAGATCTGCCGGACCTTCGGCAGGAATCCCGGCGCGGGCACGATGAACCCGCCTTCGCCCTGGATCGGCTCGATGACCACGGCTGCGATGGTGTCGGCGCCGGCCTGGCGGTCGATGAGGTCGGCGAGCGCGTCGGCGGCTTCCTGCGCACAGTCACGCGGTCCGGTGGGCCACCGGTAGGGGTACGCCATCGGGGCGCGGTGGACGTCTCCGACGAACGGTCCGAAACCCTGTTTGTAGGGAATGTTCTTGGCAGTCAACGCCATCGTGAGCAGGGTACGGCCGTGGAAGGCGTGGTCGAATACGACGATCCCAGGCCGTCCGGTGGCGGCGCGGGCGACCTTGACGGCGTTCTCCACCGCTTCCGCGCCGCTGTTGAACAACGCTGTACGTGCTTCGCCGGCCACCGGGGCCAGCTCGTTCAGCTTTTCGCACACCGCGACATACGATTCGTACGGGTTGACCAGGTAGCAGGTGTGGGTGAACCGCCGGAGCTGCTCGGTGGCCCGCGCGACCACGCGGGGTGCGGAATTGCCGACCGTCGTCACGGCGATACCGCTGCCGAAATCGATGAACGTATTGCCGTCGACGTCGACGACCTCGCCACCGGCCGCGGATTCCACGAACACCGGAAGCGCAGACCCGAGGCCGGCCGGGAGGGCCGCGCGCTGCCGGGCGAGCAAGATCTGGGACCGCGGGCCGGGTACCTCGGTGCGGATTCGGTCGGTCATCTGGCCTCCCAAAAGGACGGATTCGCTGCGGTACCGAGCCAAGCAGTGCCACCGGGGGAGAGCGATGGCCGAAATGGCGTGCGGCGGCCGATCGGGTACGCCGAAGTGTCCAGTGTGGACTGCCGCCGCGCCGGTCACGATGGACGCGTTCCCGTAGGTCAGGAAGGATTGCTGTGACAGCGAATACCCCGAAGGCATCTCTCCGGCATCTGGTGGCCGGGCAATGGCGGACCGGCTCCGGCGCGCAGCTGATCGACGTGAACCCGGCGCGGCCCGCCGAGGTCGTGGCCGAGGGGCTGCTGGCCGGTACCGGGGAACTCGACGCAGCGGTCGGCGCGGCCCGCGACGCGTTTCCCCGATGGGCGGCGACCCCGCATCCGGTCCGCGGGCGGATCCTCGACCGGGCCGCCGACGTCCTCGACCGGCGGGCGGAGGAGTGGGGGACCGAGCTGTCCCGCGAGGAGGGCAAGACCGTCGCCGAGGGGATCGGCGAGGTACGGCGGGCCGCCGAGATCTTCCGCTTCTACGGTTCCGAGGGACTGCGGCCGGTCGGCGAGGTTTTCGCTTCGTCGCGGGAAGGCGAGCAGATCCAGGTGCTGCACAAGCCGGTCGGGGTGTTCGCGGTGATCACGCCGTTCAATTTCCCGATCGCGATTCCGGCGTGGAAAATCGCCCCGGCGCTGAGCTACGGCAACACCGTGGTGTGGAAACCGGCGAGCGTGGTTCCGCTGCTCGCGGTCCGGCTGGCCGAGGCGCTCGTGGCGGCCGGGTTGCCCGACGGCGTGCTGAACCTGCTGGTCACGAATGGTGAAGTGGGTGGCAGGCTGGTGGCTCACCCGGGGATCGACGCCGTCACGTTCACCGGCTCGACCGAGGTCGGCACCCGGCTGATCGAGGCTTGCGGCCGCCGCGCGCGTCCGATCCAGACGGAAATGGGCGGCAAGAACGCCGCCGCGGTACTGGCCGATGCCGATCTCGACCTCGCCGCCACCGAAGTGCTGGCCGGTGCGTTCCGGTCGGCAGGCCAGAAGTGCACGGCGACCTCGCGGCTCGTGGTCACCGACGCAGTCGCCGACGACTTCCTGGCGACGCTCGTCGACCGGACCGCCGCGCTGACCGTCGGGGATCCGCTGTCGCCGGAGGTCCAGATGGGCCCGCTGGTGACGGCGAGCGCCCGGGACCGGATCCAGTCCGCGCTCGACACGGTCGAACGGACTCCGGCCCGGATGCTCACCGGCGGGTACCGCTATGCGGACGATTTCCGCCGCACCGGCGCTTTCCTGCCCCCGACGATCGTCGAACTGACCGGCGAAAGCGAACTGTGGCACGAGGAACTGTTCGGCCCGGTCCTCGCGGTCCGGCGGGCGCGCGACGACCAGGCCGCACTGGACCTGGTGAACGACAGCCGTTTCGGCCTGTCGGCGGCCGTGTTCACCGACAACCTGCGGGCTGTCCGTGCTGCGGTGGAGAGGTTGGCGGTGGGGGTGCTGCACATCAATTCGGAGACCGCTGGCGCGGATCCGCACGTGCCGTTCGGCGGGGCGAAGCAGAGCGGGTTCGGGCCGAAGGAACAGGGCCGGGCTGCGCGGGAGTTTTTCACTACTACGACGACGGTGTACTTGCGGGGGTCGAGCGCCCGCTGAGGCTATTCCCGGAGAGCAGGCCGGGTATCAGACCCAACGCAGCATGGTCCTGCTCCCCAAGCCCGGCCGCCATCGCGCCTGCCAGGAACTGCGCCGCAAGGGCCGTCAGCGGCAATGGCGTGCGCAGTTCCTCGGCGACCCCCAATGCGATGCGGATGTCCTTGTGCTGCAGCCGGATGCGGAAGCCCGGCGCAAACTCGCCCGCGAGGATCCGCTCGGCTTTCCGGTCCAGGACCGCACTGCTCGCCAGCCCGCCGCGCAAAGCCGAGAGCGCCGCGGCCGTGTCGACGGACGAACCCGACAGCAACTGGAGCGCCTCGCCGAGGATCAGCAGGTTTCCGGCGACCATGACCTGGTTTGCGGCCTTCACCAGCTGCCCCGCGCCGGCCGGGCCGACGTGCGTGACCGTGCTCGCCACCGCGTCCAGGTACGGGCGCGCTCGCTCTACCGCCTCGACACTCCCGCCGACCATGGCCGAAAGCGTGCCCGCGATGGCGCCTTCCTCGCCGCCGCTGACGGGGGCGTCGACGGTCAGGAGGCCTGCCTCGCGGGCAAGAGAATCGGTGCGGCGGGCCGTCGCGGGGCTGACCGTGCTGCAGTCGATCAGCAGCGTGCCGGGCCGCGCCGACTGGACGATTCCGTTCGGGCCGAGCACGGCATCCTGCACCGCGGCGTCGTCGGGAAGCATCGAGAACACGACCGCGCACCCGGCCAGCTCGCTGATCGACCCGGCGAGCTCGCCACGGAACCCGGCACGGGGCGATCGGGTGAAACCGCGGACAGAATGGCCCGCGCGCTGCAGATTCAGGGCCATCGGCAGGCCCATCACACCGAGTCCGACGAATCCGATCCGGTCACTCAAGGGGTTTCTCCTCTTCTCAGTATCCGGCGCCGGGGTCGGCGACGTTCAGCAGGTCTTCGCCGCCGAGGAACCGCCGCAGGTTGTCCGCGAACGACTTGATCTGGTTGTCGCCGATGCGCTGCGAGGAATGGCTGTCGTGCGGCAGGAGCCGGACGGCCGGCAGGCTCCAGTACGGGTGGTCGCCGGGCAGGGGTTCGAGCTCGAACGCGTCGAGAAGCGCGCCGGACAGGGAGTTCGTGCGCAGGGCCTCGACGAGTGCGGCGTCGTCGACGATCGGGCCGCGGGCGATGTTGAGCAGGTACGCCGACGGGTCGAGCTGGGCCAGCGCGGACGCGTCCAGCATTCCCCGGGTCGCGTCCGTCAGCGGGCAGGCGACGACCACATATCGCGCGCCACGCAACGCTTCGTGAAGGTGGGACTGCGGGAAGACGGTCGCGAAACCGTCGAGCTTCCGTGCGTTCCTGGCCACCCCGACCACGCGCATCCCGAAGGCATTGCACAGCCGCGCGATCTCGGCACCGATGTGCCCGACACCGAGTACGCACACCGTCGTCGCACCCAGCTCGCGGCAGTCCAGCGCTTCCCACGCCCGACGGTCCTGGTTGGCCCGTCGAGTGTCGAACTGCTTGGCGTGGGCCAGGATTCCCGCCAGGACGACCTCGGCGATGGCCTTCGCGTGGACCCCCGACGCAGTCGTCAGCGGGACCCCATCGGGAACCAGCGGGAGCAGGTGTTCGACTCCGGCTGAGCAGCTCTGGATCCACTGCAGCTCACCGGTGATGATGCCGTCGAGCGCCGTGCGCGGGATCAGCCCGGGAAGCGATTCGTACTCGGCCGAAGTGCCGCTCGTCTCCAGCAGCACCACATTCGGCTTGCGCCGGGGCCGTACGCCGTCGCTCAATTCGCGCGCGGAGAGGTGTTCGAGCCGGACCCCGGGCAAGGATTCGAGGACGGTTTCGTGCGCGTCGGTGAGCCAGCGCCCGCACGGGTCGGCCACCTGGAGGCCGAACGGGGTGCCGGCGACGAGGACGTCGGGCATGGGGAGCTCCTTGCTGGGTCAGCCGGCGGCGGGCTGCCGCCGGTGTTCGAGGATCGGCCGGGGGTGGTTGACCGACAGCACGCCGACCTCGCGGCCGGTGCCGTCGAGGTAGCGGACAGTCAGGGAATCCGGGCCGGGCTGGTCACCTACGCAGTGGTCCGCGGTGATGCCCGCGAACTGCAGGTGACTGCCGAAGTGGTCGGACCAGAAGTACGGAATCCCGTCCAGGACCCGCCGCTCTCCGGTGATGTTCTGCGCGACCACCGCAGCCTGGTCGAGGGCGTTCGTCCAGTGCTCGATCCGCATCGAACGGCCATACCTCGGGTTGAACCACCGGCACACGTCGCCCGCGGCGTACACTCCCGGTGCGGCTTGAAGGCTTGCGTCGCACTGGATTCCGTCCGCGACGGTCAGGCCACTCCCGGCCAGCCAGCCGGTGCCCGGTTCGGCGCCGACGGCCTCGACGATCAGGTCGGCGGGCAGTACCACGCCCGACTCCAGCTCGACGGCCGGTCCGGCGCGATAACTGCGTACCGACGTATTCGGCCGGAACCCGACGCCCTCCCGGGCCAGCAGGGCCAGCTCGAACTCGGCGACCTCCTTGCCGAAGGCCGGATTGAGCGGTACGCCGAGGTTGGTCACCAGCTCGACCTCGATGCCGAGCCGTCGCAACGACGACGCGATCTCCAGCCCGAGAACTCCGGCGCCGACGATCACCGCAGTCCGGGCCTCGGCGGCGCGGGCGCGTAACCGCAGCGCATCCTGTTGCCCGCGAAGGACGTGGACGTCCACCACCTCCCGGCCCGGGACGGGCAACCGCCGAGGCTGCGAGCCGGTGGCCACGACCAGATCGGAATACGTCAGCGAGCGGCCGGATGCGGTGTGGACCAGCTTCCGGTCCGGCTGCAGCGCGGTGACTTCTTCGCCGAGGAGGATCTCGACACCCTCGGCAGAAGCCGTTGCCGCATAAGGAAGATCCACGTCGACTTCCTCGCCGAGCAGGAAGCCCTTCGACAGCGGCGGCCGGTCGCCTGGCTGTTCGGGATCGCGTTCCAGCACCGTGATCCGGCCGGGGTACCCGCAGGCGCGCAGGCTTTCCGCCACGCTGAGCCCGGCAATGCTCGCACCCACGATGACGGTGTGCGCAGGAGAGGCAGACATCGTCGCTCCGATCTGAAGGTCAGTAGCGCCGGTAACCGGTGAGACTTTAACTGGTTTAGCGCTTTTGCACCAGACCGACTTTCGATTTCAAGATCTTTTGTGGTTTTGACTTGTCGAATCGAAAAACGAGGCTTACGGTTCTCCGGCATGGACGAGGATCGAGAGCAGACCGGGGCCAGGGTGGTCCGCACCCGCACTGTGTGGGCCGCGGAACCGGCTCACCTGTCGTTCGAGCATCTCGACGACACGGACCGCGCGATCATCCAGCTGCTCCGCGAGGACGGCCGGATGAGCAACGCGCAGATCGCGCGTGAGCTCGGCACCAGCCAGCCGACGATCCGCAACCGGATCGCCCGGATGACCAAGGGCGGCCTGATGAAGGTCGCCGCGGTGCTCAACCCGTCCGCCCACGGTTACGCCTGCGATGTCGTTTTCGGCATCCGGTGCAAGCCGGGAACGGCGGAGGCGATCGCGGAACGCATTTCGTCCCGGCAGTACACGCTGTACGTCGGTTACACGAGCGGGGTCTACGACCTTCTCGTCGACGTGCTTTTCCACAGCGATCGTGATCTTTACGGATTCCTGCAAAGCGAGCTCTATCCGCAGCCGGGGGTGGAATCCGTCGACGTCTTGCACGTCATCAAGGCAGGCCGGGTCGATTTCGACTGGACCGTGCCGATGGAAATGGGGGACGAGTCTTCGCCCGGTCCCGGGCGGCCCGGGCCGTAACACACCACACGGATTGGTGAGGGTGGCAGATGGTGAACGACATCCTCGGGTACGCGACCTTGCCGTACTTCCTGGAAGGCATTCTGGTCGCCCTGCGCATTGCGGGCGCGACTCTGGTTCTTTCCCTCGTGCTCGGCCTCGCGCTCGCGCTGGCCCACAACGGGAAGATCCGGTTCCTGCGCTGGCTGGTCGGCGGGTACCTCTGGGTGATCAGGGGAACGCCGGTCCTGCTCCAGCTCATTTTCTGGTACAACGCCCTGCCCGCGATCGGGCTCCGGCTCGGCGGCGAACTCACGGCGATCTGGTCATTGACGATCGCGTTTGCCGCATTCGTGTGCGAGCTTTCCCGCGGCGGGCTGATGGCGGTGAAACAAGGACAACTCGACGCCGGTGCCGCGCTGGGCATGTCGCCGGCAACGGTGTTCCGGTTGATTCGCGGCCCGCAAGCACTGCGTGTTGTGCTGCCCGGCTTGTGCACGCTCGCGACTTATCTGGTCAAGGAAACGTCGCTGGCGTCGGTGATCGCGGTCGACGAACTCACTTTGCGGGCACAGCAAGAAGTGTCGCGGACCTTCCAGTTCGTGGCGGTTTTCGGTGGTGCGGCAGCGATTTACGTTGCCGTCAACACAGTGATTGCGTTCGTGCAACGGGCATTGGAGAAGAAACTCGACTACACGCGGCGCAAACCGGCGCGTGACCTGCCGAGCGCGCCGGGCGAGCAGCCACCGGTGGCGGAGGCCAAACGGCTGCTCGACGAGGTCATTCTCAGCGAAGCACCGCCAGGTAAGCCCAATGTCGTTTCCGCGCGGGGACTGGTGAAACAGTTCGGTGACCACGTCGTGCTCAACGGGGTCGACCTGGACGTCCCCCATGGCGAGGTCGTGTGCGTCATCGGGCCGAGCGGTTCGGGGAAGACCACCCTGCTGCGCTGTCTCAACAACCTCGAGCCGGTCACCAGCGGCGTGGTCGAGGTCAACGGGGTCGAGCTGGGCACCCGTACCGACCGGTCCGGGGCCCGGACGGTGATCACGAGCGAACGCCGCCGGGTACGGGATCGCGCCCGCGCCCGGGTCGGCATGGTCTTCCAGCAGTTCAACCTGTTCGAGAACCTGACCGTGGGCAAGAACCTCGTGGCGGCACCGATCCGGACGCAGAAACGCGATCCGGACGAGGTCCGGCGGATGGCCGACCGGCTGCTGTCCGCGGTCGGGCTGGCCGGGTACGGCAATGCCTATCCGCACCAGCTTTCCGGCGGGCAGCAGCAGCGGGTCGCGATCTGCCGGGCGCTCGCCGCCCAGCCGACGGTGCTGCTCTTCGACGAACCCACTTCGGCGCTGGACCCGGAGAAGGTGGGCGAGGTCCTGCAGATCATGCAGGAGCTCGGCGAACTCGGCATGACGATGATCGTGTCGACGCACGAAATGTCGTTCGCCCGCCGCTGTGCGACCCGCGTCGTCTTCATGGACGGCGGGAACATCGTCGAATCGGGAACTCCCCAGCAGGTACTGGAAAACCCGCAGGAACCCCGTACCCGGCAATTCTTGCGAACCGTCCTCGGGGACGGCGTGCTGGCAGTCGCCGCCGCGCCCGCCGAGGGCGACGAAAAGTAGTCAGGAGAGACGAAATGCACGACCTCGAGGAATTCGCGAAATCCACCGTCGGCCCGGCGGAGGCGGTGACCCTGCCCCCGCAGTACTTCGTCGACCCGGCGATCTTCGAATACGAGCGGGAGCACATTTTCGAGAAGGAATGGCTTTGCGTGGGGCGCACCGAACAGCTGCGCAATGCCGGGGACTACTTCACCGTGACGCTTTTCGACGAGCCCATGGTGATCGTGCGGGGCGCCGACATGGAGATCCGCGCGCTGTCTTCGGTGTGCCGCCATCGGGGAATGCTGATCACCACGCCGGGCGACGGCGCGGACGGTGACTGGAACCATCTCGACGAAAGCAGTGGCAACTGCGGCAAGACGTTCAAATGCCCGTACCACTTCTGGCAGTACGGCCACGACGGGCAGCTCGTGCAGGCGCCGGACATGGACCGCACGCCGGGCTTCGACCCGTCCGCGATCCGGCTGCCCTCGTTCCGCTGCGAGATCTGGCTCGGGTTCATTTTCGTCAATCTCGACGACAATGCGACCCCGTTGGCTCCGCGGCTCGAAAAAGCGGCAGCGCTGGTCAAGAACTGGGATTTCGAAAACCTGGTCTCGGCGCCGCCGCTCGATCTGCCGGGGATGCCATGGAACTGGAAGATCCTGCACGAGAATTCGGCCGAAGGATACCACGTCGACCGGTTGCACGGTCCCGCGCATTACGTGGAGCCGTCGGCCGGAGTCGAGGTGCACGAACACGAAAAGGGCGACGCCGCCATCACTTTCGGCATGCGGGCGATCCATCCCGATTTCGCGCTGAACCCCACCGGTAAGCCGTTCTTTCCCGTGCTGGAGAACCTCACCGAGGAAGAACGGACGGTGTCGTTGTGGGTGCTCATCCCGCCCACCTTGCTGATCGGCACCAACAGCGATTCGGCGTTCTACCGGATCATGCATCCGAAAGCGGTCGACCGCACCGATATCCACCAGTCCTATCTCACCCCACCCGATTACCAGGCCAATCCGCTGTATGACGATCTGCTCGCGATGTCCGGCGATTTCCATGCCGCGCTGAACCGGCAGGACTGGATGGCCGACGCCGCCATCCAGCGCGGGATGGGCTCGCGGCATTCGGCCCGCAGCCGGATTTCGTGGCAGGAAGGACCGCTGGTCCAGCTGTATTCCTGGCTCCAGGAGCGCTACCTGCCCGAGGCCGGGAGGTGAGGCACGCATGTACGAGATCCGGGTCGACGAAGAGAAATGCTGCGCGTACGGCAATTGTGTCGTAGCCGCGCCCGATGTTTTCGCTTTGCATGCGGAGGCGGACAAGGTGGTCGTGCTCCAGGCCGAGTTCCCGTCGGTACCACCGCACGTTTACCGCGCGATTCGGTCCTGCCCTGCTTACGCGCTGACGGTCGTAACCGAAGAAAGGCCGGTGTCATGACTCGGAACAGAGCCCGGCGCGCACTCGCCGGATGTCTTGCCCTGATCGTGTCGGCCGGGGTGCTCGGCGGATGCGGCAGCTCCCCGGGCGGCTCGGCACCTGCCGTGCTGGTGATCGGCACGTCGGGCGATTTCCCGCCGTGGGAGTACCGCGAAAGCGACGGCAAGGTGACCGGCTGGATGGTCGACATGGTCGACCACGTCCTGGCAAACGCCGGATACCAGGCCGAATGGAAACAGGTGTCGTTCACCGGGTTGCTGCCAGCACTGCAGTCGGGGCGGATCGACCTGATCACCTCGCTGTACAACACCCCTGAGCGGCGCAAGGTCATCTCGTTCATCGATTTCGCCGGCGAACAGAACGCGGTGGTCACCCGCACCGCCGACGCCGCGGCCATCAAGAGCTGGCCGGACCTGTGCGGCAGCACCGTCGGCTCGCTGATCGGCTCGTCCCCGCTGGCGGCCGCGGTCGAGGCCGGGTCGAAGCAGTGCATGGACGCGGGCAAACCGGCGATCAAGAACCAGAGCTACCAGTCGGTCGCGCAGGAACTGCGTGACCTGGAGGAGGGCCGCATCAAGGCCGCCATCGACGGCGGGGTCGGGTTCAGCTACTCCGCCCAGCACAGCGGCGGCAAGCTCAGCGTGGCGTATTACGAAGGCGAAAAGAGCGTCGTGGGCTGGGGAATCCGCAAGGACAACCCGATCGTGGACAAGCTGGGTACCGCAATCGAGGGGTTCCTCACGTCGGATGCCGCCCGGGAAGTGGCGAAGAAATGGTCGCTGCCACCAGGATTCCTCCAGGAGAAAGCGGTGATCGCCAAACAACAGGGCTGACGGCTACCCGAACAGGCCGGACCACACCCCCTCCAGCGCGGCACGGGGAAGGCGGTCATATCGGGCCCGGATTCGCTCCGCTGCTTCCTCGGCGAGCTGCCGGACGTCCGCGATATCGACCCCGACCAGGGCACCGTCGCGTTTGACGAGCTCGCCTTCCACCACGACGGTCTCCACCTCGGCGGGGCTTGTGTAGAACAGCAGCGTGGCCGCGGGGTCACCCACCGGGGTCGCGCCGAGCGGGTCCGGGCGGACCACCACGACGTCGCCGCGGGTGCCGGTGGTCAGGGTGCCCACCTCCGAGGCCAGGCCCAGCGAGGTGGCGGCCGACCGGGTGGCGAGGTCGAGGGCATCGCGGGCTCGCCAGGTCACGGTGGGCGGGAGAGCGTCGGCGGAGCGTTCGACCTGCAGCAGGAGGCGGGCTTGGGCGAGGATGTCGGCCCGGGTGTAGCTCGTGATGTCGGTACCCAGCGAGGCCGCGCCGCCCCGGGAGGCGAAACGGCGGGCCAGCAGCGGGCCGGTGCCCATGCCGCATTCGATGTCCGGGGTGGTGCAGAGGCCGATTCCGGCTTCGGCCAGTGCGGTGAGGTCGTCGTCGGACAGGTGGTTGGCGTGGGTCAGGGAGATCTGCGGGTGCGAGGGGAAGACGTCCGGGCACCGGTCGTTCCAGTGGCCGGTGATGAGGGACGGGTTCAGGGCGGTGGCGCGGGCCACGAGGGCATCGAGGACATCGGCCGGGAGGTACGGGGCGGATTCGGGTAGGGCGATGCCGAAACGCAGGCGTTGGCGGGGATCGGCGAAGTATTTGTCGCGCACGGTTTGGGCATTGGCGTCGTGCCAGTCGTCGGGAAGGCGGGTGAGGAGATCGCGGACGGCGCCGGGGTCGGTCATGCCGGGGACATTCTGCAGGCCGTAGCAGAATACGCCGCCGACTCGGCTGTCGAGCAGGCCGCGGACCAGCGCGTCGGTGATTTCCGGGGTGCGCTGTAAATGACTGTGATCGACCACGGTGGTGATGCCTGCGTTGATCGATTCGAGTCCGCCGAGGTAATTGGCGAGGTAAGCGTCGTCGGGGTCGAAACAGGCGCAGTACATCGACCTTGCCTCGCGCAGGTATTCGGGGAGCGACCAATCGCTGGCCACGCCGCGCAGAAGGCTTTGCCAGACATGGCGATGCCCGTCGATGAGTCCGGGTAGGACGATCGCGCCGGACGCATCGATCACCTCGGCATCGGCGACGATCTCGGTGCCGACGGCGGCAATGCGGCCATCGGTGACGAGGACGTCGCCGACCGGCAGGTCGCCGAGCTCCGGGTCCATGGTGAGGACGTGGCCGCCGCGGATCAGGGTGTTCGAAGGCACGGTCATTCTCCCGAGCTGGGGATGTTCTTGTTGTACCGCAGGAGATTTTCCGGATCCCAAGTCTGTTTGAGGGCGACAAGGCGATCCCATTTGGCCGCGGAACCGTACGCGCCGCGCAGCCAGTCCGGGCCGCGGTCGGCGGTGAGGTTGACATAGCAGTTCTTGGTTGCATAAGGCGCAAAGGCGGCCATGGTGGACTCGACCCAGCTCGAGTATTTGCCGTCGGCAGAGGGTGCGTCCCAATGTGCGGACACCTCGTAGAGCCACGCGGCGCCGGTCCGGGAGAAAGCGGTGGAATTCTCGTCGTGGTCGAAGAGGGCGCCGCCGAGAATGGGCAGGGTGATCAGGCTGCTCGGCAAACCGCCTTCGGAAGCGGGCGCGGCCGCGATCCGGGCCAGCGCAATCCGGGCGATTTCTGCGTTCAGCTCCGGGAAATAACCGCCGAGCAGGTGGTTCCGGCGTCCGGGCGGCTCGAAGGGGTCCACAATGGAGTTCGCTTCGAGCCAGGTCGTCGGGCGGACGAGGTCGGTGAGCGGGGTGGCGAGGGCGCGGAAGCCGCTCATGGCGGTCTCGTACTCGTCGAGCGGTCCGGTGTAGACGATCAGCGCGACCAGGACGGGCGTGCCGATCGTTTCCGGCGGCAGCCCCGGCAGCGGGGGAGCGGACAGCGCCAGCAGCGCGACCGACAGGGTGCGCGGCGCACGGGCCATGACCTCGTCCAGACCTGAGACGAGGGGTACGGCGTCGTCGGCGGAATAGACGAGCAGCCCGCTCATCACCTCCGGGCCCGCGCGGTGTGCCTGAAACGTGAACGACGTGGCGATCGCGAGGTTGTGCCCGGCTCCGCGCAGGCCCCAGAACAGGTCGGGATGGGAATCGGCCGAGGCGGTGAGGGTACGGCCGTCGGTCGTCACGACGTCGACGGACCGCAGATTGTCCACTGTGGCCCCGAACCGCCGGGTCAGGTGGCCGATGCCGCCGCCAAGGGTCAGCCCGGCCACGCCGGTGTCCGTGACGACCCCGGCCGGAACGACGTAACCGTGCTGCTGGGTGGCCGCGTCCATCTCGCCGAGCCGGACCCCGGCGTCCACTGTGGTCAGTCCGGTGCCCGGGTCGATCGAGATGCCCTTCAGCCGGGACAGGTCGACGACCAGCGCGTCGTGCGGCATGGCGGCGCAGTCGATGCCGTGCCCGCCGCTGCGCACGGCAATCGGCAGGTCGTTCCGGTTCGCGTGCTTGACTGCCTCGACCACGTCGCCGGTATCGAGGGGCTGCACGATGAGTGCGGGCCGGTGGTCGCCGCGCCGCATGTTCCAGATCTGCTTGACGTTCTCGTAGTCCGCATCACCGGGACGGTAGTGCGGGCCCTTGAACGCCGAAGGAAAGCCGGTCATGGTGATTCCTCTCAGGTGTCCAGCAGATCGGGCACGAAAATGTCTTCGCAGGTGAGCCGGGTCTTCGAGAGGCCTTGCTCGAACGAATAGCGGAGAAAGGTGTCGATGTTTTCGCGGTTGGCGGCGAGTCCGTGGTCCCACCAGTTCTCCGGGAACGCGGCGTGGTTTTTCTCGAACAGCTTGTCGAACCACGGGACCATGACGTCCATCTGTTGTTCCATCCGGCCGCGCCGGTAATCCGCCAGCGCACTGTCCTTGGCGTCGCAGAAGCCTTGGTACACCGCGCGGGCCAGTTCGGGATGTTCGGCGAGGAGGTCCCGGCGGATGACGACCGTGTGCATGATCGGGTAAATCCCGGTCCGCGCGTAGTACTCGCGCTCCACGGCCTCGACATCCGGGAAAAGCGGGGCGACGTCCGAGGATCCGTTCAGCACACTTTGCGGGACCAGTGCCGTGATCAGGGCGTCGATTTCCCCGGCCACCAGCATCGCGTCGAGCGTACGGCCCTCGGGCGCCGGTTGCACGTCCACTTCGGACGGGTACCGGAACGGGATGAAATCGAATGGTGCCATCGGGTGATTGGTGCCGCCGACAATCCATCGGGACTGTTCGGGTTTCACGCCGTAGTCGTCGGAAAGGATGCCCTTGGGCCAGATTCCGGCGTCGTGGCCGTACGTCGCGAATTCGCCGATGGTCTTGCCTGCAAGATCCTGCGGCGTGCGAATGCCGCTCGACGTGTTCACGAAGATGGCCGAATGCCGGAAATGCCGGTTCGGGAACACCGGGATCGCGATGAACGGCGGGTCGGGCAGATCGAGGGTGCGCAGGTAGAAGGTGAGACCGAGTTCGGCCGCGTCGTAAGCGCGGTGCCGGACCATGTTCTCGAAGATTTCGGAGACGATGTGCCCGCTTTCGAAAGTGGCGTCGGTGCCCGCGATTTTCGCGGTACCGTCGAACAATGCGCGGGTGTGGTCGTACCGCCAAGCGCCGACCTTCAAAGGTATCATCGGTTTTCTCCCGTCGGATGTGTTACCAGCACCGGGTGCCCGGTCGTCGCGCCGTGTTCGATGTCCTGGTGGGCGCGGGCCGCGTCCTCGAGTGGGTACTCGTGGACGAGCCCGGCGGGCAACCGGAAGCCGTCGTGCACCAGCTGCCAGAAGTCGGCGGCGGCTGCCTCGGTGTGACTGCGCACACCGAGAATGGAGATGCTCCGGCTGTACAGATCTCGCGCCGGGACAGGGAGCACCGGCATTTCCGGCGTGCCGATCGCACCGGACACGACCACGCTGGACCCGTGGGGCAGCGCCGGAAAGTACCGTTCGAAGACTGCCGGTGCGCAGATGTTGTCGATCGCTGCCAGGAACCCGTCGGTGGCGGCGAGAATGGCGTCGGTCAGGTCGGGACGGGTGGCGTCGAGCACGGTCAAGCCGGGGGCCGGGCGTACGGTGTCCGGACGACGGCTGAGGCCGATCACCGTCGCCCCGAGCTGCTGGGCGAGCGCGATGAGGAGCGACGCGAGTGCCCCGGTCGCGCCGGTGACGAGCAGCGTCGTGCCTGGTCCGGCCTTTGCGGCGCGCAGCTGGGTGAGCGCGACCGGCCCGGTGGCGGCGAGCGCGGCGGCCTCGGCCGGGCCGAGGTTGTCGGGCAGCGGATGCAGAATCCCGGCGGACGCGGTGGTGTACTCGGCATACGATCCCCACCGGTGGATGCCCAGGATTTCCAGGTCACCGCATTCGTGGTCCCGCCCCGCGCGGCAGGCAGCGCACCGGCCACACGTGCGGTGGTTCATCACCGCCATTCGCTTTCCTGCCAATGCCGGATCGACACCCTCGCCGACCGAGACGACCTCGCCCGCGAAATGCCCGCCCAGCACGTGCGGCAAGGAAACCTGGCGGGAGAACGGATGCCCGCCGGTCCTGGTCGCGACGTCCCGCGTCCGCGAGACCTCCACCGCGGCCACCCGGAGGAGCGCTTCCCCGGCGGCCGGACGCGGAATGGCGGTGTCTTCGACCTGCAATACGTCGGGGCCGCCGAAATCGCGCATGACCACTGCCCGCATTTTTTCGGGGACCGTCATTTCATCGAGTGGTGCACCCACCGTTGCCCCTCCGCCAGTCCGGCCAACTCCCGGCCCGCCCACTGTAAAATCGTGCGCGACGACGTGATGTGCTGCGTTCCGGCGTGGACGTCGCGGAACAGCCGCTGGACAAGGCCGTCGCGCAAGGCGCGGGTGCCACTGCCGGAATAGACGAACGCGGCAATTTCCTCGACGCGCCAAACCGCATTGTTGAGCGCGAGCCGGTTCAGGGTGTCGAGGCGGATGGTCGGTGCGTCACCGCGGGTCAGCAGGCCTTCGATTTCCTCCCATACCTCGTACAGGAAAGCCTTGGCCGACCGCAGTTTTGCTTCTGCGGTGGCGTAATCCTCGGCGACGGCGTCGCTGACGGTTTTCCCCTGCAGTCCGGTGGTGAATTCGTCGAGGAGCCTCCGGCCGACGCCGAGTGCCCAGCCGCCGTGGTTGAGACTGGCGAAGTTGCCGACCCCGATCCGGTACAGGCTGCCGCCGGTGATCGGTTCGGTGCTCGTCGTCGCGAAGGTGTGGTCGGCTGGGATGAAGGTGTCGCGCAGGGTGTAGTCGATGCTGCCGGTACCGCGTAACCCCAGCACGGTCCAGTTGTCGATCAGGTCCACCTCGCCGACCGGCAGGACGAAACAGCGCGCCTCCCCGGTGCCGGTGTCCGTTGCGGCCGTCAGCACGTGCGTTGCGTGCTTGATCCCGGACGCGAAGCTCCAGTCACCGCTCACCAGGTAGCCGCCGTCGACCGGGACCGCCCGGCCCGGCCGCGTACCCTGCCCGGCGAAGGCGGCCCGCGGGGTCGAGAACAGGTCTGCCGCGACGTCCGCGGGGAGGAAGGCACCGGCGAGTCCGGTCGCGAAGCCGAGTGCGAAGGTCACCCAGCCGGTGGCCGGGTCCGCGTAGGAGACGGTCCGGAACAGATCCATCGCCTGCCGGGGCGTCATTTCGGCCCCGCCGAGCTCGCGCGGGGTGTAAACCCCGAGTGCGCCGATGGCGCGAAGCTGCTCCACGACAGGGTCGGCGATCTTGCCCATCCGGTCGTTCCCGGCGCCGTGGCGGTCGACGAGTTCGTGGAGGTTTTCCGCGCTCCGCAGCACTGTTTCCGCGGTCCGCGCGATGACGTCGCTCATGCCGGAAGCATCGCGGTTCCGCCCGGCGGGGCAGTACCGTGATTTCATTGAATGACCTGACCGGCGGGAGGTCTGCCCATGAAGCCGCAGCGAGGTGGCAAACCGGCGCACGGGGAACCCGTCGTCGATCGAGCGCTGCGGGTGCTGGCGGCCTTCACGAAACAGAACGAAGCGCTGACCCTGGAGCAGCTGAGCATCCGCGCCGACCTGCCGAAAGCGACCACGCTCCGGCTCGCGCGCCGCCTGGCCGCGTGGGGTGCGCTGGAGCGCATGGCGGACGGAACGTTCGTGGTCGGCCTGCGGTTGCTGGAGGTCGCCACGCTCTCGCCGCGCGGGCACGGCCTGCGGGCGATCGCGTTGCCGTACCTCGAAGACCTGCACCACGCCACCGGCCAGCACGTGCTGCTCGCGGTGCGTGACGGGCGGGAAAGTGTGCTGGTCGAGCGGCTTTCGGCACATCGCGCCGGTGCGGTGTACTACCGGGTCGGCGCCCGGATTTCGTTGCACATCACCGGCGTCGGGCAGGCCCTGCTGGCGTACGCGCCGCCGGAGCTGCAGGAGGAGGTGCTGGCGGGCGACCTCACTCTGCCGTGGGGACCGGACCTGACCGCCGCCGAGCTGCGCCGGACGCTGGCCCGCGTCCGCCGCCGGGGCATCGCGACGATGTCCACGCGGAAACCGGAACCGATGTCGTCCGTCGCGGCGCCGGTTTTCGGAAGTGGTGGTGACGCGGTTGCCGCACTGTCGGTGCTCGCCCCCACTGCCTCGTTCCGGCCCGCCGCCTTGGCACCCGCCGTCATCGCCGTCGCGCGGGCCGTGTCCAGGGCGTGCTACCCTCGGTCATCTGAACACTGATCAGATGAGGGTGGGCCATGAGCAGCACCACTTCGCACGAGTACGCGGCGCCGGTCGTCCAGGGTGACCCGGTCCAGGTCGCCGGGAATGTTTTTGTGATCCCGGACCGCCGGGTGCCGCTGGTGCCGAACGTCGGGATCGTCGTGGGCGATCGGGCCGCGCTGGTCATCGACACCGGCGCGGGTCCGCGTAACGGCGAATTCGTGCTCGACCACGCACGTCGGCTGGCTCCCGGGCGGCGGCTGTACCTCACGGTCACCCAGCTCGACCCGGGACACGGCTTCGGCGCGCAAGCCTTCGACGGCGTCGCGACGATCATCTACAGCACTGCCCAGCGCGCGCGGCTCCTCTCACCTGCCCAGAGCTACGCGGACGCCTTCCGCACCCTGGGGCCAGCCGTGTCCACCCAGCTCGACGGCCTGCGGTTGGCGGAACCGGACGTCACCTACGACACCACCCTGGACCTGGACCTCGGCGGCGTCCACGCCCGGCTGGCGGCCTGGGGCCCGGCGCACACCCTCGACGACACCACCGTGACGATCGACGACCGGGTCGTCTTCACTGGCGACCTCTTCGAGACCCGGATGTTCCCGATTCTGCCGTACTTCCCGCCGTTCGACACCGGTTTCGACGGCCCGCGCTGGCTGGCGGCCCTGGACCGGCTGATCGCGGCTGGCCCTTCGGTGGTGGTGCCCGGCCATGGGGAGGTCACGGACGCCGGGCTGCTCGGCGAGGTACGTGAGTATCTGCGGTACGTGCAGGCGGAGACCCAGCGGCTGCGGGCGGCGGGCGTCGAGGTGGAGGCGGTGGGGGACCTCGTGGAGCCAAAGGTGCTTGCGAGGTGGCCGGATTGGGAAGTGCCGCAGTGGATCCGTTATGCAGTAAGGGCTTTCTATGCGAATGACCCTCACTGAGGCTCAAGCCGCCGAGTATGCGGCGAATGCACGACCGGCCGCGCGACCTCCCGCCCCTCGGCCGCGAGGCCGGTCATCACCGCCACCACGACTCGTTCCACCTGTGCGGCCAGAGCGGGCCCGCCATCGGTCTCCGCCAGCCCGTCGAGGAGGAGGACGGCGAGCCCGTGGATTGCCGACCACACCACGAACTCCGCCCCCTCCCGCGCCGCTGCGGGCAGGGAACCGGCGCGCACCAGCCGATCGAGCTCCTCGGTCAGCACGTCGTGCGGATGCGGCCCACCTGCCCAATCGGTGTGCCGGGCCCGGAATGCCAGCCGCGCGATGGCGGGGTCCTCCAGCGCCCACGTGACATAAGCCCGCCCATACGCGACCACCCGGGGAAAACCGCCCCGCCCGCGTGCCCGTCCGCCCGCGAGTTTCAGCCGTTCCCCCAGCGAAGCAAGTACCTGCTGCGACAACGCACCGACGAGCACCTCCCGCGAGGCGAAGTGGTGGTACGCCGCACTGGGCGCCACCCCCACCCGCGCCGACGCCTCCCGCAGCGACCAGCCGTCGACGCCCCGCTCCCGCACCAGCACGAGAGCCGCATCGAGCAATGCGGTGCGCAGATCGCCGTGGTGGTAACGCGGTTTGCCCATACCGGGAATCTTAACGGTAGCCAGATCCCAGGCCGGTTCACGGTTCGTCGAGAGCCTGGCGCAGCTGGAACGCCAGTACCTTCGAGTACGTCCGGCACATCTGGAAGTTCCCGGCCGTGAACCACAGCCCCCGCTGTGCCGTGCGGCACCACATGTTCCGGACCTCGCCCTGGTCGTCGTAACCCCAGATCGGGCCCACCGTGTCAGCGACTGTGTCGCCCATCAGGCGGCGCAGGCCTTCCTGCTGGCTCTGGTAACCCGTGGCCAGCACGACCAGGTCCGCCGCCAGCGTGGTGCCGTCGGTCATCCGGAGGCCGTCGGGTACGAACCGGTCCGTGTCGGCGGCTTGCACCAGGCCGACCTCGCCGGAGATCAGGAGTTCCGAGCAGCCGACGTTGAGGTAGTACCCACCGCCGCGGCGCATGAACTTCATCTGCTGGCCGGTTTCGTCGTCGCCGTAGTCGGTGCGGAACCCGATCCCGTTCAGTGCCTCGACGAGCCCGCGGTCGAGTTCCTTCATCCGTGCGGTGAGCTGTTTCGCACCGATCTCCAGGTCCGGGTACGGGATGGACAGCCCGATGAGGTCGCTGTCCTCGAGGGTCGGTGCGGTCAGATACGACGCGTCCGCCAGCGCCGCGCTCGGTTCGATGCTCACGATCGTGGTGGAGCTGCGCTGAACCATGGTGACGGTGGCGCCGTTGGCGTGCAGGTCCTGCGCGACGTCGTGCCCGCTGTTGCCGGTGCCGACCACGATGACGCGTTTACCTTGGTGCGCGGCGCCATCGGTGTACGCGCTCGAATGCACGACCTCGCCGCCGAATTCGGCCAGCCCGGGCAGCTCCGGCACGTACGGGATGCCGCTGACCCCGGTCGCGATCACGATGTGCCGCGGTCGCAGCACGCGCGTCGTGCCGTCGCTGCGGGTGAGGTGTGCTTCCCAGCGGTCTTCGCCGTACGCCGCGCGTTCGAACCTTGTCCCGCCCCAGAAATTGATCTCCAAAGCGTCCACATAGGACTCGAACCAGCCGGCGAGCTTGTCCTTGGCCACGAACACCGGCCAGGTCTGCGGGAACGGCAGGTACGGCAGGTCGTTGATCCAGATGGCGTTGTGCAGCGTGAGGGCGTGGTACCGCTTGCGCCAGTTGTCGCCGGGCCGCTCGTGCGCGTCCACCACCAGCGTGTCGACCCCGAGCTGCCCGAGCCGTGCGGCGAGCGCCAGCCCGCTCTGCCCGCCGCCGACGACCAGTACCTGCGGGTCGTGCTCGGCGTACGTGCGGGCGGCAACCCGCCGGTCGAGCCAGTTGGGCCCGCCGAACTTCGTCGAGTCGCGTTCGCCCACCGGCCGGTTCGCGCCGATCTGCTCGGGGTACCCGGCGAGCTGGTCGAGCGAGGTGAACAGGTTCCGGGCCACGTACCTGGGTCCGGGTTCCTCGACGAGCCGTACCACGCCGATGCCGCTGCCTGCCGCGCATTCGAACTCGAAAATCGCCTCGACGACCGAGAGTTCGTTGCGCTCGACCACCCGCGGGGGAGTGTGTCCGGCCGCGATCCGGAATCCCGACGCTTTGGCCGTCGCCTGGCGCTCGCTCAGCTCCGCGGCCACCTGCCCGGCCGAGAAGGTCCGGACGTCGCCGGTGAACGCCACGAGGTCGCGCCAGTGACACTCACCGGCGAACAACGCGGCGACGTCGGCGTTCCTGGCCAGCAGGTCACCGAGGTCGTCAAGCCAGCGGCGGGCGAGCGCGAGCAGGTCGGGGGTCATCCGGGTCTCCATCACGGGATCAGGCGCAGCTTGCGCATGGTGTCGAGATTCTCGAGAAAACTGTCGTGCGTGTCGAGGCATTCGGTGAAACCGGCCTGGCGGATCTTGATCGTGCTCTGCACCATGTCCGCGCCGCTCGCGAGCCAGCCGTCGATGAACGGCCACGACGCGAGCGCGGTCATCGGCAGCGGCCGCAGCGCATGCCGGTCGACGATCCCGTCCCATTCCTCGTGCTTGTCCGCCATCTGATCGAGCAGCGGCATCGGCTGCGGCGGCGCGGACGGCAGTCCGAAGAACCCGGCCAGGTCCGGCCAGAGGTGCTCCCATCGGAAGTGGTCGCCGTTCGTGACGTTGAAAACCTCGTTGCGCGCCGCCGGGCTGCCCAGCGCCCACTCGATCGCCCCGGCGACGATCCGCGCGTCCGTCGCCTGATGCAGCGCGCGCCACGCGGCCGGGGTGCCGGGGAAGCGCAGCGGTACGCCGTGGTGCGCGCTGATCGTGGCGAAGACGGCGAGGCCGGTCAGCAGGTTCATCGGGGAGCCGAGGCTCACGCCCAGCACGCCGTCCGGGCGCAGCACCGTCCAGGAGTACCCGCGGCGCGCGGCGTCGGCCCACAGCAGGTCTTCCTGGTCGTTGTAGAAAATCGGGCCGAGGAAGCGGGGATCGGACTCCCTCGCCGGGGTTTTGTAGTCGCCCAGATGCTCTCCGTACGACTTCCCGCCACCGATCAGCACCACGTGCTCCAGGGAGGGCAGCCCCGCGAGCACGTTCGCCAGCATCGTAACGTTCGGCGCGACGGTGGCGGCCATCGTCTCGCGTTCGGTGTACGCGGCGTACACGACGTCGGTGATGTCAGTACGGCTCTGCAACGGGGCATCCAGCAGGTCGACCTGGAGGTGGTCGCCGATCGTGGTCCCGTCGGGCAGTTCGACCGGCCCGCGGCGCGCCAGCGTGACGACCTCCCGCCCGCCGTCGCGCAGCCGGGCCGCGGCCGCCGAGCCGATCACGCCGTGCGCGCCGACGACCAGCGTCTTTCCGGTCATTGGGTTCCTCCTGAAGGGGTGCGCAGCCGGTCGAGGCCGACCGCGACGACGATCACCGCGCCCTGGATGATCTGCTGGTAGAACGAGGAAATGTTGAGCAGCGTCATGCCGTTCACCAGCACGCCCATGATGGCCGCGCCGAGGAACGTGCCGACGAGGGAACCGCGCCCGCCCATCAGCGAGGTCCCGCCGAGCACCACGGCCGCGATGGCGGAGAGCTCGTAGCCGGTACCGAGGTCGGGGACGGAACTCTGCAGGCGCGCCGACGTGATGATCCCGCCGATGGCCGCGCACAGCCCGGCGAGCACGTACACCGCCAGCAGCACGCGCCGCACCGGAATTCCGGCCAGCCGCGCGGCTTCCGCGTTGCCACCGACGGCGTAGACCCAGCGGCCGAACACTGTCCGGTTGAGCAGGTACCAGCCCGCGGCGAAGACGGCGGCCATGATCAGCACGGGAATCGGAACACCCGCGACCGTGCCGCTGCCGAGCGCCGCGTAGCTCAGCTCGGTGGAGAACAGTGTGGTGCCGTTGGTGCCGACGTAGGTAATGCCGCGCAGGTACGTGAGGGCGGCCAGCGTCACGATGAACGGCGCAAGCCCGAGCCTGGCCACCAGCACCCCGTTGACCAGGCCCACGATCGCCCCGGCAGCCAGTGCGGCGAGCAGGGCCAGCGGTGCCGGAACCCCATGCAGGGCAAGGACAACTGCAGTGAACGCGGTGACGCCCACGGCCGAGCCGACGGACAGGTCGATGCCCGCGGTGACGATCACGAACGTCAGCCCCGCGCCGAGAATGGCGGTGACCGCGATCTGCCGGGCGATGTCGAGCACGTTCTCGACGGTGAAGAAATACGGTGCCACGATCGCGAACAGGAGCACGAGCACGACCAGCGCGCCCGACACCCCGAGCCAGTCGGTGACGCGCTTCGCCCGCCGGAGCGGGGGCCGGTCGGTCAGCACGATGGATCCCATGACGTTCACCTCGGAAGGGGTTCGGTACGGCCGGTGGCGTGCCGGATCACGTTCTCTTCGGTCAATGCGGTCCCGGCGAGCTCGGCGACGATGGCCCGGCCGCTCATCACCAGCACGCGGTCGGCGAGCCCGAGCACCTCGGGCAGTTCCGACGAAATCAGCACCACCGCGACCCCCTGCGCGGCAGCTTCGTTGACGAGCTCGTAGATGTCGGCCTTCGCTCCGATGTCGACCCCGCGCGTCGGCTCGTCGAGGATGAGCACCGACGGACGGCGCGCGAGACATCGCGCCAGCAGCACCTTTTGCTGGTTCCCGCCGGACAGTTCGCCGACCCGCTGGTCCAGTCCGGTCGCCTTGATCCGCATGCGTTCGGCGTAACCACGGGCGGCCTGCCTGCGCAGCGCGGCCGACGTCCGGCCGAACGCGCGCCTGCCCAGGTCAGTGCCGAGACAGACGTTGTCGCCGATGGACATCTGCAGGAAAAGCCCTTGTGTCTTACGGCTTTCCGGCAGCATCACGATCCCGGCAGCGGTCGCCCGGCTCGGGTCGGCCACGCGACCGTCCACAGTGACCTGTCCGCCGGACGGCCGATCGAAACCCGCCACCAGACGGCACAATTCACTGCGTCCGGCGCCGACAATCCCGGCGAGCCCGACGACCTCGCCTGCCCGGACGTCGAACGAACACGGCCGGACGGCGGCTGACGTGAGGCCCTCGACCCGCAGCCTGATGTCGGCTGGGATGCCGCGATCACCGTGCTGGTAAAGGTTTTCGACCACCCGGCCGACCATCGCGGTGACAATGCGGTCCTCGCTCAGGTCGTCGCGGGTCATCGTGCCGGCAACGCATCCGTCGCGCAGCACGGTCACCCGGTCGGCGATGGCGGTGATTTCCGCCATCCGGTGGCTGATGTACAGCAGGCCGAGGCCTTCGTCGCGCAGTTCGGCCACGATCCGCAGCAGCGTACGGGCTTCTTCGTCGGACAGCGCTGCGGTCGGTTCGTCCAGCACCAGCACCCGGGGCCGCTCGGCGAGCGCGCGGGCGATCTCGACCAGCTGCTGCTGCCCGGTGTTGAGTTCCGCGACCCGGGTCCCGGGATCGATGGCGGCACCCACGCGGTCGAGCGCGGCGACGGCGTGCGCCCGCGCGGCGCGCCGGTCGAGCCGGCCTGCGCGGCGGCGTGGCTCACGGCCCAGCACGAGATTGTCCGCCACGGTCAGCTCCGGCACCAGGCTGAGCTCCTGGTGGATCACCGCGAGCCCGCGCCGCCGCGCGTCGCCGGGTCCGGCAAACCGCACCGGCGCACCGTCCACCACGACCTGCCCGTCGTCCGGCGCATGGATGCCGGTGAGGACCTTGATCAGCGTGGACTTCCCCGCGCCGTTCTCCCCGGCGAGCACGTGCACCTCGCCGGGCCGCAGGTCGAGCGACACCCCGCGCAGCACCGGGTTGGCGGCGAACGACTTGGTGATGCCGTCGAGCCGCACCGCCGCCTCGGCCTGCACCTGCTGCGCCGCGGTCATCCCCAGCTCCGGTACTTCGCGATTGTGTCCGGGGTGACCAGCGTGGTGGGAATCAGGACGGGGGCGGGGGAAACCTTCTCGCCGTGCGCCAGTTTGATCGCGAGATCCAGCCCGGTGCGGCCGAGTTTCGCCGGGTCCTGGCCGGAGGTGCCGATGAGCAGGCCGCCGCTGAAGAGGTCGGTCAGCTGCTTGGCGCCGTCGACCCCGACAACCTTGAGCTTGAGGCCTTTTTGCTGGGCGGCAAGGGCAATGCCGACCGCGGTGGGGTCGTTGACGCCGAAGAAGCCGTCGAGATCGGGGTGCGCGGCCATGATGTTCCCGGCGACGTCCATGCTCTTGTCCCTGGTCAGATCGGCGCGCTGGGTTGCCGCCACCTTGATCCCCGGCGCCTTTGCGAGTGCTTCCTTGCACCCGGCCATCCGGTCGCTGATCGCCGACACCGGCGAGCCGTCCACGATCGCGATCTTGCCGTTGCCGCCGAGCTCACGGAACAGGTACGCGCATGCGTCGCGACCGGCTTGGACGTTGTCACTCGTCACACTCGCGTCGGAACCCGTTGCGGCCACATCGATTGCGACGACGGGGATACCCGCTTGCTTGGCGCGCAGGATCTCCGGGCCGATGCCTTCGGAGTCGGCCGCGTCGACGACGATGGAGCTCACCCGTTGCCGGATGAAGGTGCCGATCTGGTTGCTCTGGGTGGCGACGTCGGCGTTGGCGTACTGCACCGACACAGAGATGTTCGCTGCGGCGGCCGCTTCCTCGATGGCTTTGCCCTCGGCGAGGAAGAACGGGTTCGAGGCCGCGTTGAGAGTGACCCCGATCGTGATTTTACCGCCGCTGGAAGCGGACCCGGACGCACATCCGGTCAGCACCGCGGCCGCGGCGAGCCCGGCTGCGCAGAGCGCGCCGAAGCGGCGAATGAAGCTGTTCATGGTCATTTCCTTGTCTTCGCAGGGCTTTCAGACGACCGGCGTCACGCCGCCGTCGACGCAGAAGTTCGCGCCGGACACGAAACTCGCGCGGTCGGCGGCCAGGAACGCCACCATTTCGGCCACTTCACCGACCGTGCCGAGCCGCCCGAGCGGGATCCGGTTCAGCTCGACGTACCGCTGCAGCGCGGTTTCCCGGTCGACGCCGAACTCCTCGGCCAGGCTGTCGGCGAGCCCGCCCGGCCGGTCGTAGATGGGGGAGCGGACGAACGCCGGGGAGACCACATTGGACCGGATCCCGCGCGGGGCGAACTCCGCGGCCAGCACTTTCGACAGCATCAGCACGGCGGCCTTGGAAACGCTGTAGTCGGGCAGCCGGGGGTTGGGCATGCGCGCGGCCTCGGAGGCGATGTGGACCAGCACGCCGGACCCTGCCTCGCACATGGCGGGCAGCACCGCGCGGGAGGCACGGACGTAACCGAGGAGATTGAGCTCCAAAGTGGACGCCCAGTCTTCGTCGGAGGTTTCGAGGAAACCGGTGCGCACGGGAGCGACACCGGCGTTGTTCACGAGCACGTCCACGCGGCCGAACGCGTCGAGCGCGAGCGTGGCCATTTCCTGGGCGCCAGTGGGGGTGCGCAGGTCGACCCGGGCGGCGCGGACCCGGCCGGGGTGGGCGGCGGCGAGCTGCTCGAGCCCGCCCGGTTCCCGGTCCGCGCCGACGATCCGGGCTCCCGCGAGCAGCATCCGCTCGGCACACGCCAGGCCGATCCCGCCGCCCGCGCCCGTGACGACCACGACGCGGCCGGAGAAGTCGTCGTTGACCATCCATGCCTCCTTGAGGGTCTCTCCGTTGGTTCAGAGATTCTCACTTGGAGGACTAGATGTCTAGTGGATGAGAAGAATTAACGAGACGTGGCGGTCGGATGGACTCAGCTGAAGCGGGCGATGTTCTGTCCCGCGAGCTGTACGCCCAGCGCCCGCGAGACTTCGTTCCCGGCCTCGATCAGTGCTTCGCGCCAGCGTTCGTAGTCGTCGCCGAGGATCGATTCGCGGACGCCGCTGATGGACACCGCGGCCCGGACGTCACCGCGGTAGTCGACCACCGGCACACCGATCGCGGCCACGCCGACGGTGACGTCCTGGTCGCTGATCGTGCAGCCGTCGGTACGTGCTTGCCGCAGCAGTTTGCGCAGGGCGCCGGGCTCGGACGGCGTCGAGGCGGTGAACCGGGACAGCGGCTGGTTGCGCTGCAGGTAAGCCTCCCATTCGGTCTCGGGGGCGAACGCCAGGAGCGCACGCGAGGCGGCGCCTGCGTGCAGCGGCAGCGAGCCGCCGAGCTGCAGAGCCAAGGACTGCACGCGTTTCCCGGCCAGCCGCTCGATGCACACGGCCTCGTCACCGCGCCGGACGCACAGGAAGACCGTCTCGCCGGTGAGGTCGTGCAGCCGTTCCATCACCGGCTGGGCGAACTCCCGCTCGTCGAACCGGGACACCACCGCCGTGCCGAGCGTGAGCAGCTTGAAGCCGAGCCGGAACTGGCCCCGTTTCGAGCCCTGTTCCACGAGTCCTTCGGCCTGCAGGCTGGACAGCAGCCGGTAGATCGAGCTCCGCGGCTCGCCGACGGCCTCCGACAGCTCCGCCGCGCTCGCTTCTCCCTGCGCAAGGCGGTCGAACAACTGCGACACCTTGCGGACCAGCATCATGCTTCCTTCGTTCGTCACCGGGGAAGATTATCACTCAGCGGACATTGTGACTATCAATTGAGACGTCTTGATGTATGGACATGACGTCCACTGAGCGATACTTTGACGCTCATGACAGTCGTCAAACACGATCCGCCCGGCCTTGCGGACCTGGTCGGCACGATCACCGAACGCGCCCGGTTCGCGCGCCTGGAAACGGTCCGGCTGATCTCCATCGCCAAAACCGGCCACTACGCGTCGGGGTTCTCCTGTGCGGAAATCCTGGCCACGCTGTACTACGGGGTCATGCGGCTGCGCCGCGGCGAGCCGGACTGGCCCGCCCGCGACCGGTTCCTGTTCGGCAAGGGCCACGCCGCCGCGACGCTGTACCCGATCCTCGCCGACTGGGGCTTCTTCGACGCCGCCGAGCTCGACGGGTACACCCGGCTCGGCAGCGCGTTCGGCGATCACCCGGACATGACGCGGATTCCCGGAATCGACTTCAGCAGCGGTTCGCTCGGCCACGCGCTTTCGACCGGCACCGGAATCGCCATGGGTGCCCGGATGCAGGGTCACGATTCCACCGTTTTCGTCCTCCTCGGCGACGGCGAACTCCACGAGGGACAGATCTGGGAGGCCGCGCTCGGCGCCGCGCACCACAACGTGTCGAACCTGGTCGCCATCGTCGACCGCAACGACCACTCGCTGGACGGGCGAATCGACACCGTCACGCGCATCGAACCGCTCGAAGACAAATGGCGCGCCTTCGGCTGGGAAGCCCACCGCGTGGACGGTCACGACGTCGAAGCGCTGTTGACCCTGCTTCGCACCATCACCGGTGACAAGACGCGCACCACCCCGGCGGTCATCATCGCCGACACCGTGAAGGGCAAAGGCATCTCCTACATGGAAGCCGAATTCGGCTGGCACCTGGGCTGGCTGGCCGAGCAGGACGAGCGCAACGCTCTGGAAGAACTGAGGACCGCCCGATGACCACCATTCCCGGTCTGCAGCCCGAATCCTGGCACCTGCTGACCCTGCTCGACCGAGCCCCCGGCCTGCACGCACTCGCCGACACCCTGGCCGACCTGGTCGACGAGGGGCACCCGATCGTCGCCGGGACCGCGGATCTCAAGTACTCCAACGGTTTGGTCCGATTCCAGGACCGGCACCCCGACCGGTACGTCCAGTTCGGCATCTCGGAACAACACATGGTCTCGACCGCAGCCGGCCTAGCCACGACGGGCTGGCAGCCTCATGTGGCTACTTTTGCCTCGTTCCTGGCTTTGCTGGCGTGTGAACAGATCCGCACGGATGTCGCGTACCCGCGGCTGCCGGTGCGGTTGATCGGCCACCACGCAGGCATCACCCTCGGCTATTACGGAACTTCCCACCACGCCACCGAAGACCTGGCCATCACGCGCAGCATCGCAGGCCTCACGGTGATCGCCCCCGCCGACGCCACGCAACTGCGAGCCGCTCTCCGCGCCGCGACTTCTTGGGAGGGACCGATCTACTTCCGCATCGGCCGCGGTCAGGACCCGGAGGTGTACCCAGCCACCGACAGCCGATTCCGCATCGGCCACGCAATCGAACACTCGACGGGCCGGGATTTGACGATCATCGCCACGGGCTCGATGGTGCACCCCGCTTTGGCCGCCGCTGCCGACCTGACCGCTTCGGGCATCTCCACCGGGGTCCTGGACATGCACACGATCAAGCCCTTGGACGCCGACGCAGTACTCACCGCCGCGACCCGATCCCCTGTCCTGCTGACGGTCGAGGAACACAACACCCTGGGTGGTTTGGGTTCCGCCGTCGCGGAGGTGATCACGTCGCGCGGGTTGGGCACCCGGGTGGTTCGCCATGGTTTGGCGGACGAGTACGCGTTGATCGGCCCGCCGACCCACCTTTACCGCCACTACGGCCTGGACAAAGGCGGGATCGTGAAGAAAGCCCAGGACGCACTTTCCTGAGGGGCTGTCACAGGGTCGCTCACCTGAAGTCCGTGAAGGTTCCCTTCACGGACTTTCCCCACCACTCAACCGCCACCCGGATACGAAGCCAAAACACGGTCCGAGGGGGCTTGTCAAGGTACTCTCTCCAGCCTTGACAAGCCCCCTCGGACCGTAGTCACAATCACGGCTTCGGGGTGCCCCACCAGTCAGCCCCCATCAGCCCCCACGACGGCTGGCGACGACGGGAGCCCGGCATGACCGACAACCACCTGGACGACCTGGTGGAAGCCGTGGACGCGATCGCCAGGATCGTCGGTGGCCCGGTGGTCATCGAGGACGTCGACTTCCGGGTCCTCGCCTACTCCGCAGTCCCCGGCCAGCCCAACGACGAAGCACGCCGCGAAGCAATCCTCAACCGCCGGACGCCCGACTTCTGGGTCCGCCGTTTCACCGAAACCGGGGTCCGCCAACGTCTCCTTGCCACTGACGAGGTCATCGCCCTCGACATGCTCGGTCCGAGTTTCACCCCACGCCTCATCACCGGCATCCCCGTCGGCGACACTGTCGTCGGATTTCTCTGGGCGATGGAAGGCGATGCCCCGCTCCCGGCGGACGTGGCCGACATCATGCGGCAATTCGCCGTCGCGGTCGGACCCGAACTGGCCAGACGGTCACCGTTGCTGGAAAACCCGCAAAGCCACCTTCTCCGCCAATTCCTGGCCGGGGCGATCCCGGCCCGCCAGTTGGCCGAAGCCCTCTGCACCACCGAGGACACCGACGCCGTGGTGGTCGCGATCGGGATCCCGGCCGACAGTGCGGACGAGATCATCCTCCGTTCCCGCGCCCTGAAAGTCCTCAACCTCCACGTGACCACCGGGCACCGCCGGCCGTGGCTCGTCGCCACCATCGACCAGCAGATCTACCTGCTCGGGGCGGCGTCTGCAGGGCACCGCATCGAGGAGCGTCTCACCGCCGTGGTCCGCCACCTGGAGGGAGCCCTCGGCGTGCCGGTGTTCGCAGCGGCCGGATCGGTCCAGCCGCTGCTCGGCGGTACCGCCCGCTCGCGGGCCGAGGCAGACCTCGCCCTGAAGGCGCTCAGGGCGAACGGCGAGCCGGTTGTCGGATCGTACGAGCGACTCCGGTTCGAGGCGGTCCTGCACGAGACAGGCGAATTCCTGGAAAGCCAGCCGGTACTCACCGGCACGTTCGTCGACGACCTGGTGAACTACGACCGCACGCACGGGACCGAGTACCTCGCGACCCTGCGGGCCTACCTCGACGCCTTCGGCGACATCCGCAGCGCGGCCGACGTCCTGCACATCCACCCGAACTCCCTGCGGTACCGGATCAAACGCCTCGCCGAACTCGCCGCGGTCGACCTCGGCGACGCCCGTGCGCGCCTCGCCGTGCAGCTGCTCCTGCTGGCGAGACCGGACGCCGGGTGACCGCACCGGCGTTTGGCCGATCGGCAAAACGCCGCACCCTCGCATTCTCGCTTCGCGACGCAGACATCCCCCGCGGCAATCGATGAAACTCATCGCCATCACCACCGAGGGAAAGAAGCGAGTGATGGCGATAGTGGGCACCACCCGGCACCGGATCGAACACGGCGCCGAGCAGCTGTTCGTCCAGGAGGCCGGGCCTGCGCAAGCCACCGGCACCGTGGTCTTCTGCCACGGCGCGGCCGGGTCCCACGCCAGCTGGTTCCAGCAGGTTCCGCACTTCGCCCGGCGATACCGGGTACTCGCCTGGGACCAGCGCGGTTTCGGCAACTCGACCAACCGCACGGCAAGCGCGAGCCCGGGCACGGCGGTCGCGGATCTGGCGCACCTGCTCGAAGTCCTCGACGTCCGGAGGGCGCATCTCGTCGGCCAATCGCTCGGTGGCTGGGCGGCGCTGGGATGCGCGCTTCAATATCCGGATCGCGTCGCTTCCGTGGTGCTGAGCAATTCCATCGGCGGACTGTTCAACCGCGCTCTCGAAGACGCCTTCGACCGATTCCTCGCGCAACGCAATGACACGACGACACACCTCGGGAAGCATCCCGCCCTCGCGCCCACCTTCGCCGGGGAGAATCCGGCGCAGGCATTCCTGTACCAGCAGCTGGCCGGTCTGGGCCCGCGCCCGCCGTCCGACGCCGTCACCCAGATCCGTGAGACCTACCTCGACCTCGACGAGGTAGCCCGTGCAAATCTGCCGATTCTCTTGCTCCTCGGCGAGTTCGACCAGATCTTCCCGGTACCCGCGGTACAGGCGGTGGCCGCGGAATTACCCCGTGCGCGAGTCGAAGTCATCCGGGAGGCCGGGCATTCGGCGTACTTCGAACGGCCGGCCGAGTTCAACGCGGCGCTGGAACGATTCCTCGTGAGTTGCCCATGACCGCCGACGTACTACGCGCCCGGCTTGGCCCGGCGGTGGTGCAGGCCGATCCGGACGTGATGGCCGCCTACGCCCGCGACACGATGCCGCTCGCCGCGCACGGAATGCCTGCGGCCGTCGTGTTTCCGGACAACACCGAAGCGGTGCAGACCATCGTGCGGACGTGCGCTGAGTTGTCTGTCCCGATCGTGACCCGCGGCGCGGGCACCGGCCTGACCGGCGCGGCGAACGCCGTCGACGGGTGCGTCGTGCTCGTGACCACGAAACTGAACCGGATCGTCGAAATCGATCCCGGCAACCGGCTCGCCGTGGTGCAGCCGGGCGTGATCAATGCCGAGCTGCGGAACACCGTCGCGGAGTACGGCCTGTTCTATCCGCCCGATCCGTCGAGCCTCGACAGCTGCACCATCGGCGGGAATCTCGCCACGAACGCGGGCGGGCTGTGCTGTGTGAAATACGGGGTAACCGCGGATGCCGTGCTCGGCCTGGAAGTGGTGCTGGCCGACGGATCGCTGCTGCGGACCGGCCGCCGCACCGTCAAAGGCGTTGCGGGCTATGACTTGACCAAGCTGTTCGTCGGCAGTGAGGGCACGCTCGGCGTGATCACCGAAGCGACCCTTGCGCTCCGGCCGAAACCACCCGCACCCAGCACTCTCGTCGCCGGGTTCGCCGAGACCGTGCACGCCGGTAACGCGGTCGCCGCAACGATTCGTGCCGGGCTGGCGCCGTCGCTGCTGGAAATCATGGACGCGACGTCGATCGAAGCCGCGGAGGCTCATCTCAAAACCGACCTCGGCACCGAGGACGGATGCCGGGCATTGCTGCTGTGTCAGTCGGATTCGGGCGGGGACGTCGCCCGTGCGGAACTCGAAGCGATCGAACGCATCTGCGTCGCCGCCGGAGCCCGGATGACCTACGTGACCGACGATCCGGAGGACGGCAGGACCCTGTTGCACGCCCGGCGGGTCGTCCTGACGGCGCTGGAGGCCTACGGCGCCTGCCTCACCGACGACGTCGCCGTACCGCGCACCCGCATCGCCGACCTGATCTCCGGCTGCGCCCGGATCGGGGACACGGCCGGGCTTCGCATTGCGGTGGTCGGACATGCCGGTGACGGCAACATGCACCCGACCATCGTGTACGACCCCGCGTCCGCGGAGGAACGCGGACGCGCGCGGCAGGCCTTCGACGCGATTCTCCGGCTCGGGCTGAGCCTCGGCGGCACGCTGACCGGCGAGCACGGCGTCGGCCGGATCAAGCGCGAATGGCTGGAACGCGAGCTCGGCCCGGTCGGCCTGCGCGTGCACCGCCGGATCAAAGCCGCACTCGACCCCGCGAACCTGTTCAACCCGGATTCGATGTTCTTCGCGAGAAACCCTGTATCCCACGACGGCATGCTGGAGAAACGATGCGTCAGAACCCCTCCGCGGTCTTCGAGCAAATCGAAGAACGCCCGCTGAACAAACGCCAGAAATCGCTTATCGCGGCGGCGGTCCTCGGCACGATGCTCGAATTCTACGATCTTCTCGTCGTCGCGTACGTGCTGGCGATCATCGCCAAGCCGTGGCACCTGACCTTCGGGCAGAGTGCCTTCCTGCTGATGGCCGCCGGGGTCGGGTCGATCGTCGGCTCGATGTGGTTCGGGGTGATCGCCGACCGCATCGGACGGCGCAAGGTCTTCATGGCCACCGTGCTGACCTTCTCGCTCGCCACCGGCGCCCTCGTACTGGTACCCGACGGCGGCTGGCTGGTGTTCGGGCTGCTGCGGGTCGTGGTCGGGCTGGGGGTCGGCGGGCTCGTCGTCGTCGACGTCCCGCTGGTACAGGAGTTCGTCCCGGCGAGCAAACGGGGGTTCGTCTCCGGGCTGGTCGTCGCGGCCATCCCGATCGGCGGAATTCTCGCCAGCGCCGCGTCCGCGTCCCTCGGCCCGGTGATCGGCTGGCGCGGGTTGCTCCTCCTCGGCCTGCTGCCCGCGGTGGTCAGCATCTACGTCCGGTTCGCCGTCAAGGAATCGCCCACCTGGCTGATCCAGAACGACCGGCGCGAGGAAGCGCGGGACTCGGTCGCCTGGGTCCTCGGTATCCCGCCGGACCAGGTGAAGCTCCCGGCTGCCGCGCCGGTCAAGCAGCCGCGTGGGAAGTGGACCGAGGTCTTCGCGTACCGCCGGAGTTTCCTCTTCACGTGCCTCAACAGCTTCGCCATCCAGGTGCCCGCCTACGGGCTGGCCCTGTGGGGACCGTCCCTGGTCGGTCTCCAGATGCAGGTGACACCCGCGCGAGCGGCCTTTCTCTACACCTTCGTGACCCTGGCCGGGTTCATCGGCAGGCTCGTCGCGTCCCATGCGTCCGACCGGTTCGGCCGCCGCCGCACGGGCACCATCGCCATGTTCGGTGCCACCGCCGGGCTGGTGGCAGGCGCGTTCGGCGCGGGACTGTCGGTCGGCCCGGTACCGTTCTTCTACGTCGCCCTGATCGTGGTGGTGTTCTTCCTCGACGGCGCGTTCGTCGTCGCTTTGCCGTACTGGGCCGAGATGTTCCCGACGCGGGTACGGGCAGGCGGCGTCGGGATGGCGTACGGTATCGGCGGTTTCGGCAAGCTGATCGGACCGGCCGTCCTCGCCGTGATCTCCGGGGCCGGGACCGTGGTCACCCCGCAGGCGACGAGTTCGGCACTCCTGCCCGCGTTCCTGTTCTTCGCGGCTTTCGCGGTGCTGGCCGCCGTCTCGTACGTGACCCTCGGCATCGAAACCCGCGGCCTGAGCATGGACGACCTCGACGCGCGGATGGAACTGCAGCGGCGGCCGGGCCCCGTGGAAACCCTGGTCGCGCAACGAAAAACCGAAGCCCTGTGACGAGTTTCCGAGTGAAAGGATCAATGATGACCGCAATTCCCCCGACGCAGGACGTGCCGCGCGCGGAAATGATGAAGCGAGTGGCATTCTTCGCCGACCTGGTGCCGATCGAGGACGCATTCGACGACAGCGTCCTGCCGGGCTGCAAGAGGACCGCACTGAACATTCTCGGCTTCGACGCACCGGAAGGCGCCGGAGAAGGGACCGCGTCGCCGGTGGGCACTGCGTCCGACGGCGCCGCGATCCAGATCTTCGAAGGCTTCAACATGGCGTTCCTCCGCTGCAAACCGGGTAACGGCACGATCCTGCACCACCACGACACCAACGAAACCTTCATGGCCATCTCCGGCACGTGGCGCGTGCACTGGAACGACGAGGAGGACGAGTACGTCGACCTGAACCCCCTCGACACGATTTCGCTCCCGGCCTCCGTTTCCCGCCGCTTCTACAATCTGTCGAACGAGGACGGCGACCCGGAAAAGGAAAGCCTCCTGCTCGGCGTCATCGCCGGAAACGGCCCGCGGGCGTTCGTCCGCCCGGAGGTCCTCGACGCGGCAAAGCAAACCGGGCGATACACCCCGGCGAGCAACTGGGAGTAGCCGGTTCCGGGGCGGCCGATTCCCGGCCGCCCCGGTCAGCCGCCGATGGCGCTCATCGGGCGGTCCGGCTGGCGGAAGCCCGGCGCGTCCATCCCGTGTCCGGCGGCTTTGCCCCACATTGCGCGCCGCCAGCGGGTGGCCAGTTCGTCGTCGTCCAGGTCCGTTTCGGTGGTGGCGAACAGGCAGGACCGGATCTGCCCGTCGGCGAGCCGGTCGCGTCGGGTGAGGGCGCGGAAGGCGTCCGGGCGGAAGGTGTCGACGAGGTTCGTCGCTCCTCCTTCATTCCGCGTCGCTGGAATGCCCGGGAACCACCGGCGCTCCAGGATTCACGAGCGGCATCAGATTGTTGACGGCGAGCGCAGCTTCCCCGAATCCGACCGAGATCAGGTTCACGTTCCCGTCGTAATCCGCAATGTCCCCGGCCGCAAAGACTCGGGGCAGGCTGGTGCGCATCGACCGGTCCACCTGGATCCGGCGGTTGCGCATTTCCAGTCCCCATCCCGGAATCGGCCCGAGGTCGGTGAGAAAACCCAGCGCGGCCACGATCTCGTCCACCCGGAGCGTCTCCGTCTCCTTCGTCTGCACATGCACCACCTCCACCTTGTCGACCGACTGGCCATCGCCGTGAATCTGGTGCACTTCGAATGGAGTGAGTACCCGAGCAGTCGAAGAATGCAGCTGCCGCACGCTGTATTCGTGCGCGCGGAATTTCGGCCGCCGATGCACGACGGTGACGCTGCGCGTGATGTTTTCGAGGTTCAAGGCCCAATCCACCGCCGAATCCCCGCCGCCGACGATGAGTACGTCGCGGTCGGCCAGTTCACCGAGCCGGGGAACGACGTACCGCACCCCTCGTCCTTCGTACTCCGCACCGTTCGGCATCCGGCGCGGGGTGAACCGGCCGATTCCACCGGTGATCAGCACGACCTTCGCGGTGACCACGGCCCCTTCGCTGGTGCCGATGGTGACCGCGTCCTCCGTAATGTCGAGAGTTTGCGCGGTATGTCCCAGGAGATAATGCGGATTGGCTTGGTCGGCCTGGTCGACGAGCGCGTCGACCAGGAATTGCGCTTTGATCGACGGAAACCCGGCTACGTCGTAAATCTGCTTTTCCGGATACAGCGCGGCGAGCTGCCCGCCGGGTTGGGGCAGCGCGTCCAGCACTGCCACCGAAAGGCCCCGGAACCCGGCGTAGTAAGCGCCGTACAGCCCGCAGGGCCCGGCGCCGATGATCGCGACGTCGACCTCGGTCACCGCGTGCCGTGCCTTTCCGTGACGACGGGATGATCCGAACCGACCACACCGCGTCCGGTCGCGCCACCGCTGGCGTCCTCGTGTTCGGCGAAGAATTCCTCGCCTGCCGCCAGGAATACCCCCAGCTGTTCCGGAAGCTTGTGTTCCCAATAGATTGCTTCACTCGGGCAGGCCGGTGCGCACTTTCCGCAGTCGACGCATTCGTCGGGATTGATGTACATCATCCGGTCGCCCTGGTAAATGCAGTCGACCGGGCATTCCTCCACACAGGACTGGTCGAGGATGTCGACACAGGCATCGGTCACGACGTAGGTCATGGCTTCCTTTCCACCTGGACGAGCGTGTCGGAGAAGGTCGGGCAGTTGCCGAGGTCGCCGAAAACCGTGGGAGTCACCGCAGACACGGTCGACAGTCCGTCGGCATGCATGCGCCACGATCCGACGTGGGATACCACCACTCCCGGCAGCACCGATTTGTCGATCTTCGCCTTGACGACGAATTCGCCGCGGTTGTTGAACACCCGCACACGGGCGCCGGTCGTGATTCCGCGTTCTTCGGCGTCCTCGGGATGGATCAGGAGACTCGGGTCCTTCTGGACCTTGCGGTGGAACTCGAGGTTCGCGTCACTGGAGTTGAGATAGGCGTGCGATTTCGGGCTGAGCAAGCTCAACGGGTACGCGGCCGCCAGTTCGGGATTGGTGCGCACGGATTCGCGTGGAGGAATGTAGTGCGGCAACGGGTCGACCGGATTGCCCGGCTGATGTTCGGTGGATCCCTGCCGGAACAACGGGACCACGAAATTGCCGCCGGGCGCGAGCGAGGAGGCGAACTCCACTTTGCCGGTGGGTGTGGGGAAATCGCCCTCGACATGCGGAGCGTATTGGTCGGGTGGCGGGACGTTGAGCCGCTGCCAGCCCTTTTCCTTCAGCGATTCCACCGTGATGCCCTGCATGACGGGAGCCGACCAGTCGAATGCCTCCGCGATCATTTCTTGGTCGGTGCGAAGGAAAACGGGGTCGGTGTACCCCATTGCGGCGGCGAGCCGTCGGAACAACTCGGTATTGGACACGGCTTCGCCGAGCGGTTGAACCGCGCGGTGGTTGTAGCTCGCATAGAGGTGGCCCCAAGAGAACATGATGTCCTCTTGCTCCAGCTGCGTGGTCGCCGGGAGCACGATGTCGGCGTACCTCGCGGTGTCGGTGATGAACTGCTCGCTGACCACGGTGAACAGGTCTTCCCTGGCCAGCCCGCGGGCGAGGTTGTCCTGGTCCGGGCACACCACGAGGGGGTTGGAGTTGTAGACCATCAGCGCCTTGACCGGCGGGTCGAGGGCGAGTTCCCCGGTGAGCGCGTCGCCGAGGAGGTACTGGTTGACCACGCGAGTGCCGGGTTTGAGCATCTCGGGGTGGATGAAGTTGTCCCAGATGACCGGAAACGCCCAGAGCGGCAACTGCAGGATTCCGCCGCCCGGCTGGCGCCAGGCGCCGACCAGCGCGGGCAAACAGGCCAGCGCGCGGACCGTCTGACCACCACCGGCATGCCGTTCGATCGCGACGCCGATCCGGATCACCGACGGCTGCGCGCGGGCGTATTCCCGGGCGAGCGTGCGGATGTCGTCCGCGGGGACGCCGGTTTCCTCCGCCGCCCATTCCGGCGAGTACTGCTGAACGCGTTCGACGAGGGCGTCGTACCCGATCGTGTACCTCGCGATGTAGTCGTCGTCGGTGAGGCCCTCGTTGATGATCACGTGCATCATGGCGAGTGCGAGGGCGCCGTCCGTTCCCGGGCGGATGGTGAGGTGCCAGTCGGCGGCCTTCGAGGTCCGGGTTTTGACCGGATCGACCACCACGACTTTCGCGCCGCGCTTGCGGGCTTCCGCGATGAACGGCCACAAATGCAGGTTCGTGCTCATCACATTGCACGCCCAGATGATGATGTACCGGGAATGCACGAGGCTTTCCGGATCGACGCCCGCGCTGTCCCCGATCGTCATCGCGTACGCCGTGCACGAGCCGGAGTCGCAATAGGTGCGTTCCGAGACCGTAGCGCCCAGCTTGGCGAAGAACGGGTCGCCGACGTTGAGTCCATTGAGGACTCCCTCGGTACCGAGATAGCTGCACGGCATGATCGCTTCCGGACCGTGTTCTGCCGCGATCCCCGTGAACTTGCCCGCGATTTCGGCGAGCGCGCCGGCCCAGCTGATCCGCTCGAACTCGCCGCTGCCCTTCGGGCCGGTGCGCCTTAACGGAAACAGGACTCGGTCGGGGCTGTAAACGCGGTCGAGATAGTTGTCCACCTTGACGCACAGGCCACCGCGGGTGAAGGGGTGCTCCGGGTCGCCGCTCACGTCGACGGCGGTGCCGTCCCGCACGGTCACGAGCAAGGCGCACGTGTCGGGACAGTCATGCGGGCAGGCGCCGCGGACGACGGTGTCCTCGGGTGCGGTTATGATGAACTCCTTGACCTGGTTCCGGCAGCGGGAAGCGACGGCTCCAGCTTCGCCACGACCCGGCCGGAAAGCTTGTCTCCCAGTCCACTGCTCTTGCCGATGCGGGCAGTGCCGCCTTGACTCCGCGGGCCGTGCGCCGCATCATCGGAGACCGGCCAACGGCGGTCGTGGGTGAGGTGATTTCGACGTGCACGCCATCGACGCGACCGCGGTCGCCCCCGGAGACCGCCTCGAATACTGGCGCGACGCGGTGTCCGACCAGTTCGTCCCCCTGCAGGTCGAACCGCAGAACCGAGGGAAATTCGACGGGCGGATCGGTACGGCGGCGGTCGGGTCCCTGCAAGTCCGCGACCTCACCGCCACGTCGCACCGGTTCAACCGCACGCAGGCACTGCTGCGCCGGTCGGACGAGGACTACTTCAAGATCGGCCTGATGGAGTCGGGGTCACTGCTCTTCAGCCAGGACGGCCGCGAAACCACCCTCGGCGGCGGCGACTTGGTGCTGTACGACAGCACCCGCCCCTACCGCGCCCTGATGCGCGATCCGTTCCGGCCGCGGGTCTACATGCTGCCCAAGCGGCTGCTGCCGCTGACGGACTACGAACTGCACCAGTCGACCGCCATCCGGGTCAGCGGGACGCAGGGAGTCGGGGCACTGGCCGTACCGTTCTTGCGGCGGCTGATCGAACACGCCGACGAGTACCACGGCACCGTCGCCGAGGCCCTGGCGCACACGTTTGCGGAACTGCTCACCGCAGTAGTCCGCGACCACGCCGCGGCGACCGGCGAGGTGCTGGCCGGGGTGAACCCGCACCTGTGCCGGGTCCGGTCGTACATCGACCAGAACGTCGGCGACCACGACCTCACGCCGGAGCGGATCGCGTCGGCGACGTCAATCTCGGTCAGCTACCTGCACAAGCTCTTCTCGGCCACGGGCACGACTGTGACCGGGTACGTCCGCGAGCGGCGCCTGCAGGGATGCTGGCGGGATTTGCGCAGCGAACGCATGGCACACCACACCGTCACGGCGATCAGCGCCCGCTGGGGGATCGCCGATCCGGCCCGGATGAGCAGGTTGTTCCGCGCCCGGTTCGGGATGACACCGACGGAGTGCCGGCTGGGTGCTGGTTAGCCCCACGCACCCTCGCGAGGCCGGTGAAGGAACCCGGCGCCGAACCCGTCGTGATCGCCGTCAGGCCGGTGCTCGAACGAGATCCGGCTGCCGGGCGCGGACAACGCCGTAACGTCGGACACCAGCCGCTCGGCCTCTTCGCGTCGGGGTGCCGGAACCGCCGGCGGCGGTGCGGAAGCGGCCCCGCCGGTGTTCGGCCCGGATCACCGTGGCGTGCGGACCGTCAGCTCGAGGTCACCGTTGTAGATCGCTCGTTCTCCTGGCGTCCACAGTTCGCGTCCGGCCATCTCGTCCTCGTAGATCGCGTGGTCGATCTTGCGGGGCGCGACGCAGCGTCACGGGATGGTTCCCTCCGGCAACCCGGCGCAGTGCTGGTGGATCTGCCCCGGGGTGGTGAGCCAGAAGGACTCCCGGTCCGGATGCTCGACCACGTGGCGCAACGCCTCGCGCAGGGCGGGCAGGCGGTGCGGCTGCCCGAAGATCAACGGATGCAACTGGATTGTGCACACCAGGGGCTGGTGCACCGACTGCCGGGCCATTTCGTCGATTCGGTCGACTGTCATCCGGGCGAATTCGCGGGCCGTGTGGTGATGGGTCATGATCTGGACGGCATCGTTGAAGTCCGTCGAGTACGGCATGGCCAGGATCGGCCCGCTCCTGGTGCGCATCCGGATCGGCTGGTCGTCCACGCTCCAGTCGCACACGTAGTCGAACCCGGCTTCCCGCAGCAGGTCCGGCGTCGAGGGTGACTCCGAGAGCCACGGGCCGAGCCAGCCGCGGGGTGCGGTCGCACCCGGGAAGCCCGCGATGGTGTCCCGGACGGACGCGATCATCTGCGCCTCGTCGGACTCCGCCATTTCGGCCTGCCGCTCCGCGTTGGTGCGGCCGTGGCCGATGAGCTCGCCGCCGCGGTCGAGGACCGCGGAAATGACCTGGGGGGCCAGCTCGACGGACGTGCTGTTGACCATCGCGCTGACCGGAATCCCCAGCTCGTCCAGCAGGTCGAGGAGGCGCCACACGCCGACCCGGTTGCCGTACTCCCGCCAGCCGTAGGATCGCACGTCCGGCCCCGGGTGTGCGCGGGAGATCAGGTGCCCGATTCCCGCGCCGAACGGGAAGGACTCGACCAGCAGGGTGACGTAGATGGCCAGCCGGCGTCCTTCCGGCCAGCTGTAGTCAGGACGGCCGACAATCGGCACGTAGTCGAACCGGTGGTGATGCGGCAGCGGGCCGGTCCGGGGCAGTGGCGGCATCATGCGCCGCCCCCGGGCACCGCAGTGGCGAGCGGAATGTCGTGGTACGCACCGATCCGCGGCCCGCGCGCAAGGCGCAGCACACCTTCCCCGAGGTTCATCACCAGCGAGGCGATCGTCTCCATCGCGCCTTGGCTGCCGGTGCCGGTCGCGGTCCGCTGGATCGAATACGGATGTCCGTCGGTGTCGGTGAACACCCTGACCAGGTCGTCTTCGCCGAGGGGGCGGGCCGGTTCCGAGAGAATCGACTGCGCCCGCTTGACTCGTGCAGCGCTGTCCGGGTACCGCGCCAGGCTGCGGTCCTCCACCGACTCGGTTCGCCGGCCCAGGAAGTGGTTGGCGTGCACGATCCGGCCCCCTGCCGGGTCGATCCGGGTGACCTCGCGGGGCGTGGACTCGAGGTCCACTGCCTCGCCGGACCGATGCGCGATCAGGTAGTTCGACGACATCGAGCGCGGCGCCCGCTGTACGACCTCGACGGCTTCCTCGACAGTGCTCCGGCGGAGGATCTCGCGGCGGAGGACCGGCACCGGAACGCCGGGCTGCTCGAAATCGTGCTCGGTCTGCAGGTAGTTGCCGCACAGGCCGAGTCCGGCGCTGTTGAGCCCGAAGCGGCACAGCATGCCGGCTTCGACCAGGGTGATCAGGTCCGGTCCGTCGTCGTCCCTGATCTCCAGCAGCATGGCCACCCCGGCCACCGCAGGCACGACGTCCCAGTTCTGCCCGAGGCACGCAGCGCCGGGGAGGGCGACGGCCGTGCACCCGTCACCGTCCCCGGTGGCGGCGAACTCCATCCGGGCGTTGAGGGCGACGACCTGGTCCAGTTCGAGACCGGCGCCGTCGGCGGTGCCCTGCATCTCGTCGAGGAGGGCCGGGGAGTGTTCCCCGATCAGGTCCCTGATCGGAGCCGCCTTGGCGGCGAGTGCGCGGGGGCGGGCCAGCCACGGCGTGAGAAACAGGTCGAGACTCGTCGCGATCAGCCCGGCGGCCTGGCGGCCGTACGACAGACCACGTTGGTACGGCGTGCCGTCCACGGTGATCTTGGGGAAGGGGTTCACGGCTGCGTCCTTTCCAGTTTCTCTTGCACCGCACGGACTACGGTGCTCGGCCGGTCGACGACGGTGACGCCGGCCTTTTCCAGGCAAGCCTTCTTCCCGGCAAAGCCCCCGGCCCCCGCTTCGACGATCGCACCGGCGTGCCCCAGTGCGACCCCTTCGGGCGCAGATCTGCCCGCCAGCAGGGCGACGACCGGTGCCGGTGCCTCGGCGAGCGCTGCGGCGAAGTCCTCTTCGTCGGTACCGCCGATCTCGCCGACGAGGACGATCACCTTGTTCCGGGCGTCGAGCCGGACCATCGGCAGCAGCTCGGTGAACGACGTGCCCTTCACCCGGTCGCCCCCGATGCCGATCCACGTACTCACCCCGAGTCCGTGCTGCCCGAGCGCGTGCACCACCTCGTACGAAAGCGTGCCGCTGCGCGAGACGACCGCACACGGCCCCGGGGTCACCGAGCTCACCGGAAGGAACCCCAGCAGGTACCTGCCCTGGCTGAGCAAGCCCGGCGAGTTGGGGCCGACCAGCCGCATCCCGGTCGACCGCGCCGCTTCCAGCACTTCGAGCAGGTCCTGCCGAGGCACGCCTTCGGTGACGCTGACACACAACGAGATTCCCGCGTCGGCCGCCTCGATCAGGCCGTCGCGGGCGGTGTCGGGCGGCAGGAATGCCACACTCGTGGTCGCTCCGGTGCGCTCGACCGCGGTCGCGACCGAATCGAAGATCGGCACGCCGTCGACCTCACTGCCGCCGTGTCCCGGTGATACCCCGCCGACCACAGTGGTGCCGTAGGCGCGCATCCGCGCCAGATGCCGGCGGCCGACGCGTCCGGTGGCGCCCTGGATCACCACCGCGTCGCCGGCAGTGTCGAGGAAATTGCTCACGTCAGGCCTCCTTTCGGGCGTAAGTCGCCGCAGTGGCAACGAGATCTTCGACGGTCGCGGCGGTCTGGATCCCGGCGTCCGCGAGGCGCTTCCGTGCTCGATCGGCGTTGCGGCCCTCGACCCGGACCACGACCGGCAGCGCGTTGGTCGCCAAGGCCCGGAGCAAGAGCTCGCTGAACTCGTCGAGGTCCGTCACCCCGGCGAAGACGTTCACCGCGATCACGCGCAATTGCGGTGCGTGTGAGGCGAATGCGTGCAGCGCGAAGTCCAGCCGGGAGGTGGATCCCCGGAACGATCCGGTCCGCAGGTCGCAGAAGTTGTACGGCGGGGTCCCGCCCGCGGTCAGCAGATCCGCCACCAGCATCGAGGCGCCCGCGCCGGTGGTGAGCAGGCCGACCCGGCCCGCGGGATCGAGTACCACCAGGTCGAATCCGAGCGCCCGGCTGCCGCGTTGCAGGTCGTCGAGCGCCGGTGGTGGCCGGAGCGCCGGATCCGGGACGACCCGGGCATCCGCCGCCACCAGCCCCCGGCCAGGGCAGTCGAGCAGCGGATTGATCTCGACGAGTTCGGCCCGGCTGGTACGGAAGACGCGCCAGAGCGCCTGCGCAATCGGCACCAGCGCCGTGGCCGTCTCGGCGTCCAGCCGGAGTTCCTCGGCGGCCCGCCACACGGTCGACGGCAGGACGCCGGCCGACATGCGGACCGGCACCTGGCTGATGGACTGGCCTGCCTCGACGTCCACGCCGCCTTCCGCACCCAGCAGCAGCATCGGTGCCCTGGTCCGCGCGTCGGCGAGAAGGGCGAGGTACAGCTCCCGGCGCGAGTCCAGGGCCTGCTCGACCATGAGCTCGGCAGCCCGGAACCCCCGCACTTCGACGCTGAACAGCTCGTCCGCGACCGCAGCCACTTCCCCGGCGGCAACGATCCGTACGCCACCTGCCTTGCCGCGCCCGCCGATGGGTACCTGCGCTTTCACCGCGACCCGGTCGCCGAGCCGGCGCGCGGCCTCGGCAGCTTCGGCGGCCGTAGTCACGACTGTGCCGGGCGGGCACGGGATGCCTTCGGCAGCCAGCAGCGTTTTCGCCTCGTGTTCGAGCAGCTGGGTCATTTGAGGAGCTCTCGGGCGATGGCGTTGCGCTGGATCTGCGGCGTGCCACCGCCGAGCGGGCCGTAACGGGCCCAGCGCAGGTACCGTTCGGCGGGCATTTCCTTGACCCAGCCGTTCCCGCCGAAAATCTGCAGGACGCGGTCGGTGACCCGGAGCGCCATTTCGTTCGCGTTGACCTTGGCGACCGCGGCCTCGTGCCGGCTGGGGAACGCCTGCGCGGCATTCGCGGCCGCCCGCCACACCAGCTGGCGCGCCGCCTGGATTTCGACCTCGTTGTCGGCCAGCATCCACCGGATCCCTTGATGGTCACCCAGAAGGCCGCCGCCTTGGCTGCGGGTCTTGACGTACTCGACTGCCGCGTCCTGCGCACCCTGGGCGATGCCGACCGAGATCGACGCGTTCAAGCACCGTTGCCCGTTGAAGGCGGTCAGCATGCGGCGGAACCCGTCCTCGCGCACGAGGACGTTGCTGCTCGGGATCCGGCAGTTCTCGAAGGTGAGGTCGTACAGGTCCTCGCCGCCGAGCGTCTTGCGGCCGGGCGAGATCGTGAACCCCGGGGTGCCCCGTTCGATCAGCACCGCGCCGATCGGGCGGGTGCCCGGGTCGTCCGACCAGCGGACGTACACGATGAACAGCCCGGCGACGTCGGCCCGCGAGCACAGGACCTTTCCACCGTTGACGACGACGTCATCGCCGTCGACCACCGCCTTGGTGCGCATTGCCCAGATGTCGGAGCCCGCATCCGCTTCGGTCATCGAGACCGCGCAGATCCGCTTTCCCGCGGCGACGTCGGGCAGGAACCGGCGTTTCTGTTCCTCGGTGCCGTACGCGGCGATCGCCCGGATCTGGACGCCGAGCTCCCCGAGCGCGGCCATCGCCGTGACGTAACAAGCACTGCCGAGCTGTTCGAGGATCAGGGCCGCGTCCAGCCAGGTCCCGCCGGCCCCGCCGTACTCCTCGGGAACGGAGGCACCCAAGAGTCCCGCCTTGGCCAGGATTTCCATGTTCTCCCACGGGAATTTGCCGGTCTCCTCCCATTCGAGGCTGCGCGGCTTGAAGCGGTCCTGGGCGATTTTCCGGGCCAGCGCCCGGATTTCGGCTTGCTCGCCGGTGAGACCGAACTGGGCGAGGACCGGGATCTCCTCGGTTGTCATGGATTTCAGACCTTCCGGTGGATGGGACAGGGAGACGCCAAGGTTTCCGACGGCGATTCGCCGTACCGGTCGCGGTAGTAGGCCGCGAATCGCCCCAGGTGACTGAAGCCGGACGCCGTGGCCACCTGCGCGACGGTGGTGTGGTGCCGGCTTGCCCGGGCCAGCAACCGATGCGCGTGCGCCAGCCGCGTCTGGCGCACGAAAGTCATCGGGGTGACGCCGAGGTGCCGCAGGAAGCAGTACTGCAGCGCTCGCACACTCGTCGCGGCGAGGCCGGCGAGTTCGCGAACGGTGTAGGCCCGCGCCGGATCGGCCAGGACCGCCCGGCGCACCCGTTCGACCGCCGTCGACTGCAGGATCGGGCTTCCGGCATGGAGTTCTTCGCTGTGCTGGTGGGCCGATCCCAGCAGCAAAGTGGTGACCAGGTAATGACAGAGGCGTTCCGCGACGGCTTCGTGGTACAGCGGGCCGCCCGGTTCCTTGAGCCCCTCCGCGATGGCGGCGAACAAGTGCAGCCATTGGGCGAGCGGGCCTTCGGTACTGCCCTGGATCGGCTCGAAGCGCACCGGGCCGGTGATCGGGCGGCCCAGCAGATCCGACAGGCATTGCTCGAGATAGGCACGGTCGATGCGGGCGCCGTACTGCACGGTCCCTGAATGCCACCGCGCGATACTCGTTCTGCCGACCGGGAAATGGATGGCGATCCGGCCCGGCGTGCACAGGTACTGCCGGTCCTCCCACACCGCCTCCCATCCGCCGACCAGCGGAGTGCTCACGTGGTAGGCGTCGGTCAGCTCGCCGAAGCCGAGGTGCACTTCCGAGTCGTACGACAGCCGGCCGATCGTCATGTGCCCGAGCGATACTGTCGTGAGCCGCATGCCCACGTCGCGGGTGGGAGCCAGGCACGACAGCCGGTGCCGGTAGTAGTGCCTGCCCAGCACGCGGCGTGCTTCGTCGAGATCGGCGACGCGATAGCGGTCGATCCGCCCGACGTCCGGTGGCCGGTCCCGCAGACCGGTCGGCCCCGGCATGTCAGGCCCGGCCTTCCAGGAACGCGGTGACCAGCCCGAGCGTCTGCGGCAGCTGCTCCAGCTGCGGGACGTGGCCGCACTCGTCGAGCAGCTCGACCGTGGCGTGCGGGACCAGCCGGGCGTACTCGGCGGCGTAACCGGCAGGGACGACCGCGTCGCCCTTGCCCCAGACGATCAGCGTCGGCGCCGTGATCCGGTGCAGCCGCCGGGAAAGCCCGCGGTCCTGGATCGGCCAGAAGAACTTGGCGGCACAGCCGGTCGCCCAGATCAGATTCACGGCGGCGTCGAGTGCGGCCGCGGGATCGGTGATCTCGGGGAAGATCGTGCGGGTCGCTGCCGAATCCGGATCGGCGAAGAGGTACTTCTTCGCCAGTTCCGGGGAGATCATCATCTCGGCGTTGTACGGCAGGTCCTCCTGCCACAACCCACCCGGCGCGAGCAGGACGAGCCGGGCGGGAAGGTCCGGAAAGGTCGCGGCCAGTTCCGCGGCCACCATCCCGCCGAAGCTCGTCCCGATGATCGGCAGCGACGTGAGACCCAGGTGCCGGAGCGCGCCCTCGTAGGCGAGCACGAGGTCGCCGACCGAGTCCAGCTGGTGGATTGCCATGCTGTCGCCCTCCGCGGTGCCGGGCAGCCGCGGCGCGTAAACCGTGTGGTGCTGCGCCAAGGTGCGCAGGAACGGGTCCCACCAAAGCCCGCCAGCGGGGTGCAGGTAGAGCAGCGGCGGGCCGGAACCGAGCTTGTCGACGTGGAGATCGAGGCGCCCGCCCCATGCCGGGACGACCTCGGTGGTGGGCTCTGCTTGGCCGATCATGTGAGCTTCACTCCGTTCAGTCCGGACTGGCAGGCGGAGACCGGCAGGCCGCCGAGCCGGGTCGGCCACCAGCGGTTCGCGCCTGCGTACTCCGACCAGATCCCCCGCAGCTCGGGCAGCACCGAGGACGCGAAGAGATCGATGTTGTGCTTCACCAGGTCCGTCGGCATCGAGCCGGTTTGCAGCTGTACCAACAGGTTCCCTCCGCGGTAACTGCGGACGCGCTCGGCGAGCACCTCGCGCACGGTGGCTGGGCTGCCGGCCACCAGGGCGCCGGACTCGACCTGTTCGCGGAAGGTCGGCAGCGTGTCCGAGCCGCCGCCCATTCCGGAGCCGAAGAGAGCACGCAGCCCCTGCGGTGAGATGCCGCCGGGCAACGCAAGGTACTTCACCGGGACCGCTGGTACGCCGCACTTCAGGTGGTACTCGACATGCTCGGCGTACAGCCGCTCGGCTTCCGCATCGGAGCCTGCCACGAGAACCCGCTGACCGACGGTGACCCGGAACGGGTTGTCGTCGAGGTTCAGTTCGGCGGCCATGCGCCACAGGTCGTCGAGGATGCGCTGGGCGTCGATTCCGGCGCCGAGTGAGACGACGTTGAAACCGAGGTCGCGTTCGAGCGCGAACCGCGTGGTGTTCGGGTTGCCGATGCCGGTGATGCTGACCGGCGGATGCGGGTCCTGGAACGGCCGCGGCCAGACGTTCACCTTCAGGTACTGGGAGTACTTGCCGTTCCATCCGAAGGGTTCGCTCGCCGTCCAGGCTCGCAGCACGAGTGCCAGGTTTTCGTCGTACCTGGCCCTGGTCTCGATCGGCGGCACGCCGGCGTTGAGGTTCGCGTCGTAGGCCAGCCCGATCGGGAAGCCGGCCAGGAGCCGTCCGCCGGACAGGTTGTCCAGCCACGCCAGTTCCTCGGCCACCCGCAGCGGTTCCCTGACCTTGCCCAGGCTGCGCCCGACCAGATAAATGCCGGTGTCCAGGTCCTCGCTGCCGATCACCTGCGCGAGGATCGCGGCGGACAGGTCAGGATTCGGGCTCATGTCGTACGCGCTCTGGCTGTGCTCGTTCAAGGCGATGGCATCGAAGCCGGCGCGTACTGCGTGCAGCATCTCGTCGTGCGCGTGCTGCAGATCCTGATGGACGAGCGCGGGCTCGGTGAGCCCGAAGTCGGTGGAGACGGCCGGCTCGTGCCCGCGGGCGGCGAAGTCGCCGTCGAAATGCCGGTACGGCAGTTGCTGCAGATACGTGACCTTCATGGGGCTCCCTGGATCGAAGTCGGCAGGAGGTGAGCTAGTCGCCGGACCCGGGTTCCGGCGGAAGCGAGCGGTAACGGCCGGACTGGAACACGAGTGCGTCGCGGTCGTAGGTCAGGTGGTCGACGACTCGCCCCAGCACCAGCACGTGATCCCCGGCGTTGGTGCGCGTGTGCGGTTCGCACTCGATCCAGGCGACCGTGCCGGCCAGCCGGGGGATCCGGCAGTCCGTTTCCCACTGCGCCGCCGGGGAATCCGCGCTGGTGCCGCAGAACTGCTTGGCGACGGCTTCTTGTTCGGCGGCCAGGATGTTGACGACGAAGCCGGAGCGGTCCAGCGCCTGCGCCGCCTTCGAAGTCAAGGCGAGGGACACGAGGACCAGCGGCGGGTCCATCGACACGGAGGTGAACGAGTTCACCGTGATTCCCCGTGCTGCGCCGTCGAGTTCGTAGGTGACGACCGTGACGCCGGTGGCGAACTGGCCGAGGCTGCGGCGTAACCGGCGGTGGTCCGGTCCGCCGGGACTCACCCCGGAGAGGCCGGTTCGCTGCGAGGTGTCTGTGTGCATTGCCTGACGCTAAGCTCGCTCCGGCGAGCCGCGCTTGCCCTGCATTCACAGAGTATGGCGCCGTCCGTTGCGCATTTTGCGCAGGTGGTCAGCCGTCCGCCGGCGGCAACGGGCGGTGCAAGGCGTGCTGCATCAGCAGCGCGACCCGCAGCTCCACCTGCCGTTCGGTGATCGGCCTGCCGAGGAGTTCCTCGGCTCGCCGGAGCCGATACGCGACGGTGTTGCGCGCAATGTGCAGCTGCCTGGCCACGACCTGGGGGCTGTGGGAGTCCAGGTATGCCGCAAGGGTTTCCAGCAGGACGGCGTGCTCCGGCACGGCCAGCGCGCCCAGCTCGGCCTCGACGAATTTCCGGACACTGCGCGGGTCGGTCCCGAGCAGCCCGAGGAGCCGGACGTCGGCAAACGGGATCACCGGGCGGTCCCGCAACCCGGGCAGGGTGATCGACAGCAACCGCGCCTGGGTGGCCTCGGCCATGGTCTGCCGGAACCCGGCGATTCCTTCGGCCACCCCGCCCAGCGCGATCCGCACGGCAGGAGGCGCTTCGAGGTCTGGGGGCAGCGCGAAGGGCTGGCGGCGATTTCCCCACCCGCGCAGGTAGTCGTTGCCCTCGTGCGCGAGGTACAGCTGCTGCGCGAACCCGAACCGGGCCAGGAATCCCGACGCGATCCGGCGAAGCTCGCCGGCCGGCAGGTCACGGCCGCCGTCGGTCCACACCACGATGCCGACGTGCTGCCGGTAGGCGAGGTCGTAGCGCAGCTTTTGGGCGATCTCGGCCAGGCCGTGGCTGCGCCCGGCGAGCACGTCCTCGATCAGGACCCGGCGGGCGTCGTCGGGGTCGAGCCTGCGCTCCAGCTCGTCCGCATACAGCTTGGTCAGCTCTTCGCCGAGAGAGTCGGAGAAGAGGAACCCGAACTTCCAGACCGCGTCGAGCCGGTCGGCGAGGACGCGGGTGGACGTGAGCCGCCGGCACTCCGCCATCAACCGCTCGACGACCATGGCGTGCCCGCGATGCACCGAGGCGAGCACCGACGGCAGCGGGATATCGGCCGCCGCGCTGAGGTTTACGAGCTCGCGGCCCCGGTCACCGAGGAGACCGTGAACCACCGAACCGGCCCGGATCGTCTCAAGGGACAGCAAGACCGATTCCTGCATGGCGGCGGGGAACACCGTGGACCCGTCGCCGAGAGCGCCGAGCGCGGGTGTCTCCGCCGCGAGGCTCCTCGCGAGCTCGGCCCCGACCTGCATCGCCCAGCGGACCGGAGCCTCGCCGAGGCCGGGGCTCCGGAGGCGGACTTCGTCCGGAGCCAGCCAGCTGCGCAGATCCGGGTCGGTGGCGTCGAGTGCGTCGGTCCAGTGCTGTTCGATCCGACTTCCCACCGGATGCTCCCTTCCCAGCCTGAGATGTCCGCACCCCCTGCCGGGTCATCGCCGGACCGTAACCGGGAAAACCCGCGTCGGCAACCGGTCCGCGCTAGTTGTCCGCGGTGGTGTTCTGCAGCCAGGCCACGATCGCGTCGGTGTGCGTGCCGAGATCCGGTACCGAGCCGAGAGGCGGCCGCCAGCCCGCGACCGTCACCGGCGGGAGCAACGCATCGAACGGGCCGGCGGAAGTCTCGACCTGCTCCCACCGTGCCCGCGCCGCCAGTTGCGGATGCGCTGCGAAGTCCCGGATACTGCGTTGCTCGGCGAAGGCGATCGCGGCCTTGTCCAGCTTGGCGCGGGCAAGCTCGGAGTCCATCGCGGCGAAGGCCGAGCGGACGCAGTCGTCCAGCGCTTGCCGATGCGCGACGCGCTGGTGGTTACCGGCAAACCGCGGATCGCTTGCCAGGTCGGGCCGGGCGAGGACGATCCGGCAGAACCGGTCCCACTCGCGCTCGTTCTGCAGCCCCACGGTGAGTACGACGCCGTCGGCGCAGGCGAACGGCCCGTACGGGGCGATGGTCGCGTGGCTGGCCCCGGCGCGGGCGGGCTCGGCACCGCCGTACGTCGTGTAGAGCAGCGGGTGCATCATCCACTCGCCGAGCGCCTCGAGCATCGACACCTCCAGCCGTGCCCCATGCCCGGTCTGCTGCTTGTGCAGCACGGCGGACAAGATCCCGGTGTAGGCGTACATCCCGGTGGCGATGTCGGCGATGGAAATCCCTGCCTTGGCGGGATGCTCCGGCGTACCCGTCACCGAAAGCAGCCCGGCCTCGCATTGGATGAGAAGGTCGTACGCCTTCTTGGCGGAGTACGGACCGCCGGTGCCGTACCCGGAGATGTCGCACGTGATCAGGCCGGGGAAGCGGGCGGTGAGTCCGGCCGAACCGACGCCGAGCCGGTCGGCCGCGCCCGGGGCCAGGTTCTGCACGACCACGTCGGCCTCGGCGACGAGCCGGGTCAAGATCTCCTTGCCGCCGTCGCTTTTGAGGTCGAGCACCAGCGACTCCTTGTTCCGGTTGAGCCAGACGAAGTAACTCGACAGGCCGTGCACGCTCGTGTCGTAGCCTCGCGCGCTGTCCCCGGAATCCGGTCGCTCCACCTTGATCACCCTGGCGCCGAGATCGGCCAGCTGCCGCGTGGCGAACGGCGCCGCCACCGCTTGTTCGAGCGAGACGACCGTGATTCCCCGAAGGGGTAGAAAGGGCATGCCTGCTCCAGGTTTTCCGCACTGATCGGAATTGCCAGCCTCGCACGATTTCCCGGGCGGCCGGACCGGGTGCGTGTCTTGGCCATTCCGGTTGCGCGGAATGGATAGACGTCTTTGCCGCGGCGCGGAAAGCTGATGCGAACTTCGCCGGGCCGGTGCCCGGACATCCCGAAAGGTAGTGCTCACGTGTTGTTTCTTGCGCACATGGAGGTGACCGTTCCCGCGGGACTCGACCCGGCCGTCGTGGCCGATCTGCTGGCGCGGGAGAAGGCCCGGGCCGTGGAGCTGCAGCGGGAAGGGTGCTGGCGGGAGCTGTGGCGGGTCGCCGGGCGGTTTGCGAACGTGAGCGTGTTCGAGGTCGGCAGCGTCGACCGGTTGCACGAAATCCTGGCCTCGCTGCCGATGTTCCCGTATCTCGACATCACGGTCACGGCGCTGGCCACCCACCCGTCCAAAGTGGACTGAATCGGAAATGAGGGACTCGGTGACGAAGATCAGTGGACGAGCACTGCCCCGGGAAAACCGCGGGGCGGCCATCGTCGCGGAACTCATGGACGGTATTCGCAGTGTCCTCGCCAAATACGAGGTCACCTACTGCGAATACACGATGGCCAAGGAATACCTGGTCAATCTCGGCCAGGCCGGCGAATGGCCGCTGTTTGCCGACGTGTTTTTCGAGGCGACCGTCGAGGAGGCCGACTCGAATGCCCGCGACGGCAGCCCCGGGGCGATCGAGGGGCCGTTCTTCCTTCCCGGCGCGCCCGTGCTCGAACCGCCGTTCGTGATGCCGATGCGGGCCGGTGAACCGGGCGATGTTCTCGTGTTCTCCGGCACCGTCACCGCGCCCGACCGGACCCCGATCCCGCATGCGCAGGTCGAGATCTGGCAGAGCGACGCACAGGGCACCTACTCCGGCATCCCGTACCCGGACGGGCGGGAGCTGCCGCCGGAGTTCAACCTCCGGGCACGCCTGACGGCCGACGAGAACGGGGCGTACCAGGTCCGCACCATCGTGCCGGTGCCGTACGAGATCCCGACCGCGGGGCCGACCGGGGCACTGCTGACCGCGGTGGGCTGGCACGCCTTCCGGCCCGCGCACCTGCACCTCATCACCTCGGCCCCGGGCTTCGAGTCGCTCACCACCCAGCTGTACTTCGACACCGACCCCTACCTCGACTCCGACATCGCCGGGGCAGTCAAACCCGAACTCGTACTCGGCCTGGAAGAGCGCACGGACCTCCTCCCCGGAGAGCGGACCTGTTTTGCGGCGTCGTACGAGTTCCGGCTGCCCCGCGCGCGGAAATGACCGTGCCGTCGTGAAAATCGCTGCCGTGGAGGCGATTCCGTTCTCCATCCCGTTGCGCCGGCCGTCCGCGTTCGCCCACGGCACCTTGTCTCGCGCGGACCACGTGCTGGTCCGGGTGACGACCGACGACGGCATCGTCGGGCACGCCGAGGCGCCCGCGCGTCCCTTCACCTACGGCGAATCCCAGGAATCCATCGTCAAGGCAATCGATTCCTGGATCGCCCCCGCCGTGCTCGGCACGGACCCGTTCGCCCGCGAGCGCGTGCGGGATTCCCTCCGCTGGCTGCGGTACAACCACACCGCACGCAGTGCCGTGGACCTGGCGATCTGGGACGTGCTCGGCAAGGCGCTCGGGAAATCCTGTCACCAGCTGCTCGGCGCGTTCACCGAATCCGTCCCCGTCGTGCACATCATCTTCGCCGAGGTTCCCGAAGCAATGGGCGAGGAGGCGCTGCGGATGCGAGACCGCCACGGAATCGGGATCTTCAAGATCAAGACCGGAAAGGACCCCGTGGTCGACACCAAAGCGATGCGGACGGTCCGCTCGGCGCTGGGCGACGGCGCCGAGATCTATGTCGACGCGAACAAGGGCTGGACGCCCGACGAGGCGATCCGGCTCCTGCCGGTGATGCAGGAAACCGGCATCACCATGATCGAGGAGCCCACGCCGGCCTTTCACCCGCTGGCCCGCCGGTGGGTGGCCGGTACGAGCCCGATCCCGGTGCTGGCCGACGAGAGCGTCACGCGGCTGGGAGAGGTCGCCCGCGAGGTGCTCGACGGGCACGCCCAGCTGGTCAGCATCAAGGTGGCGCGCACCGGGTTCACCGAGTCCGCCCGCATTGCCGGGCTGTGCGAGGGGCTCGGGACCGGCGTGGTGGTGGGCAGCCAGATGGACGGTGCCCTCGGCGCGCTCAGCGCCCTCGCGTTCGCCGCCGCGTATCCGGGCACCTCGAAGCGCGGCGCGGAACTGGGCTACCACCTCGAACTCGCCGACGACATCGCGGCGGCCCCGGCGATCGAGCACGGGCGGATGACGGTGCCGGGGGTGCCCGGGATCGGGATCGAGATCGACGAGCCGAAATTGCAGCACTACCGATGTGATCAGGACTAGCGCAGGAGAATCCGCTGTGGACGCACCACGACCGAAACCGTCGCCGCTCGGCTACCGGGACGACGGTCCGCCGGACGCCCCCGTCGTCGTATTCGGCCCCTCGCTCGGCACGACGCTCGGCCTGTTCGAGCCGCAATTGGCTCTCGCGCAGCAGTTCCGGGTGATCCGCCACGATCTGCGCGGGCACGGCGGTTCGGCGGTTCCGCCCGGCCCTTACACGATCGGGGAGATGGCGGCGGATGTCGTTGCGCTGCTTGACGATCTCGGGGTCGACCGGTTCAGTTACGTCGGGGTCTCGATCGGCGGAGCCATCGCGCAATGGCTGGGGGTGCACGAACCCGGCCGGGTTGAGTCGCTCGTCATCTGCTCGTCGGCCGCGCGCTTCCACGATCCGGCGGGCTGGCCGGATCGCGCGGCGCGAGTGCGCACCGATGGCACCGGTTTCCTGCTCGAATCCCGGTGCGGCGCCTGGTACACCCCCGAGTTCGCGCAGCGCGAGCCCGCCACGGCCGAATGGCTGCTCGACATGCTCCGGACCGTGCCGCGGGAAGGGTACGCGGGCAGTTGCGAGGCGATCGGGCAGTTCGACCTGCGGAGCCGGCTCTCCGAGATCACCGTGCCCACCACGGTGATTGCCGGGGCGGAGGATCCGGCCACTCCGGCGGACATGGTCCGGGCCATCGCGACGGGGATCGGCGACGCTCGGTTCGTCCTCGTGCCCGGCACTTCCCACCTGGTCAACGTCGAGCGGCCGGACATCGTCAACGCGGAGATCACGCGGCAGGTACTGGCCGCAACGAGTGCCGGCCGGGAAGGCTGACGTGCGTACCATTCCCGCTCTCCTCGCCGCCGCGGCCCGAGAGCACCAGGACCGGATCTGGCTTCGCACCGACGAAATCGAGCTCTCCTTTGCCGCCGCGTGGCGGCAGGTGGCCGCGCTGGCCCGGCGGCTCGAAGAGCTCGGCGTGCGACCCGGTCAGCCGCTGGTGATCACGGCCCGGTCGACACCGCAGCACCTCCTGGTCATCCTGGCCGCGACCACCCTGGGCGCGATCGCCGTGCCGACCGATCCGCGGAGCACGGCCGCCGAGCTTTCCGGCCTGCTGCACCAGTTGCGGGGTGAGGTGCGCTTCGTCGCCGACGCCGAAGCGATCGGCACTGTCCGGCGCGTGCAGGCAACGGCGTTGCTCCTCGAAGACTTGACCAGCGCTGCGGTGGACCTTGGCGATGACCCGCCGTACCCGGTCGACGAATCGGACGTGGCGATCATGATCCCGACTTCGGGCACGACCGGCCGGGCCAAGCTGGTGATGCAGACGCATCGGGCGTACGTGCTAGCCGGAGAGGGTTTCCCGTTCTGGATGGGCCTCGATTCCACCGACCGGCTGATGACGGCCCTGCCGTTGTTCCACACCAATGCGCTGGCGTACTCGACGATGGGCTCGCTGGCCTGCGGCGCCGGTCTGGTACTACTGCCGCGGTTCTCGGCCTCGACGTTCCTCGAATCGGCCCGGCGCCATGGTGCGACGTCCTTCAACGCAGTCGGCGCGATGCTGGAATTCCTGATGGCGCAAGAGCCCGATGCCGGCTCGCCGCTGCGCAGTTGTTACTCCGCCCCGGCTCCGGACGCAGCGCGGCACCGCGAGATCGAGAAGCGGCTCGGCATCGAGCTGGTGTGCGGGTACGGCCTGTCGGAGAGCCTTTACGGACTTTCCTGGCGCAGGGGCACCCGGCCGTTCGGCACGTTGGGACACCTGCGTCAGCACCCCACTCTCGGTGCGGTCAACCAGGCGCGAGTCGTCGATCCGCAGGGAGCGGACTGTGCTCCGGGACAGCAAGGCGAGCTGCTGCTGCGTAATCCCGCCGTCGCCACGGGCTATTACGGCCTGCCCGAGGAGACTGCGGCAACCTTCCAGGACGGCTGGGTGCGTACCGGGGATCTCGTCACGGAGAACGAAGACGGGACGTACACCTTCGTCGCGCGGCTCAAGGAGGTCATCCGCCGCCGGGGCGAAAACCTGTCCCCGGGCGAGGTCGAAGAGGCCTTGCGGGCTTGTCCCGAAGTGCTGGACTGCGCCGTGGCCGGGGTACCCGCCGGTCCGTTCGAGGAGGAGGTCAAGGCTTTCGTGCGGCTGGTTCCCGGCGCGGTGGCCACTCCGGCGGACCTGGCCGCCCGGCTCGGCCTGCGCCTTGCCGCGTTCAAGATCCCGCGGTTCTGGCAGTTCGTGGACGACCTTCCCTACACCCCGACCGGACGCGTCGCGAAGCACCGGCTCCCCACCGAGGGCGCCGAGCACGACCTGGCCACCACCATCGGAGAAGCCCATGCCTGAGACCTATCGGACCAGCATCGGGGTCTCGACCCTCGATTCCATCCGCTTGCTGGGCAAGGATTTGCCGCACGAACTGATGGGCGAAGTCTCGTTCAGTGACCTCGCGTTCTGGCTGGTCGCACTGCGGCGGCCGACGCAGGGGGAGAGCCGGATGTTCGGCGCGGTGCTCGTCGCGCTCGCCGATCACGGACTGACCCCGACCGTCCTGGCCGCCCGCCTGACCCTGACGAGCGCACCCGAGTCCATCCAGGGCGCCATGGCGGCCGGAATCCTCGGTGGCGGCTCGCGCTTTCTCGGGGTGGTCGAGGACGCGGCGCGATTCCTTGCCGAGGGCCTCCGTGCCGACGAGCCGCATGCCGAGGTGGCGCGGGCGCTCGTGCAGCGGCACCCGCGGATTCCCGGCCTCGGCCACCCGGTGCACAAAGACGGTGACCCGCGCACCCCGGTGATCTACGCCCTCGCCGAAGAGACCGGAACGCTCGGGCCGCATTTGCGCCTGCTCCGCGCCGTCGCTGCCGCGCACAGCGAACTGACCGGCCGGAAACTCCCGATCAACGGAGCAGGCTCGTGCGGCGCGGCGCTCGCCGACCTGGGTTTCGACCCGGGAATCATCCGCGGCTTCGCGCTCGTGGCGCGGGCAGCCGGGTTGCTGGGGCAGATCGCCGAAGAGATCCGCGACCCGATCGGGCTCCGGCTGTACGACGCGGTCGATCGGCACGCGCAGTACGTGGATCCGAGGTAGCACGCGGCTTTTCGACTTGCCGGCACCAATTCCGAGCGCATGTCGCTCACTGACCGAAGAGAGACAACATGTTCCCGAAGTCCCGGAAGGCAGCGGCGGCCGCGGTCGGCGCCGTGCTCTGCCTCGTGCTCGCAGCATGCGGTGGCAACGCCGGCGGCAGTGACAAGTCCGGCTCGCTGAGCGGTGCCGAGCAGCAGGCGATCGCCGACGCCAAGGCCACCTACGACGAGTACCGCAAGCCGCGTCCGGCCGAGGCCGTTCCCGAGCTGCCCTCGCCGGCGCCGACCGGCAAGAACTTTTCCGTGATCACGTGCAATTTCCCGGTCTGCAAGTCGACGTCGGACGGTGCGGTGGCCGCCGCGGAGAAGCTGGGCTGGAAGGTCACCGTCCTGCAGGACGACAGCACGCCGCAGAGCTACGTGTCGGTGATGAACCAGGTGGCCGCGAACCCGCCGGATGCCCTCGCCTATGTGCCGGTGTTGCCGGACTCCTCGGTGCAGGCCCAGCTGGACAAGCTCAAGGCGGCGGGAACGAAGATCGTCGAGATCGCGCCGCTCGGGGAGGCGGTGGGCGCCGGTGGCGCGGTCCAAGGGGTCGTACTGGGTTCGAAGGACCTGGCCATGAGCGGACGGCTGATGGGTGCCGCGGTGGTCGCCGATGCGGGCGCACCGGCCAAGGCGGTGTTCGTCTGGGATCCGTCGTTCCGGGACGGCTGGAGCCCGATGAAGAAGGCCTTCGACGACGCGATCTCGAGCGCCGGCGGCACACCGGACGTGCTCGAGGCTGCGCTCGCCGGGATCGGCAAGACGGTACCGGCACAGATCGTCAGTTACCTCCAAGCACATCCGGACACCCCGTACGTCGCGCTCGGCATGGTGAACTACAACGCCGGCCTGAACGAGGCGCTTCAGGCGGCCGGCCTGCTCGGCAAGGTCAAGGTGATCAGCCGGGCCGCGAACTCCGCCACGCTCGGCGCCGTCAAGTCCGGCAAGGAGTGGGCGTCGGTCGCGATCGAGCTCGCCGCGTGCGGCTACCGGGCCGTCGATTCGCTGGTCCGGCTGATGATGGGCCTTCCGCTCGGCGACCGCGCGAACGTCGCCGGATGGCAGCAGATTTTCGTCAAGGACACCGTGCCGCCGACCGGTGCGCAGCCGGAGCCGCCGGACTATGCACAGGCCTATCACCGCGCCTGGCACGTCGGATGAGCACCGTCCTGACCGTCGATGCGCTGTCGAAGACCTTCCCGGCGCAGAAGGCACTGGACAACGTCGACCTCGAACTGCGGGCCGGTGAGGTGCACTGCCTGCTCGGGCAGAACGGGTGCGGCAAGTCGACCTTGATCAAGATTCTCGCCGGATACCACGCGCCGGACCCGGGATCGCGAGCGACGCTCAACGGCGAGCCGTTCCCGCTCGGCAGCGCGGCCGCACGCGCGCAAGGCGTCGCGTTCATCCACCAGGACCTCGCCTTGGTGACCGAGCTCGATGCTGTCGACAATCTGGCGCTCGGGTCGAGCTACTCGAGCACGTGGTGGGTTTCGCCGCGGCGGGAACGGAAAGCGGCGGCCGCGCTGCTGGCCGAGTACGAAATCGACATCGACCCCCGGCGTCCGTTGTCGGCGGCCACTCCCGGCGAGCAGACCATGCTCGCCATCGTGCGGGCAGTGGCGGCGACCGGCAGCGCACCCACGCTGCTCGTACTCGACGAGCCGACCGCGTCCTTGCCCCAGCACCAGGTCGAGCAGCTCTTCGCGCTCGTCCGGCGGTTGCGGGACCAGGGGACCGCGGTTCTCTACGTGACGCATCGGCTGCGTGAGGTGTTCCAGCTCGGGGACCAGGTCACCGTGCTCCGCGACGGCAGGCGGATCACCACGCAGCCGGTCGGCGGCGTCGACCACGACGAGCTGGTCCGGCTGATCATCGGACGTGAGCCGGCGCAGTTCGCCCCGCCTCTTCCCGTGGCGGGAACCGAGGTACTGCTGGAGATCTCGGGGGTTGCCGGTGATCAGGTCGCGGGGTTCTCGGCGGCGATCCGGGCCGGGGAGATCGTCGGCGTCGCGGGCCTGATCGGCTCCGGGTACGACCAGGCTCTCGGGCTGACCTTCGGTGCCCGGAACCGCGGCACCGGCGACGTGCGGCTGCGCGGGAAACCGGTGCCGCCGGGCCGTCCCGACCGGGCGATCGAAGCCGGAATCGGTTATGTCCCGGCCGATCGCAAGCGCCTGTCGACGATTCCGAAGTGGACCGCACGCGAGAACGTCACGTTGCCCCGGCTGCCGTTCCGAGGTCCGGGCCGCTGGCTGGGTGCCCGGCTGGAGCGGCACGAGGTACGGCCGTGGATCGAGCGCCTCGGCGTGACCCCGGCCGATCCCGACCGGGAGCTGTCCCTGCTCAGCGGTGGCAACCAGCAGAAGCTGGTGCTGGCGCGCTGGCTCCGGATGGCCGCGGACGTCCTGCTGCTGGACGAGCCGACCGCCGGCGTCGACGCCGGTGCCAAGGCCGCCATCTACGACGTGCTCGCCGGAATCGCCGCGCAGGGCCGTGCGGTGGTGCTGTCGTCGTCCGACGCCGAGGAGCTGTGCGCCGTGTGCGACCGCGTCCTGGTCATGCTGCACGGCGTCGTCCGCTGCGAGCTGGCCAAGGGCGATCTGTCCGTCGCCCGGATCCTCACCGAGACGATCCGCGACACCGATGAGGAATGAGGACTCGATGACCGTGGAAAAGCAGCTCGCCGTGGCCCCAGCGCCGTCTCGTCCCGGCCGGATGGCGAAAGCACTGGGTCGCCTGCCGCTCGGGCGCTACAGCGGCCTCCTGCTCTGCGTCGCCTTCGTAGTGTTCTTCTCGATCCGGCTGCCGGACACCTTTCCCACCATGGCAACGGTCACCAGCATTGCGGGTGACCAGTCGGTCACGATGGTGCTCGCACTGGGCACGCTCGTCACCCTCGCCGTCGGGCAGTTCGACCTGTCGGCCGCGCAGAACCTCGGCACGAGCGCGATGGTGTGCAGCGCGCTGATGGTCAACCATCAGCTGAGCCCGCTGCTCGCGGTGGTGCTCACGCTGCTGCTGGCGCTCGGCATCGGACTGGCGAACGCCACTTTCGTCGCCGTGATCGGCATCGACAGCCTGGTCGCGACCCTGGGCATGAGCTCGGCCCTGCTGGCGATCGCGGAGCTCGTCTCGAACTTCCAGTTCGTCGGACCGGTCCCGGCCGGTTTCCAGCAGATCGCCAACCACGAGGTACTCGGCTTCCCGGTGATCGCGTTCTACGCCGTGCTGCTGGGCATCGTGCTCTGGTACGTCCTGGAACACACGCCACTCGGCCGGCGCGCCTTCGCGGTGGGCGCCAACGCCGAGGCCGCCCGGCTCGCCGGCGTGCGGACCAAGCGGTACATCGTCGGCTCGTTCGTGGTCACGTCCCTGCTCGCCGCCGTCGGCGGAATCCTGGTGGCGGCCAAGATCGGCAACGTGGCCCCGACCCTCGGCCCGGCCTACCTCCTGCCGGGCTTCGCCGCCTGCTTCCTCGGCACGACCCAGGTCAAACCCGGCCGGTTCAACGTGTGGGGCATGGTCATCGCCCTGCTGCTCCTCGCCATCGGTGTGAAGGGCTTGCAGCTCATGGGAAACCAGCTGTGGGTGACCGACCTCTTCAACGGGGTCGCACTTCTGGCCGCGGTCAGCGCGGCGGTCCTGAGCACGAAATGGATCCCACGCCGGCGTGCCTCGCCCGACTGGAGCGGTGCGCTGCCCGACAAGTGACCCGGTGTCAGAGCAGTTCCCCGCCGAGAATACGACCCAGCACCGACAGATCGAGGTTCCCACCCGAAGCGACAGCGACCACCCGGGCCCCGGCGAACCGCGGATCCTCACCCGCCGCCACAGCGCAGCCCGCCGCGCCCTCCACGATCACATGGCAGCTCTCCGCAACCCGGCGCACCGCGCGGGCCGCTTCCTGAGGGCTCACCGTCACCACGCCGTCAAGCAGTTCACGCGCCGCTTGCCACGACGCATCCACCACGGCAACCGACCCGATCCCGTCCACGAAACTCGGCTGGTACGGCACCTCGACCGGCCGCCCGGCAGCGAACGCGGCGGTGAGCGGCGCGCCCGTGGTCACCTCCACGGCGTAGACCCGCGCGCTCGACCCGTTCGCCTTGAGCCCGGCTGCGACGCCGATTGCGAGCCCACCGCCGCCCCATGGCACGAGGACGACGTCGAGGTCACCGGACAGCTCACCGCCGATGGTCGCGTTACCCGCGATGACGTGCGGGTTCAGGAACGGGTGGATGAAGTCCACGCCTGGGTCGGGGGACTCGCCGGACGTGGCCAGCGCCCACAATTCCTGGTACGAGACAAGCTGCACCTCGGCCCCGGCCTGCCGGATCGGGGAGATTTTGGCCTCGGGAGCATGTTCCGGCGCGTACACAATGCAGCGGCGCCCCGCGCGTTCGGCAAGGTACGCGACGGCTTTGCCCATGTTCCCCGCACTCACCGTGGCGAGCGGTTTCTCCTCGGTGAAGGAGTGGAACGCTGCGGTGGCGCCACGGATCTTGAAGGAACCGGTGGGCTGGAGCGCTTCCATTTTCATCCGGATACCGGTCCCGGGCAGCGGCAGGATCGGGGTGCGCAAGGCGTTGTCGTACACCACCCGGGACGCCTGTTCGATGAGGTGCTCGCTGGGAATCAGGTCCGCCACCTCCACAGAATGTCCGATTCAAGCTATCGCGAAGATGTGCGAGCCAACAGCCGCGGGAACCCGTACCGGCACGAGGGTTTTCCTTATCGGCGCCGGGTTCGCTCTCGGTGAACTGCGGGATCGGTTCACCTGCGTACCGCGTTGCGCAGGTATGGAGAACAACGACGCCATGGATGTCTACTCGGCGATCGTCACGTCGGTGGCCGCCCAGCTCACCCCGCGGGTGGCGGCGTTGAGCATCCCCTCGGCACGGGGCGAGTCCACCGGATCGGCGGTCGTGCTGACCGGCGAATCGCACCTGGTCACCAACGCGCACGTGGTGGCAGCCGGGGACCACGGCACGGCGGAGTTCGCCGACGGCACGGTCGCGCGGTTCGACGTGGTGGGCCGCGACCCGCTGTCGGACCTCGCGGTCGTCCGGGCCGACCGCGAGGTACCCGCGCCACCCGACTACGGGGATGCGGACCAGCTGCTGGTCGGCTCGCTCGTCGTCGCGGTCGGGAACCCGCTCGGGCTGGCCGGGACGGTCACCGCCGGGGTGGTCAGCGCCCTGGGCCGCAGCATGCCGGTCCGCACCAGGACCGCCGCGCGGCTCATCGAGGACGTCATCCAGACCGACGCCGCCCTCAACCCCGGCAACTCCGGCGGCGCACTGGCCGACAGCCGCGGCCGGATCGTGGGGATCAGCACCGCGGTCGCGGGCGTCGGGCTCGGGCTGGCCGTGCCGATCAACGCCACCACGCACCGGATCATCCACGCCCTGATGCACGACGGCCGCGTCCGCCGGGCGTACCTCGGCCTGGTCACCACGCCGGCGCCGCTCACCCCGGTGCAGGCCGAACGGTTCGGGCAGCGCACCGCGTTGCGCATCGTCGAGGTGATCGGCAACAGCCCGGCCGCCCACAGCGGACTGAAATCCGCCGACCTGGTCCTGGCCGTCGACGGAATCCAGCTCGGCGACGCACAATCCCTGCAGAAACGCCTCTTCTCCGACGCAATCGGGCAGCCGGTGGAGGTGACGGTGCTGCGCAGCGGCGCGCTGGTCGACGTGATCGCGGTCCCGGAGGAGCTCACCGACTGAGCGTCAGCACCAGTTTGCCCTGCAGGTGCCCGCCGTCGAGGACGTGATGGGCGTCGGCAATGCGGTCGAACGGGAACGTTTCCTGCACGTGTACCCGGAGCTTGCCCTCTTCGACAAGGTCGGCGAGACCTCGCAGCGCAACCGGATCGGGGTCGACCGCGATGCCGCTGAACCGCATCCCGGCCGCTTCGAACCTCGCGATGAGCGCGGTGTCCTCGTCGGCCACTGCGGTGACGAGATGGCCGCCGGGGCGGAGTACGGCGAGCGAGCGTTCGGCGGTGTTGCCACCGAGGGTGTCGAGTACGAGGTCGACGTCGCCGACTGCGGACGCGAAGTCGGTTTTCCGGTAGTCGATCACCTCGTCGGCGCCGAGTCCTTCGACGAACTCCCGCCTGCTCGCGGTCGTGATCACATACGCCCCAAGGGCTTTCGCGATCTGGATGGCGACGTGGCCGACCCCGCCGCCACCGCCGTGGATCAGCACGCGATCGCCCGCGGTGACGCCGCCGAGGTCGACGAGCCCTTGCCACGCCGTCAGCCCGACCACCGGCAACGCCGCCGCTTCGACGTGTGTGAGCGACGGCGGCTTGCGCACCAGGTGCAGCGCGGGGGCGGAAACGAGTTCGGCGTACGCGTGCGCCGGCCGGGGGAACAGCGGCATCCCGAACACTTCGTCGCCGGGCCGCCACCGCCAGGTCATGGCCTTTTCGACTACGCCGCTGACGTCCCAGCCGAGGACGAACGGCGGCCGCCCGAGCAACGGGAACTCACCGGCGCGCAGCCGCGCCTCCAGCGGGTTCAGCCCGATTGCCTTGACCCGGACGAGGACTTCGGTGGGCAGTGGCCGGGGCTCGGGTGCGTCGGTCAAGCCGAGCACTTCGGGACCGCCGAGCTTCTCCTGCGTGATGACTCGCATGACTCTCCTGGTTCTGGGTGGGAGAACGCCCAGATTAGGGACCCGACAGGAACCGCCAGGTACCTTTGGTGCCATGAGCAGTCCCTTTCTCGCCGACTGCCCGGCGCGGCTGGCGGTCGAGCTGATCGCCGACAAATGGACGGTGGTCGTGCTCGCCGGGCTCAGCCGGGGTCCGGTACGGCACGGCGAGCTCGTCGACCTGATCGGCGGCATCTCCCGCAAGGTGCTGACCCAGACGCTGCGCCGGCTCGAGGCGCACGGGCTCGTCCGCCGCCGCGCGTATCCCGAGGTGCCGCCCCGCGTCGAGTACGAGCTCACCCCACTGGGCGCGACGCTCACCGAACCGATCCGCGTCCTGACCGACTGGGCGAACACGAACGGCGACGCCGTCCTCGAGGCACTCGACACCGGCCGCCGAACCGAACCGGGTCCGTCCGTCCACAGTGGTCACTCAGCCGGCGATCCCGGCGGTTGGCAAAAACCCGGCCCGGCGCTACGGTAACCGGGATCGCCGCCTGGGGTGGGCGTGCGTCGTCGGAGGGGGAGACGATGTCGGTGAGCCGTGCGGGGTACCGGTCCGTGGTGGTGGCGGCGAGCGTGGTGCTCGCGGCAGTGCTGCCTTCGGGTGCGCCCGCTTTCGCGAGCAGCCGGGTCTGCACACAGTACTTCTGCAACGACACCATGGGCGACGCCGAATACTTCGGTTACGTCAAGGCGTCGAAATTGGCGACCATGCAGGTCGGCGGGGGATACATCTACGGATTCTTCGAGGTGTTCAGCGGAAAGGACAAATGGGCCGGACCGCGGACCACCAGCCAGAGCACGACAATCGACCCGCCGGGCTCGTACCACGTGAAAAAGGGCGGCCTGGTCTGTCTCCGGTTCTTCCACCGCGTGGGCACCGGATGGCAGGAACTCGGCCCGCCTGCTTGCACGACCTCGCCGTTCTGACCCGGCTGCCGGGCATGAGCGCAACCAGCTGCTGATCTTGTAACGCCTTTCCGGGCGGCGCCTGGGCGATGACCTCCGTCGTAGTGATCCGGATGTTTCGCAGACGGGGTACCGCCGCCGCCGGTTGCCAGACCTTCGCGCGTCCCGGACCGTCCACTTCGGACCGGCGGGCGCGCGTCTTCTCGCTGTGGTCAGCGGTGCGACACGATGAGGCGGAACCCGGCGTCCCACTGGTCGAGGCCGAGTACATCGCGGTGACGTTCGTGCCATCGGCCGCTGTCCAGGTCGCGGCGGAGGTGGCGAATCCCGCGTCCGACCGCGGCGGGGTCGGTCTGGGCGAGTGCGGAGCAAGCGCGGCGGACGCGCGGGTCGAGGTAGGCGGCCGGGCGGCGCCAGTAGGCAGGGAACACTCCGTCGGTGAAGTCCCAGGGCAGCGGCAATGGGACGACCGTGTCGGCGCCGAGTTCGTGGGCGATGTCGTCGGCGGAGGGCCGCATGCGTTCCAGTTCGGCGATCTCGGGTACGTATTCTCGGACGAACCAGAACTCGGTGTGCCGATGGGTGTCGTACGCAACGACCACCTGCCGCGGCGCGATGCGGCGGAGTTCGGCGAGCCCGGCTCGCCAGCCGGTCCAGTGGTGCACCGTGAGCACCGCGAGCGCGGCATCGACGGCGCGATCCCGGACGGGCAGGGCTTCGGCGACTGCGCGCACCGCGGGACCGGCGCCGGGCGGCCGCTGCCGGATCATCCCGGCCGACGGTTCGAACGCGAACACCGTTCGATCGCGCGGTTCGTAGGAGCCGGTACCCGCGCCTACGTCGGCAATCGAGCGGGCGGTGCCGAGCGCGGCGAGGATCGGGGACATCCATCGCGGGTCGGTGCGCCGTCCCCACGAGTATCCGGTGCCGATTCCGTCGTAAAGCTCTGTTTCGCCCACGCGTTCCGCCGCCTTCGCGGAGAAGGAGAACAGCCCCGGATCGGCACTTCGGAGAATTGCCGATCCGGGGTATCCGCTACTTTGCGGTGGCCTTTTTCCCGCCGCGCTTGCGGCGGGGTGCGGCTTCTTCTTTCTGGCTTTCTTCGTAGGCGCTGACGACCTCGCCGGGAATGCGGCCGCGTTCGGCTACGGCCCAGCCGTTGTCGACGGCCCAGGCGCGGATGGCCTTGGAGCGCTCGCGGTCTTCGGCGGTGGGCGCGGTGGATGCGCCGCGGACGGTGGTCTTGCGGCCGCCGACGCGGCGGGCTGCGGCAATGAAGGTGGCGAATTCGTCGCGCAAAGCGGCGGCGTTGGCGTCGGAGAGGTCGATTTCGTACTGGACACCGTCGAGTCCGAAGGGGACGGTCTGGCTGGCGTCGGTGCCGTCGAGGTCGTCGACCATTTCGACGAGGACTTTCTGTGCCATGGCGGGTGATTCCTCCTGGGAACGAACGTGCGTCCCGAAGACCATAGCAGTGCGTCCACTGTGGCTGGTCGGCAGCAATCCGGATCGTAATTCATCCGGGAATTCACGCACCGGCGCAGGACGCATTCCCCGCGCTCAGGACAGCCCTGACTGGCTTGGTAGCTGGTTAGGATGCTAGCATTCGGGTTCTTCGTGACGCTGCTGGATCTGACAGCCGATCAACGTCGCGATCCCGAGCATGCCCCCGTCGCTGGAGAGGTCCTGCCGGTGATCGACATCCACCTCCCCGTGCCGGCCGCGCTGCTGATCGTGTTCGGCCGGATGCGCGACGTGCGCGGGCCGTGTTGATCGCCGGTGTTCACGGCGGCGCCCGTGCTGTATGCGCCGGCGCTGCTGATCGCCGCCAGAGCCGTGCCGGGGCGTGGCCGCGCTGATGCCGCAGGTGATGGCGGTCATCATCGGCACCTTCCCGCCCGCGCGTCGCGGTACGGCCCTCGGCGTGTCGGCGCCGTGGCGGGACCGACCGGCCTGTTCCTGTTCGCGGCCGGAATGGCGTGGCTGGCCTCGGCTGCGATGTACCACGTGCCACCCGCGATGGCGGAAGTGCTCCCGGCGAGATCCAGCAGTCGGTGTTTCGAACTCGGGCAGTTGCGCAGTCGCGCCGACCCTGGTGTTGCCCACCGCGGTGATCGCCGTGCGGCAGCAGCTTGGGAAACCCAAGCCCGCCAACGGTTTTCCCTCAGTCCACACGCGATTCGACGATTGCCCGGCGGAGCGCGCGAACACTGGCGACAGGGTGGGCGGCGAGGGCGCCGGTGAGCCCCGCGACGGCGCCGACGAACCCGACCGGCAGCGCGTACGCGACCCCGAATCCCAGCCATACCACCGCATTCAAGGCGGATTCGGTGACCACCGTGTACACCGCCGTGCCGATGGTGACGATCTCGAACCCGACCAGCGCCGTGACCGCCCCGACCGCAGCCGCGATAGGCGCCCTCCGGCGGCGGGCCCAGCAGAAGCCGATCACCGCGAAGTAAGGGGCGAGGAGAACCGCCGCGGCCAGCGGGAGTGGCGCGTCGGCCGCACGATTCGCATAGACCCACAACGACATCGCCCCGCCGCCGACGACCGCGGGCCCGTAGACGCGGAAACCGCCGAGGCCACCCGCCGATTCGACCCAACGCAGCCGAGTGTGCCATCGGTGGCGCAGTTCGTTCCATCGCTGCCGGACATGCCATCGGTGCCGCAGTTCGTTCCATCGCAGCCGGGCGTGCCATCGGTGCCGCAGTTCGTTCCATCGCTGCCGGGCGTGCCATCGGTGCCGCAGTTCGACCCATCGCAGCCGGACATGCCATCGGTGCCGCAATTCGACCCACCTCAGCCGGACGGCGCCGAGTGCCCAGCCCAGCTGTGCCCATCCGGTCGCGAGCTCGTCCATCTCGGCGCCCAGCGCGCGAACCCACGGGAGTTCCGTGCCCCGCCGGGTGGCCGCTCGGCGCAGCAGGCGGCGAGCCAGCGATCCGGCCACGCGGTCGAGGCGGTTCACGACAGCGCCGGTCTGGGACGTCGCTGCGTTGTCCCGCGAGTTTCCGCGGCGGCGCCGACCGTTGCTGCCGCGGCCATCCCGTCCGCGGTCAGGCGGTACAGATGCCGGGGCGGCCGTCCGGTGCGTTCCGGTTCGGCCCAGCGGGTTTCCAGCCAGCCGCGCTCGGCCAGCCGGACGAGGATCGGGTACAGCGTGCCCGACTTGAGGCCGGTACTCCGGCTGAGGTCGTAGCCGTAGTGCCAGCCGTCGGCGTCCTGCAGGAGCTGCCGCAGGACGCCGACGGTCTGCGGAGACGCTGCCCTGGTCCGTGGCATGCACTAACTCTACATATGTCGGACTAGTACGGCAACAATCCTCCCCTGCGTCCTGGACGTAGCCGTCGATCCCCACGCCGGAGGTCGATGCCCAGCAGGCTGATTTCGTTTGCTGCGCGGCGGGGGAGGAAATCAATTTCCCGGTGGTGGCCAGAAACCGGGGGAGCACGGTCGAGGTGTGGCTGCGGGGCCACGCCACCGCGAGGTCGATGTGCGGTTCCGCAGTGGTCAGCGGACGGAGCACGGCGCCACTGATGTGGATGTACCGCACCGAAAGCGGACGCCGACCCCGGCAGCGACGAGGCTGGTCACCACGGACGTCTCCGCCGCCTGCTGGGCCAAGCGGTGCCGCTCGGGGAGCAGCAACCCCGAGGCGTTCCCGGCGCAGGACCTCCACCGCCAGTTCCGGCGCGGTCACCGGCGGGCGCAGGAAGGCCACGTCGAGGTCGCCGGAAAGCAGGGCGGCCACCAGGCAGGGGTCAGCATCTCGCCGTGCAGCACGAGTTCGACGTCGGGCGCCTCGGCCCGGAACTCCCGCGTGAAGCTCGTACGTGGCCGTGCCGGTGAGCCCGACCTGCAGGCGGCCGGTTTCCCCGCGCGCGGCCCGAACCGTGGCCTCGACTGCTTCGTCGACCGAGGACAGGATCGCCCGGCTGCGCGCCGGCAGCTCCACGCCCGCGGCGGTGAGGTCGACCTTGCGGGTGGTCCGCTCGAACAGCGCCGCGCCGATTTCGTGCTCGAGCCGCTTGATCTGCTGAGTCAGCGACGGCTGCGTGACGTGCAGCAGTTCGGCTGTCCGGTTGAAGTTCAGCTGCTCGGCGAGCACCGTGAACGCCCGCAAGCGTCGCAATTCCACGCGAGGGCTCTGACTCCGTCCCGGACCGGCAGCCCGGTGATCTTCGCGTACCAGCCGGAAAACGAGCCCCGGCTGTCGATCCCGGCGACCTGCGTACCTGCCTCGGGCACTTCGCCACCGGCGTCACAGTGGTGACGTGCATTGAAGGCGGTCAGGTCTACGGGCTGACCGTGAACTCGTTCACCGCCGTGTCCCTGACGCCGCCGCTCATCCTGGTCTCCATCGACCGGCGGGCGAAGGCACTGGAACGGTTGCGGAGCAACCGGTTCACGGTCCAGCAGGCTGCGCACGCCCAGCACTAGGAGGGCGCCGACAGTCCCCGGCTGAGCGGTTGCCTCGCGTACGTCGAATGCTCGCCGTGGCGGGACTACGACGGCGGCCACCACGTCCTCTTCCTCGGTCTGGTACAGCAGATCGAGTGGGTGAAGTCCTGGGTTTCTGCCTCGGCGGCACCCTCGCACTGGACCTGGCGGCAACCGGAAGCGACGTGGCCACGGCGTGCTACTACCCGTTTCCGCGTGGTTTCGGCAATCCGTCCGTCACCAAGGCGCCGCGGCCGGTCGACCTCGCCGAGGCGATCCGGTCCCCGGTGCTGTGCCATTGGGGGGACGATCATCCCTACACGGCGTACGTCCATCCCGGGGCAGGGCACGGTTTCCTCGCCGGGCTGAGCGAGCAGAACGCGGACTCGAAGCCCGCCCGCGAGTCCTGGGCGCGCACCGACGCGAACCTCGGGCAGGCGCGGTGAAGGACACCACGATCGCCGAGGTGCAGGCCTCGATCGTCGACCTGCCCAGCAGGCGGACGCACCGCTTCGCCGTGACGACGATGAACCACCAGAGCATCGTCGTCGTCCGGATCCGCACCGCCGGTGTCCTGGCGGGCATCGGGGAAGCGGTCACGCCGGGCGGCGGCGAATCGGTGGAGACCATCGTCGACCGGTACCTGGTGTCGCTGCTCGTCGGCTTCGACGCGGCCGAGATCGGGCGCGCGGTCGATCGGATGGACAGCCTGGTGGTCGCCGATCCGGTCGCGAAGGCAGCGATCGAGACCGCGCTGTGGGACCCCCATCACCGGGGCGTTCAGTGCCGGGCCTGCGCCGGAGCTGATCGACGAACTGACGGAGAAGCTCGAGGCCGGGCACCGGTCGTTCAAGTTCAAGATGGGCGCGGAACCGGCCGACGCGGACACCCAGCGGGTCGTGGACATACTGGCGCACTTTCCGGCAGGCTGCGAGGTTTTCGTCGACACCAACGGCCGCTGGTCGGAGCGCGACGCCTTGTGCTGGCTGCCGATCCCGGTGATGGCGGACGAGGCCGTGGCCAGCGCATACCAGGCGCTGGACCTGGTCAAAGCCGTTGCGGTACAAGCGTTTGCGGTGAAAATCCCGAAATGCGGCGGACTGGGTCGCGCCCGCGAGATCGCCACGATCGCCGAAGGCGCGGGCCTGTCGTGCTTCGGCGCCGCGACACCGGAGAGCTCGATCATGGCGGCCATCGGAACCATGCCCGACCTGTCGCTCGGCTGCGAGCTGTTCGGCCCGGCCCTGCTCGTGGACGAGGTCGTCGAAGAGCCCGTGCACTTCGCCGGTGCGGACCTGGTGACCCCCACCGGCCCGGGCTGCCGGGAGATCTCGGCCCTGCCCAGACCGACGAGCTCCTTGCGGCGGAGCGGGAGTACTCGCAGGAACTGCAGCGCACCGGCGGGCGGAAACATTGGTGGCCGGGAAATACGAGAGCGTAAGCGTTTTCGAGGTGGCCGACAATGCGGAGCTGCATTCGGCGCTGTGGAATCTGCCGCTGTTTCCCGATCTGGTGATCGAGCCCGCACCCTTCGGTGCTCAACGCTTAGCCCTCGTCGCCGGTCCCGAACTCCGGCGGCGCCTGCAGGTCGTACGCCCGGAACAGCACGGCGTGCTCCACCCCCATCGCCTTGCCGCTCATCGCAGCGAACTGCGGGATGAAGTCCGCGGGCGCGGGGTGCTGCGGGAGCGCGGCCAGGTACTCACCGTGCGCCTCCAGGGACGCAACGCCACGGCGGAGTGGCTCCCCGGTGACGTCGACGCCGTGCGTGGCGCCGGAGCCGGGCATCCCGGGTACGAGATACCACCGCACGTCGTGCGGCTCGTGGTCTTCCTCCGGGAAAACCCACTGGTTGCCCGCGTCGCGGATCGCGTCGAGGGTGGCGAGCCCGGCAGCGCGGTGGTCGGCCTGGTCGAAACCGTAGGGAGTCTCGACGTCGTACGCGGTGCCGAGGACGACGTCGGGCTTGAAGCGGCGGATCTCGTGGCAGATGTCGCGGCGCAGGTCGAGGCCGTAGACGAGCACGCCGTCCGGATGTTCGAGAACGGTGAGGTGCTCGACCCCGACGGCAGCACACGCGGCCCGCTGCTCGGCGACGCGCAGCCGGGCCGTCTCCTCTGGCGGGTTGGGCATGCCGGCCTCCCCGCGAGTGAGCAGCAGGTAGCCGACCTCGATGCCGCGCGCAGTCCAGCGGGCGACCGCGGACGACGTGCCGTACTCCATGTCGTCCGGATGCGCGACCACACAGAGCACACGCTGGAACGATTCCTCAGGCAGGGCAGGCAGCGTCATGGCGGTCATTCTTGCGTGCTGTCACCTGAATGGCCACCGATGCCATGCTCGACGGCGTCGAAGGCGCGGTTCAGGCGCTGCCGGTGGGTGGTGGCGAGGTCCGCGAGGTCGTCCCCGGCGAGGCGGCGCCGGACGGTCTCGACGGCGACCGTCCGGTACGCGGCGACGAGCAGGGCCGCGGCCAGCGTGCTGTCGCCGTCGAACGCCGGGCCGAGTTCGGTGGCCAGCTCGGCTTCGATTTCGTGCGAGAAGGCCCGGAGCCGGGCGATCAATGCGGGTGACGCCGTGATGGTCCGCATGATGGGTTCGATGTCGCCGCTCAAGCCGGAGAGCACGTGCCGCTCGTCGGCGAGGGTGAGGGCGGCTCGGCGGAGGGTTTCGACGGCGCCGGTGCCGTCCGGCCGCTCCCGGAGTGCGGTGCGGACGAGGTCGGCGATGTCGGGCAGCCGGTCGAGGAGGAGGTCTTCCTTGCGTTCGAAGTGGGAGAACACGGTCACCTTGGACACCCCGGCGGCAGCCGCGACCTGGGCGATCGTGACGTCGTCGAAACCGTGTTCCAGGAACAGTTCCGTGGCCACTTCCGCAATGCGCGCCCGGGTCTTCGATCCGCCGCGATCTCCTCGGTTCGGCATGGGGCAGGGGACTCCTTCACTGCGGTGGGCACTGGCCGGTCAAGATAGCAAACACCCTTACCGGGCAAGGAGTTCCGGGCTTGCGGGGAGTTGCCAGGCGCCGCCGCGGTCCTCGGTCGAGAAGCGGGCGACGAGGTCAGGGATGCGCAGCGAAGCTGCCAGTCCCGACGCGGTGAGGAAGGCGTTGATCCCCAACCGGGTCCGTGGCATCCCGAGGCGCAGCAGGCGCGGTTTCACCGTGGCCTGGATCTCGTCGACGAACGGCCGGAGGATCGTGTCGTAGTTCGCGAGCGCCCGCGGCAGATCACCGGGACGACGGTTGATCTCGCCAGCAAGAACGTACGCCCCGACCAGGCCACCGGAGACGCCCATGCCGCTGTAGGGGGAGGCGCAGTGCGCAGCATCGCCGACGAGGGCGACGCGGCCTTTCGCCCAGGTGTCCGTGCGGACCTGCACGACCTCTTGGGAGTAGAAGCTCTCGGTGGTTTGCATGCCCTCGATGAACCGGCTGGTCTGCCATCCCGCGTCGCGGAACCGCTTGGCCCAGAACGCTTTCTGGCGTTCGACCGGTTCCCGGTGGACAGCCGAGGCCTCCGCCGACGTCTCCCGCAGCACGAAATACACCTGGGTCTCGTCCGGATGGTGGCTCCGGCGCATGATCATCCGCCCGCCGGGGGCGAGATACGTATCCCGGATGGCACTGTCCGACGCGATCCGTGGGACGAACCAGTACGACATGTGGATTCCCGTCCGCCAGTACGGTTCCGGCTCCCCGGGCAGAATGGCACGCCGGATGCGCGAGCCTTGCCCGTCGGCGCCGACCAGCAGGTCGAACTCGCCGGAAGTCCCGTCGGAAAAGTGTGCGACGACCTTGTCCTCATCCTGCTCGAAGCGCTCCACGGTGGTCCCGAAGCGGTATTCGACTTCGCTGCCGGTGGCATCGTGCAGAAGGCGGACGAGGTCGCCGCGCATGATCTCGTATTCGGACGTGAGGCTCTGGCGACCCTCGCCGGACGTGTTGGCCATGATCGTCGCCCGAGCCTTGCCCCGGGCATCCACGAACGCGACGCCACGCTCGTCCACCAGCTTGCTCTTGACGGCGTCGAGCAGCCCCATCGCCGTGATCGCGTCGATGCCCTGCCCCCGCAGGTCGACCTGGGCACCAGTGGCCCGCAACCCCGGAAACCGCTCGACGACGACCACCCGGTGACCACCCCGCACCAGCCAGAAGGCCAATGCTTGCCCAGCGATCCCCCCACCACAGACGAGAACGTTCAGTGCGCGTGTTCCGGAGGTGGCTGTCATGGCACCGATCCCCTTGTTGCCGTCGTTATACTTACTCAGTAAGTTTACCAGATAAAGTCAACGATCAGGGGAGAAGAGCATGACCTCGCCAGTACCGTCGCGTCCGGTCTCGATGTCGCGTGACCGCTACGGTCCGGGCCCTGACCTCGCCGACCGGGCCCGGTCGGGCAGGCCGGGCCAGGTCGAAACCGGTTTCGGGGGAGCTGCCTGGCTGGTCACCCGGCATGCGGACGTGCGTGCCGTCCTGGGCGACGCGGCCCGGTTCAGCAGCGAGAACCTGGCCGCTTCGAGCGGGGGGCAGCTCGCCGGCGCGGCTTCGTTCATGGTGGGCCAGGACCCGCCCGAGCACACCCGGCTGCGCCGGCTGCTCACCCCCGAGTTCACGATGCGCCGCATCCGCGCGCTGGAGCCCCGGGTGCGGGCCGTCGTCGGCGAGGTCCTCGACGACCTGCAGAACGCCGGTCCCCCGGCCGACCTCGTCGCGGGCTTCGCGTTGCCCGTTCCGTCCCTGGTCATCTGCGAACTCCTCGGAGTTCCCTACGGCGACCGGGAAATGTTCCAGCATCTGTCGTCGGTTCAGCTGCGGCTCACTGCGTCACCGGAAGAACGAACCGAAGCATTCGACGCGCTTCGTTCGTACTTCAGCGACCTTGTCGAGCGGCATCGCCGCAGTCCGGGTGCCGACTTGATCGGCATGCTGATCCGCGAACACGACACGGACCTCAGCCACGCCGAACTGCTCGGCATCGCCCTGGTACTGCTGATTGCGGGACACGAGACCACCGCCGGCACCCTTGGCGCGGGCACCGCCCTCTTGCTCGAGCACCCCGATCAGCTGGCCGCGGTCCGCGACGAGCCCGAACGCGTCGACGACGCCGTCGAGGAACTGCTGCGATTCCTGACCCCGGTCCATTCCGGCCTGCCCCGCACCGTCATGGCCGACACCGTCGTCGGCGAGCAGGCAATGCACCCCGGCGAGGTGATCGTCGCCTCGCTGCCCGCGGCCAACCGCGACCCGGAGCTCCTCCCGGCCGCAGGCGATTTCGACATCACCCGGAAACCGGTCCCGCACGTGGCTTTCGGGCACGGCATCCACCACTGCATCGGCGCACCGCTGGCCAGGATGGAAATCCGGATCGCGCTGCCGGCACTGCTCCGGCGCTTTCCGAAGCTCCGGCTCGACGTCGATCCGGCGGACCTCCGCTTCCGCACCATGACAGCGGTGCACGGCGTCGAGACACTTCCCGTCGCCTGGTAGATCACCTGGCCAGGCAGTCGGCAAGAAGGTCGACCTGGTTCGGGTCCGGGTCGTTCGCGGTGAAGATCAGTTCGTCACAACCGCTGCGTTCGAAAGCCGCGACGGTGGCGTGGATCTGGCCGGGGGTGGTGAGTGCCGCCGCGATCCCGTCGTCGATCCACTGCTGCCCGGCGAAGGCGTAGTACGCGCCGATCGCTTGGGAGACAGCCACCTTCGCGTTGGGGCCGAGGGCGAACATCGCCGAGACTGTGACGTGCGGCTTGCCGGTGCGATGGTGGGCGGCCCAGGCGCGGTGCAGGCGGGGGAGGAACTCCTGGACGTCGGACACCGCCGCGGTCCCGGCGACCCAGCCGCTGCCCCGGGTCGCGATGCGGGTGAGGGTGGCCTTGGACGTTCCGCCGAACAGCAACGGCGGACCGCCCGGGGTCGCGGGCCGCAGCTCGGCCGGGGTGCGGCCGCGCCAGGTGGTTTCAATGCGGTCGAGCAGGGCGGTGAACTGCGCGCCGCGGGTCGGGTAGTCGACGTCACCGGCAGCGTAATCATCCTGCCGGAACCCGGCGGCCAGCCCCAGGCGCAAGCGGTTCGGACCCGCGAGATGGTCCAGCGTGGCCACCGCCTTGGCGAACAGCGCGTGATTACTGCGCAAAGGGGCCAGCAGCACGCTGGTCAGCAGGTTGATCCGGGACGTGGCGCCTGCCGCAGCGGCGAGCGTGATCAGCGGTTCCGGCGTGGACCACAACAGCCGGTCGTTCACCGCGAGGGTGGAAAACCCGCGGGCCTCGGCCCGGCGCGCCCATTCCACGAGAAGGCGGCCGTCAGTCCACGGGGCGTGGCCGGGCAGTCCGATTCCGATGTCCATGTGTGCTTCCTTGTCTCTATTGATCCGCGAACAACCGGCGCAGCACCTCGGGCGGCTGTACCCCCGAAATCGGGCTACCGCCGTCGATGACCAGCGACGGCACACTGGTCGCGCCCCGATCCGCGGCGTCGCGCTCGTCCGCCCGGACGCGCGTGGCATAGGCGTTGCCGGCCAGGACTGTCATTACTTCGGCGGCAGGCAGCCCGGCCCGCTCGCCCAAGCGCTGGAGGACGCGCGGGTCGGCGATGTCGGCCCCGTCGGTGTGGTAGGCGACCAACAGGTGCTCGACCATCACGTCGGCCCGCCCGCGCTCGGCGGCGAACTGGAGCAACCGGTGCGCGTCGAAACTGTTCACCGGACGGGCGAGATGCAGGTTCAGCGCCAGGCCCTCGGCGGCCCCGAGCGCCCGGAGGTCCGCGATCCGCGCCGCCGCCGCGTCGCCCCACCAGGCCGGATCGGCCATCTCCTGCGCGGCCGTGCGGCCGGGAACCCGCCCGAGGCGCGGATCGAGCTCGACGCTGCGCCACCGCACGTCGACCCGCATCCCCGCGCGCACCGTGTCCAGGCGCCGCTTGCCGATGAAGCTCCACGGGCACAGCACGTCGGCATAGACGTCGACCCGTCGCATACGGTTGACACGTGAACTATTCACCCGTGCACGATACGAAGGATACGATTCACGTGTCAACGGTTGCGCGCTAAACTCCCGGACCATGAGGGCGACCGAGGACCAGACCACCGCGTGGCGTGCGCTGTACCGCGCGGACTCCCTGCTGTTCGCCCACCTCAACAACCTGCTGCGCGACAAAGCCGAGATGACCTACTTCGAACACGAGGTACTGTCCGCGCTGGACCGGGCCGGTGGACCGCTGCGCATGGCCGCCCTCGCGGACGAGCTGATGATCTCCCGCAGCGGAGCCACCCGGCTGGTCGGCAAACTGGAGACGAAAAACGGCTGGGTGACGCGCACCCTGTCGGCCGCCGACCGCAGAGCCACCTGGGCCGAACTGACCCCACCCGGCCGGAAAGCCCTGGCGGCCGCGCGCCCGGTCGTCGACGCCGTCGTCGCCACCTACTTCGCCGACCACCTGAAACCCGCCGAGCTACGCCGGATCGCCGACGCACTGCACCGCCTCGCCGACGCCAACCCCGGCACGTCGGATTTCGACTGCGGCCTCTGACTCGCGCAACCGGGCCTTTCTCAGCTGATTCTTCTCAGCTGATTCTTCTCAGGAAAGCCTGAGGGTTTTCCACAGGCTGTTCATAAGCACGGCCGCAATTCTGGGCTCATGACCGAGAACGAGAGCCGGCCCGGCCCCGCTACCCCAGGTGGGCACCAGCCGCACCAGAGCAGTGAGCAGCACGGGACGAGCCCGTTCACCACCGGCCCGGCCCAGCAGGGGAGCGGTGGGCAGACGGGCTCGCCTGCGCCACACGGTGCCCAGCCGATTCCGGCCACGCCACCGGGTTCCCGAACGAGTCCGGCCGCGCCGCAGGGCGTTCAGCCGACTCCGGCAGCGTCACCGGGTTTCCGAACGAGCCCGTCCGCGCCGCAGGGCGTTCAGCCGATTCCGGCAGCACAGCGTGATCCACAGCCAAATCCGGCCGCGCCGCGCAGCGGGCAGCCGATTCCGGCCACGCCACACGGTGCCCAGCCGAATCCGGGCGGCCCGTCCATTCCGGCCACGCCGCCTGGCACTCAGCCAGGTCCCGGCGAGCCGCGGAGCGTTCAGCCGATTCCGGCCACGCCACACGGAGCCCAGCCGATTCCGGCCGCACAGCAAGCAGCCCAGTCCATTCCGAACGCGCCGCACACCACTCAACCGACCGCCGCCGCGCAACACCGCACCCCGCCGATCGGGCAACCGTCACCCATGCCGGGCACACCCCACTCTCCGCCACCCAACCCGCACTACCACTACCCCCCAACCCCGCCCGGCCAACCGCCCGTAGCCCTCGCCGCCCCCCGCAAACGGCCCGGCCGCCTGACCGCGATCGTCAGCGCCACCGCGCTCGCCGCCGCGCTCATCGGGGGCGGGACGGGCGCCGCAATCGTCGGGCTGACCGGCGGGAGCGCCGGGTCCGCCACCACCTCGTCCTCCTCCGCCACCGGCCAGACCGTCAGCAACACCACCTCATCGGGGGACGTCAGCGCGGTCGCGGCGAAGGTGGTGCCCAGCGTCGTGCAGGTGAACGTCGCCACCGGGCGCGGCACGGCGATCGGGTCCGGCGTCATCCTCACCCCGGACGGCCGGATTCTCACCAACGCACACGTAGTCCAAGGCGCGCAGAGCGTCACGGTCACCACGTCGGACGGCAAGAAGTTCCAGGCGCGCGTCGTCGGATCGGACACCAAGAGCGACATCGCCGTCCTGCAGGCCGAAGGCGCGAGCGGCCTCACCGCCGCGACGCTCGGCGATTCGAGCAAGCTCGTCGTCGGGCAGCAGGTCATTGCGATCGGGTCGCCGGGCGGGCTGCAGAACACCGTCACCACGGGCATCGTCAGCGCGCTCAACCGGCCGCTTGCCGACGTCGGCGGCGGTGGGCAACAGCAGCAGGACTCGCCGTTCGGCAGGCAGACCGCCAACGGCACGTCCGGCCCGAGCTACACCGCCATCCAGACCGACGCCTCCATCAACCAGGGCAACTCCGGCGGCGCGCTCGTCGACGGCAAAGGCCAGGTGATCGGCATCAACTCCGCGCTCTACAGCCCGAACTCGTCGGCAGGCAGCGTCGGGATCGGCTTCGCCATCCCCATCAACGACGCGAAGAAGATCGTCGACCAGATCGTCAACGGCTGAGCCAGGGCGGCGGACCGTGGTCGGGGCGGCCCGCCGCCGCTCCTCACCCGATCGGGGCGGTGAGGAACCAAGCCGCTCTCTCCGGGAATTCGGGGCCCGGGGAGAGCGGCTTGTCACGCGTCCGGAAGCTCGTACGTGAGCGTGAACGTGTGCTGACCACCGTCGTCGACCACGATCCCGGCCGACCCGGAGATACCGCGCAGCTCATCCGTCCCCGAGCCGGGGAGCAGGAGCAGCGACAGGCCTTCGTCGCCCGCGGTGTGCCGCAGCACGAAAGTCCCCTTCTTGCCGTCGACAGCGCCCGAGAAGCGCTCGAAAGCGACGTACGCGCGCGAAGTCTCGTTCGACGCCGTCAACATCTCGACGCGACTGGTCCCCTCGAGCGCACCCGTGAAGGTCTTCGCGATCACCACGCGCGCGAACGCGGTACCCGCGGCTTCGTCCTGCTCCTGCGGCTCCCACGTGTCCAGCTCGAACGTGGCGACGGCGGTGCTGGTCATAACACTGCTCCTGTACTGACGGCTGCTCGGTCCCGGACAGTCAACCGCCAATACCTGCCATCTCCTGTCAGGTATCTCACCGGCGCCGGTTGCCGAACAACCCGCGCGTGATCTCCCGTCCGAGCGCACTCGCCGCCGACCGCATGAACGACTTGACCGCCGGATTGCTCATCGCCTGCGAAATCAGCCCCGGCTCGTCCTTGTCGGCCGCAGCCGACGACGGTGCTGGCGCTGGCGCAGACGGGGCTTCGGGCGCGTCGGCCGGAGGCGCGACCTTGGCCGCCAGCCTCTCGTACGCCGACTCCCGATCGATCGTCTCCGCGTACTTCGCATGCAGATCCGACGAAGCGACCGCCGCCTGGATCGCCTCCGCCCCGATCGACCCCATCTTCGACCGCGGCGCCCGCAACCGCGTCCACGCGACCGGCGTCGGCGCCCCGCGCTCGGACAGCACGGTGACGACCGCCTCGCCGATCCCCAGCGACGTCAGCGCCGATTCGAGGTCGTAATGCGGGGTCTTCGGATACGTTTTGACCGTCCTGACCAGGGCTTTCTGGTCGTCCGGCGTGAACGCGCGCAGGGCGTGCTGCACCCGGGCGCCGAGCTGCGACAGCACGTTGTTCGGGATGTCCGTGGGCAGCTGCGTGCAGAAGAACACGCCGACGCCCTTGGACCGGATCAGCTTCACCGTCTGCTCGATCCGCTCCAGGAACGCCTTCGACGCGTCCGAGAACAGCAGATGTGCCTCGTCGAAGAAGAACACGAGCTTCGGCTGGTCGAGATCACCTTCCTCGGGCAGCTCCTCGAACAGCTCGGCCAGCAGCCACATCAGGAAGGTGGAGAAGAGCGCCGGTTTCGACTGCAGGTTGTCCAGTTCGAGCAGGGTGATGACGCCCTTGCCGTCCTGCTGGCGCATGAGGTCGTGCACGTCCAGCTCCGGCTCGCCGAAGAAGTCCTCGCCGCCCTGAGCCTCCAGATTGGACAGTGCACGCAGGATCACGCCCGCGGTCGCCGCGGACACCCCGCCGATGCCCTTGAGGTCTTCCTTGCCCTCGTCGCTGGTCAGGTGCGTGATGACGGACCGCAGGTCCTTCGTGTCGAGCAGGGCGAGGCCGCGCTGGTCGGCCCAGTGGAAGATGAGGCCGAGCGTGGACTCCTGGGTCTCGTTGAGGCCGAGCACCTTCGCGAGCAGCACCGGCCCGAAGCTGGTGATGGTCGCGCGGATCGGCGACCCGGTGCCGCCCGTGCCCAGCGACAGGAACTGCACCGGACCGGCCGCGGGCGTCCAGTCGTCGCCCAGCTCCGCGGACCGTTTCGCGGTGCGGTCGTTCGCCTCGCCGGGCGCGGACAGCCCGGACAGGTCGCCCTTGACGTCGGCGAGCACCACCGGCACCCCGGCCGCGGACAGCTGTTCCGAGATCAGCTGCAACGTCTTGGTCTTGCCGGTGCCGGTCGCGCCCGCGACCAGCCCGTGCCGGTTCAGGGTGGCCAGCGGCAGCCGCACCGCAGCCGACGCCTCGGTGGTCCCGTCGATGACGACGGCGCCGAGCTCGACCGCCGCCCCGTCGCTCACGTATCCCTTGGCGATCTCCGCCGCTGCTCCCGACCCCTGCTCGGCCACTGGCCGCACCCCGTTCCCGAGTCCGAAATCACGCTGGCTGCACTGGCTGACCGAGCGTAACGCGCCGGAAGCGCAGGTGACGCGGCTGACATCCCCGTGTCGGGTTAGGGTGGTGCGGGTGACCGACCATCTTGTCTGGATCGACTGCGAGATGACGGGGCTGGACCTCGGCAAGGACGCGTTGATCGAAATAGCCGCGCTTGTGACCGACGCCGACCTCAACGTGCTCGGCGACGGCGTCGACATCGTCATCCACACCGACGACGCCAAGCTCGACGGCATGCCACAGGTCGTCCACGACATGCACGCCAAGTCCGGCCTGACCGACGAGGTCCGCGCCTCGTCGATCACGCTCGCCGAGGCCGAGCAGCGCGTGCTGGAGTACATCCGCGAGTTCGTCCCCGACCCCGGCACCGCCCCGCTGGCAGGCAACTCGATCGCCACCGACCGCGGCTTCATCTCCCGGGACATGCCCGCCCTCGACGGCCACCTGCACTACCGGATGGTGGACGTGTCGTCGGTGAAGGAGCTCGTGCGCCGCTGGTACCCGCGGATCTACTACGCCAAGCCGGAAAAAGGCCTGGCACACCGCGCACTGGCAGACATCAAGGAGTCGATCGGCGAACTCGAGTACTACCGCGCGGTCGCCTTCGTCCCCCAGCCCGGCCCGACGAGCGACCAGGCCAAAGCAGCCGCCGCCGAAGTACTGGAACGCCACCGGGGGTGACCCGGTGCAGAGTGCCCCGGGGCACCCGCTAGGATTGCTTGCAGCACGGAGAGATCTCCTGCTGCATGGTGGCTATAGCTCAGCTGGTAGAGCACCTGGTTGTGGTCCAGGAGGTCGCGGGTTCGAGCCCCGTTAGCCACCCCAGCAACCCCCAGCCCTTACCCCCCTTTCCGGGGTGGGCTGGGGTTTTTTGTTTTGTTCCCCGGTGGCCCTCCCCTGTGGCCCTCCCGAGCCGCCTTCGGCTCGCCGAACGCGGTGACCAGGGCGAACCGGAAAGGGGACCCCCCTGGAACGGGGGGAGAACGCCCTGCTAATCTTTTCCCACGTCGCCGAGGGAAACCACCGCGGCAGACAGCAACAGGCGCCATTAGCTCAATTGGCAGAGCAGCTGGCTCTTAACCAGCGGGTTCGGGGTTCGAGTCCCTGATGGCGCACCCTCACTCCCCAGGTCGTTGTTTACGCTGACCTGGGGATTTGTGCTATCCGGAGTGGTTTCGTCCGGTTGTGGACTGTCCATTGTGGTCTCTTGCGAGCCCGAGGGGAGCCCGAGAGCGCGGGCTGGGTGCAGACGCGCTTTCCGGGGGATGGCTCCGGCGAGTTTGCGTGCGGCGTCGGCGGCGACTTCTTGGGCGACGTTGGTGTAGAGGTCCATGGTGACTTTGATGGAGGAGTGGCGGAGCATGTGCTGGATCATCTTCATGTCCACCCCTAGTCAAACGGCCACCCGGCGCTCGAGCAGCCGTTTGACGTTGAAACCGGCTAGGAGATGACACCAGCTTCATGCAGCGACGTCAGGATAGCGATCCCGGACGCGCTCACGACGCCGATGAGCAGCTTCAGTACGCGGTAAGCGTCACGGCGGCGTGCCGAGCTGTTCTGGAACAGCGCAGCGAGGCCAGCACGCCCGACAAGCACGAAGAAGAGCCCCAGGAACGGGGCGACCATCCACATCAACTGATTCTCCGGGTCTTCGCACCGCAGTCGAGTTCCCGGCTGCGCTCGTTCGCGGCAAAGGAACTCAGCTGACAGTGTGACGACGGGCCAATGGCCTGCAGCTGTGCGGTACAGCTAGCTCTACCAGTCCGATGGCTTTCCTATCGCCGGATACTGATGTGATTGCCGCATACGCCGCGCCGCCCGTTCACCGCGAAGGGGCTGGAGCCAAGCGGCTCGGGAAGGTGTCGGGGGCGCTTGACGCCGGGTGGAATTGGCTGTGTCCGTGGGGTATGGCGTTGCCTGCCGTGTTGGGGAGGGTCAGTGTTGATGGGTGGTTGTGATGGTGGAGGGGCGGAGAGCGGCGGCGAGTGAGGTGGCGATCTCGGTCGTCTGTTCTTCCTTCAGCAGGCCGACCGTGACCGCTACCTGCGGGGAGGTGTCGGGTGCGGGTGTGTAGGTAAGATGCCGGCAAGCCGGTGTGCGTCGCACAACAGCTTCTTCGCTTCTACGGTTGACCGGCTTCGGTCTGCGCAGCCTGCTCGCCGATGCTTCAGAGCCCAGGGGATCAACCCGGTTCGCCCCGCCAGTCGGTGGTGGAAGCGTTTTCCCGCTGTGCCTCCAGTTCCGCCAGCCGTTCAGTGAGCGCCTCATGCATAAAGGCATAGGAATCGCTGCCCAGGACCAGACGGCGAGGTGCTGGCTCGCGCTGGGCACTCTCGATCATGGCCGCAGCGATCCGGACGGGGTCGCCAGGGCCGGGTGACGCTTCGCGTAGCCCTCGCAGGGCCGCCGCCGGAGTGCCGTCATAGGCGGCGAGGGGCTGGGCCAGCTCGCTTCGGCCGCGGAACTCGGTGCGTACGACGCCAGGCTCGACCAGCGTCACGCCGATTCCGAATGGCACGAGCTCCTGCTGCAGGGCCTCCATGAACGCTTCGATGCACCACTTGCTCGCGTTGTACAGCGCGGCACCCGGCCGCGCGACCTGTCCGCCGTAGGACGACACCTGGAGGATGCGGCCGCTTCCTTGCCGGCGGAGGTGTGGCAGTGCCGCCCGCGCGACCTGCAATGAGCCGATCACATTCGTATCGAGCACGCCGCGGATCTGTTCGTCGGACAGTTCTTCGATGGCTCCGAAGACGCCGTATCCCGCATTGTTGACGACCACGTCGACGGGGCCGACATCGTTGAACGCCCGGTCGACAACCCTGCGGATGGCGGCCGGGTCGGCAAGCTCGAGTTGCCCGACCCACAGGTGCTCACGGTGGGCGGTGCGCAGATCGGCCACGCTCGCCGGGTCGCGCACCGTCCCGGCGACAGTCGCCCCTCGCTTCAGCAGCTGTGTGGCCATCTCGCGTCCTAGACCACGCGAGATGCCGGTGATGAACCACGTTCCGGTCATGTGCCCTCCTGGGGTGGATCGTGCCACGGTTGACCCGCTATCGGCTAGGATATATCGTAGCGTGAAGCTGGCGACGAGCCGGGAAGTACCGACGTTCGGAGGCGCAATGACCGAAACGAGTTCATTTTCCGAAGAGCCGGACTGGGACGCCGCACCGCCGGTGGGTACTCCGGAGCGGGCATTGTGGTTGGCGCACTGGCACTTCGCGTTCGAGAACCCGCATCAGCTCGACATGCTCGAGAAGCTCTACCACGACGACATCGTCTGGGAGGTTCCGGGACGCAGGCAGATTTACCACGGCAAGCGGGACGTGCTCGAAAACTACTTGCGCATCTTCGAGAGTTCGGTCGACTCGAAGCGGACCACGATCGAGCAGTACGCGACGAAAGACCGGGCATTCGACGATTCCGAGTTCACGTTCAAGCTGGTGGACAGCAAGGGTTTCCCGAATCATCCGCTGCCGGTCGGGACGCGAGTGGATCTGCGCGTAGTGCACAACTTCCACATCCAGGACGGACTGATCATCCGCGAAAACGGCTACGAAATGTGGCGACCCGACATCAGCTGGTAGGCCGGAACGAGGAGACGACCACGTGCATTGGGTCACGCGAAGCCACATCCACCTCGATCGCGTCGCTTCCCCTTGGCTGATCCGAAGGTTCGTCGACACCTCGGCGACTTTCGGTTTTGCCGACGAGGGTGAGCGGCCGCCCGATGGCGCCGTCACCTATGCGATGCCGGGGGCACGGTTCGGGGCGCACGATGCCGACGGCAGTACCTTCCGCAAGATCTTGTCCGGCTATGCACTCGAAGTATCGGAGCTGCACCGGATGGCGGCTGTCGTGGACCGCGGAATCGCTCTCGCGCAAGGGAAAGAGGGGTCGGCGTTGTCTGCCGACCTTGAGCAGGCCGCGGTCGCACTGGCGGCGTTCTCGGAGGCAATGGTCGTGCTGCGGCCCGACGACGCACAGAACCTGCGGGACTCGGCGCCGTACTACGACGCGCTTTACCTGACGCTGTGGGCAACGGACTGCGCTCGACCCGCTTTCCCCTCGGACATTGTGGCTCGAATGGCTGCCTATCGCGAGGCCGCCGACTGGGCGTCGTTGCTGCCGCCGTGGTAGCTGCCGGCCCGAGCCACTTCAGAACCGATCGGCAACCAGAGAAACGAGAACCACGCGATGTTCATTGCCAACGTCGACCACCGTCTTACGACCTTTGTGGACGGTTCCCCCGTCGATGTGGAGACAGCCAGCGGCGGGCGATTCGGGTCCAGCGTGCAGGCCGCGTACGAGCGTTGGGACGAACTGCGTTCGTGGGCGGCCGGGATCGGCGCGGCGGGGGCGCCCGCTTCGATGCCGGCCGAGCTGCAGGCGCCCTCGCCGCGGCCACGGCAGGTCTTCGGAATCGGGCTCAACTACCGCGACCACGCAGAAGAAGCCGGTATGAAGATCCCGGATTTCCCGATGACGTTCACGAAGTTCGCGAGCTGTATCGCCGGACCGTCGACGCCGGTCGGGGTGTCCGGGGACGCCACCGACTGGGAGGTCGAACTGGTCGTGGTCATCGGACGACCGGCGTACCGGGTCACCGCCGCGGACGCGTGGGCGCACGTCGCCGGGCTGACGATCGGCCAGGATCTCTCCGACCGGGAACGGCAATTCGCGGGCGAGCCGCCACAGTTCAACATCGGCAAGTCGCTTCCCGGGTACGGGCCCACGGGGCCGTGGCTCGCCACCGCCGACGAGTTCGCCGATTCCGGCGACCTCGGCATCCGCTGTTTCCTGGACGGCGAAAAGGTGCAGGAATCCCGTACGTCGCAACTCATCTTCCCGGTCCCCGAGCTGATCGAGAAGCTGTCCGCGGATGTCCGGTTGCTGCCCGGCGACCTGATCTTCACCGGCACCCCGAGCGGCGTGGGATTCGCTCGCACGCCCCGGCGTTCCCTGCGACCCGGCCAGATTCTGCTGAGCGAGATCGAAGGAATCGGGCAACTCGCCACCCATCTCGTCTCCCCGGAGCCGACCGTTTCTCCCGTCAGCGCATGAAGACCGCAAGCACGTCGACGCTTCGCGGGCTCTACGCCGATGTGCTCGAGCGATTCGGGGACCGCACGGCGCTGGTTCGCGACGGACGCGCGCTCTCGTACCGGGAGCTGGCGTACCAGGCCAACCAGCTCGCGAATGCGTTGCACGCGAAGGACGTCGGCCCCGGTGATCCTGTCGCCGTGGCGATGGGCAACCGAGCCGAATTTCTCGTGGCAGACCAGGCCATCATCCGGCTGGGGGCCACCAAGGTTCCGGTCAACCCCGTGCTGACCGACCGCGAGATCGGCATGATTCTCGGCGACAGCGGGGCGAAGGTCGCGATTGCCGACCGCGCCTGTGCGTCCGCGATTCAGGCGTTGTCACCGAATCCGGTCGAGCAGGTGATCGCCGTCGACGAGCCGTCCGGCGCCGACCTTTCCTGGGCGGACGTCCTGGCCTCGGCCGACGGAACCCGGCCGCCGGAGGTCGACGTCGATCCAGCGAGCCCGGCGCTGCTGATCTACACGGGCGGGACCACCGGCCGGCCGAAGGGGGTAGTCCACCATCAGCAGGGGATCGTCGCCAACCTGCTCGCGCACGTCATCGAGATCGGGTTGCTCGACGACGAGCGGATGTTGCTCACCACGCCACTGGCGCATGCGGCCGGTTCGCTGGCACAGGCTGGTCTGCTCAAGGGGGCGACGATCCATCTGGAGCAGCGGTTCGATCCCGGCGCGGTTCTCGACCACCTTGCGCAGAACCGGGTGACGTTCACGTTCATGGTGCCCACGATGATCTACCGCCTGCTCGATCGGCTGGAAACGCGTCCGGCCGACGTTTCCTCACTGCGGACTGTGCTTTACGGTGCGGCTCCGATTCTTCGCGAACGGCTGCGCCAGGGACTCGAACGCATCGGACCCGTGTTCATGCAACTGTACGGGCAGACCGAGGCCCCGAACTTCATCACGCGCTTGACCAGGGAAGACCATCTGCGTGGTGGCGGAACCCTTCTCACGAGCTGCGGGCGGCCCGCGTTGCTGATGGATGTTGTTGCTCTCGGCGAAAACGGGCGTCCTGCCTCACCGGGGACGGTGGGCGAGATCGGGGTGCGCGGTCCGTACGTGATGGCCCGCTACCACAACCTTCCGGACATCACCGAGGAAAAGTTGCGAGATGGTTGGCTGCACACCGGAGACATCGGGTTCGTCGACGACCACGGCTACGTCCACTTGCTGGACCGCAACGGGGACGTCATCATCAGCGGCGGCATGAATGTCTACTCCGCTGAGGTCGAGAACGTCTTGCACCGGTGCCCCGGCGTGTCCCAGGTCGCCGTTGTCGGAGTGGCTGACCCGGATTGGGGCGAGGCCGTCACCGCTGTCGTCGTTCCCGATGACAATGACTCGTTTTCGATTTCCGAGGCCACGCGGGTGTGCCGTGCGGAACTCGCGCCGTACAAACGCCCGAAGCATTACGTGCAGCTTGATGCGCTGCCCACCACCCCCTACGGCAAGGTCGACAAGAGGATGCTTCGCACCACCGTGATGTCCGAGGGAGGTTGCCGATGACCTTCATCCGGGATGCCGTCGTCATCGACGCAGTCCGAACACCGATCGGAGTCGGCAAGCCCAGTCGTGGTCAGTTTTCGGGGCTGCATCCGGTCGATCTCGGTGGCCAGGTGGTGTCGAGTTTGCTGTCCCGTAACCAGATCGAAGCCCGTGCGGTGGAAGACGTCATCTGGGGGTGTGTATCCCAGGTCGGAGAACAATCGTTCAATATCGGGCGCAGCACCGCGCTCGCCGCAGGGCTGCCCGAGTCGACGCCCGGCGTGACTGTGGACCGGCAATGCGGTTCTTCCTTGCAAGCACTGGCCTTCGCCGCTGCTGGCGTCCTGGCCGGACACGCTGACGTCGTGATCGCGGGCGGGGTCGAGGTCATGTCCCGGGTCCCGATGTTCTCCAACATCAACGACGCGGACCCGTACGGCCGGGTGCGGACCCGGTACGAAGACCGGCTCGTGCCGCAGGGCATCAGCGCCGAACTGCTCGCGGAGCGTTACCAGCTGTCCCGCCGGTACCTCGATGAACTGTCGGCGACCTCCCACGAGCGAGCGGCTGCGGCGCAACGGTCCGGCGAATTCGACGACGAGATCGTCCCGGTTCTCACCGACACCGGCGAGGTCACGACGGACCAGGGAATTCGCCCGGACACCAACGTAGGCACCCTCGGCAACCTGCGGCCCGTTTTTCGGGAAGACGGCGTGGTCACTGCCGGAAACGCTTCCCAGATCTCGGATGGGGCCGCGGCCCTGCTGGTCACCACGTCGGCGAAAGCGGCCGAGCTAGGAGTGCGGCCGATCGCCCGGATCCACAGCGTGACGACGGTCGGGGTGGACCCGATCCTGATGCTGCACGGCCCGATCGTCGCCACGGCGAAGATCCTCGATCGCGCGGGGCTCTCCCTCGACGACATCGGGGCGTTCGAGATCAACGAGGCATTCGCCTCGGTTCTCGGTGCCTGGTACGCGGCCACCGGCGCATCGCCGGCACGGACGAACCAGCTCGGTGGTGCCATCGCGCTCGGGCATCCGCTGGGTGCTTCGGGCGCGAGGATCGCCGCGACGCTGCTTCACCGCATGCGACGGACCGGCACGAAGTACGGGCTGGAAGCGATCTGTGAGGGCGGTGGCATGGCCAACGCCATGGTTTTCGAACGCTTGTGACGCGCTCAAGACTGATCGTCAACGTCGACGAACGACCTGGAGGTCACCGATGCGAGGTCCGGTAGTGGCGGGGGAGCGAAGAGGCGCGGCTGTCGTCCGGCAGGACTGGTCGAGGGTGAGCGTTCCGTGGCTGTTGCGGGGGAAGTCCACCGGGTTCGACCAGCTCGTGCTGCTCGGGCCCGAGACCGGCACCGTCCACCTGGAACTCACCATCGGCAGGCTTGCCGGGGGCGGGCGCATCCCACCACACGTGCGTCCTCGGGAACAGGCGGTGTACGTCCTTGCCGGGGAGCTCGCGGTACAGCTTGAGGACCGCGCTTATCTATTGGGGCCTGGTGATTTCGCCTTTATTCCCTACGGCGCCCTGCGCGCATTCGCCAATCGCAGCGGCGCGGAGACCCGTTGGGTGGATGCTGGCACCCCGGTTTCGGTGCGGCCGGATTCCGGCCACCGCGACACTTTCTTTCCGGCGGAGGCACCCGACTGCACGGAATCGGCGGCGCCGCCGGATTTCGCCGATCCCGTGCTCCGGCTGGTGGGCCACCATCCGGCGGGGGCGAAACCCTTGCAGATCGCCCATCCCGGCGTGTCGGTCACGATGCTCGTCGACCATGCGCGCGGCGCGGACCTGCTCACCATGTTCATCGTCGACATGGAGACCGATGGGGCGATTTCGACCCATGCCCATCCCTTCGAGGAGTCGTACTTCCTGCTGGAGGGCGAAACGGACTTCGAACTCGGCGGGCGGGTCCACCGCCTCCGCCCCGGTGACACCGCATGGTCCGGGGTAGGCACCCCGCATGCGCCGTGCGGCGACCGGACCGGCCGCGTCCGGTGGCTGGAGGTTCAGGCACCGGTACCGCCGCACCGGCACGCCACCCGGGTACTCGGCGATTGGGAGCGGCACTACCCCGATCGGGGTGATCGCGATCAGTGACCGCAGTCCGGTGATCGAGCGCCGGTGCTACACCCTGAAACCCGGCTGCGCCACCATGTTCTGGGAGCTGCAGCGCGAGTTCAACCAGGGCGAAACCATGCACCCGGTGCTGAGCCACCACATCTGTTATTTCTCGACGCAGGGCGAAGCGACGGAAAGGATCGTGCATCTGTACTCGTTCGATTCGCTCGATCAATGGGACGAGAGTTACCAGCGCGTTTACCGGCAGCATCCGGCGGAGTATTACCGCCGGGCCCGCCCGCTGCTCACCGCGCAGGAGACCACCTTCCTGCGGCCCGGCGGCGGGACACCGATCACCCCGCCGCCGCCTGACCCGACGCTCACCGTCGTCGAGGAACGGTTCGATCTCTGGCCAGGTGCGGCACCGGAGTACTGGCGCCGCTGCGCGGACTTCGAGGACGCCGACCTGCGAGCGCACCGGATCGGCGATTTCGGTTCGCTGATGGGCAAACTGCACCAGATCTACCGCTACAGCTGGTGGGTGGACATGGCCGGGTACCGGCGAGCGCCGTCCGCCTTGAGGTTTCGCCAGGCGGTCGCGTCGTTGACGGCCACCAGCGCGGTCACCCGGCTTCGGCCGGCGCCGCTACCGAGCCATCGGGCCCTGTTCGAGCAAGGGAGTGACTGACGTGAATCCATCGGAGCGAGAGCTGGGCTGGCTGGGCACCGGACGGCTGGGTACCGTCATGGCCGCGCGCCTGATCGATGCGGGGGAGCGGGTGGTGGTGTGGAACCGCACCACGGCCAAAACCGCGCCGCTGCTGGAAAAGGGCGCCCGCCGGGCCGGGAAGATCACGGATCTGGCGAGCTGTCCTGTCGTGTTCGTGTGTGTGTCGGCCGACGATGACCTCCGCCAGGTCGTCGCCGGGGACGACGGTCTGCTGTGCGCGCAGCGCAAACCCGGATTGATCGTCGATTGCTCCACTACCTCGCCCGGGGTATCGGCGGAGGTACGCGCGGCGGCGACCGTTGCCGGGGTCGGCTTTCTCGCGGCGCCCGTCAGCGGGAACCCGAGTGCCGTTGCGGAAGGTGCCGCCTGCATTGTCGCGTCCGGGCCGGAGGCGTCGTTCACCCGGGCCAAGCCGATTCTCGACGAGCTCGCCAAGGTGGCCGTCTACGCGGGCGATGGGGAGCAGAGCCGGCTGGTGAAGCTCAGCCTCAGCCTGTATCTCGGGGTGATGGTGCAGGCGCTGGCCGAGGTCACCAGCCTCGCCGAGAAGAACGGGACCACCCGGGCCGCCTTTCTCGAGTTCTTCAACAGCACGGTGCTTGCCTCGGACTGGGTCCGCAACCGCACCGGCGACCTGCTGGCCTGCGACTGGACACCCACCGGCACCACCGAGACCCTGCGCAAGGACTTCGACCTCGGTCTCGGGGCCGCGCGCGAACTGGACGTGCCGTTGCCGGTCAGCGTCGCCACCCGCGAGCGGATCGGGTCGGCGATCGCAGGTGGCCTGCGGGACCTGGACCTGTTGTCGCTCTACGAGCAGCAAGCGAACGCCGCCGGGGTACGGCCGCCTCCCGGTTCGTGAGGCGACCGCGGGATCAACCGAGCGCGGCCGGCTCCAGTCGGGAGATCCGGTCCACCATGCCTGCCTCGTTGTCCGCGAGGTGATCGGCAACCACGGTGCGGGTGCCGTCGGCATCTCCCGCTTTCACCGCGTCGAGAATGTGCGCGTGGACCTTGACGCGGCGCGTGCGTTCGGCTTTGGTGACCGGAGCGAAGTCGTAGACGAGCCGCGTGTAGCGGGCGGCTGCGGTCCAGAGCTGGTCGAGGGTCCGCATGTCCCATGCCGACGCGGCGGGCGCGACGAGCATGCGATGGAACTCCTGGTGCGCTTGCCAGACTTCCTCGGGGTCGGCAGCGGAAAACCGGCCGAGCAGCTCGGTGAGCGCGCGGACCTGGTCGGCCGACCCGAGTGCCGCGGCGCGGCCGGCGAGTTCGGGCTCGATCATCTTGCGCAGGCCGTAGATCCCGGTGATGTCCTCGCTGGACAGCGGCACGACCCGGGCGCTGCGCGCGTGCTTGAGCTCGATCAGGCCCTGCCCCTCGAGCCGGCGCAGCGCTTCCCTGACGGGAACGTGGCTGAGGTTCATCTGCCGGGCCAGCTCGGCGATCGAGAAGTTCTTACCCGGGGCGAGGACCCCGCGCAGAATCGAGTCCCGGACCTCGACGGTGACCAGGTCGACCGCCGAAACCTGATGTCCCGTCACCGGCCGGAACACGTGCTCGGTCATGCGTTGCTCCTGCCCTGCCCGGTCGTCTTCCGGTCCGCCCGCGTCATCGCTATATCGTAGCCTCTTGCCACTTCGAGGGGGTGAGGGCTCTTCCCAGCGACGTCGAGAGCAGGGGCTGTCGTTGCCGATTTGATAACACCAGATGCTGTTATCACAATCGGGGAGGCAACCGTGCGTACTCTTCGTTTTCGCGAGTACGGATCCGCGCTCGACGTCGTGCACCTGGAAGACGCCGGAGCTCCCGTGCCGGGTCCGGGTCGCCGTGCAGGCCTGCGGGATGAACCCGGTGGATTGGGCGCGGTGCAACGGATTGTTCGCCGGGACGCTGCCGCGGGGGATCGGGCTCGAGGTGTCCGGCATCGTCGACGCGATCGGCGACGGCGGCCGGCGCATCGCTCCCGAAAGCGGTGGAGACGGCGCACCGCGGGCTGGGCGCGCTCGGACTCGACGCCGTGTTGGTGCACGGGGTTGGGACCACGGTCGGATACGCCGCAGTGCCAATCGCGCTCCGGCATAGCCGATCGTGTCCACGAACCGGCGGGTGGAAGCGATTTCGCGGCAGCTCAGGAACTCGGGGTGCGGTGCCAGTTCGGTGAGGACGCGCATCAGCACCACAGCCACGTACTCGGCGATTACGCGCAACTGGCCGCGCAGGGCGAATTCGCGGTACCGGTCGCGCGTATTTTCCGCTGGAGGACTGGTGCGCCGCTGCTGAGCTGGGCTTGTCGGGGATGCCTGGTGGCAAGGTTGTCCTGCGGATTGCTTATGCGGTCGGGGCGGGTTCGAGTACGACTACCGGGATTGTTCGCTCGGTGTAGGTTGCA
>NZ_JNYZ01000006.1 GCF_000717335.1 Amycolatopsis jejuensis
GGGAGATCCGCGATGACATCCATGAAGCCTTCCTCAGCATCGCCTGCAGCATCATCTGTTGGCGCAGACTCAAGAAATACTCAATCTGTTAGGACCTCTTAACCCGAATCTACTCGAAGCTGGGCATCCGCTCGCGCACGGAACTGGCCGCCCTGCACTCACCCCCCGAAGACCCAAGTCCGTGAAGGGAACCTTCACGGAATCCAATTCCCTCATGGTTCCCTTCACGGACTTCACCCCCACCGCAGCCGAGGCACCCACCCGGACCCGGGCAGCCAGACCCGGCCCTGCACCCCGATACGAAGCCAAAACACGGTCTGAGGGGCTTGTCAAGGCATCTTTCCCGCCTTGACAAGCCCCTCAGACCGTAGTCACAATTCCGGCTTCGGGGTGCCCCTACGCAATCCCACCCGATCCACCGGCACAACGTCGAACCGGATCGAAGTCATCCCATCACCGGCCACCGCACCACCGGGAAACTCCCGCACCACCATCCCCCCGGCCTTCAACAACGGAACCGTATTGGCCAAGTCCCGCGCGGTGACCCCCAAGCGAATCCCACTGACGTCACGCATCAGATGATCCCGATAACCATCAGGCAGATACCGATCCCGGCTCACATCCCCGGGATAACGAGCCGGACCGGTATTACTCCGCGGATCGGCAAAGTATTCCGCCCGATACTCCATCCCCCAAGCCCCGAACGTATCGTACTGATCAGTGGTGAAAACGGCATCGAACCACGGCACCGGCACTCCATCACCGAAATCCCGCGTCTGCTGGAACTCCACCGGATCAGTCAACCGCCCGATCACCGTACGCAACTGCCCGGCCTGTTCAGGCGAGACTCCCAGGCCCGCCGAACCGAGATTCCCGTCCTTCCCCGGCACATCACCGACCCCGAACAGCTCCAGATAGGTCTCCCGCCCCATCAGATACCGCCCGGTCCACTTCTCCCCGCCGGCACCCGTAGTGGTCCGGACCTGAAAGTTGGCAAACTCCCGGAGATACCCCGAATGCTCGATCGCGTCAGCAGTTTCCCGGTCGAGAACCCCGTAGGAATGGTTGTAATGCAGCAACACCGACGGACTGGCCTGCGCCGACCCGGTCCCGGCAGTCAGGAAAACCAGCGCCAGCACCAAGATCGTTCTTCGTAATATCGACATGTCGCGAGACAGTAAAGCCACCCGACGACGGCGGTGGCGTTTTCGCCGAAGTGAACCGCAACGGACTAGACCAGTGCCGCCATCACAGTGGCGACGATCCGGCGGGTCTGCATCTGCCGCACCGCCCACGTCCGCAACGGCACACTCGGCTCCACCAGCTCACTCCACTCCCACCCCGGCAGCAACCGCTCCGCACTGGCCCGGCTCAACAGCACCGCATCAGCATCCACGGCCTCCGCACAAGCCACCGCATTCTCACTGAACCGCGCAAACCGCCACTGCGGCGCGACCCCGAGGTCATGCGCGGCAGTGATCATCCGATCATGCCCGGCCGGAACCTGATCGCGCGCATGGGCCAGCACCCGCACGTCGTCGAGATCGCGCAGCGGGCACCGAGCACGACCGGACAACGAATGCCCAGGCCGGACCGCAACCCCGAACGGGTGCTCGAACAACAACCGCCCATGCACCGTCGACGGCGGATCCTGATGGATCAGCCCGATGTCGATGCTGCCTTCCCCGAGCATCCGCAGCTGCTCCGTACTGTTGGCGTCCAGCAGCGACAACGCCGCATCCGGAACCCGCCGCCGAATCGAACGCACCACCCCCAGCAGCCAGTCCTGCGGAATCCCCGGCGGCAACGCGATCTCCACCTGCTCCTTCACCGGAGCAGCCGACCGCGCCGCCTCCCGGGTCGCGTCGGCGAGCCGTAATAACTGCCGGGCATGCTCATACAACGCCCGGCCCGCCGCGGTCGCCTGGACACCGCTGGGTACCCGCTCGAACAGCGCCGTCCCGACCTCCCGTTCCAGCACGTGGATCTGCCTGGTCAGCGCAGGCTGAGAGATCAGCAGCGACCCCGCGGCCCGGCTGATCGACCCCTCGCTGAACACGGCCGTGAAGTACCGCAACTGACGCAGCTCCATACCTTCGAGTTATACCTCAGGCCGCGTTTGCACCGGCGCACCGGACCGCGCAGGGTGGAGACATGAGTGCACCGCGGGTCCAAGTACGCCGGGTCTACGACCCACCGGAGCCGGACGACGGGAGGCGCGTGCTGGTGGACCGGCTGTGGCCGCGTGGGCTCAGCAAAGACCGCGCGCACCTCGACGACTGGTACAAGCAGGTCTCGCCGTCCACCGAACTGCGCAAGTGGTACGCGCACGACCCGGACCGCTACGAGGAGTTCGCTCGCCGTTACCGGAAGGAACTCGAGGACACCGACCGCGCGGAAGCCCTCGCCGGGTTGCGGGCGTTCGCCGCGGAAGGTCCGCTCTGCCTGCTCACGGCGACGAAACGCAGTGACATCAGCGAGGCGGCCGTGCTGGCCGACCTGCTGCGCGGCAGCTAACGCCGCCGGAGGACCAGGTATCCCACCAGCACTCCGGCGAGTGCGCCGAGCGTGTTGGTGATCAGGTCCGACACGCTGCACATCCGCCCCGGCAGCTGTGACTGCACGGCCTCGATCACCGGCGCCAGCACGAGCGCGACCACTGCCGACGCGACGATTCGCCGGGTCGTCACGGTGATGGCGGTGGTGAGCGGGAACAGCAGGAGCAGGTTGAGCGCGTTGCCCGCGAGGCCGCCGCCGGTGTGGAATGCCGTGTGCAGCAGGTCGGAGAACGTGTCCGGCAGGCAGGCGCGCAGCCCGCCGGGGGCTTCGGGGCCGTCCGGGGTGAGGGTGAGCGACAGGGTCGCGCACGCCAGCAAGAGCGTGGTGAGCACGAGCCCGGCCGGGCGTCCGGTGCGGCGGGCGAGCGGGCGGGCCACGAGCAGGCTCACGAGGACACCGGCGCCGAGAGCGAAGAGGGTCCACCCGGACATCGGGACGTGCGCGCCGAACACCCGCATCTGTGCTCCTCGGCGGTTGGTGCGCCCGAGTTTATCCGGTTCGCCGCAACCGCCGGACGATGCCGCGGACCAGCAGCGGCACGCAGATCGCCGCGAACAGCACCAAAGCCGCCCAGGCGCCGAAACCACCGAAGCCACTGCCTTCGTACGCCGCAGGTTCGGCATTGCGCCAATCGCGCGACCCGCCGTTGGCCTCCGAAGCATCCGCCGAGGTCGACGACGCATCGGGACCCGTCGAAGCCTGCGCGCTGTTCGACGTTTTCGGCCCGTCCGTGCCTGCCTTCGGACCACCACCGGTGCCGCCGTGGGTCAGCGCGTCGACCCCGCCCATCGCGACGAACGGGTCCTGCGGCGCCGCCGCACCCGCGCCGAGGCTGCCGCTGAACGTCGGGTTGCCGCAGTTCCCGGCATTCAGCTGCTTGGCCGGTTTCCCGGTGAGCCGCGCGTTCGCGTTCATCATTTCCTGGGAAAGGTTCGGCGGCAGCGGGGAATAACCGACGCGTGCCATGTTGATCTGGCCATCGCACGCGACGTGTTCGATGAACGCGGCCATCGTCTCCGTTTTGGCGCCGTCAGGATAGCCGCCTTTACAGGTGTCGCGGCCGGACGCGCAGGGGGTCATCAGGTACGAGTACGCCGAGACCGGGTACGTGAGCGGGTCCGGATTGGAGTACACGCCGGACAGTTCCTGGCTCAGGTCCGGCCGCAGATTCGCTTTCGTGAGCGCGGCCGCGATGTTGGCCGCATACGGCAGAGTGTATTTACCTGCTTGGTTTTCCACCCATGCCGTGGGTGCGTTGTACTTCTTGGCATACCCGAATTCGTCGTACCCGATGGAAAACGGGACGCTGCCGTTGGCGAGCGTTTGCGCGATCTGGTCGGAATCGGCGAACAGGCGGTAGAAATCGGCGTCCGGACCGGTGGTCGGCAGCTGGATCGGCCGTACCCCCGACGGCAGCGGGCCGACCCCCTTGTCGGCGTTGCGGCCCACGAACGCGCCGTACGGGCCGGGCGCGACGTGCGCCACGAAGTCGTAGAACAACGCCGTGGTACCGGACTGGCCGCTGCGCCCGATGAGCGTGATCGGCTGGTCCGGCAAGGCGAACCCGCCGTTGGTGGCGGTGATCGCCGGATCGTTCCAGCGGGTGATCTCACGCGCGAAGATGCGCGCGATGGTGTCCCGCTTGAGGTGCAGGGAATCGACGCGGCGGCCGGCGGCGTCGGTGACGTTGTACATCACCGCGACCGCACCCGCGACGTCCGGCACGTACTGGTACCCGCGCTGGTTCGCGCTGAGCCCGCCGCCGCCCGCGGCCTGCAGCGAGCTGACCTCGGCCTCGGTACCGGCGAAGTCGACCGTCCGGTCGCCGTACTGGTTCACCCCGGCCGGCGAACCGAGAGCGCTGTAGTTGACCGGGATTCCGCGCGAGTTCGCGCCGTTCTGCCAGTCGCTCATCGCGAGCCCGACGTAGGTGGACCCGGACCCGTTCACCTGGGTGAATGCGTCCGCCGGCGCGGCGAACAGGGCCTGGGCGGCCAGGAGCAGGACCACGCAGGTCAGCGTGCGGTACATCAGGAAGTTCCCCCGGTCAGCCGAAACGGCCGTGGACGTAGTCGTGGGTGCGGCTGTCGACGGGATCGCCGAAGATCTGCTCGGTCGTCCCGTGCTCGACGATCCGGCCCGGTTCGTTCTCCCCGGCGAGGAAGAACGCGCAGTGGTGCGAAACCCGTTGTGCCTGCTGCATGTTGTGCGTGACGATCACGACGGTGACCTCGTCGGAGATCTCCACGATCGTCTGCTCGATCCGGCGCGTGGACGTCGGGTCCAGTGCCGAGCACGGCTCGTCCATGAGGAGTACATTCGGTTGCACCGCAAGGGATCGTGCGATGCAGAGCCGCTGCTGCTGGCCGCCGGACAGCGCGCCGCCGGGCGAGTGCAGCCGGTCGCGCACTTCCCGCCACAAACCGGCGCGTTCGAGGCTTTGCTCGACCAGCGCGTCCTTGTCGGCGCAGCGGACCCCGGCGAGCTTGAGCCCGGCGAGCACGTTGTCGCGGATGGACATCGCCGGGAACGGGTTGGGTTTCTGGAACACCATCCCGATCCGCAGCCGGGCCTGCTGCGCGCGGGTGCCCTCGGCGTAGATGTCGTCCCCGTCCAGCAGCACCTCACCGGCGAGGCTCGCGGACGCGACCAGCTCGTGCATCCGGTTGAGGATGCGCAGGAAGGTCGACTTGCCGCAGCCGGACGGGCCGATCAGCGCGGTGACCTCGTTGGCGGGCATCGCGAGGGTGACGTCTTCCAGTACCAGCCGGTCGCCGAACCAAGCATGCACCCCGCGGGCCTCCAGCGCGGCCGCACCCGGCGGCGGGCCGCCGAGCACCCGGACGGGTTCGCGTGCTTCGAGTGTTTCGGTCACCGGGTACTCCTGGGTTTCGGGCGGCGCGACCAGCGTTTGCGGCCGATCAGCCGGGTCAGGGCGAAGAGCGCGAAGATGAGCAGGATCAGCACCAGCGCGCCGATGTACCCGCGTTCCTGCGCCGAGGCGAGCGGTTCCTTGATGTAGCGGTAGACGAAGCGGGGCAGGCTTTCCTGCGGATCGCCGAACGGGTTGTAGTTCATCGACAGCGAGCCGAAAGACGTGAACAGCAGTGGCGCGGTTTCGCCGACCACCCGCGCGATGCCGAGGATGATCGCGGTACTCACGCCGGTCCGGGCGGTCGGCAGCACCACCGACCACACCGTGCGGGCGCGGCTGGCGCCGAGGGCCAGCGACGCCTCACGGAGACCGTCGGGGACCAGGCGGAGCACGACGTCGACGGTGCGGGTGACCGTGGGGAGCATGATCATCGTGAGCGCGAGCGTCGCCATGAAACCCGAGAAGCCGGACTGTACCGGCGGCAGGATCAGCGCCGCGTACACGAACAGACCGGCGACCACTGAGGGCAGGCCGCTCATCGCGTCGACGAAAATCCGCACCGGACGGCGGAAGCGTGACCTGGTTTCGTTGAGGAACACCGCGGTGAGCACGCCGAGCGGGACCACGAAGACGAGCGCGAGTGCGGTCTGTTCCAGCGTGCCGACGATCGCGTGGAGGCCACCGGTCGCGGTCGCCGGATCGGTGGGCGCGACCGCGGACATGTCGTGGCCGAAGAACGCCAGGCGCAGGCTCGGGACCCCTTTGGTGACGATGTAGCCGAGCAGGAACAGCAGCGGGACCAGCAGCCCGGCCGCGCCGCTGACCACGATCGCGGACACCAGCCGGTCGGTTGCGGCGAGCTTGCCGACGCGGTCGCGGGTGACGAGGTAGAGCATGCCGAGATACAGCAGGTAGGCGACGACGAGGTCGGCGAGCCAGCCCGGTGACGTCAGCAGCTGGTGCATCACGAACCAGGTCAGCAAGGTGGCCGACGCGGCGCAGCCGAGGGCGACCAGGCGGTCCTGCGGGGTGGTCGCGGAGGTGCGGCGGCGGACCGGGATCGGCCGGGCTTCCTCGACGGCTGGCTCTTCGACGGTGGCGGTCACGCGTCGACCCCCGCTCCGGAGCGGCTGCGGGAGATGATCACCGACGCGGTGAAGTTCGTCGCGAGGGTGAAGGCGAAGAGCACCAGCCCGGCGGCCATCAGCCCGTTCAGCCCGAGCCCGGACATCCCGGCGTTGTTGGCGATGAACCCGGAGATCGTCGCGCCGCCGAACTCGAGCAGATGCGTGGTCAGCTGCGGAACCTGGGGCAGCAGAAGCGAAACCGCGATGGTCTCGCCGAGGGCGCGGCCGAGGCCGAGCATCGAGCCGCCGATGATCCCGCCGCGGCCGAACGGCAGCACGACGGTGCGGACCATGCCCCACCGCGTGCTGCCGAGGGCGAGCGCGGCTTCCTTTTCGCCCGGCGGAGTTTGCGTGAAAACCTCGCGGATCACCGACGTCGTGATCGGGATGACCATCAGCGACACGACGAGCCCCGCGACGAACATCGAGTTGAACAGCACCGCGCCCGGTTTCGTGGCGAACAGCGGGAACCAGCCGAGGTTGGTCGTCATCCATTCCGACAGCGGCGTGATGAACGGGCGCAGGAAGCTGAAGCCCCACAGGCCGTACAGCAGGCTGGGAATGGCGGCGAGCAGGTCGACCAGTCCGGTGAGGAAACCGCGGGTGCGCGGGCTCGCGTAGTCGCTGATGAAGAGCGCGGCCAGCACCGAAAGCGGAACCGCGAACGCCACGGCGATCAGCGCGACGACCACCGTGCCGTAAAGCAGGCCGAGCACGCCGAGCTGCCCGGACGCCGCGTCGAACCCGATGGTGCTGAAGAACCCGAAGCCACTCGCTTCGAAGGCCGGCACCGAGCGGTAGATCAGGAAGAACCCGATCACGATCAGCAGGGCGAGCACCGAGAGCCCGGCTCCGCTCGTCACGCGGGAGAACAGGCGGTCGGCGCGGGACGGGAGGTCGGCGATGGTCAGCGGGCCTGGCGGAGCAGCAGTCACGGCAGCGAGTATTCCGAGCCGGGCGCCGGGAAAGTTGACCTGACAGCGAAGGCCCGACGGCGCGTACGTGAATCGCCACCCGCGTTCTGTTCCCTTTTGTTGACGGGACAGGCGAGGGTGGAGAGGTTGAGACCATGAACCGCTTGAGACGCGTGGTACTCGTGTTCGCGGCCGGGGTGCTCGCGGTGCTCGGCCTTGCCGTGGTGCCGTCGGCGTCCGCGCAGACCGGCACCCTCAGCTACACCGTGCAGGCGACCGGCACCGACCTCGCACATGCCCAGGACGGCGACCCGCTGCGCATCACGATCTCCGGCCTGCCCGCCGGGTCCACCGCGAACATCTTCGTGTGCCCCGCGCAACTGCGCGACGCACTGCTGTCCAACCAGCTCGACCCGGCCACCGGCAAACGCGCGTGGCTGCCGAACCATTCGATGGACAACCGGGTCACCGCGTACTGCGGCAGTTTCAACGACGAGCTGTCCGGCTCGCCGTTCGTGACCCCGAGCGCGGACCGGGGGCGCAGCGCGACCACCCAGGACGTCGTGTTCGACACCTACGTGCCGCGCGGGGCCAGCACCCCGAAACTGATTGCCTTCGACCCGGAGTACACCCAGCTCCAGCCGTCCGCGACGTTCCCGTGGCCGGCCAACCCGGACAAGAAGAAGTACTCGTTCAGCTGCGACGAAAACCATCCGTGCACGATGATGGTGCGGATCACCGGCGCGACCACTCCTCGGACGGTCGTGTTCGACAGTTCGGTGACCTTCCAGGCTTCCGCGCCCGGGCTCAAGATCCAGGGCTGCGGTGGGATCGGGGCGAGCACGCTCACCGCGAGCATGCCCGAGCGGTTCGGCCGGACTTCGGTGGCGTGGAACCAGATGCTGTGCGCGCCGACGAAGGCTGTGCAACCGGCGAACCTGGTGGCCGAGACCGAGGACGTCGGGCTGACGTCGTTCGACAAGGGGCAGTCCGATGTCGTGATCACCGGGTTCGGGGGAGCGCTGGCCGCCCAGCGGGTCCGGGACCGCAGCTACGTTCCGGTGGCACTCAACGCGACGGTGATCGCCGCGGTGGGCTGGACCCCGATCGACCGCACCGACGCGGGCGCCGCGCTCGTGTCGCGGCTGTCCGACCACCTGCAGTTCAGCTGGGACGACGTGGCGGGCATGCTGAGCAAGGGCGGCGAGCAGCCGGGCAGCACCGGCCGCGGCGGCATCTTCGTGACCGGGTCGCCGCTGGTGAAACGCAACCCCGCGCTCGCCGCGATCGACGGGCCGGACAGCCCGGTGCTGGCGCCCGACACGCGGGCCGGACGGTCCGGCGACAACCTGTTCTACGGCGTCACCGGGGAAACCGGCGCGAGCACCGTGCCGCTGGTCCTGAGCAGCCGGTTGAAGGGGCTGCCCGCGTGGACGTACGGGAATTTCCGGGACGGCAAGGGGAAGCCGGTGCAGGGCAGCGGCGGTCCGGTCGGCTTGGTGACCGACCTCAACGCGCTCAACCTGGGCGACGGCGGCGTGCACAACGTCGATGCGAAGACCGGCCGGGTGAACGTGCGCAAGCAGGTCAGCAACATCACGCTCGGTACCGGCACGGAATGTGTGCACGGCTGCCTGAACTGGGTGGTCACCGATCTGGCCACGGCCGCGGAGAACAACTGGACCCCGATCGCGCTGCCGAACGGCAAGGGCGGGTACGTCGCGCCGACGCCGAAGTCGCTGCAGGCCGCGGCTGCGCACGCGCGGCCGGGTGCGGACGGTTCGCTGCAGATCGCCGGGGGCGACGATCCGGAGGCGTACCCGCTGACGTATGTCGAATCGATTGCGGCGCCGGTGAACCCGCTGGTCAACGCTTCGTGTGCACCGGAAACGGCGAAACAGGCGCAGCTGACGACGTTCCTCAAAGCAGCGACCAACGGCGGGCAGGGCGGGATGGGACCCGGTCTGGTCCCGTTGCCGCCGGATCTGCTGTCGGCCGCGCAGGCTGCCGCGGCGAAGGTGGGGACCGGCACGGCGGCGGCGTCTTGTCAGCAGCAGAAGGAGGCGCAAAACCCCGGCGCGGCAACGGGTGGACCCGGTGGTGGCGTCGACGGTGGGCCGTTGAGCGGTGGATTCGGCGGTCCGGCACCGGGGTCGGGGGCGCCCGCTTTGGGTGCGCCGGAGACGGCGGCGCTGGCGTTGAAGACTCCGACTTCCGCGAGTGTCCAGGAAGCGCGGACGGTGGCGGCGGGGGTACAGATTCCGCTCTTCCCGGGGGCGGGGGTGCTCGGGGCGCTGATCCCGTTGCTGGCGTTGGTATTGCTGGTGTTCCTGCCGCCGGCGACCGGCTATCTCACCGCGGGGAAACCGGTGCCGTCGTGGGTGAACCGGCTCGTGTGGTGGCGTCGGGCATGACTACGGTGCGTGTCGCTCCCAAGTGGACAGCCTGGGCGGTAGGCGGCTGGCTGGTGACGACGGTGGTGTGCTTCGGGATCGTCGCGTACGCGCTCGGGCCGATGCTGGCGAACAACGACCAGCGGGCCGCGCTGGACGTGCTGGAGGACCGGATGGCGCAGGCACAGGGCGCGGCCCGGACGTTGCTCGGGGCCGCGCCGGTGACGAAGCCGCCGGAGCTCGGTTCGCCGGTGGCGGTCCTGGAAATCCCCAAGCTGCATGCGCAGCAGGTCGTGCTGGAGGGCGTTGCGCCGGGCGAGACGGTGTCCGGGCCGGGGCACGTGCCGGGTACGTCGGGACCTGGTCAGCCGGGTAACTCGGCGGTGGCCGGGCGGTACTCCGGGTACGGCGCCCCGTTCGCGCGGCTGGGCGAGCTGGCGCGGGGGGACAAGCTGGTGGTCGCGACTACGCAGGGGAAGTCGGTGTACACGGTGACCGACACGGCAACCCGCGACTTGGACGAGGACCGGGACTACGGGCGTACGGAGAACGACCGGCTGACGCTCGTGACGTCGGCTTCGTGGTGGCCAGGTGCGGCGTCTCATGCGACGGTGGTGACGGCGGTGCTTGACGGCAAGCCGTTCCGGCCTACGCCGCAGAATGGCCGGGCTGATGCGCAGGATGGCCGTAGCGGTGATCCGGCGGGTTGGGCGCGGTTGGCGTTGGCGCTGGGTGGGTTCGCGGTGGTGGCGGCGGGGGCGACGGTGCTGTACCGGCGGTGGCGTTCGGTGTCGACGTATGTGCTGACGACTCCGGCGTTGCTGGCGTTGGCCGTGCTGGCAGCGTCGGCGGTGTGGCGGTTGTTGCCTGCTTGGGCTTGAGTGGCTGAATACGGAAACGGCCCGGCCGCAGTGGTCGGGCCGTTTTCGTGCGTGGCAGCGGTTGTTGGGGGTTGGTCGTTTCGGCCGACGCTGCTGAATGGTCGCGCTGAGGAGCAGGGTGGCTGTACCGGTGATCCGGCTGGGGCTGGGTGGATTCGCGGTTGCTGCCTCTTGGGCTTGAGCGGCTGACACGGAAACGGCCCGGCCACCGGCCGGGCCGTTTCGTCATGGAAGGGTCAGGAGAGGGTGCAGGTGACGCCGTTGGCGTTGGCGGCCAGCGGCTTGAAGCCGTACTTGCTCAGTGTGCCGGCGAGGCTGCCGTTGCAGAGCGGGCTCGGGCCCGATGCGTCGAAGCCGACCGCGTTGAGGGCTGCCTCGTAGGACGGCGAGCGGGTGTCCAGGACGTAGTAGACCGTGCGGGCGCCGAGGAAGCCGTCGGCGAACGCCGGGGCGTAGTTCGGGGCGCTGCCGGACACCGGGGAGGCGTCCGAGCCGGCTCCGGTCAGGGTGCCCTCGAAGAATCCGGCGCGCTTGTCCGTCACCACGCCGTTCGCCTGCGCGACCCACTGGGCCACCGAGTACGGCGCGATCGCCGACGCCTGGTCACCCTCGGCGATCGTGCTGGCCTCGTTCTCCTGGAACCGCTTGATGGTGACCGGCTTCGTGGTCGGGTCGAAGCCGAGGACGGTGCCGGTGAAGAAGGCGAGCGTGCCCGAGCCGGCCTGCGGCAGGTACACCGCGATCGGCGAGTCGGCGCCGCCGACCTCGTTCCAGTTGGTGATGGCGCCGCTGTAGATGCGGCGGAGCTGGTCCAGCGTCAGCGTGACGCCCGCGCCCTTGCCGGTCGCCGACGCGGCCCACGACACGCCGTCCTTGGCGAAGCCGTAGTACTGGAACGACGCCGGGTCGGAGGCGGAGCGGCCCGACGACGAGCGCGACAGGTCGACCGAGGCGCTGCCCGCCGCGGCGGCGTTGGCCAGCGCGGTCTTGCCCGCGGTCGAGCCGTTCGGCGGCGGGTTGGTGCCGTTGTAGGTGGTACCGGGGTCGAGCGCGTCGCCGGGGACGGGGAAGGACTGGCCGGCGGCCAGCAGCGGCGGGACGTTCACGTAGTTGTCGGGGTCGCTGTTCGCCGCGGACCCGTTGGCGGCGGCGAAGATCGCGGTGGTGACGTCCGCGATCGTGTCGGACCCGACGGCCGTCACGACCTCGGCGAGGCCGTTGGGGCCGGGCACCGCGCTGGCGACACCGGGGAGGAAGAGGCAGACGCCGGCGGCCACGGCGGTGACGCCTGCGAACCGGGCAGTACGAGCACGCATCGGTTTGTACTCTTTCTGTCTGGTCGAGACCACGGGGTTCCGTGGTCTCGACCAACCTCGCGGGGCCCGGCAAACGCGGGGCGGTTGGCCGCGTTCCCACCCGACGGCGCGTACGTTAATGCCCGACGAACGCGTCAGCGGTATTTCGCGCGCCAGTCGGTGATCCGGCCGTCCGCGGCGAGCTCCGCGGCTTTTCCGGTGGCCACCACGAACCGCTCGTACCCGCGTTTCGCCTCGATCCGCCTGCCGTAGGCGTGGCTCGCCGCCGCGATCGGACCGGCCCCGGCCCGCAGCACCCAGCGCCAGTCGACGCCGTGGTCGTGCACGAGTTCCATCCGCGTCTGCGCGAGATTCGCGCACAGCCACTGGATTGCCGCGACGCACTCCCGGCCGTTGCGGTAGTCGACGGTGCCCAGCCCGAGCGAGGCGTTGTTGGTGCCGAGGAGCCGCCACCTGGTCGCGTCCCCCGGTCCGCCGATGAGCTGGAACCGGGGTGTCCGGCTGCGTGCGCTGGTCATGGGTGGCGTCCTCGGGTCCGGATCGGACGGCGGTCCGGTCGGGACGCCGTCGTGGTCAGACGAAACATCGTGCGCACCCCGCCGGAAAGTTACCGTCTGCGGTTAAGCCGCGACGGCCACCGGGTGAACAGGCAGCGTTCCGGCGAAAATCCACAGTGGACACGGGCGTTCGTCACTGCGGCGATCCGGACGGCCACGACGAGCGACGAGTTGCGTGGACCGACTGTTCGGCCATTCGGCGGAACACGTGCCGGAACCGGGGCAGCGACGGCGGATTCCGCCGTCTCCGGTGCTGCCACGGCGAATTGGGGCACGCTCGCTGTCCTTCGGGGCGGGAAAGCGCCGGTGCCGGGGATGCGGGCGGTACCTTCACTCCCGTGATACAGGGGAGGGTTTCCGCCGGTGCGGGCAGTTTTTCCGGAGCGGGCAGCGGTTGCAGCCGGGAGGTGCGGGGACATCCCGGCGCACGCGATCCGGCTGCCCGGCGATCGGTTTCCCGCGGTTCGGGCGTGCGCGGCGGCGGGGGTGCCTGCAGCGTCGGCTGCGGCCGCGGAGTCCGCGGTGGCTGTGTGGTTCACGGGGTTCGCAGTGTCCACTGTGGCTGCGGGGCCGACTACGGCCGCGTGGTTCGCAGTGGCTGCTGCGTCGCCTGCGGCTGCGGTGTCGGCTGTGGCCGAAGCATCGACCGTGGCCGCGGGGTCCATCGTGGCTGCAGCGTCGACTGTGGCCGCAGCGTCGATCGCGGACGCAACGCTGACCGTGGCTGTGTGGTTCATAGGGTCCACGGTGGCTGCGTGGTGCACCGGGTCCGCAGTGTCCACAGTGTCCACAGTGGACGGGCGCGCCCGCGCTGACCGGGTTGCGGTGCCCTCGGCGGGAAGGTGCCGCGCGAAGCTGCGGTAGCCGGTGCGGACTGTCTGCCGCGATCCGCCCGTCGCCGGACCGGAAGATGGTTGATCAGGTCCACGATGCGGGCGTCCGGGATGCGTGCCCGCGGCGCCAGTCGGCCGCCACCGATCGCGCGGCGGATGCGGAAGCCGGGAATACAGCCCGCAGTGATCGGAAGTATTCGGAGAGCCCGGCGTAATCGGTTTCGAAACCGTCCGGGCCGTGGAAGGTGAAGTTCTCGGTGTCGAAGAATGTGTCGTTCTTTTCCTGGGGTGCTCCGGTGACCCCTGCCTGCCTCGGCTCGGGCGGCCGGAATGGCTGATCTGACGCTCACCGGCCTGCGGGTCGTCGTCGAGGTGGCCCGTACCGGATCGTTCAGTGCGGCGGCCCATCAGCTCGGGTACACGCAGTCGGCGGTTTCGCGGCAGATTGCCGCGAGCGAACGGGCCACCGGAACCGCACTTTTCGAGCGGCATGCGCGCGGAATCCGTCCGACTACGGCGGGGGAGGTGCTGATCCGGCATGCCGGACGGGTGCTGGAGAGTGTCAGCGCCGCCGGGCAGGAGCTGGCCGGGCTGCGGGACCGGCTCGCCGGACGGCTGACCGTCGGCGGATTCCCCGCGGCGTCGGCGGTGCTGCTGCCGCGGGCGTCCGCGCGGTTGCTGCGGGCGCACCCCGGCCTGCAGATCCAGCTCACCGAATCCGCGACCCCCGCCCAGCTGCAGGCCCTGCGCCGCGGCCGGTTGGAGGTCGCGGTCGCGGTCACCGGTGACGGCCTCCCGGACTACGATTTCTCGGCCCTGCGCCGCACGGAACTCCGCAGTGGCCGGGGCTTGGGCGTGGCGGTGGCGGAGGCGCATCCGTTCGCGGGCCGCACGTGGGTCGAGCCGGCGGAGCTGGCCGAGCAGCCGTGGATCGTCGGGGTCCGGGTCGGCGATCATCCGGAATTCGGGACCTGGCCGGGCCTGGCGGACGCGAAGATCGCCTTCGCGGTCCGCACCTGGCCGACCCGGCTGGGCCTGGTCGCGGCGGGGCTGGGCATCTCGATGGTCCCGGGCTTCGCCGCAGGCGCCCTCCCGAGTGGCGTCCGCTGGATCCCGGTGCGAGACGAAAACGGCGGCTCGAGACATGCGCTGTGGGCTGTCACGGGGGAGGGTTCGGGCCCCGCGGCGGCCGCGATGGTCCGGGCGCTGGAGGTGGAAGCGGCTTCGATGACCTGAGGCTCACCACCGGGTCAGGTCCATCAGCGCGGTACGGAAGCGTTCCGTGCCTTCGGGATCGGTGAACCGGCCGATGTCGTTGAAGATCACGTGTTCGCACCCCGCGTCGTGGTACTCCTGCAGTTGTTCGCGGACTTCCTCGGGCGACCCGTGCAGCACCGCGTCCGCGACCACGGCGTCCGGGATGGCGGCCAGCAAGCCGGTCGCCTGGTCCGGCGGGACCTCGTCCGGGACGTAGCTGTGCTCGAGCGGGTAGCTCGCGCCGTGCGCGGCGAACCCGGCCGGGCCGCGGTAGAGCGCGACCGCGCGGACCGAAGGATGTGCCAGCAGCGCCCGGCTTTCCCGAGCGGTCGGGGCGAGCGCGGACCAGGTGAAGAGCGTCGGCCGGATCGTCCCCGGGTCGCGGCCGATGCTCTCCGCGTGTGCGCGTAGGTGATCGAGCTTTTCGCGATACACCTTGGGGGACACCGTGGTCGGCAGCCAGCCGTCGGCGTGCGTCGCGGCGAGTTCCAGCATCCGCGGCCCGTGCGCTGCGACGTACAGCTCGTAGCCGGAAACCTCGGCGATCCCGAGCCCCGTGGCCGAGGGGTCGGCCGTGCGGAGTTCGTCGAGCTGCCGCAGCGCGGGACGCACGTAATCGAGGCGGCCGGTGCGTTCGCGGCCGGAATGCAGGCCGAACGGCCGGAGCTGGCCGGGATCTCCGGCGCCGACCCCGAGCCGCATCGGCCGCTGTCCCAGCCAGCTGATCGTGCTCGCCCCCTGCGCGAGCGCGACACTGCTGCGCCGGAGCGGGTCGGTCACCGCGACTCCGAGCGCCACCCGCTCGGTGCGCACCGCACCCGCGGCGAGCAGCGACAGCGGGTCGAGCAGCTGGTGGGGATCTTCGAGGACCCCGCCGTCGGTACCCCGCGGGAACCAGCCCTGCAGGTGGTCGATCAGCCAGGCGCCCTCGATCCCGGGCTGCCGGTCGGCCCACTGCAGATCGTCGAGCGGATCGACCTGCGGGTGCACGGAAACCGGGGCGCCGAACGTCAGCGGGTTCATCCGATTTCGGTCCCTTCGCGGAGACGGCGGGGGTTTTCCACGGTGGCCGGTTGTTCGTGCATCCGGACGGCGGCCACGGCCGAGACCACGGCGGCCACGCTCATGTACACCGCGATCCACGCCCAGGTGCCGGTCGCGGACATCAGGCCGGTCGCGATCAGCGGGGCGATCGCGCTGCTGATGACGGTGCCGAGGGTGTAGCCGAGCGACAGTCCGCTGTACCGGATGGCCGGCGGGAAGATCTGGGCGAAGTACGTCGGCATCACGCCGTAGTTGGCGGAGTAGGGGATGAACAGCAGGACGAACCCGAGCATGATCCAGCCGAACGAACGCGTGTCCAGCAGCAGGAACCACACCGGCGACAGCACCGCCATGCCGATGGCTCCGGCGATGAAGATCTTCTTGCGGTTCACCTTGTCCGACAGCGCGCCGAACACCGGGATGGCGATGATCGTGAGCACGTTGATCAGCAGGACCAGCGTGAGCATCGTGCTGCGCGACATACCCAACGCGCTGGTGCCGTAGCTGAGCACGTAGACGGTACCGACGTAGAAGACGACTCCGGCGCCCGCGTACGACAGCATCATCAGCACCACCAGCGCCCAATGCCGGGTGACGACCTCGCGCAGCGGTGCGCGGCGCGTCTGTCCGCGGGCGGCCGCGGCGGCGAATTCGGGGCTTTCGGTGATCCGCAGCCGGACCACGAGACACGCGATCAGCAGCACGACGCTCAGCCAGAACGGAATCCGCCAGCCCCACCCGAGAAACGCCTTTTCGTCCATTGCGGACACCGGGAGGAACGCCAGGTTCGCGAGCAGCAGTCCCCATCCGGCGCCGGTGTTGACCAGCGCGCCGAACAGCCCGCGGCGCTCGGGCCGGGCGTGTTCCACGCTCATCAGCACGGCACCGCCGTACTCGCCGCCGAGCGACAGCCCTTGCAAGATGCGCAATACCACCAGCAGCAGTGGCGCGGCCATCCCGATGGAGGCGTGCGACGGCAGCAGCCCGATCGCCAGCGTCGAGCACCCCATGAGCGCCAGCGTCGCGATGAGGATCGGCTTGCGGCCGAAGCGGTCGCCGAGCATCCCGAAGATCGCGCCGCCGATCGGGCGGGCGAGGAACGCGACGGCGAAGGTGGACAGGGACAGCAGGGTGCCGATCCGGGAGTCGTTCTCGGGGAAGAACACCTTGGGGAACACGAGCGCGGCGGCCGTGCCGAAGGTGAAGAACTCGTACCACTCGATCGCGGTGCCCAGCAGGCTCGCCGAGACGACGCGGACCGGATGCCGCTCGGGGACAGGGGTGGTGGTCATCGTGGTTGCCTCTCCTTCGTACCCAGGTAGCGCACGACCGCGTCGTGCACGATGTCGGCCTCGTCCCGCAGTGCCGGGAGGGCGAGGTAGTCGTCGCCGAGCAGCCCGCCGGAGTCGGGCACCCCGAACATCACGGCCGGAATTCCGCGGGCAGCGGGCCCGCCCGCGTCGAAGGTCCCCGGATACACGCCATGCCGGACCTCGCCGAAACGCTCGCGGATCACGGCTTCCAGCGGGGCGAGCACGGGCCGGTCGGCGGCGTCGAGTTCGTACGGCAGCATCGCGACCCCCTGGCGGACGTTCATCGCGCAGCCGCCGGGGTTTTCGCCGAGCAGCCGCGACAATCCGGTGGCCAGCTCCGTGGTCGCGGCCTCTGGCGTGGTCCCTGGCAGGAGCCTGCGGTCGACGGTGATGCGCGCGTGGTGCGGCAGGGTGTGCGGGGCAAGGGGTTCGTACTGGACCAGATACGGCACGACCCGCTCGGCGCCCAGTTCGGGATGAGTGTGCCGGGCCGCCTCGCGGTCGAGTTCGCGGAGTGCGACGACCACGTCGGCGGCTGCGTCGATCACTCGCCCGGCCGTTGGCGGCGAGGACGAATGCGTGGCCTCACCGGCCAGCTCGACGTGGATGTCGACCCGGCCCCGATTGCCGGTGGTGAGGACGAGGTCGGTGCAGAACAGCTGGACCACCAAGTCCGGCGGCGTGGGCAGCGCGTCGAGGATCGCGTTGGTACAGCCGTGGCTGCTGCGGCCCTCGCTGTTGAGGCACAGCCACAGCGTCCCGGTTTCGATCCCGCCCTCGGCGCCGAGTCGCCGAAGGAGTTCCAGCAGCACCGCCTGGTGTGCCTTGTTCTGCGTGACGCCCTGCCCGTACACCGCGGGCTCGCTCCCGCCGGGTGGTACGCGCAGGTCGCCCGACCACGGGTCGCGCATTTCGTTGTGGTGCTGGGTCGGCAGGTACGCCATCAGCATCAGGACCGGACCCGGCCGGCGGCCGCAGATCCGTATCCCGAACTGCCCGAGCGGCAGGTCGACCGGAGTGGCGCCCGGGACCCGCGCGGCCAGTTCGGCGAAGCGAGGACGCACGGCTTGCAGGTAGTTCGCGATGATCGGATGGTCGGGTGCGAGGAGCGTGTCGGCTCCCGGCGGCACCGCCGACGGCACCCGGGCCAGCGCCCGCAGGTCTTCCACCAGAGCGTCGGTCATGCCGCCACCCGGGGGACGAGGCGCTGCAGCCGGGGTAGCACCTGCTCGCCGAAATCGGTGATCAACTCCGACGGCAGCGTGTAGTTGCCGACGTGGCGCAGGTAAAACCCGGTCGCCCCGGCGTCGACCGCGTGCTGGGCCTGCTCCACGATCTCGTCCGCGGTGCCGAACAAGCAGAACGTCTGCGCGAAGCGGACCGCTGCCTCGTCGCTGACATACCGCGAGGCAAGCGTGATCGCGTCCTCCCAGTCGACCGCGTGCACCATGTCCGGGTACACGTCGGGTACCGGAGGCGGTGGCGGGAGCTCGATTCCGGCCAGCCGCAGGAAGTCCTGCGCCCCGATCGTGGCCATGTGCAAGCAGATCGGCTTGAGGACCCGGGCGTCGCGCTCGACGTCGTCGGTGAGTGCGCAGAACGCGCCTGCGGTCACCACGGGCATGGCCCGGCCGGACGCTCCTTCCCGCACCGCGGCCACCGTTTTCGCCACGGTCTCCGGGGAAATCCCGGCCAGGGTGAGCACGCCGTCGGCGACCTCACCCGCCATCCGGACCATCCGCGGACCCGAGGCAGCAATGTGCACGGGCACGCGGCCGCCCGCGCCCTGCAGGTACACCTCGCGGTTTCCGGCGGGCACCGGGTCGCCGTCGAGCAGGCGGCGGATCTCGGTCAGCCCGGTCCGCAGCTGCGCCCGGGTGCTGGGGGAGAGCCCGATCGGTTTCACCGAGCTGTCGCCGGTGCCCAGCCCCAGCCACACCCGGCCCGGCGCGAGCTCGGCGACGGTGTTGACCGCCGAGGCGACCACGCTGGGCAGCCGGGTGACCAGGTTCGTCACGGCCGAGGCCAGCGTGATCCGCTCGGTCCGGGCGGCGGCGAGGCCCATCGCGACCCAGACGTCGCGCCAGAGCAGCTGCGAGTCCGCGATCCAGGCGGTGTCGAACCCGAACCGCTCGGCTCTCGCGACCTCGCCGGCCACCTCGGCGACGTTCCCGGCCGGGGGAAACCGGACGCCCACGTGCACTGCGGAGGAAGTCATGCCGGGGGAGCTTAGTAAGATGTCCGACATCTAACAAGGGGTGGTAGAGTATTCGCCATGAGCCGCACCGAGCCGCCCGCCACGCTGGGCGCCGCCGACTACGCGCCGTTGTCCCGGCGTCCCGTCACGGAGGTGATCACCGACGTGATCACCGAACGGATCCGGTCCGGGGCGCTGAAACCGGGGGACAAGCTGCCTGCCGAACCCGAACTCGCCCGCCAGCTGCAGGTCGGCCGGGGCTCGCTGCGCGAGGCCATCCGGACCCTGCACACCCTCGGGGTGCTGCAGGTCGTGCGCGGACGCGGCACGTTCGTGTCGGAGCCGATGAGCCAGCCGCATTCCGCCCAGTTCGTGGGGCTCAGCTCGGTGAGCGGCCCGGCGCTCGCGGAGATCCTCGAGCTGCGCATCGGGCTCGAAACCGCGGCGGTCGCGCTGGCCTGTGTCCGGGCGACCGCCGAGGATCTCGACGAGATGCGGGCGCGGGCGGCCGACCACGAGACGGCGGTGAAGGAGGGCGACGTCCACGACCGCGCCCGCACCGACGAGGAGTTCCACGATTCGATCGTCCGGGCCGCGCACAACACGCAGCTGTACTCGATGTACCAGATGATCGTGCCGCAGATGGCGGGCTTCCGGCTGGAAACGCTCAAAGTGGAGCGTTCGAGCCAGCGTTTCGTGCCGGGCCACCGCGACATCATCAGCGGGATCACCGCGCGCGAGCCCCGGGTCAGCAGCAACGCGGCGGCCCGGCACATTGCCGGGCTGTACCGGGAACTCCGGACGGCGGTGGAGGAATCCGGCGCGGAACCCGGGTCGATGCTGGACTTCCCGGTGCTGCTGGCCAGCTTCACGACCGATCCGTGACCGGGGTGCCTGCCGCGGGTGCCGGGGCGCGAGGCAGAATCGGCGGCCTCTGCGGAAATGGGGGGCGCCGTGCAGTACGTGGTGGATCTGCGTGACATCGACGAGGGACAGGTCGCGGCTGTCGGGGGGAAGGGTGCGCAGCTGGGTGCGCTGGCGCGGATCGACGGGATCCGCGTGCCGGACGGGTTTTGCGTTACCACCGAGGCATTCCGGCGGGTGGTGGCCGTGCCGCTCGACGAGTTGTCACGCGTGGACCCCGACGACCGCGCCGCGATCCGCGCGCTCAGTGCGGAGATTCGCCGGACGGTCGAAGGGATTGCCCTTCCCGGCGAGGTCGCCGACGCGATCACCGGTGCACTGGCCGGTGCCGAGGTCCCGTTCGCGGTCCGGTCCAGTGCGACGGCCGAGGACCTGCCGACGGCGTCGTTCGCCGGTCAGCAGGACACGTATCTGAACGTCGTGGGCGCGGCGGCGATCCTGCGGGACATCAGCCGGTGCTGGGCGTCGCTGTTCACCGAGCGCGCGGTGATCTACCGGCAGCGGAACGGGATCGACCATCGCGCCGTCCAGATGGCTGTCGTCGTGCAGCGGATGGTGTTTCCGCGCGCGTCGGGGATTCTGTTCACGGCGGACCCGGTCACCGGCAACCGCACGGTCGCCACGGTGGACGCGGGGTTCGGGCTCGGCGAGGCGCTGGTGTCCGGCCTGGTGAATCCGGACGTGTTCAAGGTGCGCAACGGCGTGATCGTCGCCAAGACGATCGCGGCCAAGGAGCGTGCCGTGGAAGCGGTCGCCGCCGGTGGCACGCGGGAGGTGCCGATCGACCCGGTGCAGCAGGCGGAACCGGCGCTGACCGAGGCGCAGGTCGTGGAGCTGGTGCGGCTCGGGCGGCGGATCGAGGCGCACTTCGGCCGTCCGCAGGACATCGAGTGGTGCCTGGACGGCGACGGATTCCAGATCGTGCAGGCCCGTCCGATCACGACGTTGTTCCCCATTCCCGAGGCTGCCGACGAGGAGAACCACGTCTACGCCTCGGTGGGCCACGGGCAGATGATGACCGATGCGATGAAGCCGCTGGGGCTGTCGGTCTGGCGGCACACCGCGATGGTGCCGATGCACGAGGCAGGCGGGCGGCTGTTCGTCGACGTCACTCCGCGGCTCGCCGCGCCCACCAGCCGCGCTGCGCTGCTGGACGTGATGGGCCGCGGTGATCCGCTCATGCGGGACGCGCTGGAGACCGTGCTGGAGCGAGCCGATTTCGTACCCTCGCGGCCGGATCCCGCGCCCGCCCCGGCGCCTGCCGCGCCGCCGCCGATCGAGACCGACCCGGCCATCGTCGCCGGGCTGATCGAGCGCAGCCGGGAATCCATTGCGGCGCTGGAGAAAGACATCCGCGCGCACCACGGACCGGCACTGTTCGACTTCCTCGTGGACGCCTTCGCGGAGCACAAGCGAATGCTCGGCGACCCGGTCAGCATGCAGGCCATCATGGCCGGGATGGACTCCACCTGGTGGCTCAACGACCGGCTCGAAGAGTGGCTCGGCGAGACCAATGCAGCCGACACGCTCACGTTGTCCGCGCCCGGCAATGTCACGTCGGAAATGGGGCTGGCGCTGCTCGACGTCGCGGACGTGGTCCGTGCGCGGCCGGAAGTGGCGGCGTACCTGGAGGGCGTCTCGGATGACGGCTTCCTGGACGAGCTGCCGAAACTCGACGGCGGCACCGAGGTGCGTGATGCCATCGAGGCGTACCTCGACCGCTACGGCATGCGCTGCGTCGGCGAGATCGACATCACCCGGCCGCGGTGGCGGGAGCGGCCAAGCACCCTCGTGCCGGTGATCCTGGACAACGTCCGCAACTTCGCACCCGGTGCAGCTGCGCGCCGTTTCGAGGAGGGACGGCAGAAGGCGCTGCGCAAAGAAGAGGAAATCCTGTCGCGCTTGCGAAATCTGCCGGACGGCGAGGAGAAAGCCGCCGAGACCAAGCGGATGATCGACCGGGTCCGCACCTTCATCGGGTACCGCGAGTACCCGAAGTACGGCATCATCAGCCGCTATTTCGTCTACAAGCAGGCGTTGCTGCGCGAGGCCGCACGGCTCGTGCCGGGCGAGCCCGAGGACGTCTTTTACCTGACGTTCGAGGAATTCCGTGCCGCGGTGGGGGAGAACCGCGTGGACCGCGAGCTGATCCGCCAGCGCAAAGAGGACTTCCGGGCGTACCAGGCGCTTACCCCGCCGCGGGTGCTCACGTCGGACGGCGAGGGCGTCAGCGGGGAGTACCGGCGGACCGACGTGCCGGACGGGGCCTTGACCGGCGTCGCGGTGTCGGCCGGGACCGTCGAGGGGCGGGCGCGGGTCGTGCTGGACCTGGCCGACGCCGACCTCGAAGCGGGCGACATCCTGGTCACCGCCTTCACGGACCCGAGCTGGTCGCCGTTGTTCGTCGGGATCGCGGGACTGGTGACCGAGGTCGGCGGCCAGATGACCCACGGTGCGGTGATCGCCCGCGAGTACGGCCTGCCCGCGGTCGTCGGCGTGGCGCAGGCGACCCGGCTGATCCGGGACGGGCAGCGGATCCGGGTGCACGGGACGGCGGGGTACGTCGAACTGCTCTCAACCTAGCACTTGTTTGGTAGCCTGGGTGTTCCCCGTACCGGAGGAGCAGGATGCCCGTCAGCTTCGACCTCAGCGGCCGCGTCGTCGCCGTCACCGGTGGCGCGCGCGGGGTCGGCGACGGCATCGCGGCGACCTTCCTCGAAGCGGGCGCCGACGTCGAGATCTGCGGCCGGACCGCGCCGGAGCGGCTGCACTCGGCTGATGGGCCGCATTTCGAGCGGGTGGACGTCCGTGAGCCGGACCAGGTGCAGACGTGGCTGGAAGGGATCGGGGAGCGACACGGGCGGCTCGACGTGGTGGTGAACAACGCGGGCGGGGCGCCGTTCGCGCAGTTCGCCGAGGCGTCGCCGCGGTTTCACCGGAAGATCAGCGACCTCAACTTCCTTGCCGCGGCTTACGTCCTCCATGCGGCGTACCCGTTGCTACGCGCCACTTCCGGGTCTTCGGCGGTCAATGTCACGTCGATTTCGGCGCGTCGGCCGAGCCCCGGCACGGCGGTGTACGGCGCGGCGAAGGCGGCGCTGGAAAGCCTCACCGCGAGCCTCGGGGTCGAGTGGGCCCCGCAGGTGCGGGTGAACGCGGTCAGCTGCGGGCTGGTGGAAACGCCGGGCGCGACGGACCATTACGGCGACCCAGCGCGCCGGCACGCGATCGCGCGCACGATCCCACGCGGGCAGTTCGCGACCCCCGCCGAGGTCGGCCAGGCTTGCTTGCTGCTGACGTCGCCGTTGGCGAGCCACGTCACCGGAGCCGTGCTGAACGTCGACGGCGGCGGCGAATGGCCTGCCTTCCTTCAGCGCGAGGGCTGACCCGGGGCCAGGTCCCGTTTGAGGATTTTGCCGCTGGCGTTGCGCGGGAATTCGTCGAGCACCACGAAGCTTCGCGGCACCTTGAAGTTCGCCAGGCGTTCGCGGCAGTAGTCCGGGAGCCCGGCGGTGGTGGCGCCGGGGCGGAGGGTCACGTAAGCCTGGCCCACGGAGCCCAGCCGGGCATCGGCGACGCCGATCACGGCCGCCTCCACCACGTCCGGGTGGGCGCTCAGCACGTTCTCCACCTCCGCCGGGTACACGTTGAAGCCGCCCACGGTGAACATGTCCTTCAGGCGCCCGGTGATCTTCACGCAGCCGTGCTCGTCGAGACATCCGGCGTCGCCGGTGTGCAGCCAGCCGCCGTCGTCGATGGCGGCCGCGGTCGCGTCCGGGTCGTCGAAGTAGCCGAGCATCACGTACTCGCCCCGGATCAGGATTTCGCCGTCGGCGGCGATCCGGATCTCCAGCCCCGGCACCGCGGGGCCGGTGGTGTGCGCGACGTGCTGCGGGTCCTCGTGCGGCCGCGACTGCGTGGCGACCACGCATTCGGTGAGCCCATACGCCTGCGCGACCTGGTCGAAGCCGAGGATTTCCAGCATGTCCGCGAACAGGTTCTCCGGCACGGTGGCCGCGCCGGCGATCGCGAACCGCAGCGACGACAGGTCGAACTCGGTCCGCCGCGGGTGGTTGATCAGGGTGGTGAAGAGCGTCGGCGCGCCGGGGAGCACGGTGATCCGGGCGCGTTCGATCAGGCCCATGAGCGCGACCGGGTCGAAGGTCTCGACCGGGTGGATGGTGGTGCCCGCGGTGAGGGCGGCGATCACCCCGGCTTTGTACCCGAAGGAGTGGAAGAACGGGTTGACGATCGCGTACTCGTCCTCGGGAGTCAGCGAAGCACCGCGCGCCCACACCTCCGCGACCCCGATCGTCTGCCGGTGCGTGCTCATCACGCCCTTGGGGACGCCGGTGGTGCCCGAGGTGTACAGGATGTCGGCCACCGTTTCGGGCGTCACGGCCTGTTCGGCGGCGGTGATCGTGGAGAGGGGCACCGACGCGCCCCGGTCGAGGAATTCCGGCCACGGCAGGGCCGAGCCGCTGAGGTCGATCACGGTGTGCAACCGGGGGAGTTCGCAGCCATCGAGCATGCCCAGGTAGTCGTTGCCGAGGAATCCGTTGCACAGCACCAGAGCCGAGGCGCCGGAACGTTCGAGGATCACCCGGGCCTCCTCGCCGCGGTAACGGGTGTTGATCGGGACCAGCGCGGCGCCGAGACATTCCGCGCCCAGCAGTGCGAGGATGAACTCGACCCGGTTCGGCGACCACACGGCGACCCGGTCCCCGGCGCGGATGCCGATCGCCGCGAAGGCCCGGGAAACCGTGCGGACCTGCTCCCTCAGCTCGGCCCAAGTCAGCTCGGTGGCCACGGCCGGGGCGGTGCCGAACCGGCGCGCTGCGTCGTCGAGCAGGGCGGGCATCGTGCGAGGTCCGGGCACGCGGGTCTCCTCACTGAGCAAGTGCTTGTTCGGTATACTGGGCGGTACCGAGGTCCGCGGGCGGGCCGGGCAGGAAGGGATTCATGCGATGACTCCGCGAACGGGCCGGGCTGCCGGAGCCGGCAAGGCGGCCAACGGGGGCACCCGCCGCAGCGAGCTGCTCGGCATCGCCGCGCAGCTGTTCGCGACCAGAGGGTACTCGCAGACCACCGTCCGCGACATCGCCGACGAAGCGGGCATTCTGTCCGGTAGCCTGTACCACCATTTCGCGTCCAAAGAGGACATGCTCCGCGAGATCCTCCGCGAGTTCATGGACGACCTGCTGGCCGCGTTCACCGGGATCGCCGCGCAGGAGGGCACGCCGCGCGAGCAGTTCGACGCTCTCGTGCACACCGCGTTCGCCACCATCCACGAGCGGCCGTTCGCGGTGGCGCTGTACCAGAACGAATCGGCCGTCGTCGGCAGTCTTGCCGATTTCGAGTTCGTCGGGAAGACGTCGGCGAAGATCGAGAAGCTCTGGCTCGGCGTGCTGCAGTCCGGCCGCGACTCCGGCGACTTCCGCGACGACCTCGAGATCAGCCTCGCGTACCGGTTCATCCGCGACACGGTCTGGACGTCGGTCCGCTGGTATCACCCGCGTGGCAAACTCCGCCACGACGTCGTGGCGCAGCAATATCTCACGATGCTCTACGGCGGCCTGCTCGCCGGCTGACCGGTTCAGGAGCGCACCTCCCGGTCCCGGGCGCCCGCCGGATCGAGCACCGTGCGGATCAGCTCCAGTTCCCGCTCGTCGGGCAGCCGGGTCTCGGCCGCGCCGGCGAACTCCAGGTCGAACCCGGTGCCGGCGCGCACGTCGTCGGCGGTCACGCCGGGGTGCAGTGAGCGGACCTTCAGCCGCCCGTCCGCGGCGTAGTCCAGCACCGCGAGGTCGGTCACCACCACGCCGAGGTCGTGGAACCGCAGCGCCGGGGACGGATGCGCGCGGGCGCGGTCGTTGCCGACGCCGGACACCACGTCCACCCGGTCCACGAACACGCGAGGCGAATGCCTGCTGACCCAGTAGTCGGTGCGGTGGTTCACGGTGTTGCCCGGTGCGCCGCGCATGCCGATGAGCTGGCGTTTCGGCCGCCGCCAGTCGCCGATCAGCGAAATGTTCTGGTTGCCGAAGCGGTCGAGCTGGCTTGCGCCCATCATCGAATGCCGTCGTCCGGTCGCGAGGATGTCGAAGATCCGGCCGAACGGCGCCCAGCCCTCCACGGTGCCGGTCGCACCCAGCGGCAGGGCGTCGGCGAGGAAATGGCATTCGCCGTCCGACAGCACGAGCTCGGGGGAGTGGGTCAGCCGGGCGAGCCGGGCGCTGATCGCCGGAATGGTGCCGACGGCGTGCGCCAGCACCTCGCCCGAGCCGCGCCACGCGTCGGAGCAGGCCGCAATACAGACCTCCGCACGGGTCGCCTTCATGCGTACACCCCGTGGAATTCGCGGACCGCTTCGTGGTAACTCGCCTCGTCACCGGCGAGGAAGGTCTCGCGGAACCGCTGCCACGATTCCTCGTCCTGCGCGGATGCCGCGTAATGCCGCTGGAATTCCTCGTCGCGGCCGTAATCCGGATCGCACGACGTGAAATGCGCCCCGCGCGGAGTCTCGATCACGCCGTTCACGAACATCCGGCTGACCAGTAGCGACGTCGACCGTTCGGTGGCGGTGAGCTCCGCCGTGGAGACGATTTTCTCCACACTCAGCAACGTTTTGTCCGACGCCATGGCGAAGAGGTCGTCGAAATACGGGTCAGGGCCGAGAAACTGGCCGTTGCCGAGCGGGTCGCTGCGGTTGAGGTGGATCAGCGAGATGTCCGGGCGCACGGCGGGGACCGCGACGTACACCTCGTCGTCATACGGCGACGCGACCGTGCGCAAGTGCGGGTTCATCGTCATGACGTCGCTTTCCAGGCCGGCGCGCGTCGGCAGGAACGACAGCCGGTTGGCGCCTGCCCGCAGCGCGGCCACGAACATGCCCTCGTCGTACTCGGTCGCCTCGATGCGCCCGGCTTCGCGGGCGGCGCGGAAATGCGGGTCGAGGGGGATCGAGTCGAGCGAGACGAACCCGTAGATCACCCGGCGGACCTTGCCTGCCGCGCACAGCAGGCCGACCTCGGGCCCGCCGAACGTGACCAGGGTCAGGTCGTCGACGTCACTGCGCAGCAGTTCACGCACCATCGCCATCGGTTTGCGCCGCGAGCCCCAGCCGCCGACGCCGACGGTCATGCCTGACCGGACGTGCTCGGTGACACTCGCGAGCGTCATCTCTTTACTGCCCAAGGGTTCCTCCCGCGCTGATCATGGCCCGGTGCTCCCGTGCGTCGCCGAAAAGGTGGGTGAGCGCGTGGGCCCGTTTGAAGTAGAGGTGCGCGTCGTGTTCCCAGGTGATCGCGATTCCGCCGTGCAGCTGGATCATTTCCGCGGCGACGGCGTTGAACGCATCAGTGCACCAGGATTTCGCATAAGCCGCTTGCCTGACGTCGCCTGCTGCGGCCCACGAGATCGAGCGGGCGCTTTCGACGTGCACCAGCATGTCCGCGACCCGGTGTTTCAACGCCTGGAACGAACCCAGTGGACGGCCGAACTGATCGCGTTCCTTCAGATGGGTGACGGTACGGTCCAAACAGGACTGTGCGCCGCCGACTTGCAGTGCGGTGCAAGCAATCGCGGCGATGGCGTGCAACCGGGGCAGGGCAGCTCCGAAGTCGGCGGCGAGCAACGCGGCCGGGGTGTGGTCGAAGGTGACGCGGGCGAAGCGCAAGGTCGGGTCGAGGGCCGGGGTGGGTTCGGCGGTGAATGCGTCGACCTGGAACAGCGCGGGTCCGTCGTCGGCCATCGCGATCGCCAGGAGCGGGGACGCCTGCGCGCCGTCGAGGACCAGGGTGGCGGTGCCGTCGAGGGTCCAGCCGTTGGCGGCGGACGCCACGATGTCGGACCCGTCGGTGCGGTGTCGTCCGGCACGGTCGGCCCAGGCGAGTGCGACGACTTCACCGGCCGCGATCCGGGGGAGCAACGCGGGTGCGTCGGCGGCGAGTAATGCTTGTGCGGCCAGCACTCCGGAGCCCAGGAGCGGTGCCGGGGTCAGGCTTGAGCCCAGTTCTTCCAGTACGACATGGGTTTCGGCCAGGCTGAACCCGGCGCCGCCGTAGCGCTCGGGGATGGCGAGCGCGGCCACGCCGATCTGGTCGCACAATGCGGTCCACAGGCCGGTGTCGTACCCGGATTCGATGGCCGCCCGGAGATCGACCGTCGCGGCCCGGCGCTTGACCAGCCCGCGCACGGCGGCGGCGAGTTCCTGTTGCTCGGCGGACAACGCGAAGTCCATCAGCGGCCCCTCATCAGGCTCGCCAGCACGCGCGCGCGGTGCCCGGCCGGGGTGCCCCAGCAGCCGACCAGCGCCCGGACCCGCAGCAGCCACCGGCTCAGGTCGCATTCGAGCGTGTACCCGATCGCGCCGTGCAGTTGCAGTCCGGTGCGCGCGGCGAGCTGGGCTGCGTCCGAGGCGGACACTTTCGCGGCCGAGACAGCGCGGGGGCTGAGGTCGTGTGCTGCGCCGAGCAGGAGCGGGCGGGCGAAGTCGAGCGCGACCCGGACGTCCGCGGCGGCGTGCTTGAGCGCTTGGTATTCCCCGATCACGCGGCCGAATTGGCGGCGCTGCCCGAGGTAGATGATGGTGTCGGCGAGGATCCGTTCGCCGCAGCCGAGGAGCATGGCGGCACAGGCGAGGCTGGCGAGGTCGAGTGCTCGTTCCCGTTGGTCTGCAGCGAGCGGTTGCACCGTTGGACCGGCGGTGACCTCGAACAGGTGCCGCGACGGGTCGACCGAGGCCAGCGAGCGGCCGATTTCCGCCCGGTGCACGGAATCGGTGACCACGAAGACGTCGGTGGCGATGTCGGCGTCGAGGGCGTACGGCGTGTCCGGGGCACACGCGAACGTCACGATCGCCTCGCCGGTGGCCAGCGCGGCCAGCAGATCGGGGTCGGTCAGCAACGCGGGAGCGGCGGCGATGGACTCGATCACCGGACCGAATACCCCGTGGTAGCCGAGCCGTTCGAAGGCGACGACCAGGTCTGCCGGGGTTCCGCCTTCGCCGGGTACACCCAGCGCGGTGACACCCAGGTCGGCCAGCTGCTGCCACCGGGGGACGTCGGTGGAGCTGAGCAGGGAGTCGAGCGCGTCGGCGAACGCGCGCTGCTCGGTGGACACCCCGAACTTCATGCCTGCGCCTTCCGGCGGTCGCCGCGGGGGAGGCCGAGCAGCCGTTCCGCGACGATGGTGCGCTGGATTTCGTTGGTACCGGCGTAGATCGGGCCACCGAGGGCGAACAGGTAGCCGTCCATCCAGCGGCTGCGCAGTTCCTGCCCGGCGCCGAGGAGATCGAGTGCGGTTTCGTGGATGGCCAGGTCGAGTCCGGTCCAGAAGAGCTTGTTCACGCTGCCCGCGGCCCCGATTTCGCTGCCGTTCTGCACATGGTCGACGGTGTTCCAGGTGTACAGCCGATACGCCTCGGCGTTGATCCACGCGTCGGCGACCCGGTCGCGCAGGTGCGGGGCGTCGGCTCCGCGGTGTGCCCAGAGGTCCAGCAGCCGGTCCGCGGCGGCGAGGAACCGGCCCGGCGAGCGGAGCGACAGGCCGCGCTCGTTGCCTGCCGTGCTCATCGCCACGCGCCAGCCGTCGCCGACCTCGCCGAGCACGTCCTCGTCGGGCACGAAGACGTCGTCGAAGAAGATCTCCGCGAACCCGGGCTCGCCGCCGAGCTGGGCGATCGGGCGGACCTCGACCCCGGGTGCGTCGAGCGGGAAGAGGAAGTACGTGAGGCTGCGCGGGCCGGTCCGGAACAGGCCGAAACCCCAGTCCGCGAACGGCGCGCGGGAACTCCAGATCTTCTGTCCGTCGAGGACCCAGCCACCGTCGGCGGGGGTGGCGGTGCTGCGGATTCCGGCCAGGTCGCTGCCTGCCTCGGGCTCGGACCAGGCCTGCGCCCAGATCCGGCGGCCGTCGGCCATCGGCGGCAGGTGGCGGCGGCGCTGGTCTTCGGTGCCGTGCTCGAAGAGGATCGGGGCGAGCAGCGAGATGCCGTTCTGTGCGATCCGGGTCGGCGCGCCGCTCAGGTAGTACTCCTCCTCGAAAAGCACCCATTCGACCAGGCTCGCGTCGCGTCCGCCGTACTCCGCCGGCCAGGTGACCACGGACCACCGGTCGGCGGCGAGTTCGGCTTCCCACTCGCGGTGTGCACGGGCGCCGTCCGCGGTGTCCATCGACGGCAGCGGGCCGGGGCTGTGCTCCCGCAGCCAGGCGCGGGCCTCCTCGCGGAACGCGTCCTCCGCGGCGGTGAACTCCGGGCTCATCCCGCGGCATCCTTGTTGGCCTTGGCCATCGCACGCGCGTCAAGGCCGGCCAGCGAATCGCGGCCGACCTCGGCGTTGTGCGCGTGGGCGGCGTGGTGCAGCCCGAACACCGAGTCCATTCCGGCGCGCATGCCCATCAGGTCTTCGGCCTGGTTGACCGCCTTCTTCGTGAGCGCGAGACCCAGCTGCGGCATCTGCGCGATCCGCTCGGCGATGGCGAACGTCGCTTCCTCGAGCTCGGCACGCGGTACCACCTGGTTGACCATGCCGAGCGCCTGCGCACGTTCGGCGCCGAAGCGGTCGCCGGTGTAGAGGAACTCCTTCGCCGCCCGCGGGTTCATCACCCACGGGTGCGCGAAGTACTCCACGCCCGGAATTCCCATGCGTACCACCGGATCGGAGAAGAACGCGTCGTCCGCGGCGACGATGAAATCGCATGACCACGCGAGCATCAGGCCACCCGCGATGCACGCGCCCTGCACCATGGCGATCACCGGCTTCGGGATGTCCCGCCACCGGCGGCACATCCCGAGGTAGACCTCCGATTCGCGGGCGAACCGGGCATCGACCCCGGCGCGGTCGGTGTGGTCCCACCAGAGGACCGCCTTGCGTTCGAAGGTCTGGCCGGCGTCGCGGCCCGGGGTGCCGATGTCGTGCCCGGCGCAGAAATGCTTGCCGTTGCCCGCCAGGACGAGCACCTTCACCGCCGGATCGTCCACCGCCTGCCCGAAGGCCGCGTCGAGCGCGTAGGTCATCTTCGAGTTCTGGGCGTTGCGATACTCCGGCCGGTTCAGGGTGACGACCGCGATCGGACCCCGGACCTCGTATGTCACGACCTGCTCGCTGTCCACCCCGCTCACGCTACCAAACAAGTGCTTGGTTTGGTAGCGTGAGCGGGGTGGAGCTTCGCGAGACGTCCGGGGACGAGCGGTTCCGCGCCGAAGTGCGCGCCTGGCTCGGTGATCACCTCACCGGGGAGTTCGCCGCGCTCAAGGGGCTCGGCGGGTCCGGCCGCGAGCACGAAGCACCGCAGGAACGGCAGGCGTGGAACCAGCATCTGGCCGCGCACGGCTGGACGTGCCTCGGCTGGCCGGTCGAGTACGGCGGCCGCGGGCTGAGCCTGCAGCAGCAGGTGATCTTCCACGAGGAGTACGCGCGGGCGGACGCCCCGGCGCGGGTCAACCACCTCGGCGAGGAACTGCTCGGACCCACCCTCATCGCACACGGCACCGACGAGCAGCGGCGGCGGTTCCTGCCCGGCATCATCGGCGTCACCGAGCTGTGGTGCCAGGGCTATTCGGAACCCGGCGCGGGGTCGGATCTCGCCGGGGTGCGCACGCGTGCGCGGCTGGCGGGCGGAGAGTGGGTGATCGACGGGCAGAAGATCTGGACGTCGCTGGCCCAGTACGCGCAGTGGTGCTTTGCGCTGGTGCGCACCGAACCCGGGTCGCAGCGGCATGCCGGGCTGTCGTATCTGCTGGTGCCGATGGACCAGCCGGGTGTGGAGGTGCGGCCGATCCGGCAGCTCACCGGCACCAGCGAGTTCAACGAGGTCTTCTTCGACGGCGCGCGCACCGGGGAGTCGCTGGTGGTCGGCGCGCCCGGGGACGGCTGGCGGATCGCGATGGCGACGCTGGGCTTCGAGCGCGGGGTGTCCACGCTCGGGCAGCAGGTCGGGTTCGCCCGGGAGCTGGCCGGGATCGTCGCCACCGCGAAGGACAACGGCCGGTACGACGATCCGGTGCTGCGGGACCGGCTCGCGCGCGCCGAGGTGGGGCTGGAGGTGTTGCGGGTACACGCGTTGCGCACGCTCAGTTCGCCGGAGGCCGGGCCGGTGTCGAAGCTGTTGTGGGCTCGGTGGCACCGGGAGCTGGGTGAGCTGGCGATGGACGTCCGCGGCGCCGATGCGCTGACGGTCGGTCCGTCTTACGGGCTGGATGCCCAGCAGACGTTGTTCCTCTTCAGCCGGGCCGACACGATTTACGGTGGTTCGGACGAAATCCAGCGCACGATCATCGCCGAGCGCGTGCTCGGCCTGCCGAAGGAGCCGCGACCGTGAATGCCGAGTACGTCCCCGGGCACGGGTTGCTGACCGGCCGCGTGGTCGTGGTGACCGCGGCGGCGGGCGCGGGGATCGGCGCGGCGGTCACGCGGCGGTGCCTGGAGGAGGGGGCGAAGGCGGTCGTCATCGGGGACACCCATGCGCGGCGGCTCGCGGAAGCCACGGCGAAGCTGGGGGCGGAGTTCGGGTGCGAGCGGGTGGCGTCGGTGGTCTGTGACGTGACCAAGGAGGACCAGGTCACCGCGCTGCTCGACGCGGCCGAGCCGTTCGGCGGGGTCGAGATCATGGTGAACAACGCCGGGCTCGGCGGTACGGCGTCGATCACCGAGATGACCGAGGAGCAGTGGTCGCTGGTGCTCGACGTGACGCTCACCGGCACGTTCCGATGCATCCGCGCGGCGGCGCGGCGGATGATCGCGCGGGGGACCCAGGGGGTGATCGTGAACAACGCGTCGGTGGTCGGCTGGCGGGCGCAGGAAGGACAGGCGCATTACGCGGCGGCGAAGGCCGGGGTGATGGCGCTGACGCGGTCCGCGGCGATGGACCTGGCGCCGTCCGGAATCCGGGTGAACGCCGTGTCGCCGAGTCTGGCGATGCATCCGTTCCTGGAGAAGGTGACCAGCGCGGAGCTGCTCGACGAGCTGAAGGGCCGGGAAGCGTTCGGCCGGGCGGCGGAGCCGTGGGAGGTCGCGAACGTGATGGTGTTCCTGGCGAGTGCGTATTCGTCGTATCTCACCGGGGAAGTCGTGTCAGTGAGCAGTCAGCATCCCTGATCCCGCAGGAGGTTTCGTGCCCGAGGCTTATGTCGTCGACGCAGTTCGTACGCCGGTCGGCCGCCGTGGTGGCGCGCTCGCCGGAGTGCATTCCGCGGACCTCGGCGCGCATGTGATCACCGCGCTCGTCTCGCGGACCGGCATCGACCCGGCCGCGGTCGACGACGTCATTTTCGGTTGCTGCGACACCATCGGCTCGCAAGCGGGGGACATCGCCCGCACCGCGTGGCTGGTCGCTGGGCTGCCGGAGCACGTGCCGGGGGTGACGGTCGACCGGCAGTGCGGGTCGAGCCAGCAGGCCGTGCATTTCGCCGCGCAGGGCGTGCTTTCCGGGACGGTGGACCTGGTGGTCGCGGGAGGGGTGCAGAACATGTCCGCGATCCCGATCTCGTCCGCGATGACCGTGGGGCAGCAGTTCGGGTTCAGCACGCCGTTCGCGGAGTCGCCGGGCTGGCGGGCGCGGTACGGCGACCAGGAGGTGTCGCAGTTCCGGTCGGCGCGGATGATCGCGGAGAAGTGGGGCCTGTCGCGGCGGTCGCTGGAGGAGTTCGCGCTGGAGAGCCATCGCCGGGCCCTGGCGGCGGTCGAGGTCTTTGCCAGGGAGATCGCGCCGGTCGGCTCGTTTTCGGTCGACGAGGGGCCGCGCCGGGATACGTCGTTGGCCCGGATGGCCGGGTTGCCGCCGCTGGAGGAGGGGAGCCCGATCACGGCCGCGGTGGCGTCGCAGATCAGTGATGGCGCGGGGGCGATGCTGATCGCGTCGGAACGGGCGGTGCGGGTGCACGGGCTCACGCCGCGGGCGCGGGTGCACCATCTCAGCGTGTGCGGCGCGGATCCGGTGTGGATGCTGACCGCGCCCATTCCGGCCACGCAGCGCGCTTTGGCGAAGACCGGGCTGACGGTCGACGACATCGACCTGTTCGAGTGCAACGAAGCCTTCGCGCCGGTGGTGCTGGCGTGGATGCGGGAAACCGGGGTACCGCACGGGAAAGTGAACGTGAACGGCGGCGGAATCGCGCTGGGCCACTCGATCGGCGCGACGGGCGTCCGGCTGATGACGACGCTCCTGCACGAACTCGACCGCACCGGCGGCCGCTACGGCCTGCAGGTGATGTGCGAGGGAGGCGGCCAGGCGAATGTCACGATTCTGGAGCGCCTCTGACGTCCGTGATGGCTTGCAGGCGGGCTTCGGCGGTCGTGACGATGCGGGTCACCAGGTCGGCGCAGCTCGGCAGGTCGTCGATCACGCCGACGACCTGGCCGGACGCCAGCATGCCCGCGGTGGGGTCGCCGTCGACGAGGCCTGCCTTGAGCAGCATCGGGGTGTTCGCGGCCAGCATGGTCTGGGTCAAGGAGCGGTTCATCCGGAAGCCGTCGGCTACCAGCGACGCCCAGGACCGGCCGCTGTGGCGGTGGAAATCTCTCGTCCGCCGGAGGGTTCGGGTCAGCCTCGCCAGGCGGCTTTCGGTGGTGAGACCTTCGACGAACGGCGTGCGCAGCAACCGGTGCGGCATGCCGTCGGCCTTGGTGGTGACGACGGTGCCGTCCAGGCCGAAGCCGAGGTACAGGCGTTTGATCGCGTCCGGCACCGCGCTGTCGCTGGTGAGCAGAAACCTTGTGCCCATCCCGATTCCGGCCGCGCCGTAAGCCAGCGCAGCGGCCAGACCGCGGCCGTCGAAGAAACCGCCCGCGGCCACGACCGGGATGTCGACGGCGTCGAGCACCGTCGGCAGCAGGAGCGTCGTGGCGATCGACCCGGTGTGCCCGCCGCCTTCGCCGCCCTGCACCATCACCAGGTCGGCGCCCCACGACGCGACTTTCTCGGCGTGCCGGGCGGCGCCGACGGTCGGCATCACCACCACGCCGTGGTCCTTGAGCCGGGCGATCAGCTCTTTTTTGGGGGCCAAGGCGAAAGACGCGACTTTGACGCCGTGCCGGATCAGCAGGTCGGCCCGGTCGGCAGCGTCACCGGCGTCTGCGCGGAGGTTGACGCCGAAGGGGTTGTCCGTGCGCTGCTTGACTTCCTGGATCGCGCGGTCGAGTTCGTCGTAGCTCATGGTGGCTGACGCGAGGATGCCGAGCGCGCCTGCGTTCGCCGTGGCGGACACCAGCCGCGGACCGGCGACCCAGCCCATGCCGGTCTGCACGATCGGGTGGGCGACGCCGGTCAGCTCGGTGAGGGGAGTGCGCACGGGTCTCCTCGGGTCAGTCGTGCCGGGCGACGAACGCGTCGCGCTGCTCGTCGGCGGCGCCGGTGAGATTGAGCTCGAAGGTGTAGCCCTGCTCGTACCGGTAGCTGCGGTTGACGTCCATCGGGTCGATGCCGTTCAGCGCCGCTTTCGCCGCGCGGATCACCCGCGGGTCCTTCGCGGCGACCTCGGCGGCCACGGCAAGGGCGGCGTCGAGGAGGTCCGCCGCGGGCACGGTCTCCAGCACCGAACCGTGCTGTACCAGGTCTTTCGCGGCAATGGTGCGGCTGGTGAAGTACAGCGTGCGCATGAGGTGCTGCGGGACCAGGCGGGCGAGATGGGTAGCCGCGCCGAGTGCGCCGCGGTCGACCTCGGGGACGCCGAAGTACGCGTCGTCGGCCGCCACGATCGTGTCGCAATTGCCGACGAGGCCGACCCCGCCGCCGAGGCAGAAGCCGTGTACCGCGGCGATCACCGGTACCGCGCATTCGTAGATCGCCTTGAACGCCAGGTAGCAGCCGCGGTTGGCGCCGACGAGCGCGTCGAACCCGGTGGTGCGCTGCATTTCCTTGAGGTCGACCCCGGCGTTGAACCCGCGGCCCTCGGCGCGGAGCACGACGACGCGCACCGCCGGGTCGGTGCCCGCGGCCTGCAGCACCTCGGCGAGCCGGAACCAGCCGGCCACCGGCAGCGCGTTCACCGGCGGGTAATCCATGGTGACGACGGAGGTGCCGTTGTCGTGGTGCCGTACGGAAATTGCCACGTCCGTTCCTAACCTAGCGATTGCTTGGTACCCTAGCACTTGCTTGGTTGACGGGGAACCTGGAGGACGGAGACGGGGTGAACGGGATCGTGGACGGCCGGGTCGCGATCGTGACCGGGGCCGGGCGCGGGCTCGGCCGGGAACACGCGCTGGAGCTGGCCCGGCAGGGAGCCCGGGTGGTGGTGAACGACCTGGGCACGTCGGGCGCGGGGGAGGGGGCGTCGGCCGGTCCGGCCGGGGAGGTGGTGTCCGCGATCCGCGCGCTCGGCGGCGAAGCGGTGGCCAACGGGGCCGACGTCGCGGACTTCGCGGCGGTGGAAGCCTTGGTGCAGCAGGCAATCGACACCTTCGGCGGGCTGGACATCGTAGTGAACAACGCCGGATTCGTACGGGACCGGATGATCGTCTCCGCGAGCGAGCAGGAGTGGGACGCGGTGGTCGCGGTCCACCTCAAAGGCCATTTCGCGCTGATGCACCACGCGGCGGCCTACTGGCGAGCCGAGGCCAAAGCGGGCCGGACCCGAGCCGCGCGGGTCATCAACACGAGCTCCGGCGCGGGGTTGCAGGGCAGCGTCGGACAGGGCGCGTACAGCGCGGCGAAGGCGGGGATCACCGCACTCACGCTGGTCGGCGCGGCGGAACTGGGCCGGTACGGCGTCACGGTGAACGCAATCGCCCCGGCCGCGCGAACCCGGATGACCGAAGGCCCGTTCGCGGCCCGGATGGCCGCGCCGGACGGTGGGTTCGACGCAATGCATCCGGGGAACGTGTCGCCGGTCGTTGCTTGGCTGGCCAGTGAGGATGCCGGGGACGTGACGGGCCGGGTGTTGGAGGTCGAGGGTGGGCGGATCTGTGTGGAGAACGGCTGGGCACACGGTCCGGCCCGGGAGCTGGCCCGGCGGTGGACGGTAGGGGAGGTCGGGCCGGTGGTTCGTGAGTTGCTGCGTGAGGCTCCTGCTCCGGAGCCGGTGTACGGGGCTTCGTGAGTTGTGGGAGGGGCGCGTGCCAACGGCACCTGGGGAATGTGTCGCCGGTGGTGGCGTGGCTGGCGAGCGAGGATGCGGGAGAGGTCACGGGCCGGGAGTTCGCCCGGCGGTGGACGGTAGGGGAGGTTGGACCGGTGGTGCGTGAGTTGCCGCGTGAAGCTCTGGCGCCGGAACCGGTCTACGGAACCTCGTGAGACAGGCCGGAGTGCGTGCCAAACTGGGCCGATGACCACTGTCGCCCAGTTTCGTCAGGCTGTGCAGTGGCAACAGGATCACCACGCTGGCCCAGGTCGCTGCCCGGACCGATGCCGAGTTGCTGGCCTTGCCCGGCGTCGGACCCAAGGCTGTCCGCATTCTCCGCGAAACCCGGGCCCGATAACCCGGGCGAATATGCTTCCCCGATGGCAGGCGAGGGACTGGCGGCAGCGCGGGCGGCGTTCATCGAGCGGCGCTGGCGGGCGGCCGGTGACCTGTACGCACAAGCGGACCCGGCCGGCGCCGACGACCTCGAGCGCTGGGGGCTCGCCGCGCTGCTGATAGGCCGGGACGGCGAGTCCGACGCGGCGCGGGAGCGGGCGCACCATGCGTACCGGCGGGCCGGGCGGGTCGAGGACGCGTGCCGGGCCGCGTTCTGGCTTGGGCTGGCGCTGACGCTTCGCGGGGAGCATGCGCGTGGGGCGGGCTGGTTCGCCCGGGTGCGGACGGTTCTCGACGAGCACCCCGGGGACTCCGTCTGGCACGGGTTCCTGCTGGTCCCGCGCGGGATGGAGGCGTTCTTCAAGGGGGACCTTCCGACGGCGCTCGACCACGCCGACCAGGCGGTCGCCTTCAGCGAGCGGTACCGCAACCCGGACCTCGCCGTCCTCGCGCACAACGCGCGTGGCCAGGCGCTCGTCGGCAGTGGCGAGGTCGAGCTGGGGCTTGCCGAGCTCGACGAGGTCATGGTGCTGGTGACTACGGCCGAGGACGTCTCGCCCCAGCTCACCGGGCTCGTCTACTGCGCGGTGATCGAGACCTGCCGCGACGCGTTCGACGTGCGCCGCGGGCGGGAGTGGACCGCTGCGCTGAGCCGGTGGTGCGCGGCCCAGCCGGACCTCGTGCCGTACCGCGGGCAGTGCACGGTGCACCGCGCCGAGATCCTGCGGCTCACTGGATCCTGGACGGAGGCGGCCACCGAGATCGACCACGCCGAAACCCGCGCCGAGGACCCGGCGACCGGGATGGCGCTGTACCAGCGAGGGGAATTGCACCGGCTGCGCGGGGATTTCGCCGCATCCGAAGCGGCGTACGAGGCGGCGCTGCAGGTCGGCCACGACCCGCAGCCGGGGCTGGGGTTGCTTCGCGTGGCGCAGAACCGGGTCGACGTGGCGCTGGCCGCTGTCCGCCGTGCGCTGGACGAGGTCAGCAGGTCGTCGCTCCGGCTGCGATTGCTGCCCAGTTACGTCGAGATCGCGCTCGCGGGCGGGGACGGGAAAGCGGCCCGGACCGCCGCAGAAGAACTCCAGGCGGCGGCCAATCACCGGGCAGCTCCGTTGCTCCAAGCCGCCGCATTACACGCAAGCGGGGCCGTGGATCTCGCCGACGATCCGGCCAAAGCCCTCACCATCCTCCGCAAAGCTTGGGCCGCGTGGCAGGACATCCCCGCGCCGTACGACGCCGCCCGCTGCCGCGTTCTCATCGCGCTGGCCTGCCGATCCCTCGGCGACGACGACACTGCCGAACTCGAACTCCTCGCCGCTCGCTGGGTTTTCGACCAGCTCGGCGCAGTCCCGGACGTCGCCGCCGTCGACCGCCTCGCCGCCCGTCCCGCGGCGGACCCCCGGCCCGGCGGCTTGACCCTGCGTGAGGTGGAGGTCTTACGCGCAGTCGCCACCGGGGCGACCAACCGCTCGATCGCGCAGACCTTGTTCCTGTCCGAGAAAACCGTCGCCCGGCACGTCGCCAACATCTTCCGCAAGCTCGGCGTCACGTCGCGGTCCGCGGCCACCGCCTTCGCCTACCGTCACGACTTGGCCTGAATCCGGGATCTACACAGTTCTGCCGACGCGCCCGCGCCCGCCGCGCTCCTACGGTCAAGCACAGACCAGAAAAGGAGCGAGTCATGAGTACCGGATACGCCATTGCCTACGCCTTGGGCCTGACCCCGTGGGAACGTGCCGGGGAGGCCGGTTCCGCCGCACTCGACAAGCTGTTCGCCCGCGCCGAGGACGAGTTCGGCGGTCCCGGCCGGGCGCTGGACCTCGGCTGCGGGTCCGGGATGCACCTGGTCGCGCTCGCCCGCCGCGGCTGGGACGCGACCGGCGTGGACGCCATCGGGAAAGCCGTCCGCCAAGCCCGTGCCCGTGCTGCCGCGGCAGGTGTTCCGGTCACGGTGGTGCAGGGCGACGTGACCACAGTGGACCAGGTCGGCACCGGATACCAGCTGCTGCTGGACGTCGGCTGCTTCCATGGGCTGACCGACGATCAGCGCGCGCGGATGGGCCGTGCCGCCACCGCCGTCGCCGCTCCGGATGCGGTGATGATCATGCTCGCGTTCCGTCCGGGCAACCGCAAACCGTTGCCCCGCGGTGCCGACGAGACCGCAATCGTGAGAGCGTTCGAAGGCTGGAAGGTCGTCGACGCCGGGTCAGCGCCGGTCGACGGCATGCCCAAGCCGCTCCGCGCCGCGGCCCCGCAGTTCTACCTGCTCCGCCGCTGACGGTCACTTCCGCATTTCCGCCTCGACCGTCTCCGCGAATTCCAGGATCGGTTTCGGCAGGTCCGCCCAGCTGCGGGCGGCCCAGCCCGCGGTAGGGGCCTTGAGGTCCTCGATCGGGATGAACCGCAGATGCGGCAGTTCCGCGGGGGCATACCGCGGGACGGTCGCGACCAGCGCCCGGTTCACCCCGGTTTCCGCGAGCAGCATGGCCGTGTCCCATTCCGCGACCCCGGCGTCGCGGAAGTTCGCCGTGCCCAGCAACGGATGCAGGGCACTCAGCGAGCTGGACGACACCGGCAGCACCAGGTTCGGCAGCGTTGCCAGCTCGTCCACCGTGATGGACTCCCGCCCGGCCATCGGGTCGTCGCGGTGGACGGTGAGCGTCCAGTGCAGCTCGACGATCGGCCGGACTTCGACCCCGGCGATCGGGCCGACGATCGACACCAGCGCGAGGTCGGACCGGTCGGCCTCGATGTCGGCAAGGCAGTCGCGCGTGGTCGGCTGGGTGCGGAAAGTGAGCTTCACATCCGGGTACCGCGTTTGCAGCGCGGTGATCGCGTCGCGCATGAAGGCCCGCACGGTGGCCGACCCGGTGCTGATCCGCACCTCGTCGACCCCGCCGCTGCGGGCCATCGTGCGCAACCGCTCGGCTGCCGCATCGATCCGCCCGACCCCCACCGCCGCCGCGTCGCGCAGCAGCCGCCCGGCCGCCGTGGGCAGGACGCCGCGCGGCAGCCGTTCCAGCAGCTGCAGCCCGAGCTCCCGTTCGAGCCGCCGGATGTGCTGGCTCACCGCCGATTGGCTGCACGACAACGTTTTCGCCACTGCCGTGAAACTGCCGCGCTCGCACACGTCGAGAAACACCCGAAGATCTTCCAGCGTCACTGACCCAAGCTATCACTTATGGATACCCGAGAAAAGCGGAGCGTTGACTTATAAGCCCACGCTGACGACCATTTCCGGCATACCCGCCGCCGGGGCGGGATGAAGGAGCGGACGACAATGGCTGTCGAAGAAGCTCGTCCGGAGGCGGCCGGGCAGGAGTTCCGCCGGACGATGAGCTGGCGGGACGCGTTCTCGCTCGCCGTCGCGCTGCCGGCCGGGGCACTCGCCGTGGTCGGGTACTGGATCGGCGGGCTCGGCGCGTGGGCGGCGATCGCGCTGCTCGCCGTCTCGGGCCTGCTCGCGATCGGGCAGAATTTCCTCTACGCCGAGATGGCGTCGATGTTTCCCAGCAAAGCCGGCGGAATTGCGCTGTACGCCTCGGAAGCGTGGCGTTCGCGCAGCCGCGCGACAGGTGCGGTGGCCTCGGCCGGCTACTGGATCGGGTGGTCGTTCGGGCTGGCCGGCAATGCGCTGGTGATCGGCGGTCTCATTGCCGCGCAATGGTTTTCCGGGGCGCCGTCGCTGCACCTCGGCTGGATGCACCTCGGGGTCGCGCACGTGGTGGCGGTGCTCTCGCTGCTGTTCGTGTGGGTGCTCAACACGCTCGGCATCCGGCTGGCCGTCGGGTTCAGCACCGCGGCGAACGGCCTGGTCCTGATCGTGCTGGTGGTCGCCGCGGTCGTCGCGATCGCGGGCGGGCACCTGCAGTTCGACCGGCTTTCCTGGGGTCTCGGTTCGGGTGGCCAGTCCGGGTTCGTGGTCGCCTGCGTGTGGCTGTTCCTCATGGGCTGGACGGTCTACGGCACGGAAATCGCCGCGACCTTCACACCGGAGTACCGCAATCCGCGCACCGACGCACCCCGCGCGCTGATTTCCTCCGGGGCCGCCGCGCTCGCGGTGTTCGTGCTGCTGCCGGTGCTGGCGGCGGGGACCACGGACGAGAGCGTGATCACCGCGGAGCCACTCGGGTTCGTGGTGGTGATGTTCGAAAACCTCTTCGGCGGCGCGGGCTGGCTCGCGGTCGTGGTGCTGTGCCTGGCGATGCTGAACCTGATGTCGGTGTCGACCGCCGACAGCGGCCGCGCCCTGCACGGGATGGCGGTGGACGGGCTCACCGTGAAATCGCTCGGCGGCTTGAACCGCAAGGCCATGCCGTCGCGCGCGATGACCGCCGGGCTGCTGCTCAACATCGCGCTGGTGATCTTCATCGGCAACGTGCTCGGCATCGTCTTCGCGTCCAACCTCGGGTACCTGATCGCGGTCGTCATCGCGCTCGCCGGGTACGTGCTGCTGCGGCGCGACAACGCGGCGCCGGACCGGGCGTTCCGCGTCGGCCGCCTCGGGATTCCGCTGGCGGTGGCGTTTGCGGCGGTCAACCTGGTGTTCCTCGTCGTTGCCGCACTGCATCCCGAGCTGACCGGGTACGGGAGCTGGCGCGACGAGCTCATCGGCGTCGGCGTGCTCGCCCTCGCCATCGCGCTCTACGGGCTGCGCCGGGTCGCCGACCGGCGCAGCGAGACCAACGCAAGGAGTTCTGCCTGATGTGGGAATCGTCTGTCGAACCGGCTGCGGTGCGGCGCGTCGCGTGTGTCGGGGCCGGGGTGATCGGCGGGGGCTGGGTCGCGCACTTCCTGGCCCGCGGGTTCGAGGTGACCGCCTGGGACCCGGCGCCGGACGCCGAAGCCAAGCTGCGCCGCCTGGTCGGCACCGCCTGGCCGACGCTGGTCGAGCTCGGTCTCGCTCCCGGTGCTTCGCGCGATCGGCTGACCGTGCCCGAAACGCTCGCCGAAGCCGTGTCCGACGCGCAGTTCGTGCAGGAAAGCGCGCCGGAGAACCTCGAGCTGAAGTCGGACCTGCTGGCCCGGATCGATGCCGCTGCTCCGGCGGGGATCGTCGTGGGCTCGTCGACCTCCGGGTACCGGATGACGGACATGCAGGCGGCGGCCGCGCGGCCGGAACGGCTCGTGGTGGGGCATCCGTTCAACCCGCCGTATCTGCTGCCGCTGGTGGAGGTCGTCGGCGGGGAGCGGACGGCGGCCGAGGCGGTGCGGTGGGCCGAGGAGTTCTACACGCACGCCGGGAAAACCGTGATCGTGATGGACCGCGAGGTACCCGGGTTCATCGCGAACCGGTTGCAGGAAGCGTTGTGGCGCGAGGCATTGCACATGATCGACGCCGGGGAGGCCACTGTGGACCAGATCGAGACCGCGGTGATTGCCGGACCTGGCTTGAGGTGGCCGTTCCACGGGCCGTGCACCACCTTCCACCTCGCTGGCGGGGAAGGCGGGATGGCGCATGCGCTGGACCACTTCGGCGTGAGTTACCCGTGGACGCGGCTGGCAAGCCCGGAGCTGACGGATCGCTTACGCGCCAGTCTGGTCGAAGGCACCGGGCGCCGGTCGACGGCGGACCTGGTTGCCGAGCGCGATCGCAAGGTGATTGCGGTGCTGCGCGCGGTGCGGGGGGAGTCGTGATTCCGCAGTTGCGGCGCCGCGTCCGTCCAGAGTGGATAGACGCCAACGAGCACCTCAGCGAGGCGTACTACGTGCTCGTGTTCGGGGAGGCGACCGAGCACGCGATGGCGCACGTCGGGATGACCCCGGAGTATCGCGAGCGGGAGAAATGCTCGCTGTTCACCGTGGAGGCGCATCTCCGTTACCTGGACCAGGTTGTGCTCGGCGAGGAGGTCACCGTGACGACGCAGGTCACCGAGGTCGGCGGCAAGCGGCTGGTGCTCTGGCACGAAATGTCCGCGGGCGGGCGCATGCGGGCGACGGCGGAGATCGTGGGGGTGCACGTCGATCTCGGTGCGGTGAAGGCGAAACCGCTGCCGGACCAGGTGCGTATTGCGGCGGAAAGGTTGCTGGCGCCGGAAAAGGCCGGACGATGAGCGAGCTGGCCTACCTCTCCGCGGTCGAGGCGTTACGGGCTTTTCGTGCCCGGGAGCTGTCGCCGGTGGAGCTGACCGAGGCGGTGCTCGCCAGGGCCGGACAGACGGAACCGGTCGTGAATGCGTTGGCGCACCGGCTGTTCGAGAGTGCACTGGGGCAGGCGAAGGTGGCCGAGCGGCGGTACGCCGGACACGGGACCCCGGGGCCGCTCGAAGGGCTGCCGACCGTGGTCAAGGAGGACGAGGCGATCGCGGGCCAGCCGTGGACGCAGGGGTCGCGCGTCCACGAGCACACCATCGCCGGGCATACCGCGGAGTTCGTCCGCCGGGTGCAGGCCGCAGGGGCGATCGTGCACGCGCGCAGCACCGCGTCGGAGTTCGCGACCGCGGCGTTCACGCATTCCTCGCTCTGGGGTGTCACGCGGAACCCGTGGAATCCGGAGTTCTCGCCGGGCGGGTCGTCCGGCGGCTCGGCGGCGGCGCTCGCTGCCGGGTCGACGGTGCTGGCCACCGGGTCCGACACTGCCGGTTCGATCCGGGTGCCCGCGGCGTTCAGCGGGGTCGTGGGGTTCAAGCCGCCGCGCGGGCGGGTGCCGGTGGATCCACCGTTCCACCTCGATCCCTATGTCCACTCGGGAGTTCTTGGCCGCTCGGTGGCGGATGTCAGGGTGCTGCAGAACGTGGTCGCCGGGCCTGCGGCGTACGACCTCGGTGCGCTGCCGCCGTACCTCCTGCCCGAGCCGGTGGACGGTCTCGCCGGGCTTCGCATTGCGCTGTCGGAGGATCTGGGAGACTGGCCGATCGATCCCGAGATCCGCCGCAATACCCGCACGTTCGCCGAGCGGCTGCGCGATGCCGGGGCGCGGGTGGAGACGGTCGGGCTGACCGTGCCGCGGGACAAGGTCTTGCGGGCGGCGGCCACCCACTTCCACCACGGCTTCGGCGCGGCGGTGGACGGCGTTGCCGAGACCGCGTACGCCGTCGAGTTCGTTCGGTGGGCCCGCGAGAACAGTGGGTCGGTGCTTGCCGGTCTCGCCCTCGAAGCGGAGCTGGCCGCGCCGGTCGGGGAACTGTTCGAGCGGTTCGACGCCCTCGTCTGTCCGACAGCGGGCACCCGCGGGCTCGTAGCCGGGGAGGATTACGTCGGCTACGGCCCGGAGGTCGACGGCCATCCGCTCCGGCACTACTTCGAGGCACTGCTTGCCTTGCCGTTCAACATCATGGCGGCGTGTCCGGTGCTGGCCGTGCCGTCCGGGTTCGCGGACAACGGCGTGCCCACCGGGGTGCAGATCGTCGGACGGCCGTTCGACGACGCGACGCCGTTCCGCATCGGCGCGGCCGTCGAGCAACCGCCGGCCTGGCCGGATCCGACCCCGAGGAGTGCTTGTGCCTGAGGAATCCGCTGCACCCCTGACCGGGATCCGCGTGCTCGACTTCGGCCAGTACGTGGCCGGACCCGCCGTCGCGCTGATGCTGGCCGACCTCGGTGCGGAGGTCATCCACGTCGACCCGCCGGAGGGGCCGCGCTGGCAGTCCCCGGCGGCCGACGCGCTCGGGTGCGGCAAAGCCGTCCGGCGGCTCGACCTCACCACCCCCGCCGGGCTGCGCGCGGCGCAGGACCTGATCGCCGAGGCTGACGTCGTGATCGAGAACTTCCGGCCCGGCGTGATGACGGGATTCGGGCTCGGTCCCGCGGACATCACCGCGCTCAACCCGCATGCGGTGCAGTTGTCGCTGCCCGGGTTCGGCGAGGGTGATCCGCGGCGCGACACGCCGGGCTGGGAAGGCGTCGTGATGGCCGCGACCGGCGGGTACACGGACATGGGGCTGAATCGGGTCCTGATGGGCGTCGACCCGTCGTTCACGCCACTGCCGCTGGCCTCGGCTTACGCGGCGGCGCTCGGTGCGCTGGCCGTGACCGTCGCGCTGAAGGCCCGGGAGCGGACCGGCCGGGGTGACGTGCTCGAAGTCCCGCTGGCCGAGGCCGTGCTGGAGGGGCTGGCGTTCAACTCGCTGGCGGTGTCCGACCTGCCGCCGCGGTATTTGTCCTTGCGCGAGCACGAAATCGCCCGCCGCCGCCGCGCCGGTGAGCCGATGGACCTCACGTACGACCAGCTCCAGTCGCTGCTCGACCCGTTTTACCGCAGCTACGTCTGCCGCGACGGGCGGTTGTTCTACCACTGCTGTCCCGCCCACCGCACGCACGCGGTGCGGTCGCTGAAGCTGCTGGGTCTGTGGGAAACTGTGGTGGCAGAAGGAATCCCGCTCGTCGACCCGTACACCGCCACCGACACGTGGCCGGATGGCGTCGACTGCACCCTGCTGGCGTACCCGCTGTCGGCCCGCTGGACCGCGCGGCTCACGGAGCTGATCAGCGAGGTGTTCCGCACCCGGACCGCCGAGGAATGGGAACGCCGGTTCGACGCCGCCGGAATCCCCGGTGCGGCGCATCGCAGCACTCTCGAGTGGATCCGCTCCGGCCATCCGCGCGCGGCGGGACTGGTGGCCACGATCGAGGGCGGACTCACCGTGCCCGGACCGGTGGTGTGGGCCGAGAACCACCCGCCGCAGCGGACCGCGGCCCGTCCGGCGGAGGGTGGATTCACGATGCCCCGGCAGGTATCGCCGCCGGTCCAGGGCGACGGCTTGCCGCTGTCGGGCGTGCGCATTCTCGACCTGACCAACGTGATCGCGGGCCCGATGGTCGGGGCGACGCTGGCACGGTTCGGCGCCGACGTGATCCGCGTCGACCCGCCGACGCCCGGCTTCGACCCGTACCACGCGATCGTCGTCGGTATGCATGCCCAGCGCGGCAAACGCAGTGTCCTGGCCGACCTCAAGACGCCGGAAGGCCGCGACATTCTCGACCGGCTCGTGGCGTCCGCCGACGCAGTGACCTTCAACGGCACCGAGGACCAGCTGCTCCGGCTCGGCCTCGATCCGTTGCGGCTCAACGCTTTGCGACCCGGTATCGTGCTCATGCGGATCGATGCGTACGGCGGCCCGAACCCCGGCCCGCGGTCCGGTGCGGTCGGCTACGACGACAACGTGCAGGCCTGCGCCGGGATCATGACCCGCTTCGGCGGCGGCCCCGACACGCCCGAGGAACACGCGCACCTAGGTACGATCGACGCCCTCGCCGGGTTCTGCGCCGCGTTCGCCACCGTCGCCGCGCTGCTGCGCCCGAGCGACCAGCCCCGGGTCATGCGGACGTCCCTGGCCGCGGCCGGGCAGCTGCTGCAGATCCCGTTCCTGCACGACGGACCCGGTCGCGACGACCTGCCAGAGCCCAGCGGTCCCGGTACCCTCGGCGCGTCGCCGGGATACCAGTGCTACCGGGCCGCCGATGGGTGGTTCTTCCTGGCCGGTCCGGACGAGAACGTCGACTACGCCTTCGCCGACCACGACGTCGACCACTGGGTCAAGCTGCTTTCCCCGCGCGGGTTCGCGGTGCAGCGCATCGAGCACATTGCGACTCTGCGTGAGCGCGGCCTGGTGCGGGAAAGCGCCGGGCCGGTGCCACTGCGGTCGAGCGGGGTGTTCGTGCGGCATGACCGTCATCCGAGCGGACACGAGGTCGATCTCGTTGCGCCACAAGCAATCCGGGGTGAACATCTGCAGGTCCGGATGCCGTCCGACGCGCCGCAATACGGCCGGCACACCCGGGAAGTGCTCGCCGAACTCGGTTACCGCCCCGGCGACATTGCCGCGATGCTGCGTGACGGCGTGGTCAGCGATCACTGGAGCGAAACGTACCTCCCGGCCTGACACTGGTCTCCCAAGAGAAAGGTTCCACCATGCGTGCCCCGTATGACCCGATTGTCCTCACCGCCGCTGTCACCGGGGGAGACGTCCTGCCCAGCCAGAGTCCCGCGGTGCCGTGCGGGCCGGACGCCATCGTCGAGGCGTCCGTCGCTGCCGCCCGCGCCGGGGCGACCGTGGTCCACCTGCATGCCCGGGAGTCCGATGGGCGTCCGACCGCTTCGCCGCGGATGTTCGCCGAGATCGTGTCCGGGATCCGGGAGCAGAGCGACGTCGTGGTGAACGTGACCACCGGCGGATCTGTCGACATGACGGCAGACCAGCGGATCGAGGGCGTCGTCGCGTCCCGTCCGGACATTGCCACGCTCAACCTCGGCACGATGAACTTCGAGGGCTTCCCCAACCCCGCGCGGTGGCCGTCCGTGCGGCACGAATGGGAGAAGGAGGTACTGGAGCGGTCGGGTTCGGTCGTCTTCACGAACACGCTCGGCACGATCCGGCGGTTCGCGACCGCGTTCGGCGAGCTGGGCGTGACGCCGGAGCTGGAGGTGTACGACCTGAGCCACCTGTCGATGGCCCGGTTCCTGCTCGACGAGGGCACGCTGACCGGACCGGTGCGGATCCAGTTCGTGCTCGGCGTGCTGGGTGGCGCCGGAGGCAGTCCGCAGGACCTGTTCGCGCTGCGCGAGGCAGCCGGCCGGATTCTCGGGACCGACCTGGCCGCGGTGAGCGTCGCCGGGGTCGGGTACCCCGGCCAGCTGCGGCTCGGCGCGATCGCCGCGGCGGCGGGCATGGACGTGCGGGTCGGGATCGAGGACAACCTGCGCATCCGGCGTCGTCGGCAGGCGGTGGATTCCGCGGAACTCGTCGCCGCCGCGGTCGCGATCGCCGACCAGCTCGAACGGCCGATCGCCACCCCGGCGCAGCTGCGGGCAGAACTGGGCGTCGCCGCATGACGACCCTTTGCCTGGCGGCCCTGCAGAGCGCCGGAACCCCCCGCGATGTCGAGGCGAACCTCGCCGAGCTGGACCGTGCCGCCGCCGAGGCCGCGGCCGACGTCCTGGTGACCCCCGAGCTGTTCGTGACCGGGTACGACGTCGGCGATCTCACCGGCCTGGCCGCGCTCGACCTGACCACGCGGGTGTCGGAAATCGCCGCGCGGCACGGCATCGCGATCGTCGCGGGCCTGCCCAGCCCGGGTCCGGATGGCAAGGTCCGCAACGACGCCGTCTTCGTCGACGACACCGGACAGCTGCTCGCGCGGTACCCCAAGGCACACCTGTACGGCGACCTGGACCGCCGGTTCCACCCCGGCGATCAGCCCCCAGCGCAGGTCACCTACCGCGGGGTGCGGTTCGCGGTGATGATCTGCTTCGACGTCGAGTTCCCGGAGACCGTCCGCACCGCTGCGCTCGAGGGAGCCGAGGTGGTGCTGGTGCCGACGGCGAACATGGAGCCTTACGCCGGGGTCAACGAGCACCTGGTGTGGACGCGCGCGTGGGAGAACCAGGTGTTCCTCGCGTATGTCAACCGGATCGGGGCCGAGGACGCGACCCGGTACGTGGGCCGCAGCCGGGTCCTGGGGCCGGATGGGCGGGATCTTGCGCAGGCGGGCACCGGCGCGGAGCTGCTCCGCGCGACCATCGACACCGCTGAGGTCGCGCGGGCTCGGAGTGACTTCAGCTACCTCGCCAGCCGAAGGCCCCCGCTGTACCGGCTCCGCTGACAAATGTCGCCCCGTTATCCGCCACCTCGCGACGATGGTCTGGTGCGCCTGCGCGCCGATCGGGCCAGACTCGGGGGTCGACGGAAGGGGACCGATCGTGGTGGACAACACCGAGACGCCGGAATACCAGGCAGTGCTGGAGCACCTGCGGGCCGCGCACGAACCGGCGTTCGGCAAGCCGTCCGGGATGGCGGAGCCGCACGTATCGCCGGACGGCACCCGCGCGGTCGTCACCGCGGAGGTGCTCGACGAGTTCGTCGGCGCGCCGCGCACTGTCCTGTGTACCGCCGAGGACGGGCAGCTCAGGCCGGTCTCGGCGGCGGGCTGTTCGGCGAAGTCGGGGAAGTTCTCACCGGACGGGGCCACGCTCGCGTTCCTCGCGGACCGGGCGGAGAAGGGCGTCTTCCAGCTCCACCTGCTCGCCGACGGGCACTTCGGCGAGGCCGCACCGGCGCCTGCGGTACCGGGCACGATCGAGTACCTGCACTGGTCACCCGATGGGCAGCGGGTGCTGCTCGGCGTGGCCGGGGTCGGCGCGGAGCTGTCCGGCGGGCAGGGTTCGGGCCGGAACACCAAGCGCAAGGAGGACGCGCCGTCGTGGGCGCCGCGCGTCGAGGACAGCGAGGTCGACGAATCCGCCTGGCGCACCCTCTGGGCATACACCGTCGGGACCGGGCAGCTGGACCGCGTGTCGCCGGAAGGCCTGAACTGCTGGGAAGCGGGCTGGTGCGGCGCGGACCGGATCGTCGCGATCACGTCGGACGCCCCCGGCGAGGACGAGTGGTACCCCGCGGTGCTCAGCCTGCTCGACCTCACCGGTACCGTCCGCACCCTCCTGACCAGCGACGTCCAGCTCGGCCTCCCCACCGGATCACCGGACGGGCGCTGGGTTTCCGTGGTGCAGGCGGTGTGCAGTGACCGCTGGCTCGTGGCCGGCGACCTGCTCCTGATCGACCCGGGCACCGGCGCGGTGACCCATCGCGAAACGCACGACACGGACGTCACCCGGCTGCAGTGGATCGACGCCGAACGCCTCGGCTACCTCGGCCAGCGGCACCTGGACTCGGTCGCCGGGATCGTCACCGTGGGCGGGCCGGTCGCCGAGCTGTTCGCGACGCCGATGGCCTGCGGCGGCAACGGTTTCCACCCTGACGGAGTCTTCACCTCGGACGGCCGCGTGCTCACCATCGAGGAGTCGTACGAGGTCCCGCAGCAGCTGGTGCTGTCCGGTGTGGACAGTCCGCTCGCGGCGATCGAGCACGCCGGAATCGACTACCTGCGTTCGGTTTCCGGCACCGCCGAGGCGGTGACCTGGACCGCGCCGGACGGGCTGGAGATCGAAGGCATCCTCTGCCGCCCGGCCGGGGAAGGCCCGTTCCCGCTGGTGGTGAACATCCACGGCGGGCCGATCTGGGCGTACCGGGAATGCTGGTCGATGCGGTACGCGTGGGTACCGCTGCTGGTCTCGCGCGGATACGCGGTGCTCAACCCGAACCCGCGCGGCAGCAGCGGCCGCGGCCAGAAGTTCGCCGCCCGGGTGGTCGGCGACATGGGCGGCGCGGACACGCACGACTACCTGAGCGGCATCGACGCCCTCGTCGAACGCGGCCTGGCCGACGGCAACCGGGTCGGCCTGATCGGCGGCAGTTACGGCGGGTTCATGTCGTCGTGGCTGGTCACGCAGGACACCCGGTTCGCCGCGGCGGTGCCGATGTCGCCGGTCACCGACTGGTACAGCCAGAGCTTCACGAGCAACATCGCGGCGTGGGGCAACCGCTTCCTCGACGCCGACCCCGAGCAGCCCGGCACCCGCGCCCACACCCGCAGCCCGGTGCTGCACGCGAGCAAGGCCCGCACGCCGTGCCTGAACATCACGGGTGCGCTCGACAAGTGCACGCCACCGGGGCAGGCGGAGGAGTTCCACCGCGCGCTGCGGGCGCACGGGGTCACGTCGTCGCTGGTGATCTACCCGGAGGAGGGCCACGGGGTCCGCGCGTACCCGGCCCGGATCGATCTCCTCGCGCGGATCCTGGAGTGGTTCGAGCGGTACCTGGCGGGCGGTTATTCTGAGCAAAAGCCCGGATAACCCCGCGGAGGAGGGACGCGATGCCCGCGAGGCCGCCGCTGCAGCCGCGGAAGCAGCCGAAGCAGGTGCGCGGTGAGCTGACCCGGCAGCGGATTCTCACGGCGGCCGCCGAGGTGTTCGCCGAGGTCGGGTACGCCGCGGGCACCACGAACCGCATCGCCGAGCGGGCCCGCGTGTCGATCGGGTCGCTGTACCAGTACTACCCGAACAAGGACGCCCTCCTCGCCGAGCTGGTTTCGCGGCACCTGGCGCGCGGCGAGGAGGCGCAGCGCCACGACCGGGAGACCAACGAGCAGCCGGACACCTTCGAGGGCGAGATCCGGCGGATGGTGCGCCTGGTCGTCGGCAACCACCTCGACGACCCGCAGCTGCTGCGCTTGATGTTCGAGGAAGCCCCGCGGTCGCCGGACCTGCTGCGCCAGGTCGAGCAGGCGGAGCGCGCCCAGATCGCGGAGCTGCGCCTGCTCTTCGGGCGGTACCCGGAGGTGCGGGTGTCCGATGTGGACATGGCGGCGCGCCTCGTGGTGAACACCGTGGAGCTGGTGGTGCACAAGGTGATCGCCGATCCCGATCCGGTGGACGTGGACGTGTTCGGCGAGGAGCTGGTGACGATGTTCCTGCGGTACCTCGCCCCGGGCGCGGCACCGGAAGGCGAAAAACCTCGCCCTGCTGCCGGTTAATTCCCCACGGGGAGCGGGTTTCGCCCGATCGAAGGACGGCCGTAACGGGCGGTGCCCGCCGGTCGACCTCAGGGTGTGACGAAGTGCGCCGGCGGCAGTCCGGACGGGATCAGCGGCCCGGCGGCGGGGGTGGCGGAGGCGGCGGCGCGGTGGACGTTTTCAGGTCCCGCGCCTGTTTCGCCACCGTCTGGCCGAGGTGGGTACCGACTTCCTCGTCCTCGAAATCCGGGTCGTCCAGCGGCGTCGTCATCGGCAGTGTCCCCTTCGGCAGTGTCCTCTTCAGCAGTGTCCTCTTCGGGGTCCCCAGGTAACCGGGCCATCGCGCGGTAAGCACGGTAACACCCCCGCCCCCTGGCCAGCCCTGCCCGGAGATTCGATGCCCACCACCGCTGTTTCGCTCGCCGCCCTGATCGTGCTGGCGTTTCCCGGATACGTGCTGCACCGCCGGTTGCGCCGACGCCGGCCCGAGCAAGTCCGCTCGACGCTGGACGAACTGCTCACGATCGTCTTCTCCGGCGCGGCCATCGACGTCGTGGTGACAGTCGTGTTCGTCCTCGGCGCCGCCGGGTTCGGGATACCGCTGCCGCGCTTCGACAGCATCGTGGCGGCGCCTTCGGCTTACGTGGCCCAGAACGTACTCGCGCTGACCCTCTGGTCGGCCGCGTTCCTGGTCGCGGCCATCGGGCTCGCGTTCGTCGTGGGGTCGCCGCGGTGGCCGGGGCTGGGGGACAAGGTCGCGCCGGAAGCCCGGGCCCGGCGACGGCGGGGCGAGCCGCAGCAGTCCGCGTGGTGGCTGCTGTTCCACGAAAACCCCGGCAGCCGCATCTACCTGGGCTGCCTGCTCACCGACGGCGGGTACCTCGCCGGTTACCTGCACAGCTACAGCACCCTCGTCGCGGAGACCGGCGACCGGGAGCTGACGCTCGAAGGCGACGTCGAGTACCGGCCACCCGGCGGGGCCACCGCGGTGCTGCCCCAGGTCAACGCCGTTTCGGTGAAGGCCGAGCACATCCAGGTCCTCACCGTGACCTATGTCGTTCCGGAACCGCCCGAGGAGACCGTGCCCGATGCCCCGTGAGATCCCCCGGCTGACCCCGCTGTCGTCGTCCGTGCTCGCCGGTGCGATCGCGGCCGGGGACGGCGAAGCCACGGCCGCGCTCCTGCTCGAATCGCTGGCAAGGGAAGGCACCCGGGCGCGCGCGGTCCTCGACGACCTCGGCCTGGTACTTCCCGCCGGGCCACCTGGCCGGGACCCGGCCGAATTGCCCGAAATCCTGGCCACCGCAGCGGAAATGGCCCACGCCACCGGCGAAGCGGGAGCCGCGACCCACCATCTGCTCGCCGCGATGGTCGAACGCGGGCACCTCCCGGAACTCACCGCACTCGGCCTCACCGCGGACCTGGTCCTGGCCAGGGGCGCCCGGATCGAAACGGCCGACGACGTGGTCCGGGAAGCGATTCCGGAGCCCCTCGACCTGACCGCGGCCGCCCCGGTCCCGCCGCAGCCGGAGGACCTGAGCCGCCGTACCACCAGCCGCCGCTCGGCGGCGAACGCGCGGCTGCTCACCATCGGCCTGCCGAGCGGGCGGCGCGGGAACAGCCCGCTGGGCAGGCGCCGGATCAGGCAGTTCGTAGTGGTGTGGGCAGTGCAGCAGCTGACCGCGTACGCCGCCTTCCCGCTGTTGCTGATGCACGCCTCGGCCACCGGGCAGTGGTGGACGCTCGTGCTCATCGTGCCGTTCCAGTACCTCCCGGTCGGAATGGGGCGGTGGGGGCACGTGCTGGCGCGGGTCCCGGTGGTGATCTTCGCGCCAGTGGCCGTCGGTGTGCTGGCGCTGGTCAACCTGCTGGCCGTGTTCGCGCACCTGCACCTGCTGGTCTGGTTCGACCGCGTCGAGCAACGCGAACCGCGTACCCCGTGGTCGGCAGTGTGGCGGCGGTACTGGAAGGAATCGCAGCGGATGAGCTCGGAGGTGCGGCAGGATGGCTTCTGGGCCTGACCTTCCGGCGACGGAGGACGCGGCGGTCCGCTGGCTGCAGGCCCGCGGCGGCGCGGCGGACCAGGCGCTGGCGGACCGGGCTTCGGTGCTCGACCTGTCCCTGGTCGCCCGCGACCACGGGTTGACCGATGCCTTGTTCCTCGACCGCTTTTTCGCGGTGTTCCAAGATGCCGGGACGCTGCGCAAGGCCCGTACCACCGCGCGGTCCATCGGGGCGTTGAGCGCCGATCTCGCCCGGCTGGAGGACCACGCGCGGGTGTGGCGGCCGTTGCGGTTCCGGGTGGCGCTCGCGGTGGTGATCGTCGCGGCCGGCCTGGGGATCGGAGCGAACCCCGGGCAGATCGCGGTGCTGTGCCTGATGGTGCCGTTCCTCGGGCGGCGGACGCTGATCGCCACGGTGCTCGCCGGGGCGGCGGTCGCGCTCGGGGTGAGCACCTGGTGGTACTGCCTGATCGCGCTGATCGGGCTCACCGCGGCCGCGCACGCCCGCGCGCTGGTGGCGCTGCTCCGCCGGACGTGGACGGAAATGGGGCCATACCTGGGTTTCCTGCCGGTCCGCCTGATCGTCGAGCTCGCGCTGCGGGGGAAGCTCTCGGCGTTCGCGACGGCGCTCGACCTGTCCGGCGCCGACAACTCCGACGTGGCCGGGGTGTTCCTCGACGCCTGCGGGGCAGTACCCGGCCCGCTGGTACCGGTGCTGGACATCTGCCGGGCCGGGGTGGCGGTGCAGCAGGGCGACCTGGTGGGCGCCGCGGTGGCCGCCGGACAGGCGCGGGCCGCCGCGCAGGCCGGGCCGCCGGGGGTGGCCGGATGGTGCGCGCTGCGGCTGGCCGCGGTCCTGCTGACCAGCGGCCGGGACGCCGACGCGCGCACCGCGCTCGTCGAGGCCGGGGACCTGCTGCGCGGTCGCCGGGCCCGCCGCTGGCGTGCGGCGGCCGAACTGCAGCTGCTCGACCTGGACGTGCGCCGTCCGGACGCCGATCTGGCCGGCCTGCTCGCCCGGATCCACCGCCTGCGGCTGATCGGGACGCGCCGCCATCTGGTCGACCTGGTGGTCCGCACGGAAACCTGGCTCGCACGGCTGATGCTCGCGCACGGCTCGGCCGGTTTCCGCTGGACGGTGAACCGGATCGCCGGGTCACCGGACGGCCGCGGCGAGGTGGACCGGACGCGCGAGGAGACCGCGGCGGGCCTCCTGCTGCGCGCTGCCGCGCAGGTCGACGATCCGGCTGTCGGGCAGAAGGTCGATGCCGACGCGCAGTCCGCGCTCGCGCTGGTCGATGCCAGGCGCCGGCCGCTGGCGGCAGTACAGGCGCGAGTGGTGCTCGCGCAGTTGCGGGAGCGCGAAGGGCAGCTGCCGGAGGCGATGGCGCACGCCGCCGCCGCGCTCACCGTGGCGAACCGCGCCCGCTACAAGCTGCCGTCGGGCCGGTGGCGGGCCGAGTGGTCGGTCCGGCAGCTGGACGTCTTCGCGACCGCGTTGCGGCTCGCCGATGCGTTGGGGGACAGCGCTTTCGTGGCCGAGGCCATCGAGCTGGCCCGGGGTGAGGTGCTGCCCACCGCCGCGGCCGGTGACTCGGGTCTGCTGTCGCTGCTCGATGTGTCCGCCCGGCAGCCGGTGCCGTCCGACCTGGCGGAAGCGCCGCAGGAGGACGCCGATGCCGCGTTCGCGCTTGCCGGGTTCAGCCCGGTCGCCCGGCCGCCGGTGGCGCGGATCCGGTCGGCGCGGCATTCGCTCGGGATCGAGGAGGGCGGCGCGGGAACCTTCGACCTGGAACGGGAACTCGTCGCCACCGCGGGCCGGTGCTGGTACTGGACTGCGGTGATCGTCGCGGCGCGGTATCACTGGGCCGTACGGGATCCCGCTGGCCGCTGGTCGCACGGGGCGACCGACCTCAGTCCCGGGACCGCCGGTGCGACGGCCCTGTCCGACCTGGCTGCGGCGCTGCCGATCGCACGCCCTGGGGAATCGGCCGAAGCGGCGCAGGAACGTGTTCTCGCGGGACCGCTGGGTCGATCCGAACGGCCCGCGCGGGAGTACGAACTCCTGCTGGCGGTGAGCGAGGCCGTACTGCCGGACGTGCTGCGCGAGGGGTTGCGCGCGGGTGGCGATCCCAGCCGGAAGCTGGTCGTGTCGTTGCCTGCTGCGCTCGCTCATCTGCCGGTCGGCTGGCTGCCACTGTCCTCCGGCGACGACCTGCGGGTCCTCGAAACCGCCGTGGTGGTGCACCTTCCGTCGTGGGCGATCGTGACGAAGACCCGTCCGCGCGGCACGCGGGCACTGCGCGCGGACTGGCCGATGCGGCTGGGCCTGATCAACCCCGGCGCCAGCGAGGACATCGTGGTGATGCGGGAACCTCCGCCGGTCGCGCAGGTCGCGGTGACCCGGCCGATGGCGAAACCGGACGTCCGGCTGGCGCTGGACGCCCTGTCCGCCGACGGGGAGTGGCTGCTTTATCTCGCCGGGCACGTGGTGAGTGATCCGGAGAACGCGAGCCTGCACGGCCTGGAACTCGACGGCGATCGGCTCGACGGGCTGCTGACTGTGCGGGACGTCGTGGCGACCGACGCCGACGGCTCGTCGCGGTATCCCGTTCCGGCGCGGGTACTGAGCGTCGGCTGCGACACGATGGGTGTTTCCTCCTCGGCGCGGCGCGATGGCGCTCCGGTGAACGAATGGCTCGGCTTCGGCGCGGCGCTGCTGCTCGCCGGTGCGGACGGCTTGTGCTGCACGGCGTACACCGTCTTCGAGGGCAAAGCGTTGCTGGCCATCACCAAAACACTGGCGGACGCGCTCGTCACGGCTCCGGATGCCGGGGTGGCGGTGGCGGGTGTGCAGCGGTTGCTGCTGGAGCGGTGGCGGCGTACTGGCCGCGGGTTGCCGGTGTTGTGGCAGTCGTTTGTCTACATCGGACAGGAGTGACGGTGGCGCGCGGATCGATCCAGCACGTGCTTGCGCCACCGGTCCGGTGCCGGCATGAGGGCGCCTACCAGGGTGCCGACCGGCTGCTGCGCGAGGGCCGCGCGGCAGAGGCGCTCACGGCGTACCTCGAGGCGCTGCGTGACCATCCGGCTGACGGGCTGTGCGGCCGGGTTTTGCTGGCCAGGACTGCGGAAGCGGCCCTCGATGCGCACGCGCCGCGGTTGGCGCTCGACCTCGCGGCCGAAGCCGTCGAGGGGATCGACGAACGTCCGATCCTCCGGTGGGCCACGCTCGCCGCGCGCGCCGGAGCGGTGCGTGCGCGGGCCGCGGCGGAGCTCGGCCTCCTCGACGACGCGGCCCGGTTTCTGCGGGCGGCACAACGCATTCCGCACCGGAACCAGCCGACCGAGCGGTACGTGCGGATCAGTGCGGTGCTCGTCTTCGCCCCGGCCCGTGACGCGCTGGACTCGGAGATGGCGATGGACGTCATCAGCAGTGAAACCGTTGCGCAGCAACTGAAACGGCTGACCTCGTACGAGATGGCGTACCTGCTCACCCACTGGGGCCGGGTGCTGCAGGGCCGCGGCGTACCGAAGCAGGCGAGCGTGCAGTACTCGGCGGCGATCTCGCACGTCGACGGCATCCGGGTCACCTGGTCCGGGACGATTGCGGCGAAGTACCGCCGGATGGCCACGATGCTCCTGACCGCGCAGTGCGGGGTGCTCGAATGCGAGGGCGGGTCGGACGACGACTTCGCGACTGTCGTGGAGCTCGCCGTCCGTTTGGGCGACCAGTACCTGGCTACGCGGCTTGCCGGTTACCGGGCGCATCCGGATCTCACCGCCCTCGTCGAGCAGCCACGGCCGTGGTGGATGCTGGCCGAAGACCCCGAGGCTGAGGTCGACCGGGAGCGGGCCCGCGAGCAGTTCGAGGTGCTGGCGAAGGCGGTTCCGGGGGCGTTCGAGAAGGTGACGGCCCGGATTTCCGGTGTGGTGCTTCCGGAGGTGGCTCGGGTTGCCGCGGCGCCGGAGTTGGTCCCAGCCGTACCGGGGTGGGTCACTGCCGCTGAGGAGGCTGGGCCGTGCCTCACGCTTCGGCGGGCGTGGGAGATCAGCCGCGACCGAGGGCACCACCTGCTGGGTCCGGAACACCTGCTGCTGGCCGCCCTTGCCGACGGCGAGTGCCGGAATGCCGCTGCAGCAGCGGGAATCACGGTCGCCACGATTGACGAAATGCTGCGTAAGACCATGAATGCGCAGGGAACTCCCGGCGGGCTCACCGAAGCGGCACGGTCGGCTCTGGAGGAAAGCGCTGTCCGGGCGTGGCAGGACGGGGTGCCGCTGGTACGGCCGTCGCATGTCTTGCTGTCGGTGCTGAGCCATACCGTGCTTGCTTCGCCGGACGAAATCGCGGTGCGGGTCACCTGTGGAGCGACGGCCAGGTGGCGGGATCCGGGGCCACGGCTGCCGATTGCGGGTCCGTTCAGTGCACCGGCCCGCGCGGTGCTGATGGCTGCCTCGGACGGCCGGACGATCACCCACGGCGATCTGATCAGTGCGCTGTCGGCCAGCCTGGCCACGCCGCCGACCGTCCGGGACCGGGCGGCGAAATGCCCGCCGAACGGCGCGTCCGTCACCTTTCCCTGGGCCGCGCTCTGTACACAGTGGACTCGCGGGATCGACCTGGAAGACCTCGTCGACCCGCCGGTGCCCGGCGGTGTCCCGGACCCACTGCTGAGACGGGCGCTGCTCGGCGCCGGAACGCTTGCCCGGGCCGACGGACTGGGTTACGTCGGGCCGGAGCATCTCGCCGAGAGCCTGCGGACACAGCCGGACCCGGAACCGGGGGAGTGGCTGGTGTTCACGCCGTCGCTCAAGAACCTGATCGCCCGTGCGAGTACCCGCGACGTGGTGACGGTGGCCGACCTCCGGGAGGATCTCGCGTGCTGAAGTGTGCACACCTGACGTCGGCGGCGGAGGTCGTGCGGAACGCGGCTGCGCAGGGCCGGTTCGCCGAAGCCCTCGAAGCGGGCGCCGAATTCCTCACCGCGCACCGGCCGGGGATGATGTGCCGCAGCGTGTTCGCGGCGGACCTGGTCGAGCTGTCCGTGATCCTGGGACAGGACCAGCTCACCAACGCGTTGCTGATGGTCGCCGCGGCGGATGACGACGTCCAGTACCTGCCGTACCGCGTCCGCACGCACGGGATGCTGGCGGTGATCCTGACCGAGGTCCGGACCGGTGACGAGGACGACGTCCGCGCCGATCTCCGTGGCGTGCCCGGAGTTCCGCCGCGTCCGCTGGATTTCCGGCTGCGGAGGTCCGAAGTGGAGGTTCGCGCCGGGCTCACGCCGCGGCAGGCCCCGCGTCCCGGCGTTCGGCTGCGTACCCACCGCGCGCGTTCTGCCGCGGCGGGTCTGGGGCTCGCGCTGATCGAGAAGGACGACGCCGAGACCGGACGCCGCTGGCTCACCGCGGTGGCGGAGCAGGCGGAGCGTGCGGGAGGCCGTCCGGACGGGCTCACCCGCACGATTGCCGGCGCGTTCGACGCGTGGGCCTGGGCACGCGCCGTCTCCGGTCTCGCGCAGCTCGGGCCGGACAGCGCCTGGCTGGCCGAGCGGGTGCCGGTCGCCGCACGGTTTTTCGCGGTCGCCGGGCATCCGCGGTGGGCGGCCACTACGGACGCGGCCGTCCGGCACCCGGAGACGCGGTTCTTCGAGCTCGGCGCGGCCGCCGCGCGGGAGTGGCGGACGGTGTCGCCCGAGTACGACTGGCTGGGTAGCCCGCCCGACGACGCACAGTTCTCGCACTCCGCCGCCCGCATCCGCCCGCTTTTCCTGGTGGGCGACGACACCCTGCGCGCGTCCTACGTCGGCATGCTCGGCGAAGCGGCCGAGCGGCTCGACAAGCACGGCGCCGGTGGACCGCTCATCGACCAGCTGGTCGGGCTGCTCCGCGAGGACTTCGCCGCCGGGTACCCGCCGAACCTGCTGGCCCGCGCCCTCGTCCTGCGCGCGCGGCATCGGCACCACGCCGGATCGCCGCGCGCCGCCTTGGCCGACGACGTCGAAGCGCGCGCCCTCCTGCTGGCCGAGAACACCGGGGAGGTGACCCGGAACGTCGAACGGCGGATCGACGACCTGGTCGAACATGGCTGGTGGGACGAAGCCGTCCGGACCGCGACGACGTTCGGCAGCAGCGCGATCGACCGCGTCGAACACGAAGCGCAGCTGCACAACCAGGCCGGGGTTGTCGAACAGCTGGCCGCGTTCCGCGCCGAACTGACGCGGGACGCCCGCACGTTGACATCATGGGCAATCGCCCGGGAACGACTTTCGCCGGGCTCGGGTACGCCGGTGTTTCTCGACGCCATCGCGATGGCCCCGGACCTCGCCGGCGTTGTGGAAACCCGGCTGGCCGCCGCTCGGTACCGCCCCGATCCCGACCTCTCGAAGTTGCTGGAGCAGGTCCTGTCCGGCGAGTTCGACCACCCGCGCCTCCTGGCCGAGCTGACCCACGCGGTCGCCCGGGACACCGCCGTCGACCCGGCGACGGCCGTGGATCTCCTTGTCCGGGCGGGAAAACACTTGGTCGTGACCGGGCTGCGCAACGGCGCCGGATGGGTCACCGACCAGGTCCTGCTCTGGGAGCGCGCGGTCCGCTTCCTGCACCAGCCCGCAGCCGCCCTGCAGCTGTGCGAAGCGCTGACCCAGCTGCCTGGTCAGCCGGATTTCCTTGCTGCCGCGGTACAAATGCGCCTGGCATCGACGCTCGCCGAAGCAGGTCGCCGCGCGGTGCCCGCCGCCCGCCTGGCCGTGCAGATGGACCCGGAGTCGGCACAGGCCCGCCGGGTCCTCGGCCGCACCCTCCTGGAGGGCCGGGAACTACCCGAGGCAATCCGGGTCCTGGACGAGGCGCTCCAGCAAGAACCCGACAACGCGTACGCGCACTTCCTCCGCGCCGAAGCCCTGCGCAAATCCGGCGACCCTGACGGCGCCGTGGCCGCGCTGTCTCACGCCCTACGCCTGGACCCGGCCTACGAAACCGCGACGATCCAGTACTCCCGGCTCCTCCGCAGTTCTGACAGCGAGCGTTCCCTGGCGGTGCTGGAGGCCCTCGGCGCCGTACATTCGGGCTCGTCCTGGCTCCGCTATCAGTACGGCCTGTCGCTGGCCGCCACCGGACGCCGCCCCGAGGCGACGGAATTCTTCCGCGACGCCCTTGACCTGGGCGGGGAACCGATCCGTACCGCCGGGCCACACCGGCGCGCCGGGGACCCGAACCTCCCGCTGTTCCACCTGGCCCTGGTCGGGACCGATCCGGTGGCCGCCCTGGCACGGGATCTCGGCCCGGGCACGCCGGATTGGCTGGTGCAGGATGTCGTCGACGATTATGAGGAGATCGCGGTGGTGCTCCCGGAAACCCGGCTCGCGGCGGGGGAAGCGGTGGTGTTCCTGAACGGGCTGCGAACTCGCTAGGGTGTGATCAGCTGGCCAGAATGCGTTCCTGGCTCTCGGCAAGACCGGCACTGACCGCCCTGACGCGGGACCTCGACCCGGCCCCACAAGACTGGCTGTGCGACGCCTCGGCGATTGCGAGGAGATCGGCGCCGCGTCGCGGCGGGGGAGGCGGTGGTGTTCCTGAACGGGCTGCGAACTCACTAGGGACGACCTCACCCGGCCAGAACGCGTTCCAATGTCGCGTATCCCGCCGGTTCCCACGTCGGTTTGCCGCCCGGCAGGCCGTTTCTGCCGCGCTGTCCGATCCAGATCAGGTTCAGTGCGCGCATCACCGCCCAGCCGCGGGCGCGCGTGATCGTGGCTTCGTCGGCCTGTGCATACGCGGCGAAGAACCGCGGTGCGGCGTCGGCCGGGAGGAGGATCCAGGCGGCGGACAGGTCGGTTGCGGGGTCGCCGGAGCTCAGGTCGCCGAAGTCGATCACTCCGGTCAGAGCGCCGTCCTGCGTGACCACGTTGGCCGGATGGAGGTCACCGTGCAGCCAGAGCGGCGAACCCGTCCAGGCAGGTGCGGCGACGGCCTCGTCCCACACTTCCCGTGCCGCGTCGGCGTTGGTGCTGATGGCTTCGAGCCAGCTCGGGAACTCCGGGTCCAGCTGGGCCAGGGGGACACCACGGGTCGAGCTGGCCGGGGCGTCAAACGGAGCAGGATGATGCAGGGCGCGCAGGAAACCGGCGAGCGTGTCGGCGGCGTCGGGGCGGGTGATCGGGGCACGGTCGGCCGGTTCGCCCGCGACCCAGTGCGCGATCGTCCACGGGTGGGCGAACCGCGGGGACGGTTCGCCGACGCGTACCGGAGTGGGGACCGGCAGCGGCAGCCGCTCGGCCAGCACCGGCAGCCAGGCCTGTTCCGTGCGCAGGAGACCGGGGGCCCGGTCGCTGCGGGGGAGGCGGACCGCGAGATCCGGGCCGAGGCGCCATTGCTGGTTGTCCCAGCCGCCTTCGACGTCGCGGAGTTCGAGAGCGGCGAGGTCGGGGTGTTGCTCGTGCAGTAACGCGCGGACCAGATCCTGTTCGTACCTCACCATCGCACGCTAGCAGCCTGCCTCAGTGGGTGACCGGCAGCCCGAACGCCTCGGGGTCCTTGTTCTTGGCCTTCTCCAGGAGATCGGGCACCGCCGAGCTGTCGAGGACGCCCGCGAGTTTGCGCTGGGCCTTGTCCGCGTCGTGCTTGGCCTGGTCGGCTTTGCGTTCGGCCTGCTGCCGCCCGGCCGAGCCGAACCAGTACCCGAGCGCGGTGGTCAGCAAGGGGAGCACGACGAGCAAGATGTCCTTGGCCCGCTGGAACTCGTCGAAGGCAGTGCCATCGGTGCTTGGCGTCCCCAGCCGGGTGTACACCACCAGCAGCCACAGCGCGGCGATCACCAGCAGTACCAAGGTGATCGCCGCCCTGATCCAGGTTCCGAGTGATTTCATGACGGCTCCTATTCGCCGCAGTTCCCTTTCGTGGGAACGGGTTTCGCGGGGTCGTACCGTCCAGGGTCCGGCGAGACCGACGGGCCGTCGAAGGACGGTTCCCCGAATTCCGGCATGAGAAACCCGCTCTTGCTGGCCGAGCACGCGATGTTGGTGTCGAACGCGTGGTACGCCTCCAGCCACAGGCCGCGGCTCGCCGGTGCCCAGGAGTTCCCGATGCGCTCGATGTAGTCGGCCTCGACGCGGACGAACGGTTCGATGTCCGACGGGCCCTCGATCGACTGCGTACCCGGGTCGAAGGCGTAGGCGACCACGTACGACACGTGCAGCACCAGCTCACCGGTTTTGCCCGGCTGGACGGTCAGCGTCCCGTTGAGGCGGGGGGCGACGGGCAGGAGGTGGTAGCCGTCGGCGAGGTAGGTGACGTAGCCCTGGACGCCGGATTGCAGGTCCGTCCTGGCGTCCGGGGCGAAGAGGGCCAGGTAGGCATCGGGGTGGTGCCCGTCGAGGGTGCCGTGATCGAGGTGAGCGGCCGTGATCGCCTTCTTGACCTGGTCCTCGGCCTGCGCGACCTGCGCCGCGGAGAACGAGCCGACCTTCGCCGCGGGTGCGGTTTTCAGGCCCGCGATGCCTTCGGCCCAGTTCTGCGCGGGAGTCTTGTCGAACGGCCGGGTGAGGTCGACGTGCGCGTAGTCCGGCAGCTCGGTCGGAGCGGACCCGGTCGTGGTGGTCGTCGTTGCCGTGGTGGCGGCAGGCGCCGCGGGGACGCCGGACGAGGAGTCCGGCCGCCTCGCCAGGTACACCGCGATCCCGGCCGCCGCGAGAGCGACCAGCCCGGCCACCGACAGGGTGACCCAGGTCCGCACCCGCGCCCGCCGCCGGGTTGCGCGCAGCCCGACCCAGGCCTCCTTCTCGGCGTGCCGCTGCCACTCCGGGTCCATCAGGTCCGGATGATCCTCAATGCCGTGGTCGTCCACAATGTACCGTCCTGGTTCGTCGATCCTGCACCGGAATCGGCAATGGGAGACGGTCGTTACGGCGAAACGATCACCGCAACCGTTTCGGAATATCCTGGCTCAGCCGTTCACCGAGGGATCGTGCGCGAAGTACGTCGCGCTGAGCTCCCCCAGCAGTTCGTCACCTGCGCCCTCCAGCACGCACGAACCGTGGTTCAGCACGTAAGCCCGGTCACACAGTTCCAGCGCCAGGTGCACGTGCTGCTCCACGAACAGCACCGCGACCCCGTCCGCCGCGACCTGTTTGATCACCTCCGCCAGGTCGAGGACCACGGCCGGGGACAGGCCCATGGTCATTTCGTCCACGAGCAGCAGTTCCGCGTTCAGGCTCAGCGCGCACATGAGCGCCAGCAACGGCTGCTCACCGCCGGAAAGCAGGGCCGTCTGCCGGTTCCGCAGGCGGCCGATGGTGGGAAACCGTTCGTACAGCTCCCCGGCCGCGGCGCGGGTCCGGCTGCGCAGGCGCAAGTTCTCGTCCACCGTCAGGCTGCGGAACAACCCGCGGTTCTCCGGTACGTACGCCAGCCGCCGCCGCGCGGCTTCACGCAGGGACTTCACCGGGCGCCCGAAAACCTGCACCGCACCGCCGAGCGCGGGTAACGCGCCGCACACCGTGTCGAGCGTCGTCGTTTTCCCGGCTCCGTTCGGTCCCAGCAGGGCCACGATTTCGCCGGGCGACACGGTGAGATCGAGGTCGCGGACGACCGGGACGCTCTGGTGGCCCGCGGTCAGGCCGCGGATTTCGAGGGCAGGCATCACGCGGTCTCCTGGCCGAGGTAAGCGCTGAGCACGGCAGGTTCGGTCCGGATCGCCTCCGGCGGCCCGGACGCGATCAGCCTGCCCTGGTCCAGCACATGGATCCGGTCGCACACGGCGAGCACGAGCGCGAGGTCGTGTTCGATGAGCAGCACCCCGACCCCGGCGCCGGCAATCGCCTTCAGCCGCGTGCCGAGCTGCCTGCTCTCGAAGCTGTCCAGCCCGGCCGCCGGTTCGTCGGCGAGCAGCACGCTCGGCCGGCTCGCCAGCGCCCGCGCCAGGCTGACCAGTTTCCGTTGCCCGCCACTGAGTTCCGCCGGGCGGCGCGCGGCCAGCCCGGTGATCCCGGCCAGGTGCAGGGCCCACGCGACCGCGGCGTCGTCGGCCGCGGCGACCCGGACGTTGTCCACCACCGGCAGATCCTCGAAGAGCTGCCCGGCCTGCCACGTGCGGGCAAGCCCGGCGCGGCACCGGGCGTGCGGCTTCAGCCCGGCCAGCTCCCGGCCACCCAGCACCACCGGGCCCTGTGCCGCGCTGAACCCGGTGAGCGCGTCGAGCAGCGACGTCTTCCCGGCTCCGTTCGGGCCGATCAGACCGGCGATCTCACCCGGCGCGACCTCGATCCGCACGTCCTCGACGGCGGTCACCCCGCCATAGCGGACAGTCAGCGGCCCGGCCTGGAGCGCGGCGCGCGAAACCGGGAGATCCGGCGGCTCGGGCAGCACCACGGGACGTTCCGGCGCCCGGCGGAACACCTTGAGCCGCAACCGTTCCAGCGTCACCCGCACCGCATCGCTGACGCCCTGCGGGTTGAACAGCGCCACCAGGATCAGCACGATTGCCGCAATGGTCCCGTACGTCGTCGACGCCACATTCCAGTGCTGGCTGATCAGCACGTACACGATCCCGGCCGGAGCGAGGATCCCGGCGTACAGCGCGCCGCCGATCCCGGTGATGCCGCCGATGTAGGCGAACACCAGCAGCCCGATGCTGGAGAACACGTCGAACGAGCTCCCGGACACCGCCTGGTTGTTGTAGGCGAGCAGGCCTCCGCCGATCCCGGCGATCAGGCCCGCCACCGCGAGCGCGGCGACCTTCGTGGCGGCGACGTTGATTCCCACGCTCGCCGCAGCCTGTTCGTTGTTGCGTACCGCGAGAAAACGCCGGCCGAGCGAGCCACCGATGGTGCGTGACGTCGTCACCGCGACGAGCACCAGCACCACCAGCAGCGTGATCGTGAACGGAAGCCGCGCGATGGTGTCGCCCTGCTGCGCCGCGAGGTCGAGGCCCGCGAGGCGCGGTGGTGCCACGGCCGGAGTGCTGGCCGTGGTGAACACGACCGCCTGGACCGCTGCCGCCCCGGCCAGCGTCACCACCGCCAGCTGCGCACCCCGCACTCGCAGCGCCGGAAGTCCCACCAGCACCGCGATCGCCGTGCTCACGAACCCGGCCACCAGCAGTCCCAGCGGGAACGGCCAGCCGCCGAGGTACCGCGCCAGGGCGAACGCGGCCAGCCCGGCGATCGCGAGCTGGCCGAGCGAGATCTGGCCCACCAGCCCGACGAGCACCACCAGCGACAGCGCGAGGATCGCGAAGACGATGCTGAGGTTGAGCCCGAGCCGGATCGTCGGGCTCACGAGCGCGGCCAGCCCGGCGGCGGCGAGTGCCAGCCCCGCGATCGTCGCGGGCCGCATCGGCCGCGGCACCCGCGGCAATGGTTCGAGCACGACCCCGGCCCGCGTCGGCAGCGCCCGGCCGCCGAGCGCGAGCACCGCGACGATCACGACCAGCGGGATCGCGTCGGTGAGCCCGCCGCCGGACAGCGCGGGCGGCCACCAGGGACGTGGTCTGCATGAAGGTGAGCTCGGACTGCAGCACGCCGAGCCCCAGCCCGGCTGCGGCCGCCCCGGTGACGCTGGCCAGCCTGCCGACCAGCATCGCGGTGAGCCCCGGAACCACCAGCTGCGGCACCGATTCCGGGTTCAGCGGGCTGATCGACGAAGCCAGGATCATCACCACGGTCGTCACGGTGATCCCGCCCGCGACGTTCACCACCGCCAGCCGGGTCGGCGACCACCGGCTCAGTGTGAGCGCCGCCTCGTCCTCCAGCGCCGCCCGCGTCGCCGCGCCGAGCAGGGTCCGCCGGTACGCCCACGAGATCGCCACCGCCAGCGCGAGCACCGTACCGGCCAGCCAGAACCGGTCCTGCGGGACGCTGAGCCCGGCGATGTCCACCGGGCCGTCCGGGAACAATGGCTGTTCGGAGCGGGCGTCGTGGCCGAAGTGGTCGAAGATGCCGTTCTGCAGGTATGTCATCAGCCCCAGCGACGCAATGAGCTTCGCGACCAGCGGCGCGTGCCGCAGCGACCGGAAGATCAGCAGCTGCACGAGCATTCCGAGCACCGCGGCGAGCACGACTGCCACCACCGCGGCGGCCCACCCCGGCAGCGGGTCACCGAGCGGCACCCGCGCCGGGATCACCACGAGCGGCAGCACGAGGTCGCCGGTGGTGTGCAGTTCGGCGAACGCGAACGCACCCCACATCGCCAGCGCCGCATGCGCGAAGTTGATGATCCCGGCGCCCTGGTAGGTCATCACGAGACCGACTCCGAGACCGGCGCTGACCGCGCCGGCGCCGAGGCCGAGCATCGCGAAAACGAGGAACTGGTCCATGGCGTTACTTGATGTCCGCGGCGTAGGTGAACTTGCCGCCGACGACCTGCTGCGTACCGTCGCTGTTGGCCTTCAGCACGGCGATGCCGGTTCCGCAGGTCGCACCCGGCATCGGCCGCTGTGCGCAGTCGACGGTGCCGCCCATGTAGTACTCCCCGCGGAACTTCGCGATCGCGTCACCGAGACTCGTCGCGGTCACCTCGCCCTTGAGGTCCTTCGCGATGGCGGCGAGCGTCATCACGATGGAGAACCCGGCCGGGGCGTTGGTGTTGACGTTCTTGGCTTGCTTCGCCGCGGTCATCACGTCGTTGTATTCCGCGAGCTGTGCCTTCGCCTTCGGGTCGGAGACCGACGCGAGGCCGTTGTACGGGTAGACCAGCGAAGTGGTGTACACACCGGCCGCCTGCGACCCGAGTGTCGGCAGGAACTTCTGGCAGGCGACCGCGTACACGACCCCGGTGAACCCGGTGCTGCGTGCCGCGCGGATGGCGTTCGTACAGTCGTTTTCCGCGTACAGCAGGAAAACGCCGTCTGCGTTGGCCGCCTTCGCCGCGGTGAACGCCGAGGTGACGTCCGGGTTCACCGGTGCGGTGCTGGTGAGCGTGGAGGTGATGCCGAACTGCTCCGCCAGCGGTTTGATGCCCTCGTCGAACTGCTGCTTGAAGGCCGCACCCGCGTTCGGCAGCATCGCCACCAGATGGTGCACGTTCGCGTTCTTCAAGGTGTACATGATGATTTTGAGGCTGAGCGCGAGCGGCGCGGACAGCATCACCGCTTTCGGATCGCGGTACACGTCGGGCACGGCCTGGTGGCCGAACACCGTGATCCCCGCCTGGTCGAGGATCGGCAGCGCGGCCGAAAGCGAGACCTCGATGCCGCTGAGGACGGCCGGGACCCTGTCGGCCACGAACTTGTTGGCACACTGGACCGCGCGGGCCGGGCTGCCGTCGGTGCTGCAGACGTCGAGCTTCAGCGGACGGCCGCCGATCCCGCCGGTCGCGTTCACCTGGTCGGCCGCGATCTGCGCGGCACTGCTGATCTCGGGGTAGGGCAGGGCGCCGGAATCGGTGTTGACGAACCCGACGGTGAGCGGCGGGCCGGTCAGTTTCGCCGCGGGATCGGTCCCGCCTCGGCTGCTCGAACAGCCGGTCACGACGGCGGCCATCGCCGCCAGCGCGGTCATCACCAGTGCGGATCGGGGGGTGCGTTTCACCGGGTCACTCCTGTCGGTCGGCGGGGAGTCGGGGGAGAGGGTCGGCGGAAACCTGTTCTCCGCCAGGGGTTTCGTCCGTCATTTCGTCCTTTGTGGACTTGGTGCGGCTGGCGAGCAGGGCGGCCAGCCCGCCGGCGAGCAGGGTCGGCACCGCGACGCCGATGAGAATGGACCGGGCGCCGACCCCGGCGGCGAGCAGCAGGCCGCCCACCCCCGGGCCGATCACCGAACCGATCCGCCCGGCCGCCGCCGCGAAGCCGACGCCGGTGGCGCGGCTCGCCGAGTCGTACAGCGCCACCGCCAGCCCGGCCTGTCCGATCGGACCGGCGGCGAGCGCCGCGCCCAGCACCGCGAGAACCGCCAGCAGGAGCCCGGTGCTCATCGGCACCAGTCCGAGCACACCGAGCAGCAGGGCACCGGCCGCGCACCCGGCGACCATCATCCGCGGCGCGCCCACCGCCGCCGCGCCGAGCGCGAGCACCACGCCACCGGCCAGCCCGCCGAGGGCGATGAGTCCTGCGCCGAGCGGAGCATCGGCCGGGGTGAAGCCGTATTCGAGCAGGAACGTCGGCAGCCACGACAGCACCACGTAGGTCACGATGAACACCAGGAATGCGTAGCTCCACAGCAAAATCGTCGAGCCGCGCACTCCGGGGGCGAACAGCCGCCGGACGGCGCCTTCGGGCAGCGGGCCCGACGCGGTGACGGTGGTCCGCGGCAGCAGCAGGAACAGCGCAACCGCCAGCAGCAGCGCGGCGAGACCGGGCAGCCAGAAGATCGACGGCCAGCCCCAGCCGGTGAGCAGCTGCCCGCCGAGGAATCCGCCCAGCGTCGAGCCGACCGGAAGGCCGAGCGTCACCACGATGCCGATCCCGTCCCGTGCCCTGGCCGGTGCCACGTCCGCGGCCAGTGCGACCGCCGCGGGCAGCACGCAGCCGAACCCGGCTCCGGCGATCACCCGCAGCACGGTCATCGCCGGGATCGAACCGACCACCGCGATCGCCGCCGTGGCCACGGAAAACACCACGACCGACGTCCCGACGACCGCCGCCCGCCCGAAGCGCGCGGCCAACCGTCCACTGAGGACGTACCCGAGGACGGCGCCGAGGTTCGTCGCGACCAGCGGCAGGGTGAACGCGGCCGGGGCGAGGTGCCATTCGCGGCTGAGGGTGGGGACCACGAGGCTCATCGCGGCCGTGTCGAACCCGTCCGCGACGATCGCCAGGAAGACCAGGGCGGTCGTGCGGACCCATCCCCGGGTCCCCGTCGCAGCGGGGGAAAAACGTTCGCGCACAGGATTCCTCCGATTCACGGTGCGGGAGAATCCGCAGAATCTATAGCGCAGACATGACGACCGTCAAGACACGAGAATGCGTCACCGGAAACACGAAAAAGCGTCGGGATCGGTGGTATTCCGAGGTCGGCGAAAATGCGCCGTCACCTCGTGCTTCGCGGGGGTCGGCGACCTCGCTGTCCCGGTCGGGCAGTGGCAGGATCCTGCAGTTGATCTCCGGATTGGCCGAGAATGCTGCAAAGCGTGAGGTCATGGCGGCCGGACGCGGACAGTATCACTCACTTCGCCCGGCTCGTCACAACGGAGGGATGCCGACTGTCCATCGATCCCGTGAAAGGGGAACGGAGGTGCGTATTTCTGCGCGCCCGGGCGGATCAGGAATGGTGCGGCGTATTTTCGCGGGCGAGGATTTGCTCGCGAAGAATGTCGGCGTGCCCGCAATGCTGAGCCAATTCCCGGAGCACGTGCAGATATACCCATTGCAGCGGGAGCGGTCCGCGGCGATTGCCGGGCAGCAGGTCGTCCAGCCGGAGGGCCGCGGTGGCGCGGCGCGAGGCGGCGCACGCTTCCCGGTGGGCCGCTTGCAGGGTGCCGATCGTGTCGTTTTCGGTGAGCAGGAACGAATCCGCGGCGTCGGCGGGTAACCCGAGCTCGGTTCGCGGACGGCCGGTCACCGCCTCCTCGAACCACACCTTCTCGACGAACGTCGCGTGCTTCACGAGGCCGAGCAGCGTCGTGCGCGACGGCACCAGTGACGCGCGGGCCTGCTCCTCGGTTAGCCCGTCGAGACAGTCGTGCAAGGCGGCGCGGTGCCGGTCGAGGAACACCTCGAACTGGACGGGGAGCGGGCTTCCTGCCGCGGCGAGTTCCGGTGAGCTCATGGCCCCAGTATCGCCCGGGCCGCGGCTGCGGTACTGTTAGGGCAGTTGTACAGGACGATCGACCTGTACGACTGACCGACAGGAGGGCGAGCGTGGGATCCCCGGCGGCGGAGCGCGGACGTGAGGTACGGCAGCGGTTGCTGGCGGCGGCGGTCGAGCTGGTGCCGGAACGGGGATGGGCGGCGGTGAGCACCCGCGTGCTGGCGGACCGGGCCGGGGTCACGCCGAGCGTGGTGCACTACCACTTCCCGTCGCTCCCGGCGCTGCTGCGTGAGGCGGTCACCGGGGCGATGCGGCAGGCGCTGGAGGCAGCGGGTCCGGCGCTGGAGGAGGCTCGCACGCCGGGTGCCGTGGTCGACGCGATGCTCGGCTCGGTTGCGCCGTACCCCGGTGAGGACCCGTTGTCGTTGCTGTTCGTCGAGGCGTATCTGGCGGCCACCCGGGACGAAGAGCTGCGGGAGCAGCTGGCCGGGCTGCTCACGGATTTCCGGACGCGGCTGAGCCATTGGCTCGCCGAGCGCGGCGTCGCCGAACCGGACGCGACCGCCGAGGTGCTGGCGGCAACCGTCGACGGGTTGCTGCTGCACCGCGGTCTCGTACCGGGCGGGGACCTCGCGGCGGTGCTGCGAAGGCTGGTCACGGAGGGCGGGAAACGATGAGTGGGAATTGCCGGGCGGGGGCGTGTCGCTCGGCATCGGCGGTGCGCGCGTGCTTGCGGACCGAGCTGGAACTGGCCCGGCTGCCCGGAAGCGACCGTTACGCGGCCGGGAACATCACCGGCCTGCACCGGGAATTCGAAGGAGCGAACCGATGAATCCTGTGCTGCGTGCGGTTTTCCGCGCACCGGCGAAACTGTACGACCGCAACCTGGGCTGGCTGCTGGGTAAGCGCTTCCTGTGCGTGACCCACGTCGGCCGCAAGTCCGGGCGGCAGTACCGGACGGTGCTGGAGGTGATCGGCCTGCGGCCCGCCGCCGACGAGGTCTTGGTGATCGCCGGGCTCGGTGCGTCGTCGGACTGGTACCGCAACATCCAGGCCGCGCCCGCCGCCGAGGTCGCCATCGGCCGCCGGACGTTCGTGCCGGAGCACCGGGTGCTCGACCAGCCGGAAGCGCTGGCCGCGATCACCGACTACGAACGGCGGAACATCCTGCTGCGGCCGGTGTTGCGCCCGGTGCTGACCAAACTGCTGGGCTGGCGTTACGACGGTTCGGTGGAAGCCCGCCGCCGGCTGGTCGCGCAGCTGCCGATCATCGCGTTCCACCCGCGAGCGGCCTGAACGTCACCGGGCCGGTGACGCAGCACGATGCCAGAAGTCCGTGAAGGGAACCATGAGGGAATCTGATTCCGTGATGGTTCCCTTCACGGACTTCACCCGGGAGCGGGGCGGGGAGCTGAACCGAATTCCTCGACCCCGACGACCGCCAGCAAGTCCAGCTGCTCCACCGCATCACTCCCCGGCGGTGCCGTGAACCACAGCAACCGCTGAGTACCGTCCTCGCTCAGCAGATTCAGGCAGTTCAGCTCCACCACCCCCAGCACCGGATGCACCAGCCGCTTCCGATCGGTCCGCCGGACCGCCACCTCCTGCCGCTCCCACAACTCCGCGAACTCCGCGCTACCACTCCTGAGCACCGAGAGCAGCTCGACAGCCAGCGGATCGTCCCCACGGCGCCCGATCGCTGCCCGCAGATCCGCGACGAACACCTCGGACTGATGCCGATGCTCATCCGGGTGATACCGCTCCCGCGCAGCCGGATCGGTGAACCACTGATACACAAAGCTCGCCCGGACCCCGCGCGCCGCCGCCGGAGTACCCAGCAGCGCCTCGGCAAGACGATTCTGCACCAGCGTCACACTGAGGTCCGTCATCACCTGCGCCGGAGTGTTCGGCAACCGCTCCAGCAGATCGAGCATTGCCGGATGAACGTGCGCACTGCTCCCGGATGCAGGCGGCAGCGGGCGCCCGGCCAGATGGTAGAGATGGTTGCGCTCGTCGACAGTCAGCCGCAACGCCCGGGCCAGCGCGGCCAGCATCTGCTCCGACGGCTGCACCCCCCGGCCCTGTTCGAGCTGCCCGTAGTAGTCCACCGAAGCACCGGCCAGCGTCGCGACCTCGTCCCGCCGCAGCCCCGGCACCCGGCGGCGCACCCCGGCGGTCAGCCCGACCTCCGCCGGGCTGATCCGGGCGCGCCGCGAATTCAGGTAACGGCCGAGTTCACGCAGATCCATCCCTCCACTATGGCCGCGCCGACAGGCCCGAGCCAGGTGCCACCTGCACCACGCTCAGCAGGACCTTGCCCCGCGCGTGCCGCTGACTCAGGTACGCCAGCGCCCACTTGCCCTCGGCGAGCGGCAGGGTGCGGTCCACCAGGAGTTCGACCCCGTCGTCGATCTGCTTCGCGACCTTGGCCAGCCGCGGCCCGTCCGAGCTGTGGAACACGAACGCCGCGCGCCGTCCGGCAGCTTCGGCTCGCGCCTCGTCCGGCGGCATCGGCACCGCGACCAGCAGCCCGCCCGGCTTCAGCACCTCCAGCGACCGGGCCTCGTTCTCGCCGCCGACGGTGTCCACCACGACGTCGACCCCGCTGATTTCCTCCTCGAAGGCGACCTGCCGGTAGTCGAGAACCGTGTCGGCGCCGAGCTTTCTCGCGATGGCGACCCCCGAACCCGACGCCGTCGCCACCACCTGCGCGCCGAGCCGCTTCGCGAACTGCACCGCGAAGCTGCCCACGCCACCGGCCGCGGCATGCACGAGCACGGTCTGTCCGGATCGGACGTCCGCGATCTCGGTCAGCACCTGCCACGCGGTCGCGGCCGACGTCGGAATCCCGGCCGCGGCTTCGAGCGAAACGCTCCCCGGCGCGGGGACCAGCTGATCCGCGTCGATCACGGCCTGCTCGGCACAGGCGCCCCCGGCAACCGGGTCGAGGCGGCCGATCACCGCGTCCCCGACTTGCCAGCCGGTCACCTCGTCGCCGACTGCGCCGACCCGCCCGGAGAAATCGGTGCCGAGCGAATAGGGGAAGGTCACCGGGAAGAAATCGGTCACATATCCGGCCACGATCTTGAGGTCCAGTGGGTTCAGCGATGCCGCCGCGATGTCGACGACCACCTGGCGCGGCCCAGGGGACACCGCCGCGACCTCGGCGAGCGCGGGTTCCGCGCCGTATCCGGTGATCTGCAGTGCTTTCACGAGGTGCGCTCCTGTCGTTCTGTCGCTTCGCCGAGCCAGAAATCGCCGACGTGTTTCCCGCACATTGCCCCGTGGACGGCGACCAGGCCGTTGCCGCCCGCGGAGCGTCCGTCCACGATGTCGTGCACCTCGATCCGGAAATCCGCGAACGCCGCGGAGATTTCGTCGATGACCGGCGTGATCCCGCCGGGATGGCCGCTGAACGCCGCCCGGTGGAACGATTCGAGGAATTCCCGCAGCGGTGGTTGTCCTGGCATTCTGCTCCTTACGCGCGATAACCGGTGTTTTCAGGTTCCGGCTTTCGCGGCGAAGGGGCGAGGCGGCAGTTGTACTGGTGTCGTCAGTACCTGCCGGTGACCGACCGGACCATCTCGGCACTGCTGCCCAGGTACCCGCCCGGATCGCACAACCGGCGGACCTGGTCCGCGCCGAGCAGGGCCGTGACGTCCGGGTTGCGGCACAGTTCCGCCGCCAGGTCGGCACCGGATTCGCGGACCCGCGCGCAGGCGGCGTACACGAGTTCGTGCGCCTGCCGGTGACCGAGCGCCGGGGCGAGCGCCATCATCACGGCCTCCGCGGAGATCAGCCCGCCGGTGAGGTCGAGGTTGGCGCGCATCCGCCCGGCGTCGACCTGCAGCCCGGCAATGGTGTCCCCGGCCTGCGCGAGCGACGACGACAGCAGCAGGAACGCCTCCGGGAGCACCGCCCATTCGACGTGCCACGGCCCGGTGGCGCGTTCGAAGTCCTGCAGCATCGCACCCAGCATCGCGGATACCTTGTCCCGCAACAGGTTTGCCGCCGCAATCATCAGCTCGCTGGAGATCGGGTTGCGTTTCTGCGGCATGGTGGAACTGGCACCGCGGCCGGGGACGAACGGCTCGGCCAGCTCGCCGGTTTCGGTCGAGGACATCGCCGCGATGTCGAGGCCGATCTTGCCCACCGACGCACCGATCGCGGCCAGCAGCGCGACGATCTCGGTGAACCCGTCGCGGGTCACGTGCCAGGTGATCCCGGGATCGCGCAGGCCGAGCTCCGCGGCCAGTGCGGCTCGCACCCGCAGGCCGTCCTCGCCGAGCGACGCCAGGGTCCCCGCCGCGCCGCCGAACTGCACCATCAGGTTGCGCTCGCGGACGGACGCCAGCCGGTCGGCGTGCCGGTCCAGCGCCGACAGCCACACCGCGACCCGGTAGCCGAAGGTGATCGGCAGGGCGTGCTGGAGATGCGTCCGCCCGGCGGTGACGGTGCCGGCGTGCTCCTGCGCCAAGGTCCGCAGGTGGTCCCGGAGCCGGTCGAGCGCAGCGTCGATGAGGGTGAGGCCCTCGGCGACCTGCAGCATGGTCGCCGTGTCCATGATGTCCTGGGTCGTCGCGCCCCAGTGCAGGTACCCGCCCGCGTCGCCGCAGTGCTCGGCGAGCTGGGTGATGATCGGCAGGATCGGGTAGCCGACGTTCCCGGTGTCCCGCCGGAGCCGTTCACGATCCAGCCGCGCGGGATCGCCCGTCCTGGCGATGGCGTCGGCCGCCTCGCGCGGGATGACGCCGGTCCGCGCCTCCGCCCGCGCGAGGGCGACCTCCACCCGCACCACGGTGTCCACATAGGACTCGTCGCTGAAGACCGCCCGCATCTCGTGCGTACCGAAGAGATCGCGGAACAGGAACGAGTCGAAAACCGTGCTGCTCACCGGGATTCCTCGGCGAAGTCGATGGCGATGTACTTCTGCTCCAGGTACTCGTCGATCCCGCTGTCGCCGCCCTCGCGGCCGATGCCGGACTGCTTCATCCCGCCGAACGGCGCACTGGGGTCGGACACGTACCCGCGGTTCAGGCCGACCATCCCGGTTTCGAGCCGCTCGCTCATCCGCAGCGCGCGCCCGAGGTCACCCGTGAAGAGGTAGCCGACCAGGCCGAACTCGGTGTCGTTGGCCTCGCGCAGCACCTCGGCCTCGGTCTCGAACGTCCGGATCGCCGCCACCGGGCCGAAAATCTCCTCCCGGCCGATCCGCGCGCCCGCCGGGACGCCGGTGAGCACCGTCGGCGGGTAGAAGTACCCCGGACCCGCCGGGACCCGGCCGCCGGTGCGGACCTGCGCCCCGGCGGCCACCGCGTCGTCGACCAGCCCGGCGACCTTGCTGCGCTGGCGTTCGTCGATCAGCGGCCCCAGGTCGGTGGCGGGGTCGGTGCCCGGCCCGACCGTGAGCGCGCTCATCCGCGCGGACAGCCTCGCGCTGAATTCCCCGGCGACGTCGGCGTGGACGTGAAAGCGGTTCGCCGCAATGCAGGCCTCGCCGATGTTGCGGAGCTTCGCGGTCATCGCGCCTTCGACGGCGGCGTCGAGGTCGGCGTCCGGAAAGACGATGAAGGGCGCGTTCCCGCCCAGTTCCATCGACGTGCGCAGGACGGTGCCCGCCGCCTGCGCCAGCAGCAGCCGCCCGACGGCGGTCGACCCGGTGAACCACAACTTGCGCAACCGCCCGTCTCGCAGCAGCGGCTCGGTGCACGCGGCCGCGTCGGCCGTCGGGATGACGTTGAGGACCCCGTCCGGCAGGCCCGCCTCGGCCAGCACCCCGGCCAGCGCGGCGGTGGTCAGCGGCGCCTGCGGAGCCGGTTTGACGACCATGGTGCAGCCCGCCGCGACGGCCGGGCCGATCTTGCGCGCCGGCATGGCCAGCGGTGCGTTCCACGGCGTGATGAGCAGGCACGGCCCCACGGGCTGCCGGGTGACCAGCACGCGGGCCGTTCCGTCCTCGCTCACCTTCCAGCTGCCGTCGATCCGCACCGCCTCCTCGCCGAACCACCGCAGGTACCCGGCGCCGTAGCCGACCTCGGCCCGGGATTCGGCGAGCGATTTGCCCATTTCCCGCGTGATCAGCAGGGCGAACTCGTCCTCGCGCTCGATCAGCAGGTCGTGCGCCCGGCGCAGGATCTCGCCCCGGCGCCGCGGGGGAGTGGCGGCCCAGCTCGCCTGTGCCCGGGAGGCGGTGTCGAGGGCGGCCATCGCGTCCGCCGGGGTCGCGGACGCCACCTCGGCCAGCGGCTCGCCGGTCGCCGGGTTCTCCACGGGGAACGTCGCGCCGCCGGTCGCGGCCCGCCATTTCCCGTCGATGAACAGGCCCTTGTCCACGGGGTGCCTTCCTTTCCGGCCGTCAGCTGAGGGCGGCGATCATCGCGTCGGCCATCGGGGCGCTCGACGCCGGATTCTGGCCGGTGAACAGGTTTCCGTCGCGCACGGTGTAGGCCTGGTACGCCGGTCCGCCGGAATGCTTCGCGCCCAGCTCGCGCAGCCGGGACGCGAGCAGCCACGGCGCACCTTCCGCGGTACCGAAAAGCTGTTCCTCCTCGTCGGTGAACGCCGTCATCTTCCGTCCGGCGAACAGCCATTTCCCGTCTTCGTCCACAGTGGACAGCAGAGCGGCCGGGCCGTGGCACACGGCACCGATGATCTTGTCCGCCGCGTCCGCCTTGGCGAGCAGGCGGCCGAGGTCGGCGTCCTCGTGCAGGTCGACGACCGGACCGTGCCCGCCGGGCAGGACGACGGCGGCGTAGCCGTCGATGTCGACCTCGCCGAGCTTGAGCAGCGGCCCGAACTCCCGCAGTGCCTTCTCGGCGTTCGCGACGTGCCGGGCACAGTCCTCGCCCGCGACGGCCGGGTCGGCGCTGTGCCGGTCGAGCGGCTGCAGCACGCCGCCGGGGGAGGCGAAGTCCACGGTGTACCCGGCCGCGACGAACCTCTCGTACGGCGCGGCGAGCTCCTCGGCCCAGTACCCGGTCGGGTAAGCCGAACCGTCGGTGCGCTCCCAGACGCTCGCGGCGGACATGACGATCAGGACTTTGCGCATTTCTCGGATCCTTTGCCGGAATCGGTGATTACCCCAGTGAGCCTGCCCGACGGGAAGCCGTTCCCGGGCCGGATCTCGCGCCCTGCGCAACCTAGGACGCGCAGACCCAGGCACGGATGGGGGACTTGGGGGAGGATGGGGTCCGTGACCGGTCTGAATCGTGAACTCGCCGACTTCCTGCGGCGTGCCCGGGCGCAGGTCGATCCGGCGCGCGCCGGGCTGCCGCCGGACGGTCGGGTCCGCCGGGTACCCGGTCTGCGCCGGGAGGAGGTCGCCCGGCTGGCGGGCGTGTCCACGGACTACTACGCGCGTCTCGAACAGGGCCGCCGCATCGTGCCGTCGGCGGCGGTGGTCGAGGCGATCGGCCGCGCGCTCGGCCTCGACGCCGCGGGTCGCGTGCACCTCGAAGACCTCGTCGGCCTCACCGCAGCTCCGGCCCGACGGCCGGCCCGCGGGGTGCAGCGGGTGCGGCCCGGGCTGTACCAGCTGCTCGACGCCCTCGACGGCGAGCCCGCGCTCATCCTCGGCCGCCGCACCGACATCCTCGCGGCCAACCGGATGGCGAAGGCCCTCTTCGCCGACTTCGACCGGATCCCCGCGCCGCGGCGCAACTACGCCCGCTGGATGTTCCTGGACGACGACGCCCGCGCCCTGTTCACCGACTGGCCAGACCAGGCGCGGGCGGCCGTCGAAAGCCTGCGGTTCGAAGTGGGCCGCGATCCGGACGACCGCGCGACCGTCGCGCTGGTCGCCGAACTGCGTGCGCACAGCCCGGAGTTCGCCGAGTGGTGGGAGGAGCACCGGGTCCACCAGCGCACCCACGGTTCGAAACGGCTGCGCCACCCGCTGGTCGGACCACTGACGGTGGACTACGAAAGCCTGACCCTGCCCGGAGATCCGGACACCACGCTGTACGTCTACACCACCGAACCGGGCTCGCCGTCGCGGGAAGCCATGCATTTGCTGGCCGGATGGGCGGCGTCCGACAATGCACCGCCGGGTCAGAAAGCGCGATGATCCTACTGGGCTCGCCGGGTCCGGCGTAGTTCGCGTTTGAGGATCTTCCCGGCTCCCGACACCGGCAGTGCGTCGACGAACTCCACGCTGCGCGGGGATTTGTAGCCCGCGATGAACTCCTTGCAGTAGGCCCGCAGCTCGTCGGCGGTGACCTGCGCGTCCGGCGTGAGCACCACGACCGCGTGCACCCGCTCGCCCCAGTCCGGGTCCGGGACGCCGATCACCGTACACGACGCCACTGCCGGATGGCGGGCGAGTGCGTTCTCGACCTCGGCGGAGTACACGTTCTCGCCGCCGGTGATGATCATGTCCTTGATCCGGTCGACCACGAACACGTAACCCGCAGCGTCCATGTACCCGGCGTCGCCCGTGTGCATCCAGCCGTCGCGGATCGCGGCCGCGGTCTCCTCGGGCTTTTCCCAATAGCCGAGCATCACATGGGCTCCGCGCACGGCGATTTCGCCGACCTCGCCCCGCGGTAGTTCGGTGTCGTCGACGTCGACGATGCGGACCTCGGCGTGCGGGGCGGCACGGCCTGCCGAGCGCAGCAGCTCCGGTGTCTGATGGTCGTCCGGGCTGAGCAGTGTGGCGACGGGGGAGAGCTCGGTCATGCCGTACGCCTGGGTGAAGCTGGTGTCGGGCAGCGCGGCCATCGCGCGCTCGAGCACGGGCTGCGGGATACCCGAAGCGCCGTACACCACGGACGTGAGGCTGGTCAGGTCGTAGTCGGCCAGGCCGGGCTGGTCGATCAGCAGCTGGATCATGGTGGGTACCAGCAGCGTGCTGGTGATCCGGTGCTCGGCGATCGCGGCGGCGGTACCGGCGGGGGTGAACGCGGGCAGGAAGACGTGGGTGCCGCCGAGGGTGGTGACCATCGTCCACATCGCCAGGTCGGCGAGGTGGAACATCGGGGCCACGTGCAGCAGCCGGGTGCCGGGGCCGCACGCGTACCCGCTCGCTGCCGTACCCAGGGTGGACGCGATCAGGTTGGTGTGACTCAGTTTCACGCCCTTGGGGAACCCGGTGGTGCCGCCGGTGTAGAACACGCCGACGAGGTCGTCCCCGCCGCGGCGAGCGTCGGCGGCCGGGCTCGCGTCCGCGATCAAGTCCTCATAGGACAGTGCGCCCTCGGGGGCCGGGCCCTCGCCGGTGTGGATCACCGTGGTCAGCTTCGGGTATGCCGCGCGCAAGGTGGGGACCATGGCGGCGAAGGTGTCGTCGACCAGCAGGACCGTGGTGCCCGAATCCTCCAGTGAGTACGCGATTTCGGCCGCGCTCCAGCGGATGTTGACCAGATTGAGCACCCCGCCCGCCCACGGCACGGCGAGCAGGTACTCGTGGTAGCGGTCCGAGTTGAGGGCCAGCATGGCCACCCGGTCGCCGTCCTGCACGCCCAGGTCACGCAGGGCTCCGGCGAGCCGGGCGACCCGGTCGGCCACCTCGGCGGCCGTGCGTGTCCGTTTCCCGCAGATGGTCATCACGGTGCCGGGGGTCTGTTGTACGGCGCGATGCAGTCCCTGAGTCAGCCACACGACGTCGGCTCCCTATGTTGTGAACAGCAGGAAACGAGATGGCCACCAGGGTGGGCGTCGAAAACTACAGTGTCAAGGGTGTAGGTGCACGAAGTGAATGTCGGGTAACCTTCGTGCACTGGCGAAGGGAGTTGGCGTGGACCACGCAACGCGGGCCCGGCCGCGTAACCGGCGGGCGCTGATCGTTGCCGCGGCCACCGATCTGATGTACCGCCACGGGTACGACGACCTCGGGATGAGTGATTTCGCCAAGGCTGTCGAGATCGGCCCGTCCGCGCTGTACCGCCATTTCACCGGCAAGCAGGACCTGCTGCGCGAGGTCATCGCCACGAGCCTGGCCCCGGTCCGCGACCTGCTCGCCGGGCTGGACCCCCACGATCCCTCGGCAGTCCGGGCGATGGCTTCCCTCGCCCTGGAACACCGCCACGTGGGCGTGTGCTGGCAACGCGAAGCCCGTAACCTCGCGCCCGCCGACCTGGCCACCCTGCGCAACGAGGTCCGCGAGATCGGCCGCCTGTTCACCGGGTACGTCCTGGCGGTCCGCCCCGGCCTGTCCGCGCCGACTGCGGACCTGCTGGCGTCCTCCGCACTCGCCGTGCTCACCAGCATCTCGTTCCACCGCCTCGACCTGCCCCGCCCGCAGTACGACGAGGAACTGGCCGGTCTGGTCGCCACCGTGGTCGGTGTACCGCTCCCCGGCACGATCACGCCGGCCGCGCGCGAGGAACGGCCTCGGCTGATCCCGCATTCCCGCCGCGAAGCCTTCCTCGCCGAAGCCACGCGCAGGTTCGCCACCCACGGTTACCCGGGTGTGAGCATGGAGGACGTCGGCGCCGCGCTGGGCCTCAGCGGCCAGAGCATCTACAAGCACTTCCCGGCCAAACGAGACCTCCTCACCACCGCATTCGACCGGGGCGTCGCAGTGCTGTTCGCCGGAATCGCCACGATCTGCGACACCGCACCAACTCCGGCCGACGCCTTGCGCGCGCTGATCCGCGCGTACCTCACCTTCGCCCTGGACCACCACCACTTGGTGGGCCTGATGATCACGGAACTGAGACACCTCGACGATGCGCACCGCCACTCCACCCGCCAGGCCCAGCACGACTACATCAGCGAATGGGTGCACCTGCTCCGCGAAGTCCATCCCGGCCTCGACGCCACCACCGCGCGGATCCGGGTGCAGGCGACTTTGAGTGTGATGAACAACATCGCGCGGACGCCGCATTTGTGTCGGGCTGTCGGGATTGTTCCGGTGCTCACGGGGTTGTGTGAGCCGTTGCTCCTCGGGTGAAGGCAGCGCGGTATTCGCGGGGGCTGGCGGCGAAGCGTTCCCGGAAGCGCCGGTTGAAGTTTAGCGTTCCCGGAAGCGCCGGTTGAAGTTTGTGCGTGCGCCGTGTCTGTGTTGGGCTGTCGGGATTGTTCCCGCGCTCACGGGGTTGTGTGAGCCGTTGCTCCTCGGGTGAAGGCAGCGCGGTATTCGCGGGGGCTGGCGGCGAAGCGTTCCCGGAAGCGCCGGTTGAAGTTTACGTAGGCGGTGAAGCTCTGTCCGGTGGTTCGGCGGAACGATCGGCTGAGCGCGCCCGGCGTCATTGCCGTCTCGGCTGCGACGTCGTCGAGGGACAGGGAATCGCCGTACCTGCAATGGATGATGTCGATCGCGTCGTGGATGCGGTGTCGTGATTTCTCGTGCCGGCGGTGGTCGACGACTGTGCTGAGGCGGGTGGCCGGGCGGGGCGCGAGCAGGCTGAGTGCGGTGAGCAGGTCGAGTGTGCGCCGCACCGGGGGGTGGCCGGGCAGGGCGGCGACCAGTTCCGCGACGTCCGCGTTCTCCTGCGCGCAGAACCGCAGGCCGCCTGCTGACCGGTCGAGCATGGCTTTGACCTGGGCGAACTCGACGGTCTCGAAGAACGACGTGCCCAGGAACTCCCGCTTGAACTGGCACACGATCGCGCGGTGCGGGCCGGGGGAGTCCGACCGCCATGTGTGTGGCACGTCGGAGCCGACCAGTACCAGGTCGCCCGGTGCGTACCGTTCCACCGAGCTGCCGACGTACCGCTGCCCGGAGCCCTCTTCGATGAGGACGAGCTCCAGTTCCTCGTGGTAATGCCATTCGAACGCGAAGCTCGGCTGCGACCGGACGTAGCACGCCCAGGACGACGTGGGCGGCTCCGGGACCACCTCCAGCAGCGCTTGCATCCCCCGATGGTACTCCGAATCCGCGATTTTCCCCACGATCACCACAATTCGGCCCTCTGAGTACCAGAACGGGTGCTGAGCGACGTAGTGGCGCGGCCCCGGGGCTGGTTGAGTTTCCTCAATCCGACCGGCTCTCTGTCGAGGAGGCAGCCGAAATGACCGAAACCGCACGGCGCGGCAAGGAAGAAATCTGCGGGTACCACGCGGTCCGCGCCGCCGCCCGCGACCACCGCACGTACTCCAGCGACTTCCTCGGCGACACCGACGTCCGGACGTACCGGCATCTGCCTCTCGAAGCCGATCCGCCGCGGCACACCGACCTCCGGATGGCGATCCAGCCGCTGGTCTCCGACGAGCAGGTCGGTGCCAAACGACCCAACTTCCGCGCGGTGGCAACCGGGTTGCTGGCGGACGCCGTCGCGAAGGGCAGCATCGAAGTGGGGCGGGATCTCGCGTTTCCGTTCGTACAGGGCTGTCTCGCCGAGCTTTTCGGGCGTCAGCAGGACCTCGACGAATGGATCTCGTGGGGACCTTCGGTGTGGATGGCCGGGGCGTACCTGGCCGGGGACCCGCTGTGGGAGTCCACGAAAGAAGCCGAACGCAACCGCGACTACACCATGCACACCCAGCGTTCGCCGCGCGTCATGGACGATTACCTGCACCGGGTCCTCGACGAAGCGGACCGCCGCCAAGGCGCCGAGGCCGAACCGCGCGATGCCTGGGACTTCCTTGCGGCACTGCGGATCGACGGACGGCGGCTGCCGAGGCACGACCTCATGGGCATTGCCGGGGTCCTGCTCGCCGGCGGCCGAGACACGGTGATGAAGCTGATCACCGGCCTCGTCTGGCACCTCGTGAACAGCCCCGAGGACCGCGCGTACCTCACCGAAAACCCCGACGCGCGCGCGGCCGCGGTGACCGAGCTCGCACGTTACCTGAGCCCGTTGCCGAGGATGGAACGGTCGCGGACCACGGATGGGAAAATCCCGCCGCCCGAGCTCGACGGCGCGCATCGCGTGCTGCTGAGCTTCGTGTCCGCCAACTTCGACGACGAGGTGTGGGACGAGCCGGAGCGGATCGATATCCGGCGCGCGCCGAAAGCGAACCTCGCCTTCGGCTTCGGCAGGCATTCCTGCCTGGGTACCAAAATCACCGAGCACGAATCGCAGGTCTTCCTCGACGTCCTGCTCGGCGCCTGGCCGGGCTGGGAGTTCGCGGAGGAACCGGTGCTGATCTGGGACGAGATCACCACCGGCGCGGGACGCCCGGTCCGCGTGCTCGACGAGTTCGAATCCGTCCGGCTGACCACGCGGAGTGCGCAATGACCACCGACCTGGCCGTGTCGATCGCGGCCAAACGCGCCATCGCGGACGGCGTCGTGGAGCTGACGCTGGCTCCGCTGGACGGAGCGCCGCTGCCGCCGTGGGAACCGGGCGCGCACGTGGACCTGATCCTGGAGAACGACCTCGTCCGCCAGTATTCCCTGTGTGGGGACGGGCGGCTCGCGGTCCTGCTGGAGGAGGCCGGGCGCGGCGGGTCGGCGTATGTCCACAAGCGACTCAACGCGGGGGATGTCGTCCGGATCCGGGGGCCACGCAACAACTTCCGGCTGCACCAGGCACCCGAGTACGTCTTCCTGGCCGGAGGAATCGGGATCACGCCGATTCTGCCGATGGTGCATTACGCGGCGAACAGTGGCGCGAAATGGCACCTGTATTACGGCGGTCGCACTTTGGCGGCGATGGCATTCCGCGACGAGTTGGCGCGGTACGGCGAAAACGTCACCTATCTGCCGCAGGACATTTACGGCCTCCCGGACCTCGAAGCAATTCTCAGCCCGGTCGAATGCGGCATCTATTGCTGTGGTCCGGCGCCGATGCTCGACGCCGTGGCCGAAGTGTGCGGGCGGCTCGGCAAGAAAGACCTGCACGTCGAGCGGTTCACCCCGCGGGCCGAGGAACGGACCGAGGCGGACCGGCCGATCACCGTGCAGCTCGACCAAAGCGGTCAGACCATTCAGGTGCCGCCGGGAACGTCCATTCTGCAAGCAGTCCGGGACGCGGGAATCAGCGCGCTTTCCTCCTGCGGCGAGGGAACGTGCGGTACTTGCGAAACGGCGGTGCTCAAGGGAATCCCCGAGCACCGCGACTCCGTCCTGGACGAAATCGAACGGGAAACGGGGGACTGCATGATGATCTGCGTTTCCCGGGCCAAGACCGACACGCTGGTACTGGATCTTTGAGGAGGTCGTGCCGTGCGGGCACTTTCGGCCGTGGCACTCGCCCCGGACAAGTTCGACATCGTGCAGCTGCAGGTGGAATCCCCGGCGCCGGACGAAATCGTGGTCGAAATGCGAGCGGCGGGGGTGTGTCACACCGATGCCGACGAGTTGGCGGTAGCCGACACCCCGTACGTCATGGGGCACGAAGGCGCCGGTGTCGTCCGGGAGGTGGGCGCGGCGGTCGAGCATGTCGCGGTGGGGGACCGGGTGCTGCTGACCTGGGCCATCGCATGCGGAACCTGCAGGCAATGCTCGCGGGGAGCCGCGACGCTGTGCGAACGGTATGGCTACCAGGCCGGGCACGCGCGGCCCGGGTCCACCCGCGACGAACGGGGCGCCTCGGTGGGCCGGTCGTTCTCGCTCGGCACGATGGCCGAAGTGGCGATCGTGCGCCGGGAAGCCGTGGTGAAGCTGCCGGAGGACATCCCGTTAGCGTCGGCCTGCCTGCTCGGCTGCGCGGTGATGACCGGGTTCGGTTCGGTGGTGAATGCCGCGAAGGTCGGCGCCGGGTCGACGGTGGTCGTGCTCGGGTGCGGCGGGGTCGGGCTGAATGTGGTGCAAGCCGCGCGAATCGTGGGTGCGGCCCGGATTGTCGCGGTGGACATCGAGCCGTCCCGGCTCGAAATGGCGGTGCGGATGGGGGCGACCGACCCGGTCCTTGCCCCGGAGGATGACCGGTTTCTCGCGGCCACCGCCGAAGAAGTCACCCGAATGCTGGGCGGCGGCGCGGATTACGCCTTCGAATGCTCGGGCGTACCCGACCTCGGGCTGTCACCGCTCCGCTTCGTGCGCAACGGCGGGACTGCGGTACCGGTGAGCGGGGTGGAAAGCGTGGTCGAGGCGGATCTGTCGCTTTTCGAATGGGACAAGACCTACCTCACCCCGCTGTACGGCCAATGCCGTCCGGGCCGGGATTTCCCGCGCCTGTTCGAGCTTTACCGCCGCGGCCTCCTGCTGCTGGACGAACTCGTCACGCACCGGTATTCCTTGATCGAGTTACCGGCAGCACTGGCCGACCTGGCCGGGCGCCGCACTGCCAAGGGAGTGGTCGTCCTGTGAAGTTCTTCAGCCTCGAAACCGCGGATTTCGCCGACGGCCTCACAGTCGCGACCGGGTACAGCGCTGCGTTGCAGCGGAGAACGGACGTCACCCTGTACCACACCGGTCCGGGACCGCTCGTCATCCTGCTGCACGGGGTCTACGGCAGCCACTGGGCGTGGACCGGGAACGGCAGCGCGCACCGCATCCTCGACCGGCTCCAGGCCAGCGGCGAAGTCCCGCCGATGACCTTCGCCATGCCGTCGGACGGCGGGTTCGGCATCGGCAGCGGGTACCTCACGCGACCCGGCGAAGACGTCGAAAGCTGGGTGGTCGACGAGCTCCCGGCCCTCGCCGCCGAGGTGTGCCCGTCGGTGGACCGCTCCCGGATCGCGATCGCCGGGTTGTCCATGGGTGGCTGGGGCGCCCTCCGCCTCGCCGGACGCCACCCCGGCACGTTCGTTGCCGCGTCGGGGATGTCGCCGCTCACCGAACTGGGGCAGATCACCGATTTCGCCCCCATCGGCGACCACGCCCGCCACACCCCGGCCGCCGAACCTCTGGCCGAAATCCTGACGAGGAAGGGAATCCCGCCGTTCCGCATCGCCTGCGGGACCGGGGACGACCTGATCACCCCCGTCCGCGCGCTCCACCAGCAGCTCAGCGACGCCGGGGTAGCGCATGAGTACGACGAAGCGCCCGGCGAGCACGACTGGACGTACTGGCGCAGCGAACTCGCCGAGACGCTGCGATTCCTGGCCCGGCACGTGAAATGAGGGAGAAATCCATGCAGGTTACCGTGTTCGCGCCGCATCCCGACGACGAGATCATCGGCTGCGGCGGCAGTGTGGTCAACTGGCTGCGTTCCGGCGCCGAAGTGTCCTTTGTGTACTTGTGCAACGGCGACGCGGGCTCACAGGCGATGAGCCGCGCGGAACTCGGTGCGGTGCGGAAAGCCGAAGCCACCGCCGGGGCCGCGCACCTCGGCGTCACCGATCTCGTCTTCCTCGACCAGACCGACGGCTGCCTCGCCGAGACCCGCACGCTCCTGACCACGCTCATCGACCTCATCCGCGAGAAACGGCCGGACGTCGCGTACCTCCCGCACGCGACCGACGGCCATCCGGACCACATCGTCACGCACCAGCTCGTCACGAAGGCCGCCGGGATCGCCGCGGGACCGTGGTGGCCCGAGTCGACCGGCGCCCCGTGGGCGATCGACCTGCAGCTCGCGTACGAGGTCTGGACCCCCATTCAACGCCCGACGCACCTCGAAGACACCACCGACGCCCTCGACCTGCAGCTGGAAGCCTTGTCCCACCACGGTTCCCAGCTCGACACCATGCCGTACGACGCCTTCATCCGCGGCCTCGGCTCCTACCGCGGCGCCACGCTCGGCGCAGGCCGCTCCGCCGAGGCTTTCGAAGTCCTGCGCCTCGGCACGCTGCCCGGCCGGACACCGGTTTCCTAGCAACGGGAAGTGAACATGAACGAGCAGTTACGGGTCCCTGCAACGACGTCGGCCGTAACGCGGTCCGGGTTGTCCCGGGTCACCCTGCGCATCGTCGCCGGTGCGCTGATGGTCGGCTTCGTCTACGGCTACGACCAAGGCTCGATTGCCGGAGCGGCGCTCTTCCTCACCGCGCAGTTCGGCCTCACGCCGTTCGACATCTCGGTGATCGTCACCGCCGTTCCGGTCGGCACGTTCGCCGGCGCGATCGTGGCCGGGAAGGTGACCAACCGGATCGGGCGGAAGCGTTCGATCATGGCCATTGCGGTGGGCTTCGCGGTTTTCTCCGCGCTGCAAGGGTTTGCGGTGGACATGTGGACCCTTGCCGCGGTCCGGATGGGGCTCGGCCTCGTGGTGGGCATTTCCCTGGTCGCCGCACCGCAGTTCATCGCCGAGTCCACCACCACCCGCGTCCGCGGGTCCGCGCTGGTCAGCTTCCAGATCGCCGGGGCGGTCGGTCTGGTCGTGTCGTACCTGGTGTCCGTCGCGCTCGCCCCGGGCGAGAACTGGCGGCTGATCCTCGGCCTCGCGGCCATCCCCGGCGTGCTCGCGGTCTTCGTGCTCCGGCCGCTGCCCGACACCCCGCACTGGTACCTGGCGAAGGGCCGCCGGAGCGACGCTGCCCGCGTGCTGCGTGCCGTCGAACCGGGCGATGACCCCGAAACCCACCTCGGACGGATCGAGGAAGACCTGAAATCGGTCGGCTCCGATACGTACAAGCAGCTGCTCAAGCCGCCGATGCGGCGCGCCGGGATCTTTGCCGTGGGCCTCGGTCTGCTCGTGCAGGTGACCGGTATCAACGCAATCGTGTACTACAGCCCGGCAATCCTCACCGACATCGGCTTCGGCAGCGCCCAAGGCGCGCTCCTCGGTTCGGCCGTGCTGCAGATGATCGGCCTGGCCGCGGTCTGCGTGGCGTTCCTGGTCGTGGACCGGTGGGGCCGCCGTCCGGTGCTGATGAGCGGCATCACCGTGATGATCGTGGCGAACGCGGTCCTGATGATCGCGTTCACCATCGGTGACGCGAAATTCCTCGGTGCGGTGGGCGTGGCGTTGTTCCTCATCGGGTTCCAGTTCGGCTACGGCGCGCTGGTGTGGGTTTACGCCGCGGAAAGCCTGCCTGCGCAGCTGCGCGCGGTGGGTGCGTCCGTGCTGATGGCCGCCGACCTCTTCGGCAACATCGTCGTCGGCATTTTCTTCCCCAACGCGATGGCCGCGATGGGCGGCACCGCGACGTTCGGGCTTTTCCTGGTGATGTCGGTGATCGCGCTCGCCTTCATCGCGAAGCTGGCGCCCGAGGTGAAAGGCCGCCAGCTGGAGGAAATCCGCGAGTACTGGGAGCGGGGTGGCCGCTGGGCTCAGCGGCCCGAACGGCGTCCCGCCCAGTCCGAAGTGGACTCCCGGACGCGCAGCTCCGACGGGTAGACCACCTCCCGCGGCTTGTCCGAGGGCTGCGCAATGCGTTCGAGCAGCAGGTCCACGGCCAGCTCACCCTGCCGCTCCGGGAACGTGGCGGCACTGGTGAGCGGGGTCGGCTGGAGCGCGGCCTCGCTGATGTCGTCGAAGCTCGCCAGCGCGACGCCGCGGCCGGGCTCGATGCCCCGGCGGCGCAGCGCGCTGACCACCCCGAGCGCGACCACATCGCTGTACGCGACGATCGCGTCCGGGAGCGCACCCAGATCGAGCAGTTCCTCGGCGGCCCGGGTGCCCCCGGCGTGTTCGCCGTCGGTGGCGATCGACCAGTCCGGGCGCAGGGTGAGCCCGGGCGCGCGCAGCCCCGCCTCGCGCGCGGCGCGGACCGTGCAGCCGGGTAACCCGCCGAGGAAGGCGACCGAACGCACGCCCAGCCCGGCCAGGTGCTCCGCGACCTGGCGGGCCGCGTTCTCGTGGTCGACCAGCACGCAGTCGGCGGTGAGCCCGGGGACGCGACGGTCGATGAGCACATGCGGGATCGCCGAGAGGCTGCGGGCGAGGGAGTCGGCCGGGGTTTCGGTGGCCGGCAGCAGCACGACCCCGTCGACCCGCTGCTCGACCATCGCCGACAGCAGCTTGTCCTGCCGGTCCAGCATGTCGCGGCTGTACCCGGTGAGCAGCGTGCAGCCGGCGCGGTGCGCGTGCTCCTCGACGGCCATCGTGACGTCGGCGTACCACGGGTCGCGCACCCCGGTGAGCACCAGGCCGACCGTCATCGTGCGCTGCGTGCGGAGGTTGGCGGCCTGCCGGTTGTACACGTAACCGAGCCGGACCATCGTGTCCAGCACCCGCTGCTTCGTCGGCTCCGAAATCTTGGTGCTGCCACGGAGAACCAGGGAAACCGTCGCGCGCGAGACATTGCTTTCGGCCGCCACGTCGTTGATGGTCACCCGTGGCATGCGCCCCTCCGTCTCCGCTGTCTGCCCGCGAGTGTAGCCGGGCGTCCGCCGTTGACACCCGGGTGGCGCGGGCGTATGGTTCCCCGTCAGGTAGATCGATCTACCAACGTAGTACCAAGGAAAACGGGCGGGCCGCTTCGAGGCCGCGATCATCCGGAAAACACATCACTGGACAGGCGAGGGTTGAGTCAATGACGAGCAACGGCCTGCCGGACCACGGCACAGCTTCCCGCGGCGGGAGCCCGCCCCGGGAAGCGGACATCATCGTCATCGGGGCCGGGATGGGCGGTGGCACCCTCGCCTACGCGCTGCGCGACGCGGGCGCGAAGGTGCTGCTGGTCGAGCGCGGTGGGTACCTGCCTGCCGAACGGCAGAACTGGGAACCGAAAGCCGTGTTCTCCGGCCGGTACAAACCTGCCGAGTCCTGGGTGGACAGTGCCGGGCGCGCGTACACCCCGGGCATGCACTACTTCGTCGGCGGCAACACGAAAATGTACGGCGCCGCGCTGACCCGGTTCCGCGAGGAGGACTTCGGGGAGCTCACCCACCACGGCGGCGAATCCCCGGCGTGGCCGGTCGGCTACCGCGAGCTCGAGCCGTACTACACGGCGGCGGAATCGCTGTACCGCGTGCACGGCGAGGTGGGACAGGATCCCACCGAACCCCGGCATTCCCGGGATTTCCCGTATCCGCCGCTGCCGCACGAGGCCGCGGTCGCCCGGCTCGGCGACCGGCTGCGCGCACAGGGCCTGCACCCGTTCCACCTGCCGATGGGCATCGACTACCGGCCCGGCGGAAAATGCGTCTGGTGCGCGACGTGCGACGGATTCCCGTGCCTGGTCCAGGCGAAGAGCGACGCCGAGGTGTGCGCGATCCGGCCGGCGCTGGAGTCCGGGAACGTCGAAATCAGCACGCACACCAAGGTCCTCCGGCTGAAGACCGGGCCGGACGGCAAGCGCGTGGTGGCCGCGGAGGTCGAGCGCGACGGCGAACGGTTCGAGCTGCGCGCGGACACCTTCGTGGTGGCCGCCGGTGCCGCGAACACGACCGCAATTCTGTTGCGCAGCGGGGAAAACGGCCTCGCGAACGGGTCGGACCAGCTCGGCCGCAACTACATGCAGCACCACATGTCCGCGGTGATGGCCGTGGCCGCCCGGCCGGGGCAGACCGTGTTCCAGAAGACCATCGGGGTCAACGATTTCTACCTCGGCGGCGCGCACTGGCAGTACCCGATGGGCAGCGCGGCCACGTTCGGCAAGCTCACCGGCGAGATCCTGCACCAGGCCCGGCGCGCCGTCCCGGCCGCGGTGCTCGACCAGCTCGGCCGCCGCAGCGTCGACTGGTGGCTGATGACCGAAGACCTGCCCGACCCGGAGAACCGCGTCACGCTCGATGCGTCCGGCCGGATCGCGGTCCGGCGGACCCTGAACAACCACGAGCCGCACACCCGGCTGATCCGCGCGGTGAAGAAGATGCTGGCCAAGGCCGGGTACCCGGTGGCGTTCCACCAGGAGTTCGGCCTCGAGACCAACTCACACCACTGCGGTACCGCCCGGATGGGCACCGACCCGGCGGTCTCGGTCGTCGACGCCCACGGCAAGGCACACGACCTGGAGAACCTGTACGTCGCGGACTCCTCCGTCTTCCCGGCGTCCGGCGCGAACAACCCGTCGCTCACCATCGCCGCGCTCGCGTTGCGGATGGCCCACCAGCGGTTCGGCGTCACGGACCTGCTCGACCGCATGCATTCCCCGCTCTCCCCTGCAACCCGCTGAGAGGTCGTCATGGGATTTTCCTCCAGAACCGGCAAGACCGACCTGCATCCGGGTTTCGAGCGGCAGATCGGCCCGATGCAGGCCACCGCCATCAACATGACCCAGATGTGCGGCATCGGGCCGTTCCTCACGATCCCGCTGATGGTCGCCGCGATGGGCGGTCCGCAGGCGATGTTCGGCTGGGTGGTCGGCGCGCTGATCGTGCTCGCCGACGGCCTGATCTGGGCCGAGCTCGGCGCGGCGATGCCCGGCGCCGGCGGCACCTACCTGTACCTGCGCGAGGCGTTCCAGTACCGCACCGGGCGGCTGATGCCGTTCCTCTTCGCCTGGAGCGCGGTGCTGTTCATCCCGCTGATCATGGCGACCGGCGTGATCGGGCTCGTGCAGTACCTCGGGTTCCTGGTACCGGGCCTGGTCGACGCGGACGGCAACACCACGACGGTGGGTCACCTCGTCGGGATCGGCGTGGTCGCGCTGGTGGTCTTCGCGCTGTATCGCCGGACCCGGCAGATCAGCAAGTTCACCACGGTGCTGTTCGCGATCATGGTGTTCACCGTTCTCACGGTGATCGTGGCGGCCTTCGCCGACTTCCACGCGAGCTACGCGTTCGCCTTCACCCCGGGTGCGTTCGAGCTTTTCGGCGGCCCGTTCTGGACCGGCCTCGGCGCCGGTCTCGTGATCGCGATCTACGACTACCTCGGGTACAACACGAGTGCGTACCTCGGCGCGGAAATCCGCAATCCCGGCCGCACGATCCCGCGGTCCATCGTGGCGTCGATCGTCGGGATCATGTCGTTCTACCTGGTGCTGCAGATCGGCGTGCTCGGCGCGATGCCGTGGGAAGAGCTCTCGAAGTCGACCTCGATGGCGTCGCAGATCCTGCAGCTGGCCTGGGGGACCACCGCGGCGAAGATTCTCACCGTGGCGATCGTGATCACCGCATTCGGCGCCATTTTCGCCGGTCTGCTCGGCGGTTCGCGAGTGCCCTACGAAGCGGCGCGGGACAAGCTTTTCCTGCCCTGGTTCGGCCGGCTGCACCCGCGGCTGAAGCTCCCGACTGTCGGCCTGCTCGCGATGGGCGTCGTCACGGCGATCGGCTCGCTGTTCGACCTGTCCGACGTGATCGCCATGCTCACCGCGGTCTTCGTCCTCGTGCAGTCGATTTCGCAGGTCGTCGCCCTCACCGTGCTGCGCCGCCGCCAGCCCGGCCTGCACCGCCCGTACCGGCAGTGGCTGTACCCGGTGCCCAGCGTGGTCGCGCTCGCCGGATGGGTCTTCATCTACACCCAGTCCGGTACCCAGGCGATCCTGCTGTCGCTGCTGTGGGTCGCCGCGGGCGGGATCGCGTTCCTGATCTGGGCTCGGTTCGAACGCACCTGGCCGTTCGGGCCGAAGGAGATCAAGGAGCAGTTCCTGACGGAAACCAGCCGGGCGACGGAGAGTGCCGGATGAGGCTCGCGGGGAAGGTCGCGGTGGTGACCGGCGGCGGGTCCGGGATCGGCCGGGCGATCGCCGAGGAGTTCACCCGGGCCGGGGCGCAGGTCGTGGTGGTCGACCGGACAGGCGAATCCGGGGTCATCGGCGATGTCGGCCGTGCGGAAACCTGGGACGAGGTCCGGGAAACGGTCCTTGAGCGGTGGGGCCGCTGGGATGTACTGGTCAACAATGCGGGGTACGGAATCCGCGCCACCGCGGAGAAAACCTCGCTGGACGAGTGGCAGGCAATTCTGCAAACCAATGTCACGAGCGTATTCCTCGGCTCCCGCGCGGCAGTTCCGGTGATGCGGGAAAACGGCGGCGGGAGCGTGGTGAACATGGCTTCGGTGGCCGGGACGATCGGCATGGCGGAACGTGCGGCTTACTGCGCAACGAAAGCAGCGGTGGTCGGCCTCACGAAAGCGATGTCGGTGGACCACGCGGCCGACGGTATCCGGTTCAACTGCGTGGCCCCCGGAACCATCGACACGCCGTATTTCACGAAAATCGCCGCTGAAGTGGACGACGTCGAAGCCTTCCGGGCCGGGCTCGCCGCGCGGCAGCCGCTCGGCCGTCTCGGGCAACCGGCGGAGGTCGCTGCGGCGGCATTGTTCCTGGCGTCGGCGGAATCGTCGTTCGCCACCGGTTCGGTCGTGACCGTCGACGGAGGGATGAGCGTATGGTGATCCATCTTCCGGACGGGATCGGCGAGTACCGGCTCGGTTCGCCGGGCTGCTTCTTGCCGCCCGCAGCCCCGTTCCGATCGCGGATCGCTTACGCCGCAGCGCACGTCGTCCCGGACGCGGCGGCGGACAACACGCCCGGCGCTCCGCCGAAACTGGACTGGGACCGCACGCTCGCGTTCCGGCACGAGCTGTGGCGCTGGGGTTTCGGCGTCGCCGAGGCCATGGACACCGCGCAACGCGGAATGGGTCTCGACTGGCCCACCGCGGCCGAGTTGATCCGCCGTTCGGCCGCCGAGGCCAGGTCGGCCGGCGCCCGGATTGCTGTCGGTGTCGGCACCGACCAGGTGACCGACCCGTCGCTCCCGCAGGTGATGGCGGCGTACCGGGAACAGCTCGCGGTGGCGGAAGACGCGGGTGCCACGCCGATCCTCATGGCCAGCCGGGCGCTCGCCCAAGTGGCGCGGTCCGCGGACGACTACGCCGAGGTGTACGACTCCCTGCTGGCCGAGGTGTCCCGTCCAGTGATCCTGCACTGGCTGGGCGACGCGTTCGACCCGCAGCTCGCCGGATACTGGGGCTCGGCCGACCTGGACGACGCGGCCGAAACGGTGTTGTCCCTGATCAGCCGCCACGCGAAGCGGATCGACGGGATCAAGCTGTCGCTCCTCGACGCCGACCGCGAACGGTCCCTGCGGCAACGGCTGCCGGCCGGAGTGCGGATGTACACCGGCGACGATTTCCACTACAGCGAGCTGATCGAGGGCGACGGCACCGGGTACAGCGATGCCTTGCTCGGCGTGTTCGCCGCGATCGCGCCGGCCGCGTCGCATGCCTTGCAGGCTCTCGACAACGGTGACGCCGCCACGTATCGCAAGGTGCTGGCGCCGACCGTGCCGCTCGCCCGGCAGCTGTTCGCGGCCCCGACGTATCACTACAAGACCGGAATCGTCTTCCTGGCCTGGCTCAACGGCCACCAGGACCACTTCGGCATGGTGAACGGCGCCCAGCACGGGCGGAGCCGAGCACACCTGACCGAGGTGTTCCGGCTGGCTGACCAGGCCGGGCTGCTGCGCGATCCCGAGCTGGCCGTCCACCGGATGCAGACGTTTCTGGCCGAGTCGGCTACGCTACGCAGGTAGATCGATCTACCAATAGGAGGGGAAGTGGCACGCGTCCGGCTCAAGGACATCGCGGCGGCTTGCGGTGTTTCGCGGGCGACGGTCTCGCTGGTGCTGCAGGACAGCGGGCGGGTGTCGCACGGGACGAAGGAGCGCGTGCGGGAGGCCATGCACCGGATGGGATACGTCTACGACCGGCGGGCGGCACTCCGCGCGAGCCGGACGATGATCGTCGGGCTTGTGACCACCCACGTCCGCAATCCGTACTTCGCCGAGCTGTCCATGGCGATCGAAGGCGCGCTGTACGACCAGGGGTACACCCTGCTGCTCGGCTACAGCCGGGACGACGCCGCTCAGCAGGCCCGGCTGCTCGAAGGCATGATCGAGCACCGCGTCGACGGCCTGCTGATCGTCCCGGCGTACCAGACCGACCGTGCCGCCCTCGAACGCACGCTGGCCGCTTCCGCGACGCCGCACGTGCTTGTCGCGAGGCATGTCGAGGGGTTCGACGCGGATTACGTCGGGGTGGACAACGTCCGCGCGGCCGAGCTCGTGGGCGCGCATCTGGCCGAGCAGGGGTACCAGCGCGTCGCCTTCCTCGGCGGCCCGGCGGGTTCGACGGCCCGCGCCGAGCGGGAGTACGGGCTGCGGAAAGCGCTGGAGGCGCACGGCCGCGAGCTGGACCCGGCGTTGTCCATCGCCACCAGCGCCGACCGTGACGGCGGCGCGGCGGCCGTGCAGCACCTGCTCGCGGCGGGGCAGGTACCGGACGCGGTCGTCTGCTACAGCGACGTCACCGCGTTCGGTGCGATGGCGGCGTTGCGGTCTGCCGGGACCATCGCGGTGGCGAGCTTCGACGATCTTCCCGCGGCCGCGCAGCACCAGCCGCCGCTCACCTCGGTCGCCACTTTCCCTGCCCAGACCGGCCTCGACGCCGCCCTGCTGCTGCAGGCGCGGATCGACGACCCGGCTCTTCCGTCCCGCAGCGTCCTGCTCACCCCGCGGCTGCATGCGCGGGAATCGACGCTCGGCCCGAACGAACGGAGTACGACATGAGCACCCTGCGCTGGGGCCTCGTCGGCGCGAGTGACATCGCCGCCACCCGGATGATCCCCGCCATGCGGCGGCTCGGGCATCCGGTGACCGCGGTGTGCAGCTCGTCGGCGGCGCATGCGGCGGATTACGCCGACCGCAACGAAATCCCGTACCACACCACCGATCTCGACGCCTTCCTGAACCGGGACGACATCGACGCCGTCTACCTCAGCTCCACCAATGAACGGCACTGTCCACAAGCGATTGCGGCTGCGGCGGCGGGTAAACACGTGCTCTGTGAGAAGCCGCTCGCGCTGACGATCGAGGATGCCGAGTCGATGGTCGCGGCTTGCGTCAAGGCAGGCGTGACCTTCGCGGTGAACCATCATCTTCCCGGCGCGGCAACGCATCGGGAGATCCGGCGGCTGGTTGCCGGGGGAGCGGTCGGGCGGCCCCTTGCAGTGCGGGTGTTTCACGCGGTGTCGTTGCCGGAGCGGCTTCGTGGCTGGCGGCTGCAGGATTCGACCGCGGGTGCCGGGGTTGTCCTCGACATCACCTGTCACAGCGCATCGGTGGTCAACGCGTTGCTGGGATCGCCGCAAGCGGTCACCGCGCTTTCGGTGCGGCAGGGCGAGTGGGACAGCGTGGTCGACGACGCCGCGATGTCGGTGGTGCGTTACGAAGGCGACGTTCTGGCGCAGCTGCACGACGCGTTCACCGTCGGCTACGCCAGCACAGGCTTCGAAGTCCACGGCACCGAAGGGTCGATCGTCGCCACCGACGTGATGACGCAGGATCCGGTCGGGCGGGTGGTGCTCCGCGATTCCGCCGGGGTTCGGGAGATCGAGATCCCGGACCGGCCGGATCTGTACGAGACCGTCCTGACCGCCTTCGCCGCGGACGAACCCTCCGTCACCGCGGCGGACGGCATCGACGCGCTGTCAGTGGCGCTGGCCGTGCGGCGGTCGGCCGAAACCGGCCAGACGGTCGACCTGACCTAGGAGACATCATGCGCAAAGTACCTGTTCTGTCCGCATTGGACGCCGCAGCGCTGATCCCGGACGAGTCCGTCGTGTCGGTCAGCTCGTCGTCTGCGCTCGGCTGCCCGGACTTCGTCTTGAAGGGCATCGGCGAACGGTTCACCGAAACCGGGTCACCCCGCAATCTCACCACCGTGCATCCCATTGCCGCGGGCGACATGTACGGCGTCGCGGGGGTCGATCACGTTGCGGTGCCGGGACTTCTCCGCCGGATCATCGCCGGTTCGTACCCGAGCGGGCCGTCCTCGGCGGAACCGCCGCTGATCTGGCAGCTGATCGAGCAGGACGCGATCGAGGCGTACAACCTCCCGTCCGGCGTGCTCTTCCAGATGCACCGCGCCGGGGCGACGGGCCAGCCCGGCGTGCTGACCGAGGTCGGCCTGGACACTTTCGCCGACCCGCGGCACGACGGCGGCCGGATGAACGACCGCACCACCGGCGACCTGGTCGAGGTCGAGGAACGCGACGGCAAGGAATGGCTGTTCTACCCGGCGGTGCGGCCGGACGTCGCGATCATCCGCGCCACCACGGCCGACGAATGGGGCAACCTGACCTTCGAGGACGAGGGGTCGACGCTGGGTGCGCTCGACCAGGCCTACGCCGCGCACAACCACGGCGGCATCGTGATCGCGCAGGTCAAGCGGCTCGCGGCGGGCGGGTCGCTGCCGCCGCAGCAGGTCCGGGTACCGGGTATTCTCGTCGACGCGCTGGTGATCCACGAGGACCAGCTGCAGACCACCCAGACCGCGTACGACCCGGCGATCAGCGGCCAGATCCGGCGTCCGCTCGACGTGATCGGACCGGCGCCGTGGGGGGTCGAGAAGGTGATCGCCCGGCGGGCCGCGGCCGAGCTGGCGCCGGACGAGATCGTGAACCTCGGGTTCGGGATTTCCGCGCTGGTGCCGCGGATTCTGGTGGAACAAGGCCACGCGGACGCGGTCACCTGGGTGATCGAACAGGGCGCGGTCGGCGGCACCCCGCTCACCGGGTTCGCGTTCGGCTGCGCGCTCGACCCGCAGGCGCTGATGCCGAGCATCGACCAGTTCACCCTCCTGCAGGGTGGCGGGTTCGACCAGGCCTTGCTGTCGTTCCTGGAAATCGACGAGCAGGGCAGTGTCAACGTGCATCACCTGCCGGGGCGACGGCACGTGACGGCCGGGGTCGGCGGGTTCGCCGACATCACGTCGCACGCGAAAAGCATTGTGTTCAGCGGCAATTTCACCGCCGGGCGCCGGGAAATCAGCGCCGAGGACGGCCGGTTGGTGATCGCCCGCGACGGTACGGTGCCGAAGCTGGTCGAGCGCGTGAGTGCAGTGACGTTCTCCGGGCCGCGCGCGCTCGCGAACGGCCAGCAGGTCCGGTACGTCACCGAGCGGTGCGTGCTCGAACTGCGGCCCGAGGGCATGACGGTGATCGAGGTCGCCCCGGGCGCCGACCTGCAGCGCGACGTCCTGGACCAGGCCGCGGGCAAGCTGCGCGTCGCCGATGACGTGCGCGAAATGGACAGTCACCTGTTCCGTCCCGAGCCGCTTCCGACGATCTTCCGCAAGGACTGAGGTACATGCCTGACAACCGATTCGACTACATCGTGGTGGGCGCGGGCGCGGCGGGCTGCGTCGTCGCGAACCGGCTGGCGCAGGACCCCGGCACCCGCGTGCTGCTGCTGGAGGCGGGCGGGCGCGACTGGTCGCCGCTGATCCACCTTCCGGTCGGGTTCACGAAACTGACCAGCCCGGCGGTGAACTGGGGCTTCGAAACCGTGCCGCAGCCGCAGCTGAACGACCGCCGGATGTGGTACCCGCAGGGCCGCACGCTCGGCGGGAGCACGTCGATCAATGCGATGATCTACATCCGCGGGCACGCCGAGGACTACGAGACGTGGAAGAAGCTCGGCAACAAGGACTGGGGGTACGAGGAGGTCCTGCCGTTCTTCCGGCGCGCCGAGCACAACGAACGGCTCGCCGACGCCTACCACGGCACCGACGGCCCGATGAACGTCACCGAGCAGGTGCAGCACAACGAGCTGAGCAAGGCTTTCGTCCGTGCCGCGCAGGAGCTCGGGCTGCCGTTCAACCACGATTTCAACGGGGCGCGGCAGGACGGCGTCGGCTATTACGACGTGACCCAGCGGAATGTGCGGCGGGAAAGCTCGGCGACGGCGTACCTGAAACCAGTGCGGCGCAACGGGAATCTCACCATTGTCACGCATGCGCTGGCGACGAAGGTGCTGGTTTCCTCGGGGAAAGCGGTCGGGGTCCGGTATCTGCACAAGAACACGCCTGCGGTGGCTTATGCCGATCGAGAGGTTGTGCTGAGCGGCGGCGCGGTCAACTCGCCGCGGTTGCTGCTGCTGTCCGGGATCGGGCCTGCCGACGAGCTCCGTCCACTCGGGATCGACGTGGTGCACGATCTGCCCGGGGTCGGCAAGAACTTCCAGGACCACATGGACGTTTATCTCACCGCCGAGACGGTTCCGGTGAGCTACAACGAATCCGACCGGCCCGATCGTGCATTGCGGTACGGTCTTCAGTATCTGCTCACGAAAACCGGTCCGGTCACCGCCTGCGTGTGCGAGGCCGGGGCGTTCGTGCGCAGCAGTGACGAGGTGGTGTCGCCGGACATCCAGATCCACTGCCTGCCCGCGTTCGTCATCGACCACGGCCGCCGCCGGGTGAAGGGGCACGGCCTCACCATCAACACGTGCAATCTCCGGCCCCGCAGCATCGGGGAGGTCCGGCTGCATTCTTCCGATCCCGGCCGGGCGCCGGCGATCAACCCGAACTACCTGGCCGATCCGTACGACTGGCAGGTTTCGATGGCCGGCTTCCGCTGGGGCCGGAAACTGTTGCAGTCGGAGGCTTTCGCGCCTTATGTGAGGCAGGAGCACCTGCCCGGCGCGCAGGTGCAGACCGATGATGAGCTGCGTACGTATATCCGCGAATGGGCCAAGACCGATTACCATCCGGTCGGTTCCTGCAAAATGGGGACCGACGAGATGGCGGTGGTGGACGGCGAACTGCGCGTGCACGGATTGGACGGGCTGCGGGTCGTCGATGCTTCGATCATGCCTACCTTGATCAGCGGGAACACACAGGCGACGTCGATCATGATCGGGGAGAAGGGTGCGCACCACCTGCTTGCGGGGCCTGCGCGATGACCGTTATCCTGCGTTGGGCAGGTTTGGTCGCCGAGATTCTGCTCGACCGTCCGGAGAAACGTAATGCGCTGACTCCGGAAATGCTCGACTCATTGGGTTTGGTGCTGGCGGAAATTGCGTCGTCGGACGCTCGGGTCGCGGTGATTCGCGGTGCGGGGGACAAGGCGTTCTGTGCCGGGGCGGATATCACGCGATTCGCCGGGTTGTCGCCGGAACTCATGTGGCGGGACTGGACCGCGCGCGGGCACCGGGTTTTCGACGCACTGGCCGCGCTGCCGCAGCCGACCGTAGCGGTGGTGCACGGCAATGCCTTCGGGGGAGGGCTGGAGCTGGCGCTGGCGTGCGATTTCCGTTTGCTCGCCCCGGAAGTGACGCTCGGACTGCCCGAGGTAGGGCTGGGTACGGTCCCGGGTTGGGGTGGTACGGAGCGGCTCACCCAGCTGGTCGGACCGGCGCGGGCCAAGGAGATCATCCTTTCGCGCAGGCTGGTGGACGCTGACACCGCCGTCGCCTGGGGCCTGGCCACTGCGGTTTCCGGTTCGCTGGATGCCGCTGTCGACGAGCTGGTGACCCGGCTGACCGGTGGCGCGCCCATTGCCGTTCAGGTGGCGAAACAGCTCATCGACGCTGCGGCCGCGGGCGCTCCGGCTCGGGTGCTGGAACCCCTTGCCGGGGCACTGAGCTCGGCGACCAGCGATCTCGCCGAGGGAGTCGCGGCGTTCCGGGAACGCCGCGATCCCGTTTTCACCGGACATTGATCAGCATCGAGAGGTATTGTCATGACAATTCCCAGCCATCACCGGATGGTCATTGACGGCGAGGACGTAGAAGCTCTTGCCGGGGATCGCTTCTCGCGCACGAGCCCGGCGCACGACACGGTCGTGACGAGTTATCCGCGCGCGGATGCCGACGACGTCGACCGTGCGGCCCGCGCGGCGCGGCGAGCCTTCGACGAGGGCCCGTGGCCGAAACTGGCGGCGGTCGACCGTTCCCGCGTGCTGCTGCGGGTCGCCGCGCTGATCCGCCGGGATGCCGCGGCACTGGCCCGGCTCGAGGTGCTGGAGAGCGGGAAGCCGATCGACCAGGCGCTCGGCGAGGTCGCGACCGCCGCGGAATTGTGGGACTACGCCGCGGCGTTGGCCCGGCACGCCCACGGCGACGCGCACAACACGCTGGGGGAGGACGTGCTCGCGATGGTGCTGCGCGAGCCGGTCGGGGTGGTCGCGATGATCACGCCGTGGAACTTCCCGCTGCTGATCGTGAGCCAGAAACTGCCGTTCGCCCTGGCGGTCGGCTGTACCGCGATCGTGAAGCCGAGCGAGCTGACGCCCGGAACCACCGTGGCGCTGGCCGGGCTCCTGCGGGAAGCCGGGCTGCCGGACGGCGTCGTGAACGTGGTGACCGGCGCCGGTGGCATCGGCTCCGCGATGACCTGCCACGACGCCGTCGACATGGTTTCGTTCACCGGCTCGACCGAGGTCGGGCGCGCAGTCGCCAGTGCAGCCGGGCAGCGGCTCAAGAAGGCCGAACTGGAACTGGGCGGCAAAAACCCGCAAATCGTCTGCGCCGACGCCGACCTGGACGCGGCTCTGGATGCAGTCGTGTTCGGCGTCTACTTCAATGCGGGGGAATGCTGTAACAGCGGCAGCCGGGTCCTCGTCGACCGGCGCATTGCGGCAGATTTCCAAGCCGCGGTGATACGGCGATCGAAGGAGGTCCCCGTCGGCGATCCCCTGGACCCGGCCACCCGGATCGGCGCGATCACCAGCCAGGAACAACTGGACACCATCGAACGCTACGTCGCGGAAGGCACCGCCGCCGGCGCGAGCCTGGCCCTTGGCGGCAGCCGCCTCCCGACCCCCACCGGCCGGTTCTACCACCCCACGGTCTTCACCGACGTACGCCGGGAAATGTCGATCGCCCGAGAGGAAATCTTCGGCCCGGTCTTGTCGATGCTGACTTTCTCCAGTTTGGACGAAGCAGTCTCCATCGCGAACGACACGGTGTACGGCCTGTCGGCAGGAATCTGGACGTCGGACGTGAACGCCGCGCTGACCGCGTCCCGGACCCTCCGCGCCGGAACAATCTGGGTCAACCGCTGGATGGACGGCTACCCGGAACTCCCCTTCGGCGGCTTCGGCGCAAGCGGCCTGGGCCGCGAACTGGGCCGGCACGCCATCGGCGAGTTCACGGAGACCAAGACGGTGCAACTTCAGGTGGGCCCGCGCACAACCCGCTGGCTGACTGACCCGGTGGCGGGGTAAGGTCCGGGGTATCGGGGTAGAAACGTGCCCCCCGGGCACGCGTACACACGGCATCGCACGATCCGTCACTCCTTCACCTCGAAGGAGTGCACTGTGGGTCCCCGCATCGATCGCAAATCCAGTGAGAGTTCCCCCGTTCCGCCCAGCCCGGACGACGCTTCTCCCGTCCCACCTCTACCCGGCGGCGATTCTCCGGCTCCGCTGGCGGGTGGTTCCGCCGTTCCGCCCCTGCGCGGCGGCGGGTCCGCCATCCCGGGTCCGCCGGGCGGTGACTCTCCCGTGGTTCCCCCGTCGGGTGGCGATTCCGTCATCGTCCATCCGCCGGGTGGCGGCTCTCCCGTTTGGCCCCAGGAGGGTGGCCATTCCGCCGTCCCGCATTCACCGGGCGGCGATTCCCCCAACAACCCGCGCTCCCTCCGCGCCGTGTGGCCCGCGCTCACCGGGCTCTCCGCTGTCTTTCTCGTCGAGATGCTCGACAACTCCATCCTCAACGTCGCCCTTCCCACCATCGGACGCCAGTTCGCGGCCTCCGCGACCACCCTCCAATGGGTCACCGGTGCGTATTCCGTCGTGTTCGGTGGGCTCATGCTTGCGTTCGGGGCGCTCGCCGACCGGGTCGGCCGCCGCAAGGTCATGCTTACCGGGCTCGTGCTGCTCGGGCTTGCGAGCCTGGCCACGGTGGCCGTCACCGCGGCGTGGCAGCTCATTGCCGTGCGGGCGTTGATGGGCGTCGCTGCGGCGATGACCACTCCTGGGTCGCTTGCGCTTGCGTTCCGGCTCTTTCCCGGCGACCGGCTGCGCGTCCGTGCGACCACCCTCATCTCCACCGTCGGGATCGTCGGCCTTGCGGTCGGTCCTACGGCGGGTGGTCTCGTGCTCGCCATCGCGCCGTGGCAGGTACTCCTGCTGGTCAACGTGCCGATTGCGGCGCTCGCGTTCGTCGGGATCCGCGCCGGTATCCCCGCTGACGACCCCGGCGGCCTCCACCGTGACCCCATCGACGGCATCGGCGCAGCGCTCGGTACCGCAACGATCGTCCTCGCCCTGCTTGCTCCCACGTTCTTCGTCGAGGCGGGCGCCGCGGCGGTTCTGCCCTGGCTCACCATTGCCGCCGCGCTGATCGCCGGAGCCGGGTTCGTCGTCCGCCAGCGGACTGCCCGGTACCCGCTGCTGGACCTGCACCTCATCGCCCGCCCCCTCGTGTCCAGCGGACTCGCGCTCAAGGCCGCCGCCACGCTCGCGACCGCCGGGCTCGGCTACCTCGTCACCCTGCACCTGCAGTTCGGCCTCGGCTGGAGCCCGGCGGAGGCGGCGCTCGGCATGCTGCCGCAGGTCGTCGTCCTGATCGCGGGCGGCGCGGTCATCACCCCGCTGATCACCCGTGTCGGCCTGACGAAAGCCGCATGGCTGAGCGCAACCGCCGTCGTGTGCGGACTTGCCGTCTACTCCGCACTCGGCCCCTTCGGGTACGCCGGGATCGCCCTCGCGTTGGCCCTCGTCGCCGCGGGGATGCGCGTGGTCGGGGTCGTCGCGGGCAACAACGTGATGCGCGGCCTGCCGGAGAACCGGACCACGATCGGTGCCGCCCTCATCGACACCGCCGGAGAGGTCACCACCGGCATCGGCATCGCACTGAGCGGCACCATCCTGGCCGCCATCGCCCCCGGCGCCCTGACCGCACCGCCGATCCTCGCCTTCACCTACGCCGGGGTGGCCCTCACCGTGCTGTCCGCGGCGCTGGTCGGCTGGGGCATCCTCCGCAGCCGTCGGCCGGAGCCGTCCTGAACTGTCCACATCGGACACCCGGAATGAGCGTCCGGCTCACCGGGTCCGCTCGTAATGCCGACGGGCCTTGGCCCGGTTACCGCACACCGCCATCGAGCACCAGCGGGCGCGGTTGGCGCGGCTGCGGTCGAGCAGGAACAACCGGCACTCGTCGTTCGCGCACGGACGCAACCGGCCGGGTAGCTCCTTCTCGACCGCGGCCCACGCCAGCACGATCTCCACGGCCAGCCGGGCATGTGGCAGCGTCCAGACTGTCCACTGCAGACCGTCCGAAGTGACCTCCGGGACCTGCTGCACCCCGTCGAGCAGCGGCCGTACCGCGGTGGCCGGGCGATCGCCGCACACCACGGCCCGCAGGACGTCCCGCGTTTCGCGCAGCAGGGTCAGTTCCGCGAGGCTGCCGTCGCCGCCGCGGTCACGCGCCCAGCGGCGTCCGTCAGCTGGGATGGCGAGTGCGTCCTGCTCCTCGCCGTCGACGATCGGCCTGCTGTTGAGCAGGGCCAGCAGCTTGTCCATCGGATCCCCTAACCACATCGAACTCTTTGACAGGTTAGCTCGTCCGTGCTTCCATGGCGAGCACACCTAACCGCATCGACAACGCAAAGGGGTTAGACATGGGCTCGGTGCACCACCGGACCGCGACGGTCGACGGGCACGAGATCTTCTACCGCGAGGCCGGGCCGTCCGGCGCGCCCGCCATCGTCCTCCTGCACGGGTACCCGACCAGCTCGTTCATGTTCCGCGAGCTCATCCCGCTGCTGGCGGGCGACTACCACGTCATCGCGCCCGACCACCTCGGCTTCGGCCGGTCCGCCGCCCCCGCGGACTTCACCTACACCTTCGACGCCCTCGCCGACCTCACCGCCGGTCTCCTCGACCAGCTGGGCCTCGACCGCTACGCGATCTACGTGCAGGACTACGGCGCCCCGATCGGCTGGCGGCTCGCGCTCAAGCACCCCGAGCGGATTTCCGCCGTCGTCACGCAGAACGGCAACGGGTACGAGGACGGTTTCGTCGAGTCGTTCTGGACCGACGTCTGGGCGTACGGCGACAATCCCGGCCCCGAAACCGAGCCGGCGGTCCGCGCCGCGCTGGGGATCGACGCCATCCGCTGGCAGTACCTGCACGGCGTGCCCGACCCGAGCGTGGTCAGCCCGGACACCTGGGAGCACGACTTCGCGCTCGTCTCCCGCGAGGGCAACGACCGGATCCAGCTCGCCCTGTTCCGCGACTACCGCACCAACCGCCCGCTTTACCCGCAGCTGCACGAGTTCCTGCGCACCAGGGAGGTCCCGGTGCTCGCGGTGTGGGGCCGCAACGACGAGATCTTCGGCCCGGCCGGAGCGGAGGCGTTCGCACGGGACGCCGAAGACGCCGAGGTACACCTGATCAACGGCGGCCATTTTCTCCTGGAGAGCCACCTGGACGTGGTCGCCGGGTATCTGCGCGGGTTCCTCGGCCGCGTGCTCGGCTGATCAGCGCCCGGTGTGCCGAAGCAGCGCCGGGACGAACACGTCCCACAGCGGCTTCGGCAGATCGTGCCCGGCGCCTTCGAGGACCAGCAGCTCCGCACCCGGGATCGCGTCGCGCAGGGCTTTGCCGTGGGGGAGCGGGAGAGCCGGGTCGTGGTCGCCGTGCACGACGAGGGTCGGCGCGGTGAGGTCGCGGAAGTCGTGGGACGGGCCGTCGAAGCTCATCGCGTAGTGGTTGGTGAGCGTGGCCGCGATGTCACGGGCGCGGGCGACGTCCTGTTCGACGAGCGCCCGGGTGGCGGCCTCGTCGAAGTACGGCGAGCCGCCCGAGTACGCCTGTACCGCCGCGACGAAGTAGTCCACCACCGCGGCGTGGTTCGTGAAGTCCGGCTCGGCGGGCACGGCGAGGTCGGCCGAGGGCGGGAGCCCGGCTTCGCCGGTGGTGGTGGAGACGAAGGTGAGCGACGCGACCCGGCCGGGGTGCTCGGCGCCGAGGATCAGCCCGATCCCACCGGCCATCGACCGGCACACGACGTGTGCGCGGCCGACTCCGAGCGCATCGAGGATGCCGAGTGCGTCGCGGGCGAGGTCGGGGTAGGCGTAACCGGGGCGGCCCGGCGGATAGCTGGTGGACCGGCCGGTGTCGCGGTTGTCGTAGCGGATCACGAACCGCCCGCCGTCCGCAATCCGCCGGCACAGCCCGGTTTCCCACCACAGCATCGACGCGGACGCGCCGTCGATGAACAGAATCGCCGGGTGCGCCGGATCGCCGAAGGTCTCGACGCACAGCTCGGCACCGTTGACCGGGAACAGCTTCTCCGCACTCATGACCAGCACGCTAGGCCAATTCGCGGAGCACCTGCGCACGGAGCGCCGAGCGGTTGACCTTCCCGGTCGCCATCCGCGGGATCTCGGCCACCACGCGGTACTCCCGTGGCCGCTTGAACTTCGCCAGCCGGGCCTCGGTGTACGCCGCCAGCTCGCCGGGCAGCGCCGCCCGATCCGCCCCGGCGGCCGGTTGCACGACGGCGACCACCCGCTGTCCCCACTCGTCGTCCGGCAGCCCGACCACCGCGAGGTCGACGACCAGCGGGTGGCCGAGCAACGCGGACTCGACCTCGGCCGGGTACACGTTGACGCCCCCGCTCAGGATCAGGTCGGTCCGCCGGTCGAGGACGAACAACCGGCCCTGCTCGTCCAGGCGCCCGACGTCGCCGAGCACGAGCGCATCGCCGGACCGGCTGTCCCGGGTCTTGCCGGGATCGCCGAGGTACTCGAACGGCGGGCTGCCCGAGATGTGGATCAGCCCTTCCGCCCCGGCCGGCACCGGCGCGCCGGCCGCGTCCCGGATCTCGATCGTGTACCCGGGCCGCGCGCGGCCGACGGTTCCCGGCGCCTCGAGCCACTCCCGGCTGTGCACCGTGGTGGTCACGGCGCTTTCGGTGGAGCCGTAGAACTCTTCGAGCACCGGGCCCCACCACTCGATCATCCGATGTTTGACCGGCGGCGGGCACGGCGCCCCGGCATGCACAACCGCCCGCAACCGCCCGGGGTCGAACGCGGCCCGCTCCTCGCCGGGCAGCTGCAGCAGCCGCACGAACATCGTCGGGACCAGGAACGACTCCGTCATGCCGGACTCGCCCGCGAACCGCAAGAACCTGCTCGCGTCGAAGCGGCCGCCGGGCGCGAACGTGACGGTGACCCCGCGGGCCAGCGCGCCGAGGACCATGCTGTTCGGAGCCGGGTGGTACAGCGGCGCGACGGCCACGTGGATTCCCGGACCCGGCGTGAGCCCCAGCAACGGCCAGGTCGCGCGCGACAGCTCGACGTCCTGCTCCGGCGTCGCACCACTCAGCGCGCGGTGGACGCCTTTGGGACGGCCGGTCGTCCCGGAGCTGTAGTACGTGACCGAACCGGCGCGCCGGTCCCGCGGATCGGCGTCCGGCAGATGCGCCCACGCCCGCTCGAAGCCAGGTCCGGTGGTGAAGACCCGGATCCCGGCCGCCGCTGCCTCGACCACCGGGAGCAGCTCGTCATTCGTGACCACCAGCGACGGACCGCAATTCCCGAGAATGTAAGCGATTTCCGGAGCCGTGAGATGGCGGTTGACCGGCACGAAGTAGCGCTCGGTGCTGAGCGCGGCGAGCTCGATCGCCAGCAGCTCCGAGCAGTTCGGCAGCACCACGGCGACGCTGCCGCCGCGGGGCACCCCGGCCTCGTCCCAGCTCGCCGCGATCCGGGCGACGACCGACCGGAGCTCGCCGAAGGTGATCGACTGCGTCCCGTCGACGAGCGCGGGCGTGCCCGGCTCGCGCTGCGCGACCTCGAACCAGCTCATGTTTCGTTGCCTGCCTTCCGGAAGCGGGTCAGCTGAACCCGGGTACCTGACCGCCGTGCACCGGCAGCACCGCACCGTTGATGAACGTCGAGGCGGGACCGGCCAGCCACGTCACCGCTTCGGCGACATCGTCGGGTACGCCGAGACGGCCGATCGGGATCGACCCGGCGATCGACTCGGCGGCCTCGTCGATCGTGACCCCGGAAGACTGGGCCACCATGGCTTGTTCGGCCAGGCCCATGTCGGTGACGACGTAGCCGGGAGCCACCGCGTTGACCCGGATCCCCGACGGCGCCAGCTCCTGCGAGAGCAGCCGGGTCAGCCCGACGACGGCGTGCTTGGAGACGACATATGCGCCGTACTCGGGAAGTGCGGCGAGGCCGAGGGTCGAAGCGACGTTCACGATCGCGCCGGTACGAGCGGCGCGCATGCCGGGCAGGACCGCGCGGATCACGCCGATCGGGCCGAGAACGTTGACGCGCAACGAGGTTTCCCAAGCGGCGTCGTCGACCTCGTCGAAGGGAGCGGTGCCGACCGCGGTACCCGCATTGTTCACGAGAATCGTGACCGGGCCCAGACTTTCGGCGACGGAGGCAACGCCTGCGCCCACGCCGGCCGCGTCGGAGATGTCCATCGGCACGGCCACACTGCGGCGCCCGATCTTTCGGACCAGTTCGGCCGTCGCCTCCAGCTCATCGGGATTGTCGCCGACTCCGACCCCGGCGAGGTCCAGGTGTGGCGCCGGACGCGCGAGATCGGACACGGCCACGTCGGCACCGGCGCGGGCCAGGCACAGGGCGATGGCCCGGCCGATTCCCCGTGCCCGTCCCGCTCCGGTGACGAGCGCGACGCTTCCGGCGAGTGGCTGCGTGGTCATCGGGCCACCTCCGTCAGCTCGGGTACGCCGAATTTCTCCCGGATCTCCCGCAACGCGTCTTGATAGGCAAACGTGTTCACGTAGCTGGCGTGGCGGGGCGAGTCGAGGTACTGCTTTCCGCCCGTCAGATCCGGGTCATGGCTGCGTTTCATCTCCGCGAAAGTGGCTTTGTCCCCGCCCTGCAACGTCAAATCCATCGCGATGAGCTGCGCCATCTCCTCGAAGCGCTGGTACGCCGCGTCCGCGAACTCGATGAAACCGAGCACGTACAGCGAATCGACGGAGCGGTTGAAAATGTTCAGATACAGCTGCGGATGCCCGCTTTTCCACTCGAACAAGGCTTCGTCGACGAACGGGATCTTGTAGTCGTAGCCGGTCGCGAGGAGCAGCAGGTCGATTTCCTCGCGGGTGCCGTCGGCGAACACGACGTCCGAGCCGTCGAGCCGGTCGACGTCCGGTTTCGCGGTGATGTCGCCGTGGTTGAAGTGATGGATGATCTGGTCGTTGACGATCGGGTGGGACGAGAGCGCGTCGTGGTCGGGCGCCGGGAGCCCGAACCTCGTCACGTCGCCGACGAGCGCGTCCAGCAGCTGGTTCAGGTCGCCGGGGAGGCTGACCCCGGCGGGCAGTTTCCCGCCGGAGCGCGAGAAGACGTCGAGCGGGACCCCGAAGATGTGCTTGGGCAGGAACCGGTAACCGCGCCGGACGCTGAGGAACGCCTTGTCCGCGGTCGTCGCGGCGTCGCAGGCGATGTCGACCCCCGAGTTCCCGGCCCCGACGATGAGCACCTTCTTGCCGCGGAAGGACGCACTGTCGAAGTACTCCGACGAATGCCGGATCTCGCCGGTGAACGTGTCCTGCCCGGCGAGTTCGGGCTTGCTGGGGTGCCAGGTGACGCCGGGTGCGACCACGAGTGCGCGGTAGTGCTTCCGCGTCCCGCCTGCGGTGACCTGCCAGGTGCCGTCCGGCTGGAGGTCGGCCTGTTCGACGGCGGTGCCGAAAGTGATGTGATCGGACAGCTTTTCCGCGGTGGCGAACTGCCGGATGTACGCGCAGATCTGGGACCACGACGGGTAGTCCGGGTAGGTGCCGGGCATCGGATGCCCGTAGAAGCCGCTGCGGTGGCGCGAGCTGATGAAGTGCGCCGTGCGGTAGATCGGGCTGCCTTCGTTGGCGGGATCCCAGATGCCGCCCACGTCCGAGTGTTTCTCGTAGTGGTCGAAGGGAATGCCGGCGGCCCGCAGCTGCCGCGCGGCGACCAGCCCGGACGGACCGGCCCCGACGATGCAGACCCGCTCGGGGCGTTCGGTGGTGGCTGTCATGCGCAGGTACCCCCTGGGTGGTTTTCCGGATGAGGTGGCCCGCTTGCCGGCGGAGCGGGATGCCTCCACACTGTCACAGTCAGCCGACTTAGGCAAACGCCCGATTCGAATGACCTAGACTGTCCCGGACCGGTCCGGACGGACCGGACGGCGGAGCCCGGAACGAGGAGAGCAAGTGGCACGAGTACCCGTGGAACAGCGGCGGCGGGACCTGATCGAGGCCGCGTTCCAGGTGATGGCCCGCGACGGCATCGCGGCGGCGACGACCCGCGCGATCTGCGCCGAGGCCGGGGTCCACCAGAGTGTGTTCCACTACTCGTTCGGGTCGAAGAAGGAGCTGCTGCAGGAGCTGATCCGGATCACCATCGGCGACATGATCGAGGCCTCGATCGACGCGAGAAAAGTGACCAAGGACATCGGGGAGTCGTTCCGCAACGGCATGCGGAGTGCGTGGGCCAAGGCGAAGGCGCATCCCGAACGGCAGCTCGTGGCGTACGAGTTCACGACGCACGTCCTGCGCGATCCCGAACTCGCGGCGCTCGCGGCCTGGCAGTACGAGCAGTACTACGCCGAAACCGAGCGATCCGTCCTCGTGATGGAGGAGGTGGCCGGGGTCGGGTGGACGGTGCCGCGGGCCGTCCTGGTCCGCACGCTGACCTCGGCGATAGACGGGCTCGTCCTCGGCTGGCTGGCCGATCGCGACACGGAAGCGGCCGAGGCGTCCCTCGGCCTGCTCGCCGATTACTTCACCACCCTCGCCGTTCCTGCTCGTTGAGGGGAACGGTCATTCGCCGAATTCGCCGTACGTGCCGATTCGCGCGTATTTCTCCGGGCGGCGCGAGCGGAGCCACCAGCCACGGAGGCCGCCGATTACCGCCGCGCCGAGCAGGGCGTAGGGGAGGACGTTGATCCAGTCGGACGTCGCGCCGGAGAGGGTTTTGAAGTTCTGCACGATCAGCACCGCGGCCGCGACGAAGGCGATCAGGCCGATCGCCGACCCGATCAGCACGCCCGCGCCGGACCTCGCCGTCCGCCAGAAGTACGCGATGATCGCCGCGGCGGCGAGCGCTTGCAGGACCACGATGCCGAGCGTGCCGATGCCGGTCATGATCGTGAGCATGTTCAGGTAGGGGTCGGCTCCGATCACGGCGAACACCAGCGAAACCAGTACGCACACGGCGGTGACGGTGAGACTCGCCCGCGCGGGGGTGTCGTGCTTGGGATGCGTGCGGCCGAGCGACACCGGCAGCAGCGCCCCCTCGCGGCTGATCGAGAAGAGGTACCGGCTGGTGGCGTTGTGGAGGGCGAGCAGCGCGGAGAACAGGCTCGTGAGGGTGGCGACGTACATGATCTTGGTGAGCAGCCCGGTCGCGAACTCGTTGCTCAGCCCGAAAACCAGGCCGCTCAGCTTCTTGCTCGCGACGGCTTCGACGTTGCCGGTCCCGACGGCGCCCACGACGACCCAGGTCGTGAGCGCATAGAAACCGGCGATGACGAGGACGGCGATGTACGTCGCCCGCGGGACCGACCGCCGCGAATCCTGTGACTCCTCGGAGTAGATCGCGGCGGATTCGAAGCCGATGAACGTCGTGAGGGCGAACATGAATCCGAGGCCGAACGAACCCGGCGTGAACAAGTGCGCCGGATTCATTGCCTGCGCGGGGAAAGCGCCGGCGCCGCGGTGCACGATGATCGCGACGACGAGGACGAGAATCGCCAGCAGTTCGACGCCGAGCATCACCGCCAGCACGTTGCCGGCAATGGTGATCTCCCGGACCCCCATCACCGCGACGCACGCCAGCGCCACCCCCGCGAACACCCACCACGGAATCTCGTGCCCGATGAGCAGCGTGGCGACGATGGTGCCGAAGTTCCCGACGCTGGCCACGAGAAGCAGCGTCAGCGCCAGGTACGCGCCGATCGCGACGACGGCGGCGGCCAGCGCGGCAGGACGGCCGAGCCCTTGTGCGACGTAGGTGTAGAAACCACCGGCGGCCGACATCCGCCGGGCCATCGCCGCGTAACCGACGGCGAAGCACAGCAGCAAAACCCCGGTGAGGACGAACACTGCGGGCATCGAGGAACCGCTCCCGATCGCCATCGCGATCGGGATGATCCCGACGACCGCCCCCAGCGGCGCGGCGGCCGCGACGACCATCATGACGATCTTGAACGTGCTCAGGTTGCCACTCAACCGCTCGGTACTCGTGCTCACTGCGGCCTCCTTCGATGGGGACGGCATCACGTGACTCGGGTCACAGGCTCGTGGTACCTTAAACCGGTCGTTAGAATTAGTCAATCGACTAAGTTTCGGTGGAGTGGCTTACCGGGACTCGTCAGGGATCGGTAAGGATTCTGCTCAAGTCCGTGGTGGCGGTGTTCCGGGTGGTTGCCGCGTTGGTGATTCCGGTGGAGAAATGTTGTGCGGCAATGATGTTCGGCCGCCGGTTATGACCTGAGTGGACGGTCGTGGCCTGCCGTCTCAGCGGTGAGACGGGCGAACAGGCGCGCTTGACCGTCTGGGCTGGGGTACTGGCATTCGGCTCCGCCGCGGTGCCGACGGTCGTCGCGCTGCTGGTCTTCTCCTCCTTTGCTGGACGTGGCTGCGTCCCTCATCGACGCATGCGTCAACCGCGGGACGCCGTCTGCTCGGATTCAGCGGTACAACGCCGTCGTGAGTGGGGCAACCGCAGTCGCGGCGGCAATGCTCGGCGTGTTCGGCGCCTGGGCGTTGTTTCTCGGGGGCAGCTATGGGTGGCGCTGCGCATTCAGCGGGCCACGGCCGATGCTCGCCAGCGGCGCCCTGACCGCGGCAGCAGAGGCAGGTCAGTGCTCGCCGTCCGGGGTGAGTGCGTGGCGGACCACGGTCCGGAGCCAGGTGTGTGCCCGGTCGGTGTCGTAACGCCGATGCCACGCGAGGATCAGCGGGACCGGCGGCACTGGCAGGGGCAGGGCGCGGGTTCCGAGGCCGGTCTCCCGGACCAGCGCCGCACCCATCCGCTCCGGCATGGCAACGAGAACGTCGTTGCGGCGGGCGAACTGCAGTGCGGCGGCGAGGGTGGGGACGGCGGCGATGACCCGGCGGGTGGTGCCGCGTTCGTGGAGTGCGTCGTCGATCGGGTCGCGTAGGCGGCCGCGGCGGGAGACCGTGAGGTGGTCGGCTGCGATGTAGCGCTTGAGGGTGAGCGGGCCGCGGGCCAGCGGGTGGTGCGGCCGGAGTGCGACCACGAGCCGGTCCTGCGCGGCCGTTTCGGCCTGGATATCCGGCAGGGCGGGCTCGTCGGCGCCGAGTTCGAGGTCGACTCGCCCGTGGCGCAGGTCGTTGTCGTCCGCTTCGGATTCGGCCAGGAACCGCAGCCGCACGCCGGGGGCCTGGTCCCGGACGGCGGCGAGGACTGCCGGGCCGGCGCCGGCCGTGACGGCGTCGTGCCAGCGCAGGGTGAAGGTCCGTTCGAGGGTGGTCAGGTCGAGGTCGACGTCGGGGGCGAGGACCGCATGCGCCTGCTGCACGAGCGCGTGGACCTTGCCGCGGATGGCCAGCGCGTGCGGCGTGGGGGTCATCGTCCGGCCGGTGCGGACCAGGATCTGGTCCCCGGTGACGCGCCGGATCCGGCTCAGTGCCCGGCTCATCGCCGGTGCGGTGAGGTGCAGGCGGTCGGCCGCACCCGCGACGCTGCCTTCCTCCAGTAAGGCGTCGAGCGACGTCAGGAGATTCAGATCCAAGTGCATGGGAGTCATCTTATCCGTGCCTGACATGCAGTTGAAGTTATGCGTCGATGTTCCTAGCGTGGACCTCATGTCAGAAGTCTTGCTACCGACGGTCGTCGCCGCGGTGAAAGCCGCCGGTACCCACCTGCTCGATCGCTTCCGCCCGGGTGCCCGGCCGGACAGCCTCGACGAGGTCGTCGCTGCCATCTACGCCAACGACTCGGCCTCGCTGGCGTACCTGCGCCCTGCGCTGGAGCGGGCCCGCCCGGGCGCCGGGTGGGTCGAGGACGAACTGGAAGGCGGTGCGCTCCCGGACGGCGAATGGTGGGTCACCGACCCGGTCGAGGGGAACATCAACCACATCCACGGCTTGCCCGGCTGGGCTGTCAGCGCCACCCTGGTCCGGGACAACCAGCCGGTGCTCACCGCGGTGCACGTGCCGCTGACCGGTGAGACCTACACCGCGGTCCGCGGCGGCGGCGCCCACCTCGACGGGGTCCGGCTGCATCCGTCGGCGAAAGCCCGGCTGGACGGCGCGCTGGTCGGCACCGGGCAGGCGAAGCCCGGCGAGAGCACGCAGACCTTCGCCCGGATGGGCCGGTCGCTCACCGCGATGCTGGACAATGCCCTCGTCACCTGGGTTTCAGTACCCGCGACGCTGCAGCTGATCCACGTCGCGGCCGGGCGGATGGATGCGTTCTGGCAGTACAGCGAGGTGCGCTCGGGATTGGTGGCGGGTGCGCTGCTGGTGGCCGAGGCGGGCGGGACCGTGACCGACATCCAGGGTGCCCCGTGGAGCGTCGCGAGCCGGGATTTCCTCGCCGCCGCACCGGCTCTGCATCGCGCCGCCGTCGAAGTCCTTGCCACTGTTGCCTGACCACCCTGATATGACAAGGAAACCTATGCACACCATCGGAATTCTCGGCTCCGGACGGGTCGGTACCACGCTGGCTGCCGGACTCGCCGGAGCCGGGCATCACGTCGTCGTCGGCACCCGCACCGGGGCCCGGCCGGGGGAGTGGGCCGGGCCGGAGCTCGGTTTCGCCGACCACGAAACGACTGCGCGGCAAGCGGCGATCGTCATCAATGCCACGCCCGGGGACGGCACCCTGGAACGGCTCACCGCGCTGCGCGAACCCTTGTCCGGCAAGATCCTCGTCGACGTGTCGAATGCGGCGGTGCACCGGCCGGACGCCCAGCCCCACGCGGAGAGGCTGCAGGAAGCCCTTCCCCGCACTCAGGTCGTGAAGACGCTGAACACGATGTTCCACTCCGTGATGACCGATCCGCACCGCTTGTCGGTGCCGCCAACGGCGTTCCTGTCCGGTGACGACGCCGATGCCAAGGCCACCGTCCGCACGCTGCTCGCCGGCTTGGGCTGGCCGCCGGAGTGGATTCTGGATCTGGGTGGCATCAGCACTGCCGAGGGTACGGAGGCGTTGGTCGCCTTGGTGCCGCACGTGATGCGCAGCCGCGGGTTCGCTCCGTTCGCCCTCACTCTGGCAAGCTGACGCATGGACACCACGTCGCTGGCCGAATGGCAACGCCGCACCGTGACCGAACGCCGGGGTCTGGTCGCTTCCTCCGCCGAGCATGCACAGGCGTCCGAGGGAGTGTGGATCACCGTCGCCGAGCCTGCTGCCGCTGGGTCTGGGCCGCTGGCCGGAATCGCCTTTGCCGTCAAGGACAACATCGACGTCGCCGGGCTCGCCACCACCGCCGGTACGCCGCTGCTGCGTGACCACATCGCCGACCTCGACGCCGACGTCGTCAACGTCCTCCGGGACGCCGGTGCTGTGGTACTGGGCAAGACGAACATGCACGAGCTCGCGTTCGGCGTCACCAGTGACAACGCCACCTTCGGGGCGGTGCGCAACCCGCAAGCGCCCGGCCTGTCGGCAGGCGGATCGAGCGGCGGGAGTGCGGCGGCGGTCGCGCTGGGTACCGTGCCGTTCAGCCTGGGCACCGACACCGGCGGGTCGGTGACCGTGCCCGCGGCGTTCTGCGGCATCGCCGGGTTCCGCCCGTCGACCGGCCGCTATCCGCCGACCGGGGTGGTGTCCCTGTCCACGAGCCGCGACACGATCGGCATCCACGCCCGTACGGTCGAGGACATCCGGATCGTCGACGAGATCATCACCCGGGAGCCCCGCGGCCCGGAGCCCGGCGAGGTGGTGCTGGGGGTGCCGCGAAACCGGTACCAGGACGTCGCCCCCGAGGTTGCCGAGGCGGCCGGCGCCGCTCTTGCGGTGCTCACGAACGCGGGGGTCCGCCTGGAGGACGTCGTCGTGCCGGACGACCTCGCCCTCGGCGCGGGCCCTGGTCTCGACCTGGCCCTGTTCGAGGCCCCCCGCTCCCTGCTGCGGCATCTGGCGGCCATCGGCTCGCGGTACGCCGGGGTGCCGCTCGCCGGGCTCACGCCGCACATCGCGTCGCCGGACGTCCGCGCGATCTTCGAAGGCCTGGCCGAATCCCCGGTGCCGGTGCCGCGTTACGCTGCCGCCCGGCAGGCCCGGTGGCAGCTCCGCCGGTCCTACGCCGACGTTTTCACCCAGGTGGACGCCCTCCTCTGGCCGACGTCCCCCGTTCTGCCGCCCCGTCTCGGCGACGCCGGTCCGATTGTCCTCAATGGACGTTCGGTACCGCTGTTCCACACCGTGATCAGGAACGTGGGACCGGGCACGGTGGCCGGGCAGCCGATGGTGTCGCTCCCGGTCGGGGACGGGGTGGGGTTGTGCTTGGAGGGTCCGGTTTTCGGTGATGAACGGTTGTTGCGGATCGCCCGGAGGGTGGAGGGGCTGCTGGCGGCGGTGGCGTAGTTCTCCGGCGTCAGTCCGGCCGGAAGGCGTTGTGCACAGCCGTATGCAGGGAGGATCGGCGGCGCCGGTGGGCCCGGGGTGGCTCGGAGGTGGTCGCTGTGGTGGTGATGCTGGCGGCTGACCACGTCAGGGCCATCGCGATCACCAGGGAGTGGATGTCGTGCGGGTCGATGGCGGACGTGACGGTTCCCGCGGCCTGGCAGGCTGCGATCGCGGCCGTTTTCGGGGAGTCGTCGCTGTCCGGGAAGAGCCGGCCGGCCGGGCGCCGTTCCAGGCGGTTCCAGGTTGCGAGCCGGACGAGATCCGGGGTGGCCAGGTAGGCGTCGTAGAGGCGGACGGCGTAGCCGGGCAGGTCGTGCGGGGTGAGCGGGGTCGCGTCGGTCAGTGCGGTGACGTGTTCGTCCAGCACTGCCTCGAACAGCGTCTCTTTGCTCGAGAAGTGGGAATACAGCTGGGATTTGTTCGCCCGGGCCTGTGCCACGATGCGGTCGACCCGCGCACCCGCGACGCCGTGGTCCGCGAATTCCCTGGCTGCGGCGTCGAGCAGGCGCCGCCGGGTGGCCCGGCCGTCGCTGCGGATCCGGCGGTCTTGGCGTTCATCCGTCACGCCTCGATTCTAGATGAACCAGTTGGTCCAAGTACGTGCTACCGTGGGGGTACTTCGCCCTCGGGAGACACAGATGACGACGGACAGCTGCCGGTCGGCGGACGGGACGACGATCGCGTACGAGACGTCGGGGAGGGGACCGGGGCTGGTCTTCCTTTCCGGCGCGATCGTGCCGCCGGGCGGCTACGCGAAGATGGTCGACCTGCTGGCCGCGGACTACACGGTGCATTACGTGCATCGCCGGGGCCGCGGCGAGAGCGGCCCGCAAGGCGCGAGCTACTCGATCGCGCGGGAGTGCGAGGACGCGGAGGCAGTCGCGCAGCAGACGGGCGCCCGGCTGCTGTCCGCGCACAGCTTCGGCGGGTTCATCGCGGTGAACGCAGCACTGCGGCCGCAATCCCCGTGGTCGGCCATCGCGGTCTACGACGCGGCCGTGCCGGTGGACGGGTCCGTACCCATGGAATTCCTGCCCGGCTACGAGAAAGCGCTCCGCGAAGGCCGTACGATCCGAGCGTTCACCATGATGCAGCGCGGGCTCCAGGTCGCCCCCGGGCTGGGCCGGCTGCCCGCGGGCGTGCATCGGCTCGTGAGCGCAGCGCTGCTGGCGACCGTCGGCCGGGACATCCGGGCCACCCTGCCGACGCTGATCGCCGAGGGCGACGCGGCGGCCGAACTGGACGGGCCGATCGAGCGCTACCGGCCCATCGCGACCCCGCTGCTGCTGATGACCGGCGAACACAGCGCGGCCTACTTCCGGACCGCCGCCCGTGGGATCGCGGACGTGACCGGGAACGCGAAACTGATCGAGCTGGCCGGGCACGACCACAACAGCCCGCTGCTGAAACCGGACCGGATCGTCGCGGAAACCAGGGCGTTCCTGGCCCAGGTCCCGGAGGCGACCGCCTGATCTCGGTGGGGGACCGCGGAAGCCGGCTGTCCGAAGTGGACAGTCCGGGCCGGCCGATCGGCTGGGTGTCCAGGACGAATCGGGCCGGGACGGCCACGCGGGCACCCACGTCGGCATGGTCGCCGATCCGGCCCGGGAACGACAGGACGTCTTCCTTGACGTCGGAGCCTTGGCCGAGCCGGAAGATCGCTTGCGAGTCGAGCCGGTGCGCGTCCCACGGGCTGTCCGCCCCAGCATCGACCACAGGTCACGGATCATCGTCGTGGTGACGGCGTCGAGCTTGTCCGGCCGGTTCAGCGTGATCGAGCTGGGTGACCAGTGTGTATAGTTGCTCTCAGGTATACCAACGTGCCCGGGGGAGGGTTGTCGTCATGGTGGAGGTCCCGCCGGATACGCGGCTCGACCGGCGGCAGCGCCGCTGGCTCCAGGTGCACGACGCGATTTACGACGCCGCGTGCGAACTGTTCGGGGAATCGGGTTTCGACGAGACCTCGTTCGGCCAGATCGCCGAGCGTGCCGACGTCGCCCGCAAGACGGTTTTCAACCACTTCCCGCGCAAGCGTGACTTCGTGTCCGAATGGGGCAGGCGCCGCCGGGCGCAGGTCCTCGCGCACCTCTCCGACGAGCTGCTCGCCCAGCCGAGCCTGGACACCGTGCTCCGGCATTACTACACCGAACTGGCGAAACTCTACGAGACCGAACGCGCGTTCTCGATCCGGATGCTGCTCGGCTGGCGTTCGCTGGGCGGTCCGTTCGACGACGACCCGCACCGGATGATCGGCCAGGTCGGGGAGTTCATCGTCGCCGCGCAGAAACGGGGCGAGGTCGGGAAGGACATCAACCCCGGCTGGATCGCGACGATGCTCTACAGCACCTACTTCGGCCTGCTCTACGACTGGTGCAAGGGCGACGTCGACAAGCCGCCGTTCAATCTGCGCAAGGCATTCCTGCAGGCGGTCGGCGTCGTCGTCGACGGCGTGCAGGTGAAGCGCTGACGAGGCGCGCCGTTCCATCCTGCGCTCATCCGCCGTCCGTGTGGTGGTGACGAGGATTCGCCGCAGCCGGTGAAGTAATCCCGCGGCCCGTCCGGGGCTCGAGTGCATTGCGATACTCGCGGCCATAGGTATACTCCGGTGTAATCTCAGATCCGAGTGTAACCGAGCCGTTCGTACGGCGTCCCAGTGCCCCTCCGAGCCAAGGGAGAAGGTCCACGTGAGTCAGGCGACGGTCTACAGCGGCGCGATGGTGCTGGTCGGCGATCCCCGGCTGCGAAAGGTCGAGCGGGTCGACCTGCGGGTACGGGACGGCGTCATCGAGGAAATCGGTCCCCGGCTCGACCCGGCGGGCGCGACCGTCGCCGACGTCTCGTGGGCGTGGATCATGCCGGGCCTGGTGGACACGCACCATCACCTGTGGCAGGCGACGATGCTCGCGCTCACCTCGGACTTCACTCTCGACGACTACTTCTGGACCATCCGCCGCAATCATTCCACCGTGCATCGCGCCGTCGACGTGTACAACGGAACTTTCGGCGGGGCAGTGGCACAACTGGAAGCCGGTACGACGTCCACAGTGGACTTCTCGCACTGCATCCTGACCCCGGAGCACGCCGACGCGGGCATCACCGGTTTCCTGGATGCCGGTATCCGCGGCGTGTGGTGCTACGGCTTCTACCACCAGCCGATGGACGACCCCTGGTTCACGAATCCCGGCCGGCGCTACGCCGACGCGCGCCGGGTCCGGTCGGCCTACTTCCCTGCCGACGACGGCCTGGTCCGGTTCGGTGTCGCACCAACGGAAAGCGCCCGCGTCCCGGCCAAGCAGATCGGCGACGAGCTGCGGGTCGGCCGGGAGCTCGGCGCGCTCATCCACCCGCACACGAACACGCGCCACCGGCTCGGGCATCCGTCGGACATCCGGTCGTGGAACTCACAGGGCCTGATCTGGGAACACCAGCTGCACTCGCATTGCAACGTCGTCGACGAGACGGACCTGAAGATCCTGGCCGACCACGGGGCGGCAGTCAGCTCGACGCCGGAGACCGAACTCGGGATGGGACTGGGCAAACTCGTGCTGGCCGCGGCGGATCGGGCCGGGGTCACCGCGGGCATCGGCGCCGACATCCAATCGAACAACAGTCCCGACCTGTTCACCCAGATGCGGATCGCGCTCGCCGCGGAACGCTACCGATACCACCAGCCGATCGTCGAGGAGCGGGGTACGTCCGGCCTTCCTGCCGTTGCACTGCGCACCGAGGACGTGCTGCACTTTGCCACGCTGGGCGGAGCACGCGGTCTGGGAATCGGCGACGTGACCGGGTCGATCGAAGTGGGCAAGGCCGCCGATCTCCTGTTCATCCGCACGGACAGCCCGCGGCTGCGCGCGGCCACGGACATCGTGAACGCGATCGTCATGCACGTCACGGTTTCCGACCTCGACACCGTGCTGGTCGGCGGGACCGCGGTGAAGGAATACGGCCGGCTGCGCGAGGATCTGCACCGCCGCGCGGTCTGCGCACTCGACGAATCCGGCGCCCACCTCGCCGAGGCCGTCAAGGCCCACGGGGGCTGGACCCCGGCGAAGCCGGAATGGATGGGCACCCCCGACGAGCATCGGCGCCAGACGAACCACTGATCCGCGTATCTCGCCCCCGGTGGCGAAAGCCTTGGCAAAGGAGCAAAGTCCATGATTCGTCATCGTCTGCGGATCGTCGTGGCCGTTGCCGCGCTCGCCGCGCTCACCACACTGTCCGGCTGCTCGGCCACCGCCGGTGGCGGCGAGTCCGCCGCGGGCTCCACCTCCGCGGCGGATCTCGCCTGGGCGAAGGAGCTCACCGACCGGCATCTGGCCGGAACGGACCGCGCCCTTCCGGCGTCGGGCCCGAAAGCCGTGCCGGGCAAGAATGTCTGGGTCGTCTCGTGCTCGTCCACCGGCGCCGGCTGCAACCTCCCGGCACAGGGCGTCGCCGAGGCGGGGGCCAAGCTCGGCTGGCGGGTGACCGTGGTCGACGGCAAGATCAATCCGGCGGTCTACAACTCCGGGATCCGCAACGCGATCGCGGCGAAAGCGGACGCGGTCGTGCTGACCGGGGTGGACTGCGCGTCGACCCAGGCCGCCATCAAGGACGCCAAAGCCGCCGGGATCAAGGTGTTCGGTGTCAACGCACTCGACTGTGACGACAAATATGCCGGTGGCGGCACGAAACTGTTCTCCGGCGCCATGCCATGGGGACCGGAAAACCAGGCGTACGGCGAATTTCTCGACACCCACGTCGGACCGGCGATCGCGGCCTGGGTCATCACCAAGACCAACGGGACCGGGAACATCCTGCTGATGACCGAGGCGGACAACGCGGCAACGCGGCATGTCGGCGACGCCGAGGCGGCCACCCTTGCCCAGCGGTGCCGGGGCTGCACCGTCAACACCGTCGCGTTCACCGGAGCCGACCTGCTGGCCGGGCTCCAGGCAAAAGTGAGTGCCGCCCTGGGCAAATACCCGAAGGCCGACGTCGTCATGGTGCCGATCGACGCGGCGGTCTCGCTCGGGACGTCCGCGGCGGTCCAGCAGGCGAGGGCGAGCGGCCGCCGGATTCTCCTGGTGGGCCAGGAAGGAGTCCCGGCGAGCGTCGGGCTCGTCAAGCAGGGGATACAGGACTACGCCGCCGGACGGCCGATGACCTGGGCAGGCTGGGCCGCGGCGGACGAGCTGAACCGGCTCTTCGCCGGGCAGCCGTTGGTCGACGAGGGCATCGGTTTCGGTGCCATGGACCAGGATCACCGCCCCGCCGGCGACAGCTACGACGGCAACCCGAAGTCCTCGGGATACCGGGCCAACCTCCAGCGGATCTGGGGAGTTTCCTGACATGACAGCCACCTCGGCACTCGCGGACCGGACGCAGCGCACCGCGGTCGCCTTCCGCGACATCAGCAAGACCTTTCCCGGCATGCGGGCGCTGGACTCGGTTTCCTTCGAGATCGGGCCAGGTGAGTTCCACGCGTTGGCCGGTGGCAACGGTTCCGGCAAATCGACGCTGATCAAGATTCTCGCCGGGGTCTACCACGCGGACCCTGGGGGAGAGATCAGCGCCGGCGCCGACACGGTCGCCGCCGACAGCGTCACCCCGAAGTGGTCCGAGGCGCACGCAATCCACTTCGTACACCAAGATCTGGGTCTCTTCGCGGCCATGTCCGTCGCGGAAAACCTGTTCGCCGGGCGGCATTACCCGCGCACCCCGTTCGGCAGCGTCGACTGGCCCGCGCTGCACCGGAAGGCCCAGCAGGTGCTCGACAGCCGCCGGATCGGCGTCGATGCCAGGACCACCCTCGGCACGCTGCGCCCGGCCGAACAGACCCTGATCGCCATCGCGCGCTGCCTCTTCGACGCGGACGAGGAAGCGGGCGGGCTTCTCGTGCTGGACGAGCCGACCGCCCGGCTGCCCCATTCCGAGACCGCCGAACTGCTCGACCGGCTCGACGAGTTCGCCGCGGAGGGCCAGAGCATCCTCTATGTGTCGCACCGGCTCGACGAGATCCTCGGGCACGCGCACCGGGTCACGGTCCTGCGCGACGGGCGGCACGTCGGCACGCGGCCCGTGGCCGGGCTCGACCGCGGCGGGCTGACCGCGTTGATCGTCGGCTCGCACCAGGACATCGTGACCCGGCGGGAAATCCGGCCGGCGGGCACCGAAACGGTACTGCGGATCGAGGGTCTCACCGGCGGCCGGTTGCGCGGGGTCGATCTGGACCTGAACCGAGGCGAGATCCTCGGCATCGCCGGACTGGTCGGAAGCGGCCGGACGTCGTTGCTGGAGTTCACGTTCGGCGCCCGGCGGCCGGCGCGCGGACGCGTCATCCTCGGCGGCCGGGTACTGCGGCCCGGGCGGATCGGCGACGCGGTGAAGGCGGGAATCGCCTACGTACCGGAGGATCGGGCCCGCGACAGCGGGTTCCCCGGCCTCGGTCTGGACCGCAACCTTTCGGCGGCCAGCCTCGAAAACCATGCCCGGGCGGCGGTCCTCCGGCTCCGCGCCGAACTCGCCGCCGCGCGGGCGGACGTCCGGCGGTTCCGCATCCGGACCCCGGGGGTGCGGGCGCCGTTCTCCCAGCTTTCCGGGGGCAACCAGCAGAAGGCGGTCCTCGCGCGCTGGCTGCGGCGGCAACCGGAGGTACTGCTGCTCGACGAGCCGACGCAGGGGGTGGATGTCGCGGCGCGCGCCGAGATCTACCGCCAGATCGAGGAGACGGTGCAGGCGGGAGCGGCCGTGCTGCTGGTCTCGTCCGACCTCGACGAGCTCGTGCACCTGTCGGACCGTGTGGTGGTGCTGGCCGGTGGCCGGATCGCCGACTGCGCCGAGCACCGGCAGATCACCCGTGACTGGGTGGCGACCCGCATGTTCGACGCCGACCAGGAGGCCGGGAAATGACCGACGTCAAGCCCTCTCGCCGAGCCGATCGCGCGGCGCCCGCCGAACTGACGGCTGCCGTCGCCGGGCCGCGGCGCAGCCCGGTTCTCGAGTTCACGGAACGATTCGGGCTGGTCATCCTGCTCGTGGCGATCGTGCTGTTCTTCAGCTTCTGGGGACCGACGTCGGCACTCTTCCCGACCGCCGCCAACCTGCGGAACGTCGTGGCCAACGAGTCGATCCTCGTCATCGTCGCGATGGCCGCGCTCGTCCCGCTGGTGGCGGAGCGCTTCGACCTGTCGGTCGGCGCAGTGGTGGCGACGTCCTCGGTGGTGTCGGCCAAACTGCTGACCCAGCTGCACTGGCCGGCGGCGGCCGGGGTACTGGCGGGCGTCCTCGTCGGGGCGGTCATCGGCCTGGTCCAGGGCGTCGTCATCCCGTACTTCAAAGCCAACTCGCTCGTGATCACGCTCGGCATGTCGACCCTTCTCGCCGGGGTGGGGACCGCGTTGACCAGCGACACCACGCTGCTCGGGGTACCGCAGAGCCTTGTCGACTTCGGCAACCTGTCCTGGCTGGGAATCCCGCGGCCGGTGTGGCTGTTCGTGGCGGTCTGCGCCGCGGTGGCCTTCGTGCTGGGCCTCACCGTCTTCGGACGGCGGCTGCTGGCGATCGGGTCCAACGGCTCCGCCTCGCGGCTGGTCGGGATCCCGGTCGCGAGAACCGTGCTCCTCTCCTTCGTGATCTCCGGTGCGCTTGCCGGTCTGGCCGGGGTGCTGCAGCTGGCGCGCACCGGCAGCGCGGCGGCCAACATCGGCGCGGGTTACACGCTTCCTGCGCTCGCCGCGGTGTTCCTCGGATCGACAACGATCCGGCCCGGCCGCTTCACGGTTCTGGGGTCACTGGTGGGTGTTTTCTTCGTGGCGGTCAGCGTCAACGGCTTGACGCTCGCCGGTGCCAAGGACTGGGTCGAGCCGGTCTTCAACGGGGCCGCAGTCGTGATTGCGGTTGCGGTGGCCGCGGTACTGGCGAAACGACGACTCGGTGCGGAACGGTGAGCGAAGTGGATTACCCGGGGGATGGCTGCGGCGTCGAGGACGCCGAATTGATCGAGGTCGCCGACGGCGTCCACGCGTGGATTCAGCCGGATGGAACGTGGTGGATCAACAACGCCGGGTACATCAGCGGCGACGATTTCGGCATCCTGGTGGACACCTCCTCGACCGAGCTGCGCACGCGGGCTTTCCTCGATGCGGTGGCGGGTGTCTCGGGCGGCAAGCCGCTGCGGTATGCGATCAACACCCACCACCACGGCGATCACACTTTCGGCAATTCCCTGCTGCCTGCCGAGACCGTGCTGATCGGCCACGGCAACATGCGCGCCGGGCTACTGGCCGACCGCACGCTCGAGCAGTTTCCGCCGTATTTCTCCCCGCGCCCGCACTTCGGCGCAGTGACCCGGCGCCTGCCCGACCTGACGATCAGCACCGCGACGGAACTCCATCCCGGAGGCAGGCAGGTGCACGTCGTCCCGGTGGGTTTCACGGCCCACACGGAGGGCGACGTCGGGATCTGGATCCCGGACGTCCGCGTCCTCTTCGCCGGCGACCTCCTGTTCCCCGGCCACACTCCGATGATCATGGCAGGCTCGCCGAGCGGGGCGATCCGGGTACTGGACTGGATCGCGTCGTTCGGCGCGGAGCTGGTGGTTGCGGGCCATGGGCTTCCGGTCGCCGCGGACGGTCTGCCCGGGATCCTGGACCAGCATCGGCGCTATTACGAGTTCGTCCTCGAACAAGCCCGGCGGGGAGTGGCGGACGGCCTGACGCAGCTGGAGGTCGCGCAGACGGCCGACCTCGGCGAGTACGGCGAACTCCCGGACCCGGAGAGGTTCGTCCTGAATGTGCACAGCGCGTACGCCGAGCTGGCGGGCGGTTCGACCGACCGGGCAGCGGCACTTGCGGACGCGGTCGCGTGGCTGGGGCGGCCCATCCGGACGAAGGCGTGACGGGGTGAGCACGCGGTCCGGGGGCACCCCGCCCACATAGTGGGCGCGCGGGAGTCCGGGCCGGTGGTCTGTCACGATCCCCTCATGACCTCCCGGCGAGTGGGGGCCGAGGATTTACCAGGAACACTGTCGCGCGGGCCCCGGCGCGGTGCCAGCGCGAGCGTGGTCCTGCGCGCGGTGCTCGATCACGGACCGATCGCCCGGAGTGCCATCGCCCGGCGGACCGGGCTGTCCGCGGCTGCGGTCACCGGGCACACCGTCGAGCTGATCCGGCTCGGTCTCCTGCGTGAACTGCCGGAGGAGCCCGGTCCGAAGGGGCCGGGCCGTCCGCACGTCCCGGTCGATCTCGACACCGGGCGGCACGTCGTCTGCGGGGTGCACCTCGCCGTGCACCATGCCACGGTCGCGCTGCTCGACCTGCGCGGCAATGTCCTGGTACAGCACGAAGAACCGCACGCCGGGCTCGGTGCGGAGGAGCTGCTCGCCCGTACCACCGAGATCCTCGACGACCTGCTGCTGGAGCACGCGCCGGACCGGACGCCGCTCGGGCTCGGCGTGGCCACCGGCGGCTGGGTGGACCGGGCGTCCGGCACGGTCGTCGAGCACGCGATGCTGGGCTGGCGGGACGTGCCCGTCCGGGCGCTGCTGACGTCCGGTACCGGTTTCGCCGTCGAGATCGACGGCCACGCACGGGCGCTGGTGCGCGCGGAACGGCTGCTCGGGCGACGGCGGTCCCGCGAGAGCGTGGTGCAGCTCTTCACCGGCAATGTGGTCGACGCCGCGTTCGCGACCGGGGACACCGTGCACCACGGCCCGCGTTCGGCGGCGGGCGCGGTGGCCCACCTGCCGGTGGACGGCAGTACCGAACCGTGCCGGTGCGGGCGCGCCGGCTGCCTCGAAGCGGCCGTTTCGGAACAAACGCTCGCGCGCCGCGGCGCCGAAATGGGATTGCTCGCGGACGAATCCTTTCCGCAATTACTCGCCCTCGCCGCCAACGGCGACCCTATTGCCCGGAAATTGTTCTTCGACCGGGCGCGGCTCGTGGGACAGGCTGCGGCATTGCTGATCGACGTGCTCAATCCGGAGATTCTCGTTCTCGTGGACCGGAGTGTAGCGCAGCTGCCGGACTGCCTTCCCATCATCCGGGAAGAGGTCCGGACCCGGTCGCTTGCCTGCGGGGACGTCGAGGAAACCGTTGTGGGGACGAGCTTTCCCGGGACCGAACTGGCCACCGCAGGCGGTGTCGTGATGCTGGACGCACTTTTCGAGGACCCGCTGGGTCCGCTGCTGGCGCGCGTTTCGTGAATCGCCGGGGTTATTTCACGGCCGCGCAAAATTGACGCCGGCCGCGGCGGCGCCGAAGAATGAGCGTATCCCCGCCGGTGAAACGCGATCCTCGCGCCGGCCGCCGCATCCCCGAACCGAAAGAGCGCCGCCGTGCACACACTCCGAAAAACCCGCTCGAAACCCCGTTCGCCGAAAATGACCGGTTTCGCCCTCGCCACCGTCCTGCTCGCGGGGTCGGTGCTCTCGGGATGCGCATCGGCCACCGCTACCGGCGCCCCGGGTCAGCCCGAGCAGCTCGAACTGCGGTACCAGGGCGGCGCGAACGCGGTGAACCTCGCCGAGCTCGCCGAGGATCTGGGCTACTTCGGCAAGATCAAGCTGAAGTGGGTCGGCAACACGATCAGCGGCCCGCAGGACATCCAGTCCACGGCCACCGACCAGACCGATTTCGGCGGCGCCTTCTCCGGTGCCATCGCCAAGCTCGTCGACGCCGGGGCCCCGGTCAAGGCGGTGGTCAACTACTACGGCTCGGACGACAAGACGTTCCTCGGCTTCTACACCAAGCAGGACAGCCCGATCCGGACCGCACGCGACCTGATCGGCAAGAAGGTGGGGGTCAACACCGTCGGCGCGAACCTCGAAGCCGTCCTGGACACCTGGCTCAAGCAACAGGGGCTGTCCGAGGCCGAAATCAAACAGGTGCAGCTGGTCGTCATCCCGCCGGTCAACGCCGAGCAGGCGCTGCGCAACGGGCAGCTCGACGTCGCCGCACTGCAGGGGGTCCTGCAGGACCACGCGGTCGCCACCGGCGGTGTCCGCGCGCTGTTCAGCGACGTCGCCGCGTTCGGCCCGTACAACGGCGGGTCCTACGTGCTGCGCAAGGACTTCATCAAGAAGAACCCGGAGACGGCGAAGGTGTTCGTCGCCGCGATCGCCCGCGCGATCGAGTGGGAACGGGTCACGCCCCGCGAGGACGTCATCGCCCGCTTCACCAAGATCATCCAGGCGCGCGGCCGCAACGAGGACACCAGCACGCTCAAGTACTGGAAGAGCGTCGCCATCACCCACGGCGGCCTGATCAGCGACCAGGACTACGCCCGCTGGACGCCCTGGCTGCGGGAACAGGGCTTCATCAAGAGCGACACCCTCGACCCGGCGAAGATCTACACCAACGAGTTCAACCCCTACCGTGACGGCGCGACCCCGGCGGCCGGAAAATGAGCACCCCGGCCAAAATCGGCATCCGCGGCGTGACCAAGACCTTCGGCGCGCTGACCGCACTCGACGACATCACCCTCGACATCGCCGACGGCACGTTCCTCGCGCTGGTCGGGCCGAGCGGGTCGGGCAAGTCGACGCTTCTCGACCTGCTCGGAGGCCTCGCCACGCCGACGTCCGGCGAGGTGCTCATCGACGGCGCCCCGGTCATCGGCCCCGGCCTCGACCGCGGCGTGGTTTTCCAGCAGTACGCGCTCTTTCCGTGGCGCACCGCACGCGGCAACGTCGAGTTCGGTCTCGAAGGCGGGCCGCTCGGCAAACGCGAACGGGCGGAGCGGGCCCGCGAATACCTCGACCTGGTAGGGCTTTCCGGGTTCGAGGACCGGTATCCGCACGAGCTTTCGGGCGGGATGAAGCAACGCGTCGCCATCGCCCGCAGTCTCGCGTACGACCCGGCCGTGCTGCTGATGGACGAGCCGTTCGCCGCGCTCGATGCCCAGACCCGCGAGCAGCTGCAGGAGGAACTGCTGCGGATCTGGCATCGGACCGGCAAGACGATCGTGTTCATCACGCACGGCATCGACGAAGCGGTGTACCTGGGCCAGCGGGTGGCCGTGCTGACGTCCCGTCCCGGGCGGCTCAAGGCGGTCGTCGACATCGACCTCGGTGACCGCGGCGGTGACCTGCGTTCCGACCCGGAGTTCGGCAGGCACCGGCATCTGCTCTGGGAACTGCTGCACGAAGAGGTCGAAAAGGCCGCCGAGACCGAACGGAGTGCCGTGCGATGACCACCACCCTGAAGGCACCCACCGGACCCACCGCCCCCGCCGGGACCCCGGCGCGAGCGGAACCGAAGCGGCGGAAGCGGGTGCGGAGCCGCGTCCCGCACGGCTGGGTCGCGGTGGTGCTTTTCCTGGCGGTGTGGGAGCTCGTTCCCCGGTTCGTCCTCGGCGAGGACACCCGGACCTTCCTGCCGCCGGTGTCCGAGGACCTGCAGGCGCTGTGGGGCCTCGCGGCCGACGGGCAGCTCGCCGACCACCTCCTGGCGAGCATCGGCCGCTCGGCCGCCGGGTTCGCCGTCGCGGTGGCCGTCGCCGTCCCGCTCGGATTGCTGATCGGCTGGTACCGCCCGGTCGCCCGGTTCCTCCAGCCCTTGCTGGAACTGGCGCGCAACACCGCGGCGCTGGCGCTGCTGCCGGTGTTCACGCTGCTGCTGGGCATCGGCGAGCTGTCGAAGGTGAGCCTGGTCGTCTACGCCTGCGTGTGGCCGGTGCTGCTCAACACGATCGCCGGGGTGCACTCGGTGGACCCGTTGCTGGTCAAGGCCGCGCGCTCGCTCGGGCTGTCCAGTCCGCGGCTGTTCCGGAAGGTGATCCTGCCCTCGGCGGTGCCGACGGTGTTCACCGGACTGCGGATGGCCGCCTCGTACTCGGTGCTGGTGCTGATCGCCGCCGAGATGGTCGGCGCGAAGGCCGGGCTCGGGTACCTGATCAACACCACCCAGGTCAATTTCCAGATTCCCCAGATGTACGCCGGGATCATCGCCGTCTCGGTGCTCGGACTGGTCGTCAACCAAGGCTTCGTCGTGCTGGAGCGGCGGGTTTCGACGTGGCGCGGGAAGGAGAAACCGTGAGCAGGCAGTTGCATCTCAACGCATTCGTGATGCCGAACGGGCACCACGAGGCCGCATGGCGGCATCCGTCGACGGATCCGCACCGGGCACGGACACTGCAGCACTACATCGACATCGCCCGCACCGCGGAGCGCGGCAAGCTGGATTCCCTGTTCCTCGCCGACGGCGTCGCACTGTGGAGCAACGTCAAACACAACTCGCACAGTCACTTCGAGCCGTTGACCCTGCTGTCCGCGCTCGCCGCGACGACCGTCCACATCGGACTCATCGCGACCGCGTCCACCACCTACAACGAGCCGTACCACCTGGCGCGGAAGTTCGCGTCGCTCGACCACCTTTCCGGCGGCCGGGCGGGCTGGAACATCGTCACCTCGGCGGGCGTGGACGAGGCCCGCAACTTCAACCTCGGCGCCCGTCCGGCGCACGAGCTGCGGTACGCGCGGGCGACCGAGTTCGTCGAGGTCGTCAAGAAACTCTGGGACAGCTGGGACGACGACGCCGCGGTGCTCGACAAGGCCAGCGGGATCTACGCCGACACCGGGCTGATCCGGCCGATCGAGCACAGCGGCGAGCACTTCCAGGTACACGGGGCGCTGAACATCGCACGGCCGGTGCAGGGCCACCCGCTGCTGGTGCAGGCCGGTTCGTCGGAAACCGGCAAGGAGTACGCGGCCCGGCACGCCGAGGCGGTGTTCACCGCGCAGCAGACGTTCGCCGAGGGCAAGGCGTTCTACGAGGACGTCAAGGGCAGGCTGGCGAAGTACGGCCGCACGCCGGACGAGATCAAGATCCTGCCGGGGATTTCCCCGATCATCGGCCGGACCAGCGAGGAGGCGCGGGCCCGCGCGGCCGAGCTGAACTCGCTGATCACGCCGGAGTACGGGCTCCACCAGCTTTCGACGCTGCTCGACCACGACCTCACCGGCAGCCCGCTGGACGGCCCGCTGCCCGAGGTCGGGTCGTTCACCGAAGGCGCGCAGAGCCGGCTCGCGCTCGTCGTCGGACTGGCCCGGCGCGAAAACCTGACGATCCGGCAGCTCCTCGAACGGCTCGCCGGTGGCCGCGGCCACCGCGTTTTCGCCGGTACCCCGGCCGAGATCGCGGACGAACTGGAGCAGTGGTTCACCGATGGCGCGGCGGACGGCTTCAACGTCATGCCGCCGACCCTGCCCGGCGGGCTCGACGATTTCGTCGACCTCGTCGTCCCGGAACTGCGGAGGCGCGGGCTTTTCCGCACCGAATACACCGGCACCACCCTCCGCGAGCACTACGGCCTCGCCCGGCCGGTCAACCGAAACCGAGTGAAGGAGCACGCCGCATGACCACCATCGACACCGACGTCCGCAAGCTGACCGGGAGGATCGGCGCCGAGATCGTCGGCCTCGACCCGGCCGGTGAGCTGGACCCCGGCCAGGTCACCTTCCTGACCGACGCACTGCACACGCACAAGGCATTGCTGTTCCGGAACGTCGAGCTCGACGACGAAGGCCAGCAGCGTTTCGCCCGCCACTTCGGCGAGCTCACGAAAGCCCACCCGACCGTCCCGTCGGTGGACGGCGCGCCCAGCGTGCTGCCGGTCGACAGCGAGGAAGGCCGCGCCAACAACTGGCACACCGACGTCACGTTCGTGCTGAACCCGCCGAAGGCCAGCACGCTGCGCAGCATCGTCGTGCCGCCGTACGGGGGTGAGACGCTGATCGCGAACTCCGCCGCGGCGTACCGGGACCTGCCGGAGCCGTTGCGGGCTTTGGCGGACACTCTCCGCGCGGTGCACACCAACGACTACGACTACGTCAAGGCCCCGGAAACCGTGGACGACAAGGAAAAGGAGCGGCGGGCCCAGTTCGTCTCGCGGAAGTACCGGACCGTGCACCCAGTGGTCCGGGTACACCCGGCGACCGGTGAGCGAGGCCTGTACGTCGGCGGCTTCGCCCAGCGGATCGTCGGCCTGTCGACCGGCGAATCCCGCGACCTGCTGCGGCTGCTGCAGTCGTACGTGACCCGGCCGGAGAACATCGTGCGGGTGCCGTGGGAACCGAACCAGCTGGTGCTGTTCGACAACCGGATCACCCAGCACTATGCGGTCGACAACTACGACGACCTCCCCCGGCGGCTGAACCGCGTGACGGTCGCGGGGGACATCCCGGTCGGCACCGACGGGGAGCCCAGCACGTCACTGGAAGGCGACGCTTCCCACTACACGACCGTGGGGTAGTCACGGTGCCAGCCCCCGGGATGCGGCCCACGGCGGCAGCCCGGGCAGGCCCGAGGCCGGCAACGGTGGGGCGCTTACCTGGTTCAGCTCGGTGCAGAAAGTCGGCCCGGGCATCCGCCCCACCGGCTGCAGCCGCACGGTGTAGCTGTCGTCGACCAGCCCTGGCTGGAAATGCGCGTGCTGCACCTCCCCGATGATCAGGACACTGGAACCAAGATCGACCGCGGTGTGCAGTGTGCATTCGAAGCTCACCGGTGCTTCGCGGATCCGGGGTGCCGCGATGGCGACGCAGGGAGCCGGGGTCAGGCCGGTGACCTCGAACTCGTCCACGGAACCGGGGAATTCCAATGAGGTCGTGACCAGCGCGGGCAGTAACCCGGCCGTCGCGATGTTCACCACGAACTCCCCGGTTTCGCGGACGCAGCGCAGCGTGTCCTTGCCTTCCCGCCCGTCCGTTTTCGTCTTGTCGATCGACACACCGAGCATCGGCGGAAAGGAGGACACCACGGTGAAGAAGCTGAACGGCGCGATGTTGAAGGTTCCGGCAGCGGCCAAGCTGGACACCCACGCGATCGGGCGCGGGATCACGCTGCCGGTCAGCAGTTTGTACACGTGTTTCCGCGAAAGGTCCGAAATGGCGACTGACGGCATGCGGGCCTATCCGGTCTTTTCGAGGGTGGACCCGGCCGGGTCGGGTGAGTCGCCGTCGGCCTCGCCGAGGTAGGCGTCGATGACATCGGTGCGCCGGAAGACCTCCCGCGGGGGTCCTTCGGCCAGGATGCCCCCGGCGGCGAGCACGGTCACCTGGTCGCAGATTTCCGTGACGACGCGGACGTTGTGCTCGACGATGAGCACGGTCAACCCGGTTTCGCGGAGGGCTTTCAGCCGGGCGAGCAGGATGTCGATCTCCTCGTCGTTCATGCCCGACGTCGGTTCGTCCAGCGCCAGCAGATGCGGCCGGGACATCAGCGCCCTGGCGATGTCGATCATCTTCAGGTCGCCGCTCGCGATCGTGCCGAGCTCTTGATCGAGCAGGCCGGGGCTCAGGCCGACGGAGGTCAGCGCCTGTGCGCACCGCTCGGCGAACAGCCGCTGCTCCCGTGCGGTCTTCCACGGCCGGAAGGCGACGGTGTGCCACGGCAGGGTCCGCAGCTGGTGTTCGCCCAGCCGCAGCAGGTCCGCGACGGTCATGTCGTCCGGCGCCTTGGGGTTCTGGAAGGTGCGGCCGAGTCCCTTGTTCGTCCTGCGGTGCGCGGGCAGCCCGTGCAGCTGTTCGCCGTCCAGCGTGATGGACCCGGTGCAGGGGACGAACCCGCTGATCGCGTTCAGCAACGTGGTCTTGCCGGACCCGTTCGGCCCGAGCAGCCCGTGGATCCGGCCCCGCTCGACGGTGACGGACACGCCGCGGAGGACGTGTGCGCCGCCGAACCGGACGTGCGCGTCGGTGATTTCCAGCATCAGGACTCCTTCCGCCGGGCCCGGATCGCGCGGTAGGCCGTTTTTCCTACCCCCGCCACCCCACCGGGGAGCAGCACCAGCAACAGCAGCGTGGCCAGCCCGTACACCAGGCCGCTGGCCTCGGCGAGTCCCAGCATGCCGAGCGAAACATAGGTCAGTACCACCGCCGCGATCACCGTCCCGATGCTGGAGGAAGCCCCGCCGAACACCACGATCAGCAGGAGCAGAACCGCCGCGCCGAGGTCGAAGTCCTGCGGTCCGACGTACCCGTTGAGCAGGGCCAGCAGCGCACCCGCGAGACCGGCCAGCGCGCCGGAGACGACCGTCGCGAGCACCCGGCCCCGGTTGATGGCGACGCCGGTGGCCTTGGCCATGTATTCGTCTCTCGCCGCCGCCTTCAGCGCCAGCCCGAAACGGGATTTTCGCAGGCAGTGCACCAGATAACCACTGGCCGCGACGAGCGGCACCGCCAGCAGGACGAACTGGCGCGGGTCGGACAGTTCCAGGCCGAGGATCGACCCGGCGGCGACGGGGTGGCCGTTGGAACCGCCGGTGACCGTGCTTTCGTTGACCAGCACCAGTTGCACGCATTCGGCCAGCGCGAGCGTCGCGAGCGCGAAGTAGTGCGATTTCGTCCGCGCGCCGATGATGCCGCTCAGCCCGGACACCGCCGCTCCGGCCACAATGGACAGCAGCAACGCCGGCAGCGGCCCGATCGCGTCACCGGCGAGCAGCGCGACCGTGTACCCGCCGACGGCCATGATCGCGGCCTGCGCAAGGGAAAGCATCCCGCCGAGCCCGAACACCACGGTGAGGCCGAGCGCCGCAATCGCGTACACGCAGGCCAGCGCGACCGTCATCAGCGTGGAGTCGGCCGCGCCGCTCACCGCGGCCAGGAAGACCGCCGCGGCCGCTGCCACGACGACGGGGTTGAGGATCGGCTGGATTCGCTTGCCCTGAGCGGCAATCCGGGTCATCGAGCTCATACTTCGCGCACCGCCTCGATGTCGTCGCCGAACAGTCCCTTCACCCGCACCAGGAGCACGAGCACCATGACCAGGTACGCGACGCCGAGCCCGTATCCGGCGCTGAGGTACACCTGGGTCAGGCTGACCATCAGCGCGATCAGGAACCCGCCGACGAGCGCGCCGGTGAGACTGCCCAGCCCGCCGAGCACGGCGGCGCTGAAACCGATCGCGCTCAGCTCCAGGCCACCGGTGGGCCGGAGCCCGGTCACCGGGGCGATCAGCACCCCGGCGAGCCCGGCCAGCACCCCGCCGAGCACGAACGACAGCAGGTACATCCGGGCCGGGCTCACCCCGAACAGCGTGACCACCTCGGGATCCTGGGCGCAGCCCCGCATCGCCCGGCCGATCTTCGTTCTCGCGATGAGCCACAACAGGGGGAGGACGACCGCGCCGGCGATCGCGACGATGACGACCTGGTTGGGCGTGATCGACAGGCCCGCGATCCGCCACGGCTGATCCGACGCCAGCCCCGCGAGGTACCGCGGCTGGCTGCCCCATCCCAGGGTGATCGTCGCCTCGATCACGATCGCGGCGGCGACCGTCGCCAGGATCGGCACGCTGAGATGGCGGTGGCGAAGCGGGACGAGCACCACTCGCTCCATCAGGAACGCCAGCGCGGCTGCTGCGACCACGCCGCCGAGCACCGCGATCGGCATTCCCACCCCGGCCCGCAGCAGGCTGTACGCCGCGTAGGGCGCCAGAATCGCGATACTGCCGTGCGCGAAATTGACCAGCTTGGTCGTCTGGTAGATCAGGGAGAACCCCAGCGCGACGAGCGCGTAGACCGCACCTGCCACGATAGCGCTGATGATCGTCTGGAGAAAGATCGTCATCGCAACCTGCCGAATGGTCTGCCGCCGGAACGGGGAATGGTCATTTCGCCTGTGCCGGAAGGAGGACGTCGACGAGTTTGCGCTGCCCGTTCTCCCACGTTCCGGCAATCACGAGCGGGTTGACCGGATCGCCGTTCGGGTCGAAGGCGAAGTCGCCCATCGGCAGGTTCGGGATCTTGATATTGCGGTAAGCGGTGGTGAATGCCTCGGCCGATTTCCCGGCGTCCGGGTTGTTGCGCAACGTGGTCAGCATCGTGACCGCCATGGTGTAGAACGAGGCGCAGTCGGCATTCGGCAGGGTGCCGAACCGTTTCTGCCATTTCTGGCTGAATTGTTTCGCGGCGTCGGACCATTCGGGAAGGAACGGGGTCGAGTAGATGACCTTGTTCGCGAGGTCGGTACCGGCGGTCTGCAGGAACGTGTCGCTGGACGCCGTGGTGGGGAAGTAGAACTTCGCGTCGAGGCCGAGCTGGTTCGCCTGCTTGACGATCCGCGCCGCCTGCAGGTCGTAGCCCTCCAGGTAGGCGACGTTCACCCCGGCGCGTTTGAGCGCGAGCAATTGCCCGGCGTAATCGGTCGCACTGGAGTCGTAGGTCGCGCTCGCCGCCGGGGTCACACCGGCCGCGGCGAATCCGGCCGTGATCGTCTTGTTGTTGGCCAGTCCGTACGGCGTCGTGTCGCTGATGACCCCGATCTTGGCGTTCTGGCCCGCCCGGCCGAGAATCCATTTCCCGTAGACCTGGTTGGTGACCCCGTCGTGGGTCTGCACCCGGAAGATGTATTTGTTCCCCTCCGCGGTCAGCGACGGGTCGTAGCTGCCGGACACGATGGGGACCTTTTTCGCCGACGCGATCGGCAAGGCGGCCCGGGTGTCGCCGGAACAGATGGTGATGATCGAAAGGGGATTCTCGGCCAGTACACTGCGGGTGGCGGCGACGGCGGCGGAGGGCTCGCATTTCGCGTCCGCCTTGGCCAGCTTGATTTCCCTGCCGTTGACGTTGTGGCCGAACTCGTCGAAGGCGAGCTGCCACGCCTGGTCGAGCCATTCCCCGTAATAGGCGGCCGAACCGGAATAGGGTGCGGCCAATCCGATGGTGACCGCGGAATCCTTGGCGGCGCCGGCTCCGCCCCCGCATCCGGTCACCGCGAGCGCGAGCGCGGCGAGCGCGCCTGCGGCGGTCATCTTGGTGGACAGGCGGGCCGGGCGGCGCCCGTGGCTGGTTCGCATCATCGGTGTTCCCGTCGTGATCGGAAATGGGGGGACCGGACGTCGCAGGGCACGGCGACGGTCGAACTGCACTTCGAGGGTTTTACTGGAGCTGCGGGTCAGGCACCCACGCCGAGATAGCCGTCTTCGAGTCGTTGCTGCGTCAGCAGTTCCTCCGGGGTGCCGGTGGTGACGACGCGCCCTTCGTCGAGCACCATGCCCCGGCCGGCGATCCGCAGGCTTTTGCGGACGTTTTGCTCGACCAGCAGAATCGCCGTACCCCCCTTGGCGATCTTGGCCAGTTCCCCGAGCACGTCGAGCTGGTACGCGGGGGACAGGCCGGTCAGCGGTTCGTCCAGCAGCAGCGCCACCGGCCGCGACATGAGCGCCCGGCCGATCGCGAGGAGCTGCTGTTCCCCGCCGCTGAGCGTGCCGGCCCGCCGGGCGCCCCACTTCGCCAGCGCGGGCAGCATGGTCAGTACCTCGTCCACCGCGGACGCGAGTGCGGCGGACCCGGTGTGCTGGTACCCGCCGAGCTTGAGATTGTCCAAAGTGGACATCCCGGGGATCACCCGCCGCCCGGCCGGGACGTGGGCCATCCCGCGGCGGGCGACCCGGTGCGCGGGCAGGCCGGTGAGGTCCCGGCCGTCCAGCCGCACCGTGCCTTTCCGGCAGGGGAGCAGGCCGGAAAGCGCACGCAGCAGGGTGGTCTTCCCCGCCCCGTTACGGCCGACCACCGCGAGGATTTCGCCGGGTTGCACCGTCAAGGACAGGTCGTGGACGACGGCGGGGCCCCGGTGGTAGCCGGCCTCGATGCTGCTGACGATCAAGCCTGCCATCTGGCTCCACCTCCATGGGAGAGTCCTCTAGCCGCTGTATAGTACATTTTATAATCCCGACCGCAACCGGCTCGGCGGGAGAAGGTGAGGCACCGTGGCAGCGGAGTGGCGATCATGATCGGCCCGTACGGCAGCCGGTAAAGTGCGGCTGACCGCAGGATTCACCGCCGGTCCGGTGGTTCCGTCCGGGGACGGGGCCGCGTGTCCCGGCTATAGAGTGCAAAGAATAATGCAGGGTCCACGGCCGGCCAGCCGGCGCACCCGGGGAGAGATCATGAACATGCCCGAACCCGGTCCGGGGGCGACGGCCCGCCGCCGCCGGCTCACCGCCCGCGACGTCGTCGCGGAGGAACTGCGGCGCGAGATCGTGAGCGGGCGGATGCCTCCCGGCACCAAGCTGAACCCGCAGGAGCTCGCCGAGCGGCTCGGGGTGAGCCAGACCCCCGCGCGGGAGGCGATCCAGCTGCTGGCCACCGAGGGTCTCGTGCGCAACGATCCGTTCCGCGGTGCCCAGGTCTCCCCGCTGACCGTCGAGGAATACGAAGAGCTGTACCTGATGCGGGTGGGCATCGAGGGGTTCGCGGCCCGGCTCGGGGCGGAGCGGATTTCCGGGGACCGGGTCGACCAGATGGCCGAGCTGCTGGCCGACATGGAGCGCGCGGCCAAGGCGGACGACATCGACCGGTTCTACGAGTACGACCACCGGTTCCACGAGCTGCACTACTACGCGACCGGCCGCGAGTCGCTCGTCCGCCGCATCATGAACCTGCGGGTGGCGACGGAGCGGTATGCGCGCGTCGCCTACCGCATGCCGAAGGTGACCATGGCGGACACGCTGGCGAACCACCGCTCGCTGCTGGACGCCGTCCGCGCCCGGGACGGCGCTGCGTCGGAAGCCGCGCTCAAGGAAGATCTTTCCCGCACCCTTGAGGTGTTCACCGCAGGATTTCCCGGCGACAGCACGGAGTAAGCGCGGCTGACGGGTCACCGTGAGCCATTGACTTTGCCGCGGCGAGCCGCTTACCCTCAGGAATATAATTTATAGAATGTTGGCCCGTGCGGCCGAGACCTGCTCGACGAGGAGACAGGGGAGTGCGTTGCCAGACGTCTGCGATGCCGCGATGGCCGGATTCCGGTGCAATGGCGCGGAATTCCGGCTGGACCAGGCCGGGGACCGGGTGCTGGCCGACGTGCTGCGGGAGGACCTCGGGCTGACCGGGACCAAAATCGGCTGCGGCACCGGCGATTGCGGTGCCTGCACGGTGCTGCTCGACGGAAGTCCGGTGAACTCCTGCCTCGTCTACGCGGTCGAGTGCGCCGGGAGTGAAGTGCAGACGGTCGAAGGGGTTTCGCACAGCGGTACCGGGCAGGTGCTCGCCGAAGAACTCGCCGCGGCGGGCGCTGTGCAGTGCGGGATCTGCACGTCGGGCTTGCTCGTCATGGCGGTGTCGCTGCTCGAGGCGGACCCGGCGCCGGATCGGGCCGGGATCGAGACCGCGCTGAGCGGGAATCTGTGCCGCTGCACCGGTTATCTCGCGATCGTGCGGGCCGTGGAAGCCGCTGCGGGGCGGCTCGCCGATGAGCGGGAGGCGGGATGACGGTGCTCGGTGCGGAACTGCCCCGGCCCGATTCGGCCGCCAAAGCGAGTGGACTTGCCCGCTATACCGAGGATTTCCGTCCGGACGGCCTGCTGCACTGTGCCGTCGTCCGGTCGCCGGTCGCGTCCGCGCGCATCCTGGCTGTCGACACCGCGGCGGCCGGGAAAGCCGCCGGGGTTGTGCGGGTGCTGACCGCCGCCGATCTGCCGGATCGGCGGTGGGGCACGGTGGTTCGCGACCAGCCGGTGCTGGCTCGCGAGGTCGTGCGATTCGCCGGGGAGCCGATTGTGCTGGTGGCGGCGGAGAACAAGGCCGCGGCCGACCGGGCCGCCGCACTCGTCGGGCTGGAGCTCGACCCGCTGCCCGCAACGACCACAGTGGACGAAGCGCTGCGCGAGGACAGCTGGCCGGTGCACGACGGGCAGCCGAATTGCCTGTCACCCGCGCGAATCCGGCGCGGCGACGTGGATGCGTGCCTCCGGGATGCGGCGTTCGTGGTGACCACCCGGATCGAATCGCATCGCGTCCACCAGGGCTACCTCGAACCGCGAGCCACCCTCGCCGAACCTGATGGCATGGGCGGAATCGCGGTGACCACCTCGTCGCAGGCGCCGTTCGTGGTCCGGCAAGGGCTGGCCGCTCTGCTGGACCTGCCGATGTCGAAGATTTCCGTGCGAGTACCCGCGTTGGGCGGTGGCTTCGGCGGGAAGCTCCACCTCGGGCTCGCGCCGCTGGCAGCGGTGATGTGCCTCGCGACCGGCCGTCCGGTGCGGGTGGTGTGCTCGCGCGAGGAAGACATGCGGGCCGGCAACCCGCGGGAGAATTCCGTGGTGGAGCTGACCAGCGCTGTCGATCAGGAGGGCCGGATCCACGCCCGCCGCGCGCTGGTCTACCTCGATTCCGGCGCCTACGCCTTCGACACTCCGATGATCGCCTCGATCGCGGCACTGCAAGGGACCGGGCCGTACCGGGTGGACGCGGTCGACCTGACCGCGGTTCCGGTGGCCACGAACACCTGCCCTACCGGGTCCTTCCGTGGCCCGTCCGGACCGCAGCTGACCTACGCGGTGGAAACGCACATGGACGAGATCGCGGCCGCGGCCGGGCTCAGTCCGGTGGAGCTGCGCCGCCGAAACCTGTTGCATGCAGGCGATCGTGGCCCGTCCGGGGAACTTCTGCCCGACGTCGCAATGGGCGAGTGTCTTGACGTTGCGGCCGAACGGCTGGCGGAATGGCGCCGCGAAGCACCATCAGTCCAGCCCGGACGGCGTCGTGGATACGGCCTTGCGTGCGCGTGGTGGCTGACCTCCGGCGCTCCGGCGGGCGCCACGGTGACGATGAACGAAGACGGTACCGCGACGGTGCTGACCGGCGGAACGGAGATCGGGACCGGCGCGATCGTGGTCGGGGTCGCCGCATTGGTCGCCGATGTGCTCGGCCTGTCGTACGACCAGGTCACCGTGCGTGCGGGCAGCACCGCGGAAGGTCCGTACGACTCGGGTTCCAAAGGCAGCCGCAGTCTTTACGGCGTCGGCAATGCGGCGCTCGAGGCGGCGGAGGCGGTCGCCCGGCAGTTGCGGGAGGAAGCCGCCGAACAGCTGGAAACCGCGCCGGAGGATCTGGTGCTCGCCGACGGGCGGCTCAGCGTCCGCGGCCTGCCGCAGGCTTCGGTCGCGCTCGCGGACGTGGTGACCGGTGCGATCAACCGCACCGGCCCGGTGGTCGCGTCCGGACGATTCCGCGCCGCGCGGACCCCGCTGGTGGGTGCGCAGCTCGACGGCCTGCCGTTCGACGCGTTCAACGAGGCCACTTTTCACTGCCATGCCGCCGAAATCGAACTGGACTGCGAAACCGGGCGCATCGAGGTGCTGCGGTATCTCGCGGTGCACGACATCGGCACCGTGCTCAACCCGGCGGGCGCCCGCGGCCAGGTGGAGGGAGGGGTGGTGCAGGGCTTGGGTTACGCGCTGAGCGAAGTGCTCGACGTCGGTGCCGACGGCATCGTCCGCAACGCCGACCTCGTCGACTACCGGCTGCCGACCATCGCGGACGTTCCCCGGGAGATCGAGACGGTGTTCGTGGCCGGGTATCCCGGCGCGACCGGCCCCCGCGGGGCCAAGGGGGTCGGGGAGGCACCGGTGATCGTTCCGGCTGCCGCCGTCGGTGCCGCATTGCGCGACATTCTCGGTGCCACACCGCATGTCCTGCCGATGGACCCGATCCGGATCGCCGATTTCCTCGACAGTCTCGAAGCGGCCGGGCAGTCATGACCCGGGCGCCCGACCCCAACCATTCCCCAACTCCATAAATATTGCAGGTAGTGACTCAGGGAGGAGGTGACGTCGTTGACTCCGGAAGGCCCTCACCCGTCGCCGGGGCCGCGCAAGCGGTACCGCATCGGTTTCGACATCGGCGGCACGTTCACGGATTTCGCCTTGCACGACGCCGAAACCGGTGAGCTGCACGTCTGGAAGCGGCTGTCCACCGGGGCGGACCCGTCGGTCGGCGCGCTGGCCGGAATCGAGGACGTGCTCCGGCTGGCCGGTGCCTCGCTCGCGGACGTCGGGCAGGTCGTGCACGGGACGACGATCGGCGCGAACACCGTGATCGAGCGGAAGGGCGCCGAGACCGCGCTGCTCGTGACCGAGGGCTTCCGCGACCTGCTGATCATGCAGCGCCCGGCCCGGTACAGCACTTACGACCTGTGGTTCGACAAGCACGAGCCACTCGTTCCCCGCCATCGGGTGGTCCCGGTCCGGGAACGCCTCGCCCACGACGGGACCGTCGTCCGCGAACTGGACGAGAACGAGCTGCGGAGCGCGCTCGAAGGCCTGCGGGACAAGGGAATCGAAGCCGTCGCTGTGTCGCTGCTGCACTCCTACGCGGCCAGTGATCACGAGACGCGCGTCGGCAAGCTCGTCTCGCAAGTGCTTCCCGAAGCGTCGCTTTCCCTTTCCCATGAGGTGGCGCCGATCATCGGCGAGTACGAGCGCACCAGCACGACCGTGGTCAACGCGTACATCCAGCCCGCGTTCCGGCACTACCTCGATTCGCTGCAGGGAGCGCTGGCCGGCCGCGGGTTCACCGGCCAGGTGTTCATCAACCAGGGCAACGGCGGCTTGAGCACCCCGGCCGAGGTGGTCCGGCTGCCGATCCGGGCACTCGAATCGGGCCCGGCCGCGGGCGTGTCCATGGCCGCGTGGATCGGGCGGGCGCACGGGCGTGGTGACCTGGTCGCCTTCGACATGGGCGGGACCACCGCGAAGGCGTGTCTCATCGAAGGCGGCGAACCGAAGATGGAGCGCGTCTTCGATGTGGACCAGACCTTGATGCGGGTCGGTACCGGGCTGCCGGTGGTGACCCCGTCGGTCGATCTCATCGAGATCGGGGCGGGCGGCGGCAGCATTGCGCGGGTGGGACTGGGAATCGTCGAGGTGGGGCCGGAAAGCGCCGGCGCCGAACCGGGGCCGATCTGTTACGGCGGGGGCGGAACCCGTCCGACGGTGACCGACGCCAACGTCGTCCTCGGCTATCTCAACCCGGACTTCTTCCTGGGCGGCCGGATGAGCCTGGACGTCGAGGGCGCCCGCGCCGTGATCGGCCGGGAGATCGGCACCCCGCTCGGCCTCGACGACGGCGGGGCGGCTTGGGGGGTTCACGAAGCGGTCACCAGCAACATGGAGCACGCGATCCGCGCGGTGTCCATCGAGCGCGGCCGGGACCCGCGGGACCTGACGCTGGTCGCCTTCGGCGGAGCCGGACCGACCCACGCGTCGCGGCTGGCTCGCAATCTCGGGATCGGCGAAGTGATCTTCCCCGCGGCGGCCGGGATCGCGTCGGCCGTCGGGCTGCTGCAGGCCGCGCCCCGGGTGGACCTGCCGCGGACGTTCGTGTCATTGCTGGACGACGAGGGGGTCGCGGCCCGGCTCACCGCCGAACTGGCCGAGCTGGCGGCAGAGGTGAACCACCTGCTGGACAACGTCGCACCCGGCGCGCAGCGGTCCATTGTGTACCGGGCGGACATGCAGTACGTCGGACAGGGCCACGTTGTCGAGGTCGAGGTTCCGCGCTGTGCGGAGGACGAGCTGGCCGGTGCTTTGCGGGAACGCTTCGAGGCGGACTACGCCGGGATGTACGGCTACTCCTATCCGGATGCGCAAGCACAGATCACCTCGATCACGGTGGTGGGCACCGCGCCCCCTGCCGCGTTCGACCTGCCGCCCAACACCGCGACCGGTGGCGAGACCGCGAGCCGTCCGGTCTATTTCCCGGAACTCTCCGGATATGCGGACTGCCCGGTGTACCGGCGGGACGATCTGCCTGCCGGGACGCGGATCGAAGGTCCCGCGGTGGTCGAGGACGGCCAGTGCGCGATCCTGCTGCTCCCCGGCGACGAGGCCACTGTGGACGATCACCGGAACGTGCTCGCCCGGATCGGCGGCCACGCCGAAGGAAGGGGCTGACCGTGGACCCGTTGACGCTCGGGGTGATGTGGCGCGGCCTGGTCGCGCTCACCAACGACGCCGGGGTGGTACTGCGCCGCACGGCGTACTCGGAGGCGGTCCGCGAGGGCCGCGACTTTTCGGTCGGGCTGTTCGACCGGCGCGGCCGGATGATCGTGCAGGGCGACTTCAGCCCGGGGCACCTCGGCTCGATGCCGTCGGCCATCACGCATTTCCTGGAGTACTACGACGCAGGCGAGCTGCGCCCCGGGGATTGCCTGATCCTCAACGACCCGTGGATGGGATCCGGGCACCTGCCGGACTTCTTCATGCTCAGCCCGTGTTTCCTCGACGGCACCCTCGTCGGGTACGCGGTGAACTGCACGCACATGATCGACGTCGGCGGCGCGGCCCCCGGGTCGCAGCAGGTCGAAGGGATCAACGACCAGTTCCAGGAAGGGCTGCGGCTGTGGCCCACCCGGGTGTGGCGCGAGGGCGAGCCGAACAAGGAGGTCCTGCGGATCATCGAGGCGAACGTCCGCGTCCCGGACAAGCTGCTCGGTGACCTGATGGCCATGCGCAACTGCAACCGGATCGTGGAGCAGCGGCTGGCCGAGCTGATCGGCAAGTACGGGATCGAGCGCTACGACGAGGCGTGCGACGAGATCCTCGACCGGTCGGAGGCGGCGATGCGGGCCGCGATCGGCGAGATGCCGGACGGCACCTACCACGCGGTCGACTACTTCGACGACTACGGCCCGGGCACCGACCCGCTGCGAATCGAGGTCGCGGTCACCGTGGACGGCGGTGCGGTCACCATCGACTTCACCGGTTCCAGCCCGCAGACCCGCTCGGGCATCAATGCGGTGCTCACCTATGTCCGCGCATTCTGTTACTACACGGTCAAATGCATCACCAGCGGGGCATCCGTGCCGCAGAACGGCGGCTGCCTGCGGCCGATCACCTTTGTCGCGGAGCCGGGTTCGGTGGTCAACGCGCAGCCGCCGGCCGGGTCCGGCGCGCGGGCGATCATGCAGCAGCGGTTCGTCGACGTGCTGATGCTGGCGTTTTCCGAAGTGCTCCCGGACCGCGTCATCGCGGCCAGCTCGCACTGGGCCAACCCGAACCTCGGCGGGTCCGACCCGCGCACCGGACGCCGGTTCGTGCACTACGACATCGTCATCGGCGGGTTCGGCGGGCGGCCGGAGTCCGACGGGATGGAGGCCACGCCGAGCGCCTTCAACATCGACGGCATTCCGGTGGAGGTCAACGAAAACTCGTACCCGGTGCGGGTCGAACGGCTCGAGCTGATCCCCGATTCGGCAGGCGCCGGGCGCAACCGGGGCGGACACGGCATCCGCAAGGACGTCGCGATGCTGGGCGAGCACATGATGTTTTCCAACCTCACCGACCGCCAGCGGTTCGCACCGCCCGGGATTCTCGGCGGGGCGCCCGGTGCGGTCGGCAGGACGGTGCTCAACGCCGACGCGCCGGAGCCGGTCGTCCTCGCGTCCAAGGGCACGTATCAGCTCGACCACGGCGACGTCGTCAGCACGTGGCTCTCCGGCGGTGGTGGCTACGGTGACCCGCTGGATCGCGCAACCGAACGGGTGTCGGCCGACGTGGTCGCCGGGTTGCTGACCACCGCGAAGGCGGCGGAATCCTACGGGGTGGTCGTGGACGACGCTGGTGCCGTCGACGAGGCTGCGACGCGAGACCTGCGGGTCCGGCGCCGGGAGTCGGCGCGATGACCGTCGAGTTTTCCTTCAATGGCAAGAAGATGACCGCGGGCGAGGGGCAGTCGGTCGCCGGTGCTCTGCTGGCGTGCGGACAGGAGGAACTGAGCCGCAGCTCCAAGTACCGTCGGCCGCGCGGGGTCTACTGTGCACACGGGCACTGCCCGAACTGCCTGGTACGAGTGGACGGTGTGCCGCATGTCCGGTCGTGTCTGGTTCCCGCCGGGCCTGGCATGCGGGTGGAGACGGAAGGATCCGCGGGCAAGCGGTTCGATGTGTACCGGTCGCTCGGCGTCATCGGGAAGTTCTTCCCGGTGGGCTTCCAGTACCGCTGGTTCAAACGGCAGAACGCGGCGTGGCGGCTGTGGGAGAACCAGCTGCGCAAACTCGCCGCGGAGACCGAGATCCCGGCTCCGTTCGACATCCCCGCGGGCGAGCGGCTACGCGCCGACCTGCTGGTGGTCGGGGCCGGTCCCGCCGGGATCGCAGCGGCGGCCACGGCGGCGCGGAGCGGGCTGCGCGTTGTGCTGGCCGGACGGCGGCCTCGGCTGGGTGGTTCGGCGGCTCCTGCCGTCGCCAGTGCGGATCTGCTTCAGGCAACGGAGTTCGTGCGCAGCGCCGAGAACGTCACCGTGGTAGCGCCGGGAACGGTGGTCGCCGGGTTCGGCGACCAGTACGTGATCGACCGGGGCGACCGGGCGCTGGAGGTGACCGCCACGGCCAGCGTGCTGGCCACCGGGGCGTACGAGCGCGCGGTGGCTTTCCCCGGCAACGACCGGCCTGGGGTGCTGCTCACCAGCGGCCTGCATCGGCTGGTGTGCGAGGACGGGGTGCTCACCGGCGCGCGCGCCGTGCTGGTGGCCGAGGACGACACGGCGTACCGGCTGGCCGTCGATCTGCAGCGCGCCGGGCTGCGCATTCAGGCCATTGTGGACAGTCGGCCCGGCCCCGCGGTGGCCTTGCCGGAGGGGATCGAGGTGCTGACCGGCGCGCGCGTCACCGGGGTCCGCGGCCGTCGGCGGATCACCGGCGTGGCTATCGGCCAGCGGACCATCGCGTGCGATGTCGTCGGGATGAGCGGCGGGTGGCAGCGGGCCGACGAATTGCGGTACACGGTGACCAGCGTCGGCGACGCGGTGGTACACGGGGAGCGTGCGACCCGGATCGACCCGGCCGGATGGGAAAACGCGCCGCTGCCGGTGTTGCAAGGGGTCGGTGCGGTGGCCGGGACGATGGATGCGGACGCGGCCTTCACCGAGGGCTCGCTGGCGGGCGCTTGGGCCGCCGCGCAGCACACCGGGGGAGGAAACCATGGCTGACAAAACCGTGCTCTGCCTGTGTCTCGACATCACCGAGCAGGATCTCGACCGGGCGGTGGCGGAGGGGTTCACCGACGCCGAGACACTCAAGCGCTACACCGCGAGCTTCATGGGACCGTGCCAGGGAAAGTCCTGTATGGACACGATACTGGCGCGGCTGGCGGACAAGACCGGCGTCGACCCGGAGTCTCTGCGCCGCCCGACGCTGCGGCCCCCGGCGCATCCGATCCGGCTGGGGATCCTGGCCGGTCTGGGAGGTGCTGATGCCTCCTAGGATCCTTCCGGGCGCGAAACCGTTGCGCGACTGCGAGATCGCGATCATCGGCGGTGGGGTGCACGGCCTGTCGCTCGCGTACCACCTGGCGAAGTCCGGGCGCAAGAACATCGCGGTGTTCGAGCGGTCGTACCTCGGCGCGGGCGCGAGCGGACGCAATTTGTCGCTGATCCGCAGTTCCTGGCAGCAACGCGCGTGGGCGGAACTGGTGTGGTACTGCCGCCAGATCTGGAGCCGGATCTCGGTGGAGCTGGACTACAACGTCATGCTGACCGAGCGTGGTTCGTACCTGTGCATCCACAGTGAACAGTCGATCGCGGTCGCTCGCGAAGCGGTGGCTATGCAGAACTCGCTGGGCATTCCCACCCGGATCGTCAGCCGCGCGGAGCTCGCGAATGCCGTGCCACAGCTGGACACCGAGGGAATGCTCGGCGCCGTCCACGATCCGACGGCCTGCATCTCACGGCACGACGCGCTGGTGTGGGGTTACGCCCGGGCAGCCGCCCGCCTCGGGGTCGCGGTGCACACGGAAACCGCGGTGACCGGGATGCAGGTGATCGGCGGGAGGGTGAACCGGGTCGTGACCGATCGTGGGTCGGTCGCTGCCGGGATGGTGGTCGACTGCGCGGGTTCCGGCTCGGCGGAGGTCGCGGAGATGGCCGGGGTCACGCTCCCCATCCGGAAGCTGGCGCTGGAGATGTTCGTGACCGAGCCGTACCGGGCTTACCTCGATCCGATCGTCTCGGTGATCGAGGACCAGGCGTACCTCATGCAGACGTCCCGCGGGGAGTTCGTCGGCGGCGCCGAGCCCACCGGGCACGTCGGCACGCCGAGGCTGGCTACCAGCTACGCGGCGCTGCGGCAGTCGGCGGCAGTCCTCGCGCGGCTGTTTCCCGCACTGCGCGGGGTGAACATCCTGCGGTCGTGGGCCGGGCTGATCGACATGACGCCGGACGGCGCCGGGCTGGTCGGGGAGACCGAGGAACGCCCGGGGTTCTTCCTGGACTGCGGATGGGGCGGCGAGGGCTACATGGTGTCGGTCGGCACCGGACCGCTGCTCGCCGAGTACCTGAACACCGGGGTGCTGGACCGGCGCCTGAAACCGTTCCACTTCAGCCGGTTCGCCGCCGGGGAGCGGCTGGACGACGGGCTGCTCGTGGTGGACGCCGCGGGCGAGACCCGGGCTTGAGGGGGCACCATGTACCGGCACCTGATCGAGCGGACCGTGCGCATGCACGGCGACCGCCCCGCGGTGATCTGCGGCGGCGTCACGCGGACATACGCGGAGGTCCACGAACGGGCCAAACGGCTGGCGAACGCGCTCGCCGCGCGGGGCTGCCGTCCCGGGGACCGGATTGCGGTACTGCTGCACAACTGCCCGGAGTACCTCGAACTCGACCTGGCGCTGGCGTTGGCCGGGTACGTGCGGGTGTCGCTGAACGTCCGCGCTCCGGCCGGACAGCAGCTCACCGTCCTGTCCGACTCGGGTGCGACCGCGCTGATCTACGCCGAGAGATTTGCTGACGTGGCAGGGGAAATCCTGGCCGCCAACGACGTACGGGCGGTGTTGTGTCTCGGTGGTGGCGACAATGACTACGATGCCGCACTGGCGGCGGCGCCGGACGAGCCGCCTGCCGCCGATCCGGCGCCGGACTCGCTGTACTGCCTCTTCTACACCTCGGGTACGACCGGACGGCCGAAGGGCGTGATGCTCACCCACGCCGCGTATCTGGCGGTGGCGCACCATCTGCTGCTGGAGTTCGGGCCGGTGCACGCGGGGGACAAGATCGTGCTCACCCAGCCGCTCAGCCACGGCGGCGGATTCTTCCTGCTGCCCTGGTTCCTGAGCGGCGCGACCTGCATCGTGATGGAGCGGTTCGATCCGGCCGGTTGCCTCGAACTGACCGCCCGGCACGGCGCGCAGACCCTCAAGGTGGTGCCGACGATGCTGCTGCAGATGCTGTCCGCCGGGGTCAGCGCACCCGACCTGCCTGCACTGAAGAAGATCATCTACGGTGCGTCCCCGATGCCCGCGCAGCAGCTCGGCGACCTGATGGACACGTTCGGCGGAGTCTTCGCCCAGCTGTACGGCCAGGCCGAAGCGCCGATGTGCATCACCGTGCTCGACGAACGGGACCATCTCGCGGGTGGCCGGTTGCTGTCGTCGGCCGGACGGCCGTGGCGCGGCGCCGAGGTGCGGGTGGTCGACCCGGCGGGCCGGGACGTCGCGCCCGGGGAACCCGGTGAGGTGATCGTGCGCGGACCGCACCTGATGGCCGGGTACTGGAAGCAGCCGGAGCTCACCGCCCAGGTGCTGCGGAACGGCTACCTGCACACCCGCGACCTGGCCGAAACGGACGACCGCGGGTACGTCTACCTGCTCGGGCGCACTGACGAAATGATCATCAGCGGCGGGTTCAACATCGCGCCGCGCGTCGTCGAGGACGTGCTCAACCGGCATCCGGCGATTCTGGATTCGGCCGTCATCGGCGTGCCGCACGACACGCTCGGCCAGGAGGTGGCCGCGTTCGTGAGCCTGCGCCCCGGGCGGGACGCGACCGCCGAGGAGATCATCGCCTACGCGAAAACCGAGCTGGGGTACCAGAAACCCCGCCGGATCGAGTTCCGGGCCACGCTGCCGCGCAACGCCTACGGCAAGGTCTCGCGGCCGGAGCTGGTGCCCGGCCAGGACAACCGAGGAGAACTGTCCGATGTCTGAAAAGGTCCCCGAGATCGCCCCGTACAAACGGGGGTTCGCCTGTGTGGACGGGGAGTTCGTGCCCGCCGCCACCGCCTCCGTTTCCATCTTCGACCACAGTTTCCTCTACGGTGACGGGGTGTTCGAGTCGATCGTGTGCCGCGGCGGCCGGTTGTTCGCGTTGCGCCCGCACCTCGACCGGCTCTGGGCGTCCTGCCAGTACCTGCAGATCACGCCGCCGTACGACCAGGAGCAGATCGCCGGGTTCATCACGGAACTGTTGCGGCGCAACGAGCTTTCCGAAGGTTACGTCCGGGTGGTGATCAGCAGGGGCGAGGGGTATCCGGTGTCCGACCCGCGGAAGGCGGTCAACCCCACGCTGGTCATCTCCGTCCAGGGCGCGCCTGCGGTGGTCCGGCCGCCCGAGGTCGGGGTGAAGCTGGCGATCGCGTCCACCCGGCGGACCCCGGCGATCTGCCTCGAACCGCGGGTTAAGTCGAACAACTACCTCAACCACATCGTCGCGAAACTCGAGGCGATCGCCGCGGGCGCCGACGACGCGATCCTGCTCGACCTCGACGGGAACGTCGCGGAGCTGCCGGTGGCGAACATCTTCGCCAGGCACGGGGACGTCCTGTCCACGCCGCCGTCGAACGGGATCCTCGCGGGGATCACCCGGGCGACCGTGCTGCGGCTGATCGCCGAGGGCGCCACCGGGCCGGAGCTGACGGTCGTCCAGCGGGTGATGGCCGCCTACGATCTCTTCACCGCGGAAGAGGTCTTCATCGTGGGCACCGGGACCGGGGTCACGTTCGTCGAGACGATCGACGGTCGGCAGATCGGCGACGGCACTGCCGGGCCGGTGACCAAACGGCTGAGGGACGCGTACACCGAACTGCTGCGGCGAGGCGAGCTCGAGCCGCAGCTGGCCAGCGAAGGAGCGTAGCCATGACCGATGATCTGCGGTACCCGGAACTGCGGGGCAAGAACGTACTGGTGACCGGCGGCTCGCGGGGAATCGGCGAGGCGACCGTCCGGGACTTCGCCGCGGTGGGGGCGAACGTCTTCTTCAACTACCGCGCTAGCTCCTCGCGGTCTGACGAGCTGGTCGCCGAACTCGGCAAGGAGCACGCGGCGGCCACCCAGGCCGACCTCGCGGACCTGTCTGATGTCGAGCGGCTGTGGGAGGAGGCGGTGTCGTGGAAGGGCGGCATCGACGTGGTCGTCCACAATGCGTCGGTGCGCGAGCCCATCCCGCTGGACGCGCCCACTTCCGAGTGGGATGAGCATTGGCTGTCGGCGCTGCGGGTCAACCTGGTGGCGCCTGCGCACCTGTCGCGGTTCGCGATCAAGCATTTCCTCGGCCGGGGCTGCCAGGGGGTCATCATCGGGCTGACCGGCCGGATCGCGGTACGCGGCGACTACCCGGAGTACCTGCAGGACGGTGCCGCCAAAGGTGGGCTGAACTCGATGCTGCGCGGGATCGCCAGCGGTTTCGCGAAGAACGACATTCTCACGTATCTGATTTCGGGCGGGATCATCGAAACCGACCAGGCACGCTCGCAATTCGACGCCCAGGGCGGCCGGGAACGGTATATGGCGGAGATCCCGATGGGGGAGTTCGGGACGGTGCAGGACATTTCGGAGCTGATCCTGTTCCTGTCGACCGGCCGGGCCCGCTACTCCACCGGGTCCACCATCGATGCCACCGGCGCCTCTTTCCTGCACTAGCCTGTTTCCCGAGAGGGGCCGAGATGCCTTCTGCCGTCCCGGAATTCGCGTACCGCCGGCCGTCCACCATGGCCGAGCTGCTGGGTGCCATGGCCGAACCGGGAGCGTACGCACTGGCCGGGGGGACCGACCTGGTCCCGCTGCGCGCTTCCGGGGCCATCACTCCCTTGGCGCTGGTCGACGTCAAACACGTCGCCGAACTCCAGGGAGTCATGGCCGGCCATGACGGGATCCGGGTCGGCGCAGCGACTACGCTGGCATCGCTCGTCGGTTTGCCGGATGCAATCCTGGACGGAGCACAGATCGTAGGCGCCGCGCAAACCCGCTCCCGCGCCACCCTGGGCGGCAACCTCTGCCGATCCTCCCCGGCGGGCGACACCCTGTGCGGCCTGCTGGTCCTGGACGCGGTAGCCGAACTCCGGTCATCGGAGGGCACCCGGCACGTCCCGGTCCGGGAGTTCTTCACCGGCCCGGGCCGTAATGTCGCCACGCCTTCCGAAGTACTGGTTGCCCTCCGGCTTCCCGCGGCGCCAGGCGGCTCGGCCTACCGGCGGTTCACCTACCGCCGGGCAATGGATCTTGCCGTCGTGGGGGTCGCGGCTTCGCTGTCCATTGTGGACGGTACGTGCACCTCGGCGGCGATCGCCCTCGGGGCTGCGGCACCCACCCCGCTACTGGCCCCTTCGGCGGCCGAGGTTCTGGTCGGCACGGGTTGCACTGACGAAGACCTCTCTGCCGCGTCCGAATGCGCCGTGGCGGCAGCTTCCCCGATCGACGATGTACGGGGCACGAGGGCGTATCGGTTGCGGGTGCTGCGTTCGCTTACCCGTGAGGTCTTGGGGCTTGCCCGATCGCGGGCGCTGGGTCACTGCCGGGCCCCGATGCAGTCTCCACGGGAGCTTTCCGGCAAATAGCTCATGCGGTAAGAAGATGGCATCCCCTCCTGCAATTCAAGGCGTCGCGGTCACGATCCGCCGAATACGGCCACCTTGGTGCGCGCTCGCGCGGTTGTTGTCGCGGCTGCCTTGCGGCGGGTTCTGTGACCCCGACCAGGGCCGGGGAAGCGGTGCCGACGCACTTCAAAGTGCCTTTTGCAAGCTCCCCCTTACTCACTCATGATGGTGTTACGCACTACTAGTGAGGTGGGCAAGATGGGTGAGCGAACATCACGGCCCGAGGGGCCGCAGGTCGTCGTCGAGATGTGGGCTGACCTGGGCTGTCCCTGGTGCTACGTCGGAAAGCACCGGCTCCAGGAGGCGATCGAGCAGCGTCCGGATGCGGAGCGGTTCCGGGTCGTCATGCGGTCGTTCCAGCTGGACCCGGATGCGCCGCACGAGCCGGAAGAGAACGAGAAGAGCTTCATCCGTACCCACGGCGGCACCGCGGCCGACGTCTTCCGGGCCGAGCGTCAGATGCAGGCCCTCGCCCGCCGGGAGGGGCTCGAGTATTCGCTGAATCGCCTGAACGCCAACACTTTCGACCTGCACCGCGTGGTCCAGTACGCCAACGACCACGGCCTGGGGTTCGCGTTCTTCTCCACCGTCCAGGACGGCTTTTTCGCCGGCACCCTCAACCCGCACGAGCCGGATGCCCTCGCCGGTGTCGCGGAGGCGGTCGGGCTGGACGGGCGGCGGGTCCGTGAAATCGTCGCGGGCGGCGAGTACGGCGACCGCGTGCGCGCCGACCGCGCCGAGGGCATCGAGCTGGGTGCGACCGGGGTCCCGTTCGTCGTACTCGACCGGCGGGTGGCCGCTCCCGGTGCCCAGAAGGTGTCGGTCTACAGCCGTCTGTTGCAGCAGGTGGCCGAGGGGGCGGTGGCATGAGCCGGCGCGAGATCGTGGCGGGGTGCGATCCGGCTACCGGCACGTGCTCCATCGACGCCGGCGAAAGCGGCGCCGGCAGTTCAGCCCGCCGGCGCACTGACCGAGGTCTTGCCGCGGCCGACTCCGGTCCGTTCGCTGGCGGCCCGGTTGCCGGCGATCTCACCGTGGTGCGCGGCGGCCCAGCCGGCCATGGCCGTGACCGCGCCCAGCAAGGACCGTCCCAGGTCGGTGAGCTCGTACTCCACTCGCGGCGGGACCTCGGGGTACGCGGTCCGCGTGATGAGCCCGTCCCGCTCGAGGTGCTTGAGGGTCTGGGTCAGCATCCGCTGGGAGATGCCCGGGATGCTCGCCTGCAGGTCGGAGTAGCGCAGCGGGCCGGTGCGCAAGGTGGCGACGACGAGCACCGTCCACTTGTCCCCGATGCGGTCGAGCACCTCGCGGATGAAGGCGCTGTCCTGCGGCCAAGCCTGGCACGGACCACTGATCTGTCGAGCTGACGCCATCCTGCTCACCTCCTGTCTGGTGGGTAACAGCACTACCAGTATGTAACACCTCCGGTCATACCGAAAGGGAATTCCGCCATGTCGTACCTGCTTCGCATCGACTCCTCCGCGCTCGGCGAGGTCTCGGTCTCGCGCCAAGTCGCCCAGTCGTTCCTCGACGGCTGGGACGGCAAGGTCGTCCACCGCGATCTCGCCGCCGAACCCGTCCCGCACCTCAGCGCTGCCGGCATCACGGCCCGCGACCTCGATCCCGTCGAGTACACGGCCGAGCAGGCTGCGGCAGCCGCAGTGCAGGACGAGCTCATCGACGAATTCCTCGGCGCCAGCGCCTATCTGTTCACGGTTCCGATGTACAACCTGTCGATGCCGTCGGTGTTCAAGGCCTGGCTCGACCAGATCCTCGTCGCCGGTCGCACCTTCCGGCCGTCCCCGGCAGCCGGCCGTCCGGCGGTGCTGGTCTCCGCCCGCGGCGGCAGTTACGGCCCCGGCGCACCCCGGCACGGTTTCGACTACGTCGTGCCCACCCTCGAAGCCGTGCTCGGGCAAGAGGAACTGCTGGGGCTCGATGTCGCGACGGTGGTCCCGGAGCTCACGATGGCCCCGGACGTGCCCGCTCTCGCCGAACTCGTCCCGCTGCACAAGGCATCCATGGCCGACGCGCACGACCGCGCCCGCCGCCTCGCAGCGACGATTGCCGCCGCGTGAGAAAAAGCACGTCGCCGCCGTGTCGGCATTTGCCGACACGGCGGTCCTCCCGTATCGTTCGAGATGAGGCTGACCAGCGCGAACGCCGGTAAGCGGGGCTGCCGGGGGAGCGCGATGACGGAGTCCTTCACGTTGCTGAGGCGGCACGAGGTGTTTCGTTCGCGCGATCCCGATCAGTTTCGCGAGCAAGTGGCCCGGATCTTCTGCCCGCACGACCTCGTGCTGTATGGCCGAGGTGCCCGCCTGAACGCTTACCTGCGGTCGAAGCGGCTGCGCAACTTGGCGATCAATCTGGTCGCGTACGGCGGCGACGTCCTGATCGATCCCGGCCGGCTCGACGACTTCTTCGTGGTCATGATGCCGTTGTCGGGGAATGCCCACGTCCGGTCCGGTACCGAGGAAATCGACTCCGGCCCGGGCCTGGCGGCAGTTCCGCATCCCGACCGGCCGTTGCGCATGCGGTGGACGGCCGACTGCGTGCAGCTGATCATCCGGATCGATCGCGCCGCCCTCGAAGCGCGCCTGCGCGACGAACTCGGGTATCCGCTGAACGACGGGTCCCTGGCTTTCCGGCTGGGGATGGACATGACGGCCGGCCTGACGGCGAGCTGGCGGCGGATGTCCCTGATGCTGGCGTCCGAACTGGACAACGAGGAGAACCTCGTCGACCGCGACGAACTGGTCGGGTCATGGGAAGACATGCTGATGGCGAGTCTCCTGTCGGCGCAGCAGCACAACTACAGTGCGGCGCCCGGGAAGCGCGTGTTTCCCGCGGCGAAGCCCGAGGTGAACGCTGCCATCCGCCTGATCAAGGACAGCCCCGGAGAAGACTGGTCGGTCAAGCGACTCGCCCGGATGGTGGACGTCGGCCCGCGAATGCTCCAGCAAGGGTTGCAGGCGATCGGCACGACCTTCACGGACGAGCTGCGCAGGGCGAGACTGCAGCGGATACACGATGCGCTGCACGCGGCCGCACCCGGCACGACCACGGTGTCGAAAGTGTTCGCGCAGAACGGGATCAAGCATCACAGCCGCGGCGCGAAGCAGTACCGCGGCCTGTTCGGCGAGCTGCCCTCCGAGACGCTGCGCAGCTGAGTACGCAATCGGGATCGCTCTGCGCGCAGAACGGTCAGACGGGCGTCGGCACCACCGCTAATTTGAGTACCATGCAGTCCGCGCCGCAGCGGAACGCGCCTCTGGGATCGAAGGGGACCAGATGTCCGTACCGGCTTCGCATGGCAACGCGCCGGCCAAGGTCGTCGCTCGCTGGCTGATCGATTACCTCCAGTCGGGCGAGCTGCACCCGGGGGACCGGCTGCCGCCGGAGCGGCGGCTCTCGGAGATCCTCGGCGTCCACCGGGCGAAGGTGCGCGACGCGATCAATCCGCTCGAAGTGCTGGGGTTGCTGGACCGGCGGGTGGGTGACGGCACCTATTTCGTGAGCACGACTTCGGATCTGCTGCCCGAAACCGTCGCGTGGGGCGCCCTGCTGGCCCGGCACGACATCGCCCAGATGCTCGAGATGCGCCGCCCGGTCTCGGTGGAAATCGCCGGACTGGCGGCGGAACGGCGGTCGCCCGAACAACTGAGGCGGCTGCGCGAAATGTGCGGCACGATGTCCGGCGCAGCGGGGGATCCGGACCGGTTCGCCCGGGCCGGCGCGGCATTCCACCGCCAGATCGCCGAAGCAAGCGGAAACGCGATGCTCGCGGGCACCGTCGTCACCCTCCAGACACTGCTGCTCACGGAGATCGCCCGTGCGGAGGACCCTGGCCAGGCAATGGCCGATTACGCGCTGCTGGTGAACGCCATCGCGGCCTCCGACGCTGTCGCGGCGCGCGAGGCGATGGAGGCACACATCGAGCGCGTTGCGGGCAATATCCGCGCGCTGGACGCGGGCGACTGACCTGCCCCGGCCGAACAAGGCTGACTCGCCGTGCGCCGACGTCACCCGTGCTGGTCGCCGGTCGTAAGCAGTGCCGCGCGCAGATGGGCGGGGATCGGCGACGGACGCCCGGTCTCGCCGAGATGGACGTCTCCCCAGCGGCCCGTCGACGCGACTGCGCCGCGGCTGAAGATCGTGAAGTCGTAGTGGATCGAGGACGTGCCGACGCGGTTGACCGTGATGTGCATCGTGACCGGGTCCTCGTAGAGCGCCGGTCGCAGGTGCTGCGTTTCGAAGTGGACGCGGATGATCCGGTGTTCGAGCTCGCTCGCGCCGATCGACCGGAGCAAGGCGAACTCGCACTCCTCGGCGAGCAGCACGCACGCGGTCGTGCTGAGCATTCCGCGCATGTTGACCTGGTGGGGAAGCAGCCTGCGCTCCACGGTGAAGCTGCGCTACTGGCGTGAACGCGCGAAATCCGGGGACGGCGTGCGGGCGTCGGTGGTGCACACGACCTCGGTCGCCGGTTTCGCCGGAAACTACGGACAGGCCGCGTACAGTGCGGCAAAGGCAGCGGTACTAGGGCTTTCCCGGGTTGTCTCGCTGGAAGGCGCGGCGTACGGCGTCCGGTCGAACGCGATCTCCCCCTCCGCGTCGACCCGCATGGGCGGGGAACAGGAACTGCCCGGCCTCCGCCCGTCCGCGGTGTCGCCGCTGGTGTCGTGGCTGGCGACCGAGAACTGCCCGGCCGACGGCCAGATCTTCCACTGCATGAACGGGCGGCTGGCCGTGGTATCGGCCCCGCGGGCGGTGGAGGTGTTCACTTCGGCGGAGCCGTGGACCCTGGCTCAGCTGGATACATTGCTGCGTCCGGCGTTACTGAGCCCACCGGCGATCACGGAGTTCCTGGGGGAGGAGTTCGGCTGAGGAGTGCCTGCGCGGCGATGGTGATCCGCTGGCCGGGACGGGACCGGGATGGTCGATGGCGACCACCCCGCGGCACCGGGAGGTCTGGGGTTTTCCCGGTCACCGGCGGGAGAACCTGGGGCACGGGCAACCCGGCCGGGGTGCGCTGACCGCTCGGGCGGGGAAGAGGTAGTGCGATGGCGCTGATGAGGGGTCCGGGAGGCGACACTGCCGAGATCACCGGGAAGCCGGGCGCACGAGGTACCCGGGGGCGCGATCCGGCTGGCCGGGGCATGACCGGCGCAACCGCGGCGCTTTTCCCCGGCATGGCGGCTGCGGAGTTCGGCGACCTCGGCCGGTTCCTGGTGCTCGATCGTTACGTCCGCCGCTGGCTGCGGGCCGCCGACGACGCGCTGGGTGCGCCGTTGCTGCCCGCCTTCCGCGCCGAATCCGCCGAATCCGCCGAATCCGCCGACTACGGCCCCTTTTCGCAGGTGGCCTTTCTCGTGAGCTCGCTCGCACTGGCCGAGCGGGCCGAGTCCGAGTACGGGATGAGGCCGGACGTGTGTGTCGGGCCCAGCCTCGGCCAGCGTGCTGCGGCAGTCTATTCGGGCGCCGTCGGCTTCGCCGAGGCGGTGCGGCTGACCGTCGGCTGGGCTCGCTGCGAGGAGGAGTACTTCGCGGCCGAACCGGACGATTTCGTGACCCAGTGCTTCGTCCGGGTTCCGCCGGACGCACTGCTGGAAGTGCTCGCGGATCTCGACAAACGCGGGGAGTGGGCGGAGGTCTCGGCCGAGCTGGGCAACGGAACCGTGATGGTGTCGATGTGCGAGGCAGTCCTCGGCGACGTGGTTTCGGCGGTTCGCCGCAGCGGCGGCTACGTCATGCAGGCCATGCGCCCGGCCGTGCATGCCCGGCGCTTCACCGCCCTGCGGGAGAAGGCGGCTGCCGTCCTCGACGGGTACCCGGTGGCCGATCCGGAGGTGCCGATCGTCGCCGACCAGGACGGCCGGGTCGTCCGCACTGCGGACGGGGTGCGCACCCTGCTTCTCGACGGCTTCGATCGTCCGGTGGACTGGCCCGCCGCGGTCACCGGGCTGGCCGGGCTGGGGGTCGGAACCGTATACGTCACCGGTCCGGACCACTTGTTCCACCGGCTGGATGCGACGAGGTCGCTCGGTGAAATCGTCGCGGTCACCCCGGAAACGGTGAGCCGGCAGGCGGGGTGGCGGCCGGACCGGCGCAAGGCAGAGGTGTGACCAGTGGGAAAGGTGCGGGAAATGGGCAGAGGACAACGATTCACCCGTCGCGTGGCCCCGCTCGAGCGATGGTTTCTCGGTTTCCCCCAGACGTTTTCCCCGGTGCAGAACCTGGTGATCGAAGGGACCGGGCAGCTCGGCCCCGACGAGCTCCGGCAGGCGGTCGCGGCAGCGGGCGAGGTCTGTCCTGGCTCCCGGCTCGTCCGCCGCGGAAGCCGGTGGGCCGACCGGCAAACACCGCCGCCGGTCCGGTCCGCGCGGGGAATGCCGTTGTGCCGTACGGCGCTCACCGTCCCGCTGCCTCGGGCCGGCGCGTACTGCGAGGTCGTCGTCTTCGAAGATGCGGTGGTCTTTCGCGCCTCGCACGCGGTGATGGACGCCCGCGGCGTCAAAATCTGGGCTGATCAAGTGTTTCGCGCGCTTCGCGGCGAACAGCTGACCCTCCGCGAGTCCGAACGCACTGTGCTCGACCTCGACGAGCCCCTTCTCGACACTGCCGTGGCCGGAGGCCGCCGTCTCGCCCGGCCGTCGTTGCTCGCGATTCCGCGGGGGGCCCGGCCCGGGGAATGGCAGTGGGCGCGCCGGACCATCGACGGCACCTATCCGGCGGTCGTGGCAAGGCTCGCCACCGAATTCGCGCGCCTGTCCGGCCGGGAGGTCGCACCGGTGAGCATCCCGCTGGACCTGCGGGGGTTCCACCCGGACCTGGACTCGACGTCGAACCTCGCGGTCACCGTCGCGATCGACATCCCGGCCGGGCAGGGCTGGCCGGAAACCCACCAGCAGCTGCTTCGGGTGCTCGCCGAACGCCGCGGGACGGTATACGCGCCCGGTCCCGAGATCTTCCGGGCGCCGCTGGCCTACCTGCGCGCGATCGTCCGGGGGCTGGACCGCCGCGCCCGGGCCGACGAGCGCTTCTCCACCGTCGCGACCGTGAGCAACGTGGGCCGGATCGACGCGGCGAGCTTCGGTACTCCCGGCTTCGAACCCACCGCGGTCTACCTGCTGGGCGCACGGGATCCAGCCAGCCCGCCCGGCGTCGGCATCGTCGAATGCGACGGGCGCACCGAAATCACGCTGCCGTGGTGGCCGGGCGCGCACGACGAGCCCGAACAGCTGCTCGACCGCCTCCACGAGGCGCTTTCCCCGGCTGCGCACCGCAAGCACAGCACCTTGGCGGCCAAGGCCCCGGAAGCGCCCGGCACGGTACCGGCGGACCGGGGGGTCGTCGAGCAGTTCCGCGGCCAGGTGCGAGCACACCCGGACGCACTCGCGATCAGCGGCCCTTCCGGCGACCTCACCTACGCCGAGCTCGACCACCGTGCGCGAACCGTCGCGGCGGCGCTGATCGAGCGCGGGGTCGGCAAGGACGACGTCGTCGGGCTTTTCGCCGATCGCTCGAGCGAGGCGGTCGCCGGGGCATGGGGGGTCCTGATGGCAGGCGCAGCGTATCTGCCGATGGACACGAAACATCCGGATGAGCGCATCCGGGGCCTGCTGGCGGACGCGCGTTCGCCGCTGTGCCTGATCGGGAAATCCCACCGGGACCGCGCGTGCCTGCCGGACGGCTGCGCCAGGGTGGTTCTCGAAGACCTGCCCCGCGCCGGGGAACCGGCGGTGCCGCCGAGGTACCCGGAGCCCTCCGATCTCGCGTACGTGGTCTACACCTCCGGCTCGACCGGCAAGCCGAAAGGGGTCGAGATCGAGCACCGCAGCCTGAGCAACTATGCGAGCTGGGCCACCCGCGAACACGGCATCGGCCCCGGTACCCGGCTGCCGCTGCTGTGCTCGCTTTCCTTCGACGTGGCCGAGATTTCTCTGATCCTCCCGTTCCTCACCGGGGGCACCCTGCTTCTGATGCGGGACGAGCTCAGCCATGTCAGCCTCCAGGAGATGTTCGACGCCGGAGCGACCGCGCTCGCACTGACCCCGTCGCATCTGGACCTGATCACCCGGCTCGGGCTGCGGCCGGGCGGCGTGCGCACGCTGATGGTCATCGGGGAGCAGTTCACCCGCTCGGTCGCGCTGCGCGCGCAGGAGATGTTCGGCCCGGAATGCCGGATTTTCAACCTGTACGGACCGGCCGAGGCGACGATCGGGGTCAGCCATCACGTTTTCGACGCCGCTGCCGATGCCGGCGCGAGCGTCCCGATCGGGCTTCCGCTCGACGGCGTCACGATGTACGTGCTCGACGCCGAACGCCGGTTCGCCGCGCCGGGGGAGACCGGCGAGCTCTACCTCGGCGGGCGGCAGCTGGCGCGCGGCTACCGGGGCCGCACCGACCTCACCCGCGAGCGGTTCGTCCATCTCGCCGACGGCACCCGGGCCTACCGCACCGGCGACATCGTGCGCCGGCTGCCGTCCGGTGAGCTGGAGTTCTGCGGACGGGCCGACGACCAGGTCAAGGTGCACGGCCACCGGATCGAGCCGGCCGAGATCGCGCACACGCTGGAAACGCATCCTTCGGTGGCGGCCGCGGTGGTCGTCCCGCGAGCGCGGCCGGGCGGGGACAAGGCGCTGTACGGCTACGTCGTCGCGGCGCCCGGCACGTCCGCAGGGCCGTCCGGGGAACTGGAAACACATCTGCGGCGCACCCTGCCGGAATACCTGATTCCCGCCGCCATCGTCGAGGTCGCGGAGATCCCGCGGACGATCAACGGCAAGGTCGAGGTCGCGGCTTTGCCGGACCCGGCGGGGGGTGCACCGCGCGAAACCGGTGGCGTGGTGCCGCTCGACGAGACCGAGTCCGCGGTTTCGCGCATCTGGGCCGAGGTGCTGCAGGTCGAGTCCGGCCGTGTCACCCGCGACGCCGACTTCCACGAACTCGGCGGGGATTCGCTGAGCCTGATCGCGATGGTCGCCGAAGTGACTCGCGCCGTGGTCGGGCCTGCCGGAGAAGCGGCGCTGACGGTCCAGCTGCCGGACATCATCCGGCGGCCGACGGTGGCGCACGTCGCCGAGCTGGCCCTGATGGCCCTGACGGTTCAGGTGGCCCAGGTACCCGGGTGAGCCGACGCGGCGGGAAGAATCTACGGAAACCCTCAAATGCCGGTGAAACCATTGCGGAATCGACCGTCCGGTCCGTACGGTCCACCGCGGGAATCCGGAAGGGAGCGGGCCCGACATGAACGCCGAGGATGGTGGCCGGACGACGGCGGACCCGCCGGGTCCGGACCGGGCCGGTGCCGCGAGGTCTCCGATGCTGGCCGGACTTCGGTGCGCCGGTCGGTGATCACCTCGGCCGGCGCAGCGGAAAGGCCGTTGCGCGGCCCGGAATCCGGGTATCGAGCCGCCCCGTCCGCGACCCTGGGGGCAGGGTGCGGCGGGGTTCTCCCGAGTGAAGCACGGACAGGAAGCTGAGCAGAGTGGCCCCCTCGATCACCGGCCCCGGAGGCGACCGCGGGCGGCCCGCCTGCCGGTGCCGGGCGGCCCCGGCGATCGAGCTGGCCGGCCGCGACTGGGAAATGCGGCTGCTGGTCGGCCGGGCGCACGAGGCTGCGCTCGGCGAAGGCCAGGCCGTGCTCGTCCGCGGGCCGGCCGGGATCGGCAAGACCCGCATGGTCTCCGCCGTGCTGGACGAACTGGACGGAATCGCCCGCGCGGTGCTTGCCGTCCGGTGCCCGCCGGGCGGCTCGCGGCCGTTCGAAGCGGTGCGCGGGCTGCTCGAACCGCTTGTGCAGAGCGAAGAAGCGGCCGGCCGGTACCAGCCGGGCGGTATCGGCCCGCAGGTGCTGCCCGGGTTGCCGGACGGCGCAGGCGGCTCGGATCCGGGTACCGCGGACGGCTACGCGGTGATGCACGGGTTGCTGAGGCTGGCGGCCGGGTACGCCGCCGAAGGACTGCTCGCCCTCGTGGTCGACGATGTCCAGTGGGGTGACGAAGCCTCCTTGCGCTGGCTCGGTTTCGTGCTGCGGCGTGCGGAGAACCTGCGCCTGCTGGTGATCATGATCCAGCGGACCGGGCCGGGGGAGCCCGACCCCGGCGCGCTGGGCGAAATCGGCGAATCGTCCCGCTGCCTCACGGTCGATCTCGGTCCACTGCCGGTCGAAGCCGTGGCCGACGTGCTGGAATCCGGCTTCGGCGTGGCACCGGCCCCGGCGTTCGCGGCCAAGTGCGCGGAAGTGACCGGGGGCGATCCGCATCTGCTCGCCGAGATCATCGAGAAGCTCCGCGGCGAGGTCGTGCCGGACGCCCGGTCGGCCGGGGTGGTGGAAGCGGCGGGGCACCGGGTCGTCGCGCTGTCGGTACTGGACCGGCTGCCGGGAGACGCGCTCGCGGTCGCCAGGGCGATTGCCGTGCTGGGCCGTGAAGAGCTGGAGACGATCACGACGCTGGCCGCGGTCCGGCTCAGCGTCGCCACCGCGGCGGTACGCACGTTGCGCGGCAACGGTTTGCTGAAGCCGGACCGGCTGGAGTACCGGCACGATCCGGTTCGCGCCGCCGTCCTCGACGCGGTGCCCCCGGCCGCGCTCACGGTGCTCCGGGTCCGGGCGGCGACGTTGCTCAACGACAGCGGGCGCCCGGCCGAGACCGTCGCGATCCAGCTGACCCGGATCGAGCCGCTGTCCCGGACGTGGATGGTGAACGTCCTGCGGGAAGCCGCTGCGGATGCCGAGCGGCGCGGTGCGCCGTCGGCCGCGGCCCGCTACCTGGTGCACGCGCTGACGGCGGACGGGGATTCGGCCGCCATCCTGACCCACCTCGGCCGGGTGCTCGGCCAGACCGATCCCCGATCGGCGCTGCGGTACCTGGAACGGGCGTACGGACTGGTGCCGGACGCGGCGGGGCGAGTGCCGATCGTCGTCCAGCATCTGCTGATCTCCCTGGCGTCGGGGAGTGCTCGCCGGGGATTCGGGCTGGCCGCCCAGGTGCTCGACGCGCTGCACGCCGAGCGACCGCCGGAACCGGCCGCGACCGGCCGGGCACTGCGGATGCTCGACACGATGCTGCTGATCTCGGGCATGGGCGAGGGGACCACCGGCGCGGACGGGCATTTCCCGGCGGTCCCGCTGCCCGGCGGCGACGCCGGCGAGGATCGCCAGCTGCTGGCGGCGGCCGCCGCCCTCGGTGCCTTGCAGGGCCGCCCCCGGCCGGAGGTCGTCGCGCAGGCGGCGGAGGTACTCCGCGCCGGGACCGCGACCGCCGGCGGGTGGACGGTGATGGGCGCGGTGTTCCCGCTCTATCTCGCCGACCGGATCGATCCTGCGCTGGCGGCGGTGACCGAGCTGCTCGACAACGCAGAGCGGTGCGGCGAGGCTTTCCTTTGCGCACTGGCGGCGAGCGCACGGGCCCACATCCGGCTCTTCACCGGCGATCTCGCCGAGGCGCTTTCCGACGCCCGGCTGGCGTTCGCCCTCGGCGCGAAGGGACAGGGCGTGCCGCGGGCCTTCCGGCATGCCGCCCTCGCCTCCGTTCTCGTCCACTACGATCAGCCGGTTCGTGCCGGGCAGGTGCTGGACGGCATGAACGGGCCCGCGCCGGACCAGACGTTCCTGGGGCATCACTCGTACCTGATGGCCCGTGCGTACTCCCTGCGCGCACTGGGCGACGAGGAGGGGGCTCTCGCCGTCCTGCGCCGGTGCGGGGACAGCATGGCGGATGCGGGTTTCCACAATCCGCTGGCGGCCCCTTGGTGGTCCGACGCCGTGGAGATCCTCGCCGGCGTCGGCCGGACCGGTGCGGGCAGGGAGCTGCTCGAGCCGGTGGAACCGCATGCCGAGCGCTGGGGTACCGCGCGTTCGATCGGGATGGTCCGCGTGGCCCGCGGCCTGCTGACGCCGGGCGACGCGGGGATCGCGTTGCTGGAGGAGGCCGCGGAGCGGTTGTCGGGGTCCCCGGCCAGGCTGGAATCGGCGCGGGCCGAGTATCTGCTGGGGCGCCGGCTGCTGCAGCAGGGGGACAGCGAGCGAGCACGGGAACGCTTGCGGCGGGCGATTTCCCTGTCGGTGCGCAGCGGGGACAAATACCGGCTGCGACTGTCGGTGCAGGCGCTGGCCGCAGCCGGCGGACGGCTGCGCAGCGGGACGGCGTCGCCTGCCGATGCGTTGAGCCAGGGCGAGCAGCGGGTGGCCCAGCGCGCGGCGGAGGGCTTGACGAACCGGGAGATCGCCGAATCGCTGTTCCTCACCCTGCGGACGGTGGAACTGCATCTGACGAGCGTCTACCGCAAGCTCGGTATCAAAGGCCGCAGTGAACTGATGAGCGTTCTGGGCACAAACGAGCGCAATCCGGAGAACTGACCGCGATCGCTGCCGGTGAGGCAGGCCCGGGTCACCGGGCACGGAGCTGCACTCACCCGGGTGGAGGGGACCCGGCCGGGTGATCTTGCAGAAAATTTGCCCGTAGTTGTAACCTTGGGCGCAGGTTCCGATCTGAAGAGTAACCGGACGTGGACATCGGGAGGGTATCGTGCCATCCCTCCGGTCAAGTCCAGGAGGCACAAAGCTTGCGGAGCGTGACGTCGAAGTCGCCCTGCTGGACGATCTGGTCGAAGGGCTCCGAAACGGTCGATCTGCTCGTTTGAGCATTTTCGGCGAGCCCGGGGTCGGGCGCACCGCGCTGCTGCAGCGCCTTCTCGGGGCAGCGCGCGCGGCGGGGATGTGCGCCGCATACTCCCGCTGCTCGCCGTTCGACGCCGACATTCCCTACGCCGCGGCATTGCCGCTGAGCGCGGCGCTGCACCCGCCGGGCCGGTTCGCCGATCTGGTGGCGGCCTGCTGCACGGCGGACCGCGATGCGGCACTGAGCGAGATGTCCGGGGCGTTCGCGGAACTGACCGAGGGCGCCCCGCTGGTGCTGGCGATCGACGACCTCCAATGGGCGGACTCCTGGTCGCTGCGCTGGTTCGACCGGCTGGCCCGGCGGGCACACGGGTACCCGGTGCTGCTGGCGACGGCCGCGTACGGACCGGCCGGCCGGGATCGCGGCGGCGACTGTCCGGTGCACTGGCCGGAAATCCGGGTCGCGCCGCTGGGCACGGCCGCCACCACGCGGATGCTGCACGAGGCGTTCGGTACGGACACCGGTGCGGATTTCGCCGCGGCGGCCGCGGGCGTCACGCGCGGCCATCCAGCCGTCGTGCACGAGGTGGCGGACCGGTTCGCGGAGGCCGGGCTGCCGGCGGACGCCGAGCGGATTCCGGACTTGACCGGCATCGCCCGCTCGGTGTGGTCCGAGCGGGCGGCCCGCATGCTGTGCGGGTTGCCCGCGGGGCCGCTCGAGCTGCTGCGCGTGCTGGCGATGGGCGGGGCCGAACGTGGCTTCGGGATGGCCGGCTCGCTCGTGGATCCGGGCACCGATCTGCAGGCGGCGCTGGAGCAGCTGGTCGTGGCCGGGCTGGCCACCGGGCTCCCCGCGCCGCGGCTGGCCGGTCCGTACGAGGCTGCCGACGTGCTGGGGGCGATGCCTGCCGCCGAACGCGAGGAGCTGTTCTTCCGGGCTGCCGTGCTCGAGCACCGCGCCGGGGCCTCGTCCGGCCGGTTGGCGGATCTGTTGTGTGGCACCGGACTCGTGGGACAGCCGTGGGCAGGCCGGGCGCTGATCGAATCCGCCGCCGAGCGGGCGCGGCAGGGGAACGCCACGGGGGCGGCCGAGGCGTTGCGGCGGGCACTGGCCGAGCCGATGAGCGCGGCCGAGCGGGAAGCGGCGTTGCTCGAGCTGGCCCGGATCGAGGTCGCGTACGCACCGGAGATCAGTGACATCTGCCTCCAGCTGGTCCTGCACGAGTCGCCGTGCTCGCCCGCGGCGGTCACCGCGGCCGATCTGCTGCTCGGCCGCGGTGCCGATGCTGCGTGCGCGACGGCGCTGATGCCGGGCGGTGCCGAGCGGGCGCCACGAGGCAGGCGGGCGGCGATGATCGCGCTCGGCAGGCTCGCGCAGGAGGAAGCGGCTGCGGAATCGGATGTCCCGGTCGCGCCGCCGGTCCCGCCGGTCGGTCCGGCGCAGGCCGGGGTGCTGGCCTGGCAGCTGGCGGCCCGTGCGGCCGACCGGGAGCGGGTCCGCGGGCTGGCGGCGGCCGCGCTCTCCGCGCGCCACGACATTCCGCTGATGGTCAGGCTGGCGGCTTGCCGGGCCCTGCTGTGCTGCCACGACCTCGACGAGGCGGTGGCCGGGCTGGACGCGCTGCTCGCCGACGCCCGGCGCGCGGCGGCGGGAGTGGTGGCCGCACAAGCGTTGCTCTACCGGGCACTGACCGCGTTCCGGGCCGGCCTGCCCGAGGCGGCGGCGGACGATCTTGCCGCGGCCACCGCGGAACTTCCGCTGCGGTCATGGCATCCGACGCTCATCCCGCACCTGGTGGCCGGACGGCTCGGCGCCGAAGTCCGGCTCGGCAGGCTCGACCGGGCAGGGGAGATCGCGGCCGAACCGCTTCCGCCGGGTGCCGATGCCGGCGTCGCCTGGGCCTTTCTGTTGGCGGCGCAAGGTGAAGTACGGCTGGCCGCGGGCGATCCGGCAGGTGCTCTCGGGCCGCTGCGCGAGTGCGGGCGGATCCTGCGTTCGCGGCACTGGCACAATCCGATGCTCACGCCCTGGCGCACGCTGGCCGGAATTTCGCTCCGCTTGCTCGGGGACCGGTCCGCGGCCGAGGCGCTCTTCACCGAGGAATCGGCGCTTGCCTCCCGCTGGGGTACCGGCCTTGTCGTGCAGGCGTTCCGCGACCAGGTCACGGCGCGCGTCGGCGGGGCCGGTGCAGGTAGCGAAGCCCGATGCAGGCCGGCAACCCTGTCGGCGGCCGAACGCGACGCGGCGGAACTCGCCGCCCGCGGGATGGCCAACCGCGAGATCGCGGCGGAGCTGTCGATCGCGGTGCGCACGGTGGAGATGCGGCTGACCAAGGTCTACCGCAAGCTCGGGGTCGGCGGACGGGCAGAGCTGGCCGGCGCGTGGCAGGCCGAGGCGTGACCCGTGCTGCTGGAACGCGAATCCGCACTGGCCGAGCTGGAGTCCGTACTGTCCGAAGTGGACTCGGGCGACGGTGCCGTGGTGGTGATCGGCGGCGCCGCGGGGGCCGGGACGACGGCGTTGCTCCGGCAGCTGGCGACGACGGCCGGACGCCGTGGCGCCCGGGTGCTGCTCGGCGGCGGAGCCGAGACGGAGACGGGCTACCCGTTCGGGGTCGTCCGGCAGCTCGTACTCCCGCCGCTGAGCGCGCCGGACGACCCGGAGTTGCCGCTCGCGGCGCGGAAAGTGCTGCAGTGCCTTGCTTCCGGGGCCGCGGCCGACCTGCCGCCGTCGACCGTGCTGCCCGGTCTGCACGCGCTCATCGCCGGGTTCGCCGCGCACCGCACGGTCGTGCTCCTGGTCGACGACCTGCCGTGGGCCGATGAGCCCTCGCTCCGCGCACTGGTGTTCCTCGCGGCGCGGCTGTGCGGGCTGCGGTTGCTGATCGGCGTGGTGATCGCGGACGGCACCGGCGGGCGTTCGCCGTTGCTCCGGGAGATCGCGGGCGGGGCCCGCCATCACGTTCGCGTGGCGGCACTTTCGCCTGCCGCCACCGGGAAGCTGATCGGCAGCCGGTTCGGCGCTGCCCACGACCCGGAGTTCTCCCTGGCCTGTCACGAGATCACCGGCGGCAACCCGAAGGAACTGAGCAGCCTGCTCGACCGCGCGCTTGGCCACCGGCTGAGCGGCCGGGCGGACGAAGCCGAGCAGATCCGCGCGCTGGGCGGGGCGGTCTGGGAGGAACGGCTGCGGTCCGTGCTGCGGCGCGATCCGGCGGTCGCCGCGCTGGCGAAGGCCGTGGTCGTCTTGGGGAACGGCGCCGACCATCGGCTCGTGGCACAGCTGTCGGGGCTCGAACCGCCACGGTATGCGGCGGCGAGGGCAGTCCTCGAGGGGTTGTTTCTGACGGCGCCCGAGGAGGTGCTTGCCCCCCGCATCGTCCGGCTGATCGAGGAAGCGATGAGCCCGCGCGAGGACGCTGCGCTGCGCAATGCCGCCGCGATCCTCTTGGCGGAGAGCGGATATCCGGTCGAGCAGGTCGTCGGGCAGTTCGGGCACGGCGGTGGCCGCGGGGAGGCCGCCGCGCTGCGCGTGGCAGCGGCCGAAGCCCGGCAGCGCGGGGAGCCGGAGGCAGCCACCCGGTACCTGCGGCAGGTGTTGCGGGATCGGCCCAAGTACGACGTGGACCGGCCGTGGCTGCTGGCGGAGCTGGCGGCTGCCGAATTCGATGCCGGTGCGGCCGTGGCAGTCCGGCACCTGGCACAGGCGGCATCGCTGATGAGGTCCGCCCGCGACCGGGCGGCGGTGATCGCGCGGAGCCCGCTGTCGGTCGCGGCGGCCGGACCGCTGATCGACGAACTCGTCCGCGAGGTGTCCGAAGAGCTCGGCCCGGCCGAAAAGCTGCACGGCGCCGACCGTGAGCTGGCGTTACGGCTGGAAGCCCGTGCGTGGTACGCGGCGCTGGCCGACCCGGCGCGGCAGGCTGCGGCGATGGCCCGGCTGCGGAGCCTGCCCGGCACCGTCCCGCTCAGTGCGGCGGAGCGGGACCTGCGTTCGGTACTGCTGCTTTCCGGTACTCTCAGCGCGCGGCTGAGCCGGGACGAGGTCGCCGCGCCGATCGCGCAGATCCTGGACAACCAGCCTGCCCACCGGGTCGACATGCAATCGACCATGTGGGTCCTGCCGACTGTGCTGGTGGCAGCAGGCGACCTCGGCGGCGCGCTCGGCTGGCTCGAGGCGGCGAGCGACTACACGAACCGGCGCTCCAGCGCGGGGTGGCGGTCGGTGGTCGATGCGCAGCGCGCTCTCGTGCTGCTCGCCAAGGGGCATCTGGCCGAAGGCCGGGAGCACGCGGTCCGCGCGTACGACGCCGTCGCCCTTGCCGAGCGAGAGCACCGGATCCTGCCGGAACAGGCCCTCGGGGTGGCGGCGTTCATGTTGCGGGACAGCGAACTTGCCGGTCGTCTCCTCGGCAGCACCGAGCCCGACGGCCTGCCGTGGCAGTTCCTGATCCGCCGCGCATTGCTCGCGACTGTCACCGCGGAGCAAGGCGACCTCGAGGAGGCGCTCGCGCAGTTCCTGGACTGCGAGCGGTACCTGGACCGGATGGGCTGGTGCAACCCGGTATTGCACCGGTGGTGGGAGGGGGCGGCAATGCTGTCCCACCGGCTGGGGCGCGCCGGCCAGGCCCGGCGGGTGGCGGAGGAAAGCCACGAGCGTGCGGTCGCGTGGGGCGAACCGGTCACCATCGCGCGGACGTTGCGGATCCGCGCGGCAGTCCACGACGGTGCGGCCGGGGTGCGGTGGCTGCGGGAATCCCTGGCCCTACTGGAGGAATCGGACAATCCGTTCGAGCTGGCGTACACCCTCGTGGATCTCGGCGAACGGCTCCGGGAAACCGATCCGGCCGAGGCGGCCCGCCACGTGCTGTGCGGCCACCGGCTGGCCGCACAGTGCGGAGCGGGCTGGCTGGCCGAGCGCGCCGACCGGCTGTATGCGAGCAGCGCGGACGCGCCGGATACGCCGCGGCGACCCGGGCTGACCCCGGGGGAGACCACGGTGGCGGAGCTCGCGGCGCAGGGCCGCACCAATACCGAGATCGCCGAAACACTCGGAATCGGACGCCGGGCCGTCGAGAAGCGGTTGACCGGTGTTTACCGCAAATTGCGCATCGAAGGCCGGCCGGGCCTGGCGGGCGCACTCGGACCGGACCGGTCCGGCTGAGCCTGCCGGGGAGCGTTTACCGGGACGTGATTGCGGGGTGGCGTGCTCACCCCATCGCCGCCCGCGGCCGTCCGGTGACCGGGCCCCGGCTTTTCGGCGCGCCGGTTGCCGGTTCTTGACCAGCGGATCTGCGGCTGCTTAAAATATCGTGGGAGTCTGGACTCTTGTCTCTGGGGCGGTATCGCGCAGGTTCACCTTCGGGTAATATTCAACTGTCTTTTCCCTGCCCGGCGGAGCGCCGGAGTGCGGGGGACCGCAGTGGACCGAACCATCGGCGCGCGGTACCGCAGTGTTAAGGCCGGCCAGTGCGGATCTGTTGACCCGGCCGTTTCATGATCGATACGATCCACGCGTGACAACCCGCAAACGAATATTCCGATAATCCTGGAATATGTGCGGCTCGAATCGCTCCATCGAATCTCTCATGAAATGAGAGGAACGGTCCTCCCCATGAATTCAACCGCAACGGCCCCGCGCTGTGCGGTGCCGGTTCCCACCGTGCACACCGAGCACCGCGACAGATATCGTTCGCTTTTCGACCAGTCCGGGATGTGCATGGCGAACCTGGACCTCGGGCTCCGGGTCACCGATGCCAATCGGTTTTTCTCGCGGCAGTTCGGCCGCAGTGCCCAGGAACTGCGTGGTCGCGGATTCTGCGAATTCCTGCACCCGAGTGTGCACGGAAAAGTGCGGCACCAGCTGACCCGGCTCAAGGAAGGCGGCCATCCGCGCTTTGCCGAGCAGGTCGTCGCGGTCGGCGCCGAACAGGCGGTGTTCGCCGGTGAGCTGACCGGCGTCGCCGTACGAGGTGACGCCGGCCGGGTCAACGGGCTACTGGTGCTGGTCCGGCCGGAGGAGACCAGCGGCGTCCTGCAGCTGGCCAGCGGCAAGCAGGCACTGCTGAGTCCCATCGACGCGCGGATCCTCGAGGGCGTCGCGACGGGCGAGTCCACCGTGCAGATGGCGGCGAAGCTCTTCCTGTCCCGGGGCGGGATCGAGTACCACGTCACGACCCTGCTGCGGAAGCTGAAGGTGACCAACCGGCCCGCGCTCGTTTCGAAGAGCTACTCGCTCGGGATCCTGAGCCTGGGGCAGTGGCCGCCGCGAGTCCGGCCGGAGTACATCCGGGCCTCGTGATCCGCGCGGGTGATCCGGACTGAACCCGGGCGGTCTTCCCGTGCGGATCGCCCGCAGCCGGGCGGCCCGTGCGGAATGACCCTTGCGCCAAGGGAAATCTGCTGCCCTTTCCGGGTTTCCGGTGCAGTACCGGGCGGTCACGCCGACGCGGCGGAGTCGCCGAGACGGGCGAGTTCGGCGGCGATTTCGCGGTTCACCGCGGCAGCGTGGCCGGTCAGGTAGAAGTGCCCGCCGGGAAAGACCCGCATCCGGAACGTGGCGGTGGTGTGCTCGCCCCAGCGGCCGGCCTCCGCGACGGTCGCCTTCGGGTCGGCGTCGCCGACCAGGGCGACGATCGGGCAGTCCAGCCGGGTACCCGGGGTGCCTTCGTAGGTTTCGGCGGCACGGTAGTCGTTGCGGATGGCAGGCAGCGCCAGGCGGAGCACTTCTTCGTTGTCCAGCAACGCCGATTCGGTTCCGCCGAGCCGGTTGATCTCCCGGAGCAGCCCGGCATCGTCGAGCCGGTGGACGTACTCGGTGCGGGACGCGGCGGGCGCCCGGCGTCCGGACGCCACCAATGCCGACACGGCGCCGGTGCGCACCGCGGTCTCGAAGGCGATCGACGCGCCCATGCTGTGTCCGAAGTAGACGGTCGGCAGCTCCGGCTCGCCGTCGAGCACTTCGCTGATCCGGTCGGCGTAGCTTTCCACTGTGGACAGGCACGGCTCGCGGTAGCGGTCCTGCCTGCCCGGGTACTGCAGCACGACGACGTCGGTGCCGGGCGGCTGCGCCGCGGCGACCGGCTGGTAGAAGCCGGCCGACCCGCCGGCGTGCGGGAAGCAGACCAGCCGGCGGGTGGCGGCCGGGGACGGCCGGAACCGGCGGAGCCAGAGATCGGCATTCGTCGCGGGGAGAGGCATGGGACGTTCCTTCGTACCGGGGACGCGGGGTTTCGGCGGGGCCGGACGGAATGCACGGGCCGCCGGTGCCGCAGTACACACCCGCCGGGACGAGGAAATCACCAGAGCAGCCGAAAATGCGGCAGTTCCCGGTGATGTGGTGCTTTCCTTACCCTTTCGCCGGGAGCTTTGACAGCCGTCCGGCGGCACTGGGAAGTTCGGTCCTGAGGTATGGAACGTCGTCGAGCGCAACGGAGTCCGACCCATGTCCAGCCCTGCCGACCACCGGCCCAGTCTCGCCGCCCTGTCCACGCCGGTGCTCCGGCCCGCCCCGGATTGGCGGCGGCTGCAGGAATCCCGGGCGGTCGGTCCCGGTCCGGACCTACACCGGTGACGACGCGTGGCTGGTCACCCGGTACGCCGAGATCAAAGACCTGCTGATGGGCACCCGGCTCGGGCGGGCGCATCCGGACCCGGAGAACGCCGCCCGGTTCATCGACTCCCCGATCCTCGGTGAGGCTGCCGGCCAGACCGGCTTCGCCCATGGGCTCGCCGGCCACCGCCGCCTGCGGACGGTGCTCACGCCCTACTTTTCGCACAGCCGGATGGCTGCGCTCGAACCTCGCGTGGCGGAGATCGTCGACGAAGCGGTGACGGCTCTGGCGTCCGGCGGCCCGTCGGCCGATCTGCTGGCGGTGTGCGCGAACCCCGCTGTCGATGGCGGTCCGGTGCGAGCTGATCGGCATTCCCGCCGAAGAACGCGACGAGCTGGGGCCGCTGCTCGCTGCCGCGAGCACGCTCGGCGGTGACACCGACCGCCTGGGTCCGCTGGCGGCCCTGGTCGGGCGGCTCGTCGCGCTCCGGCGGGAGGAGCCGCGTGACGATCTGATCTCCGGTGCCTGCGCTGCCGGGCTGACCGATGCCGAAGTCGCCGACGCCATCGCCGGGGTGATCTTCGGCGGTCGCGGCGTGGTGAACCATCTCGTGTTCGGTGTCGAGGGCTGTGCAGCGACGACGAGCTCGACCGCGGCAGTCACGGCCGATCCCGGGCTGATGCCTGCCGCGGTCGAGGAGATGGTGCGCACCGCCAGCGCGGGTGGCGTGATCATGCCGCACTACGCGCGGGAAGATCTCGACATCGACGGAGTCCGCATTCAAGCCGGTGATCTGGTGCTGCTCGACCTGGCGCTGGCGAACACCGACCGGAGAGCCTTCGCCGAGCCCGACCGGATCGACCTCGGCCGCGTGCCGAACCCGCACCTGACCTACGCGCTCGGCAGGTGGCACTGTGTCGGCGCGCCGCTTGCGCGGATGGAGCTGCGGCTGGCGTTTTCCGCACTGCTGCAGCGTTTTCCCGGGCTGCGTCTCGTGCTTCCGGTGTCCGAGCTCAGTGTCCCGGACGATCAGCTGGCGGGTGGCCTGTCCGCACTGCTCGTCACCTGGTGAACCCCGCCCGGGCGGTGATGTGGTGATTTCCTTACCCTTTTTCCCGTGTCTTTGACAGCTGTTCACGGCACTGGGATGTTCGATCATGAAACACCCGACGTCGTCGATCCGCACGGGAGCCCGCCCTATGCCCGCCGAAGACCGGCCCAGTCTCGCCGCCCTGTCCACGCCGGTGCTCCGGCCCGCGCCGGATTGGCGGCGGCTGCAGGAATCCCGGGCGGTCGTCCCGGTCCGGACCTACGCCGGTGACGACGCGTGGCTGGTCACGCGGTACGCCGAGATCAAAGACCTGCTGGCGGACCCTCGTCTCGGGCGGGCGCATCCGGACCCGGAGAACGCGCCCAGGTTCATCGACAGCCCGATGTTCGATCCGGCGGCAGGCCGGTCCGGCTACGCGGACGAGATGGCCGACCACCGCAGGCTCCGGACGGTGCTCGCGCCGCACTTCTCGCGCAAGCGGATGGCCGCGCTCGAACCTCGCGTGGCGGCGTTCGCCGACGAGGCGGCGGGCACGTTGGCGTCCTGGGGCCCGCCCGCCGATCTGCAGTCGGTGTTCGCGAACCCGCTGTCGATCGCGGTCCTGTGCGAGCTGATCGGCATTCCCGCCGGAGAACGCGGGGAGCTCGGATCCCGGCTCGCCGCGGCGAGCGAGCTCGGCAGCGGCACCGACGGGCAGGGCTCGCTGGCGGCTCTGCTCGGGCGGCTCGTCGTGCAACGGCGGCGGGAGCCGAGCGACGATCTGATTTCCGGCGCCTGCGCTGCCGGGCTGGCCGACGAGGAAGTCGCCGAAGTCGTTGCCGGCGTGATCTTCGCGGGGCACGGCAGTGTGGTGAGCCACCTCGGCTTCGGCGTCGCGCGGCTGTGCACTGACGACGAACTCCGCGCGGCAGTCACGGCCGATCCCGGGCTGATCCCCGATGCGGTCGAGGAACTGCTCCGCACCGCCAGCGCGGGTGGCGGGGCCATGCCGCATTACGCGCGCGAGGACATCGAGGTCGGCGGAGTCCGTATCGAGGAGGGCGACCTGGTGCTGCTCGATTTCGCGCTCGCGAACTTCGACCCGCGGGCCTTCGAAGAGCCCGACCGGGTCGACGTCACCCGCACGCCGAACCCGCACCTGGCCTTCGCGCACGGGATCTGGCATTGCGTCGGCGCGCCCCTCGCCAGGATGGAGCTGCGGCTGGCCTTTTCCGCGCTGCTCCGGCGTTTTCCGGACCTGCGCCTCGCGCTGCCGGTCGCCGAGCTGAGCACCCCGGACGATCAGCTCGCCGGCGGCCTGACCGCCCTGCTCGTCACGTGGTGAGCGCCCGCACTCCTCAGAGCGGACGGCGAAATCCGCGGAGCGCGGCGAAAATCCCGGCAATTGCCAGCACGGCACAGATCAGGACCGTGAGCGCCGCCGTGCCGAGCCCGCCGCCGGGTAGCCCGAGAGCCAGCTCACGCATGGTGTCGACGGCGTAGGTCAGCGGGTTGATCCGGGCGAGCGTGCGGATCCAGCCGGGCAGCGCCGAGACCGGGATGTAGGCGCTCGAGAGGAACATCAGCGGGAGCACGGCCACGACGCTGAGGCTCTGCATCGTCTGTGCCCGCCGGAGCCACGCGCCCAAGGCGAGGAACAGCCAGCCGATCCCCCAGCAGACCACCAGCGCCAGCAGGAGCGACGCGGCCACGCCCGCGAGCCCGCCGCCGGGCCGGTGCCCGAACAGGGCGATCGCGGTGCCCAGCATCACCACCAGCTGCAGCGCGCAGAACGCGAGGTCGGCGCAGCTCCGGGCGACCAGCGGGACGGCCGGGTGCACCGGCATCGACCGCAGCCGGGCCACGAACCCGTTGTGCAGGTCCTCGACCAGCCCGGCGCCGGACTGCATGGCTTGCTGCAGCACGTTGTTCAGCAGGATCGCCGGCATCAGGTAGTCCACATAGGACAGCCCGGGCGGGAACCCGGCGGTCGTCGTCAGCACGGCGAACACCTGGGTGAACATGAAGAGCAGGGCCGCCGGCTGCAGGAGCGCGAACAGGATCTCCTGTGGGTCGCGCACCGTGGTGGACAGCTGGCGCCAGGTCAGCAGAGCCACCTGCGAGGCGAACGAGCTCGTGGGCCAGCGGGCCGGGGCGGTAACCGGGCGGGAGAGCATCGAGGTCATGGTGGGCTCCAGAGGGGTCAGGCCGCGGGCGCCGGATCGCGGTCGGTGAGGGCCAGGTAGACGTCGTCCAGCGTCGGTTCCCGCAGCGCGACGTCTTCGACCTCGATTCCGGCGCCGTCCAGCGCACGGAAGACGACGGCGAGCTCGCGGGCGGACTCGACCGGCACGACGACCGCGCCGGGCTCGGCCTCCGCCGGCTGCAGCCCGGTGCGCTGCAGCGCCGTGCACGCGAGTGCGGTCTGCGTGGCCAGCACGAGACGGACGTGCACCGAGCGCTGGCCGACCCGCGCCTTGAGCGCGGCGGCGGTCCCGGACGCGACGACCCGGCCCGCGGACATGACCGCGATCGTGTCCGCCAGCCGGTCGGCCTCGTCGAGGTACTGCGTGGTGAGCAGCACGGTCGTGCCTTGCCCGGCCAGTTCTTCGACGATCTGCCACAGGTTCATCCGGCTCGTCGGGTCCAGTCCGGTCGTCGGCTCGTCGAGGAAGATGACCTCCGGACGGCCGACCAGGCTCGCGGCAAGGTCGAGCCGCCGCCGCATGCCGCCGGAATAGGTGCGGGCGGGCCGTCCGGCGGCGTCGGTCAGCGCAAACGCGGCCAGCAGGTCGTCGGTCCGCTGCGCGGCTTGCCGCCGGTTCGCGCCCAGCAGACGGGCCAGCAGGGTCAGGTTGGCGCGCCCGCTGAGCCCGGCGTCCACGGACGCGAACTGCCCGGTCAGGCCGATCCGGCGGCGCACCTCGGCCGCCTCGTGCCGGACGTCGTACCCGGCGACGCGGGCCGAGCCGGACGCCGGCGCGAGCACCGTGGCCAGTACGTTGACGAGCGTCGTCTTGCCTGCGCCGTTGTGCCCGAGCAGGCCGAGCACGCGCCCGCGGCCGACGGTCAGGCTCACCCCGGCGAGCGCGGTGACCGCGCCGAAGTTCCGGGTGATCCCGGTGGCCTCGATCATCAGCTCGCGGTGCATGCGGTGCCTTTCGTCGTGCGATCCGGCCGGGCAGCCGCAAGCATGCGCGATCCGCCGCCGGGGTGCGAGCCCGCCATAGCAGGGAAAAACCCGGCGGACCGCCAGTAGGTGCCGGGCGGCGGCCCCCATGGGAGCCGGGAAGACTAGGAGTTTCCCCGTTCGCCTCCTGCGATCGTCCGTCGTGGTGCGTACTTCCGCGCCTGCACGCGAAAGGAGTGGGCCGGATGTGCGGTATCACCGGATGGGTGTCCTACCAGCGGGACCTGCGGACCGACCGGACGCCAGTGGAGGCGATGACCCGGACGATGGCCTGCCGTGGCCCCGATGCCGAAGGGATCTGGACCGGCAGGCACATCGCGCTCGGGCACCGGAGGCTGGCGGTGATCGACCTCAGCGGCGGCACGCAGCCGATGACCGCGCACACCCCGGACGGACGCGTGGTGATCACCTACAGCGGGGAGGCGTACAACTTCACCGAGCTGCGGGACCGGCTGCGCGGGCGCGGCCACCGGTTCGAGACCTCGAGCGACACCGAGGTGGTGCTGCGTGCCTATCTCGAATGGGGCGAGGCCGTGGCCGAGCGGCTCGACGGAATGTACGCCTTCGCGATCTGGGATGCCCGTGACGAGAAGCTGGTCATGGTCCGCGACCGGCTGGGGATCAAGCCGTTCTTCTTCCACCCGACCGCCGACGGCGTGCTCTTCGCGTCGGAACCGAAGGCGATCCTGGCCCACCCGCTGCAGAAGCGGGTGATCACGGCCGACGGTCTCCGGGAGATGCTGAACGGCTGGAACACTCCCGGCGCCGAGATCTGGTCCGGGATGCGGGAGGTCCGTCCGGGCAGCCTGGTCGTGGTCGACCGATCCGGGGTGCGGGAACGCACCTACTGGACGCTGGAGCCACGCGAGCACATCGACGATCTCGAGTCGACCGTCGCGGTCACCCGCGAGTTGTTCGGTGACATCGTGAAACACCAGCTGGTCGCGGACGTGCCGCAGTGCGTGCTGCTGTCCGGCGGGCTGGACTCCAGTTCCCTCACCGTCGTGGCGGCCCGGCAGCTCGCCGCCCAAGGCGAACGGGTGCACACGTACTCGGTGGATTTCGCCGGCCGCAACGAATCCTTCCGGCCCGATTCGATGCGCGCCACCCCCGACTCGCCGTTCGTGCACGACGTGGCCGATCACGTCGGCGCGATCCACCGGGACATCGTGCTGCCGTTCACCTCCATGGCCGATCGGGAACATCGCAGGGCGGTCATCGCGGCGCGTGATTTCCCGGTCGGCATGGCGGATGTGGACGTCCCGCTGTACCTGTTGTTCAAGGCGATCCGGGAGCATTCCACGGTCGCGCTGTCCGGCGAAGGGGCGGACGAGGTCTTCGCCGGATATCCGTGGTTCCACGTTCCCGAGCTCGCGCACGCCGACCTCTACCCGTGGATGGCCCCGGTGCTGGCGGAGTGGGACGACGCGAACGCGACGGGGATGATGAACCCGGGCCTGGTCGCCGCGCTCGATCTGGAGACCTATTTCAAGGACTCGTACCGCGACGCGGCCGCCGCGGTCGAGTTCCTGCCCGGGGAAGACGAGCACGAACGCCGCATGCGGATCATGTGCCATCTCCACCTCACCCGGTTCCTGCCCATGCTGCTGGACCGCAAGGACCGGATCAGCATGGCGGTCGGCCTCGAAGTGCGCGTGCCGTATTGCGATCACCGTCTGGTGGAATACGTCTACAACACCCCGTGGTCGATGAAGACGTTCGACGGCAGGGAAAAGAGCCTGCTTCGCGCGGCGGCGGGCGACCTCTTGCCCGCTTCGGTCCGCAACCGCGTCAAGAGCCCCTTTCCGTCCACTCAGGACGATCGGTATGCCGGCGAGCTTCAGCAGCAGGCGAGGGAGCTGACCGAGGACGCCGATCACCCCGTCTTCCGGTTCGCCGACCGCCGCTGGGTCGACGAGGTCGTGCGGATGGATCCGGCGGACGTCCCGGACAGCACCCGCGAGGCCCTCGACCGCACGGTCGACATCGCGACCTGGCTCGAGCTCCATCAACCGGAAATCGAGGTCGGCTGAATCCGCGGAAACCGCGAATGCGCGGGGACCGGAAAGGAAGCTCTAGGGGAAAGGCCAGTCTTGCCGGAGAAGGGATGGACCGGCCCGGCGGATGCGGTGCACGCTGATTCCCGGAGCGGAAAATCGAGACGGAGCTCTCCCGGTTTCGGAAGGGATGATCGAGATGGCCAGTGTGCGGATCGTGCTGACCGGTGGTCCGGCCGAATTGCCCGAAGGCGGCCGGGTCGCGGAGGTGGACAACCTGTGCGACAAGGTGAAGATTTCGTTCGGCTCCGGGTACGAGCATTTCTCGCACCACGGCGAGGTGACCGAGGTGGACGGCGTCCGGCTGCCGGTTTTCCGCTGGTGCGAGAGGACCAAGATCGCGGAGTAGTGCCGGTCCGCCGAATTGTCTTCGCGGATTTCCGGAAGGTTTTCCCGCCGGAACGGAAACTGCGCCCGCGACGATTCGCCCCCCGGCCGAGAGAAGGGTTGACATGTCCAGGCGTGCATTGATCACCGGGATCACCGGGCAGGACGGTTCGTATCTGGCCGAGCACCTGCTTTCCCTGGGCTACCAGGTGTGGGGACTGGTCCGCGGGCAGGCGAATCCGCGGAAGTCGCGGGTCAGCATGCTCGCCGCCGATCTCGATTTCGTCAACGGCGACCTCCTCGACCAGGGCAGCCTGGTCGCGGCCGTCGACAAGGTCCAGCCGGACGAGGTCTACAACCTCGGGGCGATTTCCTTCGTGCCGATGTCCTGGGAGCAGGCGGAACTGGTCACCGAGGTCAACGGCATGGGCGTGCTGCGCATGCTCGAAGCGATCCGGATGGTGAGCGGGCTGTCGATCACGTCCCGTCCCCCGTCCGGTGGCCAGATCCGGTTCTACCAGGCGTCCTCGTCGGAGATGTTCGGCAAGGTGATGGAGACGCCGCAGTGCGAGACGACGACGTTCCATCCGCGCAGCCCGTATGGGGTGGCGAAAGCGTACGGCCACTACATCACGCGCAACTATCGCGAATCCTTCGGGATGTACGGGGTGTCCGGGATGCTGTTCAACCACGAATCCCCGCGGCGCGGTGCCGAGTTCGTCACGAGGAAGATTTCGCTCGCCGTGGCGCGGATCAAGCTGGGGCTGCAGGAAAAACTGAGCCTCGGCAACCTCGATGCGGTCCGCGACTGGGGGTTCGCCGGCGACTACGTCCGTGCCATGCACCTGATGCTGCAGCAGGACGTCGCCGACGACTACGTGGTCGGGACCGGCCGGATGAACTCGGTGCGGGATGCGGTGCGGATCGCCTTCGGCTGCGCCGGCCTCGACTGGGAGGACCACGTCGTGATCGATCCGAAGCTGGTCCGGCCCGCCGAGGTCGAGACGTTGTGCGCGGATTCCGGGCTGGCGCGCAAGGTGCTGGGCTGGGAACCCACGGTGGCCTTCGACGAGCTGATGCGCATGATGGTGGAGTCCGATCTGCACCAGGTGTCGCGCGAACGCGGGACGGACGGCCTTGCGCTGAGCGGAGCTTGGTAACCGGGCCTCGCCGGAACGGCCGGGATCTAAGGTTTTCCCGGCCGCGCAAGGGCGAAACTGCCGTGGTGGCAACGATTGCCGGCAGCCTGATGCCGGCGGGGTGCCACGGGAAATTCGTGACGTGCGATGCGGGCAGCAGCTCGCCGCTCGCGGCCGAGATGGGTTGAGCCGGGATGGACAACGAACAGAAGCTCAGGGACTATCTCAAGCGGGCGAGCGCCGATCTGCAGCGTTCCCGCCGCCGGGTCGGTGAGCTGGAAGAGGCCGCCGTCGAGCCGATCGCGCTGGTCGGCATGAGCTGCCGCTTTCCAGGGAACGTCGCCGGTCCCGACGACCTCTGGCGGATGGTCGCCACCGGTGCGCACGGGATCTCGGGCTTCCCGGCCGACCGGGGCTGGGACCTCGGCGGGGACCCCGACGGGCCGTCCGCCGGCGGTTTTCTCCGCGGTGCCACCGAATTCGACGCGGACTTCTTCGGGATCTCCCCGCGGGAGGCGCTCGCGATGGATCCCCAGCAGCGGGTGCTGCTCGAAACCGCATGGGAGGCCTTCGAACGGGCCGGGCTCGATCCTGCCGTGGTACGGGGGACCCGGACCGGGGTCTTCGTCGGCGCGATGGCCCAGGACTACCGGGTCGGTCCGGGGGAGGGTGCCGAGGGTTTCCAGCTGACCGGCAGCGCGAACAGCGTGCTGTCCGGACGGCTCTCCTACACGTTCGGCCTGGTCGGTCCCGCGGTGACGGTGGACACCGCGTGTTCGTCGTCGCTCGTCGCGATGCACCTGGCCGCCCAGTCACTGCGCGCGGGTGAATGCTCGCTGGCGCTGGCCGGCGGGGTTACGGTGATGTCCAGCCCGGCCACGTTCACCGAGATGAACCGGCAAGGCGGCCTCGCCGCCGACGGCCGGTGCCGCTCGTTCTCCGACGACGCCGGGGGCACCGGCTGGTCGGAAGGCGCCGGGCTCCTTGTCCTGGAACGGCTTTCCGACGCCCGCCGCAACGGGCACGAGGTGCTGGCGGTCATCCGTGGCTCCGCGGTCAACCAGGACGGCGCGTCGAACGGGCTGACCGCGCCGAACGGCCCGTCCCAGCAGCGGGTCATCGAGCAGGCGCTGATCAACGCCCGGCTCACCGCGGCCGAGGTCGACGTCGTCGACGCGCACGGGACCGGGACCACCTTGGGCGATCCGGTGGAGGCGCAGGCGCTGCTGGCGACCTACGGGCGAGGGCGGGACGCGGCCCGGCCCCTGCTGCTCGGCTCGGTGAAGTCGAACCTGAGCCACACCCAGGCCGCCGCCGGGGTCGCCGGGGTGATCAAGATGGTGCTGGCGATGCGGCACGGCATCGTCCCCCGCACGCTCGGTGCCGAAACCCCGTCGTCCCATGTGGACTGGACGGCGGGGGCGGTCGAGCTGGTGACCGAGCAGGTCCCGTGGCCGGAGACCGGCGCCCCCCGCCGGGCCGGGATCTCGTCGTTCGGCATCAGCGGGACCAACGCACACCTCATCGTCGAGCAGGCGCCGCCCGCGGAGTCTCCGGCGGAGCCCGGCCGCACCGGCCCGGACGTGGTACCCCTGCCGGTTTCCGGCAAGACCGGAGACGCGCTGCGGGCGCAGGCCGCGGCTCTGCTGTCCTTTGTGGACGAACAGTGGGACGTCGAGCCGGGCGACCTGGCGTATTCGCTGGCGACGTCGCGAGCGAGTTTCGAGCACCGCGCCGTGCTGCTCGCAGGCGATCGGAAAACGGCCGTCGCCGGGCTGACGGCACTGGCCGGGGGCAGCTCCGCGCCGGGCCTGCTGCTGGGGACCTGCCAGGGCCGGCCGAAACTGGCCTTCCTGTTCACCGGCCAAGGCGCGCAACGGCTGGGCATGGGCCGGGAGCTGTACGCCCGGTTCCCGGAATTCGCCGCCGAACTGGACACCGTCGCCGCCGCCTTCGACGCCCACCTCGACCGTCCACTGCAGGAGGTCATGTGGGGCGACGAACCGGAAACGCTGGAGCGGACCGAATACGCCCAGCCTGCGTTGTTCGCCGTCGAGGTCGCCCTGTTCCGCTTGATGGAAGCGATCGGGGTCCAGCCGGACTACCTCCTCGGCCACTCCATCGGGGAACTCGCGGCGGCGCACGTGTCCGGGGTCTTCGGTCTCGAGGACGCGGCCGCGCTGGTGGCCGCCCGGGGCCGGCTGATGCAGGCGGTGCCGGGCACTGGATCGATGGTCTCGCTGGAGGCGTCGGAAGCCGAGGTCGCGCCGCTGATCGAGGGCAGGGCGGACCTGGTTTCGATCGCCGCGGTCAACGGGCCCGCGGCGGTGGTCGTATCCGGTGATCGCGAAGCGGTCGCCGAGATCACCGCGCACTTCGCCGCACTGGACCGCAAGACCCGCGAACTCCGGGTCTCGCACGCGTTCCACTCGCCTCATCTCGAACCGATGCTCGGCGATTACCGCGCTGTGGTGGCCGGTCTTTCCCCGCAGCCGCCGCTCATCCCGATCGTGTCCACGGTGACCGGCGACCCGATGACGGCCGAGCAGGCGAGGTCCGCGGACTACTGGGCCGATCAGGTCCGCCGGGCCGTCCGGTTCGCCGACGGCGTCGGCTGGCTGCGCGACCACGGTGCCGGAGTATTCCTCGAACTCGGCCCGGACGGCGTGCTGTCCGCCATGGTCGAGGACTGCTGGAACGACCCAGCAGACCCGGAAGCCGCCGCGTTCCCGGTGTTGCGGGCCCGTCGCCCGGAGACGGCGGCGATCGCGTCCGCTGTGGGCAACCTGCACGTACATGGCGTCCGCGTGCGATGGGATGCCTTCTTCGCCGGTACCGGCGTCCGCCGGGTGGACCTGCCGACGTACGCCTTTCAGCGCCGCCGGTTCTGGCCGAAAGCCATGGGTGCCGGGGCAGGCGAGCTGCGTGCGGCGGGCGTGGGCGCGGCGCACCATCCGCTGCTCACCGCGACCACCGCACTGGCGGACTCGGACTCGTTCCTGCTCACCGGCCGCCTTTCCGGCCACGCGCATCCGTGGCTCGCCGAGCACGTCGTCGACGGTGCCGTCCTCCTGCCGGGGACGGCGTTCCTGGAACTGGCGATCCGGGCCGGGGACGAGGTGGGCTGCGATCGGGTCGAAGAGCTCACGCTCGCCGCTCCGCTCGTCCTGCCCGCGCACGGCGGCGTCCAGGTCCAGGTCTGGGTCGGTGCGCCCGACGACGCGGGCAGCCGGGCGCTTTCCGTCTATTCCCGGCCCGATGCCGACGACGCCGAGCTTCCGTGGGTCCGGCATGCCACCGGCGTGCTGGTGGCCGAGGGCACCGATGCGGTGCCCGATGCGGACTTCGCCACCTGGCCGCCTGCCGGTGCCGAGGTGCTCGACCTCGACGGGCACTACGACCGGCTCGCCGCTGGTGGTTTCGAATACGGTCCGGCGTTCCGTGGCCTCACCTCCGCCTGGCGACGCGGCGACGAGATCTTCGCCGAGCTGGCGCTGCCCGAAGGCACCGGCGCCGAAGAGTTCGGCATCCACCCGGCGCTGCTCGATTCCGCTTTGCACGCCGCATCTTTCGCGGGCCTCGACGGTGGCCTTCCGTTTTCCTGGGAGGGCGTCTCGCTCCGGGCGACCGGTGCCGCGGAGGTCCGGGTCAAGATCACCAAGCTGGCCGGGGACACCATTTCCGTTGCGGTGGCCGGCCCTGCCGGGGAACCCATCGCGACGATCGACACCCTCGTGCTGCGCGGGACGGACCGGCAGGGGCGGCTCTCGCCGGTCGAGCGGGACTCGTTGTTCTCCGTGGTCTGGAAAAAGGCCCGGACCACCGGGGCGACGGCGCCGGTGTCCGTCGGCGTGCTGGGTGACGATGTCTTCGGGTTGGCCGGCGCGGTCCGGGAAGCGGGCCGCACCGCCGAAACGCAGCCCGGCCCGGTCTGGTCCGGCAACCCGGTTCCGGAAGTCGTCCTGGTTCCGGTGCAGTGCACCGGAACCGACGTCGCCGCCGAGGCACACCGCTTGGCCGCCGAGGCACTGCATCGCGCGCAGGCGTGGCTGGCCGACGACCGGTTCGCGGCCTCACGGCTGATCTTCGTGACTCGCGGAGCCGACTGCAGCGACCCGGCCGCGGCGGCGGTCCGGGGTCTGCTCAGGGGCGCCCAGACCGAGCATCCGGATCGATTCGCGCTGCTCGACCTCGACCCGGAGACGCCTGCGGCGGCCGGCCTCGGCGCGGCGCTGGCCGCCGGACCCGAGACGATGATTCGCGACGGCGTCGTGCTGCAGCCGAGGTTGAACCGCGTTTTCCCGGCAGCCGCAACGGAAGTCCCGTGGAGTGCGGACGGGACCGTCCTCCTCACCGGCGCCGCCGACGGCCTCGCGGGTGTGTTCGCCCGCCATCTCGTGACCACCCACGGCGTACGCCGCCTGCTGCTGCTGAGCCGGCGTGGTGCCGCGGCCGATGGGGCCGACGGCCTCGTGACCGAACTGGCCGAGCATGGTGCCGAGGTCACGATCGCCGCCTGCGACGTCGCCGATCGGGCCGAGCTCGCCGCGGTGCTGGCCTCGATTCCGGACGCGCATCCGCTGACCGGGGTGGTCCACACAGCCGGGATGCTCGACGACGGGGTGCTCACCGCGCTGACGCCGGAGCGGCTGGACACTGTCCTCACCCCGAAGGCCGACGCCGTCTGGAACTTGCACGAGCTGACCCGGGCCCTCCCGCTGACCGCGTTCGTGGTCTTCTCCTCGGTCGCCGGGACGTTCGGGGCGGCCGGACAGGCGAACTACGCGGCCGCCAATGCCTTCCTCGACGCACTCGTGGCGCGCCGCCGCAGCGAAGGACTTCCGGGAGTTTCCCTTGCCTGGGGCCCGTGGGCGCGATCCGGTGGCATGACCGCCGCGCTGACGGACGCCGAGCTGGAGCGCCTGGCGCGGGCGGGCACTCCGCCGCTAGCCGTGGCGGAGGGCGTCGCGCTGTTCGATGCCGCGCTCTCTGTGCCCGAATCGCTGGTACTGCCGGTCCGGCTGGACCTGGGCGCGCTGCGGGCGTCCGGCGACGTTCCGCATCTGCTGCGCGGGCTCGTCAAGGTTTCCGGCCGCCGTTCGGTGGTCTCGGGTGCCGGCCCGGCGTCCGCGCTGGTCCAGCGGCTTTCCCGGCTGAGCGCCGAGGACCGTGCCGACGCGGTGCTGGAACTGGTGCGGACTGAGGTCGCGGCGACTCTCGGGCACGCCGGTGCCGCGGCCATCGAACCCGGCCGTGCGTTCACCGACCTCGGCTTCGACTCGCTGACGGCCGTCGAATTGCGCAACCGGCTCAGCCGGGTCACCGGGCTTCGCAGCTCGGCCACGGTGATCTTCGACCACCCGACCGCACGTGCGCTGGCCGCGCACCTGCTCGGCGAGCTGATGGAACCGGAAGCTGCCTCCGGCACTCCGGCCGGAGACCCGCCGCGCCTGTCCGCGGCCGACGATCCGATCGTGATCGTGGGCATGAGCTGCCGGTACCCCGGCGGGGTCGCTTCGCCGGAAGACCTGTGGCGGCTGGTCGGCGAGGGCACCGACGCCATCTCGGGCTTCCCGGTGAATCGCGGCTGGGATCTGGGCGCACTCTACGATCCGGACCCCGACCACCCGGGCACGACGTATACGCGCGCCGGCGGTTTCCTGCACGACGCCGGCGAGTTCGACGCCGCCTTTTTCGGGATGAGCCCGCGGGAGGCGACGGCGACGGACTCACAGCAACGGCTGTTGCTGGAGGCATCGTGGGAGGCGATCGAGCACACCGGGATCGACCCGATGTCGTTGCGTGGCAGCCGGACCGGGGTGTTCGCCGGGGTGATGTACAACGACTACGGCGCGGTACTGGCCGGTGGTGAGTTCGAAGGTTTCCAGGGGAGCGGGACGTCGCCGAGTGTGGCTTCGGGCCGGGTTGCGTACACGCTGGGGCTGGAAGGACCGGCCGTCACCGTCGACACCGCGTGCTCTTCGTCGCTCGTCGCCATGCACTGGGCGATGCAGGCACTGCGCGCGGGGGAGTGTTCCCTTGCGCTCGCGGGCGGGGTGACGGTGATGTCCACCCCGGCTTCGCTCATCGAATTCGCCCGCCAGCGCGGGCTTTCCGCGGACGGCCGCTGCAAGTCCTTTTCGGACGCCGCGGACGGGGTCGGCTGGGCCGAGGGCGTCGGTATCCTCGTGCTCGAGCGGCTTTCCGACGCCCGGCGGAACGGCCACGAGGTCCTCGCGATCGTGCGCGGGTCCGCGGTGAACTCCGACGGCGCGTCCAACGGGCTGACCGCGCCGAACGGCCCGGCACAGCAACGGGTCATCCGCCAGGCGCTGGCGAGCGCGGGCCTGTCCGCTGCGGACGTCGATGCGGTGGAAGCACACGGCACCGGCACCCGGCTCGGCGATCCGATCGAGGCACAGGCGCTGCTGGCCACCTACGGCCGGGACCGGGACGAGGACCGGCCGCTGCTGCTGGGTTCGGTGAAGTCCAACCTCGGTCACACCCAGGCGGCCGCCGGGGCTGCCGGAGTGATCAAGATGGTGATGGCGATGCGCCACGGCATGCTGCCGCGGACGCTCCACGCCGCCTCGCCGTCGTCCGAAGTGGACTGGACGGCCGGAGCCGTCGAGCTGCTGTCCGAAGAGACCTGCTGGCCGGACACCGGACGGCCGCGCCGCGCCGGGGTCTCGTCCTTCGGGATCAGCGGAACCAACGCCCACCTGATCATCGAGCAGGCCCCTGCGCCGGGTCCCGCCCCGGCGGAACCGCAGGACGATGCGGTCGTCGTGCCGTGGCTGCTGTCCGGGAAGACCAGGGAGGCACTGCGGGCACAGGCCACGACCCTCAAGTCCTTTGTGGAATCCAGGCCGGACCTGCGCGCGGCCGACATCGCATTGTCCTTGGCCACCACCCGTTCGGCGTTCGGCCGGCGCGCGGCGGTCGTCGGCTCGGACCGTGCCGAGCTGCTCGCCGCGCTGGCTGCGCTGGGTGCGGATGCCCCGGCTCGCGGCCTCGTCGAAGGCGAAGCCGGCGGCGGGACCAAACCCGCGATGCTCTTCTCTGGCCAGGGCAGCCAGCGTCCCGGCATGGGGCGGGAGCTCGCCCTGCGGTTTCCGGTGTTCGCCTCGGCTCTCGACGAGGTTGCCGCCCTGCTCGGCGATTCGCTCGACCGGCCGCTGCGTGAGATCTTGTTTGCCGCGGAAGGCACCGCCGAAGAGGAGCTGCTGAACACGACGGGCTGGACCCAGCCTGCGGTGTTCGCGCTCGAAGTCGCGCTGTTCCGGCTGCTGGAGTCGTGGGGGATCCGGCCCGCCGCGGTCGCGGGCCACTCGATCGGCGAGCTGGCCGCGGCCCACGTCGCCGGAGTGCTTTCCCTTGCGGACGCCTGCACCCTGGTCGCGGCAAGGGCGAAGCTCATGGCAGCGTTGCCGGCCGGGGTTGGCGCGATGGCGTCGGTGCAGGCCGGACCGGACGAGGTCGGCCCGTTGCTGACCGCAGGAGTCTCCCTCGCGGCGGTGAACGGGCCCGCTTCGGTGGTCCTCGCGGGCGACGCAGACGCGGTGGATGCGCTCGCCGCCCGGTTCGCCGGGCTCGGCCGCAAGACCAAGCGCCTGCGGGTGAGTCACGCGTTCCACTCCGCCCACATGGACGCCATGCTCGGCGAGTTCCGGGCGGTGGCGCAGAGACTGTCCTACCAGGAGCCGGTGCTCCCGCTGGTGTCCACCCTGACCGGCGAGTTCGCCACCGCCGCACAGGTGTGTTCCCCGGAGTACTGGGTCGAGCACGTGCGCGGCACGGTCCGGTTCGCCGACGGGATCGCCACCCTGCGCAACGCGGGCCTGACCACTTTCCTCGAAATCGGGCCGGACGCCGTGCTTTCGGCGATGACCGAGGACATCCTTGCCGTCGAGGGCGATCCGGCCGTCGAGGCCGTCCCGGCCCTGCGCGGTGACCGGCCCGAGGACCTTGCGCTGACCGGCGCACTGGCCCGGCTGCATGTCCGCGGCATCGCGGTCGGCTGGCCCGAGTTCTTCGCCGGTACCGGCGCGCGCCGGACCGGCCTGCCCACTTACGCCTTCCAGCATGAGGCCTTCTGGCCCGAGGTCGTCCCCGCGCGCCCGGCGGCCGACCCGGCGGACGAGGGGCTGTGGGCCGCGGTCGAGAAGGGCGACGCCGATCGTCTCGCCGCGCTGCTGGGCCTTCGCGAGGACCAGTTTCCCGCGCTCGGCTCGGTATTGCCCGCGCTGACCTCGTGGCGGCAAGGACGGCGGGCCCGCTCGCTGCTGGATTCGTGGCGGTACCGGGTCGAATGGAAGCCGCTCCGGATACCGGCCGCTCCCCGGCTCGGCGGTACCTGGCTCGTCGTTTCGGCAGGCACCGATGACACCGACGGCACCGCGGAGATCGTTGCCGCGCTGACCGAGCACGGCGCCGAGGTCCGCTGTCTCGACGTCGACGCACTGTGCGCCGACCGCGCCGGGCTCGCCGCCCGCCTCACCGAAGCAGCGGACAACACGGCGGGCATCGTCTCGCTCCTCGCCTCGGACGAGGAGCGGGACGATGCCTTCCCGGTGCTTTCCCGTGGCCTGGCCAGGACGGTCACGCTCATCCAGGCGCTCGGGGACGCCCGGCTCGAGGCTCCGCTGTGGGCGGTGACCAGGGGCGCGGTCTCGACCGGGCACTGGGATCCGGTCACGAGCCCGGCACAGGCCGCGGTGTGGGGCCTCGGCCGGGTCGCGGCGCTGGAGTACCCGCAGCAGTGGGGCGGCCTGGTCGACCTGCCCGGGACCCTCGACGGCGCCGCGGCCGCGACGATGGTGCACGTACTGGCCGGGCTCGCCGGTGAGGACCAGGTCGCCATCCGGTCGGTGGGCGCGTCCGGCCGCCGGTTCGTGCGCTATCCGGTGGACGAGCTGCCCGGCGAGTTCACCGCGGCGGGCAGTGTGCTGGTGACCGGCGGGACCGGTGCCCTCGGCGCCGAGTGCGCCCGCTGGCTTGCCCGCAGCGGCGCGGAAAACCTGATCCTGACCAGCCGTCGCGGCGAGGAGGCGCCCGGTGCGGCCGAACTGCGCGCCGAGCTGGAAGCATTGGGGGCGCGCGTCGGCATCGTGTCCTGCGACGTCACCGACCACGCCGCGCTGGCGGCCGTGCTGGCGGAGGTCCCGGCGGAACACCCGCTCACCGGCGTCGTGCACGCCGCGGGCACCGGGCAGTCTTCGCCGCTGCACGAGACCGATGTCGAGACGTTCGCCGGGATCATGTCCGCGAAGGTCTCCGGCGCGCGTAACCTCGACGACCTGCTCGGCGAGACCGCGCTCGACTTCTTCGTGCTGTTCACTTCGATCGCCGGGGTGTGGGGCAGCGCCGGCCAGAGCGCCTACGCCGCGGGCAATGCCTGTCTCGATGCCCTTGCCGGGCAACGGCGAAGCCGGGGCCTTGCCGCGACCTCGATCGCCTGGGGACCGTGGGCAGGCGCCGGAATGGCCACCGACGACGCCGTTTCCGGCGATCTCGTCCGCCGGGGGCTGTCGTTCTTGAGCCCTGAAGCCGCGATCACCGAACTCCGGCGTGCGGTGGTGCAGCAGGATGGCGCCGTCACGGTCGCCGACGTCGACTGGGAGCGGTACTTCCCGATTTTCACCTCGCAGCGGCCCAGTCCGCTTCTCGGTGACCTGCCCGAAGCTCGCGCCGCGCTCGGCGCGGAATCCGACGCCGGCCGGGCGGAGTTCGCCGCACGGCTGAGTGCAAGGGCCGAGCCGGACCAGCGCCGGGTACTGCTCGACCTCGTCCGTGCCGAAGCGGCCGTGGTACTCGGGCACGATTCCGCCGACGCCGTCGCGGAACGGCAGCCGTTCCGCGATGCCGGGTTCGATTCGATGACGGCGGTCGAACTACGCAAGCGGCTGGCCGGCGCGACCGGGCTGGCGCTGCCTGCCACGCTGGCCTTCGACTACCCGAATCCGGCCGCGCTGGCTGCGTTCCTGCACACCGAAGTGCTGGGCGCCGGTTCCGCGGCAGCCCCAGCGGCGATCGGTACCCCGGCCGACGACGACCCGATCGCGATCATCGGCATGAGCTGCCGCTTCCCCGGCGGCGTCCGGTCCCCCGAGCAGCTGTGGGACCTGATTTCCCACGGCACCGACGCCATCACCGGTTTTCCCGCCGACCGCGGCTGGGACGGCGACGCCCTCTACGACCCGGACCCGGACCGGCCCGGCCGCACCTACACCACCCAGGGCGGTTTCCTGCACGATGCCGGCGAATTCGACGCGGGCTTCTTCGGGATCTCGCCACGCGAAGCGCTGGCGATGGATCCGCAGCAGCGGCTCCTGCTGGAGACCGCGTGGGAGGTCTTCGAACGGGCGGGGATCGATCCGGAAACGGTGCACGGCAGCCGCACCGGCACGTTCGTCGGGGCCAGCCATCAGGATTACGGTGCCGGTGCGGATCTCGGCGACTCCGAGGGCATGATGGTCACCGGGACCAGCCCGAGTGTCCTTTCCGGACGAGTGGCCTACCTGTTCGGGCTGGAAGGGCCCGCGGTCACCGTCGACACCGCATGTTCGTCCTCGCTGGTGGCCCTGCATCTGGCCGCGCAGTCGCTGCGCAGCGGCGAAAGCTCGCTCGCGCTGGCCGGTGGCGTCCACATCATGGCCAACCCCGGCCCGTTCATCGCGTTCAGCCGCCAGCGGGCGCTCGCCGCCGACGGCCGCACCAAGGCGTTCGGCGACGGCGCCGACGGCATGATCCTCGCCGAGGGGGCGGGGCTGGTCCTCGTGGAACGCCTCTCCGATGCGCGCCGCAACGGGCATCCGGTGCTGGCGGTGGTGCGCGGCTCGGCGATCAACCAGGATGGCGCGTCCAACGGCATGACCGCCCCCAACGGGCCGTCCCAGCAGCGCGTCATCCGGCAGGCACTGGCCGTCGCCGGTCTGTCCACTTCGGACATCGACGCGGTCGAGGCACACGGCACCGGCACGGCGCTGGGCGATCCGATCGAGGCGCAGGCACTCCAGGCGACCTACGGCCGTAGCCGCGACCCGGAAAACCCGCTGCTGCTCGGCTCGATCAAGACCAACCTCGGGCACACGCAGTCGGCGGCCGGGATCGCGAGCGTCATCAAGATGGTGCTGGCGATGCGGCACGGGATGCTGCCGGGCACGTTGCACTCCGAGACCCCGTCGCCGCACATCGATTGGTCGCCGGGAACGATCTCGCTGCCGAACGAAGCGGTCGGCTGGCCCGCAACCGGGCGCCCGCGCCGCGCCGCGGTGTCGTCGTTCGGCATCAGCGGCACCAATGCGCACGCGATCCTCGAACACGTCCCGGAAGACGTTCCTGCCGGGGCACCCGAGGTGCCGTCCGGGGTTTTCCCGCTGGTGCTCTCCGGCAAGTCCCCGGCCGCGCTGCGGGGACAGGCCGAAGCGCTGAAGTCCGTCGTGGACGCCGAGCCGGACCTCCGGCTCACCGACCTCGGCCACTCGCTCGTCACCTCGCGCACGCTCTTCGACCATCGCGCGGTGGTTCTCGGTGCCGACCGCGCCGGTGTGCAGTCGGCGCTGGATGCCTTGGGCGGTAACGGTTCCCCGGCCGGGGTGGTCACCGGGACGGCCGACGTCGAGGGCCGCACGGTCTTCGTCTTCCCCGGCCAGGGTTCGCAGTGGGCCGGGATGGGCGCGCGCCTGATGAGCGAGTCGCCGGTCTTCGCCGAACGGCTCGCCGAGTGCGCGGCCGCGTTGTCGCCGTTTGTCGAGTGGTCGCTGTTCGACGTCCTGCGCCAGGCCGAGGGGGCACCGGCGCTCGACCGCGTCGACGTCGTCCAGCCTGCCTCCTGGGCGATGATGGTTTCCCTTGCCGCACTGTGGCGTTCGCAGGGGGTCGAGCCCGACGCCGTGGTGGGCCACTCGCAGGGGGAGATCGCCGCCGCCGTCGTGGCCGGTGCGCTGTCGCTGCCGGACGCCGCCCGGGTGGTCGCGCTGCGCAGCCAAGCCATCGCCCGTACGCTGGCCGGCCTCGGCGGGATGATGTCGATCGCACTGCCGGTCGCCGACGTCGAGGCGAGGCTGTCCGGTCGGGGTGGCGGACTCTCGGTCGCGGCGGTCAACGGGCCGAGCTCGGTCGTCGTGTCCGGGGCTCCCGGACTGCTCGACGCGCTGGCCGGCGAGCTGACGGCCGAAGAGGTCCGGGTCCGCCGGATCGCGGTCGACTACGCGTCGCACTCGGCGCAGGTCGAACTGCTCGAAGGAGAGCTTTCCGCGGCGCTGTCCGAGATCCGCCCGCAGGCTTCGGAGGTCCCCTTCTTCTCGACGGTGACCGGCGATTGGCTCGACACCACTGCCATGGACGCGGGCTACTGGTACCGCAATCTGCGCCAGCGCGTCGAGTTCGCACTCGCGATCACCGAGCTGGTGGCACAGGGGTACCGCGCGTTCATCGAGTCGAGCCCGCACCCGGTGCTGACCACGTCGGTGCAGGACATCGCGGACGCGGCCGGGGTGAAGGCAGTGGCCGCCGGTTCGCTGCGCCGCGAGCAGGACACCGTGGGCCGGTTCCTGACCTCGCTCGCCGAGGTCTTCGTGCGCGGCGTGCGGGTCGGCTGGCGGGACCTGTTCCCGGACGCCCGCCGCATCGCGCTGCCGACTTATGCCTTCCAGCACGAGAACTTCTACGCGGTGGCGGTCGAGCCGTCGACAGCGGACACGGTGGACACTGCGGACGCGGAGTTCTGGAACGCTGTCGAGGAACAGGACTTCGACTCGCTCAGCGCGAGTCTCGACGTCGACGGCGCGGCTCTGGCCACGGTGCTGCCCGCACTGTCTTCGTGGCGCCGTACCCGGCAAGAAAAGTCCACAGTGGACTCCTGGCGTTACCGGGCCACCTGGAAGCCGGTCAAGACCGGGTCCGCGGCCGCGCTGTCCGGGACCTGGCTGGTCGTGTCGGCCGAAGGGGACGACGACTCCGAGATCACCGCGCTGCTGGAAAGCCATGGTGCGCAGGCAGAACGGCTCGTGCTGGACGAGCAGGCGACGGATCGGGAGGTACTGGCCGCCCGCCTGGCTGCTATCCCCGAAGTGTCCGGAGTGGTCTCGCTGCTGGCTTTCGCGGAGCAGTCGAGCGAGCTCCACCCCGGGCTCACTCTCGGCCTCGCGTTGAGCGTCTCGCTCGTCCAGGCACTCGGCGACGCCGGTTTCGACGCTCCACTGTGGACGATCACCCGCGGTGCCGTCTCCACCGGCCGTTCGGACCGGGTGCGGCATCCGTTGCAGGCACAGGTGATCGGCCTCGGCTGGACCGCGGCACTGGAGGTGCCGCACCGCTGGGGCGGCGTCGTCGACCTGCCCGGGCAGCTCGACCGGCGCGGCGCCCGGCGCCTGGCGAGTGTGCTGTCCGGGACCCTCGGCGAGGATCAGCTCGCGATCCGCTCGTCGGGGGTGCTCGCCCGGCGGGTCGTCCCCGCTCCGGCCGGTGCGCCGGATCCGGCGCGCACGTGGACTCCGCGCGGCACCACCCTGGTCACCGGCGGTACCGGAACTCTCGCCAAGCATCTGGCGCGGTGGCTGGCCGGGCAGGGCGCCGAGCACATCGTATTGACCAGCAGGCGCGGGATCGAGGCGCCCGGCGCCCCCGAACTCCTCGCCGAGCTGACCGCGCTCGGCGCCGAGGCGGAAATGATCGCGTGCGACGTCGCCGATCGCGCATCGGTCGAGCGGCTCCTCGGCGACCTGAAATCCGCGGGGCGGACGGTGCGCACCGTCGTGCACACCGCCGCCGTCATCGAACTCGCGTCGATCGAGGACACTGACCTGGAGTCGTTCGCGCGGGTCGTCCGGGCCAAGGTCATGGGTGCACAGCATCTCGACGAACTGCTGGACGGCGAAGAGCTCGACGCGTTCGTGCTCTACTCGTCGACCGCGGGGTTGTGGGGGAGCGGGCTGCACGCCGCGTACGTGGCGGGCAACGCCTACCTGGCCGCGCTGGCGGAAAACCGCCGCGCCCGCGGACTCGCCGCGACCTCGATCTCGTGGGGGATCTGGGCCGACGACCGGGAGCTCGGCCGGGTCGATCCCGGGCAGATCCGCCGCAGCGGCCTCGTGTTCATGGAGCCCGAGCTGGCGCTGGCCGGACTCCGCCGCGCGCTGGACACCGCCGACCCGGCGATCGCGGTCGCCGACATCGACTGGGAGCGGTACCACCCCGTCTACACCTCCGTCCGGCCGACCGAGCTGTTCGCGGAGATCCCCGCGGTGCGCCGGCTCACCACCGCGGCGGAGACCACCAGCGGTGCCGGGGAAGGCGAGTTCGCCACCCGGCTGCGGGCATTGCCTGCCGCGGAACAGGATCGCCTGCTCCTCGACCTCGTCCGCGGGGAAGCGGCGACGGTGCTGGGGCACGATTCCGCCGATGCGCTTGCCGGGCAACGGGCGTTCCGCGACGCCGGGTTCGATTCCCTGACCGCAGTCGATCTCCGCAACCGGCTGGCCACCGCAACCGGGCTGACCCTGCCCAGCACCATCGTGTTCGACTACCCGAGCCCGGTCGTGCTCGCCGCCTTCCTGCGCGCGGAAATCGCCGGTGCGCGTGGTACCGCGCTCGCCCCGGTGGCTTCCGGCGCCGAGGACGGCGACGCGATCGCGATCATCGGGATGAGCTGCCGGTACCCGGGCGGGGTGCGGTCCCCGGAAGACCTCTGGGACGTGGTCACCCGCGGCGCGGACGTCATCTCCGGCTTTCCGGCCGATCGCGGCTGGGACACCGGCGAGCTCTTCGACGCCGACCCGGACCGCCCGGGCAAGACCTACTCGACGCAAGGCGGGTTCCTGGACGACGTAGCCGGATTCGACCCGGCGTTCTTCGGGATCTCGCCACGGGAAGCGCTGGCGATGGACCCGCAGCAGCGGATCCTGCTGGAGACGGCGTGGGAGGCGTTCGAGCGGGCCGGTCTCGATCCGGCCGTGCTGCGCGGGAGCCGGACCGGCACGTTCATCGGCGCCAGCTACCAGGACTACCGCACGACCGGCGACGGCGCCGCCGAAAGCTCCGAGGGGCACCTGATCACCGGCACGCTGCCGAGTGTCCTGTCCGGCCGGATCTCGTATCTGTTCGGGCTGGAAGGCCCGGCGGTCACGCTCGATACCGCGTGCTCGTCGTCGCTGGTGGCGTTGCATCTCGCCGCCCAGTCCGTGCGCAGTGGCGAGAGCTCGCTCGCACTGGCGGGTGGCGTCAGCGTGATGTCGACCCCCAGCGCCTTCGTCGGTTTCAGCCGGCAGCGCGCGATGGCCGCTGACGGCCGCTGCAAGGCCTACTCCGAAGCGGCGGACGGGATGAGCCTGGCGGAGGGAGCCGGTCTCGTGCTCGTCGAGCGGCTGTCCGACGCGGTGCGCAACGGGCACCGGGTGCTGGCGGTGATCCGCGGTTCGGCGGTCAACTCCGACGGCGCGTCCAACGGGCTGACCGCGCCGAACGGCCCGTCACAGCAGCGGGTGATCCGCCAGGCGCTGGTCAATTCCGGGCTGGCCGCGTCCGAGGTCGACGTGCTCGAAGGCCACGGCACGGGTACCGCGCTCGGCGATCCGATCGAGGCGCAGGCGATCCTCGCGACCTACGGGCAGGACCGGGAGCGCCCGTTGCTGCTCGGCTCGGTGAAGTCCAACATCGGGCACACCCAGATGGCCTCCGGCGTCGCGAGCGTGATCAAGACCGTGTGCGCGATGCAGCACGGGGTGGTGCCGAAAACCCTGCACGTCGACGAGCCGTCGGCGCAGGTGGACTGGTCCTCGGGGGCAGTGTCGCTGCTCACTGGGCAGGTCGGGTGGCCGGCTACCGGCCGTCCGCGCCGCGCCGGGGTCTCGTCGTTCGGCCTGAGCGGCACGAACGTCCACCTGCTGCTGGAACAGGCGCCCGCGAGCGACGTCCCGGCCGGGGAGCCTGCCGAGGGGGTGGTGCCGGTCCTGCTGTCCGGGCATCGTGACCAGGCGGTGCGTGATCAGGCGGCCCGGCTTCTTTCCCTTCTGGAGTCCCGGCCTGGCACCTCCTCGGCCGACCTTGCGTTTTCCCTGGCGACCTCGCGCTCGACCTTCGAACGCCGCGCCGCCGTGGTCGCCCTCGATCGCGGCGAGCTGGTGCGCGGCTTGACCGCCTTGCGCGACCGGGCCCCGGACCCCGGCCTCGTCGAGGGCACCCCGGCAGCCGGCCGGCTCGCGTTCCTGTTCACCGGGCAGGGCAGCCAGCGGCCGGGCATGGGCAGCGAACTGTACGAACGGTTCGAGGTCTTCGCCGAATCCTTCGATGCCGCGCTGGCCTGTTTCGACCTCGAGCTGGACCGTCCCTTGCGGGAGATCGTTTTCGCCGCGGCCGGGACGCCCGAGGCCGAGCTGCTGAACTCGACCGGCTATACGCAGCTGGCGTTGTTCGCACTGGAAGTCGCGTTGTTCCGGCTTGCCGAGTCGTGGGGCGTCCGGCCGGACTACGTGGCCGGGCATTCGATCGGGGAAATCGCCGCTGCACACGTCGCCGGGGTTTTCTCGCTGGAAGACGCCTGCGCGCTGGTGGCCGCCCGCGGCCGCTTGATGCAGGCGCTGCCCGAAGGCGGGGCGATGGTCTCGCTGGAAGCGAGCGAGGACGAGGTCACCCCGCACCTGACCGAGCGGGTGTCGATCGCCGCGATCAACGGTCCGGCCGCGCTGGTCGTCTCGGGTGAAGAAGACGACGTACTGACCATCGCCGCGCGGTTCGAGGCGGACGGCCGCAAGACCAAGCGGCTCACCGTGAGCCACGCCTTCCACTCGCCGCGCATGGACCCGATGTTGGAAGAGTTCGCCCTCGTCGCGGCGGGCCTCACCTACCACGCGCCGGTCCTCCCGCTGGTGTCCACGGTGACGGGCGCTCTCGCGACCGCCGAGCAGGTGTGCGACCCGCAGTACTGGGCCGCGCACGCCCGCTGCGCCGTCCGGTTCGCCGACGGCGTTGCGGCGCTGGCCGCCGAAGGCGTCACGGTATTCGCCGAGCTGGGTCCCGACGGAGTTCTTTCCGGTGCGGTGGAACACATTCTCGGCGACGAGTCCGAGGTCGTGCTGGTTCCGGCGCTGCGCCGCGACCGGCCCGAGGTCACGTCGCTCACGACGGCACTGGCGCGGCTCCACGTCCACGGTGCCGCGGTGGACTGGACCACGTACTTCGCCGGTTCCGGCGCCCGCCGGATCGACCTGCCGACTTACCCGTTCCAGCACGAGCGCTTCTGGCCGGAACCCGGTGCGGCCGTCGTCGGCACCGACCCGGCCGACGCGGAGTTCTGGGCCGCGGTCGAACGCGAGGACCTCGGGTCGCTGGCGCTCGATCTTGACGACGACACGATCACCGCAATGACCCCGGCCCTGTCGTCCTGGCGCCGCCGTCGCCACGATCAGTCCACAGTGGACGAGTGGGGCTACCGGGTGGTCTGGAAGCCGTTACCGGCCACTGCGGAACGCGCGAAGCCAACCGGTACCTGGCTGGTCGTGACTGCGCCCGGAGCCGACGACGGATGGATCGGCAACGTGGCAGGCGGGCTGGGCGCCGAGGTCGTCCCGTGCGAGGTGACCGATCCCGATCGCGGCGCGCTGGCCGGGCAGTTGCGCGGATGCGGCACCGATTTCGCCGGAGTGCTTTCCCTGGTGGCACTGGACAACGGGACCGCCGGGCTGACGCTCACCGCCACCCTGGTGCAGGCCCTCGGCGACGCCGGGATTGCCGCGCCCCTGTGGTGCCTTACCCGCGGGGCAGTGGCGATCGGGCATTCGGAGCAGGTCGCCGATCCCGTCCAGGCGGGAGTGTGGGGGCTCGGCCGGGTGGTGGCGCTCGAGCATCCGGACCGCTGGGGTGGTCTCGTCGACCTGCCGCCGGAACTCGGCCCCTCCACCGCTCAACGGCTCGCGTCCGTGGTGGCCGGGACCGAGGACCAGGTCGCCGTACGGGCGTCCGGGGTGTTCGCCCGGCGACTCGCCCACCGGCCGACCGGCCGGGAAGCCGCGGCTTACCGGCCGTCGGGCACCGTGCTCGTCACCGGGGGTACCGGTGCGCTCGGCGCGCACGTCGCCCGCTGGCTCGCCGCAAGCGGGGCCGAGCACGTGGTCCTGCTCAGCCGCCGCGGACCGGACGCTCCCGGCGCCGCCGGACTGCACGCCGAACTGACCGCCGCGGACACCGTCGTCACCGTGCTGGCTTGCGACGCAGCGGACCGGGACTCGCTGGGTGAGGTGTTCGCCCGGTTCCCGATCAGCGCGGTGTTCCACACGGCCGGAGTCGTCGAGGACAGCGTCGTCGACGCGCTGACCCCGGAGAAGTTCACCGCCGTCTGGCGGTCGAAAGTGGTTGCGGCACAGGCACTCGACGAGCTGACCCGCGACGCGGACCTGTCCGCGTTCGTGCTCTTCTCGTCCACCGCAGGCACTCTCGGCGCACCCGGGCAGGGCAACTACGCCGCGGCGAACGCGGCGCTCGACGCGGTGGCCGAACAGCGCCGCGCGGCCGGGCTCCCGGCGACGTCGATTGCTTGGGGCCCGTGGGCGGACGGCGGAATGGCCACGGGCCGGCCGTCGCTCGACAGCCGCCTGCAGCGGGGCGGCTTCGGCCTGCTGACCCCGGAACTCGCGATTTCCGCCCTGCAGCAGGCCATCGGGCTCGGCGATCCCGTCGTGGCCGTCGCCGACATCGCCTGGGACCGGTTCGCCGAGGCCTTCACCACGCTCCGGGCCAACCCCTCGGTGTCGGAGCTGCCCGAGGTCGCCCGGCTCGCCGTGGTACCGCCCGAGCAGGCCGGTGAACCGGAGCTCCGCCGCCGTCTGGGTGAGCTGTCCGGGGCGGAGCGCAGCGCCGCGATGCTCGAGCTCGTGCGTACCCGGATCGCGTCGGTGCTCGGCCATGCCGACGCCGCGGCGGTCGAGGACGGCCGGGCGTTCAAGGATCTGGGCTTCGACTCGCTGACCACGATCGAACTGCGCAACGCGCTGGCGGCGGCCACCGGACTGAAACTCGCCGCGTCGATGATCTACGACTATCCGAATGCCGCCGAACTGGCCGAATTCCTGCTGTCCGAACTGCTCGGCTCGATCGCCGGGCCGGTGGTCCCGGCCACCGCCACCCGAGCGGTGGCCGACGATCCGATCGTGATCGTCGGGATCGGCTGCCGCTTCCCGGGCGGAGTCTCGTCGCCGGAAGACCTCTGGCTGATGCTCGCCGAAGGCCGGGACGGCATCTCGCCGTTCCCCGCGGACCGTGGCTGGGACCTCGAAGCACTCGCCGGCGGCGCGTCCGACACCCGCGAAGGCGGTTTCCTCACCGGTGTTGCGGACTTCGACGCCGCGTTCTTCGGGATCTCGCCGCGTGAGGCACTGGCGATGGACCCGCAGCAGCGGCTGCTGCTCGAAACGAGCTGGGAAGCGCTGGAGCGGGCCGGGATCGACCCGGCCACCCTGCGCGGCAGTGACGCCGGGGTGTTCATGGGCACGAACGGCCAGGACTACCCCGGCGTGCTGCGGGAAGCGGCGGCGGACGTCCAGGGCCACATCGCCACCGGCACCACCGCCAGCGTGCTGTCCGGGCGGCTGTCCTACACCCTGGGGCTCGAAGGTCCCGCGGTCACCATCGACACCGCCTGCTCTTCCGCGCTGGTGGCACTGCACTGGGCCACTCGGGCCCTCCGCGCCGGGGACGCTTCGCTGGCACTGGCCGGCGGCGTGTCGGTGATGTCCAGCCCGGACTCGTTCGTCGAGTTCAGCGCACAGAGCGGTCTCGCGCCCGACGGCCGCTGCAAGCCGTTCGCCGAGGCCGCGGACGGCACGTCGTGGTCCGAAGGCGTGGGAGTCCTGGTGCTGGAACGGCTTTCCGACGCCGTGGCCAACGGGCGCGAGATCTGGGGCGTCGTGCGCGGCAGCGCGATCAACTCCGACGGCGCGTCGAACGGCCTCACGGCCCCCAACGGCCCGGCCCAGCAGCGGGTCATCCGCGGTGCGCTGACCGATGCCGGGCTGGCCCCGTCCGACGTCGACGCCGTGGAAGCACACGGCACCGGGACCACCCTCGGCGACCCGATCGAAGCCCATGCGCTGCTGATGACCTACGGCCGCGACCGCGCGGAGCCGCTGCGGCTGGGCGCGATCAAGTCGAACCTCGGGCACACCCAGGCGGCGGCCGGCGTGGCCGGGCTCGTGAAGATGGTCATGTCGATGCGCCACGGCGTGCTGCCGAAGACCCTGCACCTCGACGCGCCCACCTCGCACGTCGACTGGGCCGCCGGAGCGGTTTCCCTGGTGCGCGAACCGGAAGCGTGGCCGGTGGCCGGGCGTCCGCGGCGCGCCGGGATCTCCGCGTTCGGCGTCAGCGGTACCAATGCGCACGTCATCGTCGAGCAGGCGCCGGTCGCCGAGCCTGCGGTGGCCGAAGCGCCGATCACCCCGGCGGTCGTGCCGTGGATCGTGTCCGGCAAGAGCCGGGCCGCGCTGCAGGCCCAGGTCGACCGGCTCACCGAGTTCACCTCAGCGGCCGATCTGTCCACTGTGGACGTCGGATACGCACTGGCCACCGGACGGACGGCGTTCGCGCACCGCGCGGTGCTGCTCGCCGGCCCGGAGGGCGTCGCCGAATCCGCCCGCGGCGCCGTATCCACCGGCAAAATCGCATTCCTGTTCTCCGGGCAGGGTTCCCAGCGGATCGGGATGGGCCGTGCGCTCTGCTCCCGGTTCCCGGTCTTCGCGGCCGCACTGGACGAGGTCTTCGCGCACCTGGACGTCGAACTCGATCGCCCGCTGCGGGACGTCGTGTGGGGTACCGACGCCGGGCTGCTCGACCGGACCGGCTACACCCAGCCTGCCCTGTTCGCGGTCGAGGTCGCGCTGTTCCGGCTGCTGGAATCGTGGGGCAGCACGCCGGGCTTCGTCGCCGGGCATTCGATCGGGGAGATCGCCGCGGCGCACGTCGCCGGGGTGCTTTCGCTGCCGGACGCCGTCCGGCTCGTCGTCGCCCGTGGCCGCCTGATGGAGGAATTGCCGTCCGGCGGGGCAATGGTGTCGCTGCAGGCGACCGAAGCCGAGGTCCGCCCGCTGCTGACCGGCGGCACCTCGATCGCCGCGGTCAACGGGGCCGCCGCGGTGGTGGTCGCCGGTGCCGAGGACGAGGTGGCGTCGATCGCCGGGCAGCTGCAGGCCCGCGGACGCAAGACCAAGCGGCTGCGGGTGAGCCATGCCTTCCACTCGCCGCTGATGGACCCGATGCTCGACGGCTTCCGCCGGGTGGTCGACGGGCTTTCCTTTGCGGCGCCGCAAATCCCGCTGGTGTCGACCGTGACCGGGGAGCTCGCCACGGCCGCCCAGCTGACGTCGCCGCAGTACTGGGTGGCGCAGGTCCGGGAGACCGTCCGGTTCGCCGACGCCGTCCGGGCGCTGCGGGACGCCGGGGTGTCGACGTTCGTCGAGGCAGGCCCGGACGGCGTGCTGTCGGCGATGGCCCAGCAAGTACTCGATGACCCCGACGGGTGCGCGGTCGTGCCGTTGCTGCGGGCGAACCGCGACGAGGAGACCACGATCTCGGCTGCGGCCGGTGCGCTCCACGTACGGGGCGTGCCGGTGGCGTGGGACGCGTTCTTCGCCGGGACCGGCGCCCGCCGGATCACCTTGCCGACCTATGCCTTCCAGCACGAGCGGTTCTGGCCGGATGTCCCGCGCCGCGCGGCCGGCGAGCCCGCCGATGCCGAATTCTGGTCCGCCGTCGAGCGGGAGGATCTGCCGTCCCTGTCGGCGATGCTCGAACTCGGCGACGGCTCGCTGACCGCGGCCGTGCCCGCCCTGTCGGCTTGGCGGCGCAAGCGGCACGACCGGTCCGTGGTGGACGGCTGGTGCTACCGGGTGACCTGGAAGCCGTTCACCGCCCGGGCCGGGACGGTCTCCGGCCGCTGGCTGGTGGTGGTCCCCGACCGCGCGGAGCCATGGCTGGACACGGCGGTCGCGGCACTCGGCGAGGACGTCGTACGCGTGCGGCTCGGCGACGATCCCGCCGAGTTCACCGCGCGGCTGAGCGAGGCCGCCGGGGACTTCGCCGGGGTGGTTTCCCTTGCCGTACCAGGGTGGCCGGCGGCTCTGCTGGACGCGCTCGCCGACGCCGGGGTCGAGGCCCCGCTCTGGTGGGTCACCCGCGGCGCCGTTTCCGTCGGCCGCGCCGAGCACCTCGCCGACCCCGGCCAGGCCGCCGGATGGGGTCTCGGCCGCGTGCTCGCGCGGGAGAACCCGGCGCGGTGGGGCGGTCTCGTCGATCTTCCCGAAACCCTCGACGCGCGTTCCGCCGAGCGCTTCGCCGCCGTGCTGGGCGGCCCGGAGGACGAGGTCGCCGTCCGCACCTCGGGGGTGTTCGCCCGGCGCCTGGTCCGGGATACCGGAGACCCGGCGCCTTCCTGGACCCCGGCGGGCACGGTGCTGGTCGTCGGCGGCGCCGGTTCCGGCGGAGCGCCGGTGGCCCGCTGGCTGGCGGCCGCAGGTGCCGCCCGCCTCATGCTCACCTCGAAGCATCCCGATCCGGGCCGGGAAACCGAACTGGCCGGGCTCGGTGCCGCGGTGTCGGTCGTGCAGTGCGACGCGGGCGATTGCGACGCACTCGCCGCGGTACTGGACTCCGCCGGGGAAACGCTGACCGCGGTGATCCACGTCGACGGGGAGCCCGGCGACCTCACCGGTGACCTGACCACCGACGTCGGAGCGGCCGTCGCCGGTGCGGAGAACCTCGACGCGCTGCTCGCCGACCGCCCACTGGACGCCTTCGTCCTGTTCACCACGGTCGCCGGGGTGTGGGGTTCCGCCGGACGGGGAACCGAGGCCGCGGCCGGTGCGCACCTGGCCGCGCTCGCGCGGCGGCGCCGCGACCGGGGAGCCCGGGCGCTCTCGATCAGCTGGGGGGCTTGGGCCGACGGGGTTTCCGGCAGTCTCGCCGGGCACCTGCGCCGCACCGGGGTCCCCGCCCTCGACTCCCGTCTCGCACTGGCAGCGCTCGGCCGGGTGGCCGACGGCAGCGGGGATGCGTCCGTGGTGGTTGCCGACGTCGTATGGGACCGTTTCGTTCCCGCGTTGACCGCGAACCGGCCGTGCACCCTGTTCGACGAACTGCCCGAAGCGCGGGCCGCCCACGCCCCGGCCGGGGACGGCGGGTCGGAGACGCGGCTCCGGCTGCGCGGCCTTTCCGAAGCCGCGCAGGCGGCCGAGGTGCTCGGACTCGTCCGCGAGAAGGTCGCCGCCGTGCTGGGCCACGCCAGTGCGGACGCAGTCGAGGCGGACGTGGCGTTCAAGGACCTCGGGTTCGACTCGCTCACCGCGGTCGACCTGCGTACCCAGCTGGCCGCCGCAACCGGGCTCGCCCTGCCCGCGACCCTCGCCTTCGACCACCCGACCCCGGCAGCGCTGGCGGCCCATCTGCGGGCGGAACTGCTCGGTGAACAGCCCGGCCCGGCATTGCCGACGGCCGGCTCCCGGGGCACTGGCGACGACCCGGTCGTGATCGTCGGCATGAGCTGCCGCTATCCCGGTGGCGTGCGCTCGCCGGAGGACCTCTGGCAGCTGGTGTGCGACGAGGTCGACGCGATCGGCGCACTGCCGCGCGACCGGAACTGGCCGCTGCCCGAGCTCACCGGCACCGGCCCGGGCAGCACGGTCGCCCGCGGCGGCGGTTTCCTCGACGGTGCCGGGGACTTCGACCCGGGCTTCTTCGGCATTTCGCCGCGGGAGGCACTCGTGATGGACCCCCAGCAGCGGCTTGTCCTCGAAGCCGCGTGGGAAGCATGGGAGCGGGCCGGGATCGACCCGGCCGGGCTGCGCGGGACCGCCACCGGCGTGTTCATCGGCGGCGGCAGCGGCGACTACCGGCCGAATCCCGGGGAGAGCGGGCACTGGCAGACGGCCCAGTCGGCGAGCCTGCTCTCCGGCAGGCTGGCCTACACCTTCGGGCTGGAAGGACCGGCGGTCTCGGTCGACACGGCGTGCTCGTCCTCCTTGGTGGCCCTGCATCTGGCCACGCAGGCACTGCAGGCGGGCGAGTGCGCGATCGCGATCGCGGGCGGCGTGACGGTGATGTCGACGCCGGCCAACTTCATCGAATTCGGTGACCTGGGAGCCCTTTCCGCCGACGGCCGCTGCAAGGCGTTCGCCGAGGGCGCGGACGGCACGGGCTGGTCCGAAGGGGTCGGGATGCTGGTCGTCGAACGGCTTTCCGACGCGCGGCGGAACGGGCACGAAGTGCTGGCTGTGGTCCGCGGTTCGGCGATCAACTCCGATGGTGCGTCGAACGGGCTCACCGCCCCGAGCGGGCCCGCCCAGCAGCGGGTGATCCGCACGGCGCTGGCCGCGGCGGGCTGTTCCGGCGCCGACATCGATGCCGTCGAGGCACACGGCACCGGCACCGTCCTCGGCGACCCGATCGAAGCGCAGGCGCTGCTCGCGACCTACGGCCAGGACCGGGAGCGGCCGCTGCGGCTCGGTTCGGTCAAGTCCAACATCGGCCACACGCAGGCCGCTTCGGGGGTCGCGGGCGTGATCAAGATGGTGCTCGCCCTGCGGCACGGGGTGCTGCCGAAGACCCTGCACGCCGACCCTCCATCGTCCTATGTGGACTGGAACGCGGGCGCGGTCGAACTGCTCACCGAGACCGTGCCGTGGCCCGATGCGGGACGGCCGCGCCGCGCCGCCGTCTCGTCGTTCGGGGCGAGCGGGACCAACTCGCACGTCATCGTCGAGCAGGCGCCCGCGCCGGACGAACCCGAGCCGGTGCGCGCGACCGGGGTCGTACCGGTGCTGCTGTCCGGGAAAACACCGTCGGCACTGCGGGACCAGGCCGCTGCGCTCCGGGCCCGGATCTCCGCTGATCCGGATCTCGCGCTCGCCGATGTGGCGTTCTCCTCGGCCACCACCCGCTCGGCGTTCGAGCATCGCGCCGCGGTCGTCGCCGGTGATCCGGACCAGCTCCGCGACGGCCTGGCGACGCTGGCCGAGGGCGAGACGTCGGCCCTTGCGCTGCGGGGGACGGCCGGGCACAGCGGCAAACTTGCCTTCCTGTTCTCCGGACAGGGCTCGCAGCAGCCGGGAATGGGGGCCGCGCTCTACCGCCGGTTCCCCGTGTTCGCCGAGGCCTTCGACACGGTGCTGGCCCACCTGGAAGACCATCTGGACCGCTCGCTGCGCGATCTCGTCTTCGCCGAACCGGCGACCGTGGAAGCCGAACTGCTCGACCAGACCGGGTACACCCAGCCCGCGCTGTTCGCCGTCGAAGTCGCGCTGTGTCGCCTGGTGCAGTCGTGGGGCGTCGAGCCCGATTTCGTCGCCGGGCATTCGGTCGGCGAACTCGCGGCGGCTCACGTTGCCGGGGTGTTCTCGCTTGCCGACGCCTGCCTGCTGGTTGCCGCACGGGGGAGGCTGATGCAGGCGCTGCCCTCCGGCGGCGCGATGGTGTCGATCGAGGCGACCGAGGACGAGGTCACTCCGCTGCTCACCGCCGGTGTCTCGATCGCCGCGGTCAACGGTCCGCGGGCAGTCGTGGTCGCCGGGGACGAGGATGCCGTGGCCGCGATCGCGGACCGGCTTGCCGCGGACGGGCGGAAGACCAAGCGGTTGCGCGTCAGCCACGCGTTTCATTCGGCACACATGGACGCCATGCTGCCGGACTTCGAGCGGGTCGCGCGAAGGGTGTCGTACGCCGCGCCGTCCGTGCCGTTCGTTTCCGCGCACACCGGGGAGCAGGTGTGCGACCCCGGATACTGGGTCGACCAGGTCCGCCGCACAGTCCGCTTCGCCGACGGCGTTGCCGCGCTGGCCGCGAACGGGGTCACGAGGTTTCTCGAGATCGGCCCGGACGCCGTCCTCTCCGCGATGACCCGGGAGTGCCTCGGCGAGACCGGCGCGCTGGTGATCCCGTTGCTGCGCAAGGGCCGCGACGAGGAGGAGACGGCCATTGCAGGGCTGGCGCGGCTGCACGTCGACGGCGTCGGCGTCACCTGGCCGGGCTTCTTCGCGGGAACCGGCGCCCGGCGGGTCGACCTGCCGACCTACGCCTTCCAGCATCAACGGTTCTGGCCTGCGGCCACCGCCGAGGCACCCGGGGCCGGTGTGGACGGCGAGTTCTGGGCCGCGGTGTCGAACGAGGATTTCCCTGCCCTGGAAACAGCATTGAACGTGGACGGCGAGGCGCTCGCGAAGGTGCTTCCCGCGCTGCTGGACTGGCGGCGGCAGCACGCGGACAAGTCCCTTGTGGACAGTTGGCGCCACCGCATTGCCTGGAAGCCGCTCGGCCCGGTCCCGGCCCGGGAACTCTCCGGTACCTGGCTGGTGCTCGCTCCGGCAGGCAGCGACGACGAGTGGATCCCGGTCGCGATCGGCGCACTCGGCCGGAACGCGGTCCGCATCGACGTTCCCCCCGGCCGGGACCGGGAAGCGCTGGCCGGATCGCTCAGCGAGGTTTCCGGCCGGGACTTCGCCGGGGTGGTGTCGCTGCTCGCCTTGGTGGGCTGCGAAGCGGGGGTGGCCTCGACTGCCACGGCGCTGCAAGCATTGGGCGACGCGGGGATCGTCGCTCCACTGTGGACTGTCACGCGGGGCGCGGTTTCGGCCGGGCCGGGAGAGGCACCGGTCCGCCCGCACCAGGCTGGAGTCTGGGGTCTCGGCCGGGTGGCCGCCCTCGAACACCCGGATCGCTGGGGCGGTCTCGCCGACCTTCCCGAGGTCGCCGACGCGAGGGCGGCGGAGCGGTTCGCCGGGGTCCTCGCGGGGCTCGACGGCGAGGACGAGGTCGCTATTCGCGCCACGGGAGTGTTCGGCCGCCGCCTCACGAAGCCTGCCGCACACGGCTCCGCCCCGATCTGGGAGCCCGGCGGAACGGTCTTGATCACCGGCGGCACCGGCGCGCTCGGCAAGCATCTCGCCCGCGGGCTCGCTCGGGCCGGCGCGGAGCATCTGCTGCTCGCCAGCCGCCGCGGTCCCGGCGCTCCCGGTGCGGCGGAACTGTGCGACGAACTCGCCGCTGCCGGGGTCGGGGTCACGATTGCCGCCTGCGATGTCGCAGACCGGGCCGAGCTGCAGGCGCTGCTCGACCGCGTCCCGGCGGACCATCCGCTGAGCGGCGTCATCCACGCGGCCGGGGTGCTCGACGACGGGGTCCTCGACGGCCTCACCCCGGACCGGTTCGAAGCGGTGTTCCGCGCGAAGGCAGGCTCGGCCTTCCTGCTCGACGAGCTGACCCGGGAACGGGACCTGAAGGTCTTCGCGCTGTTCTCGTCGGCGTCGGGCGCGGTCGGGAATCCCGGCCAGGCCAGTTATGCGGCGGCGAACACCGTGCTCGACGCGATTGCCGAACGACGGCATTCCCTCGGCCTCGCCGCGACCTCGATCGCCTGGGGTGCTTGGGGTGGCGACGGCATGGCCGCGAACGCGCACGCCGGGGACGCCGCCCGGCGCAGCGGAATCGGGGCGATGGATCCGGAACTGGCTTTCGCCGCGCTCCGCGAGGTCGTCCTCGAAGACGAACCGACAGTGCTGGTCGCCGACGTCGACGCGAAGCGGTTCACCGCCACCGCCCGCCCGAGCGCGTTGCTGCGGGAGCTGCCCGGCTACGACGAGCTCGTGGCTCCGGACCCGGCGGACACCGCGATCTCGTTGCGGGCCAAGCTCGGCGACCTGGCCGCCGGACAGCGTTTCGAGACCGTGCTCGACCTCGTCCGGACCCACGCGGCGGAGGTACTGGGCCATCCCGATGCGGAGCTCGCCGGAGCCGAGAAGGCGTTCCGGGACCTCGGTTTCGACTCCCTCGGCGCGGTGGAGCTGCGCAACCGGCTCACCGCCGCGACCGGGCTGCGCCTCGCGTCCACGCTCGTCTTCGACCATCCGACCCCGGTGGCACTCGCCGGGCACCTCCTGGCCGGGATGCTGCCGGACGCGGCCACCGAGAACAGTGCAGACGGTGGCGAGACCGACGAGATCGACGTGCAGGCCCTGCTCGGTTCGGTGTCGGTGGCGCAGTTGCGCGAGATCGGGGTACTGGAGCCGTTGCTGCAGCTGGCGAAACGCACCGCCGCGGCGGAGCCGGACGGCGGAGGAGGCGGGGAAGCGATCGATGCCATGGAGATCGACGATCTGGTGAAGGCGGCCCTCGACGGCCGTTCCGACTGACGGAGTTGATGATGACATCGCCCAGCGAGAAGGTGGTCGCAGCGCTCCGCGCTTCCCTCAAGGAGACAGACCGGCTGCGGCAGCAGAACCGCCTGCTCGTGGCAGGCGCAGCGGATCCGATCGCGATCGTGGCGATGAGCTGCCGGTTTCCGGGTGCGGTGGCCTCGCCGGAAGACTTGTGGGACCTCGTGGCTTCGGGCACCGACGCCATCTCGGGCTTCCCGGCCGACCGCGGCTGGGAACTGGCCGCGCTGGATGCGGCCGAGGTCGACGCGCGCGGGCACGGCGTCAGCAGGCAGGGCGGTTTCCTGAGCGGGGCCACCGGATTCGACCCGGGATTCTTCGGGATCTCGCCGCGCGAAGCCGGGTCGATGGACCCCCAGCAGCGGTTGCTGCTCGAGACCTCGTGGGAAGCCGTCGAACGCGCCGGGATCGATGCGACCCGCCTGCGCGGGACCCGGACCGGGGTGTTCGTCGGCACCAACGGGCAGGACTACGCCTACCTGGTGGTCGGCGCGCCCGCCGAATCCACCGGCGACGTCGGCACCGGGTTCGCGGCGAGTGCGTTGTCCGGGCGGCTGTCCTACACGCTCGGCCTGGAAGGGCCTGCGGTCACCGTCGACACCGCCTGCTCGTCGTCGCTGGTCGCCCTGCACCTGGCCGTGCAGTCGCTGCGGGCGGGAGAGTGCTCGCTGGCGCTGGCGGGCGGGGTCAACGTGATGTCCACGCCCGGTTCGCTCGTCGAGTTCAGCCGCCAGGGCGGGCTCGCTCCGGACGGGCGGTGCAAGGCGTTCTCCGCCCGCGCCGACGGCACCGGCTGGGCCGAAGGCGCCGGGATTCTCGTCCTGGAACGGCTTTCCGACGCCCGTGAGAACGGCCACGAGGTCCTCGCACTGGTCCGGGGGTCGGCGGTCAATTCCGACGGTGCGTCGAACGGCTTCACCGCGCCGAACGGCCGTGCGCAGCGGCGGGTGATCCGGCAGGCGCTCGCGAGCGCGAAACTGACCGCCGCCGAGGTCGACGTCGTCGAGGCACACGGGACCGGAACCCCGCTGGGCGACCCGATCGAAGCGCAGAGCCTGCTCGCGACCTACGGCAGCGACACCGCACGCGAGCATCCGCTGCTGCTCGGGTCGATCAAGTCGAACCTCGGCCACACCCAGGCGGCCGCCGGGGTCGCGGGCGTCATCAAGATGGTGCTGGCGCTGCGGCACGGCGTGCTGCCCAAGACTTTGCACGCGGAGCCGCCGTCGTCCGAAGTGGACTGGTCACAGGGCAAGGTGGACCTGCTCACCGAACGGCGCGAGTGGCCGGAGACGGGACGGCCGCGCCGGGCCGGGGTTTCGTCGTTCGGGGTCAGCGGTACCAATGCGCACACCATTCTCGAGCAAGCACCTGCGCCGGAAGCCGAGGACGACGATGCCCCGCTTCCGGAGGTCGTGTCTTGGCTTCTTTCGGGCCGGACGCCAGCCGCGCTCAAGGATCAGGCCAGGGCATTGCTGTCCGCCTTGGATCGCCGTCCCGGATTCCGTCCTGCCGACGTGGCCCTTTCCCTTGCCACCACCCGGGCGGCATTCGAGCACCGGCTGGCCGTGACGGCAGACGATCCGGCCGGGCTGCACCCCCTGCTGGCCGCCTGGACCACCGGAGCTGCCGCGCCGGGTGTGGTCGAAGGAGAGGTCACCGGGCGTCCCCGGCTCTGCGTGGTGTTCTCCGGGCAAGGGGCGCAGCGCGCGCGGATGGGCAAGGAACTGGCCGCTGCCTTCCCGGTTTTCGCCGATGCGCTGGACGCGGTGCTGGCGCAGTGGGACGCGCCGGTCCGCGAGGTCCTCTTCGCCGAGCCCGGGACCGCCGAGGCCGCTCTGCTGGACGAAACCGAGTACACCCAGCCCGCGTTGTTCGCGGTCGAGGTCGCGCTGTTCCGGCTGGTCGAAGCTTGGGGTTTCAGCCCGGGATTCGTGACCGGCCATTCGGTCGGCGAGATCGCCGCGGCGCACGTCGCCGGAGTGCTGTCGCTGGCGGACGCCTGCACTCTCGTGGCGGCCCGGGCCCGGCTGATGCAAGCGTTGCCCGCGGGCGGGGCGATGACTTCCCTGCAGGCCACTGAAGCCGAAGTGCGGCCGCTGCTCACCGACGCGGTCTCGATCGCGGCAGTGAACGGCCCGGACTCCGTCGTCGTGGCCGGCGATGCGGACGCGGTCGCCGGAATCGCGGCGAAGTTCGAGGCACTGGGGCGCAAGACCAAGGAACTCGCGGTGTCGCATGCCTTCCATTCCCCGCGGATGGACCCGATGCTCGGCGAGTTCCGCCGGGTCGTGCGCGGCCTGACCTTCCGTGCTCCGGCACTCCCGCTCGTCTCGAACCTCACCGGCGAGATCGTGGCCGGGGATCTGGTGTGCTCGGCCGAGTACTGGGTGCGGCACGTGCGCGAGCCGGTCCGGTTCGCCGACGGCATCCGGGCCGCCCGCGCCGCCGGGGCGACGGTCTTCCTCGAACTCGGCCCGGATGGCGCCGCGTCGGCCATGGTGCAGGACATCTCGGGGGACGTGCTTGCCGTTCCCGCGCTGCGGAAGAACCGCGGCGAGCAGTCTGCGATCGTCTCGGCGCTGTCGCGGTTGCACGTCGCCGGGATCGCGGTCGACTGGGCCGCGTTCTATGCCGGAACCGGTGCGCGCCGGATCGGCCTGCCCACCTACGCATTCCAGCACGAGCGCTTCTGGCCCGAAGCGAGCAAGCCCGCGCGAACCACCATGGACGCGCGATTCTGGGACGCCGTCGAACGCGAAGACCTCGACGGCCTCGCCGCAGACCTGAACGTCGAGGCCGGTGCTCTCGGCGCAGTGCTGCCCGCGCTGGCTTCCTGGCATCGCGAGCGGGAAACTCAGTCCACTGTGGACTCCTGGCGGTACCGCGAGCGCTGGGTACCGCTGACCGGATTTTCGCAGGGCAGCCCGCCGGGCTCGTGGCTTGTGCTCGTCCCGCAGCAGCTTACCGACGACGCCTGGGCCGCATCGGTGGTCGAGGCCTTGGGACCCGCGGCGCTCCGGCTTGACGTCGGCACGACCGGCCGGGCCGAGCTGGCCCAGCTCCTACGGGCGCACCTCGCTGCCGATTCCGCCGGAGTGGTGTCCCTTCTCGCGTTCCTCGACGCGGGTGCGCCAGCCACTGCGGAACTGCTGCAGGCATTGGGCGACGCCGGATCGGCGGCGCCGGTCTGGGCCGTGACGCGGGGCGCGGTGTCGACGGGCCGGGCGGATCGGGTGCACGACGTCGGCCAGGCCGCGGTGTGGGGGCTGGGCCGGGTGGCGGCGCTGGAGTACCCGCAGCTGTGGGGTGGCCTGATCGACCTGCCGGAGATTCTCGACGAGCGCGCCGCCCGGCGGTTCGCCGGAGTGCTCGGCCGAGCGGACTCCGCTGAGGACCAGATCGCGGTGCGGCGCAACGGGGTCTTCGGCCGCCGCCTGGTCCCCGCTCCGGCAGGCGGGCGGGCGGAGTGGGCACCCACGGGAACCGTTCTGATCACCGGTGGCACCGGTGCGCTCGGTGCGCACGTCGCCCGGGACCTGGCCGCGAAGGGCGCTCCGCACCTGGTACTGGCGAGCCGTCGCGGGGCGGCGGCTCCGGGGGCGGAGCAGCTGGAGGCCGAGCTGGCGGCGCTGGGCAGCAAGGTCACCGTTGCCGCATGCGACGTCTCCGACCGGCAGGCCGTCGAGGACCTCTTGGCCGGTCTTCCCGCCGGACTGCCGCTCACCGCGGTCGTGCACACCGCCGGTGTCCTGGACGACGGTGTTCTCGACGGACTCACCCCGGACCGGTTCGCGGTGGTGTTCCGCTCGAAGGTGGCGTCGGCACTGGTCCTCGACGAGCTGACCCGTGATCTCGGACTCGACGTGTTCGCGCTGTTCTCTTCCGTCGCCGGTGCGGTCGGAAACCCCGGGCAGGGGAACTACGCGGCCGCGAATGCGGTGCTGGACGCCATCGCCGAACGCCGTCGCGCCGACGGGCTCGCCGCGACGTCGATTGCCTGGGGCGCATGGGCGGGCGGCGGAATGGCGGATGAGGTCAAGGCGGCGGAGCGCGCCCGCACGCCCGCGCTGGAACCCGTGGTGGCCCTTGCCGCGCTGAACCATGCCGTCACCGAATCCCCGGCGACCGTGGTGATCGCGGATCTGCAGAATCCCGCACTGCTCACCGCGCTGCTGAGCCTGCGGCCGAGCCCGTTGCTCGCCGATCTGCCCGAGGCCAAGCGCGTCCGGCCGGTCACCGGGCAGCCCGCCGCATCCGGGCTCCGGGCGAAGCTGGCGCAGCTGCCCGAGGCAGACCGCACCGGGCTGCTCCTCGACACCGTTCGCGCCGACGCCGCCGCCGTGCTCGGGCATGCCTCGCCGACGGCCATCGGAGCCGGAAAGGCGTTCCGCGACCTCGGTTTCGACTCCCTGACCGCCGTCGAGATCCGCAACCGGATCGCCACCGCGACCGGGCTGACCCTGCCTGCCACGCTCGTTTTCGACTACCCGACACCGGCTGCGCTCGCCGCCCATCTGGTGGACCGGCTCGTCGGTCCGGCGGACGAGGCCGTCCAGGTACCCGCAGCCGCGCAGAGCGCCGTCGACGAGCCGATCGCGATCGTCGGGATGGGGTGTCGCTTCCCGGGTCGGGTTGCGTCGCCGGAGGATCTGTGGCAGTTGCTGGTCGAGGGCCGCGACGCGATTTCAGGGTTCCCGGTGGATCGTGGCTGGGATCTGGATGCGCTGGCGGGGGATGGCCGGGGGAACAGTGTGACCGGGCAGGGTGGGTTTCTGGAGGATGTCGCGGGGTTCGACGCGGGGTTTTTCGGGGTGTCTCCGCGGGAGGCGCTGGCGATGGATCCGCAGCAGCGGTTGCTGCTGGAGACGTCGTGGGAGGCGGTCGAACGGGCGGGAATCGATCCGGCGACGTTGCGGGGCAGTGCCACCGGGGTGTTCGTCGGGACCAACGGACAGGACTACGCGAGCTTGGTCGTGAGTTCGCGCGAGGACGTGGCCGGGCACGCCAGTACCGGGTTGGCGGGGAGCGTGGTGTCCGGGCGGATTTCCTACACGTTCGGTTTCGAGGGTCCGGCGGTGACGGTGGATACGGCGTGCTCGTCGTCGTTGGTGGCGTTGCATTGGGCGGTGCAGGCGTTGCGGTCGGGTGAGTGTTCGCTGGCGTTGGCCGGTGGGGTGACGGTGATGTCGACGGCGATGGGGTTTGCGGGGTTCAGCCGTCAGGGTGGGTTGGCTGCGGATGGCCGGTGTAAGGCGTTTTCCGATGATGCGGATGGGACTGGGTGGGCTGAGGGTGCGGGGGTGCTGGTTGTCGAGCGGTTGAGTGACGCGGTGCGCAATGGGCATGAGGTTCTTGCGGTGGTGCGGGGTTCGGCGGTGAATCAGGATGGTGCGTCGAATGGTCTTACGGCGCCGAATGGTCCGTCGCAGCAGCGGGTGATTCGGCAGGCGTTGGCGGGTGCCGGTCTGTCTGCTTCGGATGTTGATGCCGTCGAGGCACACGGGACCGGGACAGTATTGGGGGATCCGATCGAGGCGCAGGCGATTCTGGCGACGTATGGTCAGGATCGGGAGATTCCGTTGTGGTTGGGGGGAATCAAGTCGAATCTTGGGCACACTCAGGCGGCGGCGGGGGTGGCCGGGGTGATCAAGATGGTGATGGCGTTGCGGCATGGGATCTTGCCGGAGACGTTGCACGTTACGGAGCCGTCGTCGCGGGTGGATTGGTCCGCGGGGTTGGTGTCGTTGTTGACTGAGCAGACACCGTGGCCGGAGGTGGGGCGTCCGCGCCGGGCGGGGGTGTCGTCGTTCGGGTTGAGTGGCACAAATGCGCATGTGATTGTCGAGCAAGCCCCGCCGGTTGCCGTGGACCGGGTGGACAGTGCGGATTCCGTGGTGCCGTGGCTGCTGTCGGCGAGGACGGAAACCGCGCTGGCCGAGCAGATCCACCGGCTCCGGTCGTTTGCCGAGGCCAATCCGGGCATCGCCGCGGCCGACATCGGCCGTTCTTTGGTCCGCGGGCGGGCATTGTTCGAGCACCGCGCGGTGCTGCTCGCCGGTGCCGCGGACGGGCCGCTGCAGTTCGAGGGGGTGGCCGGAGAACGGTCGACGGCGGTGGTGTTTTCCGGACAGGGCAGCCAGCAGCTGGGCATGGGCCGCGATCTGTACGACCGGTTCCCGGCGTTCGCGGACGCGTTCGACGCGGTGGCCGCTGAACTGGACCTGGATCGTCCGTTGGGCGAGATCGTGTGGGGCGAGGACGCCGAGGTGCTCGACCGGACGGGGTATGCCCAGCCCGCGTTGTTCGCGGTCGAGGTGGCGTTGTTCCGGTTGCTGGAGTCGTTGGGGGTGCGCGTTTCCCGGGTGGCGGGGCACTCGATCGGCGAGATCGCGGCGGCGCACGTTGCTGGAGTCTTTTCGCTGGGTGACGCGTGTACGTTGGTGTCGGCGCGAGCGCGGTTGATGCAGGCGCTTCCGGCCGGCGCGGGTGCGATGGTTTCGGTCCGTGCGGCGGAGGACGAGGTACGGCTGCTGCTTGCCGGGCAGGAGGAAAGAGTTGCGATCGCTGCGGTCAACGGTGTGGACACCGTGGTCCTTTCCGGTGCGGAGGACGCCGTGCTCGCCATTGCCGGACAGCTCGCGGACGCGGGCCGCAAGACGAAGCGGCTGGCGGTGTCGCATGCCTTCCATTCGCCGCTGATGGATCCGATGCTGGCCGATTTCGCCGCGGCGATCGACGGGCTGACCTTCGAGGCACCGCGGATTGCGATGGTGTCGACCGTGACCGGGCGGCAGGCCGAGGCCGGGGAGCTGTGCTCGCCGGAGTACTGGGTCCGGCAGGTCCGGGAGCCGGTGCGGTTCGCCGACGGCATCCGCGCGCTCGTCGCCGAAGGCTCGGACGTCATTCTCGAGCTCGGTCCCGGCGGGGCGCTCGCCGGGCTGGCGCTCGATCTCGTCGATCCGGCTGCGGTGACCGTGCTCCCGTCGCTGCACCGGGGACGCAGTGAAGAAACCGCTCTGCTGGGCGCGCTCGCCGAGCTGCACGTGCGCGGCGCCGGGGTCGACTGGGCCCCGCTTTTCGCCGGCACCGCAGTCGTCGACCTGCCGACCTACCCGTTCCAGCGGGAGCGCTACTGGCCGACACCCGGGGTGGTCCCCGCCGACGCCGCCGGGCTGGGCCTGCTCGCGGCGGGGCACCCACTGCTCGGCGCGGCGACCGAGGTGGCCGGCTCGAAGGGCGTGCTGCTGACCGGGCGGCTTTCGGTCACCACTCTGCCGTGGCTTGCCGCGCACGTCGTCGACGGCACCTTGACCTTCCCCCCGGCCGGTTTCGCCGAACTCGCACTCCGCGCGGCGGACCAGGCAGGCTGCGAGCGGGTCGGGGAACTGACCGTCACGACCCCGCTGGTGCTCGGCGCGGAGGACACCGCCGCCCTGCAGGTGTGGGTCGGCGAGCCGGACGCCACCGGGCACCGGGAGATGACGGTCCACTCGTGTGCCGCCGACGCCGGCTGGATCCGGCATGCGACCGGGAACCTCGCGCCCGAAACGGCTGCCGCGCCCGGAATCGGGACCTGGCCGCCCGCTGACGCCGCCGCGCTCGATCCGGACGAGTTCACGGCGGGCAGCTGCCTGCGCGCGGCGTGGCAGCGCGGCGACGACGTCTTTGCCGAAATCGCGCTCCCGGACGGCATCGAGGACGCCGCCGCATTCGGCCTGCATCCCGTACTGCTCGACGCCGCGTTGCAAGCGGCGAGGTACACCGAAGCCGGGCTCGACCCGGTGTCGTGGACCGGGTTGGAGCTGCACGCGGCCGCCGCGTCGGTCCTGCGCGTCCGGCTGACCGCGACCGGCGAGGACACCGTTTCCCTGGCTGCGGTGGACGCCGAAGGCGCGCCGGTCCTGTCTGCCGAGTCGGTTCGGCTGCAGGCCCTCGGCCCTCGGCAGCCTTCGCCGGACGGCTCGCTGTTCCGGCTGGACTGGGTTCCCGTCGCGGCCGCGCCCGCGGAACCCGGCACGACGTGGGCGGTACTGGGTGCCGACGAACTCGGCCTGGCCGCTGCGGTGAAGGCGGCCGGGTACTCCGTTGCGTCCGGCGGGAAACTCGCCGACCTGGCCGAGGGACCGGTGCCGGACTTCGTGCTCGTGCCGGTCGCCGGTGCCGACGGCAGCGACATCCCCGCAGCTGCCCACGCAACGACCTGCCGGGTCCTGGAAGTGCTGCAGGACTGGGCTTCGCATGACCGGTTCGCCGGAACCCGCCTGCTGTTCGTGACGCGGAATGCGGTCGGCGATACCGTGTCGGACCTCGCCGCGGCTCCAGTGTGGGGCCTCGTCCGGGCCGCTCAGCTGGAGCACCCCGGCACGTTCCTGATCACCGACGTGGACGGCGAAGACGCTTCTCTCGCCACGATTCCGCGGCTTCCCGGTCTGCTGGCAGCGGACGAAACGCAAGCTGTCGTACGCGATGGCGAGGTCAGCGCCGGACGGTTGCACCCGGCGCCAGTCGGAACCGGCGGTCGTACCTGGGATCCCGACGGGACGGTGCTGATCACCGGCGGCACCGGCGGCCTCGGCAGGCACCTCGCCCGGCATCTCGTCGCCGAGCGCGGAGTCCGGCATCTGCTGCTGGCGAGCCGCCGGGGCCCGCACGCCCCCGGCGCCGCCGAGCTGCGCGGTGAGCTGCTCGCGCTGGGCGCCGAAGTGACCATCGCGGCCTGCGACCTCGGCGACCGGGACGCCGTCGCCGAGCTGCTGGGCACTGTCCACTCCGGACATCCGCTGACCGCGGTCGTGCACACCGCCGGGGTGCTCGACGACGGGGTCGTCAGCTCGCTGACCCCGGAACGCCTCGCCACCGTCGCCCGGCCGAAGGTCGCCGGTGCCTGGTATCTCCACGAGCTGACCAAGGACCACGATCTGGCGGCGTTCGTCCTGTTCTCCTCGGTGGCCGGGGTGATGGGCAGCCCGGGACAGGCCAGCTACGCGGCGGGCAACACCTTCCTCGACGCCTTGGCGCAGTTCCGGGTGGGCGCAGGCCTGGCGGCCACGTCACTGGCCTGGGGCCCGTGGGCCCCGGACAGCGGCATGACCGGCACCCTGGACGACGTGTCGCGGCGGCGGATCGCGGGTCTCCCGCACCTGTCGCCGGAGCAGGGCATGGCGCTGTTCGACCGGGCTACCGCGTCGGGTGCGGCGCTGCTGGTCCCGCTTGCGCCGGGCGCCGGTTCGATGCGGGCCCGGAGTGCGGTGCCTGCCGTGCTGCGGAACCTGGTGAAGCTGCCGCGACGCACGGCGGCCGCCGAAGCCGCTGTCTCGCCGGTCGATTTCGCCGGGCAGCTGGCGGAAATGCGCGAGGGCGACCGGCAGCACCACCTGGTCGGCCTCGTGCGGAAGGAAGCGGCCTCGGTGCTGGCCCACGGCTCGGCCGAAGCGATCGGTGCCACCCGCGAATTCCGCGAGCTCGGTTTCGATTCGCTGACCGCGGTCGAGCTCCGCAACCGGCTCACCGCCGCCACCGGCCTGCGCCTGCCCGCGACGCTGACCTTCGACTACCCCACCCCGGAGGTACTGGCCGGGCACCTGGGTACCGAACTGCTCGCCGCCCGGGCGGCCGGGCCGTCGTTGCTCACGGAGCTCGACCGGTTCGAAGCCGTGCTCGCCGCAAGCGAACCCGACGACGTCACCCGCGGCGGGGTCGCGCTGCGGCTCCGCCGGTTGCTGGCCGCCTGGCACGGGCCCGCGGGCGAGCCCGGAACGCACGACGTCGCCGAGCGGATCCAGTCGGCCAGCACCGAAGAGGTCTTCTCCTTCATCGACCGGGAACTCGGCCGGCTCGGGGAAGCCTGACCCGTCGCCATACCCGCCGCTATGGACAGGAAGGTTCACATGTGATGCCGGACGACAAGAAGCTCGTCGAGTACCTGAAGTGGGTCACGGCTGATCTGCACGAGACCCGCCGGCGGCTGGAAGAGGCCGAGTCGGGACGGCAGGAAGCCGTCGCGATCGTCGGGATGGCCTGCCGTTTCCCCGGCGGCATCGGCTCGCCGGAAGACCTGTGGCAGCTCGTGGTGTCCGGCGCGGACGGGATCACCGCGTTCCCGGCCGACCGGGGCTGGGACCTCGGCGTCCTCGCGGGTGACGGGCACGGCCGCAGCGCGACCACCGAAGGCGGTTTCCTGGACGACATCGCCGGATTCGACGCCGCGTTCTTCGGGATTTCCCCGCGCGAGGCGCTCGCGATGGACCCGCAGCAGCGGCTCCTGCTGGAGACGTCGTGGGAGTCCGTCGAACGGTCGGGGATCGATCCGGAGACGTTGCGCGGCAGCCGGACCGGCGTGTTCGTCGGCACCAATGGCCAGGATTACGCCAACCTCGTGCTTGCCTCGGGCGAAGACGTCGAGGGCCACGCCGGAACCGGGCTCGCGGCGAGTGTCGTCTCCGGCCGGATCTCGTACACTTTCGGCTTCGAGGGCCCGGCCGTCACGATCGACACGGCGTGCTCGTCTTCGCTGGTCGCGCTGCACCTCGCGGCGCAGGCCCTGCGGGCCGGCGAGTGCACCCTGGCGTTGGCCGGGGGCGTGACCCTGATGTCGACCTCGCTCGGTTTCGCCGGGTTCACCCGGCAGGGCGGCCTGGCCCCGGACGGCCGGTGCAAAGCGTTCTCCGACGACGCCGACGGCACCGGCTGGTCCGAGGGGATCGGGATGCTGGTGGTGGAGAAGCTGTCCGACGCCGAACGCAACGGTCACCGGGTTCTTGCGGTGGTGCGGGGTTCGGCGGTGAATCAGGATGGTGCGTCGAATGGTCTTACGGCGCCGAATGGTCCGTCGCAGCAGCGGGTGATCCGGCAGGCGTTGGCGGGTGCCGGTCTGTCCACTTCGGATGTTGATGCCGTCGAGGCACACGGGACCGGGACGGTGCTGGGGGATCCGATCGAGGCGCAGGCGGTGCTGGCGACTTACGGCCAGGACCGCGAGATCCCGTTGTGGCTGGGCGGGATCAAGTCGAACCTCGGGCACACCCAGGCGGCGGCCGGAGTGGCCGGGGTGATCAAGATGGTGCTGGCCATGCGGCACGGGATCCTGCCCGAAACGCTGCACGTACGCGAGCCTTCCTCGCACGTCGACTGGTCCGCCGGAGCGGTGGCCCTGCTGACTGGGAAAACGGAGTGGCCGTCTGCCGGGCGTCCGCGCCGCGCCGGGGTTTCGTCGTTCGGCATCAGCGGCACCAACGCGCACGTGATCCTCGAGCAGGCGCCCGAACCGAAGCCCGTACCGGCCGCGCCGGACGCCGCCGGGGTGCTCCCGTGGGTCCTCTCCGGCAAGACCACCGAGGCGCTGCATGCCCAAGCGGAGCGGCTGCGGTCCGCTGTGGACGGTCAGGCAGCCGCGGACATCGGCCTCTCGCTCGTCACCACGCGCTCCGTTTTCGACCGGCGCGCAGTGGTACTGGGGGAGTCCCGCGACGAGCTCACGGCCGGGCTCGCCGAGCTGGCCGCTGACGCACCGGACGCGGTCACCGGGCTCGCCGATACCGGTGGCCGCACGGTTTTCGTGTTTCCCGGCCAGGGTTCGCAGTGGGCCGGAATGGGGGTCCGGCTGGCCGCGGAGTCACCGGAGTTCGCCGGACGCCTTGCCGAGTGCGCGGCCGCGCTCGCCCCGTACGTCGAATGGTCCCTGCTCGACGTGCTCCGCGGTGCCGACGGCGCGCCGTCGCTCGATCGGGCCGACGTGGTCCAGCCCGCGTCCTGGGCGGTCATGGTTTCGCTGGCGGTGTTGTGGCAGCACCACGGCGTGGTCCCGGACGCCATCGTCGGTCATTCGCAGGGCGAGATCGCCGCGGCCGTCGTATCGGGCGCACTGTCCATCTCGGACGGTGCCCGCGTGGTCGCGTTGCGCAGCAAGGCGATCAGCCGGGCACTGGCCGGTCGCGGTGGCATGGTTTCCGTCGCGCTCCCGCCTGCCGAGGTGGAGAAGCGGCTGGGTGGGCGTGCCCTCTCCGTCGCCGCCGTCAACGGACCGAAATCGGTCGTCGTGTCCGGCGAGCCCGAAGCACTCGACGCGCTCCTTGCCGAGCTGACCGCCGACGACGTGCGCGCCCGCCGGATCGCGGTGGACTTCGCATCCCACTCGGCACAGGTCGAGCAGCTCGAGGGCGAACTGCGCAGCGAACTCGCCGCACTCGAGCCACGAGACTCCGAAATCCCGTTCTTCTCCCCGGTGACCGGCGAATGGCTGGACACCACCGGGCTGGACGCCGGCTACTGGTACCGCAACCTGCGCGAACCCGTCGGCTTCGGGCCGGCCGTCCGCGCGCTGCTGGACCAGGGGTACCGGGCGTTCGTCGAGGTGAGCCCGCATCCGGTGCTCACCGGCGACATCCACGCGACGGTCGACGAAGGCGGCGGGCCCGCCGTGGTCGCCGGGACCCTCCGCCGGGACGCCGGTGACCTGCGGCGGTTCCTGACGTCTCTGGCCGGGGTGTTCGTCCGCGGCGTCGACGTGTCCTGGGCATCGGTGTTCGCGGGGACGAACGCGAGCCGGGTGGACCTGCCGCCCTACGCGTTCCAGCGCGCGCGGTACTGGCCGCGGTCCGCCCCGCCGCGGGCCGACGCGGCCGGGCTCGGCCTGCACTCCGCGGACCACCCGCTGCTGGGCTCGGCGGTGTCGCTGGCCGGATCGGACGGCCTGCTGCTGACCGGGCGGCTTTCGACGGCAACCCATCCCTGGCTGGCCGACCATGAGGTCGGCGGCGTGGTGCTCTTCCCCGGCACCGGATTCCTCGAACTGGCCATCCGCGCGGGCGACCAGGCCGGCTGCGGCCGCGTCGACGAGCTGACACTTTCGGTCCCGCTGCTGCTTCCGGCCGACGAGGCAATCGCCGTCCAGGTGCGCGCAGGCGAACCCGATGACACCGGCTGCCGCGAAGTGCAGATCTTCGCCCGGCCCGCCGACGCGCCGCCGGAACAGGAGTGGACGTGCCACGCGACCGGGGTGCTGTCTCCGGGCGAACCGGCTGCGGACTTCGCCGCCGGTGCCTGGCCGCCGCCCGGCGCGCATCCGATCGACCTCGAAGGTTTCTACGACCAGCGCACCTTCGGCCCGGTGTTCCAGGGCCTGCGTAGTGCCTGGCGGCACGAGGACGTGGTCTACGCCGAGGTCGCCCTCCCGGCGCAGGCCGGCGACGCCGACCGGTTCGGGATCCACCCCGCGCTCCTGGATGCGGCACTGCACGCGGTGTCGTTCGTTGATCCCGATGGCGGCGGCAAGAGCCTGCTGCCGTTCGTGTGGAGCGGGGTGTCGCTGCAGGCGAACGGTGCTTCGACGCTGCGCGTGCGCTTGACCGGCGCCGGTACCGACGCGGTGGCACTGGTTGCGGTGGACCCCGAGGGCGCGCCGGTGCTGTCAGCGGACTCCCTGGTGTTGCGCTCGGCGGCGGCCGGTCTTGCCGCCGGGCCACGCGGAGAGCAGCAGTCGCTGTTCCGGATGGAATGGATCGACGTCCCGGCCACCCCGCCGCCCGCGACTCGCTGGGCGATCCTGGGTGACGACCGGTTCGGCTTCGCCGCGGCGGCATCTCTCGCGGGGCACACCGTCACGGCGTACGCGGATTGCCCTGCCGAGGTCAGCGGTCCCGCGCCGGATGTTTTCCTGCTGCCGGTCGCCGGAGATGGCCCCGCCGCCGTCCATCCGCTGACTACAGCAGTGCTCGGACAGATCCAGGGTTTCCTTGCCGGGGAACGGTTTTCGGGGTCTCGCCTGCTCGTGGTCACCCGGGGAGCCGTGGCCGACGGTGCGGGTGCCGGGCCCGATCTCGCCGCAGCCGCGGTGTGGGGGCTCGTCCGGTCGGCCCAGAGCGAACATCCCGGCCGGTTCCTGCTGGCCGACCTCGACGACACCGAGGAGTCCGCCGAAGCCGTTCCCGCGCTCGCCGGCCTGTTCGCCGACGGCGAGACGCAGGTTCTCGTGCGCCAGGGCCAGGTCCGCGCCGGACGGCTCGCCCGGCTCGTGCCCGGCCCCGGCCTGCTGCCGCCGGACGGCGACGAGCCGTGGCGGCTCGGCACCGGCCATCCGGGCAGCCTGGACGCCCTTGCCCTGCTGCCCGCCCCGGAGGTCGCGGAACCGCTCTCCGGACGCCAGGTCCGCATCCGGGTCACGGCCGCCGGGGTCAATTTCCGCGACGTGCTCAAGGCACTCGGGATGTACCCGGGCCGCGACGGCGTGATGGGGGCCGAGGCGGCCGGGATCGTGACCGAGGTCGGCCCCGAGGTGACGGCGTTCACCGCGGGCGACCGGGTGTTCGGCATGGTCGACGGCGGTTTCGGTCCGGTTGCCGTCGCCGACGAGCGGTACCTCGCCTCCGCCCCGGACGAGTGGCCGGACGAGCAGGCCGCGTCGGTCGCGCTGGTGTTCCTGACGGCGTACCACGCGTTCGCCGACCTGGCCGGGTTACGCCGCGGGGAGACCGTCCTCATCCACGCCGGTGCCGGCGGCGTCGGCATGGCCGCGATCCAGCTGGCCCGGCATTTCGGTGCGGAGGTGTTCGCCACCGCCAGCGAAGGCAAGTGGGACGAACTGCGGGCCCTCGGCATCGCCGAGGACCACCTCGCCTCCTCGCGCACGACCGAGTTCGAGCAGCGTTTCCTTGCCACGACGGGAGGACGCGGGGTCGACGTCGTGCTCAACGCCCTCACCGGCGAGTTCGTCGACGCGTCACTGCGGCTGCTCGCGCCGGGCGGGCGCTTTCTCGAGATGGGCAAGACCGACATCCGGGACGAGGCCGGAGGGGCGGACTACCGGGCGTTCGATCTCGGCACCGTTCCGGCCGCCCGGATCCGGGAAATGCTGGCCGAACTGCTGCGGTTGTTCACCGCCGGTGCACTCCGGCCGCTGCCGGTCCGCTGCTGGGACGTGCGGCAGGCGCCGGACGCCTTCCGCCGGATGAGCCGCGCCGAACACGTCGGCAAGATCGTCCTCACCATTCCGCCCGCGTGGGATCCCGGCGGCACCGTCCTGATCACCGGCGGCACCGGGGTACTGGGCGGTCAGCTCGCCCGGCACCTCGTCGCCGAGCGGGGCGTCCGGCACCTCCTGCTGGCCTCGCGCCGCGGCCCGGACGCGCCGGGAGCTCCAGAGCTGGCGGCCGAACTCGCCGCGGGCGGAGCCCAAGTCACGATTGCCGCCTGCGACACCGCGGACCGCACCGCGGTCGCGGACCTGCTCGCGTCGATTCCCCCGGCGCATCCGCTGACGGCCGTGGTGCACACAGCCGGTGTCCTCGACGACGGCGTGCTCGCTTCCCTGACCCCGGACCGGCTCAGCGCCGTCCTGCGGCCCAAGGTCGATGCCGCGTGGCACCTGCACGAACTGACCGAGGGGAGGCCACTCGCCGCGTTCATCCTGTTCTCCTCGGTGTCCGGGGTGACCGGCGCCCCCGGACAGGCCAACTACGCGGCGGCGAACGCCTTCCTCGACGCGCTCGCGCAGCATCGGCGGGCACACGGGCTCCCGGCGACTTCGCTGGCGTGGGGATTGTGGGAACAGGCGAGCGAGATGACCGGTGCGCTCACCGGCAACGACGTCAAGCGGATCGCCTCGGCCGGGCTGCCGCCCATCGGCACCCGGCAGGGGCTGGCGATGTTCGACGCCGCAATCGAGTCCGACGAGCCGCTCATCGTCCCGCTGCGGGTCGGTGCAGCCGGGCTCGGCAACCGGTCCGAGGTCCCGCCGCTCTTGCGCGGCCTGGTCCGGACGACCCGGCGGGCGGCCGCAGCGGCGGTAACGACCGCGACGCTGCAGGACCGGCTTCGCGGGCTCAACGCGGCCGACCGGGAAGACACCGTCCTGGCACTGGTGATGGACTACGCCGCCATGCTGCTCGGGCACCGGGACGCGGCCGCGCTCGATCCCGAGCGGGCGTTCCTGGAGGCCGGTTTCGACTCGCTGATCGCGGTCGAACTGCGCAACAAGCTCGCCGAGACCGTCGGCCTTCGCCTGCCCTCGACGGTGGTCTTCGACCACAAAACCCCGGCACAGCTGGCAAAATGGCTGCTCGGCGAGATCGACGGCAGCCTTGACGCCGCACCGGGCAAGCCCGTATCGCAGGGTTCGGGTGACACCGCCGACACCGCCGACACCGTCGCGAAGCTGTTCTTCGATGCGTTCCACGCCGGCCGGGTCCCGCAGGCGATGGGACTGCTCAAGGCCGTCGCGGCGCTCCGGCCGTCCTTCGAGATGCCCGCCGAACTGGACGAGCTCCCGCTCCCGGTCCGGCTGTCCGACGGACCCGCGGAGCCGATGCTGATCTGCATCAGCTCGCCGGTGGTGACCGGCGGTGCCCACCAGTACGCCCGCATTGCCGCCCGGTTCCGGGGCAAGCGCACGCTGTCGGCCCTTCCGCTGATCGGGTTCGCCCCCGGGGAGTCGCTGCCGGCCACTCCCGCGGCGGCGTCGAGGGTGGTCGCCGAAGGTGCCCTGGATGCCAGTGCGGGCAAGCCTTTCGTTCTCGTCGGGCACTCCTCGGCCGGAGCGCTCGCGTATGCCGCCGCCGGGGTCCTCGAGAACACCTGGGGGATCCGGCCGGACGCGGTGATCATGCTGGACACCCTCAGCCTGCGCCATGACGGCGTCGAGGGCGTCGACTTCGGCCGGATCATGGGGGACTACCTGTCCGGGCTGGAGTCGGCCTCCGAGACGCCGCCGGACAGCGCCCGGCTGTCCGCGATGAGCCGCTGGTTCAGCATGGTGGCCGGACTGGAGCCCCATCCGACGACCGCACCGGTCCTGCTCGTCCGGTGCACGGTCCCGCTCCCCGGCGCCGAGGGTGTCGGGACCGGCGAGAGCCCGGTGCCCGCGGATACGGTGCTGACGATCGAGGCCGACCACTTCTCCCTCGCCAAGGAGGATGCGCCGACCACCGCGGCCGCCATCGAGGGGTGGCTCGGTACCCGCTGACGCGCAGCAGCCGGCCCCGGGCCGAGACGCCCCGGGGCCGGCGGTTCACCACTTGACGGGCAGGGCGTGCAGGCCGAACAGAATCCCGTCGTACTTGAACGGCAGCTCGGCGACCGGAGCGGCGATCTCCAGCGTGGGGATCCGCTTGAACAACGTCCGGTAGGCGATCGCCATCTCGGACCGGACCAGGTTCTGGCCGAGGCATTGGTGCACGCCGTACCCGAACGCCACGTGGTGGCGGGCGGCACGGGCGGGATCGAACCGCGCCGGGCAGGAGAATGCGCCGCTGTCGTGGTTCGCTGCGGCGACCAGTGGGATGATGCCCTCGCCCGCTCGGATGAGCTCGCCGCCGATTTCCACATCTTCGAGTGCCACCCGCAGCGGAACCAGATCGGCGACCGAGTGGAACCGCAGGAGCTCCTCGACGACCCGGTCGTCGCCGATCCACTCCCGGTTCGCCAGCAGGGTGACGACGCCGAGCGAGATGTTGTTGGCCGTGGTCTCGTGGCCGCCGATGAGCAGAAGCATGGCCACTCCGGAAAGTTCCCGGGGCGTGAGGGTGCCTGCGGCGAGCAGCCTGCTGAGCAGATCGCTGCCGGGTCGTTGCTGTTTGAGGGCGACGAGCCGGGTGAGGTAGCGCAGGATCTCCTTGCCGGCGGCTTCGCGCTCGTCATCGGTCGAGGTGAAGGTGACCAGGACGCGGGTCTTGGCCTCGAAGAACTCGTGGTCGGCGTAGGGAACGCCGAGCAGGGTGGTGATCACCAGGGACGGCACCGGAAGCGCGAAGCCGGCCACCAGGTCGGCGGTGTTCCCGGCGGCGAGCATCGCATCGACCCGCCCGTCGACGACGCGCTGGATCTCGGGTTGCAGCTCCTTGATCTTGCGTACTGTGAACTCCGGGATGAGCGTCTTGCGGAACCGGTTGTGCTCCGGCGGATCCATCCCGACGAACCAGCCCGGCACCTGGTCCCGGCCGGGCACCCCACGGGTCCGGCCGAAACGCGGGAAACCGGCGTGGGCCGGGTCGGAACTGATCCGGTGGTCGGTGAGCACGGCGCGGACGTCCTCGTGCCGGGCCACCAGCCACGCCTTGGTGCCGGTGCCAAGGGAGGTCCTGACCAGTCCCGGGCGAGCTCGGAGGTCCGCGTACTCGGCGGGCGGGAACGGGCAGCCTGGGCGGCGGCCCGGAAAGTCGACGGTGTTCTGCTCGGCGTTCGTCATGGCCGCATTCCCTGGTTCGTCGGCGGCACCGGGTGCCGGATCCTCAAGCCACGTCGTAGAACTCGCGGATCCGGCCGGTGATGAAGGTCTGGTCGGCTTCGCTCAGCCCGGGGTAGGTCGGCAGGTAGAACCCGTCCTCGCTGAACCGGCTGGCGTTCAGTGCGGGCCAGCCGGGGTCGAGGTACCCGGGCTGCCTGCTCATCGGCTTGAAGAACACTCTGGTCTCGATCCCCGCGGCAGCAAGGAATTCGCGCAGCTCGTCGCGGCGGGACGCCCGGACGTCGTACATCCACAGCACGTCCCGTGCCGGCATCAGGGTGATCCCGGCGATCCCGGCGAGCCCGTCGTCGTAGCGTTTTTCGATGTCCCGGCGCAGGGCGAGGATCTCCTCGATCCGCTCGGTCTGCGCCAGCGCGACCGCGGCCTGCATGCTCGTCATGCGGAAGTTGTAGCCGAGCTTCTTGTGCAGGAACGTGTGCGCGGAGTCGAAGGCCATCCCGCGGAGGTGGGCCAGCTGAGCGGCCAGCCGCGGGTCGCCGGTGAGGCAGATCCCGCCTTCGCCGGCGGTGACGATCTTGTTGCCGAACAGGGAGAAACAGGCGATGTCGCCGGCCGGGCGGACGCTGTGGGCCTCGGCCGAATCCTCGACCACGCGCAGGTTGTACTCGTACGCCAGGGTCATGATCGCGTCCATGTCGCAGCGCCGCCCGTAGATGTGCACCGGCATGATCGCTTTCGTACGGGGGGTGATCTTCGCTTCGATCAGGGAGACGTCGATGTTCAGGTCGTCCCCGCAGTCCACGAAAACCGGGGTGGCACCGGTGTAGGTGACCGCCCACGCGGAGGCGATCATCGTGAACTCCGGCACGATCACCTCGTCGCCGGGACCGATGCCGAGTGCCCGCAGGGCCAGGGTCAGCGCGGTGGTCCCGGACGAGCAGGCGACGCCGTGGGCGGTCCCGTGGCAGTCCGCGAACGCCTGCTCGAACTGTTTCACGAACGGTCCCTGCGAGGAGATCCAGCCGTCGCGGACGGTCCGGGTCACGTAGTCCAGCTCGCGTGCGCCGAGCCAGGGCCGGGAAACCGGGTAGCGGATGGTCATCGTCTCCTCGTTCGTGCGGGCGGTCACTCTTGCGGGCAGTCACTGCAGGGCCGGGGAAGCGAGGACGACGTCGGCCGCGGCCCGGCGCCCGCCTGCTTCCCGTTGCTGCCGGGAGAAGTACTCGGCGCGGGCCCGGAACGAGTCCGTGCCGGCGACCTTGGTGATCTTGTCGACGACGTCGCCGGGATCGATCGTCTCCGGCCGGTCGAGGGTGAGGCTGACGCCGAAGTCCGCGCCACGGACGGCCTGGTCGTGGCAGTCGACCCACAGCGGGCGCACGACGAGCGGCTTGCCGAAGTAAAGTCCTTCGTGGTAGCCGTTTCCGCCGGCGTGGGTGAAGAACACCTTGACACTGGGGTGCGCGAGGACGTCGAGCTGGGACGGCAGCCAGCTTTCGACCCGCAGGTTGCCGGGCCGTTCGGCGGCAGGCGGCAGGAACTCCTGCTGATCGGCAGGCAGCTTCCAGAGGAACTGGTGCGTGCCTTCGAGCCGGCGGGCGACCTCGACCACCGACCGGACCTCGGCCGGAGTCAGCCGGGTGATCGTACCGAAAGCCAGGTAGACCACGGAATCCCGGGCGTCGAGCCACTCCGCGACCCGGCGGTCCTCCGGTGCCTGGGGCAGCGGCGGGATCATCGCGCCCACGAACCGCATTTTCTCCGGTACGGGGAAGGGATAGTCCAGGCCGGGGACCGAGTAGACCAGGATGGATTCGGCGGCGTCGATCCGGGCCATCTGCCCGCGGGCCTCGGGCGCGATCCCGAGTTCCGCGCGGATCCGGCCGTCCTGCGAGACCACCTTCGCCATCTCGGGGCCGAAGAACATCGCGAGCGTGCGCAGCTTGAAGAGCCGGTTCTCGATGCGCTGCGCCAGGGTCATCCGGTACGGCAGTCCCGAGTGCGGCACCGGGAAGCCCGGCGGCGTATGGCTTTTCGAGAACGGAGTGTGCGAGGTGAGCACGTTGCTCGGCATGAACGGGACGCTCAGGATGAACGGGATCTTCCTGGTGATCGCCAGCTCGACCGCGAACAGGCTCATGCTTTCGATGACCATCAGTGCCGGGCGGATCTTGTCGGCCGCGCTTTCCAGTGCGCGGTACTTGCCCACGCGCAGCTGCGGGTCCACCGTGTGCCGGAGGACCGCGCGGTGGGCTTTGAACCGCGAAGACTGGGTCACCGCCCGATAGGTCTCGTCGTCCCAGGTCACCGCGGACATCTCGGGGACGACCTCGCCGAGCGAGGCGAATTCGACCGGCGTCCCGGCAGCAGTCCGGGCAGTAATGCCTTCGACTTCGCCGCGGCGGGGCTCGTCGGTGGCGAACCAGAGGTCTTCCACGCCGCGCCCGGACAGCTCACCGGCGAGGGTCAGCAGCGGATTGAGCAGGCCGGCTTCGGGGGAGCTGACGAAGAGGATCGGACGGCGGGTCGGCTCCATGGGCACTACCTTTCCGCGGTGCGCGGGTGGCTTCCGGTGCGGGGCCCTGCCTTTGTCCCACGGGAAGTCCCGGGAAATCCCCAGTGCCGGGCGCCGGCACCGGGGTTCTGGGGATTTCCCGTGCGGGGAGCGCGGACGCTGGACGGCGGGCACCCCGGAGTGCCGTGCGGACGCTCCCCGTCCGAATCGAAGCCGAAGAAATGAGGTCCGGTCATGGCGAAAATCTGCGGTGCGGACAGTGTCCGCACCCTCGGAGAGTGGGAAGCCGACGCGGTCCGGATGGCCGGTGAACTGCGGGAGCGCGGGGTACGCCGGTCCGACCGGGTGCTGCTGAAGGCGGAGAACTCGGCAGGCTATGTGACCGCGCTCCTCGCGCTGATGCACCTCGGCGCCTCGATCGTGCTCATCGACTGCACGGAACGGGCCGCGACCACGGAACGCCTGATCACCCAGGCCCGCGTCAGGTACTGCATCGGCGGCGACGACCCCGCCCTGCCCGGCGCCGTCCCGTGCTTCCCGATTTACGAGCTGCAGCTGCATTCCGCGGGCCGGAGCGCGGCGGCGGCGGAAGCGGATGCCCTGGATGTCCGTCCGTGGTGCGAACTTCCCGACGGCCTGGTCATGTTCTCCTCCGGCTCGACCGGCGCCCCGAAGGCGATCGTGAAGTCCGGCGCCTCGTTCCTGCGGAACCTGCGCCGCAACATCGACCAGGTCGGGCACGTCGAGACCGACGTGCTCGTGCCGCTGCTGCCGTTTTCCCACCAGTACGGGCTGTCGATGGTGCTCATCGCGTGGCTCGCCCGGTGCTCGCTGGTGGTGGCCCCGTACCGGCGGCTCGACCACGCACTGCGGATGGCCGGTCTGTGCGGCGCGACGGTGTTCGACGCCACGCCGGCGACCTACCGCAGCATGCTCAACCTGGCCCGCCGCCGGCCCGTGCTGATGCGCGTGCTCGCCGGGGCGCGGATGCTCTGCTCCGGTGCCGCGCCCCTCGATCCGGTGCTCGTGGACCACTACACCGGCGAGGTCGGGCACTGCCTGCTCGACAGCTACGGCAGCACCGAACTCGGCAACGTCGCCTTTGCCACCCTGGACAACCCGGTCGCCTGCGGACGGGCGGTCGAGGGTGTGCGGCTGGCAGTGGTGGACGACGAGGGCACCGAGCTTCCGGCCGGCGAGGTGGGCGAGGTCATGGTGCACACCCCGGACGTCATGGCGGGCTACCTCGGCGAGGACGGCGAGATCGAACCGGCCGTCCGGGGCTGGTACCCGAGCGGGGACCTCGGCCGGCTGACCTCGGACGGGAGCCTGTACGTCCTCGGCCGCAAGCGGGCCGTCCACCGGATGGGCTACACCCTCTACCCGGACATGATCGAACGGCGGATGGCGGAGGCGGGCTGTGTGGCCAAGATCGTCGCGATCCCCTGCGAGCGCCGGGGCAGTGAGCTGATCTCCTTCGTCGAGGACGACCAGAACCGGGGCCTCGCCCACTGGCGGGCGGTGGCCAGAGCGGCGCTCGCCGACTACGAGCTGCCCGACCGGATGGTCGTCATCGACCGCTTTCCGCTCAACGGCACCGGCAAGCCGGACAGCAAGCGGCTCGAGGAGCTGGCCGCCTCGGCGTGAGCGGGCTGCCGGGCACGGGTGCCGTGCCCGGCATTCCGGTGCGGCCGCTCAGCGGGGCAGCTCCACCGGAGCCAGCTCGGCGAACCGGTCTCCCGGGCCGGGGTTCTCCGGTGCGGTCGCTCCGCCGAGATGGTCCAGCACGCCCCAGACGGCGTTGAGCGCGGTCGTCACCGCACCCTCGGCGAACCCCGCCGTCCACGAAATGTCGTCACCGCAGAGGAAGAACCCGCGTTGCGCGCGGGGTTCCCCGCGCTGCATGAACTGGGTGAAGAGCCGGCGCTGATAGCGGTAGTGGCCGGGGAGGCTGGCGCGGAAGGCACCCAGGAAGTGCGGCTCGTGCTCCCAGGTGATGCCGATCGGGCCGCCGATGATGTGCGAGGCGATGTCGACGTCCGGGTAGATCGCCTTCAGCTGCCGCAGGACGACGTCCATCCGCTGGGCGGCGCCGAGGGTGCGCACCTTCGCCGAATCGTCGTTCCAGCTGTAGGACAGGCACATCACGCCCGGCCGGCCGGGCCCGTCCTCGAAGAGATACACCCCGCGGGGGCTGCGGTCGGTCAGGGTCATGCCCATCACGTCCCGGCCGGTGGCCGGGTCGAGGTCCCGCCAGAACGGGCGGTCGGTGAGGACGAAAAGCTTGGAGGAGCCCATGTAGTGGGTGCGCTCGATCGCGGTCCACTGCGGGCTGCTGAGCAGTTCGGGGGCACAGTCGACGTGGCCGAGCAGAGTCCACACGTGCGGGGTGAACACGGCGGCGGCGAAGTCGCGCCGGGTACCGGAGGCGTCTTCGACGGTGATGGCCTCGCCGGAACGGCGCAGCCGCGTCACCGCCGGGCGGGGGGCGCCCGAGTTGAGCGACGACAAGGTCGTCCCGGCTGGCCAGTGCACCGGGTTCTCCGGTGCGTGGGTCCACAATCCGGCCGGGAGCCGCTGGGCGCCGCCGGTGATGCTGACCTGGTCCTCGTCGGCGTGGGTGAAGACGACCCGCAGGATCTCCAGGATGGAGTTGGGGAAATCGGTGTCCCAGCCGCCGGTGCCGAAGCCGATCTGCCCGAAGATCTCCCGGGAACGGAAGGACCCGAACGCCGACGAGGACGCCAGGAAACCGTAGAACGACTCGTCGTCCAGCTCGGCCACCAGCCGGTTCCAGAGGGCCTTGATCGCACGGACGTCGCGCCGCCGGATGGCGTCCTCCATCGACGAGCGTTCCGCACGGTCCTGCAGCACCTTGTCCCAGGCGTCGGCGACCTGCAGGTAGTCGGCAGGCAGTTCGCCCGCGGTCCGCACCCGGTGGACCACCCCGCCGAGATCGATCACCGTGCTGGGCGCGGCGGCCGAGAGCGGATTGGGAAAGGGCCGGGTCGCGAGGCCGAGCAGGCCGATGTAGTGGAACAGGGTGCTCGCCGAGGGCGGGAAACGCATCGCGCCCAGCTCCGCGAAGGAATCCGGATGGCCGGGGAAGGCGGCCGAGCGCATCCGCCCGCCCAGCTCACCGGCCTCGTGGAGAACGGGTCGCAGGCCGAGCTTCATGAGCTCGTAAGCGGCGACGAGACCGGAGATCCCGCCGCCGACCACGGCCACCGGGGTGCCGAGGCGGTGCTCCGGCAGCCGTCCGAGACCGGCCGGATGGGTCAGCCAGTCGTCGTAGCCGAAGGGGAAGTCCGGGCCGAACATGGTCATCGGATGCGGGCTGGCCAAGGTCATCGCGGTTGCCTCTCCGAAGAGAACGCCGGGGGTCGCCGCAGCCTCCCCTGCCCGGATGCGGGAAATCCCCAGACAATGCCGCCGGAGGGGGCGGATCTCCGTGGTGCTCTAGGAAAAAGTACAGGACGCAGGCTCCTACGATCGGCGTCGAAGCCAGTTTCCGGTTCCGGGCTCGAAGGGTGGTGGCGCGGCGAGATGTCCAGCGACGCAGGCAATGTCTCCGCGACCGGCGGTGCTCCCGAGGCGGCTCGCGAGCCGCGCGGTGACCTCGTCCGGAAGCTTCTCGCGATCGTCCGGCGGGCTGCCGCCACCGCGCTGGGGGTCGACGCTTCGGCGGTCGAAGATCCGTTCCGCCGCTTCGCCGATCTCGGCTTCGGCTCACTGGCGGCGGTGGAGCTGCATCGCCTGGTCCAGGCGGAGCTCGGGATTTCCTTCCCGCTCACCGATGTCTACGACCATCCCACGGCACACGACCTGACCCGGTGCCTCGCCGGGCATCTGCAGGGCACGCAACCGGCAGAGCCGGAGGTGGCGGATGCCGGGGCCGGGGGCGCGGACCCGGTGGTGATCGTCGGCGCCGCCTGCCGCGCACCCGGCGGTGTTTCCTCCCCGGAGGAGCTGTGGCAGCTCCTCCTCGACGGCGAGGACGTCATCGGGAGCTTCCCCGCCGACCGGGGCTGGGACCTCGAAGGCGCTTACGACCCGGACCCCGACCGGCCAGGGCGGACGTACTGCCGGTTCGGCGGTTTCCTCGACGGGGCAACCGGATTCGACGCGGAGTTCTTCGGGATCTCCCCGCGGGAGGCAGAGGCGATGGACCCCCAGCAGCGCCTGCTGCTGGAACTCGCGTGGGAGCTTTTCGAACGGTCCGGGATCGACCCGCTGTCGGCCGCCGGAAGCCCCACCGGAGTGTTCGTCGGCGTGGAGAACCACGAGTACGGGCCCGGCCTGCAGGACGCGCAGGACGGTGCGGAAGGGCACCTGATCACCGGTACCGCGGCCAGTATCGCGTCCGGCCGGATCGCTTACGAGTTCGGCCTGCACGGTCCCGCGCTCACGATCGACACGGCCTGCTCCTCGTCGCTGGTGGCGCTGCACGTCGCCGCCAGGGCCGTGCGGCAGGGGGAGTGCGTCCAGGCGATCGTGGGCGGCGTCGCGGTGATGGCCACTCCCGGCTCGTTCTTCGCCTACAGCCGGGTCCGCGGATTGGCCGAGGACGGGCGCTGCAAAGCATTCGGCGCGGGTGCCGACGGCACGAGCTGGAGCGAAGGTGCCGGAATGCTGCTCGTGGAACGCCTCTCCACGGCGACCGAGCGCGGGCACCGGGTGCTGGCGGTGCTCCGGGGTTCCGCGGTGAATTCCGACGGCGCCAGTGCGGGCCTCACCGCTCCGAACGGTCTCGCGCAGCAGCAGGTCATCCGGCAGGCACTGGCCGATGCCGGCCTCCGTCCGTCGCAAGTGGACGCGGTGGAGGCACACGGCACCGGCACGACACTCGGCGACCCGATCGAAGGTGCCGCGCTGCAAGCGGTGTACGGCGCCGGGCGGAACGCCGGGCGGCCGCTGCTGCTGGGCTCGGTCAAGTCGAACATCGGCCACCCCCAGGCCGCCGCCGGGATCCTCGGCGTGATCAAGATGGTCTCGGCGATGGGAGCCGGGCTGCTGCCCCGGACCCTGCACGCGGATCCGCCCACCCCGCACGTGGACTGGGCCGCGGGCACCATGGAACTCCTCACCCGGCAACAGGAATGGCCCGGACACGAGGAGCCGCGGCGGTGCGCGGTCTCGTCGTTCGGCTTCAGCGGCACCAATGCCCACGTGGTCCTCGAGGAGGCCCCCGGTCGCGGTACCGCGGAGGCCGAGGTCCCCGATCCGGGCGGCCCGGTGCCGCTCGTGCTGTCGGCTCGCAGCCGGTCCGCGCTGCGTGCCCAGGCCGCGCGGCTGCGCGACGTGGTGCTTTCCGGCGCCCGGCCGCTGGACGTCGCGTTCTCGTCGGCTGACGGCCGTGCCGCGCTGCCGTACCGCGCGGTGGTCCTGGACGCCGGGTCGGGCGGTCTCGCCGCGGTGGCCGAGGGCGAAGAGCACGCGGCGGTCCGCGAGGGGACCGCTCAGCACGGACGGCTCGCGTTCGTCTTTCCCGGTCAAGGCGCACAGCGGCCGGGCATGGGACGGGAACTGCATGCCCGGTTCCCGGTGTTCGCCGAGGCTTTCGACGACGCGTGTGCCGAAGCCGGCCGGTACCTCGACCGGCCGCTGAAGTCCGTGGTGTTCGCCGAGCCGGGCTCGGCCGAAGCCGCGTTGCTGGTCCGGACGGAGTACACCCAGCCGGCTCTGTTCGCCTTCCAGGTGGCGCTGTTCCGCCTCCTGGAGTCGTGGGGAGTGCGGCCGGACGTCGTCACCGGCCATTCGATCGGCGAGGTGGCCGCGGCACACGTCGCCGGGATCTGGTCGCTGCCGGACGCCGCCGCGTTCGCCGCGCATCGCGGCCGGTTGATGCAGGACTTGCCCGCGGGCGGCGCGATGGTCGCGGTCCGCGCGACCGAGGACCGGGTTCGCGAACTTCTCTCCGCGCGCCCCGGTGAGGTGTGCGTCGCGGCGGTCAACGGGCCCGAAGCCGTGGTCCTTTCCGGACCGGAGGCCGACGTGCTGGCGTTGTCGGCGGAGCTGTCCGGGCAGGGCATCAAGTGCACGCCGCTGCGGGTCAGCCATGCCTTCCACTCGTCGCTGATGGAGCCCGCGCTGGACGACCTGCGCTGGGTCGCCGAGGTGCTGACCTACCGGGAGCCGGACCTCCCGATCGTCTCCACCGTCTCCGCTGCCGAGGATCTCGGCACCCCCGGATACTGGGTGCGCCAGGCCCGTGAGCCGGTGCGCTTCGCCGACGCCGTCGCCACCCTCGGCGCCGACGGGGTCACCTCGGTGCTCGAACTCGGCGCCGGCCCCGTCTTGTCCGGGATGACTGCCGAGATCCTTGCGGACGTGGACAGCTTCGCGGCGCCGGTCCTGCGCGCCGGCGAGGACGAGGCGGCCTCGATCGTCGCCACCATGGCCGCGCTGCACGTCCGCGGCGCCGGACCGGACTGGTCGCGGTTCTTCGCCGGTCGCGGCGCCCGCCGGATCGATTTGCCCACGTATCCCTTTCAGCACCGCCGGTTCTGGTCCGCACCAGGACGCGTCAAGTCCACTGTGGACCATCCGGTTCTCGACGGCGCCGCCGATCTGGCCGCGACCGGCGAGACGATCTTCACCGGCCGGATCTCCTCGCGCACCCATGACTGGCTCGGTGACCACCGGGTGCTCGGCCGGGTCGTCGTCCCGGGTACCGCGCTGGTGGAGCTGGCCGTCCGGGCGGGGGACGAGGCAGGCTGCGCCCGGGTGTCCGAGCTCGTCCTGGAGGCTCCGCTCGTCGTCGATGCGGCGGACGTCGTCCAGGTGCAGGTGACGGCCGGCACGCCGGGGGAAGCCGGTACCCGGCCGGTCGCCGTCCACGCCAGGAAAGAGGGCACGGCGGACTGGACCCGGTATGCCTCGGGGGTACTCGCCCCGGGTACGCCCGCGTTCGAATTCGCCGGCGAGTGGCCGCCGGACGGCGCGTCGGCGATCGACCTGTCCGGGTGCTACGACCGCTTGGCGCACACAGGTCTCGAGTACGGCCCGGCGTTCCGCGGGCTGACCGCGGCGTGGCAGCGGGGGGACGAGATCTTCGCCGAGGTCCGGCTGCCCGATTCCGTTGCGCCGCAGACCTTCGGGCTGCATCCGGCACTACTGGACGCCGCGCTGCACGCGCCGGCCGCGGTCGGCTCCGGCCCGGCCACCGTGCCGTTTTCCTGGACCGACGTCGCCTTGCATGCCGGCCGCGCGTCGGCGCTGCGGGTGTGCGTGCGCCCGGCCGGTGCGGACGCAGTGCAGATCCTGGCGACCGATCCTGCTGGTACCCCGGTGTTTTCGGCGGCGTCGCTCGTGCTGCGCCCGCCGTCGTTCCCCGGTGCCGTCGACGGGGCCGCCGACCATCTCTGGGCCCTGGACTGGATTCCGCTGCCGGTCGACGCTGACGCACAGGACTGTTTCACCGTGCTCGGCGCCGACCGCTGGGACGTGGCGAACGGTCTGCGGGAGGCCGCGAATTCGGTGGAGAGCCACGCTCATCCGTGTGCCGACGGCGCGACGGTCTTCGTGCTGCCGGTCGACGGGACGGCCGGCTACCGGGCCGCGCTCACCGAGACCCTGTCGACCGTGCGTGCCTGGCTGGTGGATGCCCGGTTCGACGACACCCGGCTGGTGGTCGTCACCCGCGGGGCACTGCAGTGCGCCGGGGAACCCGTCACCGATCCGGCCGCCGCGCCGGTGTGGGGCCTGATCCGATCGGCGCAGGCCGAACACCCGGACCGGCTCGTCCTCGCCGACTTCGACGGCGCGACCGGCATCGCCACCTCGGCCGCAGTCCTCGCCGGGCTGGTGGCTTCCGGTGAACCGCAGGCGATCGTCCGCGGTGGGGAAGCCCGGGCTGCCCGGCTCACCCGGCTCACCGGATCCGCGGCGGCCGGTCTGCTTCCGCCGGCGGGGGAGACCCCGTGGCAGCTGGCGAGCCCGCGGCCGGGGAGCGTGGACGAGCTGACCCTGTCTCCGGTCGCCACCGTCCCGCTTTCGGGCCGGGAAGTGCGGTTGCGGGTCACCGCGGCCGGCGTGAACTTCCGGGATGTGCTCACCACGCTCGGCATGTACCCGGGCGAAGCAGGCCCGCTCGGCGCGGAAGCGGCCGGGGTGGTGGCCGAAACCGGACCGGACGTCCGCGACCTGGAACCGGGTGACCGGGTCATGGGCATGGTGGACGGCGCTTTCGGTCCTGCCGCCGTCGCCGACGAACGGTTCCTGATCGCGGTGCCGTCCGGCTGGTCCGAAGTGGACGCGGCGGCGGTGCCGCTGGTCTTCCTGACCGCCTGCTACGCCTTGGGCGACCTCGCCGGGCTCCGTCGCGGCGAGTCCGTCCTGATCCACGCGGGGGCCGGTGGCGTCGGCATGGCCGCGATCCAGTACGCCCGGCATCTCGGCGCGGAAGTCTTCGCGACGGCGAGCGAAGGCAAGTGGGACACCCTCCGGGCGCTCGGCGTCGCCGAGGACCACCTCGCCTCTTCCCGGACGACCGGCTTCGAGCAGCGTTTCCTTGCCACGACCGGAGGACGGGGCGTGGACGTGGTCCTGAACTCGCTGACGGGCGAGTTCACCGACGCCTCGCTGCGCACTCTCGCCCCCGGCGGCCGGTTCCTCGAAATGGGCAAGACCGACATCCGCGAGCCGGCCGGGGTGGCTTACCGGGCCTTCGACCTGTCCGAAGCCGGTCCGGACCGGATCCGGGAAATGCTGGCCGCTCTGGTGGAGTTGTTCGCCGCCGGGGTGCTGGCGCCGCTGCCGGTCGAGGACTGGGATGTGCGGCGGGCGCCGGAGGCGTTCCGGTACCTGAGCCAGGCCCGGCACGTCGGCAAGGTCGCGCTGCGGATGCCGGGTGCCTGGGATCCGGAGGGCACCGTCCTGATCACCGGCGGCACCGGCGGGCTCGGCAGCCTGCTCGCGCGTCATCTCGTGACCGAGCGCGGGGTCCGGCATCTGGTACTGGCGAGCAGCCGCGGCCCCGAGGCCGAAGGCGCGCCGGAACTCGTTGCCGAACTGGAAAAGGCGGGCGCCCGGGTTTCGGCGGTCGCCTGCGATGTAAGCGATCGCGCCGCAGTTGCGGCTCTGCTCGCCGGTCTGCCGGAGAAGCATCCGCTGACCGCGGTCGTCCATGCCGCGGGCGTGGTCGACGACGGGCTGCTGACCTCGCTCACCCCGGACCGCCTCGACACCGTGCTCGCCCCGAAGCTGGACGCTGCGTGGCATCTGCACGAACTCACCGCGGACCGCGACCTCGCCGCGTTCGTCCTGTTCTCCTCCGTCGCGGGCACGTTCGGCAGCCCCGGACAGGGCAACTACGCGGCCGCGAACGCCGGACTGGACGCGCTCGCCCAGCACCGCCGCGACCTCGGTCTCCCGGCCACCGCACTCGCCTGGAGCGCTTGGGCACCGGGCAGCGGAATGACCGCGGCGCTGTCCGGCCCCGATCTCGCCCGCTTTGCCGATGCGGGCCTTCCCCCGCTCACGGCAGACCGGGCGCTCTCTTTGTTCGACACCGCGCTCGGCTCCGCCGCGCCGGTGATCGTCGCGGCGACCGTGGACCTGTCCCGGCACCGCGACGAGGTGCCGCACGTACTCCGCGGACTCGTGCGGGCCCCGGTCCGCCGCTCGGTCGCCGCCGCCCCTGCCGCGGCGGCACCGCTGGCCGCCCGCCTTCGCGAACTGCCCGGACCGGACCGTGAACGCCTGCTCGTCGAGCTGATCCAGGACGAGGCCGCCGCGGTGCTGGGGCATGCCCGAGCCGGGCAGGTCGAACCGGACCGTGCGTTCAAGGACCTCGGCTTCGATTCGCTGACCTCGGTGGAACTGCGGAACAAACTCGCCGCGGCGACCGGTTTCCGGCTCACTCCGACGGCGGCCTTCAGTCATCCGACCCCGCGGGCCCTCGCCGCGCACCTGCTCGCCGAACTGGCGGAGAAGCCCGCCCCGGCGCGTCCCGCCCCGGCTGCGACGGCGGTTGCCGACCCGATCGTCATCGTCGGGATGAGCTGCCGCTACCCCGGCGGGGTGCGCTCGCCGGACGACCTGTGGGACCTGGTTTCCTCGGACCGCGACGCGATCGGCGGTTTCCCCGCCGACCGAGGGTGGGATCTCGCCGGGCTCTACGACCCGGACGGGCTCCGGCCGGGGACGTCGATCACCCGCTCGGGCGGGTTCCTCGACGGCGTGGCCGGGTTCGACGCCGGGTTCTTCCGGATGAGCCCGCGCGAGGCACTGGCCGCGGACCCGCAGCAGCGGATCCTGCTCGAAGTGTCGTGGGAGGCGTTCGAAGCGGCCGGGATCGTTCCCGGATCGCTCGCGGGAACGGCCACCGGAGTGTTCATCGGTGCCTCGGCCAGCGGCTACGCGGTACTGCTGCCCGAGGCCAGCCGCGCCGAAGGGTTCGTCCTGACCGGGAACACGGCGAGCGTGATGTCCGGCCGGATCTCCTACGCCTTCGGCCTCGAAGGCCCCTCGATGACCGTCGACACCGCGTGCTCCTCGTCGTTGGTCGCCCTTCACTCGGCCGCGCAAGCCCTGCGGCTGGGGGAGTGCTCGCTCGCCTTGGCCGGCGGCGTGGCCGTGCTCGCGGAACCGTCGATGTTCGTCGAGTTCAGCAGGCAGGGCGGGCTGGCCGCGGACGGCCGGTGCAAGTCGTTTTCCGCGGATGCGGACGGGACCAGCTGGGCCGAAGGGGCCGGAATGCTCGTGCTGGAGCGGCTTTCCGACGCCCGGCGCCGTGGTCACCGGGTCCTCGCCACGCTCCGCGGCAGCGCGGTGAACTCCGACGGGACGTCGAACGGGCTCACCGCGCCGAACGGTTCGGCGCAGCGGCGGGTCATCCGGCAGGCGTTGGCGGGGGCCGGTCTGTCCACTTCGGACGTCGATGCGGTGGAGGCGCACGGCACCGGGACCGCGCTGGGCGACCCGATCGAAGCGGAAGCACTGCTCGCGACCTACGGGCAGGACCGGGAGCGCCCGCTGTGGCTCGGATCGGTGAAGTCCCATCTCGGCCATCCGCAGGCAGCGGGCGGGGTCGCGGGCGTGATCAAGATGATCATGGCGATGCGGCACAGCGAACTTCCGCGCAGCCTGCACGCCGGTACCCCGTCGTCGCGGGTGGACTGGTCGGCGGGCTCGGTCGGCCTGCTCGCCGAACCGGTCGCCTGGGTGAGCGACGTCCCGCGCCGGGCGGGGGTCTCGTCCTTCGGGATCAGCGGGACCAACGCGCACGTGATCGTCGAGGAACCTCCGGTCCCCGAAGCGCTGCCGGAGCCACCGGCACCACGGCCGGTGCCGTGGCTGGTGTCGGCGAAGACCGAGGAAGCACTGGCGGACCAGGTCGACCGGCTCACCTCCTTTGCCGAGCGCAATCCGCAGCTGACGGCAACGGATATCGGCTACTCGCTGGCCGCCCATCGCTCGGTCTTCGGGCACCGCGCCGCGTTGCTGCCGGGGCCGGACGGAGTACGGGAAATCGCCCGCGGGGCCGCGGCCACCGGTCCGGTGGCGATGCTGTTCGCCGGTCAGGGATCGCAACGGCTCGGCATGGGCCGGGAACTCCATGCTCGGTTCCCCGCGTTCGCCGAGGCGTTCGAAGAGATCGCGGCGGAGCTCGGCGCCGGACTGGACCGCCCGCTGCGCGACGTCGTCTGGGGCGACGACCACGACCTGCTCGAGCAGACGGGCTGGGCGCAGCCTGCGCTGTTCGCGGTCGAGGTCGCGCTGTTCCGGCTCCTCGAATCCTTCGGGGTCAGCCCGGGTTTCGTCGCCGGGCACTCGATCGGCGAAATCGCCGCGGCGCACGTCGCCGGTGTTTTGTCCGCGGCCGATGCCGGGACAATGGTGACGGCACGGGGCCGGTTGATGCAGGCGTTGCCGGGTAACGGTTCGATGGTGTCGGTGCAGGCGGCCGAAGCCGAGGTCCGGCCGCTGCTGGCCGGTCACGAGAGCACGGTCTCCCTTGCCGCGGTGAACGGTCCGGACGCGGTGGTGCTCTCCGGCGAGGAAAGTGCGGTTTCGGCGATTGCCGCCACCTTCGCCGCACAAGGACGCAAGATCCGGCGGCTTCCGGTGTCGCACGCGTTCCACTCGCCGCTGATGGAACCGATGCTGGCCGAATTCCGTGGTGTGGTGGAAGGACTCGACCTGCGCCTGCCCCGGCTTCCGGTGGTTTCGGCCGTGACCGGCGCCCTCGCCGGAGCCGAGATCCTTGGCACACCGGACTATTGGGTCCGGCAGGTGGCCGAAACGGTGCGGTTCGCCGATACGGTCGCGGCCCTGCGCGACGCAGGCGCGGCCGGTTTCCTGGAAATCGGCCCGGACGGCGTGCTTTCCGCCATGGCGCGGCACAATCTTCCCGCCGAAGCAGTGGTGATCCCGGCACTGCGCAAGGATCGGAGCGAGGAGACGTCGATCGTCGCCGCGCTCGCCGGGCTGCACGTACTGGGAACGCCGATCGACTGGCCGGAGTTCTTCAGCGGCAGGGGCGCCCGCAGCGTGGATCTGCCGACCTACGCCTTCCAGCACGAGCGGTTCTGGCCCGAACCCGGGCCGGATTCCCCGGAACCGGCTGCGGACGACCGGTTCTGGGCAGCAGTGGAGCACGCGGATCCCGAGGTGCTGGCCGGGGAGCTCGGGGTCACCGGTGCGGCACTGGGCGAGGTGGTCCCGGCGTTGTCGGCCCGGCGCAGGCAGTACCGGGACGAGTCCACAGTGGACTCATGGTGGTACCGCGAAACCTGGCTGCCGCTGCCCGGTCCGGCTTCGCCCGGACTTCCCGGCTGCTGGCTGGTGGTCGTGCCACCGGCGCACTTCGAGGACGCGTGGATCGAGTCGGTGGTCGAAGCGCTCGGCCCGGCGGCGATCCGGCTCGACGCCGCGGGTACCGGGCGGGCCGAGCTGGCCGCGCAGCTGAGCGACCTGGCCCCCGATCGGCTGGCCGGAATCGTGTCACTGCTGGCTTTCGCCGAGTCCGGCGCGGCCGCGACCGCCGGGCTGCTCCAGGCACTCGGCGAGGTGGGGAGCACCGCTGCGGTCTGGGCGGTGACCCGCGGAGCGGTCTCCACCGGCCGGGCCGATCCGCCGACGGCCGTCGCGCAGGCCGGGGTGTGGGGGCTGGGCCGGGTGGCGGCGCTGGAGTACCCGCAGCTGTGGGGTGGCCTGATCGACCTGCCGGACGTGCTCGACCAGCGGGCCGCGGGCCGGTTCCGCGGCGTGCTCGCGGACGCTGCCGAAGACCAGATCGCCGTCCGGGCGTCCGGGGTGTTCGGCCGCCGTCTGGTGCCCGCACCCCCCGGCGACGACCGGCCGGGATGGCGGCCCACCGGCACGGTGCTGATCACCGGCGGCACCGGTGCGCTGGGTGCGCACGTCGCCAGGGACCTGGCTGCGAAAGGCGTTCCGCACGTAGTGCTGGCGAGCCGTCGCGGAGCAGACGCGCCGGGAGCGGCGCAGTTGCGCGACGAACTGACGGCACTGGGTACGCAGGTCACGGTGTGCGCGTGTGATGTCTCGGACCGGGAAGCGGTCCGGGACCTGCTGGCTGGGCTTCCCGCCGAGTTCCCGCTGACCGCGGTCGTGCACACCGCGGGCGTGCTCGACGACGGCGTGCTCGACGCGCTGACTCCGGATCGGTTCGACCCGGTATTCCGGGCGAAGGTCACCTCGGCGCTCGTGCTGGACGAGCTGACCCGGGACCTCGGTCTCGAGGCGTTCGTGCTGTTCTCGTCGATTGCCGGTGCGGTGGGCAGCCCGGGACAAGGCAACTACGCGGCGGCCAACGCCGTGCTCGACGCGATTGCCCAGCGGCGGCGCGCCGACGGGCTCGCGGCCACGTCGATCGCGTGGGCGGCGTGGGCCGGTGACGGAATGGCGGCCGGTGCGTCGGATCGCGCCCGGCGGCTGGGCGGCGCTTCGCTCGAACCGGGACCGGCGCTCGCCGCGCTGAGCCGGGCCGTCACCGAGGCGGCGGGGAATCCGGTGGTCGCCGATCTGCGTGATCCGTTGCTGCTGAACACCTTGCTCGGGCTGCGGCCGAGCCCGCTGCTTGCGGAGCTGCCCGAAGCCCGCCGGGTTGCGCCGGACGAGCCGTCCGCCGGGGCCGGACTGCGCGGGCAGCTGGGCGAACTGCCCGAAGCCGACCGGTCCGCGATGCTCCTGGAGATCGTCCGTACCCACGCCGCGGCCGTGCTCGGCCATGGTTCGGCGGCTGCGGTCCGCGCCGGTGCCGCCTTCCGGGACCTCGGGTTCGATTCCCTGACCGGGGTCGAAGTGGCCAACCAGCTTGCCGTCGCCACCGGAGTGGCGCTGCCGGCCACGGTGGTGTTCGACTATCCGACGCCTGCGGAACTGGCCGAGCACCTGCTGCGGGAGCTGCTGGACGGTGCCCGGCCGCGGCCGGTCGTGCCCCCTCGGCCGGAGGTCGTGGACGAGCCGATCGCGATCGTCGGGATGGGGTGTCGTTTCCCGGGTGGGGTTGCGTCGCCGGAGGATCTGTGGCGGTTGGTGGCCGAGGGGCGTGAGGTGATTTCGGGGTTCCCGGTGGATCGTGGCTGGGATCTGGATGCGCTGGCGGGGGACGGCCGGGGGAACAGCGTCACCGGACAGGGCGGATTCCTCGACGACGTCGCGGGGTTCGATGCGGAGTTCTTCGGGGTGTCTCCGCGGGAGGCGCTGGCGATGGATCCGCAGCAGCGGTTGCTGCTGGAGACGTCGTGGGAGGCGGTCGAACGGGCCGGGATCAGCCCGGCAGCCCTGCGGGGAACCTCCACCGGAGTGTTCATCGGCACCAATGGCCAGGACTACGCGAACCTGGTGCAGAACTCTCCCGAGGACGTCGAAGGCCATGCCACCACCGGGTTGGCGGCGAGTGTGGTGTCCGGGCGGATTTCTTACACCTTCGGTTTCGAAGGTCCGGCAGTCACTGTCGACACGGCGTGTTCTTCTTCTCTGGTCGCGTTGCATTGGGCCGCACAGGCATTGCGGTCGGGTGAGTGTTCGCTGGCGCTCGCCGGTGGGGTGACCGTGATGTCGACGGCCACCGGTTTCGCCGGGTTCAGCCGTCAGGGTGGGTTGGCTCCGGACGGCCGGTGTAAGGCGTTTTCGGATGATGCGGACGGCACCGGGTGGGCTGAGGGTGCTGGTGTCCTCGTCGTCGAGCGGTTGAGTGACGCGGTGCGCAATGGGCACGAGGTTCTTGCGGTGGTGCGGGGTTCGGCGGTGAATCAGGATGGGGCGTCGAATGGGTTGACGGCGCCGAATGGTCCGTCGCAGCAGCGGGTGATTCGGCAGGCGTTGGCGGGTGCTGGTCTGTCTGCTTCGGATGTTGATGCGGTGGAGGCGCATGGGACGGGGACGGTGTTGGGGGATCCGATTGAGGCGCAGGCGATTCTGGCGACTTACGGCCAGGACCGGGAGATTCCGTTGTGGTTGGGGGGAGTCAAGTCGAATCTTGGGCACACTCAGGCTGCGGCGGGGGTGGCTGGGGTGATCAAGATGGTGATGGCGTTGCGGCACGGGATCTTGCCGGAGACGCTGCACGTTACTGAACCATCGTCGCGGGTGGATTGGTCGGCTGGGTCGGTGTCGTTGCTGACTGAGCAGGTGTCGTGGCCGGAGGTGGGGCGTCCGCGGCGGGCGGGGGTGTCGTCGTTCGGGCTCAGTGGCACTAATGCGCACGTGATTGTCGAGCAAGCCCCGCCGGTTGCTCTGGACACTGTGGACAGTGCGGATTCCGTGGTGCCGTGGCTGCTGTCGGCCAAGTCGGCGGCGGCCTTGACCGCGCAGATCCGGCAGCTGACGGAATTCTCGGAGCTCAACCCCGGAATCCCGGCGGCCGGCATCGGCCGTGGCCTCGCCACCGGCCGTGCGGTGTTCGACCACCGGGCCGTGGTGCTGGCCGGGACTTCGTCCGTGGTCCGGGGGCTGGCGGCGGAACGTTCCGTCGCGGTGGTGTTTTCCGGACAGGGCGGCCAGCGGCTCGGGATGGGCCGGGAGCTCTACGAGCATTTCCCCGCCTTCGCGGACGCGTTCGACGCGGTGGCCGCCGGACTGGACCGGGACCTGGACCGTCCGGTGCGCGAGATCATGTGGGGCGAGGACGCCGACCTGCTTGATCGGACGGGGTATGCCCAGCCCGCGTTGTTCGCGATCGAGGTCGCACTGTTCCGGTTCCTGGAGTCGCTGGCGGTGCGCGTTTCCCGGGTGGCGGGGCACTCGATCGGCGAAATCGCGGCCGCGCACGTCGCCGGAGTCCTTTCGCTGGCCGACGCTTGCACTTTGGTGTCGGCGCGGGCCCGGTTGATGCAGGCGCTTCCGGCCGATGCGGGAGCGATGGTGTCCGTCGCCGCGACCGAGGCCGCCGTGCTGCCCCTGCTGGCCGGGCACGAGACCACGGTGTCGATGGCCGCGGTCAATGGGCCGGAGTCGGTCGTGCTCGCGGGTACCGAGGATGCGGTGTCGGCAATTGCCCGGCAGCTGGAGGAAAAGGGGTGCAAGACCAAGCGGCTGGCGGTGTCGCATGCCTTTCATTCGCCGTTGATGGAGCCGATGCTGGCCGATTTCGCCGACGCCATCGCCGGTCTGTCGTTCGCGGAACCGCGGATCGCCGTGGTGTCGACCGTGACTGGCAAGGTGGCCGGTCCCGGGGAGCTGTCCTCGCCGGACTACTGGGTGCGGCAGGTGCGGGACCCCGTTCGGTTCGCCGACGGCGTGCGGACCCTCATCGATGAAGGCGTGGACACCGTTCTGGAGCTCGGTCCCGGCGGGGTGCTCGCCGGACTGGCTCTCGACCTCGTCGACCCGGCCGGAGTGACCGTGGTTTCCGCGCTGCGGCGGGATCGGGGCGAGCAGGCCGCGCTCCTCTCGGCACTGGCCCGGATGCACGTCAGCGGGGTCGGGGTCGACTGGACCTCGTTGTTCGCCGGCGCAGCGGGAAACGTCAGCCTGCCGACCTACCCGTTCCAGCGCAGCCGTTACTGGCTCGCCCCGGCCGCCGAGGCAGGCGACGCCGAGTCCGTCGGCCTCACGCCGGCCGGGCACCCGCTGCTCGACGGTTTCGTCGCACTGGCCGGGGACGCGGGCGTGGTGTTCACCAGCCGCCTGTCCTCGCGTTCCCATCCGTGGCTCGCCGACCACGTGGTGCAGGGCAGTGTCTTGTTCCCCGGCACGGGTTTCGCCGAGCTGGCGATCCGGGCCGGCGACGAGGCAGGCTGCCCGCGGATCGAGGAGCTCACTCTCGAGTCGCCACTGGTCCTGCCCGATCAGGGCGCCGTACAGGTGCGGGTGTCGGTGGGCGCACCCACCGGCACCGGCAGCCGCGCGGTCCTGATCCATTCCCGGCCGGCCGGGAACAGCGACGCATCCTGGCAGCAGCACGCCTCCGGCCACCTGTCCTGTGCGGCGCCCGCTCCGGCGGCCGACGACGCGGTCTGGCCTCCGGCCGGGGCGGAGCCGGTCCAGGTGACGGATTGCTACGCGGACTTCGCCGGTCTCGGCTTCGAGTACGGCCCGTCCTTCCGGGGCCTGCAAGCGATGTGGCGCCGCGACGGCGAGCTGTTCGCCGAAGTGCGGCTGCCCGAGGACGTACCGGAGGCGGGCACGTTCGGGCTGCACCCGGCGCTGCTCGATGCCGCGCTGCACCCGTGGCTGGTCCGGAGTTCAGGCCAGGACCGGACGGGTCCGGTCCCGTTCTCGTGGGAAGGGGTTTCCCTGCACGCGACGGGCGCGTCGGCACTGCGGGTCCGGTTGGTGCCGACCGGTGCGGACACGATGTCGATCACCATCACCGATCCGGCCGGGCGTCCGGTCGCCACCGTCGAGTCGCTGATCTCGCGTCGTCTCTCGGGCACCCAGCTCCGTGCTGCCGGTGCGGCTGCCGGGGACGCGGTATTCGGCGTGGACTGGACACCCTTGTCCACCGAGGTGTCCGCGCCGCCGGGTTCGGTCGCTGTGCTGGGTAGAGACCCGTTCGGCGTGGCCGGTGTCCTGCGGGCTTCCGGTTCCGTGGTAAGCGAAAGCGCTGGCTTGACCTCGATGGCGGAGGTCCCGGACGTCGTACTGGCCTGCCTCGCCGGGGACCCCGATCGGCCGGTGGACTCCGCACACGCGCTGAGCACCGGCACGCTCGGCCTGCTTCAGGAGTGGCTCGCCACCGAGCGGTTCGCCCGGTCGTCGCTGGTCTTCGTCACCCGCGGCGTGACGAGCGGAGAAGACCTCGCGGCGTCGGCTGCGTGGGGGCTCGTGCGCACTGCGCAGTCGGAGCACCCGGACCGCTTCGGGCTGATCGATCTCGACCCGCACGGAGACCTCGCCGCACTGGGGACGGCGTTGACCGCGGACGAACCGCAACTCGCGATCCGCGAGGGCGGGGTTTCCGCCGCGCGCCTCGTGCGGAAGCCGCCCGAGCCACGGCCGCTCGGCTGGGACCCCGGCGGCACCGTGCTGATCACCGGCGGTACCGGGGGACTGGGCCGCTTGCTGGCCCGGCATCTGGTGGCCGGGCACGATGTCCGGCGGCTCGTGCTGGCCAGCCGGTCCGGCCCCGCCGCGCCGGAGGCGGAAAAGTTCGTGGCAGAACTGGCCGAACTGGGCGCGGACGTGTCCGTGGTCGCCTGCGACGTCGCGGACATCGACGCCGTCCGCGCACTGGTCGGCGCCATCCCCGCCGGTCATCCGCTCACCGCGGTCGTGCACACCGCCGGAGTACTCGACGACGGCGTACTCGGCGCGCTGACCCCCGGCCGGGTCGAGGACGTCCTGCGGGCGAAGGTGGACTCGGCGTGGCACCTCCACGAGGTCACCCGTGAGCTCGATCTCGCCGCGTTCGTGCTGTACTCGTCGATCGCGGGCGTGCTGGGCAGCCCCGGACAGGGCAACTACGCGGCCGCGAACACCTTCCTCGATTCCCTTGCCCGGCACCGCAAACACGAGGGGCTGCCCGCAGTGTCGCTGGCGTGGGGGCCGTGGGAGCAGCACACCGGAATGACCGCGAACCTGTCCGGCGCGGACCTCGCCCGCCTCGAGCGGGACGGTGTGGCTGCCCTTCCGGTGGAGCAGGGGCTGGCGCTGTTCGACCTCGCGGCGGGTTCGGCCGAACCCGTGGTCGTGCCTGCCCGCCTTGCCACCGCGTCCCTGCGGGCCCGGCGGGAAGTACCGCGGCTGCTGCAGAGCCTGGTCCCGGCGAGCCGCCCGGAAGTGGCCCGGACGGCGGAGACGGTGGTCCAGCGGGCCGCGGGGCTCTCCGGTGGCGAGCGGGCGCGGTTCGTGCTGGAGTTCGTGCGCACCGAGGTGGCCGCCGTGCTGGGCCATTCCTCCCCGGCCTCGATCGGCATCACGCGGGACTTCCGGGACCTCGGCTTCGATTCGCTGACGTCGGTCGAGCTCCGGAACCAGCTGACCACCGCCACCGGCTTGCGGTTGCCCTCGACGCTGGTGTTCGACCACCCGACGCCCGAGGCCGTAGCCACGTACCTTTCGGCGCGGCTCCCCGGCGACGGTGCCCGGCAGCCGGGTCCGGCACTCGAGGAACTGGCCCGGTTCGAGGCCGCGCTGAAGGCGGACGACTCCGAGCTTGCAGTGGTCGCCCAGCGGCTCGAAGAGCTGGCTGCCCGGTTGCGGCGTCCCGCGGGATCGGAGGACGGGAATTCCCCGGCGCCCCAGGGAGACATCGCTTCGGCGTCCCTCGACCAGCTGCTCGGGATCATCGACGACGAATTCGGCTGAGGCCGGGCCCCTACCCCTGCCGCGACGACGATCGGATGAGGACAAGCCAGTGGAAGAGCAGCAGGACAAGATCGTCGGCTATCTGCGCCGCGTGACCGCTGATCTTCGCGGTGCGCGGGAACGGGTCCACGAACTCGAGGCACGCGCCCGCGAGCCGATCGCCATCGTCGGGATGGGCTGCCGGTACCCGGGCGGGATCGGTTCGCCGGAGGACCTGTGGCGGGTCGCGGCCGACGGGACCGACACGATCTCCGGGTTCCCGGTGAACCGCGGCTGGGACCTCGACAACCTGTACGATCCGGATCCCACGCAGCCCGGCACCTCGTACACCCGCTTCGGCGGATTCCTGCACGGCGCAGGGGAATTCGACCCGGAGTTCTTCGGCATCTCGCCGCGCGAGGCGCTGGCGATGGACGCGCAGCAGCGGCTGCTGCTGGAGGTCTCCTGGGAGGCGGTCGAGCGCGCCGGGATCGACCCGATGTCCTTGCGGGGCAGCCGGACCGGAGTGTTCGCCGGGGTGATGTACAGCGACTACGCCACTGTGCTCAAGGGCGTGGAGTTCGACGGCTTCCGGAGCAACGGCAGCGCGCCGAGCATCGCTTCCGGCCGGGTGGCCTACACCCTGGGTCTCGAAGGCCCGGTCGTCACCGTGGACACAGCCTGCTCGTCGTCGCTGGTGACGATGCACCTGGCCGCCAAGGCGCTGCGCGGCGGGGAGTGCTCGCTGGCGCTCGCGGGCGGGGTCGCGGTGATGGCGACACCGGAGGTGTTCGTCGAGTTCTCGCGGCAGGGCGGGCTCGCCGCCGACGGCCGGTGCAAGTCCTTCTCCGCCGGTGCCGACGGGGTGGGCTGGTCCGAAGGCGTCGGAATCCTGGTACTGGAACGGCTTTCCGACGCACAGCGCCACGGACATCCGGTACTCGCCGTACTGCGGGGCAGCGCGGTGAACTCCGACGGCGCGTCGAACGGGCTGACCGCGCCGAACGGGCCGTCCCAGCAGCGCGTCATCCGGGCCGCGCTGGCCGACGCCGGGCTGTCCGCCGGCGAGGTCGAGGTGGTCGAGGCCCACGGCACCGGGACCCGGCTCGGCGATCCGATCGAGGCACAGGCGCTGCTTGCGACGTACGGGCAGGATCGGGAACGGCCGTTGCTGCTGGGTTCGCTGAAGTCGAACCTCGGGCACACCCAGGCCGCTGCCGGGGTGGCCGGGGTGATCAAGATGGTGCTGGCGATGCGCGAAGGCGTCGTGCCGGAAACCTTGCATGCGGGTACGCCGTCCGCGCAGGTCGACTGGACCGAAGGCGCGGTCGAGCTCGTGACCGAGCCGGTCGCCTGGCCTGCGGTGGATCACCCGCGCCGGGCCGGGGTTTCGTCGTTCGGGGTCAGCGGCACCAACGCGCACGTGATCGTGGAGCAAGGCCCGGCGGCCGAGCTCCCGGCGCCGGCCGCTTCGCCGGAGGTCGTGCCCTTGCTGGTGTCCGGCCGGTCGGCCGCCGCGCTGGACGCCCAGCTCGCCCGGCTGGAGTCCGTTGTGGACAGTGAGCCGGACCTTCTTCCGCTGGACATCGGCTACTCGCTGGCCACGGGCCGTTCGACCTTCGAGCACCGGGTGGTCCTGCTCGGCGGCGAGGTCGTCCGCGGGGTGGCCGCGGAGCGTTCGCTCGCGATGATGTTCCCCGGACAGGGCAGCCAGCGGGCCGGGATGGGCCGGGAGCTCTCCTCGTGGTCCGGCGTGTTCGCCGAAGCCCTCGACGAGATCCTCGCGGAATTCGACGGCCTGCTCGACCGGCCGCTGCGCGAGGTCATGTGGGGCGACGACCAGGATGCGCTCACCCGGACCGGTTTCGCCCAGCCGGCGTTGTTCGCGATCGAGGTGGCGCTGTTCCGGCTGGCGTGGTCGTGGGGGATCGAACCCGGCTGTGTCGCGGGTCATTCGATCGGCGAGGTCGCCGCCGCGCACGTGGCCGGGGTGTTCTCGGTGCGGGACGCCTGCCTGCTGGTGGCGGCGAGGGCGCGCCTGATGGAAGCGGCGGCGGGCGGCGCGATGGTGGCCCTGCCGGCGAGCGAGGACGAGGTCGTTCCGCTGCTCGGCGAAGACGTTTCCCTCGCGGCGATCAACGGCCCGGCGGCGGTGGTGATCTCCGGTACCGCCGAAGCGACCGGCCGGGTCGCGGCAGTCTTCGAGGCGCAGGGCCGCAAAGGCAAACGGCTCGCCGTGTCGCATGCGTTCCATTCGCCGCTGATGGACCCGATGCTGGCCGATTTCGCTGACGCCATCGCCGGTCTGTCGTTCGCGGAACCGCGGATCGCGGTGGTGTCAACCGTGACTGGCAAGGTGGCCGGTCCCGGGGAGCTGTCCTCGCCGGACTACTGGGTGCGCCAGGTGCGGGAACCCGTGCGGTTCGCCGACGGAGTGCGGACGTTGCGTGCCGCGGGGGTCAACGGGTTCGTGGAGGCCGGGCCCGGCGGTGCTCTGTCGGCGATGACGCTCGACATCTTGGCCGACGACCCCGAGATTGTCGCAGTTCCGTTGCTGCGCAAGGACCGCCCCGAAGGTGACGCGGTGCTCTCGGCGTTCGCCCGGCTGCACGTCGCCGGTGCCGAGGTGGACTGGTCGCCGTTCTTCGCCGGTACCGGTGCGCGCCGGGTCGACTTGCCGACGTACGCCTTCCAGCACCAGCATCTCTGGCCGCAAGCACCCGCGGAAGCGGGCGACGTGACAGCGGCCGGGCTGGTCGCCGCTGGGCATCCGCTGCTGTCCGCGGGTGTTTCGCTGGCGGGCAGCGAGGGTGAGCTGTTCACCGGCAGGCTGTCCGTGGCGGCGCACCCCTGGCTTGCCGATCACGCCGTCGGCGGCACGGTGCTGTTTCCCGGCACCGGATTCCTCGAGCTGGCCATCCGCGCGGGAGACCAAGCCGGCGGTGACTGCGTCGAAGAGCTGACCCTGGCCGCCCCCCTGGTACTCGGGCCGCAGGACGCGGTCGTACTCCAGGTCACCGTCGGCGGTCCCGACGAGTCGGGACGGCGCGAGGTCGGCATTCACACGCGCCCGGCCGCCGAGGTGGCCGCGCCGTGGACCCGGCATGCGACCGGAGTCGTGGTCGCGAGGCAGCAGACCGCGACCGGTGGCGCCGAGGTCTGGCCGCCCGAGGACGCGTCCGCGGTCGACCTGGAGGGCTTCTACGAGGACGCCGAGGAACGGGGGTTCGCCTACGGCCCGGTGTTCCGGGGACTGCGGGCGGCGTGGCGCCGGGGCGACGAGGTTTTCGCCGAGATCGAGCTGCCCGGAGAGGCCGGCGACCGGTTCGCGATGCACCCGGCGCTGCTCGACGCGGCATTGCACGCGGCGGCCCTCACGGGACTCGGCAGCGCGGACGAGCAGCTGCTTCCCTTTTCCTGGAACGGTGTCTCGCTGCATGCCGAGGGCGCCGGGCACCTCCGCGTCCGGCTGCGCAAGATCGGCGAGGACACGATCACGCTGACCGCCGCCGACGTCGAGGGTGCGCCGGTCATCACCGTGGACTCGCTGGTGCTGCGCGCGGCTTCCCCCGATTCCACCGCCGTCACCGGCGCCCCGGACTCGCTTTCCCGGGTCGGCTGGGTCCGGTCCGCGGCAGATCCCGGGGAGGCACCGGCGACCGTGGCGGTGCTCGGACCGGATGAACTCGGGGTGGCCGCGACGCTCGGCGCCCCCGTCGCACTGGAACTGACCGAGCTGACCGAGGTACCCGGTGCCGTTCTCATGCCGGTCACCGGTGCTCACCCCGGCCCCGCGGACGTCCACGCGGTGACCGGCCGGGTGCTGCGGATCCTGCAGCAGTGGCTGGCCGGGGACCGGTTCGCCGATTCGCGGCTGGTGGTTGTCACCCGCGGCGCCGTCTCGGCGGACGGGGAGGATGCGCCGGACCTCACGGCTGCCGCGGTGTGCGGCCTCGTCCGCTCGGCGCAGGCCGAGAATCCGGGGCGGTTCCTGCTGATCGACCTCGACCCGGACAGCAGTGCCGCCGACGCAGCGATTCTGCCGGGCCTGATCACGTCCGGCGAACCGCAGCTCGTGGTCCGGGACGGGCAGGTGCGGCACGCCCGGCTGGCCCCGCTTGTCACCGGTCCCGCGCTGGTCCCGCCGTCCGGTGCCGTGCCGTGGCACCTCGTGACCAGCCGCCGCGGCAGCCTGGACGGCCTCGAGCTGAAGCAGGCTCCGCGCGCCGCCGGACCGTTGACCGGCCGCGAGGTCCGGATGCGGGTGCGCGCGGCGGGGCTCAATTTCCGGGATGTCCTCAGTGCGCTCGGGATGTATCCGGGGGAACCGGGCCCGCTCGGTGCCGAAGCCATGGGCACGGTCGCCGAGATCGGCCCCGAGGTGACGGACCTGCGGCCGGGCGACCGGGTCATGGGCATGGTCGCCGGCGGAATCGGCCTGGCCGCGGTCGCCGACGAACGCATGCTGACGGTGGTCCCGGACGGCTGGACCGACGAGACCGCGGCATCGGTGCCGCTGGTGTTCCTGACCGCGTACTACGCGCTGGTGGACCTGGCCGGCCTGCGGGCGGGAGAGTCGATCCTGATCCATGCCGGGACCGGCGGAGTCGGCATGGCCGCGATCCAGCTGGCGAAGCACCTCGGTGCCGAAGTCTTCGCCACCGCAAGCGAAAGCAAGCAGGACACCTTGCGCGGGATGGGGATCCCCGATGACCACATCGCCTCCTCGCGGACCACCGGGTTCGAGGCTGCCGTCCGCGCCGCCGGACCGGACCGGGGTATCGACGTCGTCCTGAACGCATTGACCGGCGAGCTCCTCGACGCGTCGGTCCGCCTGCTCGCGCCCGGCGGCCGGTTCGTGGAGATGGGCAAGACCGACCTCCGTGACGCCGCCGAGCTGCCCGGCATCACGTACCGGGCGTTCGATGTGGCCGACGCCGGACCGGATCGCACCCGGGAGATGCTGCGTGCGCTGGCCGGTCTGTTCGAGCGCGGGGTGCTGACGCCGCTGCCGGTCACGACCTGGGACGTCCGGCGGGCACGGGACGCCTTCCGGTACCTGAGCCAGGCCAAGCACGTCGGCAAGATCGTGCTGACGATGCCGCGCGCCTGGGACCCCGAAGGCACCGTGCTCGTCACCGGTGGCACCGGCGGGCTGGGCCGCCTGCTCGCCCGGCACCTGGTCACCGAGCGCAGCGTCCGGCACTTGCTGCTGGCCAGCCGCCGCGGCCTGGATTCGCCGGGCGCGCCGGAACTGCGGGACGAGCTGGTGTCCCAAGGCGCCGAGGTCACGATCGCCGCTTGCGACACCTCCGACGGCGGCGCCGTCACCGAGTTGCTGGCGGGAGTCCCCGTGCAGCATCCGCTGACCGCGGTCGTCCACACCGCGGGCGTGCTCGACGACGGGCTCGTCGAGTCGCTGACTCCGGAGCGGCTGGACGCCGTGCTGCAGCCGAAGGTCGATGCCGCCTGGCACCTGCACGAAGCGACGCGCGGTCTCCCGCTCGCGGCGTTCGTCCTGTTCTCGTCGATCGCCGGGGTGCTGGGCAGCCCGGGACAGGGCAACTACGCTGCCGCGAACACGTATCTGGATGCCCTTGCCCGGCAACGGAAACGCGACGGACTGCCCGCGACGTCGATCGCTTGGGGGCCGTGGGCGCAAAGCAGCGGCATGACCGGTGGGCTGACCGGCCTCGACCTGCGCCGCATGGACAATGCGGGGCTGCCGCCGGTGACTGCGGCGCAAGGCCTTGCCCTGTTCGACGCGGCGCTCGCGGCCGACGAGGCGCTCGTCGTGGCCTCGCGGATCAACGTGCCTGCCTTGCGGGCCAGCCGCGAACTCCAGCCGCTGCTACGCGGGTTGGCCGGTGGCGTCCGCCGCACCGCCGCGAAATCCGCAGCCGTACCGGCTTCGACGTTCGCGGCAGAGCTCACCGACCGCCCATCGGCCGAACGGCACCGCTTCGTGCTGGACCTCGTACGGGACGAAGCTGCCGCGGTCCTCGGGCATTCGTCGCCCGGATCGATCGATGTCCGGCACGAGTTCCGGCAGCACGGCTTCGACTCGCTGACCGCCGTCGAACTGCGCAACCGGCTGGCCGGGATCACCGGCCTGCGGCTGCCGTCGACCCTGGTGTTCGACTACCCGACCCCGGTGCAGCTGGCCGGGCTCCTGCTCGGCGAGGTCGTCGGCACGGACCCGGCCGAGCCGCACCCGGAAGCCGCCGCGCCGGGTGGTGCCGCCGAAGATCCCGTGGTCATCGTGGGGATGAGCTGCCGTTTCCCGGGCGGGGTCGAATCGCCGGAAGACCTCTGGCAGCTCGTCGATTCCGGCACCGACGCCATCTCCGGGTTCCCGGCCGACCGGGGCTGGGACCTCGCAGTGCTCGCCGGAGGCGGTCCGGGCGGCAGCGAAACCCGCGAAGGCGGATTCCTCGACGACGTCGCCGGTTTCGACGCCGAGTTCTTCGGGATCGCCCCGCGCGAGGCGCTGGCGATGGACCCGCAGCAGCGCCTGCTGCTGGAAACCACCTGGCAGGCGCTCGAGAACGCGGGCATTGCGGCGCACACCGCGAAAGGCAGCCCCGCGGGAGTGTTCATCGGAGCCAGCCACACCCATTACAGCGAGACGCTCGGCGGTGCCGCCGGTGAACTGGAAGGCCTCATTCTCACCGGCAACACCTCCAGCGTGATGTCCGGCCGCCTGTCGTACACGCTTGGCCTCGAAGGCCCTTCGGTCACTGTCGACACCGCGTGCTCGTCTTCGCTGGTGGCGCTGCACTTGGCCGTCCGTTCGCTGCGCAGCGGTGAGTGCGCGCTGGCGCTTGCCGGTGGCGTGACGGTGATGCCGACCCCGGACAGCTTCCGCGAGTTCGCTCGCGCGGGCGGCTTGTCGCCGGACGGGCGGTGCCGCGCGTTCTCCGACGACGCCGACGGCACCGGCTGGGCCGAAGGGGCCGGAATGCTGGTGCTGGAACGGCTTTCGGAGGCCCGGCGCCGTGGGCACGACGTGCTGGCCGTGGTCCGCGGCACCGCGATGAACTCCGACGGCGCCTCGAACGGGCTGACGGCCCCCAACGGTCCTTCGCAGCAGCGGGTGATCCGGGCGGCGCTGGCCGACGCCGGGCTGTCCGCGGCGGAGGTCGATCTGGTCGAGGCGCACGGCACCGGGACGAAACTCGGCGACCCGATCGAAGCGCAAGCGCTGCTCGCCACCTACGGCCAGGACCGGGACCGCCCGCTGAAGCTGGGCTCGCTCAAGTCGAACCTCGGCCACGCACAGGCGGCGGCCGGCGTCGGCGGGGTGATCAAGACAGTGCTGGCGCTGCGCGAGGGCGTGATGCCGAAGACGTTGCATGCAGACCGGCCGAGCTCGCACATCGACTGGACCGCGGGCGCGGTGGAACTGCTGACGGAGAAAGCGAGGTGGCCGGGGCTGGACCGTCCCCGCCGTGCGGCGGTGTCGTCGTTCGGCATCAGCGGCACCAACGCGCACGTGATCCTCGAACAGGCGCCGGTACCCGCCGAGCCGGCCCCGCGGGCCGCGACCGCCGGGGTACTGCCTTGGGTGCTCTCGGCAGCGTCCGAGCCCGCCTTACGCGCACAGGCCGCACGATTGCGGTCCATTGTGGACGGTGCGCCGGAGGTTGCCCCGATCGACGTCGGCTGGTCACTCGCGACGACCCGCTCGCCGCTGGCGCATCGGGCGGCGGTGCTCGGCGAAACCCGGCAGGAGTTCCTCGACGGCCTGGCCGCGCTCGCGGACGGCGGGCCGTCGGGGTCCGTCGTGCTGGGCCGGGCGGGCAGCGAGGCCGGGCCGGTGTTCGTCTTCCCCGGACAGGGTTCGCAGTGGTGGGGGATGGGCCGTGAGCTCCTGGCCGCCTCGCCGGTGTTCCGCGAGACCGTGCAATCCTGTGCCGGCGCACTCGCGCCGTTCGTGGACTGGCCGGTGCACGACGTCGTCGCCGGGATCGGCGACCCCGAGATCCTGGACCGGGTCGACGTCGTCCAGCCCGCGCTCTTCACGGTCATGGCCGGGCTGGCCGCGGTGTGGCGCTCGCACGGCATCGAACCCGCCGCCGTGATGGGGCATTCGCAGGGCGAGATCGCCGCGGCGTATGTGGCCGGCGCACTCTCGCTCGACGACGCCGCCCGCGTGGTGGCGTTGCGCAGCCGGGCATTGCTGGACCTGTCCGGCCTCGGCGGGATGGTCTCGATCGCGGCTTCCGCCGAGCGGGTGGCCGAACTGCTCGCGCCGTGGGGCGACGCTGTGTCGCTCGCCGCGGTCAACGGACCGTCGTCGGTGGCTGTGTCGGGGACGCCCGCCGCACTGGACGCGCTGATCGCGGAATGCACGCGCCAGGACGTGCGCACTCGCCGCATCGCAGTGGACTACGCCTCGCACGGCCCGCAGATCGAGGCCGTCCGGGAGCAACTGCTGTGCGTCCTCGCCCCGGTCCGGCCGCTGCCCTCGAGCGTGCCGTTCTACTCCACGGTGTCCGGCACGAGGCTCGATACGTCCGAGCTCGGCGCCGAATACTGGTACACAAACCTCCGGCAGCCGGTGCAGCTCGACCGGGCCACCCGCACGCTGATGGCCGCCGGGCACCGGGTGTTCGTCGAAACCAGCCCCCATCCCGTGCTGCTGAGCGGGCTTCAGGAAACCATCGAGGGCGAGGACGCGGGTGCGGTACTGGGCTCGCTGCGCCGGGAAGACGGGGGCACCCGCCGGTTCCTGACCTCACTTGCCGAGGCCCACGTCCACGGCGTACCGGTGGACTGGACCACGGTGTTCGCCGAGGGCGAGCCGCGGACGGTCGCGTTGCCGCCGTACGCCTTCCAGCACCGCCGGTTCTGGGTGGACCAGGCGCCGGCCGCACCGGCGGGAACCGCGCCCGACTCGGCGTTCTGGGACCTGGTCCGCAGCGGTGACGTGCAATCGCTGGCGGGGGAGCTCTCGCTGGACGGCGAATGCGCCGCACTCGAAACGGTGCTTCCGGCGATGTCGGCATGGCATGCCCGGTCGCAGCAGCGTTCGACGGTCGATGGCTGGCGCTACCGCATCCAGTGGTCCCCGGTAACCGTTTCCGGTGCCCGGCTGAGCGGGACCTGGCTGCTCGCCGAATCCCCCGCAATGCACCTCGGTGACCAGCTGGCTGTGGCACTCGCCGCGGCCGGTGCCACCGTCGTTCGCCAGGTGATCAGCGCGGACGGCCGGGAACTCGTTGCCGGGCAAGTGAAATCCGCGCTTGACGGGGTCACCCCGGCGGGGATCGTTTCGCTGCTCGGTCTCGCCGACGACCGGCCTCCCGCCGCGGCCGATGTTCCCCGTGGCCTGGCCGGCACGGTCGAGCTGGTGCAGGCACTCGGGGACCTGGGCGTCGAAGCGCCGCTGTGGTGCGTGACGCGGGGAGCGGTCGCCACCGGTCCGGGCGAGGTGCGGCCGGTCCAGTCCGCGTTGTGGGGCTTCGGCCGGGTCGCCGCCCTCGAACACCCGTCGCGCTGGGGCGGGATGATCGATCTGCCCGAGGTGTTCGACGACCGTGCGGCGGCCCGGTTCGCCGGGGTGCTGTCCGGAGCGGGCAACGAAGACCAGGTGGCGATCCGGCCGGCGGGCGTGTTCGGCCGCCGCCTGGTGCACGCCCCGGCCACGGACCGCCATGGCGCCGCGCGCCGTTCGCGCGGGACCGTGCTGATCACCGGCGGAACCGGCGGTCTGGGTGCCCGGGTGGCCCGCTGGGTTGCCGGGAACGGTGCCGAGAACATCGTGCTGGCCGGTCGTCGCGGAGACAACGCGCCGGGAGCCGGTGAGCTCCGTACCGAACTGGAGAACGCAGGCGCGCGCGTGACCGTGGAAGCCTGCGACGTCGGCGACCGCGAGGCGATCGCCGGGCTGCTGTCCAGGATCCCGGCGGAGTTCCCGCTGACCGCGGTGTTCCACGCAGCGGGCGTGCCCGACGACGACGCGATCGTGGACCTGACCCCGGCCGCGCTCGCCACGGTGCTCCGGGCGAAGATGGCGGGCGCAGCCAACCTCCACGAGCTCACGACCGGTCTCGAAACGTTCGTGCTGTTCTCGTCGGGCGCCGCGATCTGGGGAAGTGGCGGGCAGCCGGGTTACGCGGCGGCGAACGCCTATCTCGACGGTCTTGCCGAACTGCGGGCGGGGCAAGGACTTCCGGCGACCTCGGTGTCATGGGGCTCGTGGGCAGGGATCGGGATGACGGCCGGAACCGGTGCGCAGGAACGGTTTCGGCGGGCCGGGGTCGGCGCGATGGACCCGGACCTGGCGATCACTGCACTCTCGCAGGCGATCGAGGCCGGTGAAACGACACTGACGGTCGCGGAGATCGACTGGACCCGGTTCCTCCCGCAGTTCACCGCGCTGCGGCCGAGCCCGCTGCTGTCCGCGCTGCCCGAGGCCGCCGTTGCACCGGCCGCGGACACTGCTGGAGAACCTGCTCTCAAACGGCGGCTGCTCGGCCTGCCTGCCGCCGAACGCGGCCGCGCGCTGCTGGAGGTCGTCCGCGCGGAGGCGGCGGTGGCGCTAGGGCACTCGTCGCCCGCGACCGTCCCCGCGGACGACGCGTTCCGCGACCTCGGGCTCAACTCGGTGGTGGCGGTGGCCTTGCGCAACCGGCTCGCCGGATTGACCGGGCTGGCGCTGCCCGGCGCGCTCGTCTTCGACTATCCGACCACCCGCGCCCTGAGCACCCACCTGCTCGCCGAGCTCTTCCCGGACGGCGCCGCGGAGCCGCCCGAGAACGGGGAAGCCGGGGAGGCCGGGGTGCGGCGGGCGCTGGCCGCCATCCCGGTCAGCCGGCTGCGGCAAGCGGGGCTGCTGGACCTTCTGCTCAGCCTGTCCGGCTCGTCCGGCGGGGAGGACAGCGACGGAGACCCCGCGCCCGGCGGCTCGATCGACGACCTGGACGCCGAAGGCCTGCTGCGGCTTGCCGCCGAGAGCACGACGAACTGACGCTGGAGTGGACTGATGACGGACGAGCCCTTTGTCGGGGCGCTGCGGAAGGCGCTCAAAGAGGTCGAGCGGCTGCGCCGGCAGAACGAACAGCTGGTCGCCGCCTCGGTGGAACCGATGGCCATCGTCGGGATCGGGTGCCGTTTCCCGGGCGGGGTGACGTCCCCCGAGGCGCTCTGGAGCCTGGTCGGGCAAGGCCGGGACGCCGTCGGGCCCTTTCCCGCCGACCGCGGCTGGGATCTCGGCGCGCTCGCCGGCGATGGCCGGGACCGTAGCGGGACGGGCGAGGGCGGTTTCCTCGACCGCGTCGCGGACTTCGACGCCGGGTTCTTCGGGATCTCGCCCCGCGAGGCCGCGGCGATGGACCCGCAGCAGCGGGTGCTGCTCGAGACGACCTGGGAAGCGCTCGAACACGCCGGGATCGACCCGCAGCCGTTGCGCGGCAGCCGGACCGGCGTGTTCATCGGGACCGTCGGCCAGGACTACGGCGGGCTCGTGGCGGCGGCGGGTGCGGAAACGGATGCCCACGCGGCCACCGGTCTGCTCGCGAGTGTGCTCTCCGGCCGGATCTCGTACTCGTTCGGCTTCGAGGGACCGTCACTCACCATCGACACCGGCTGTTCGTCCTCTCTGGTCTCGCTGCAGCTGGCGGCGCAGGCACTGCGCAACGGGGAATGCTCGCTCGCGCTGGCCGGCGGGGTGACCGTGATGGCGACCCCGTCCGCGTTCGTCGAGTTCACCCGCCAGGGCGGGCTGGCGGCGGACGGGCGGTGCAAGTCCTTCGCGGACGCGGCCGACGGCACCGGCTGGGCCGAAGGAGCCGGTGTGCTGGTGGTGGAGCGGCTTTCCGACGCGCAGCGCAACGGGCACGAGGTGCTGGCGGTGCTGCGCGGCGGCGCGGTCAACTCCGACGGCGCGTCGAACGGCCTGACCGCGCCGAACGGCCTTTCCCAGCAACGGGTGCTCACCGCCGCGCTCGCCGCCGCCGGGCTCACGCCGTCCGACCTCGACGCCGTCGAGGGCCACGGCACCGGGACCACGCTCGGGGACCCGATCGAAGCACAGGCGCTGGTCTCGGTGTACGGACCCGGCCGCGACCCGGACCGTCCATTGTGGATCGGCTCGGTCAAGTCGAACCTCGCGCACACCCAGGGGGCGGCCGGGGTGGCCGGCGTGATCAAGATGATCATGGCGATCCGGCACGGGACCCTGCCGCCCTCGCTGCACGTGGACGCGCCGAGCACCCATGTGCAGTGGTCCGGCGGCGGGGTATCCGTGCTGACCGAACGGATGGCGTGGCCGGAAACCGGCCGTCCGCGCCGGGCCGGGGTCTCGTCGTTCGGCATCAGCGGCACCAACGCGCACGTGATCCTGGAGCAGGCACCCCCGGCGGCCGACGCCGGGCCTGCCGCCGGTGCGGAAGACGTCCTGCCCTGGCTGCTGTCCGGTCGCACCGAGCGTGCCTTGCGGGCGCAAGCACGGTCTCTTCTCGTCCATCTCGCCGAAGCGCCGGAAGAGCCGCCCGCCGACACCGCGTTCTCGCTGGCCACGACCCGAGCGTCGCTCGATCGCCGGGCCGTCGTCGTCGGTACCGGCCGCGAAGAGCTGGTCGGCGGAGTGCGGGCGCTCGCCGAAGGGGACCCCGCGCCGGGCCTCGTCGCCGGTTCCGCGGCCCGCGCTCGCGGTGCGGTACTGGTCTTCCCCGGCCAAGGTTCGCAGTGGGCGGGCATGGGTGCCGGACTCCTCACCGCGTCACCGGTGTTCGCCGCCCGGATCGCGGAGTGCGAGGACGCCCTGCGCCCGTTTGTCGACTGGTCGCTGACCGCGGTGCTGCAGGGTGCCGAGGACGCGGCCGACCTCGATCGGGTCGACGTGGCGCAGCCCGCGCTCTGGGCGATGATGGTCTCGCTGGCTGCGGTCTGGCGTGCCCACGGGGTCGAGCCCGCAGCGGTCATCGGGCACTCGCAGGGGGAGATCGCCGCCGCCTGTGTCGCGGGTGGACTGTCCCTTTCGGACGGTGCACGGGTGGTGGCCGTCCGCAGCCAGGTCATCGCCCGGACGCTGTCCGGGCACGGGGGCATGGTTTCGGTGACCGCGAGCGAGAAAGACGTGCTGGCGCGCCTGAAGCGCTGGGACGGGAAGGTGTCGGTCGCCGCGGTCAACGGACCGTCCACTGTGGTCGTTTCCGGTGCGGCCGACGCGCTCGGCGAACTGGTCGAGTCCTGTGCGGCCGACGGCGTCCGGGCCAAGCGGATCGCGGTCGACTACGCCTCGCACTCGGCGCAGGTCGATACCTTGCACGACGAACTGGCCGCGGCGCTCGCCCCGATCGAGCCGCGCAGCTGCGAGGTGCCGTTCTTTTCCACTGTCACCGGAGAATGGATCGACACTGCCGAACTCGGTGCGGCGTATTGGTTCACCAACCTCCGCAGCACCGTCCGGTTGGAGGCCGCCGTGCGTTCCCTGCTCGGCAGCGGGCACGACGTATTCCTCGAAGCCTCCCCTCACCCGGTGCTGGCGGCGGGCCTGCAGGAGACGATCGACGAGGCCGACGCGGTGGTGCTCGGCACGTTGCGGCGCAACGACGGCGGCCGTGCCCGGCTGCTGACCGCACTGGCCGAGGCACATGTCCACGGCGTGCCGGTCGACTGGCGCGACCTCGTTTCCGGGGGAAGGCGCGGCCGCCTGCCGACGTACGCCTTCCAGCGCGAACGGCACTGGCTCGAACCGCGGCCGGGCGCGGCGAATGCGGCGGACCTCGGCCTGGAGCCGGTGGACCATCCGATGCTGGGTGCCGTGCTGGTCCGGCCCGGCACCGGCGGAGTCGTGCTCACCGGCCGGATCGGGCCGGACTCGCACCCGTGGCTCGGGGAGCACGTCGTGCTGGGCTCGGTCGTCGTCCCGGACACCGCGTTCGTCGAGTGGGCGGTGCGGGCAGGCGACGAGATCGGCTGCGGTGTGCTGGACGAACTGATCGTGCAACGGCCACTGGTCCTCGACGGGCGCGTCGAGGTGCAGGTCGTCGCCGGGCCCCCGGACTCCGTCGAGGTGTATTCCCGGACCGGAGGCGGCGCACCGTGGATCCGCCATGCCACGGCGAGGATGTCGGCTGCTGCGGCGGGTCCGGCGGAGTCGTCGCCATGGCCGCCCGAAGGTGCACATGCAGTCGATGTCGACGAGTTCCTCGATGCGGCCGGGCATGTGGCCGGTCCGGCGTTCCGGAACGTGGTCGCGGTATGGCGGCACGGCGAAGACCTGTTCGTACAGACCGAGCTTCCCGAAGAACTCCATCCGGCGGCGGCGCGGTTCGCGGTGCACCCGGCGCTTCTCCAGACCGCGCTGTCCGCCGCGCTCGCGACGCCGGGCGAGCTCGCGCTGCCGTCGAGCTGGCACGGGGTCCAGGTGCACGCCACGGGAGCGACTGCGCTGCGGCTGCACCTCTCGCCGGACGGCGGGGGTGGCGTATCCCTGACCGCCGACGACCTCACCGGTTCCCGGGTGCTGACTGCGGAATCGGTCCGGCGGGGAACGATCTCCGCCGATCTGCTCGCGCCCTCCGCGCCCGCGCACCGCGACTCGCTGTTCCGGCTCCACTGGGTACCGGCGCCGACGGGATCGGCGGTGCCGCCCGGCCGCTGGGCGGTGGCCGGGAGCGGACCTGTGGTGTCTGCAGTGGAACGCGGCGGGGTAATGGTGGTGACGGCGCCGGGCCTGGACAAGCTCGGTGCGGCAGGGGAGCCGGTACCGGATCTGGTCGTGCTGCCGGTCGCTTCGGAGACTACCGGCGATCTCGCTGCGGCGGCTCATCCGGCGGTCCGCGACGTACTGGCCGCGGTGCAGACTTTCCTGCGCGAGCGCCGGTTCGACGACTCCCACCTGGTGGTGCTGACCCGCCAGGCGGTGGCCACCACGCCGGACGAGAACGTCGAGGGCCTCGCCGACGCGGGGGTCTGGGGCCTGGTGCGCTCTGCCCAGTCCGAGAACCCCGGCCGGATCACTCTCGCCGACATCGATGAAGAACACAGCTCGGCGAAGGCGTTCGTCACCGCGATCGCCCATGCCGTCGCGGCCGATGAACCGCAGCTCGCTCTTCGGTGCGGCACTGCCACCGTGCCCCGGCTCGCCCGCGTAGAACCGGACGGACCGGCGGGATGGCAGCTCGACCCCACCGGTTCCGGGACCGTGCTCGTCACCGGCGGCACCGGCACGCTCGGCTCGCTCGTCTGCCGCCATCTCGCCGGGAAGCTCGGGGTCCGGCGGCTGCTGGTGATCAGCAGGCGGGGCCCGGCCGCCGACGGGGCCGACGTGCTTCGCGACGAACTCGCCGGTCTCGGGGCAACGGCGGACATCGTCTCCTGCGACGCGGCGAACCGCGACGACTTGGCTGCAGTGCTGGCCGGAGTTCCGGCCGAGCACCCGCTGAGCGCCGTCGTCCATCTGGCCGCGGTGCTCGACGATGGCGTGTTCGACGCGCTGACCGGCGACCGCGTCGACCGGGTACTCGAACCGAAAGTCGACGCCGCGCTCAACCTCCACGAGCTCACCCGCGATCAGGACCTGTCGGCGTTCGTGCTCTTCTCGTCGTTCTCCGGGGTTTCCGGCGCGGCCGGGCAGGCAGCCTACGCCGCAGCTAACACCTTCCTCGACGCGCTGGCCCAGCACCGCCGGGCCGCCAGGTTGCCTGCCACCTCGCTGGCTTGGGGCTTCTGGGAACAGCGCAGCGAACTGACCGGCCGGCTCGAAGCGACCGACCTCGCCCGGTTCCGCCGCGAAGGCATCCTGGCGATGACGGCCGAGCAGGGCCTCGGACTGTTCGATCTGGCGTCCACTGTGGACGAATCACTCGTCGTCACGGCGCCGCTGGAGCTGCGGCCGGTGTCCCAGGGGCCGGTCCCGCCGCTGCTGCGCGGGCTCGTGCGGGCACCGGCGCGGCGGACCGGGGACCGCGAAACCGGCCGTCCGGCGGGACTGAGCCTGGTCGGCCGCAGCGTGGCGGAGCAGGAGAACCTGGTGCTCGGGCTGGTGAACCGGCACGTGGCCGCGGTGCTCGGGCACGGCTCTGCGGACGAGGTCGAGGCCGAACGCGGGTTCCTCGAACTCGGGATGACGTCGCTGACCGCGGTCGAGCTGCGGAACCGGCTGGCCGCCGACCTCGGCATCCGGCTGCCGATCACCCTGATCTTCGACCATCCGGCGCCGATCGCGCTGGCCCGGCACCTCCGGGCGGAACTCGGCGCGGACGCCGGGCCGGGCCCGCTGCTGACCGAGCTCGAAAGGCTCGAAGCGGCTGTTTCGGGCGCCGAACCGGACGCCGCCACCCGAGCGCTCCTGGCCAAGAGACTGTCCGCGCTGCAGTGGCGGCTGGCCGACGGCGAGCCGGGCACCGGCACTTCCGACGGGCTCGCCGAGGCGAGCGACGACGAGATGTTCGCGTTCATCGACCAGGAGCTCGGGCGCAGCTGAGCGTCCCTCACCCGGAGGCAGTACCCGCATGACGAGCACCGAAGACAAGCTCCGCGACTACCTCAAGCTGGTCACCACCGACCTGCGGCAGACCCGGCAGCGCCTTGGCGCGGCCGAGGCGAAGCAGACCGAGCCGATCGCGATCGTCGGCATGGGCTGCCGTTACCCCGGGGGAGCGCACTCGCCCGGGGAGCTGTGGCAGCTGCTGCTCGACGGCACCGACGCGATTTCCGTGTTCCCCGCCGATCGCGGGTGGGACGCGGCCGCGATCTACGACCCCGACCCGGACCGGCCCGGCAAGACCTACGTCGTCGAGGGCGGCTTCCTCCGCGACGCCGCGGCGTTCGACCCGGGGTTCTTCGGGATTTCGCCGCGCGAGGCGCTGGCGATGGACCCGCAGCAGCGGTTGCTGCTCGAGGTGACCTGGGAGGCGATCGAGCACGCGGGGATCGACCCGCAGTCCTTGCGTGGCACCGAAACCGGCACCTTCGTCGGCGCGGTCGAATCGACCTACGGCGCGGCCGCGGGCCTGCCGGAAACCGCCGAGGGCCACGTGCTGACCGGCACGGCGGCCAGTGTCCTGTCCGGCCGGGTCTCGTACTTCCTCGGTCTCGAAGGGCCGGCCGTCACGGTCAACACCGCGTGTTCGTCTTCGCTGGTGGCGCTGCACTGGGCGGAGCAGGCGCTGCGCAGCGGAGAATGCTCGATGGCACTGGCCGGCGGGGTGACGGTGATGGCGACCCCGAGTGCGTTCGTCGAGTTCGCGCGCCAGCGGGGCATGTCGCGGGACGGGCGGTGCAAGGCGTTTGCCGAGGGCGCCGACGGGATGGCGTGGGGCGAAGGCGCCGGCATCCTCGTGCTGGAGCGGCTTTCCGACGCCCAGCGCCGGGGACACCGGGTGCTCGCCGTCGTCCGCGGCTCCGCGGTCAACCAGGACGGGGCGAGCAGCGGGCTGACCGCGCCGCACGGTCCGTCCCAGCAGCGGGTCATCCGTGCGGCGCTGGAGAACGCCCGGCTGACGCCGGACCAGATCGACGTCGTGGAGGCACACGGCACCGGCACGAGCCTCGGCGACCCGATCGAGGCACAGGCACTCATCGCGGCCTACGGCCGGAACCGGGCCCGCCCCCTGCTGCTCGGCTCGGTGAAATCGAACCTGGGGCACGCGCAGGCCGCGGCCGGGGTGGCCGGGGTGATCAAGATGGTACTCGCGCTGCAGGAAGCCGTGGTGCCGAAAACTCTGCACGCGGAGACGCCGACGACCAGCGTCGACTGGAGTTCGGGCGCGGTGGAACTGGCGACCGGGCGGCAGGCGTGGCCGGTCGGCGGCCGTCCGCGCCGGGCCGCAGTTTCCGCGTTCGGGATCAGCGGGACCAATGCCCACGTCATCCTCGAACAGGCCCCGGAAACCGAACCCGCGCCGGGTGCCGCCGCCGGTGCCGTGGTGCCCTGGATCCTGTCCGCGAAGACGCCGCAGGCGCTCCACGGGCAAGCCGCGCGGCTGCTCTCCCACCTCCGGACGCGGCCGGACGTGCCCATTGCCGACGTCGCTGCTTCGCTGGCCCTGGGCCGTTCCCGGTTTTCCTGCCGGGCGGTGATCGCGGCCGGTGACCGCGACAGCGCACTGCGCGGCCTGACGGCGCTGGCCGATGGCGAACCCGACCCAGCGCTCGCTGAAGGAGCGGTGGCCGGTGGCAAGACCGCGTTCTTGTTCTCCGGCCAGGGTTCGCAGCGCCTCGGCATGGGCCGCGAGCTCTACGAGCGGTTCCCGGTCTTCGCCGAAGCATTCGATGCGGTGACTGCGGAACTCGGCCCGCTGCTGGAGCGTCCGCTGGAGGAGGTCGTCTGGGGGGCCGATGCCGGGCTCCTGGACGAAACCGGCTGGACGCAGCCCGCGCTGTTCGCCGTCGAGGTCGCGCTCCACCGGCTGGTGACGTCGTGGGGGGTCACGCCGGATTTCGTCGCGGGCCACTCGATCGGCGAGATCGCGGCCGCGCACGTCGCCGGGGTCTTCCCGCTCCGGGACGCGGCACAGCTCGTCGCGGCCCGGGCCCGGCTCATGCAGGCGCTGCCTGCTTCCGGGGCCATGGCCGCGATCCAGGCGGCCGAGAGCGAGGTACTTCCGCTGCTGACCGGCAGTGTCTCGATCGCCGCGATCAACGGACCCGCCTCGGTCGTCGTGTCCGGTGCCGAAGCCGCGGTCGCCGCGGTGACCGCGCGGTTCACCGGACAGGGCCGCAAGACCTCGCGGCTGCGGGTGTCGCACGCGTTCCATTCTCCGCTGATGGACGCGATGCTGGCCGAGTTCCGCACGACCGTGGCGGAATTGTCCTTTCACCGGCCGGAAATTCCGGTCGTGTCGACCCGGTCCGGCCGGGTCGCGGCCGACGGCGAACTGGGTACGCCGGACTACTGGGTACGCCAGGTCCGGGAAACCGTCCGGTTCGCCGACGGCATCCGGGCATTGACCGCCGAAGGGACCCGGACGTTCGTGGAGCTGGGTCCCGACGGCGTGCTGTCGGCGATGACGCACGAATCGGCGCCTGCCGGGGCGGCCGCGATTCCCTTGCTGCGCAAGGACCGCGCCGAGGAACCCGCCGCCGTCGATGCGCTGGCGCAGCTGCACGTCCGTGGCGTCGCAGTGGACTGGACCACCTTGGTCCGCGGCGGGCGCCAGGTGGACCTGCCGACCTACGCCTTCCAGCACGAACGGTTCTGGCCGGACAACGCGGCCGGCCGCCCGGCGGACGTCACTGCGGCCGGTCTCGATGCGGCCGGGCACCCGATGTTCGGTGCGGCCGTCGTATTGGCCGATGCCGACGGCGTAGTGCTGACCAGCAGGCTGTCGCTCGGTTCCCACCCATGGCTGGCCGATCACGTGGTCGGGGGCCGGGTATTGCTGCCCGGTACGGCCTTCGTCGAACTGGCGATCCGCGCGGGCGACGAGGTCGGCTGCGACCGGCTCGAAGACCTGACCCTCGCGGCCCCGCTGGTCCTGCCCGAGCAGGAGGGCATCCAGCTCCAGCTGCGCGTGAGTGCGGCCGGGGAATCGGGCCGCCGGACATTCACGATCCACGCCCGGCCCGAAGGCGCGTCCTGGGTGCAGCACGCCTCTGGTGTGCTGTCCGCAGCAGCCCGTACCGGCGACCCGTTCGACACCGCGGTTTGGCCGCCGGAAGGAGCGGAACCGGTCGACCTCGACGGCGCCTATGAGTGGTTCGCCGAGGGCGGCTTCGCATACGGCCCGGCGTTCCACGGAGTGCGCGCGGTCTGGCGCGGTGGTGCCGACGTGTTCGCCGAAGTCGAGTTGCCTGGTCACGTCGAGGAGGCCGAAGCGTTCGGCCTGCACCCGGCGCTGTTCGACGCGGCACTTCAGGCGGCAGCGCTGGCTGAGCGCGGGGAAGACGGCCGCAGCGGGATGCCGTTCTCGTGGGAAGGCGTCTCACTGCACGCTGCCGGAGCGACCTCGGCCCGGGTGCGGCTGCGGCCCGTCGGTGACGACACCGTGTCGCTGGCCCTCGTCGATGCAGCCGGTGCGCCGATTGCTTCGGTCGACTCACTGGTCTTCCGGACCATCCCGGCGGAGCAGCAGGCCGCAGCGCATCAGGACAGTCTCTTCCGGACCGCATGGGTGCCAGCGCCGCCCGCCGAGGCGCCGGTCGCATCGGTGGCGCTACTCGGAACCGACGAGCTGGGGCTCCGTGACTTCGTGGTGCCGCACGAAGACTTCGCCGCGCTGTTGGCGAACCCGGCCGGCGAGGTACCGGACGTAGTGCTGGTCACCATGGCCGGGACGGACTCGGCGCCGGTCGAAGCCGTACCCGCGGAGGTCGCCGGTGCACTGGACCTGCTGCAACGCTGGCTGGCCGAAGAACGGCTCGCCGGTTCCCGGCTCGTGTTCGTCGCGCGGGGCGCGACCACCGGCGAAAGCCTTGCCGCCGCCGCGGTCTGGGGTCTGGTCCGGTCGGCCCAGACCGAACATCCGGGGCGCTTCGGCCTGATCGATCTCGACGCCGATACGGCGTCTGCCGATGCGCTGCCGCAGGCCGTGACCTCGGCTGAGCCGAACCTGCGCATCCACCGGGCGACGATGCTGGCCCCGCGGCTGGAGCCGCTGCCCGCTACCCCGGAGCCGGCCGGATGGGACGGCACGGTGCTGATCACCGGCGGCACCGGTGGTCTCGGCAGCATCCTCGCCCGGCACCTGGTGGCGCGCGGCGTGCGGAAGCTCGTGCTGGCCAGCCGCCGCGGGCTCGATGCCGAGGGAGCTGTCCAGCTGCGCGACGAACTCTCCGGGCAGGGCGCCGAGGTCACCATCGCCTCTTGCGACCTCACCGACCGGGATGCGATCGCCGCACTGCTCGCGAGCCATCCCGTCACGGCGGTGGTGCACGCCGCGGGGGTACTCGACGACGGAACCGTCGCCTCGCTCACGCCGGAGCAGATCGAAACCGTGTTGCGGCCCAAGGTGGATGCGGCCTGGCACCTGCACGAACTGGCCGGCGAGCTTTCGGCGTTCGTCCTGTTCTCCTCGGTGGCGAGCCCCTTCGGCGCGGCCGGCCAGGGAAACTACGCGGCGGGCAACGCTTTCCTCGACGCCCTGGCCCAGCACCGGCAAAACCTCGGCCTCCCCGGACTCTCCCTGCAATGGGGGCCGTGGAGCCGGGAGGCGGGCATGACCGGCGGCCTGACCGGGGCCGACCTCGAGCGGATGGCCGGGTCCGGCGTCCCGCCGCTGACGCCGGAGCAGGGGACTGCCCTGTTCGACGTCGCGACGATGAGCAGCGAAGCCGTGGTGGCGCCGGTCCGGCTGGATGTCCCGGTGCTCGCCGGCCAGGACGAGGTACCCGGAGTGCTGCGCGGGCTCGTCCCGGTGCGCCGCCGCCGGGCGACGGCGGCCGGGGCCGGGATCAGCGGGCTGGCCGGGATGGCCCCGGCGGACCGCCGGGAGGTGCTGCTCGACCTCGTGCTCGGCCGGGCCGCACTGGTGCTCGGGCACGCCGGGCCGGGCTCGATCGACGCCGAGCGGTCGTTCCAGGAGCTCGGGTTCGATTCGCTCACTGCCGTCGATCTGCGGAACCGGCTCGGCACCGCGGTCGGCAGGCACTTGCCCGCCACGCTCGTCTTCGACTACCCGACCCCCGGCGCGCTGGCCGGGTATCTGCTCGGGGAACTGTTCGGCTCGGCCCCCGCGGACGTCCCCGTTGCTTCGCTGCCGCCGGCGGACGACGATCCCATCGCCATCGTCGGGATGGCGTGCCGCTACCCCGGAGCTGTGCAGTCGCCGGACGACCTGTGGCGGCTCGTCGAGAGTGGCACCGACGCGATTTCGGCCTTCCCGGACAACCGCGGCTGGGACCTCGGCCAGGTCGGCACTTCGCGCTCGGGCGGATTCCTGTACGACGCGGGCGCGTTCGATGCGGGCTTTTTCGGGATGAGCCCGCGGGAAGCACTCGCGACGGATGCGCAGCAGCGCTTGCTGCTGGAGACGTCGTGGGAGGCGATCGAACAGGCCGGGATCGAGCCGGGGTCCCTGCGCGGCAGCCGGACCGGGGTGTTCGCCGGGATCATGTACAGCGATTACAGCCATCTGCTGTCCGGCAATGAGTTCGAGGGATTCCGCGGCAACGGCAGCGCGCCGAGTGTGGCGTCCGGGCGCGTCTCCTACACCCTCGGGCTGGAAGGCCCGGCGGTCACCGTGGACACTGCCTGTTCGTCCTCGCTGGTGGCGATGCATTGGGCGGCGCAAGCGCTGCGCAGCGGTGAGTGCTCGCTTGCCTTGGCAGGCGGCGCGACCGTACTGTCCACTCCGGACCTTTTCGCCGAGTTCTCGCGGCAGGGCGGCCTGTCCGCCGACGGCCGGTGCAAGTCCTTTTCGGACGAAGCGGACGGCGTGGGCTGGGCAGAGGGCGTGGGAATCCTCGTGCTGGAGCGGCTTTCCGACGCCCGGCGCAACGGGCACGAGGTCCACGCGGTGCTCCGTGGCTCCGCGGTGAACCAGGACGGCGCGTCCAACGGGCTGACGGCGCCGAACGGCCCGTCGCAGCAACGGGTCATCCGGCAGGCGCTGGCGAACGCCGGACTGTCCACTTCGGACATCGACAGTGTCGAAGCACACGGCACCGGCACCACCTTGGGCGACCCGGTCGAGGCGCAGGCACTGCTGGCGACCTACGGCCAGGACCGGGAAATCCCCTTGCTGCTGGGGTCGGTGAAGTCGAATCTCGGGCACACCCAGGCCGCGGCCGGGGTGGCGGGTGTGATCAAGACCGTACTGGCGATGCGGCACGGAGTGCTGCCGGAGACCCTGCACGCGCAGACGCCGTCTTCCCACGTGGACTGGGATGCCGGAGCGGTCGAGCTGCTCACCGCGCGCACCGCGTGGCCGGAGACGGGGCGCCCGCGGCGAGCGGCGGTGTCGTCCTTCGGGATCAGCGGCACCAATGCCCACGTAATCCTCGAACAGGGACCGGGGGTGACTGGAGTCTTGTCGGAAGCCGAGCGTCCGGCGGGTACCGGCCTGGTCCCGTACCTGCTTTCCGGCAAGACCCCGGCGGCACTCGCGGCGCAGGCCGAACGGGTGGCCGGGCACCTGGATTCGCACCCTGATCTCGCGGCCGGGGACGTCGCGTTTTCCCTTGCCACCACCCGTCCGGCGTTCGCCCATCGGGCGGTCGTGCTGGCCGGGGACCGCGACCGCGCAACGGAGATCCTGACCGGAACCGGGGCCATCGAGGGTTCGGTGGTGGCGGGGAAAGTGGCGCTGGTTTTTTCGGGGCAGGGTGGGCAGCGGTTGGGCATGGGACGGGAGTTGTATGCCCGCTTCCCGGTGTTCGCGGAGGCGTTCGACGAGGTTGCGGAGTTGCTGAACGGTTCGATCCGGGAAGTCGTGTGGGGCGAGGATCCGGAGGCGCTCGATGCCACGCGGCACGCTCAATCGGCGTTGTTCGCGGTCGAGGTGGCGTTGTTCCGGTTGGTGGAGTCGTGGGGGATACGGCCTGATTTTGTTGCCGGGCATTCGGTAGGGGAGATTGCGGCGGCGCAGGTGGCGGGAATTCTCTCGCTGGAGGACGCGTGTGCGTTGGTGTCGGCGCGGGGACGGTTGATGGGGGAGTTGCCTGCGGGTGGGGCGATGGTGGCGGTGCAGGCGGCCGAGGACGACATTGTGCCGCTGCTGGGCGGGAGTGTGTCGATTGCGGCGGTGAACGGCCCGGAGTCGGTGGTGGTCTCGGGGGCCGAGGACGAGGTTGCGGCGCTGGTGGCTCGGTCGGGGCGCAAGTCGTCGCGGTTGCGGGTGAGTCATGCGTTTCATTCGTCGCTGATGGATCCGATGCTGGCGGAGTTCCGGGCGGTGGTGGCGGGGTTGTCGTTCCGGGAACCTCGAATTCCGGTGGTGTCGACGGTCACCGGGCAGGTGTCGGCTGAGCTGGGTTCGCCGGAGTACTGGGTGCGGCAGGTGCGGGAGCCGGTGCGGTTTGCCGACGGCGTCCGGACGCTGGTCGATGCGGGGGTGACGAAGTTCGTCGAGCTGGGTCCGGGTGGTGCGTTGTCGGCGATGGTGCGGCTACAGGTGTCTGCGGACGCGGTGGTGGTTCCGTTGCTGCGCAAGGATGTTCCGGAGGAGCAAGCTGCAGTCAGCGCGTTGGCCCGGCTGTATGTGCACGGGGTGGCGGTCGACTGGTCGTCGTTCTTCCCGGGTGCCCGCCGGGTGCCGCTGCCCACCTACCCCTTCCAGCGCACGTGGTTCTGGCCGGACGCGCGGCCGGAGGCGGGTGACGCGTCTGCATTCGGCCTCGCTTCTCCCGGCCATCCGCTGCTCACGGGCTCGGTCGAGCTCGCCGACGGCAACGGCGGTCTGCTGTTCACGAGCGCCCTTTCAGTGCGGACGCATCCGTGGCTGGCTGACCACGTAGTGCTCGGCTCGACGCTCGTGCCCGGCACCTCGCTGCTGGAACTGGCGATCCGGGCCGGGGACGAGGTCGGCTGCGGCCGGGTCGAGGAGCTGACGCTGGCCGCGCCGATGGTGCTGCCGGAGCAGGGGTCGCTTCAGGTGCAGGTCTCGGTCGCCGCGGCGGACGACGCCGGGTTCCGCCGGGTGGCCGTCCACTCGCGGCCCGCGACCGGCGGTACCTGGACCCGGAACGCGGCCGGTCTCCTGTCCGGAACCGTGCCGCCGGATCCCGGCTTCGACGCGACCACGTGGCCGCCGGAAGGCGCCGTTCCCGTCGACATTTCCGGCTGCTACGACCAGTTTGCCGAGGGCGGGTTCCACTACGGCGCGGTCTTCCAGGGGCTGCGCGCAGTCTGGCGTCGCGGTGACGAGGCCTTCGCCGAGGTGCGCCTCCCCGAGGACGCCGACGCTGCCGGATTCGGCCTGCACCCGGCGCTTCTCGACGCCGCATTGCACGCGATTTCCCCGGCCGGGCTGGACATCGAAGCCGGTGCATTGCCGTTCTCCTGGACGGGTGTCTCCCTGCACGCCACCGGTGCGTCTTCGGTACGGGTGCGGCTCGTCCGCACCCGCAACGACACCGTGTCCATCGCGGTCGCCGACACCACCGGTGGCCCGGTCGCGACGGCGGAGGCGCTGGCCGTCCGTGCATTGCCGGAACGGCTGACCACCGGCCTTGCCGCCGATGCCTTGTTCCGGCTCGACTGGGTTCCGGTGGCGGGCGCGGCACCGGCCGACGGCCCGGTGTCGATTCTCGGGGCAGACCGATTCGGCCTGGAAGACGCCGTGCGGTCCGCCGGGGTTCGGCTCGGCGACGACCACGCGCCGGTCGTGCTCTGCCCGATCGGCGGCGACCGCACGGACCTGCCTGCGGCCGTCCATTCCGTGACCGCCGCCGTACTCGGGCACCTCCAGCAGTGGCTTGCCGAGGACTCTCGCCTGGTCTTCGTGACCAAGGGCGCCAACACTGGTGCCGACCTGGCCGCAGCCGCTGCCGCCGGGCTCGTCCGGTCGGCGCAGAGCGAGAACCCGGGCCGCTTCGGGCTGATCGATCTGGACGACGACGAGGCTTCGCTGCCCGCGTTGCCGCGGGCACTGGCGTCGGCCGAGCCGAACCTGGCGATCCGTGGCGGTGAGATCTTCGCCGCGCGCCTCGACCGGGCGCCGGCCGCCGGGCCGGGGTACCGCTGGGACCCCGACGGCACCGTCTTGATCACCGGCGGCACCGGCGGACTCGGCAGCGTGCTGGCGCGCCACCTGGCCGGTGCGCACGGCGTCCGGAACCTCCTGCTGGTCAGCCGCCGGGGTGGCGAGGCCGACGGCGTCGCGGAGCTCGTCGCCGAACTCGCCGCGCTGGGTGCGGACGCCCGGATCGCCGCCTGCGACGTGTCCGATCGCGCCGCACTTGCGGACCTGCTGACCCGGTACCCCGTGTCCGCAGTCGTCCACGCCGCCGGAGTCCTCGACGACGGGATGGTCGGCTCGCTCTCGCCGGAACGCCTCGGCCCGGTCCTGAAAGCCAAAGCCGACGCGGCGTGGAACCTGCACGAACTCACCCGGGACAACGGGCTCACCGCGTTCGTCACCTACTCCTCGGCCGCCGGGACGTTCGGCGCCGCCGGCCAGGGCAGCTACGCCGCCGGAAACGCGTTCCTCGACGCGCTCGCCCGGCATCGGCACGCGCTCGGCCTTCCGGCATTGTCGCTGGCCTGGGGGCCGTGGACGCGCACCGGCGGGATGACCGGCACCCTCACCGAAGCCGAGCTGGACCGCATTGCGCGCTCCGGGATGCCGGTGCTGACCGCAGAGCAAGGCATGGAACTCTTCGATGCCGCGATGGGCGGGGACGACGCCGTCGTCGTGCCCGCCAGGCTCGACTTCGCCGCGCTGCGCGCCCGTGGCCCGGTCCCGGAGCTGCTGCGGGCCCTGATCCGGGGCTCGGACCGTAAGGCGGCAGCGACCGGTCCCGGCCTGGCCGGGCTCGGGGCCGGGGAACGGGCCGAGGTCCTGCTCGATCTGGTGCGCACGCAGGTCGCGCTGGTGCTCGGGCACGCCGGGGTCGCCGAAATCGATCCGGCGCGGGCGTTCACCGAACTCGGGTTCGATTCGCTGACCGCCGTCGAACTGCGCAACAAACTCGGCACCGCAACCGGGTTGCCGCTTCCGGCCACGCTCGTCTTCGACTACCCGACCGCTTCCGCGCTCGCCGCACATCTGCAGGACCGGCTCGACGGCCCGGCCGCCGCACCCGTCGCGCCTGCACCGGCCCTCTCGCCGGTCTCCGCTGATCCGATCGTGATCGTGGGGATGGGGTGCCGCTACCCGGGCGGGGTTGGCTCTCCGGAAGACCTGTGGCAGCTTGTCGCCGACGGAACAGACGCGATCTCGGCGTTCCCCGACGACCGCGGCTGGGACCTCCGCGCCCTGTATGACGCCGATCCGGACCACCTGGGTACGTCGTATACGCGTTCGGGTGGGTTCTTGCACGATGCCGGTGAGTTCGATGCGTCCTTCTTCGGGATGAGCCCGCGCGAGGCGATGACGACCGACGCGCAGCAGCGCTTGCTGCTGGAGGTGTCGTGGGAGGCGCTCGAACGGGCCGGGATCGACCCGGTTTCGTTGCGGGGCAGCCAGACCGGGGTGTTCGCCGGGGTGATGTACAACGACTACAGTTCCCTCCTCGGTGGTGCGGAGTTCGAGGGCTACCAGGGCAGTGGCAGCGCGGGAAGTGTTGCCTCGGGCCGGGTTTCCTACACCTTCGGCTTCGAAGGCCCGGCGGTCACGGTGGATACGGCGTGCTCGTCGTCCCTGGTCGGCGTGCACCTCGCCGCGCAGGCACTGCGGTCCGGAGAGTGCTCGCTCGCCTTGGCCGGTGGAGTGACGGTGATGTCGACTCCGGGCACGTTCGTCGAGTTCTCGCGCCAGCGTGGCCTGTCCGCCGACGGCCGCTGCAAGTCCTTTTCGGACGACGCGGACGGCGTCGGCTGGGCCGAGGGGATCGGCATGCTGGTGCTGGAACGGCTGAGCGATGCGAAGCGCCACGGTCATCCGGTGCTGGCGGTGCTCCGGGGTTCGGCGGTGAATCAGGATGGGGCGTCGAATGGCCTGACAGCACCGAATGGCCCGTCGCAGCAACGGGTGATCCGGCAGGCACTGGCGAATGCTCGACTGTCCACTTCGGACGTCGATGTCGTCGAGGCCCATGGCACGGGTACGAAACTTGGTGACCCGATCGAAGCGCAGGCTCTGCTGGCGACGTACGGGCAGGGCCGGGAGACGCCGTTGCTGCTGGGGTCGGTGAAGTCGAATCTCGGGCACACGCAGGCGGCGGCCGGGGTGGCGGGCGTGATCAAGATGGTGCTGGCGATGCGGCACGGCGTGGCGCCGAAGACACTGCACGCGGGAACTCCGTCGTCCACTGTGGACTGGTCGAGCGGCGAGGTGACACTCCTGGCGGAGGAGACCGCGTGGCCGGACACCGGACGTCCGCGCCGCGCGGCGGTCTCGGCGTTCGGGATCAGCGGTACCAATGTCCACGCCATTCTGGAACAAGCTCCTCCGCCGCCCGCGCCCGCCCCGGACGCTGCCCCGGACCTGGTCCCGTGGCCCCTGTCGGGCAAGACGCCGGACGCGCTGCGGGCGCAAGCCGCCCGGCTGCCCGAGCCCGGGCCGGACGCCTCGGCGGCGGATATCGGGTTCTCCTTGGCCACCACGCGTTCGGTGTTCGACCACCGGGCCGTCGTGCTCGTTTCCCCGGACTCGGCACCGGAGCCGCACCCGTCTGTCATCGAGGGTTCGGTGGTGGCGGGCAAGGTGGCGCTGGTGTTTTCGGGGCAGGGCGCACAGCGGTTGGGGATGGGACGGGAGCTGTACGCCCGATTCCCGGTGTTTGCGGACGCGTTCGACGAGGTTGCGGAGTCGCTGGATGGGTCGATCCGGGAAGTCATGTGGGGTTCCGATGCGGCGTTGCTGAGCCGGACGGAATGGGCGCAGCCTGCGTTGTTCGCGGTCGAGGTGGCGTTGTTCCGGTTGGTGGACTCGTGGGGGATACGGCCTGATTTTGTTGCCGGGCACTCGATCGGGGAGGTGGCGGCGGCGCACGTGGCGGGGATTTTCTCGCTGGAGGATGCGTGTGCGTTGGTGTCGGCGAGGGCGCGGTTGATGGGGGAGTTGCCTGCGGGTGGGGCGATGGTGGCGATTGAGGCGGCCGAGGACGAAGTGGTGCCGTTGGTGGGTACGGGAGTGTCGATTGCGGCGGTGAACGGTCCGCGGTCGGTGGTGGTGTCCGGCGGTGAGGATGCCGTGCTGGCTCTGGTGGCTGGGTTGGGTTGCCGGTCGTCGCGGTTGCGGGTGAGTCATGCGTTTCATTCGCCGTTGATGGATCCGATGCTGGCGGAGTTCCGGGCAGTGGTGGCGGGGTTGTCGTTCCGCGACGCCCGCATCCCGGTGGTGTCGACGGTGACCGGTGAGGTGTCGGCTGGGCTGGGTTCGCCGGAGTACTGGGTGCGGCAGGTCCGCGAACCGGTGCGGTTTGCCGACGGGGTCCGGACGTTGGCCGGTGCGGGGGTGACGAAGTTCGTCGAGCTGGGTCCGGATGGTGCGTTGTCGGCGATGGTGGGGCTGTCGGTGGCCGAGGACGCCGTGGTGGTTCCGTTGCTGCGCAAGGATCGACCCGAGGAGTTCGAGGCGGTCAGCGCGTTGGCCCGGCTGCATGTGCACGGGGTAGCGGTCGACTGGACGTCGTTCTTCCCGGGCGCACGCCGGGTCGATCTGCCCACCTATCCCTTCCGGCATCGGCGTTTCTGGCCGTCCGGCGCGGGAACATCGCCCGGCGGCGTGCGCGCTGCCGGACTCGGTGCGCCGGAGCATCCGCTGCTCCGCGCAGCCGTACCGGTAGCCGGGTCCGATACCGTGCTGTTCTCCGGTCTCGTTTCCACCCGCACCCATCCTTGGCTGGCCGACCACGTCGTGCTCGGCTCGACGCTCGTGCCTGGCACTGCGCTGCTGGAACTGGCGATCCGGGCGGGCGACGAGGTCGGCTGCGGCCGGGTCGAGGAACTGACCCTGGCCGCGCCGATGATCCTGCCCGACGCGGGCGGCGTGCACCTGCAGGTCGCGGTCGCGGCTCCGGAGGAGTCCGGGCGGCGCGCGGTGCGCATCTACTCACGGCCCGAAGAGGCGGAAGACGAGCCGTGGACCCAGCATGCTTCCGGGATGCTGGCCGTGGACGAGTACCACGCCGGGTTCGCCACCCCGGACCGCGAATGGCCGCCCGCAGGGGCGGAACCGGTGGCATTGGCGGACTTCTACGACGAGCGCGCCGCGGACGGTTTCGAGTACGGCCCGATGTTCCAGGGCTTGCAAGCGGTGTGGCGTTCCGGCAGCGAGGTTTTCGCCGAGGTGGCGCTTCCCGAAGGTGCCGGTGCCGAGACGTTCGGCCTGCATCCCGCGTTGCTCGACGCGTCTTTGCATGCCGGTGCTTTCGACGGCCGGTCTGCCGACAACGGGTCGGTACCGTTCTCGTGGACCGACGTGTCGTTGCATGTCAAGGGAGCCAGGGAAATCCGCGTCACCCTCGGCTGGGACGCCGACGGCGCGCGGACGATCGCAGTGGCCGACCACTCGGGCGCGCCGGTCGCGTCGATCGGCGCGTTGCGCGTCCGGCCCCTCTCCGCTGAACAGCTCGGCAGTGCCACCGTCGATCGCGATTCGCTCTTCGGACTCGGCTGGGTTCCGGTGGAAGCGTCGGGCGGCCCCGGTACCCCGATCGTGCTCGGCGCAGATCCCTTCGGGCTCGCCGCGACCCTGCGGGCCGGCGGCATCCCGGTGGCGGAGCACGCCGACCTGGCTTCGGCCGGTTCCCCGGCCGGGCCGGTGCTGGTGTCTCTCGCGGCTGCCCCCGGCGAGGTGCCCGAGTCGGTGCACACGACGGCTTCGCAAGCCTTGCTGCTGGTCCAGGAATGGCTTGCCGAGGAACGGTTCGCCGAGGCACGGCTGGTCTTCGTGAGCCGTGGCGCGAGCTCCGGCAAAGACGTCGCCGCTGCTGCGGTACAGGGGCTCGTCCGGTCGGCACAGGCGGAGAACCCGGGACGGTTCGGATTGGTCGACCTCGCCGGGGAGCCGGGCGAGCTCCTGGCCGCGGCGTTGTGTTCCGGGGAACCCGAGGTCATGGTGCGCGACGGAGCGGTACTCGCGGGACGCCTATCCCGGATCGCTCCCGAACTGCCCGCCGGGCACTGGGACCCGGACGGCACCGTGCTCCTGACCGGCGGCACCGGCGGTCTCGGTGCCGTCCTCGCCCGCCATCTCGTGGCCGAACGCGGTGTCCGGCACCTGCTGATGCTGAGCCGGCGCGGCTCGGCCGCCGACGGCGCTGCCGAGCTGGTCGCGGACCTCACCGGCCTTGGCGCGGACGTGCGCATCGAGGCCGGTGACGTCGCGGATCGCACCGCATTGGCGGGCCTCCTCTCGGCGATCCCCGACGAGCATCCGCTGGTCGCAGTCGTGCACACCGCGGGCGTCCTCGACGACGGGGTGATCGGCTCGCTGTCGCCCGAGCGGATGGACTCGGTGCTGTGGCCGAAGGTCGACGGCGGATGGCACCTGCACGAGCTGACCCGGGACCTGCCGCTGTCGGCCTTCGTGGTGTTCTCCTCGATCGCCGGTGTCTTCGGTAGTGCCGGACAGGGAAACTACGCGGCCGGCAACGCTTTCCTCGATGCGCTGATGCAGCGGCGGCGGGCCGCCGGACTGCCGGGGGTGTCGCTCGCCTGGGGGCCGTGGGACCAGACCGCAGGGATGACCGGCGACCTGAGCGCGGCGGGCCTGACGCGGATCGCCCGCGCGGGCATCCCGCCGCTGTCTGCCGAACGCGGGGTCGAGCTGTTCGACGCGGCACTGGCCACCGGCGCGTCGCTCGTCCTCCCGGTCCGCCTCGACCTCCCGGTGCTGCGTGCCCAGGACGAGATTCCGACCCTGCTGCGTGGCCTGATCCGGGCTCCGGCCCGGCGCGCGGCCGGACCGGCCACCGCGGCCGGGCTGATCCGGCGGCTGACCGGGCGCAGCGAAGCCGAACGGCGCGCCGACCTGCTGGACCTGGTGCGCACGCAGGTCGCGATCGTGCTCGGCCACGACGGCGGCGACGAGATCGATCCCGGCCGTGCCTTCCGCGACCTGGGTTTCGATTCCCTGACCGCCGTCGAGCTGCGCAACCGGCTGAACACCGGTACCGGGCTCAAGCTGCCCGCGACGCTGGTCTTCGACTACCCGACACCGGGCGCACTGGCCGGGCACCTGCTCGGCGCGTTGTTCGGCGGCGAGGCCCCGGCCGGACCGCAGGCACTCGCGCCGATCGACGACGACCCGATCGTCATCGTCGGCATGAGCTGCCGGTACCCGGGCGGGGTCGGCTCGCCGGAAGACCTGTGGCAGGTGGTCACCGGCGGCGTCGACGCGATCTCCGGGTTCCCGGAAAACCGCGGCTGGGACGTGGCGGGGCTGTATCACGCCGATCCGGACCACCCGGGTACGTCGTATACGCGTTCGGGCGGGTTCCTGCACGACGCAGGGCAGTTCGATCCGGCCTTCTTCGGGATGAGCCCGCGCGAGGCGATGACCACCGATCCGCAGCAGCGCTTGCTGCTCGAGGTGTCGTGGGAGGCATTCGAACGGGCCGGGATCGACCCGGTTTCGTTGCGGGGCAGTCAGACCGGGGTGTTCGCCGGAGTCATGTACAACGACTACAGCACAGCGTTGCCGGCGGAGGAATACGAGGGCTACCAGGGCCACGGCAGCGCGGGAAGCATTGCCTCGGGCCGGGTTTCCTACACCTTCGGGCTGGAAGGCCCCGCGGTCACGGTGGATACGGCGTGCTCGTCGTCGCTGGTGGCTATGCACTGGGCGGCGCAGGCGCTGCGCAGTGGCGAGTGCTCGCTCGCGCTGGCCGGTGGGGTGACAGTGATGTCGACCCCCGGGACCTTCGTCGAGTTCTCCCGGCAGAAGGGGATGTCACCGGACGGGCGCTGCAAAGCATTCGCGGCGGCGGCCGACGGCGTCGGCTGGGCCGAGGGCATCGGCATGCTGGTGCTGGAACGGTTGTCGGACGCGGAGCGCAATGGGCACGAGGTTCTTGCCGTGGTGCGGGGTTCGGCGGTGAATCAGGATGGGGCGTCGAATGGTCTTACGGCGCCGAATGGTCCGTCGCAGCAGCGGGTGATCCGGCAGGCCCTGGCCAGTGCTGGATTGTCCACTTCGGACGTTGACGTGGTGGAAGCGCATGGCACCGGCACGACTCTCGGCGATCCCATCGAAGCACAGGCTCTGCTGGCGACGTACGGACAGGGCCGGGAAACCCCGTTGCTGCTGGGGTCGGTGAAGTCGAACTTCGGGCACACGCAGGCGGCGGCCGGGGTGGCGGGCGTGATCAAGATGGTGCTGGCGATGCGGCACGGCGTGGTGCCGAAGACACTGCACGTGGACACGCCGTCGGGTGAAGTCGACTGGGCGGCAGGCGACGTCGAGCTCGTCACCGAGCAGGTCACGTGGCCGCAGGCCGATCGGCCGCGCCGGGCCGGGATCTCGTCGTTCGGCATCAGCGGGACGAACGTCCACACGATCATCGAACAACCCACTACCCCCCTCGACCCCGCGGAGGCCGCTGCGGACGGGCTCGTGCCCTGGGTGCTCTCGGCCCGGACCCCGGCGGCGCTGCGGCAGCAGGCCGGACGTCTGCTGTCGCGAGTGGACGGTCTGCGCCCGGTCGACGTCGGATGGTCGCTCGCCGGGAACAGGTCGCGCTTCGGCTGCCGTGCGGTGGTGCTGGCGGAGGACCACGAGGACGCCGTGCGCAGCCTCACCGCGCTCGCGGCGGGAGAGCCGGACCCCGGGCTGATCGAAGGATCGGCCGTCAGCGGGAAGACCGCGTTCCTCTTCTCCGGCCAGGGATCGCAGCGGCTCGGCATGGGCCGGGAGCTGTACAGCCGGTTCCCGGCATTCGCGCAGGCCTTCGACGCGGTCGCCACGGAACTCGACCGGCATCTGGACCGCCCGCTGCGCGAAGTGATGTGGGGCGAGGACGCCGGCGCGCTCGATGACACGGGCTGGACCCAGCCCGCGCTCTTCGCCGTCGAGGTCGCGCTGTTCCGGCTGGTGCACTCCTTCGGGATCACCGCCGACCAGTTCGCCGGGCATTCGATCGGCGAACTCACCGCCGCGTATGCCGCGGGAGTGTTCACCATCGAGGACGCCTGCGCGGTGGTTGCCGCGCGAGCGCGCCTGATGCGGGAGCTCCCGGCCACCGGGGCGATGCTGGCGGTCCAGGCGTCCGAAGCCGAGGTCGCCGCAATGCTCGACGGGCACGAGAAGGAAGCCGGGATTGCCGCGGTCAACGGGCCGCTGTCGGTCGTGGTGTCCGGCGAGACCGGCGCGGTCGAGGAGATTGCGCGGCGCTTCGAGAGCAACGGACGGCGCACCAAGCGGCTGCCGGTGAGCCACGCCTTCCACTCACCGCTGATGGAGCCGATGCTGGAGAGCTTCCGGACGGTTCTCGAAGGGGTGTCCTTCACCGAACCTGCGGTCCCGGTCATCTCGAACCTGACCGGCCGTGCCGCGGCGCCGGGGGAGCTGTGCACCCCGGACTACTGGGTCCGTCATGTGCGCGAGGCCGTGCGCTTCGCCGACGGGGTCGAAGCGTTGGCGGGCAACGGGGTCACGGTTTTCCTCGAACTGGGACCGGATGCTGCGCTGACCGCAATGGTGCGCGAAACCCTCTCCGGCAGTGAGGTCGCCCTTCCGGCGCTGCGCAAGGACCGATCCGAGGTGCGGGCACTGACCTCGGCGCTGGCCGGACTGCACGTCCGCGGTACCGAAGTGGACTTCTCCGCGTTCTTCCCCGGCGCCCGGCGCGTCGACCTGCCGACCTACGCCTTCCAGCACGAGCATTTCTGGCCGGCGCCGGGCTTCGCCGGGGGCGACGTCATCGCCGCCGGGCTCGGTGCGGCCGGGCACCCCCTGCTCGGCGCCGCCGTCGAACTCGCCGGAACCGCCGGGATGTTGTTCACCAGCAGGCTTTCCCTGCGCACGCACCCTTGGTTCGCCGACCACGTGGTCCTGGATACCGTGCTCGTGCCCGGTACCGCGTTCGTCGAGCTCGCACTGCGGGCGGCCGAGGAGACCGGGTGCGCCCGGGTCGACGAGCTGACCCTCGCCGCGCCGCTGGCGCTGCCTGCCTCGGGTGCGGTGCAGCTGCAGCTGTGGGTCGGCGACGCCGACGATTCCGGCCGCCGTCCGATGACCGTCCACGCGCGGCTCGACGGCGACCTGGGGTGGACCGAGAATGCGAGCGGGATGCTGAGCGTCGAGACCGGTTCGCCCGGCTTTGCGGTGACCGAGTGGCCGCCCGCCGACGCCGCCGCGGTGCCGCTGACGGACTGCTACGAGGAGTTCGCCGACGCCGGATTCGCGTACGGGCCAGCGTTCCAGGGCCTGCGCGCGGTCTGGCAGCGCGGCGAGGAGATCTTCGCCGACGTCGCGTTACCCGAGGCGGCCGGGCCCGGCGCGGCCGCGTTCGGGATCCATCCGGCGCTTCTCGATGCCACGCTGCACGCCTCGCTGCTTGCCGCCGATGAGGGCGGCGGGCTGCCGTTCTCTTGGGAAGGCATTGCGCTGCAAGCATCCGGTGCGTCCGAGGTGCGCGTACGGCTCACCCGCACCTCGACCGAATCGATGGCCATCGCGGTGGCCGACACCGCCGGAAACCCGGTCCTGTCAGTGGACTCGCTGCGCGTCCGGGCGGTCCCCGCCGGGCAGCTCCGCAATGCCGGGGACGACGCGCTGTTCATGGTGGACTGGGTCTCGGTGGCCGCGGATCCGGTGCTTCCGGGGGCAATCGCCGTACTCGGCACGGAGGGCTCCGCGTTCGTCGAGGCGTTGAGCGGCCACGACGTGTGCGCAGTAGCGGACCTGGCGGCGTTCGCGGACCGCGAGGTACCCGAGGTCGTCGTGCTTCCGGTCCGCGGCGACGCGGCCGACGTGCCCGCTTCGGCCCACGAGTTGTCGTCGCGCGTGCTGGCCCTGGTTCAGCAGTGGCTCGCCGACGAGAGGTTCGCGGCTTCGCGGCTGGTCATTGCGACCGAGGGCGCCGTCGACGGCGGAGATCTCGCGGCCGCAGCGGTGTGGGGCTTGGTGCGCTCGGCCCAGTCCGAGCATCCGGGCAGGTTCGGCTTGCTGGACTGCGGCCCGGCGTCCGGGCCGGTGCTGCTGGCCGCGCTCGGTGCGGACGAGCCGCAGGTCGTCGTGCGGGGCGGGACGGTACTGGCGGGACGGCTGGTCCGGGTTGCCGCCGGGGAATCTCCCAAGTGGGACCCGGAAGGCACCGTGCTGATCACCGGCGGCACCGGCGGGCTGGGCGCGGTACTGGCCCGGCATCTCGTCGCCGAGCATGGGGTTCGCCACCTGCTGCTGGCCAGCCGCAGCGGCCTCGCCGCCGAGAACGTCGAGGCACTGGTCGAGGAGCTGACCGAACAAGGCGCCGACGTGACCGTGGCGGCGTGCGACGTGGCTGATCGAGCTGCACTGGCCGCGCTGCTGTCCGGCGTGCCTGCCGGGCACCCGCTGACCGCGATCGTGCACACCGCCGGAGTGCTCGACGACGGTGTCGTCGAATCGCTTACACCGGAACGGATTTCCGCCGTGTTGCGGCCGAAGGTCGACGCTGCGTGGAACCTGCACGAGCTGACCCGCGAGTGGCCGCTGGCGGCGTTCATCGCGTACTCCTCGGTCGCCGGGACCTTCGGCGGTGCCGGCCAGGCCAACTACGCCGCGGGGAACGCGTTCCTCGACGCGCTGGCCGTCCGGCGCCGGGCTGACGGCCTGGCGGGGCTGTCGCTGGCTTGGGGCCCGTGGGCCGACGGTTCGGGAATGACCGCGTCGCTGAGCGACTCGGACCTCGCGCGGCTCCGGCGGTCCGGAATGCCCGCACTCTCGCCGGAAGAAGGTGTCGCGCTCTTCGATGCGGCCCTGACCACCGGTGCGGCCACCGTGGTGCCGGCCAGGCTGGACCTCGCCGCGGTGCGCGCACAGGGCGAGGTCCCGGCCCTGCTGCGCGGGCTGATCCGGACGGCACGGCGTTCCGCAGCGGCCGGACAGGTCACCGCGGAGACCCTGGCCAGCCGCTTGGCGGGCCTCGACGACGCCGGCCGTGACGAGGTGCTGCTCGATCTCGTCCGCAGCCAGGCCGCGCTGGTGCTCGGCCACGCCGGCCACAGCGGCATCGAGCCCGATCGGGAATTCCGGAACCTGGGCTTCGACTCGCTGACCGCGGTCGAATTCCGGAACCGGCTGAACACCGCCACGGGCCTGCGCCTGCCGGCCACGCTGCTGTTCGACTACCCGACTCCGGCCGAACTGGTCGGGTACCTCCGCGGCGAGCTCGGCACCACCGGCACCGGAACCACGTCCCTCATCGGGGAACTCGACCGCCTGGAAACCGCCTTCGCCGCGGCGACAGTGGACGAGGTGGACGAACAGCTGTTCAAGAAGATCGAAGGACGGCTGGACGTCCTCCGCACCCAGTGGGCTTCCCGCCGGGTTTCCGAGCCCGGCGGGGAAACCCCGGAGTTCGACTTCGAGCAGGCCACCGACGACGACGTCTTCCGCCTTCTCGACGACGAGCTCGGCCTTTCCTGAGGCCCGGAGACGCGGTTGCCCGGATTCACCTGAACAGCCGACTGCCGTCGTTTCCGGCGGGCTGACCTGCTTCGCCGGACCGGGGCACCGCGTCCGTCCGGCGGGCCTTAAGCCGACCGTAAGGCGATGGGGCAGCCCGGTTCCTAACGTTGCGCAGCACAGCCGACGGTGCCGGTCGGTTGTGCTGATGGTCCGCGGCGTGGGATGGCGAGGCGTGATGGCTGAGTTCGACTTCAGTGTCATCGGTGCGGTCGGTTCGGATTCGCTCGGGAGTTCGGTGCTGATCGAGGTGGCCCGCCGGGGCTTGCGATCCGGAGGGGCGGGCAAGAGGTGGGCGTTGCGCATCGGCTCGCCGTGGTGCTCGGTGGACCCGGTGGCCGGTTTCCGGGGCAAACAGGGCTGGAAGCTGCACGTCTCGGCGACCATCGCGTCGGCAGGGGAGGTGCTTGCCCGCGCGCTGCCGGTGTTGCTGAAGGAGGCTTCGCCGTTCAAGTTCGCCGCCACGCTGGACCAGGTGGCGCTGCTGAACGCCCGGCACACCGCCCGCGGGCATTCGGGCAAGTTCCTGACCGTGTACCCGGAGAGCGACGAAACCGCGGTGCGGCTTGCCGAGCAGCTGGACCGCGTGACCACCGGCCTCGCCGGGCCGCGGATCCTGTCCGACCGGCCCTACCGGCCGGGGAGCCTGGTGCACTACCGCTACGGCGCCTTCGTGGAACGGCGGCTGCTCACCCCCGACGGCTTCTACTCCTGGGTGCTGGAGGATCCCGACGGCAACCTCGTCGAGGACCGGCGGACCGGCCGGTACACGCCGCCGCCGTGGGTGGTCAGCCCGTTCCCCCGGGACGCCCGCGGCCCGGGCGGGACCACCGAGGCGCGGGAAGTGCTGGTGGGACAACGGTTCCTGGTCCGCGAGGCCATCCGGCACACCAATCGCGGCGGGGTGTACCGCGCGCAGGACTCCGACGGGGCTGCCGTGGTGCTCAAGGAGGCCCGGCCGCACGTGGGCACCGGCCGGGACGGCCGGGACGAGCAGGACCGGCTGCGCGCCGAGGCGGCCGCGCTGGAACTGCTCGGCGGGCGCGCGGCCGCGCCGGAGCTGCTGGGGCTGTTCGAACAGGCCGGCCATCTTTTCCTTGCCGAGGAACAAGTTCCGGGCAGTCCGCTGCGGGACTGGGTACCGGACCGGATCCGGGCGCACGGCTGGCGGGCGGGGGTACCTTCGGCGCTGCCGGTGGCGATGCGGGTCGTGCGGCTGATGACCCGGGCCCATCGGGCGGGCCTGGTGCTGCGCGATTTCAATCCCAGCAACATCATCGTCCGGCCGGACGGCGAGCTGCGGCTGATCGATCTCGAACTGGCGGTGCGGGCGAAGCATGCCGGGGACGCGGTACGGCACGTCGGGACACCGGGGTTCAGTGCGCCGGAGCAGCTCGGCGGTGCCGCACCCGCGTTGGCCGCCGACTACTACAGCCTGGGTGCGACGCTGTGCTTTCTCGTGCTGGGGACGGTCCCGTACCAGGCCGACGACGTTCCCGCCGCGGATCCGCCTCGTCCCGCGCTCACCGAATGGCTCACCGAACGATGGCCGGACACCGGGATGCCCGCCGAGCTGGCCGAGCTGATCCTGGGGCTGATGCACCCCGATCCCGGTCGCCGGCCGGATTCCGGGCGGGCCAGGGAGGTGCTGTCGGGCATGGTCACGCGCGCGGCGAATCCCGGGTCGCCGGGGGCGGTCCGGTTTCCCGACAGCGACTGGCGCGACGACGTCGACGGCGTGATCGGGCACCTGCTGGACACCATGTCCCCGGACGAGGAGCGGTTGTGGCCCCTCTCGTGCGCACACGGTGCTCCGGATCCGTGCAGCGTGCAGCACGGCGCGGCGGGGGTGCTGGGCACGCTCACCCGCGCGGTGGTCACGGGGGCGAGTGCGGACGAGCGGCTCCGGCCGGGAGTCGGGAAGATCGGCGACTGGATCGTCGCGCGGCGGGACGCGCCCGGCCGTCCGCCCGGCCTGTACTTCGGCACCGCGGGCATGGCCTGGGCGCTGTACGACGCGGGCGTGGCCATCGGCGCCGACCGGCTCGCCGACGCCGGGCTGGAAGCCGCCCGGGGGCTACCCGCGGCCTCCGTCAACCCGGACGTCACGCACGGCACGGCGGGAATCGTGCTGACGCTGCTGCACTTGTGGAGCCTCAGCGGGGACGAAACGTTGCTGGCCAAGGCGATCGAGTCGGCCGATGCGCTGGTCGCCGCGGCCGAGGACGGGCCGGACGGGCTGAGCTGGGGCACCCCGGCCGAACACCTGTCCCAGCTCGCCGGGCGCCGCTACTACGGTTTCGCGCACGGCAGCTCCGGGGTGGCCTACAGCTTGCTGGTCGCCTCGACCGCGACCGGGCGGACGGACTACCTCGACGTGGCCCGCAGGGTCGGCAAGGCGTTGCTCGGCCACGCCATCCCGGCCGGCGATCTCGTGCAGTGGGGTGCCGGGACGGGCGACCAGGCCACCGCCCCGCACTGGTGCCACGGAGCGGCAGGCGTCGGCACCTTCCTGACCCGGCTGCACCGGGTCACCGGGGACGAGGAGTTCGGCCGGTACGCCCGGCGCGCCGGCAATGCGGTGCTGGCCGCCGCCGGCCGCAGCGGGGCGGCACAGTGCCACGGTCTCGCCGGCAACGCCGAGCTGCTGCTCGACCTCCACGAGAACACCGGTGATCCCGAATGCCTCGGCGGGGCGCACCGGCTGGCGCGTCTCGTGCACACCCGGCGCTGCCTCCGGGGCGGCCGCGCGGTGTTCGCCGACGACCACGGCGGGATCACCGCGACCTGGGGGGACGGCATGACCGGAGTGCTGGGATTCCTGCTTCGGCTGCGATATGGCACCCGGCGGATGTGGATGGCCGACGAGCTGCTGGGGCACGGGGGTCCGCAGTGAGGACACCACCCGCCCGCGCGGACGGCCGCACCGGCCGGGGCGCCGCCCCCGCGCCGCGGCGGCCGGGCCGCTCCGTCGTCGACCGGACCGGATTCGCCCTGTCCGCCGGTGGCTGTACCGGCGCGTCCATCCTGCTGCCGGGCTCCGAGGCGGTGCTGGAGGTGTGGCAGCTCGGCCGCACCGTCACCCGCCGGACGGTGCCGTGGGTCCGCGTCGAGCGGGGTACTTCGGTGCTGCCGCTGGACGACGGGACGCTGGTGCTGTGCCAGCCGTCCGTCGGCGACCCAGAATGCCACACGATCACCGCACTGCCGACCCGGCACGAGGCCGGGAGGATCACCCCGCTCGGCCACATCCGGGGCCTCAGCTGCTACCTGCTGCCTGCCCCGCCCGGCTGGGCCGCGGTCGCGCTGGCGGTCGTGATCGACCGGACCCTGCACTCGACCGTCTGGCGGCTGAACCGCGCCGGTGGCGGGATGGAACTGCTGGTGCGGCTGCCCGGTGCGCTCTCCGGCGGAATCCGGATCGACGAGGACTCCGGGCTGCTCGCGGTGAACCAGGTGCTGCACGGACGGCACACCGGCGGCCTGCTGGTGGACCTCGTACGGGGCTCGTGGCGGCGGATCTGGTCGCTGTCGGCGGCGACCACCGACCGCATCCACTGTTACGCACCCCGCACCCGGCGCCTGGTGGTCAGCAGCGACGTCTCCGGCGAGCCGCGGCTCGGCTGGGGAGTCCTCGGCGAACGCACCGTGCACTTCCCGCCCAAGCTGCACCGGGACGGATATCGCCGGCACGCGCTGACCTTCGACGAGGCGGGCGAACGGGTGCTGGTGCACGAGACCGAGGGAACGCTTTCCCGGCTGTACGTCTACCACCTGGCCGAGGACGACCTGAGCCCGCTGCCGCTGCCGGACGGCACCATCACCTCCCCGGCCTGCTGGACCGGGGACACCATCCGGCTGCCCTACTCGTGCCCCGGCCGCCCGCCGACCATCGGCACCCTGCGGCTGACGCGCGCCGAGCCGGCCTGGTCGGTGCCCCGCGAGACCGGGTACTCCGGCGGGCATTCGGTGCACGCCGACCGGACCGAGGTGACGGGCGCGGCGGGGCGGATCGAGGCCATCGTCTACGGCGGACCGCAATGGCAGTCGGCGAAACGGCTGGTGGTCGCGTTGCACGGGGGCCCGCTCGCGGCGTGGCGGTTCCAGTTCGACCCGCTGTTCCACCAGCTCGCCGGTGCGGGGATCGCCGTGCTCGCCCCCAACTACCGGGGCAGCACCGGCTACGGCACGCGGCACCGGAACGCGGTGCTGGGCCATTGGGGCGGCCCCGACCTGGACGACGTGCTGGCCATCGGGCGCGAGCTGGCCGAGGCGAGGAGCGCGCGGGGCAGGCCGGCGCCGGTCGTCCTCGGGGCGAGCTACGGGGCGTATCTGGCGTTGCTCGCCGCCGGCACCGAGCCGTCGATGTGGTCGGCATGTGTTGCGCTGGCACCGTTTCTGTCCCCGGGGGACCTTTCCGAGTCCGCGGCGGCCCCGGTCCGGGAGCGCCTCGACGAGCTCGGCGCGCGCCGCGGCGAGGACCAGGACGTGCTCGAAGTCTGTGCGTCGCTGCGGATGCCGGTGCTGCTGGCGCACGGCGTGCACGACGAACGGATCCCGGTGCAGCAGTCCCGCCGCCTCGAACGGCGGCTGGCCGAGCTCGGCCCCGCCGCCGGGCCACTCGACTACCTGGAACTCAACACCGATCACGCCGGGGTCGTCGAACATCATCTTCCGCCGCTGGTGCGGCGGATCACGGACTTCTGCCGCACACACGCCTCCGGCGTGGTGCCAGGGAGCGGCAGAAGGGCACGAACATCCGCACGATCCGGCGAAAGGAGGTGAACACCCATGGAACTCGAAGAATTCGACATGGTGGCGTCGCTGCAGGCGCTGCCCGAGACCGATCCGGTCGAGGTCGACGGAATCCAGCTCGGCGGGGGAGGCGCGACGTGTAACTGCATCGGCCTGCTGACCGTGCTGCAGACCATCTGCATCGGCGTGTCCTGCGCCTGAGCCTGCTCAGGCACCTGGTGTCCCGCCCGCTGGTATCGAGCGGGACACCAGGTCCGCCGCAGCGGAACGGGTACGAACGAACTGTAGGGTGCGATGGGAATCGAGGCGAATGATCCCGCTCCGCGGACATCGCACGCGGGTACGCGGCCGCGGCGGCGGGAACGGGGCCTGCCGGAACGGCTGAGGGTGCTGGCGGGAGACCGGGACCCGGCGAGAGCCGTGCGCGCGGCAGGCAGCCGCGTGCTGCGCTCGGCCGCCCGCCAGTCGTGGCCCGCCATGCTGCTGCTGGGTGCGATCACCGTGCTGCACATCGGAACCGGGCTGCTCACCCCACAGGCAGTCGCGGCGGCGGTGGACGCGGCTTCCCGCGGAGCCGGATTGCCGGACGCGCTGATCTGGCTCGCGGTGCTGCTCGTGGTGAGCATGGCCGCCACTGCCGCCGACGACGTGGTGAGCGCGTATTTCGGCAGCTCGCTGACTGCCCGGCTGCGGCACCGGCTGGTGGACCGGCTGCTGGCGCTCGGGGTCGCCGGGCCGCTGCGGCTGCCTGCGGGCGACGCGCTCACCAGGCTCACCGAGAACGCCGCCGGCCCGGCCGCATTCCTGCCGATGCTGCTTTCGGCGTCGTCCACCGTGCTGACCGCGCTGGGCGCGGTGGCCGGCCTGGCGCTCATCGATCCGTGGCTGGCGTTGCCGGTCGTCGTCGGCGGGCCGCTCGCCGCGGTGCTGGTCCGGCGGTTCACCGCTACCGCAGGCGACGCGATGCAGCGATACCAGCGGGCACAGGGCGAACTGGCCACTCGCCTGCTGGACGCGCTGCGCGGGGTCCGGACCATCCGCGCCGCCGGCACCGCAGGCCGCGACATCGCCCGGGTGCTGACGCCGGTGCGGCAGCTGCACTGCAGCGGGGTGCAGCTGTGGGCGGCACAAGGCCGGGTGAGCTGGCAGATGTCGTTGCTGACCCCGCTTCTGCAGATCGCCGTGCTCGCCGTCGGCGGTTTCGCGTTGACCGAGGGCGAGGTGAGTGCGGGTCAGCTGGTGGCAGCGGCTTCGTACGTGGCCATGGCGCTGGGCGCGGTGGGGCTGCTCGACACCGTGGTCGCGCTGATGAGCTGTCAGGTCGGGGCCGGCCGGGTCGGCGAGGTCGTGCAGACCCCGCCGGCGATCACCCCGCCGGCCCGGCCGCTGCCGCTGCCGGACGGCCACGGCAGAGTCGAATTCCGTGCGGTCACCGTGCGCGAGGACGGCGATCTGCTGCTCGACCGGATCGATCTCACCGTGCCTGCCGGGTGCGCACTGGCCGTGGTGGGCCGGTCGGGCAGCGGCAAGAGCGCGTTGACCGGGCTGCTCGGCCGGTTGCGGGATCCGGCCGCGGGCCAGGTCGCACTGGACGGCGTCGACGTGCGCGCAGTCGAGCTGACCGAGTTGCGGCGGGCAGTCGGGTACGCCTTCGAGCGCCCCGCTCTGCTCGGCGCCACCGTGGCCGACCTGATCGGCTACGGTGCCACCGGCGACGACCGGGACCGCGTGGAGCGGGCGGCGCGGATCGCGCAAGCCGACGGATTCATCCGCAAACTGCCGAGGGGGTACGACACCCCGCTGGCCGACGCCCCGTTCTCCGGCGGCGAACTCCAACGCCTCGGCTTGGCCCGCGCACTCTGCGTCGACGCCCGGGTGCTGGTCCTCGACGACGCGACCAGCAGCCTCGACACCGCCACCGAGGTGCGGGTGACCGCTGCCCTGCGGTCGGCTCGCGCCGGGCGCACGACCGTGACCGTCGCGCGGCGGATCGCCACCGCGGCTGACGCGGATCTCGTTGCGTGGCTTGACAAGGGCCGCCTCCGGGCCGTCGCCACGCACGACTTTCTGTGGCGCGACCCGGATTACCGCGCCATCTTCACCACCGGCGAGGAGTTCCCGGCGCACGACCGGAACCGGGCTGTCTCATGAGCGCCGCGGGGCTCCTGCTCCGGCACCTGCGTCCGCACCGGCGGGCAGTGGCCCGCCTGGCGCTCTGGTCGGCGGTGGAGGCGTTGCCGATGCTCGTCTCCGGCGCGTGCATCGCCGCGGCGATCGACAAGGGATTCCTGGCCGGCCGTCCGTGGACCGGGCTGGGCTGGCTGCTGCTGCTCGGCGTCGCCTGGGTGATCAGTGCCGTGGCCACGCGCCGGCTGTACCCCTGGCTGGGGCGCATCGTCGAGCCGTCGCGGGACACCCTCGTCGAGGAGGTCGTCTCGGCCTGCCTTTCCCGGGCGCTCGCCGCCGAACGCGCCGCAACCGGAGCCGGCGCGGCACAGGTCACCGAACACGTGGAAGCGGTCCGGCAGCTCCTGTCGACGTTGCTGCGCAACATGCGGCAGGTGCTGGCCTCCGGCGTCGCCGCGGTCGTCGGCCTTGCCGTGCTTTCGCCGGTGATCGCGGTGGTGGTCCTGGCTTGTGTGGTGCCCGCGCTGGCCGGCTTCGCGCTGGTGCTGCGGCTGTTGTTCCGGCGCTACCGCCGCGTGCTGCTCACCACCGAGCGGATCGCCGAGCAGGCGGAGCCGGCAGTCAGCGGGATCCGGGATCTCGTCGCGCAGGGAGCCGAGCGGCGCGCGGCCGCCGACATCGGTGCCGCGGTGCGGGAACAGGCCGATGCCTTGCGCGCGTTCGCCCGCGCGCGGGTATTGCGGCTGCCGGTGCTGACCCTCGGCGTGCACGTGCCGATCCTCGGCTTGCTGGCGCTGGCCCCCTGGCTGATCACGAGCGGGCGCCTCGGCGTCGGCGACATCGCGGGCGGGGTCGTCTACCTCAGCAGCGGTCTGCAGCCCGCGGTCCAGTTCGTGATCAACGCCGGCAGCACCCTGCTGGTCAGCTTGGCGGTGGTGCTGGACCGGCTCGCGCAGGTGTGCGCGGTACCGCAGCCCGCACCGCCTCCGCCGGGCAAGCGCCCGGCCGGCACCGGGATCGAGCTCGACGAGGTCACGTTCGCTTATGCGGAGCACGCGGATCCGGTCCTGCGCGAGCTGACCCTGTCGATCCCGCCGCACCGGCATCTCGCGGTGGTCGGACCGAGCGGGATCGGGAAGTCGACGCTGGCCGCGCTGCTGGCCGGGCTGGCCACCCCGCAATGCGGCCGGATCCTGCTCGGCGGCGTACCGCTGGACCAAGTGGACCGGAACTGGCTGCGGCGGACGGTGGCCCTCATCCCGCAGGAGGCGTATGTGTTCGCCGGCACCGTGCGGGAGAACCTCTGCTACCTGCGACCCGACGCCGGCCACCGCGCGCTCACCGAAGCAGTGCACGCAGTCGGTGCGCAGGAGCTGGTCGCGGACCTCGGCGGCTACGAGGCCCCGATCGCCGCCGGAGGCGACCGGCTCTCGCCCGGCCAGCGCCAGCTGCTCGCGCTGGCGCGGGTGTACCTGTCCGAGGCCGAGGTGGTCGTACTGGACGAGGCGACGTGCCACCTGGATCCCGCCGCCGAGGAACAGGCCGAACACGCGTTCGCCCGCCGGCCCGGCACCGTCGTCGTGATCGCGCACCGGATCAGTTCCGCGCGGCGGGCGGAGCGGATTCTGGTGCTGGACGGGACGTCTGCTGCTCTTGGTGACCATGCGGGGTTGCTGGTGGGTAATGGGCTTTATGCTCGGTTGGCCGGTCACTGGGGTGCTGGATCACGTGCCGTTGGTTGACGTTCGGCGGGCCGAACGCATTCTGGTGCCGGACGGGACGTCCGCTCAGCGACCACGGGGGCTGCTTGCGGGGTAACGAGCTCTATACCCGGCTGACCGGCTACTGGGGCGCCGGATCACGAGCCGCCGGTTGACGCCCTTCCGGAGCCGGTCCGTGGGGCACGGCGGGCCGGGAACGGGGACGGCGGTACCTCGATCTCGGCCATCCGGTCCAGGTATGCCTGGTATCTGCTGCGCGCAGCGCCGAAGCGGCCTGCTCCGTCGAGCGTTGCCACCAGGGTCAGGTGGGCCGTCTCGTCGTACGGGTCGAGGTCGAGCAGCCGCACCAGGTAGCGGGCGGCCTCGTCGACGTCGCCGGTCTCGCGCAGTTCGGCCGCCAGCGCCCGCAACACTGCCGCGTAGGTGGTGCGTACCTCCTCGGCCAGCGGCACCGCCCACTCCTGGCACGGGTCTTGTTCGAGGAAGCCGCCCGGGTGCGCGCGTGCGGCGGCCAGCAGCCGCGCCAGCCGGTCGCCGTCCTCGCCGGCGCACGCGTCGGCTGCCAGGGACAGGAAGTTCTCCACGTCGATGTCCACCAGCGAGCGGTCGAACCAGACGGAACCGCCGTCGGTGACCACCGCCGCGTCGAACCGGAGTGCCTCGCGCACCGTGTTGAGCAGCACCGACATCCGGTTGCCGCACCGGCCCGGGTCGCCGCCCGGCCACAGGAGTTCCATCAGCCGTTCCCTCGACACCGGACGGCGATGCGCGACCAGCATCTTCACCAGCTCGCGTGCTTTGCGCGACTGCCATGCGGCCGGGTGCAGGAGCTCGCCGTGCCGCCGCACCTCGAAGGTGCCCAGGGTGCTGATCGCGACCGGCGGCGCTTTCCGCGCGGAGGCGGCCAGCGGCCCGGCCACCGCGGTGTTCCGCGCATCGATGCCGAACCCGGCCAGCACGGCGTCCCCGGAATCGGCACCGGAGAGCCGGGACGCGACCACTTCGGCGACCGCCTCGTCGGCCCGCATTCCCAGATCCCGCCAGACTCCGGCAGCCTCAAGAACCCGCTCCTGATGCCGGCCCGGTGCCTCCGCGGACAGTGCCCCGAGCACGACCGTCTCCGCCAAGCCGGGCTCGTCGCACCGGGCTCGCGCGACCTCGGCGGCCCGGACCGCGTCCTGCGCTGCCGACTGCCGGTCGCCCGCGCACAGCGAAACCCAGCCCCTGGTCGTCAGCGCGTGCACCCGGTAGATCCCCTCGTCAAGGCGCACCGCGCGCTCGGCCGCATTCCGGGCGGCTTCGGGTTCCTTCGGGCCGCACACCCGGGCCCAGCCGGCCAGCGCACCGGACATGCCGACCACGTCGTGCACCGGTTCGGCGAGCGAGAGCGCCTGCTCGTACGCCGCCCGTGCCCTCGTGCACTGCCCGTGGAGCCGGTGCACGTCACCCAACCCGGACAGCGGCAATGCGCCCAGCCGTGAGCCCAGCTGTTCGAACATCGCCGCGGCCTGTTCGAAGTCGCGGCGGGCCGCTGCCCCGTCGCCACGGCGCAGCAGGGCGTGCGCCCGGACGGTCATCGCGAGCGCGGTCACGCCGTTGTCCCCGCAGCGCCGCCCGAGCCGCACTGCCGCGCGCGCGGTCTCCACCGCCCGCGCGGTGCTGCGCAATTGCACGCTGAATCCGGCCTCGATCACCAGCGCTCGCAACTGCTGGAGCGCATCACCCGCAGCCTCGGCGGCTTCCCTTGCCCCAGCGAGGCAGGCGCCGAACTCACGCGTGTCTCCTTCGGCGTACGCGAGGTGCGCGGCGGCGAGGTAGGCCTCACCGAGCGCGCCTGCGTCCCCGCTCCGCTCCGCGGCCCGCAGCGATCGTTCCGCCAGGCTCCGCGCGGCCGGGTAGTCACCGGTCATCCGGTGCGTGGTGGCGGACAGCGCGAGGACCTTTGCCTCGTCCGCAGTGTTTTCCCCGGCCAGCGCAGTGCGCGCGCAGATGGACCGGACTTCGCCGAATTCCCCGCGGGCGTAGGCCAGCACGCCGACCCGCCAGCCCAGCGCCGTGGTGAGCTCCGGCTGTTCGGATCCCGCTCGCCGGAACGACGCGCCCGCGCCGGCCCACCGGCCCACTACCTGCCGGGCCTCGCCCACGACCCAGTCCAGCGCCGGCTCACGGGCCCACTCGGCGGGGACCGCGGCGATCTGCCGTACGGCCGCCGCGTCGCCCCCGTGCACCAGCGCCGCGCCGTTGCGGGCCACCAGATCCCGGACCGCGCCGACGTCACCTGCCGCGAGGCCGTGCCGGACCGCATGGGCAGGTGCCCCGCGCTCGGCGAACTCGGTGCACAGCTGCCGGTGCAGCTGCTTGCGGATCCCCGGGGAGCTCTCCAGCTCGTGCCGCAGGTGCATGCGGACGGGTGCGCTCAGCGCCCATCCGCCGTCGGCCCGGTGCGTGACGAGACCACGGCGCACCAGATCCGGCAGCGCCTCGCCGGAACGGAGGTCGGTGCACCGCCCGGCGTGCCGTTCGCACAGCGCGAGCCGGCGGAGCAGGTCCACCGTCTCCGGCGGTTCCGGGCCCACGACCTCCTCGGCGACGAATCGCTGCAGGAACTCCCCGGGGAGCTGAACCCGCTGCAGCAGGCCGGAATGCTGTTCGGGCCGCACCCCGGCGAGCCGCTCGACGAGCCGGGCGGTGAGCGCAGGCCATCCTCCGGTCAGGCTCCAGATCCGGCTGAGCGTCGCCGGGTGCACCTCGCCGAGTGCCTCCCGCGCCACCTCGATCAGCTCGGAACGCCGGAAATGCAGTTCGGCGGCCCCGACTTCGCTCAGCAGCCCGCGCCCGCGCAACCGCTGCACCGGGAAAGGCAGGGTCGACCGCGAGATCAGCACGAGCCGCACCCGCGGCGACGATTCGGCGCACAACCGGTGCAACGCGCCTGCCATCGGCGAATCGGAGGGCAGATCCTGGATGTCGTCGACGACGGCGGTCACCCCGGACCGGCCGGAGGCGAGCCCGCCCAGCCGGTGCACTTCGTCGTGCGCGACCCAGACGACGGCCCCGCCCCGGCCCGCCCGGCGCACGGTGCTCGTCTTGCCCCACCCGGCCACCGCGGCGACGATGCACACCGGACCGGCGGACCGGATCAGCCGCTCCAGCCGACCACCGCGGTCACCCCGGTCACTCCGGCCGCCCCGGTCGTCCCGGTCACTCCGGTCGTCCCGGTCGTCCCGGTCGTCCCGGTCACTCCGGCTGTCCCGGTCGCTCCGGTCGTCCCGGTCACTCCGGCTGTCCCGGTCACTCCGGTCATCCCGGCCGCCCCCTCCCGGCGTTTCCCCGGCCCAGTCGCAAGTTTCCCCCGCCCGGCCCGGAGTTTTCCCGATCCAGCCGGGAGGTTCGCCTTTCCGGACCGGTGTTTCCCCGGTCCGGACCGGCGTTGTGCCTTTCCCCGCAAGCATCGGCCTGCGCCCGTCCTCGGCAGGTTGCCGCGACACCGCTGTTACCCCCTTGTTCCGGACAGCCGCCGGACCGGCACCTCGTCGCGTTCCACGGCCCGGTCGGCAGACTGGGCGGGTTCCCCGTGCGGGCCACAGCTATCCCGCCGCAGTGGAGATCCGGGTTCCCGCTCGATCCCGTTTTATAACCCGGCAGGGGACCGCTTCGAGCGCTCCGGACCGGTCCTACTCGTTCGGGTGAAACTGCCACTCGGTCAGCCGTATCTGCCCGTCACCCCGATCCGGCAGTCAATTCCGGATGCAGCACTGCACGTGAGTGAGATTTCCTGGGAAGGGACCGCTGTTTGGTTCGGAATCGGTGAGGGCGGCGCGATTCGGGTGTGGCGGGCGATCGTACTGGCGGAGGTATCCGGGTGAGGCGGTGATAGGGGCGCGACTGGTTGCCGTGATGGCCGAGACGGATGCTCCGGGCCGATTCGGGTTCGGTTGTCCGGTATCGGGCCCGGGCCGGTCGTCGTCACGTGGTGGCCGGATCGCGCGTCCGGGAGCCGCGCGCGATTGTCCGCCGGACATCGTGGGGTGCCTGGGGTTCCGGCGGTGGTCGTCGCGACCCGTGGGCCAGGGGGCTTGCTCGGCGGTGGTCGTCCGGGAGGGACTGGCGGAGCGGCGAACAGTCCACAGTGGACGGTACGAAACCTCGGCCTGCGGCTGTAAGGGCCGGAACTGCCGGTGTGGCGCTGGACACCGGACGGCCGGGCCGCTACCCTCGACGGAGAAGATCGTTTTGCTTATCCAGCGGGAATTCCGCGGTAAAAGTGGTCCGGCCGTCATCGTGAATGGCGGCCGTCGAGTCATGTGCCGGTCGGCCGGGGTGGGCCGGGCTGGGCCGGTCTTCGCGGCCGGGAAAGGGGAAACGATGTCGCGGGTTGCCGTCGTCGGTGCCGGTCCCAGTGGGCTGGCGCAGCTGCATGCATTCGAGCAGGCACGGCGGAAGGGGGCGGACGTTCCCGAGCTGGTGTGTTTCGAAAAGCAGCACGACTGGGGCGGCCTCTGGAATTTCACCTGGCGAACCGGTCTCGACGAATTCGGTGATCCGGTGCACGGCGGCATGTACCGGTCGCTGTGGTCGAATGGGCCGAAAGAGTGTCTCGAGTTCGCCGACTACTCCTTCGACGAGCACTTCTCGAAACCGGTTCCGTCGTTCCCGCCGCGCGAAGTCCTGTTCGATTACCTCGCCGGGCGGGCGAAGAAGAGCGGCGTGCGCCGCCATATCCGGTTCGGCACCGCGGTGCGGTGGATCGAGTACGACACAGCCCGGGACAAGTTCGACGTCACCGTCGAAGACCTCGGGGCAGGCGCGACGGGCACGGAGGCATTCGACCGCGTGATCGTCGCCAGCGGGCACTTTTCGGTGCCCCACGTGCCTTGCTACGACGGGTTTTCCTCGTTTCCCGGGCGCATCCTGCACTCCCACGACTTCCGGGATGCCCGCGAGTTCGCCGGGAAGAACCTGCTGGTCCTGGGCGGCAGTTACTCGGCGGAAGACATCGCGCTGCAGACGAAGAAGTACGGCGCATCGTCGGTCGTCATTTCCCATCGCCGGGCGCCGATGGGTTTCCGCTGGCCTGCCGGGATCGAAGAAATGCCCCTGCTCGCCCGCCTCGAAAAGGACACGGCGGTGTTCGCCGACGGCACCCGCAGGCAGGTGGACGCGATCATTCTGTGCACCGGCTATCTGCACCGGTTTCCGTTCCTCGGGAAAAGCCTCGGCCTGCGGACGAAGAACGTCCTTTACCCCGCCGATCTGTACCAAGGAATATTCCTGGTAAGCAACCCCGGGATGATGTACCTGGGAATGCAGGATCAGTTCTATTCGATGACCTTGTTCGACGCGCAGGCGTGGTACGCCCGTGATGTCGTGCTCGGGCGGATCCGGCTGCCCGCCCGTGCGGAAATGGAACGCGACATCGCCGCGTGGCGGGACCGGGAGAAAGCGCTGACCGGACCGGCGGGCCAGATCGACTTCCAGGCCGACCACATCCGGGAACTCCTGAAGGAGGTCGACTACCCCGCTTTCGACCTGGATCTCACCCGGGCGCACTTCAAGCAATGGGAGCAGGACAAGGAGGAGAGCATCGTCGGATACCGCGACCGCGCGTTCTCCTCACCGTGCACGGGAACCCCGGCCCCGCCCCGGAAACTGCCGTGGTGGGACACCACCGACGATTCGCTCGCCACATTCCTGGACGAGTGCTGACCGGTCCTCCCCATGCGGTGGGTTCCGCAGTGCTCCGCGATCAAGGAACCAGTACGACCAGGGCGACTCCACCGGTGAGTGCGAGGTGCGGAAGGATCCGGCGCCGCCGCGGTGACACCCCTCGGGTCCGCCCGGTCGCCTGATCCGCCGGGATGGCAAGCGATTTCGGCGGGGCACACCCCGAGGTCTCGCCCGCAGCGCCGGAACGCGGCAAAGCCCCATCCGGTCGAGGTGGCGAGGGCGAAAGTGGTGCTGCTGAACAGAAGCAGCACGAGAGCGACCCCGAGATCGGTCCACCTGGCCCGGCTGTGCCCCGGATGCCGGGGCAGTCATCCGTCGCGCGAATTCTGGCAGAGAATCCGGGACGACCCGGCCAGAGCCGATGGTGGGCACACCGGGATGGGTGCGAGGAATATGGAATACCGGGAGCCACGCCATGGCGCGCCGTACACCGAGGTGCCGCCGGATTCGGATACCCGCCCGGCTATTACCGCGCAGGGGAAAGCTTGCCGCAAACCCGGCAACACCGAAACAGCCGACACCGGCCAGGAAGGGGTTCCGGCTGTTGCGGCGACAGTGCCGATCGAGAACAGTGCCAGCACACCGCTCGCGATCCGGAACGCGTCCTTCCCGGTAATGGCTCGCCGCACGCCCCGGTCCGGAAGGAACGGCGCTTCCGGCAATGCGGGTCGGTCATCGGCAGTTTTCCTCCATTGCTGCGGGGAGGTGCGGAATGGGCCTGTCCGCATTCTGTCCGCGGTGGCCGTAATGTGCTCAGCTGAGCATTGTCGTGATACGGGGAGACGACGGTGAGGTAAAGCGGCACGCTCCGCCATCCGGGGGAAATCCGGAGGGGGCAAGAGCTTCGCACGCCCGCACCGGCGGGAGGCGGTCGACGCGGTCGATCGCCCGCGGGATGACAGAAATTGGCCGGTGGAGCGGGAAATGGTCAATCCCCGGATTCCGGGAAACTGCCTGGTCCGGACCACCGGGTAGCGCTTCCGCCGCCGATCGGAGGGCCGGAACGGCATGCCGGGGGAGGGAATTGTCGTCATTCACCGGCCCGGGAAAAGGCAGGAACGGTGATTCCGCGCCGCGATACTGAGTGAGCAGGCAGAATCGGTGCTGCGTGATCGGTGAACGGCACGGCCGTGAATGTGCACGTGCATCTCGATCCGGCCCGGGCCAATGGAGTACCCGTCCGCACAAGGAAATTGCCGGCGGCCGTACACTGGGCTGGTGATCCACCAGATGGCATGATCTGCGGGCGGGATCGGGATTTCGAGGCCGGCCCGGGAATTCGGCGGTGCCGGGGGGCTGCCGGGATTCGGGAGACGGGGTCGCCGGCCACGTCGAGGAGAGGGGAGAGTGGTGATCGACCAGGAAGCACGGGTATTGCTCGTGGCGGATTGCGATGGCGTGGAGGAGATGGTCAAGGACCTGGAGCGGCACGGCCTGGAAACCGAGCAGGCGGACACCGGAGTACAGGCGATGGCGACCGCTCGCGACTTCGACGTCGTCCTCATCGATCTCGACCTCGCCGATTTCGACGGGCTCACCCTGTGCAAGCGGATCCGGGAAGCCAGCCAGGTACCCATGATCGGGTTTTCCTCGACCGGCGAGCTCGACCGGGTGCTGGCGCTGGAAGGCGGCTGCGACGACTGCATCGTGAAGCCCTATCCCAGCAGGGAACTCATGGCCCGCGTCGGTGCGCTGCTGCGGCGGGCACGGGCGCGGCCGCAGCCGGTGCTCGTCTTCGACCGGCTGGAGATCGACCCGAACCTGCGCGAGGTCCGGGTCGCCGGCCGGCTGATCGGGCTGACCCGCAAGGAGTTCGAGCTCCTGCACCTGCTTGCGGCGGAGCGGGGGAAGATCTTCTCCCGTTCGGAACTGCTGCGGCGGGTGTGGTGCTACGACAGCCTCGACCCGGGGGTGTCGTCGCTGGCCAGCCGGACCATCGACACGCATTTGAGCAGTATCCGCAAAAAGCTGGGTTCCCCGCAGTGGATCGTCACGGTGCGCGGGATCGGCTTCCGGTTCAGCGACGAGGAGGCGCCGGGCGGAACGGACTGGGAGGAGCGGCTGGTCCGTTCCGACGGGGAAACCGGCTAGGGCGGAGATCAGTCCGCCTCGTGCAATGCCTCGGCCGTGGCCGTACCGGTGATGCCGTCGACCCGGCCCTCGTAGAGGATCCGCCCGCCGTGCTTGCCGGGGCCGGGGCCGAGGTCGATCATCCAGTCGGCCCGCCGGACGACGTCGAGATTGTGCTCGATGAGGATGACGGTGTGCCCGTGGTCGATCAGGCGGTCGAGATGGCTCAGCAGGAGGTCGATGTCGCTGAGGTGCAGGCCGGTCGTCGGTTCGTCCAGCAGGTACACTGTCGGGCCCGCCGAGTCCCGCAGTTCCCTGGCGATCTTCACGCGCTGGCATTCGCCCCCCGAGAGCGTCGTGAGCGGCTGGCCGAGCCGGAGATAGCCGAGGCCGACCTCGTCGAGGTGGCGCAGGGCGTTCCTGATCGGGCGGTCCGGAAGCCGGTCGATGGCGCCGGCGATGGTGAGGTCGTCGACATCGGCGATGGACAGCCCCTCGACCTGGTACCGCAGGACCTCGGGGGTGAACCGCCGTCCCTGGCAGGTTTCGCAGACGGTTTCCTGCTCGTCCATGAAGGCGAGGTCGGTGCGGATGACCCCGAGGCCGTGGCACTCCGGGCAGGCGCCCTCGGAGTTGGCGCTGAACAGGCTTGCCGGAACGTGGTGGTGCCGGGCGAACATCCGGCGGATGGGCGCGGCGATCCCGGTATAGGTGATGGGGGTCGAGCGGCGATTCGTGCTGACCGCCTTCTGGTCGATCACCACGGCATCGTGCTGGGCGACCAGTTCGGCGGCGAGACTGGACTTCCCGGACCCGGCCACCCCGGTGAGCACGGTCATCACGCCCAGCGGGATGTGCGCGGTGATGTTCTTGAGGTTGTTGCGCGTCGCGTCGGCCACGACGAGCTGCCCGGCCGGGGTCCGCGGATCGGCCTTGACCGGACGGCGCCACGCCAGCGCGGTCGCCGTGGCGGTCCCGGCCGAGCGCAGGCCGGCGAAGCTGCCCTGGTACACGATCGTGCCGCCCTGCGCCCCGGCGAGCGGCCCGACCTCGACGATCTGGTCCGCCACGGCCATCACCGCGGGGTCGTGCTCCACCACCAGTACGCTGTTTCCCTTGTCCCGCAACTGCTTGAGCAGGGTGATCATGGAGCTGACGTCGTGCGGATGGAGGCCGACGGTGGGCTCGTCGAACACGTAGAGCATCTCGGTGAGGCTGCTGCCGAGGTGCTTGACGGTCTTGATCCGCTGGGATTCGCCGCCGGAGAGCGTGGTGGTGGCGCGGCCGAGATGGAGATAGCCGAGCCCGATGGTGATCATCGCCTGCAACCGGTCGGCCAGCGCGGACACCACCGGTGCGACGGCCGGGTCGGTCACCCCGGTCACCACCTTGGCGAGGTCGTTGACCTCCATCCGCGCCAGCTCGCCGATGGTGTGGTCGAGCAGGGTGACGGTGCGGCTCGCCTCGGCGAGCCGGTCGCCGTGGCAGTCCGGGCATTCCGCGGAACGGGTGAACTTGGCGAGAGTCTGCTTCTTCTGCTCGGACATCTCGTCCGAGGTGTGCAGGTAGATGCGCTCGAATCGTTCGGTGATGCCCTGGTAGCCCTTGGGCAGCCGGTTCGCCAGCGCCCCGGCGCCGTACAGCAAGGCGTCCCGTTCGGCCTTGCTCCAGCGCCGCAACGGCTTCTCGAGGTCGAACACGCCGATGTCGGCGAAGTTCGAATACCAGTAGCCGCCGGTGGCGAACCCGGGCAGCAGCACCGCGCCCTCGCGCAGTGACTTGCCCGGGTCGAGGAAGCGGTCGGCCGCGGTGACCACCACCTCGCCGAGGCCGGAACAGGTGGGGCACATGCCTGCCGGGTCGTTGAAGGAGAAGTGGTTCGACTCGCCGACGTGCGGGGTGCCCACCCGGGAGAACAGCAGCCGGAGGTAGGTCCAGGTGTCGGTGATCGTGCCGACCGTGGAGCGGGCGTTCCCGCCGAGGCGGCGCTGGTCGATCACCACCACCGGGGAAAGCCCTTCGATCCGCCGGACGTCCGGCCGGGTCCACTTCGGCAGCCGGTTGCGGGTGTAGGGCGGGAACGTCTCGGTGAGCTGGTGGCCTGCCTCGGCCGCGATCGTGTCGAACACCAGCGACGATTTGCCCGAGCCGGACACCCCGACGAAGACGACGACGCGGGAGCGCGGCACATCGACGTCGAGCTGCCGGAGGTTGTGGGTGCGGGCTCCGCGGATCCGGATCTCGGTGGTGGCCATGATCAGGAACGTACCGCGAGATGTGGCCGGAAAATGTCCTCGACTTCTGGGATGCTGGCGGGATGGCCGACGTGATGCAACGAGCGCTCGCGCTGCTGGTGCTGCTTCAGTCGGGGAAGGCGTTCAGCGGGGAGGAGCTGGCGGCGCGGCTGGACGTCCCGCCGCGGACCCTGCGGCGCGACATCAACCGGCTCCGCGGCTACGGGTATCCGGTCGAGACCCAGCCCGGCCCTGGCGGCTACTACCGGCTCACCGCCGGGCGCACGATGCCGCCGTTGCTGCTCGACGACGACGAAGCCATCGCCACGCTGCTGGGTCTTGCCGTGCTCGGCGCCACCGGCACCGCCCGCGAGGGGAGCCTCGACGATGCGGCGACCCGTGCCTACGGCAAGGTCGACCAGTTCCTGCCCAAACGGCTGCGGCCGCGGGCCGCGGCCTTGCGCGCGGGGCTGGAGACGACCCCGACCCCGACGGCGAGCACCAGCGCGCAAGCGATGAGCACCCTCGCCGAAGCGATCGCGGGGGAGCGGGTCGTGACCTTCGAATACGTGGGGGCGGCCGGGCAGGCCAGTACCCGCACGGCCGAGCCGTACCGCCAGATGCATCTGCTCCTGCACTGGTACCTGCTGGCCTGGGACACCGGCAAGCGGGACTGGCGGGTGTTCCGGATCGACCGGCTCACCGGGCTCCGCGCGACCGGGCAGACGTTTTCCGCGCGTCCGCTGCCCGCCGAAAGCGGCATCGAGTTCCTCCGCAAGGGAGTGCACCGGAACCGGCAGCGGGTGGTGGTGACCATTGCCGCGCCGATGCCGGAGGTGGCGGATGCGTTTTCCTTCCAGGACGTCGATCTCACTGCCACGGACGGCGGGACGCGGGCCGTCCTGATGGTCGACTCCTGGCAATGGCTGCTGCCCCGTCTTGCTTTTCTCGACGCCGATTTCACCGTCGAGGCGCCCGCGGAACTGCGGAGCGCCTTGCGGCGGTTCGGTGCCCGGCTCGGCAGTGCGTGACCGCACCCCCGGCGGGGTTGCCTGCGTCAGCGGGGGCCCGCCAGTTCGAGAAGCACCCTGATTGCGGATTCCAGCGCGTAGTTCATGGAACCGCCGTTGGGTTCGTACGCGGTGTGCTCACCGGCGAAGTGGATCAGCCCCTCGGGACGGCGCGCCCGCTCCATCAGCTCGCTGTGGCCGACCTCGGGCAGCAGGTACGCGCCGGCGATGTAGCGCTCGTCGTCCCAGGCGAAAGACGTGCCCAGCTCGAAGTTCTCACGCGCACCGGGCAGCAGGTCCTCGACCTCGCCGAGAGCGAAGTCGATCCGCTCCTCCCGGCCCATGCCCGCCACCGCCTGCGCGAACCAGCCACCGAGCCAGCACTCCAGGATCTTCCGTCCGCCGATCCGCCACGGGGTCGCGTCCCGCACCGTGCAGATCGGCCGGTCGGTGGACAGCATCAGCTGCCGCTCGGGCCAGAACTGCTTGCGCATCTGGAGGAAGATCCGCGTGGCCGAGGCGTACCGCATGCGGCGCATCGTCGCGTGTTTCTCCGCGGGCAACCCGGCCGCGGCGAGGTCGATGCGCCGCATGGCGGCGAACGGCACGGTGACGACGACCCGGTCCGCAGCCAGGGTCCGGAGCCGGTTGCGGTCGAGGAACGTCACCTGCGCCCCGGCCTCGTCCTGCGCGATCCGCACGACGGGGGCCCGGTAGCGGATGCGATCCGAGATCGCGCCGGCCAGTGCCCTGGCCAGCGAGTCGGTACCGCCCTTGATCTTGTTCCACCTGGTCGTCGGGTCGGACATGGAGCGCGGGCCCGCTTCGTACCGCGCCCAGGCCATCGCCGACGCCGCGCCCAGGTCGCCGCCCTGCATCTCCATGAACAGCGGCTCGATCAGGCTGATCGCGCCGACGGAGGCGCCCCGGTCCGCGAGCACCTCGCGCACCGGGATCCGGTCGAGCTCCCGCAGCCGCGGCGACGAGGTCCAGGCCGGTGCCCGCACCTCCGGCCCGATCTCGTCGTTCGGCCGGGTGACGTAGCGGGCCACCATCTCCCGGACGGTCAGGTCCTTCTCGTCCGGCTTCAGCCCGAGGAGCGCGGCGTGGCCGGCGATGGCGTCCGGCCGGAACCGCGTACCGCAGCGGTAGTACGAGAAATCCGTGCCGACGAGGTCGCTCGGCTCGGTTTCGAGACCCATCTCGCGCAGGTAGTGCAGCGTGTAGTCGCAGCGGGTGGTCACCGTCATCGCGCCGGCCTCGGCGTACAGGCCGTCGGAGAACGGAGCACGCAGGGTCCTGGTCCGCCCGCCGGGAAGGCGGTTCGCCTCCAGCACGGTGACCTTCGTGCCCAGCCGGGTCAGCTCGTACGCGGCAGCGAGCCCGGCCAGCCCGGCACCCACCACGACGACGTGCTCGATCCCGCGCAGCGGCGGCAGCCCCGCGTCGAACGCGGTCCTGGTCTCTTGCTGAGTCGGCCTGGACACGGGAATCCCTTTCGTCGGAAGCAGCGGTGGGTCAGGACGAGGGCCCGGCGTCCGTCGCGGCCGGTGCCGGGGTGCGCTGCGCCCGCATCCAGTAGTCGGGAACGAGCGTGAGCAGCCCTGCGCACGCCATGATCGCGCCGGTCCACAGCGGTGCCGACAGCCCGAGCCCGGCGCCGATCCCGAGGCCGCCGAGCCAGGGGCCGATGGTGACCCCGACGTTGATCGCCGATCCGTTGAGCGCGTTCACCAGCGCGCCGTGGTTCGACACCGACATCACCCGCGCCGCCATCGCGGGGTTGAGCGGCAGCCCGATCAGGCCCAGCAGCACGGTGGCCACGACCGCCGGGACCTGGTGGGTGAGCGTCAGCGCGAAGCCGGCCAGCACCAGCGTCAGCGCGATGAGCCCGCCGGTCAGGATCGATCTCGTGTGGCGATCGGCGTAGCGCCCGACAATCGTGTTGCCCACCACCGTGGCGACGCCGTAGACGGCGAACAGGATGGGCACCGCCGACGCCGGGAAACCGCTGCCCTGGGTGAAAATCGGCGAGAGGTAGCTGAAGCCGGTCACGGCCGAACCGATGACGAGGGCGTTGGTCGCATAGGCGCCCCACAGCCGTCCGTTGCGGAGCACCCGGATTTCCGCACGCAGATCGAGCATGTCGGCCGCCCGGTGGTCGGGCACCTGGTATCCGACGGCGGCCACGCACAGCAGCGCCAGCGCGCCGACGATCCAGAAGCTCGCCCGCCAGCCGAAATGGCTCTCGATGAGCGTCGCGACCGGCAGCCCGACCACCTGGGCGACCGTGATGCCGCCGTAGAGGACCGACATCGCCCGGCCCCGGCGTTCGGCGCCGACGAGCTGGACGCAGACGGCGGCCCCCACGCCGAAGAAGGCCGACGCGGCGAGTGCGGTCACCACTCGCGAAGCCGCGAGAACCGCGTAACTCGGGGCCAGCGCGCCCATCGCCTGCCCGGCGACGAACACGATCAGCAGCCAGAGCAGCGACCGCTTCGCCGGGATCCGCCGCATCGCGATGGTGAGCAGCGGCCCGCCGACGACCATGCCCAGTGCATAGATCGAGATCAGCGCACCGACCGCGCCGATGGAGACGCCGAACTCGGCCGAGATCCCCGGGATCAGGCCGGCGACCATGATCTCGGTGGTGTTGAGGGCGAAGATCGCCACGCCCAGCACGTAGACGGCGAACGGCAGGCCCCGCTTCCGCCCCGGCCCGCTCACCGGGACTGCGGCAAGGAGAACGTGGACCACCGGTTGCCGACCGGATCGAGGAACTGCCCGGCGACGACTCCGTTCGCGTCCGCGACCGGGCCCATCGCCGTCCGCCCGCCTGCTTTTTCCGCGCGCTCCAGCACGTCCCCGACGTCGGCGACGCGCAGGCCCGGGATGGCGTAGCCGGTCGCGCCGGCGATTCCGGTGAGGTCGAGCATGCCGCCGATCTCGTCGGGCGATCCGGCAGGCCGGATGTGGTAGTACGCCACGCCTTCGGCGGCTTCGTCGCGTTCGGTGGTCCAGCCGAACGCCGCCTGGTAGAACCTCTGCGTCGCAACGAGATCGGTGGTTCCGATCTCGAAGAAGGCCAGTGCGTTCAGCCCGGGCGCGGCGTGCCGCGGGCCCGGCTCGTCCCGTGGCGCCGGCTCGATCAGGCCGATCCGGTTGCCCTGCAGGTCGATGGCGACGGCGTGCAGGTCACCCGCCGGTGTGCGCGCGGGCCGCTCGGCGATGGTGGCCCCGAGCGATTCCAGCTTGCGGACGGTCGCCGCCATTTCGGCGGACACCACGCCGATGCACGTCGTGTCCCGCTCACCGCTGCGCAGCGCCCCCATCGCGGTCGCGGACCCCGGCGCGGTGATCGTCCAGTAGTGCTTCGCATCGCCGGGCGACTCGAAACTCCAGCCGAAGAGCTCCTGGTAGTAGCTCCGGCTGAGCGACGGTTCGGTGGCGGTGATCTCGAACCAGCCCACTGTCGCCGGGCGGGCGTTCGAAGTACTCATCGATTCTCCTGTGTGTCGTGCGGTTTCTGCTGCGGGTGTGCGGGACACCCGGGTCTCGGGCTCAGCCCGCCAGGTCGAGGCGGACGGCGGAGGACTCGAGCCAGAAGTTGAGCCGGAGCGGGGTTTCGTCCTGGAGGGCCCGTTTCGTCATCGACGACGGCACGTCGGACGGCTCGCCGATCTGCCGGGCCACCGCGTCGAGGTCGAGCAGCGGCAGCACCGGGGAACCCGGTTCCGCGACGATCCTCTTCAGCTCCCGGCGCATCGCGTGGTCGTAGCCTGCGTTCTGCGTGGAGGGATACGGCGCCTTGCGGCGTTCCACGACCGAACGGGGGAGAAGGTCTTTCGTCGCGGCGCGGAGCAGGCTTTTCTCGCGGCCGTCGAAGGTCTTCATCGACCACGGGGTGTTGAAGACGTATTCGACCAGGCGGTGATCGCAGAACGGAAGCCGCTCCTCGACCCCGTTGGCCATGGTCAGCCGGTCCTTGCGGTCGAGGCAGATCGGCATGAACCTGGTCAGGTTCAGATAGGTGGCGATCCGCATCTGCCGTTCCAGCCCCGTTTCACCGTCCCCGTGCGGGACCTCGGCGAGGGCGGTCTGATACTGGTCGGCGATGTACTCCGGGAGCCGCAGTTCCCGGACCAGGTCGTGATCCAGTACCGCGGTGGACTGTTCCTCCACCGTCTTGTCGCCGAGTGCGTGCCACGGGAAGGTGTCGGCCTGCACCGCACGCGGATCGTGGAACCACAGCAGGCCTCCGAACGATTCGTCGGCCGCCTCCCCGGACAGCACGACCGAGCACTCCTCGCGGATCGCCCGGAACAGGAGGTAGATCGACGGGCCGTGGTCGCCGATGCCGTACGGCAGATCAAGGGCTGTCCACGTCGTGGCCCACACCGCCGGGTCGGCGAGATCCGCGGTGTCCAGCACGATCGCCCGGTGGTCGGTCCCGACGTGCGCGGCCACCTCCGCGGCGAACGGCGCGTCCGGGTCCGCCCGCTGCGGTTCCGGGCGGAAGTTCTCGACGTGGCCGGCGAAGTCGACCGAGAAGCTGGTGAGCGGCGGCGTCCGGGACGGGCCGAGGGTGTCCTGCACGAGGGCGGTCAGCGCGCTGGAATCCAGCCCCCCGGACAGCAGGGTGCACAGCGGAACGTCCGCGACCAGCTGGCGGGTCACGATGTCGGCGAGCAGATCCCGCACCGTCGCAATGGTTTTCGGCAGGTCGTCGGTGTGCTCGCGGGCAGGCAGCGCCCAGTACTTCTCCTCGTGCCGGTGGCCGTCGCGAACGCGCAGGACGTGTCCGGGCCGGACCTCGTACATGCCGTTCAGCGGGGTCTGGCCGGGCACGCGGAGGAACGACAGGATGTCGCGCAGCCCGTCCATGGTCAGCACGGCTTCGCTCGCCGGGTGCGCCAGGATCGCTTTCGTCTCGGAGCCGAAGAGCACGCCGTTTCCGGCCGGATAGTAGAAAAGCGGCTTCATCCCGAACCGGTCCCGGTACAGCAGCGCCTCGCGGGTCCGGCTGTCCCAGATCACGAAGGCGAACATCCCGTTCAGCCGCTCCACGAAGCCCGGCCCCCACTCGAGGTACGCGCGGAGCACCACTTCGGTGTCGCACCGGCCGCGGAACCGGTGCCCGAGCGCGCCGAGTTCCTCGCGGAGCTCGAGGAAGTTGAACACCTCGCCGGTGTAGCTGATCGCGGCCAGCGGCGACCCGTCCGGCGTCGTTTCCGGCGTGATCATCGGCTGGGCCCCGTGGCCGGGGTCCATCACGGCTTTGCGGCGGTGCCCGAGTGCTGCGTGCGGGCTCAGCCAGATTCCCTCGTCGTCCGGCCCGCGCAGGGCCAGGGTGTCCACCATGGCCCTGATCGTCCGGCGCTCGGTGGTGAGATCGCGGTCGAAGTCGATCCAGCCGGTGGTTCCGCACATCGCATTTCTCCTCGGGCAGGTACTTCGGCGGGCTGGCAGGGGGACACCGCGGCGGCTCAGGTGACGCGGATCGGCAGGGCGGAGAGGCCGCGCGTGATGGCGTTCGGGGTGCGGCGGACCGCACCGGCGAGCTCGATCCGGTCCACTCGCCTTGCCAGTGCGGTGAAGAGGGCGTGCGCTTCCATCGTGGCCAGCGCCCGCCCGGGGCAGTGGTGGACTCCGAAACCGAAAGCGACGGTGTCGGAAGGGGCCCGGCGCACCCGGAACCGATCCGGATCGGGGTAATGGCGTTCGTCGCGGCCGGCCGAACCGTAGGAGAGCACCACCCGGGAGCCCGCGGGAATGGTGAGGTCTTCCAGCGGCACGTCGCACGTCGTCACGCGGGCGAACGACTGCACCGGGGCTTCCATCCGCAAGCCCTCGAGGAACGCTCCCGCAACGGTTTCCGGGTCGGCCCGGACCTGCGCCCATTCGCCAGGGTGCTGCGCCAGGAGCCACAGGGTGCTCGAGATTCCGGCAATGGTGGTGTCGACTCCCGCGCAGGCGTAGGCACTCATGGTCATCACCGCTTCGGTGTCGGTGATCTCCCCGCGATCCACGGCCTGCCAGACGATCTGGCCGAAGCTGCCGTCGAGCAGTTTCTCCGGGGTCGCCTTCGTCGCGAGGTACTGCATGAGTGCTTCGACATCCGGCCGGCACGAGGATTGGTGCGCACTGGCGGGTCCCATGAAGTCGAACGCGCCGAGCGCCCACTCGAGGAGATCCGCCCGTTCGCCGTCGCGCGGGAACCCGATGAGATCGAGCACGATGTCCACCGGCAGCTTCCTGGCGAAATCCGCGACGCCGTCGAACTCCCGCTGCCGGACCAGCCCGTCCACCAGATCCCCGGCGAGCCGTTCGAGGTCACCGGCGACCTTGCGCACGTATTTCGGGCGGAGGGCATCGTCGAAGACCTTGCGGACGACGCGCTGCCGGGGAGGATCCATCCCGAGGATCGACCCCGCCATGAGCTCGTTCGTGACCGGGTTCATCGCGATGCCTTCGGCCGAGCTGAACCGTTCCCAGCCGACGAGCGCCGGGCGCACGTCGTCGTGGCGGAAGAGCCCGTACATGCCGTATCTGGTCAGGAAGACGGCCGGGCCGAGGCTGCGCAGCATTGCGTAGTGCGGGTACGGGTCGAGCAGCGCCGCGGCCGAGAAGAGCTCGGTGTCGCTCTCCGGCACCGGGCGCGAAAGCGTTGCCGCGGTTACCTGCCGGCTCATTCCGGCCCTGCCCCGGCCGCCGGCACCGCGAGGTCGTAGAAACAGATCCGGGGTCCGGCCCCCGGCCGGGTGTAGACCTGACGGCACTCCAGCCGGGACTGCTCGAAGACACCGAACCACGCGGATCGGTCGCGGGGGAGTCCCTGCCCGCTCAGCACGTGGATCAGGAAGAAGTCGTCGTCGTTCTCCCTGCCGTCGAACCGCAGCTCCGGCTCGCCGACCAGGAGCATCTTCAGCCGCGGGAACCGCACCGCGAGCTGGTCCAGCAGGTCGACCACGGCCTGGTCGCCGTGCCGGAAGAGCTCGTGCAGCGCGCTCATCATGCACAGGCCGTCCGCTTCGGCGCAGACCGCGGGCCAGGTCTCCGGCGCGAACGCGTCCCCGACGACGAACTCGGTCCGGCCGGCCACGCCGGACCGCGCGGCCAGGTCGTTCGCCCAGGCGATGGCGTCCGGGTCGAGGTCGATGCCGATCCCGGTCAGCGACGGGTCCCGGAGGCACGCGTCCACGATCAGCTGCCCGCCGCCGCACCCGACGTCGAGCATGCGCTTGACATTTCGCCCGCGGGCGGCCTGGAGCACCACCGGCGTGTGGAAGAACGAGAACAACGTGGCGCAGTGCTCGCCGAGCGCCCCGCCGTCGCGGACGACGTCCTTGCCGTAGACCGCGTCCCCGGTGAGCAGCCCGGAGATCCGGCTCGTCACCCCGCCGTAGGCCTCGACGTAGACGCCGAGCCGGGCCAGTGAGACCTCGGTGGTGAGACATTCGCCGAAGTGGGTCAGGAAGTAGTCCGCTCCGCAGATCTCCAGAATCCCGCGGTTGACCAGGTAGCGCAGGAATCCGCGGCCGATGGCCGGGTCGAGGCCGGCGAGCAGGCCGTTCCCGGGCTGCCGTGGCCCGTGGCGCATGCGCTCCAGCAGCGGCGTGGTGGCCAGCGCGTGGACGGCATGGCAGACGTGCAATGCGCTGATCATCTCCGGCAGGTCGGAGAGGGTGAACTTCTGCCATTCGCGCCGCTGTTCAGGGTTCTGCAGTTCGATGATCGGCGGCGTGCCGCTGGTGAGGGTCACGAACGCTCGTCCTTTCCCGGTTCGGTCGGAGTCGGTGCTAGGCGCACACTGCGTAGGCGTGCCTGCCCCGCGGGCTGGCGGCGGCCCGGACGAACTCCCCGTCCGGGGTGAACCCGGCCGTGCACACCCGGCCGAGCGTGTAGGCGGGCACGAGTTCGACTTCATGGCCCCGCTGCCGGAGAGCGGCGACCGTTTCCGGAGCGCAGGTTTCCTCCACCACCAGCACGCCGGGGCGGTAGGCGTGCGGGGTGAACGACGCGGGTACCTGATCGGTGTGGAAGGCGGTGGTTTCGGTCGCCTGCTGGAGATCGAGGCCGAATTCGACGAGGTTGAGGAAGAACTGCAGGGTCCACTGGTCCTGCCGGTCGCCGCCCGGCGTGCCGAAGGCGGCGAACGGGCGGCCCTCCCGCAGGACGATGGTGGGGCTGAGGGTCGTCCGCGGGCGCTTTCCCGGCTCGAGCGAATTCGCGTGGCCCGGCCGGAGGTACATCGACTGCCCGCGGGTGCCGAGCGGGAACCCGAGACTGCCGATGGCAGGCGAGCTCTTCAGCCAGCCGCCGCTCGGAGTGGCGGCCACCAGGTTGCCGTGCCGGTCGGCCACCGTGATGGTGCACGTGTCGGCTTTCGCGGTCGTGGCCCGGAGAATGGTCGGCAGTCCGTTGGACAGCTGGGACATCAGCTCGGTGCCGGTCCCGGCGGCACCGGGAGCAGGCAGCGGAGGCAGGACCGGGGTCCGGCCGCCCGGTGCACCGGGCCGCAGCTCCCGGGTGGCGGTCTCGCCGACCAGTGCCCGCCGCTGCTGCGCGTAGCCGTCGCCGAGCAGGGTCTCCAGCGGCACGTCGGTGAACTCCGGATCGCCGTACCAGGCTTCGCGATCGGCCATCGCGAGCTTCGTGCACTCGACGACGGTGTGCAGGTAGTCGGCGCTGCCCGGTCCCATCGCCGGAAGGTCGAACCCTTCCAGCAGCGCGAGTTGCTGCAGGAACACCGGGCCCTGTGACCACGGCCCGGGTTTCGCAACGTGATACGCGCCGTAGGACCGGCTCACCGCGGTTGCGACGGACGGTTCCCAGCGGGCCAGATCGTCTCCGGTCAGCAATCCGTGGTTGCGGCGGCCGGTGGCGTCGAGCATCGGGCCGGACGCGAGGAAGTCGGCGATTTCCTGGGCGACGAAACCGCGGTAGAAGGCGTCCTGGGCGGCGGCGATCTGGGCGTCGCGGTCCGTGGACGCGGCTTCGGCGGTCTTGAGCAGCCGCTGGTAGGTCTGGGCGAGCACCGGGTTGCGGAACCGGCTGCCCGCGGCCGGAGCCGGGCCTGCGGTCAGGTACGTCCGGCCGGATCCGGTCCACTCGTCGCGGAACAGCGGAGCGAGGGTCGTGATGGCGAGCGCGGTTTCCGGCAGCAGCGGGAACCCTTTCTCCGCATAGCCGATCGCCGGTTCGAGGACATCGGAGAGCCGCATCGTGCCGAACTCGCCGAGCAGCCGCAGCCATCCCCCGAACGCGCCGGGTACGCAGGCGGGCAGCAGCCCGGAACCGGGGATGCTGTCCACGCCGATGCGGTCGAACGCGGCGGGCGTGGCCGCCAGCGGCATCGGGCCCTGGCCGCAGATCTCCTGTACGTCGTCGCGCCCGGCCTGATGCACCACAATGGACACTTCGCCGCCAGGGCCGTTGAAGTGCGGCTCCACCACCTGCAGCACGAACCCGGCGGCGACCGCGGCATCGAAGGCGTTGCCGCCGCCGGTGAGGATGCGCATCGCGGTGGACGACGCGAGCCAATGAGTCCCGGCGGCCGCGCCGAGGCAACCGCGGAGTTCCGGTTTGGACGGCGGCATGCTGCTCCCTTGGTGGAGTCGATTCGTTTCTACGCCGGGGTTTTCGGGAAGATCCCGAGCCCGGGGGTGAGGAGGCCATCGGGGTCGTAGCGGCTCTTCGCCGCCTGGAACGCAGGCCAGGCGGCGCCGAAATGCGTGCGCCAGTCCTGTTCGGCGAAGCGCATCGAGCCGATCGGGTAGAGCACGGCGCCGTAGCGGTCCCTTGCCCGGGTGAACCAGCGCCGGTTGCGGTCGAGCATTTCTTCGGCGTATCCCGGATCGGGTCCGGGGACCACCGCGGTGGTGTTGATGTCGAGGATGTACACCCACGGCGAGCCGTCCGGGGCCGGCCGCGGCGGGAGCGGCCTGGTGCACAGATCCCGCCGCTGCGCGTAGATCAGGCTGATCCCGTAGGGCCCGAGGTCGCGTTCGGTGAGTGCCGGGTGGATCTCGGCGACGTAGTCCTCCATCGCGGTGCCGGGCAGCCACACGTCGTACCAGGGTTTGGCCAGGTGGTCCCAGTCCGCTGCCCCGCGGAGGTACTCGACGAGGCGGTCGAGGGTGAAGAGGTGGTCGAGATACGAAGTGTCGCCGACGGCGGGCGTGCCGGACAGGCCGTCGAGGACCACCTCGTCGCGGGGATGGCCGGGCGGGTCGTACCCGACCGTCGCGTTCAGCCGGTGGGTCGCCCCGGCTCCCGGTGCCTGCAGCGTCGCGTAGACGTGGTCGATGCCCGGCCGTTCGATCAGCGTGCGCAGGTCGCGGAAAAACGTGGCGTTGTCGGTGTAGTCCACCAGATAGGTACGGGCCCGCTCCGGTGCCGGGACCAGGTCGAGGACGGCCTTGGTGATCACGCCGCACTGGCCGAGACCACCGAGCACCGCTTCGAACAGGTCCCGCTTGCGGGTCGCCGAGCAGCGCTCGATTTCGCCGGTGCCGGTCACCACCTCGAGCTCGCGCACGTGGTCGCCCTGTAGCCCGGTGTGCAGGGCGCCGGCGAGCCCGCCGACCCCGCCGACCGACAGTGTGCCGCCCACGCTCAGCGAGGTGTACCCGGTGATGACCGGGGGCGTCAGCCGCGGGCTGCTCCCGAACGCGACCGCGATCAGGTCTTTCCAGCGGACCCCCGCGCCGACCTCGGCAGTGCTTGGACCGATCGAGTGGATCCGGTCGAGGGACCGGGTGTCGATGATCAGGCCCTCGGAAAGCGTCTGCCCGAACGTCGTGCTCGCCCGCCCGCGGGCCGACACCGTGATGCCCCTGTCCCGGCAGAACCGGATCATCGCGGCGACGTCCCGTGCCGAACGGGGGCGCAGGACGGCGCCCGGCATCCCGGTGGCGAGGTTGCCGAGGTCGGTCGCACAGCCCTGCCGGGAACCCTCGTCGACGAGGAGCTCGCCCTCGAGCGCGGGGGCGAGCGCGAACGGTGCCCTGCCGTGGGTGGTTTCCCCGGCCGGGCCGAATTCCCTGACTTCGGTGTTTCCGTCGGACCCCGACCGGGTCATTCCGTCGTCTCCTGATCTGCGTTTCCGGTGCCCTTGCGGGACAATTCCGGCGAGTGCCGCCGCGGCAGGTGTTTTCGTGGTGGCAACGCTAGCGCGGTTCGCGGCCGCGGACGTTCAGCGAATTCCAAAGTTCCTGTCCGGATTTCGTGAAGTCCCGTCCGGCCGGTGCGCGCTTCGCTATGGTGTGAGGCCGACCTGATTGCCCGCTGGCGCCTGCCGCGGCGATGCGGTAGGGAATGCCCTGCCGCGGGCCGGTTCCGCTGGTGCCGTCCCGCTGTCCGTTCGCCGCCGGGCATTGGTTCGGCTCACCGGGTGAGGCGGCTGCCCGACAGTGACTTAAGACGATTTTGAGGGTCCTCTGATTGTCGTGGTACCCCCGGCGATGGCACATTTCCCAGTGCCGGTTTCCCCGTGCCGGATTTCCCGGCGCATCTCCCCGACGAAAGGGCATCGATGAACGCGGTCGCGATCGCGCCGAGGATCCACCACATCGCCGTCCAGACCGACGACGTCGAGTCGACGGTCCGGTGGTACGGGGAATTTCTCGATGCCACCGTGGAATGGTCGCTCAGCACCTTTTCGCCGCTGACCCGCGCCCGCCTGCCCGGAATCGGGAAACTGGTCGAGCTGAAAGCAGGGGACGTGCGATTCCACGTTTTCGACCGGGCGCGGCACACGCACGACGGGCCCGACCCGCTCGGGTACCAGTTCCAGCACATCGGGATCACCGTGGATCGCCACGACGATCTCGTCGAGCTCCGCGACCGCTGGTTCCGCCTCCGGGACCGGCCCGGCATCCGGTGGGCCGGTGCCGAACCGCCGTCGGCCATCGTGGCCGACGACGACGGCATGGAGAGTCTCTACGTCCTGGATCCCAACGGTCTCGAGATGGAGTTCGTGCACTTCCCGGGTCCGGCGTCGTGAGCGGCGGCCTGCGGACCGGACGCGATCGAGCCGGCGGGCGCCCCCTCCGGCCGCGGCCGCTGTTCCTGCCGGAACCCGGCCGGCCCTTCGCGGTGGTGCCGGACGAAACCACCGGGAACGAACCCCCGGCACCGGAAGTGCCGGAGTACGGCATCTTCGGGGTGCATCCGGTCGACCCGGAGCCGGTCTTCCGGTATCGCTGGATCCTGGGCCATCAGGTGTCTTTCGCGCTGTGGCGGGCGATGTCCGGGATCATCGGGGACCACGAATCCACCGTGCCCGGCCCGGCGGAACTGGATTCCCTCGCCGCCTTCGTCGACGGCTACAGCGCGGCACTGCTCTACGCGTCGACGGTGCCCCGGCCGCACTACCACAGCCACGTCCGGCGCAGCATGGCGTTGCAGCATCCGGCTTTCAGCGGGACCTGGGCGCCGGACTACCGCCCGGTCGGCCGTCTCTTCCGGGGCAAAATGCGCTGGCAGGGCGGGCTTTCCTGCGCGGGTCTCGACGCGGCCATGGCGCGGAACGCCGCCACCCACGACTACCTCGCCGACCACCTCGTGCCGAACGGGCGATCGCTGCTCCGGCAATCCGCGCACGAGGCGGCGTCGACCGTGTCGCGGGAGAAAGAAGCGCTCTACGACGAGTTCTTCCTGACCGTGCGCCGTCCGGTCGGCCGGGCCGAGTTCGTCCGCCAGCTTCGGGCGCGGGTCGCCGAGGTGGGGCAGGACCTGGCGTGCCACGGCTTGTACCCGAACGTCGGCGGGCAGCACCATCCGGTCGTCTCCGGACCGGCCGGGGCGGCGTTGATCACCTTGGTGCCCGAGGTGCTCCGGACGCTCGCCCGCGCGGCCCGGTTCGTCGCCGCGCCCCGGCTGCAGGGGGTGGGACGGTGAGGCACGGCATCGTGCTGCTTCCCGAGCACGAGTGGAAAGTCGCCGCCGAGCGCTGGCAGGTCGCCGAGGAGCTCGGCTACGACCACGCGTGGACCTACGACCACTTGACCTGGCGCTGGCTGGCCGGTCGCCGGTGGTACGCCTCGATGCCGACGCTTGCCGCCGCGGCCGTCGCCACCCGGTCCATCCGGCTCGGGGTCCTGGTCGCCACCCCCAACTTCCGGCATCCCGTGGTGTTCGCGAAGGACCTGGTGAGTGTCGACGACGTCGCGGGGGGACGGATGATCTGCGGGCTGGGGGCCGGCGCGCCCGGCCCCGACGCCGTCCTTCTCGGCGGCCCGGACCTGCGCTCGCGCGAGAGCGCCGACCGGTTCCGCGCCTTCGTCGAGGTGCTCGACGAGGTGCTCGTCGGCGGTACCGCAGGCGAAGCGTCGGCCTGGTATGCGGCGTGCCGGGGCACGTTCCACCCGCGGGCCGGGGACGGGCCGCGGGTGCCGTTCGCCGTGGCGGCGACCGGGCCGCTCGGAATGGCGCTCGCCGCCCGGTTCGGGCAGTACTGGGTCACGTCCGGGCCGCCCGCCGATTTCGGCAGGCGGCCGCTGGCCGAGGTGTTACCGGTGCTGCGAGACCAGCAACGCCGCGCCGATGCGGCGTGCGAACGCACCGGGCGGGATCCGGCGACGCTCCGCCGGTTGTTCGTGGCCGACGCTTCGGTGGGCGGGATCACCGGTTCGGTGGCCGCCTACGAGGACGCGGCAGGCGAGCTGGAGGAGGCCGGTTTCACCGACCTGGTCGTGCATTGGCCCCGTCCGGAACCGCCGTACGAGGGCGACGAGCAGGTCGTCGCCGATTTCGCCGGGAAATGGCTGCAGGGTGCGCGATGCGGGTGACGAGGGTGGACATGTTCGGCACGGCTTCCGGCCGCGGCAGCACGCTCGACGTGCTCGTCCCGGACGGGCCGTGCGGCTCGCGTGACGGGGTCGCAGCCGACGCGGTGGCCGGTGCGGCCGCGCACGCGGGCACGACCGCCGACACGATCGAGAGTGTGCTCGTCGGCGAATGCTCCCGGGCGGAAAAGACTTTCTCCTCGCGGATCTTCAACACCGGCGGCGAGACCCCGTTCGGCATGCACTCGCTGGCGGGCACGGCCGCGCTCCTGGTCACCAGGGGCGTGCTCGCCCCGGGCGAGGTCGGGCGGAGGTCGGGCGGCGAATGCCAGTGGCTCACCACCGACGGCCGGACCGTCGAGGTGCCTTTCACCGGCCCGGTCGTGGACCACGAGATCCCGGCCGAACCGGCGGTGTTCGGTCCCTACGCCGGCTCGCCGCGGAGCTGCGGGGTCGGCCGGGCGTTCACTTTCGTGCGGGTCGGCGAAGATCCGCGGGCGCTGCCTGCCCCGGATGCGGCGCGGCTCGCGGTGCTCGGCCTCCGCGACCTGACCCTGTTCCGCTGGGATCCGGCCCGCCGGGAGGTACTGGCGCGGGTGTTCGCGCCCGGGTTCGGTCTCCCGGAGGATCCGGGCTGCCTCCCGGTGGCCGCCGCATTGGGACTCATCGCACGGGGACTGGTCTCGGATGATCGGGCGCCGGTGACGATCCGCCAGGTGACCCTGGAGGGCACCGAATCGGTGCTGCACTGCGCCGGTTCGGTCCGGGACGGTACGGCGGAGCTGCGCGTCACCTCGCAGGTGCGGATCGTCGGGGACCTCGTCCCTGCCGGGAAGGCGGACCCGGTATGACGACGTACCCCGGCCCCGCGACGGCCCCGCCTGCCTCCGGCGGGAACGAGATCCTTCGCCGGGACACCCTTGATCCGCTCACCTCCTACGCCCATGCCTATGCCACGGACGGAACCGTGCACCTCAACGGGAATTCGCTGGGGCCGCCGCGGGCGGACCTGATCGGCGAGCTCGACCGGGTGGTGCGCGGCCAGTGGCCGCGATCCCAAGTACAGGCGTGGTTTCGCGACGGCTGGCTGGACCTGCCGCGCACCATCGGCGACAAGCTCGCTCCGCTGCTCGGCGCGGCGCCCGGGCAGGTGGTGGTCGCGGGCGAGACGACGTCGACGACGCTGTTCAACGCGCTGGTCGCGGCGTGCCGCCTGCGGGCGGACCGGCCGGTGGTGCTCGTCGAAGCGGCTTCGTTCCCGACCGATCTCTACCTCGCCGCGTCGGTGGTCCGCTTGCTGGGGCGCGAACTCGTCGTCGAATCGGCGGAGGGCTTCGATTCTTTCCTGCACACGCACGGGGCACGGGTGGCGGTCGCGGTTGCCTCGCCGGTGGACTTCCGCACCGGGGAACGGCGCGAAATCGGGCCCACGACTGCGCGGTGCCACGCGGCCGGGGCCATCGCGCTCTGGGATCTCAGCCACGCGAGCGGTGTGCTGCCGGTGGACCTCGACCCGAGCGAGGTGGACCTCGCGATCGGGTGCGGATACAAGTACCTCGGCGGCGGGCCGGGAGCGCCCGCGTTCCTCTACGTCGCCGCTCGTCTCCAGCCGGAGGTGGATTTCCCGCTTTCGGGATGGCACGGGCATGCCCGGCCGTTCGCGATGGCACCGGCGTTCGAGCCGGCCCCGGGCATCGACCGGGGGCGGACGGGCACCCCGCCGCTGCTGAGTCTCGTCGCCTTGAACCACGCCCTCGACCCGCTGCTCGAGGTGGGGATCGATGCCTTGTACCGGCGCAGCCGGGAGCTCGCCGGGTCTTTCCTCGACTGTCTCGGCGCGCGCCGTCCCGATCTGCTGGACCGCCTGGTCTCGCCGCGGGACGCGGAGCGCCGGGGCGGGCATCTCGCACTGCGGATCCCCGGCGCCGAACGGATCGAAGAAGAGCTCCGAGGTCGTGGCGTGCTCGTCGATTCGCGGCCGCCGGACCTGATCCGCTTCGCCTTCGCTCCGCTGTACGTGACGCACGTGCAGGTACAGCGCGCGGTCGGCGAGCTGTGCCAGGTCGTGGGTGAAACGCCATGAGCCGGACGGCGGAATACGTGGCCTACGGCCGAATGGACCAACTGCACGAGCTTCAGCAGCCGCGCAGCGATGCCCGCGGCGAGCTGAATTTCCTTCTGCTCAGCCATGTCAAGGAGTTGCTGTTCCGCGCGGTGACCGACGATCTCGGCCACGCCCGGTACGCGCTGGAACAGGACGACGCCGCCGGTGCCTGCGTGGCGCTGGCCAGGGCGGCCCGCACTCAGCGGGTGCTCGTGGCCTGCTGGGAATCGATGAACGGCATGTCGGTCGACGAGTACGCGGCTTTCCGGCACGTCCTCGAAAACGCCTCCGGAGTACAGAGTTTCGCTTACCGCGCCCTGGAGTTCGCGATGGGGAACCGGCCGCCGGAGCAGGTCGCGGCGGTGGCCGTGGACGGCCACGAATCCCTGCGCGCCGAGCTGGCGAAACCGTCGGTGTACGACGCGGCCCTGCGGCATCTGGCCCGCCAGGGGTTCGCGATCCCGGTGCCCTGCCTGGAGAAACCGGCCGATCGGCAGCATGAGCCGGACGTGCTCGTCGAGGACGTCTGGCTGGAGATCTACCGGGATCCCGGGCAGCACCGGGAAGCGCACCGGCTGGCGGAGTGCCTGCTGGAGGTCGCCTACCAGTTCTCGCAGTGGCGGGCGGTGCATCTGCTCGTCGTCGAACGGATGCTCGGCGGCAAGAGCGGTACCGGCGGCAGCGACGGGGCCGCCTGGCTCCGGGCGATCAACGAGCATCGCTTCTTCCCGGAGCTGTGGACCTTCCGCACCCGGTTGTAGGCACGACCGGCGCGACGGCCGGAAGAACTTGTGCGGTATGCCAACCCGACCCGATGGGGAGCTGTGTGATGACGAAGCCGGTTGACCTCAGTTCGCTCGTCCCGGTGCTGTTCGGGTTCGCGGCTTTCCAGCAGCTGCGGGCCGCGTCCGAACTCCAGTTGTTCGAATACCTGTCACAGCAGGGGCCGGCCGGCAGCGACGAGGTCGCCGCCGGGCTCGGCCTTCCTGCCCGGTCCGCGCGCACCCTGCTGCTGGGCACGACGGCGCTCGGCCTCACCGAACGCACCGGGGACCGGTACGTGCCGAGCGCGGCCATCCGCGCCGCGATCGACGACGGTACCTGGCCGCATCTGCGCAGCATCATCGATTTCCAGCACCGGCTGACCTATCTTCCGGCGCAGGAGTACGCCGAATCGCTGCGGGCAGGCCGGAACCTCGGCCTCGCGCACCTGCCGGGGTCGGGCCACGACCTCTACACCCGGCTCGAGGAGAACCCGGAGCTGGAGAACCGGTTCTACCAGGGCATGCATTCGTGGTCCGAGCTGTCCAATCCGGTGCTGCTGCGGCAGGTCGACTACCGGGGGGTGACCAGCGTCCTCGACGTCGGCGGCGGGGACGCGGTCAACGCGATCGCGCTGGCCAGGGCCCATCCACAGCTGAAGGTGACGGTGTTCGACCTGGAGGGCGCCGTCGAGCTGGCGCGCGACAACGTCGCGGCCGCCGGGCTCGGCGACCGGATCGACGTCGTGGCGGGCGACATGTTCGCCGAGCCGATGCCGGGCGGCCACGACCTCGTGCTGTTCGCCCACCAGCTGGTGATCTGGTCGCCGGAACAGAATGTGGCGTTGCTCGGGCGCGCCTTCGAGGCCCTGCCTCCCGGCGGCCGGGTGGTCGTGTTCAACGCCTTCGCCGACGACGATGCCACCGGCCCCTTGTACACCGCACTGGACAACGTGTACTTCACCGTACTGCCGTTCGAGGAGTCGACCATCTACCCGTGGCGTGATCACGAAGAATGGCTTGCCGCAACGGGTTTCGCGGACATCACCCGGATTCGCAGCGAAGGCTGGACCCCGCATGGCGTCATCGAGGGGCGCAAGCCCGGTGAGTGAACCGAACCTGCTCGACCGGGAATACATGCCGAGCCGGCTCGCCCGTGACCCGGCCGGGTCGCTCCGCCGGTACCGGACCCGCAGCGACGAGGCCCGGGCGCGGCTGGAGGTGCGCGAAGCGGTGCCGTACGGGTCTGCTGCCGTCGAACGCTGTCACGTGTTCCCTGCTGCGGCGCGGCCGGGAGCCGGGGCACCGGCACTGGTTTTCGTGCACGGTGGGCACTGGCAGGAGTCCGGGATCGACGAAGCGTGCTTCGCGGCGGAGCACGTCGTGGCCTACGGATTCGCTTATGTGGCGGTGTCGTACGGCCTCGCGCCCGATCGGACGGTGCCGGACATGATCACTTCGGTCCGGGCGGCGCTGACCTGGCTCGCCGAAACCGGGCCGGTGCACGGGATCGACCCGGACCGGATCCACGTGGCGGGCAGCAGCGCGGGTGCGCACCTGCTCGCCGCGGCCCTCGCCGGCCCGGTGGCCCCGCGGGTCCGCAGTGCCTGCCTGCTGAGCGGGCTGTACGACCTCAGCGAGATTCCGTGGACCTCCGTCAACGACGCGGTCGGCCTGTCTCCCGGTGCCGCCCGGGAATGCAGCCCGCTCGGCATGCCCGCTCCGCGGTGTCCGGCGGTCCTGCTGGCGGCCGGCGAGTACGAGACCGACACCTACCGGTGCCAGCAGGCGCGGTACGGGGAATACCTCGCCGCGCTCGGGGTCCCGGTGACGACCTGGTCGGTGCCCGACCGGGACCACTTCGATCTGCCCCTCGACCTGGCGGACCCGGCCACCCTGTTCGGCCGGATCAGCATGCAGCACTTCGGGATGGCGAAATCCTTTCCCGGGAAGGAACGGTGACCTCGCGCGATGAAGAAACCCGTGACTGCCGCGCCGGCCGGCGAGACGATCTGCGCCGCCTTCGCACGCACTGTGCTGGAATACCCGGTACGGGAAGCACTTTCCGACGGTGAGACCGTACTGACCTACCTGGATCTGGATGCAATCAGCAACCGGATCGCGCGGGTGCTCCGTGACCGCGGCCTGGTCCCCGGCGACCGCGTCGGGGTGCACTTCGACCGCTGCCTCGCGACCTACCAGGTCTTCCTCGGCGTCCTGAAAGCCGGTCTCGTGGTGGTGCCGTTCAATCCCCGGCACCCGGCCGCCCACCGGGAGCGGATGTGCCGGATCGCCGGACTCGCCTTGACGGTGACCGGGTCCGGTCCGGTCGACGGCCTCCCGGATGCGGACTGCCTCCCGCTCGGCAAACTGCTCTCCGCGGCCGCGGCCGTGCCAGGGGAACCGCCGGACAGCGGGGTGGATGCCGATGCGCCCGCCTTCGTCCTGTTCTCCTCCGGGTCGACCGGCGAGCCCAAGGGGGTGGTCATCGCCCACCGCGGCATCGCGCGGGTTTCCCGGCATCTCACCGGTTTCACCCCCGGGCCCGAGGACCGGTTCCTGCAGCTCGCGCAGCCCGCCTTCGCCGCGTCGACCACCGACATCTGGGGTTGCCTGCTGCGCGGCGGACGGCTGACGGTCACCCCGCAGGACATGCTTCCGCTCGGCGATCTCGCCCGTACGGTGCGCCGCGAGCAGATCTCGGTGCTGAACCTCTCGGCAGACCTGTTCGGCCTGCTCGTCGAGCACCACCTCGACGTGCTCGGCGGGGTCCGGTCGGTGATCGTGAGCGGTGACTTCCCCTCGGCGCAGCACCTCGGCCGGGCGCTCGGCGCGATGGACGGCGGGGACCTGTTCAACGCCTTCGGGTGCACCGAGAACTCCGCGCTGACCGCGGTGCACCGGGTCTGCCCGGAAGACCTTTCGACGGCGGAAATCCCGGTCGGGCGGCCGATGCCGGGGGTGGAGATGTCGGTGCGGACCGGGACGCTCGGCGCCTGCCCGCCCGGTGAGATCGGCGAGCTGTGCATTGCCGGGGACGGCGTCGCGCTGGGCTATCTCGGCCCGCCCGAGCTCACCGCGCGGAAGTTCGTCCGGCACGAGGGCAGGCTGCTGCTGCGCACCGGGGACCTGGCGAAGGTGACCGGGGACGGCGAGATCGTGCTGGCCGGCCGGACCGATCAGATGGTGAAGATCCGCGGGTTCCGGGTCGAGCCGCGGCACGTCGAGATGGCCGCCGAGACGGTGCCCGGCGTCGGCCAGGCGGTGGTGCAGGCCGTGCCTGCCGACGGCGCGGCCGACCGGCTCGCCTTGTGGTGCGTGCCGTCGCCCGGCCATCGCGTCGCCGAACGGGATCTGCTCGCGGGACTGCGGACCCGGCTGCCGGACTACATGGTCCCGCCCGTGGTGCGCGTCCTCGACGCGTTCCCGCTCAACGCCAACGGCAAGATCGATCGCCGCGAGCTGGTGTCCGGGCTGGCCCCTTCCCGTCCCCGGGCGGAGCAACCGGCGGACCGGCTCACCGCGGTCGTGGCGCTCACCCTGTCCGAGGCGCGCGACGGTGCGGAGATCGGACCCGATGACGATCTGCTCGAAAACGGGACCACGTCACTGGACCTGATCGATTTCGGGGCGCGGCTGGAGGACGTGGTGGGGGTCGCGCTGGCGCCCGGAGAGATCGTCGAGGCCGGCACCGTGCGCGCCGTCGTGTCGCTGATCCGCACCAAACGGAACCGGGTGTGAGATGACCGCACCGAGCAAGCGATCCGCACCCGGCGCCGGGCGTTTCCCCGCTTCGCCCGCGCAGCCCGGCCTCTGGTTCGCGAGCGTCCACAGCGCCGACCCCACGGCGTACAACCAGCCTCTGCTGCTGCGTCCGGGAGTGCTGTTGGACCACGCCGTGCTCGTCGAGGCGCTGCGCGCGGTCCACCGGGCGCACTCCGCGCTGCGCACCACGTTCGAAACGGATGACGGCGGTGAGCTGAGCCAGGTCGTGCACGAGGTGCTCGATCCGATCGTCGACACGTGCGACCACCGCGGTCGGGGTACCTCGGACTGGGTGGCGGCTCAGGTCGCGGAGGTCGCGGCCACCGTCTTTGACCTGCACACCGGGCCGCTGGTCCGCGTGCGGCACCTCCGGCTCACCTCCCGGCGCCGGAGCGTGCTGGTGTTCAACATCCACCACACGGTGTTCGACGGGATGTCCTTCAAGCCTTACCTCCGTGCGGTCGAAGCGGCGTACACCGCACTCGCGGCGGGCCGCGAACCGGCGATCCCGGCGTGCCGCCAGTCGGTCGAGTCCTACGCGCGCTGGTCCGAGCGATGGACCGGCGCCGGCATGCCGGAGTACTGGCGGCGCACACTGGCGGACGCCCCGGCGCCGCGGCCGGTCGGGCTGCCGGGCGAGGGGCCGCCTGCCCACATCGTCCGCAGCGTCGCCCTCGACCCGGTGCTGTCGGAGCGGGTTGCCGGATTCTGCCGGGCCGAGGGCATCACCACGAGCATGTTCTTCGTCGCGATCGGGTTCGTGCTGCTGCACCGGCAGACCGGCCACGACGACGTGCTCCTGGGAATGCCGGTCACCGTGCGCCGGGGCGGGGACGCGGACGTGCTCGGGCACCTCACCAACACCGTCGTGCTCCGGCACCGGCTCGGGGCCGGAGCGACCGCGCGGGACGTCCTCCGCTCGGTGAAGGACGAAATGCTCGGCGCGCTCCGGTACCGGGACACCCCGCTCGAGGCCGTGGTGAGCGACCTCCGTGCGGCGGGAGCCGGCATCGGCGGCGCCGGCGACCTCTTCCGCACCATGATCACGGTGATGCCGTCGGGGTCTCGCCGGCTGGCTCTCGGCGCCTGGGACGTGGACACGTGGGAGCACGTGCCGCCGGGGGCGAAGTACGACCTGGCGATCCTGGTGGACGAGACGCCGGGCCGGTACACGCTGGTCGTCGAGCACCGGACGGCGGCTGCCGACGGCGAGAGTTTCACCGGTTACCTGGCCCAGCGCCTGCCGGTCCTGATCGCGAGCGTGCTGGACGACCCGGGCACGCCGGTGGGTGACCTCCGCTGGATCGGCGGCGAGGAAGAGCGGGCGATCGCCGGATTCTGCGCCCGGCAGGCCGCGGCGCCGGAACCGGGCCCCGCGGCGGCGGACCTGGTCGTCTCGGCCGCCGGGGCGTTTCCGGCCGCCCCGGCGATCGTGGTGGACGGCGTCGCGACGGACTACGCCGAGCTGGAGCGGCGGGCCGGCGTGGTGGCCGCGGAACTGGCCGCGCGGGGGGTCCGGCCCGGTGAGCCGGTCGCGGTCCTGATGCGCCCCGGCGCCGATCTGGTGGTCACGATCCTCGGCATCCTCCTGGCCGGCGCCGGTTACGTCGTGCTCGACGCCGATCATCCACCCGAGCGGCAGCGGTTCGTACTGCACGACTGCGGTGCGCGGATCCTGGTGCACGCCAACGGGATCGGCCTCACCGGGCTGCCCGCGGGGGTGGAGGTGTTCGGCCTGTGCCAGGCCGGTGCTGCGCCATCCCGGGTGCGCACCTCACCGGCGGACCCGGCCTATCTCGTCTACACCTCCGGCTCGACGGGACGGCCGAAGGGCGTGCCGATGCCTCAGGCCACGCTGGTGAATCTGGTCCGCAATCAGGAAATTCTTTCCTCGGGGCGCCGGCTGACCACCCTGCAGTACATGCCGCCGGCCTTCGACGTGTTCACCCTCGAGGTCTTCGGAACCCTGTGCAGCGGAGGCACTTTGGTGATCCCCCCGGCCGGCGCCCGCACCGATTTCGGGGAACTGGCAGCGTTCATGGCCGCGCAGCGGATCGAGCGCGCCTATTTCCCGTACGTGGTGCTCCGCGAGCTCGCCGCGGTGGTGCGGTCGTCCGACAGTGGCTTGGCTGGCCTGCCTGATCTGCGCGAGGTGTACGTCACCGGCGAGCAGCTGGTGGTGACCGAGGACCTCCGGGAGATGTTCCGGCGAAACCCGCAGGCACGGCTGATCAACGCGTACGGGCCGTCCGAAGCCCATCTCTGCAGTGCGGAGCGGCTTCCGGCGGACCCCGGTACCTGGCCCGCGCTTCCGTCGATCGGACGGGTGGTCGACGGCATCGACGCGTACGTGCTGAGCGATGCGGAGACGCCCCGGCGAGCCCCGTTCGGGGTGGAGGGGGAACTCTGTGTTGCCGGGCCGGTCGTCTCATCCGGGTACGTCGGCCTGCCGGAGATCACGCGCCGGGCCATGGTGCCCGATCCCTTCGTGCCGGGACGGACCATGTACCGCACCGGGGACGTCGTGGTGCTCGCGGCCGACGGGCGGCTGCACTACCACGGCCGGGCCGACGACCAGGTCAAGATCCGCGGGTACCGGGTCGAGCCGGGCGAGGTCGAGGCGGCGCTGGAGCGGGAGCTGGCGGTGACCGCGGCGGCGGTGATCGCCGTCCCGGACGGTGGTGACCGGGTGCTGCACGCTTTTGTCCAGAGCGGCACGCCGCTTCCGCCGGACTGGCGGGCCCGCCTCGGCGTGGTGCTGCCGAGCTACCTCATCCCGCGCACGATCACCCGCGTCGACGAGTTTCCGTTGACCTCGAACGGAAAAACCGACCGCCGCGCGCTGATGACGGTCCACCGGGCCGGCGCGGCCGCCTCCGCCGGGACCGGCGAACCGGCCGCCGGCTGGACCGGCGCCGAACGGGAGATGGCCGGGCTGTGGGAGCAGGTGCTCGGGCACCGGCCGGCCACGCCGGAGGCGGACTTCTTCGGGGAGGGCGGGCATTCGCTGCTCGCCGTCCGCCTGCAGCGGCAGGCCGAACGGCGGTTCGGCAGCGAGATCGCGCTCTCGCGGCTGCTGCGCACCCCGACCGTGCGTGGCATGGCACTCAGTCTCGGCGACGGCCAGGCGGACGGCACGCCGGACCTGCGCGCGGAATCCCGGTTGCCGGACCTTGCGGTAGCGGACCGGATCCCGCCGGTGGACGGCACGGTCCTGCTCACCGGGGCGACCGGATTCCTCGGCAGCCACCTCCTCGACGAGCTGCTGCGGGCGGGGCGCCGCGTCGCCTGTCTCGTCCGCGCCGCCACCAGGGAAGAAGGGGACGCGCGGCTCCGGGCGGCGATGCGGCAATTCGCGCTCGACCCGGCGCGGATCGGCGAGGTCGAAATCTGGCCCGGCGACCTCTCCAGCCACCGCCTCGGCCTGGACGGCGGCTACGAAGCGCGGGCGCGCCGGGTACAGGAGGTCTACCACGCGGCCGCGCACATCAACTTCGTGGTTCCGTACCACACGGTGAAACACACGAACGTCGACGGAATGCGGCGGCTGCTCGAATTCTGCGCGGTCAACCGGACTCCGCTGCGGGTGATCTCCACCCTCGGCGTCTTTCCGCCGGATTCCACCCTGGGCGTGGCCGATGAGCACACGGTGCCGGGGGACCCCGCGTCACTCGGGATCGGCTACTCGCAGAGCAAGTGGGTCGCCGAGCGGATGGCGGTGCGGGCGCGGGACTCCGGCCTGCCGGTCACCGTGCACCGGGTCGGCCGCATCTGCGGGCACAGCCGCACCGGAGCGGGCCGGCCCGGCGACTTCTTCTGGCTCCAGCTGAAGGGGTTCGCCGAGCTGGGCTGTTACCCCGGTGACCTCGCCGGGGGACCGCCGGTCGACCTGCTTCCGGTGGACTACGTGGCGAAGGCGATCGTGCGGCTGTCCGAAGCCGGGGCGGACAACGAAAACTGGCACCTGTTCCACCCGCGCGGGCTCACCTGGCGCGAGATCCTCCGCACGATGCGCGCGGAGGGGTATCCGGTCCGGCCGGTGCCGCCTGCCGAATGGATGGCGGCGCTGGAACGGCAGGCCGGGACGGGCGGCCGGGAAAGCGGCCTCGGGCCGTTGGTGCCGCTGATGCGGGAGGGCGCGCTGCGGCTCGGCGACCTGGCGTTCGGCAACGGGAAATCCCGCACGGCCCTCGCCGCGGCGGGATGCCCGATCCCGGCCGCCGAGCCGGCCTGGATCCGGCGGATGTTCGAGTACTTCCGTTCGCGCGGCGCGATCGCGCCGTCCGGGCGGGAAGAGGGGGAGGACCACGATGGCTGAGCCGGACGGACGGGCGGTGGTGATCATCGGGGCCGGCCCGGTCGGGTGCGCGCTGGCGGCGCTGCTGCGGCGGCAGGGGATCCGGGTGGAGGTCTTCGAGCGGCAGGAGGAGCGGGCCGCCGGGTCCGGCAACTCCTTCAACCTGACCCTCACCTCGCGCGGCCTCGACTGCCTCCCGCCACCGGCGAAACGGCGGCTGTACCTGCAGGGGTCGGTGCTGGGGAAACGGATCATCCACCACCGGGACGGGGCGATCTCCACGCAGCCCTACGGCACCGCCGACTCGCACCACCTGCTGTCCATCCCGCGCCGGGTGCTGCAGGACATCCTGCGCGACCACGCCGTGCGGGCGGGCGCCCGGATCCATTACGGGCAGACCTGCGTCGGTGTGGACCCGGCCCGCCCGGCCGCGCTGATCCGGGGCCGCGACGGGGCAGCCGCCTGGGTGCCCGCCGATCTGGTGGCCGGCTGCGACGGGGCGAACAGCGCGGTGCGGGAAGCGATCGCCCGGGCCTATCCCGCGGACCTGCGGGTCAGCCGGGAATCCATCGAGCACGGCTACGCCGAGATCACCATGCGGTACGGCGACGCCGATCCGACCGGCATGCACCTGTGGCCGCGCGGAGACCATTTCCTCCAGGCACAGCCGAACCGCGACCGGACGTTCACCACGAGCCTGTTCAAGCCGCTGGCGGCGGACGTCCCGCGGCGGCAGTTTTCGGGTCTCTGCTCGCCGGCCGCGGTCAGTGCCTACTGCGCCACCGAATTTCCCGATGTCTTCGACCGGATGTCCGGGGTGGGCGCTCAGCTGACGGCGCGGCCGCCGGGCCGGCTCCGCATCGTCGGCTGCGCGCCCTACCACCGCGAACGCGCGGTGCTGGTCGGCGACGCCGCACACACCGTCGTCCCGTTCTTCGGGCAGGGCGTCAACTGCAGTTTCGAGGATGCCGCGACCTTGGCCGGGCTGCTGGAGCGGGCAAGGCCCGGTGCCGTGGCGGACATCGGCCGCGAGTACAGCCGGTCCCGGGTACCGGTGGGCCATGCGCTGGCGGACCTGTCCCTGCGCAACCTCGAGGAGCTCTCGTCCCACGTGACCGATCCGGCATTCCTCGACCGCCGCGCACTGGAGCGGCGGCTGCATCAGCAGCATCCGGAGTCCTACACGCCGCTTTACCAGCTGGTGGCGTTCACCAGCACGCCCTACGACGCGGTACAGCGGATGGACCGGGAGCGGAGCGCGGCGCTCGATTCCCTGTGCGAGGGCCGGGATCTGCGCCGGGACCAGGACGTCATCATCTCCGAATTCGCGCGGAAGTACGGAGACGGCCGCATGCGGGGAAGGCAGCGCACGGGGTGAAAAGGAGGAATCTGATGCGGATCGCGGTCACCACACCGCTCGGCAACGTGGGATCACGGGTCACCGAACTGCTGATCCAGGCGGGGGTACGGCCCGCGGTGCTGCTGCGGGACCCGGCGAAGCTCAGCCCGGAGGTCTCGGCCCGGGTGGACGCCGTGCAGTGCGACCAGCGCGACGCGGACGCCGTCATCGAGGCCACCAAGGGGGTCGATGCGCTGTTCTGGGTCGATCCGCCCGGCCTCGACCCGGATCCGGTCGCCGCCTACACGCTCATCGGGGCCAACCTCGCGCGGGCCATCCGGCACAACGGCATCGGCCGCACGGTGTTCCAGAGCAGCGTGGGTGCCGAAAAACGCCACGGCGCAGGGGAAATCGACGGGCTGGCCAGTACCGAGGAACAGATCGACAAGCTCGGGGCCTCGGTCACGCACCTGCGCTGCGGCTACTTCTTCTCGAACCTCCTGCTGAGCCTCGATCAGCTCCGGCGGGGATACCTCGCGACCACTTTCCCGCTGGACCACCCGATGCCCTGGGTCGACCCGCGCGACATCGGGGACATCGCGACCGCCCGGCTGCTGCACGGCGGCTGGTCGGGCAGGCAGGTCCAGGCGGTGCACGGCCCGTGCGACCTGACCTTCGCGCAGGCGGCGGAGATCATCTCGGCGTCGACCGGGAAACCGGTCGACGCGGTGCGGATCACCGACCTGGAGTTCCGGAACGTGCTCGCGAGCAGAGGGCTCGGCGCCATGCAGATCGAGGCGATCGTGCGGATGCCGATCGGCCTGCGCGAGGAGTTCCGGGCCGAGGACGAGCGGTCGTTGCTGACGACGACCTCGACCACCCTCGGCGCCTGGGCGCACACCGTGCTGCGGCCCCTTCTCGCCTGAGGGTCCGCAAGCTGCGCACAACCTCCCGATCAGTGAACGGAGAAGGACGATGACGGCTCGGCGGATGCGCTTGTTCGCTTTCGACTTCCTGGGGCCGGCGCACCTGTCCGCGGGCACCTGGCGGCATAAGGACGACCGGGGCCATCGCTACACCGATGTGCGGTACTGGACCGGCTATGCCCGGCTGCTGGAAGAAGCCCGGTTCGACGGCATCTTCTTCGCCGACAACGTCGGCTACCACGACGTGTACGAGGGCAGTGTCGCCGCCGCGCTCGCGGACGCGGCGCAGATTCCGGCCAACGACCCGTTGCTCGTGATCTCGGCGATGGCCAGCGTCACCACCGGGCTCGGCTTCGGGGTGACGGCATCGACCGCCTACGACCATCCGTACTCACTGGCCCGCCGGTTCTCCACCCTGGACCACCTGACCGGCGGCCGGATCGGCTGGAACGTGGTGACCTCCTATTCCGAGAGCGCCGCCCGCAACCACGGGGTCGCCCGGCAGATGCGGCACGACCAGCGCTACGAGCGGGCGGCCGAGTACCTGGAGGTGGTCTACAAGCTGTGGGAGGGCTCCTGGGAGGACGGCGCGGTGGTGCGCGACCGCAACCGGTGCGTCTGGGTCGATCCGGCGCGAGTGCACGAAATCGGCCATCACGGCGAGTACTTCACGGTCCCCGGGATCGCGTTGTGCGAGCCCTCGCCCCAGCGGACGCCGGTGATCTTCCAGGCAGGCGGCTCGCCGAAAGGACAGCGGCTGGCCGCGGAACACGCCGAAGCGGTCTTCACCAATTCCGTGTCCATGGCTGCGCTGAAGCGGCAGGTCGACACGCTGCGGGTGATCGCCGCCAACCGCGGGCGTGATCCACGGAGCCTGAAGGTGCTGCACATGCTCAACGTGGTCTGCGCTCCGACCGACGAGGCCGCCCACGCGAAACACGAGGAATACCGCAGGCTGGTCAGCACGGCCGGGGCGATGGCCAGGTACAGCGGCTGGAGCGGGCTGGACATGTCCCAGTTCGACCTCGACGTACCGCTCGGGCACGTCGAGACCAACGGCGGGCAGACGATGATCGACATGTTCTCCACGATGGAGCCGGACCGGGAGTGGACCCCGCGCGACGTGGCCGCCTTCATCGGCATCGGGGGCACCGGGCCCACTGTCGTCGGCTCGCCCGCCACCGTCGCCGACGAGCTCATCCGCTGGATGGAGGTGACCGGGGTCGACGGGTTCAACGTCGGGCACGCGGTGAAGTACCAGGACATCGCCGATTTCATCGACCTGGTGGTCCCCGAGCTGCAGCGCCGCGGCGTGATGTGGACCGAGTACGACGGGACCACGTTGCGCGAAAAGCTCTACGGGCCCGGCGTCGTCCGGCTCCGCGACGATCATCCCGGGCACGGCTTCGCCCGCCCGCGGGCCGATGCCCCACTGCCGGCGCAGAACGCGAACCGGTGAACCCGGGCGCCGGAACCGACTCCAGGAGAGAAATCGTGAGTACTGATCTCGAGGATTTCACCGGCACGCCGGGGCGGGGCGGCGAGATCGCCCGGGTCCGCAAGCTGATCGACGAGCACGACGTCCGGTACCTGTACTTCCAGTTCGTCTCGGTCACCGGGCGGGTGCTCGGCAAGGGGGCGCCCTCGGCGTGCTGGGAGAAGTTCGCCGAAACCGGATTCCAGCTGGTCTACGGTGCGACCGCGAACCTGTTCACCGACCGCCACGGCGAGTACATCGGCTACGGCCCGGAAGCACGGGAGCTCGTCGGCATTCCGGAACCGGAGACTTTCCGGGTGCTGCCATGGGATCCGCGGACCGCACGGGTGTTCTGCACGTTGTTCCGGGGCCGGGAGGAAGAGGAGGCCCCTGGCGCATTCCTCAGTTCCGACTGCCGCGGCAACCTGCGGCGGATCCACGAGGACTTCCGGCAGGAGACCGGACTGCAGCTGCGGGTGGGCACCGAGCCGGAGATGATGTGGTTGAAGCTCAATCCGGACGGCACCCCGTCGGTCGAGGGCGCGACGAAGCCGTACTGCTACCACCTCGACCAGTTCGCCGAGCTGCAGCCGGTGATCCACCGGGTCATCGAGTACAGCGAGGCGATGGGGCTGACGATGATCCAGGGCGACCACGAGGACGCGCCCGGCCAGCTCGAGCTCAACTTCGCCTTCGCCGAGGCCGGGGTCACCGCCGACCACCTCACCACGTACCGGCAGGTCTGCCGTCAGGTCGGCCGGGAGATGAACCTGTACCCGTGTTTCATGCCCAAGCCGTTCACCGGGGTGTCGGCCAACGGGTGCCACCACAACCTCTCACTGTGGCAAGGGGACGAGAACGTCTTCCTGCCGCAAGGGGACGACCCGCGGCTGCCGAGCAAGATCGGCCTGAACGCCATCGGCGGGGTCCTCGCGCATCTGGAAGCGCTGACCTGCATCACGGCTCCGACGGTGAACTCCTACCGCCGGTTGTGGGACACCGGGTTCTGGGCTCCGCTGTTCGCCGACTGGGGCTATCAGAACCGGACCACCGCACTGCGGGTGAGTGCCCCCGGCCGGTTCGAGTACCGCTGCGCCGACTCGTCGGTCAACCCCTACCTGTCGTGCGCCGCGCTGATCAGGGCGATGCAGGACGGAATCCGCGGCAACCTCGATCCGGGGCCGCCCGAGGAACGCAACATCTACGAGGCCATGGCGGGGGGAAAGGAGGTCAGGAAGATCCCGCTGAACCTGGGTGACGCACTCCGCGCACTGGCGGCCGATCCGGTGATCCGGGACGCCCTGCCCGGCGACCTGTACCGGGTCTTCCACCACTACAAGACCGACGAATGGGAACGGTTCTGCGCCGCGGTGACCGAGTGGGACGTCGAGGAGTATCTCGACGTGCTTCCGTGACCGGGCTCGCCGGCCGGCGCCCGCGGCTCGTGCTGCCCGGGCTCCTGCCGCCGGAGCCCGGCCGGGAGACCTACTGGGTACGGCCCGGCGGAGTCACCGCGCTGACCGTCGAGGGCGGCGACGAGCTGACGGTGATCGATCCCGGGGGAGACCAGGTCGCCGAAGTCACCGTCCTCGGTCCGGCCGGAGAGGACTTCGGCGCGCTGGACGCCGTCGCGGACTCGCCGGCCACCACTCTGCGCGGCCTCGCGGAGCGCGACGGCGAAGCGGTTCTCCGGGCGCTGCACCGCCGGGGCCTCCGTCCGGACGACGCGACCGCGGTGCGGCTTTTCGGGCCGGGCTCCGCTGCCGGTGCCCGGCGGACGTTCCCCGCACTGCGCTCGGCGACCTGTGTGATCGCCGCTCCCGGCAGGCGGATGCGGGTCGACGAGCAGGATCCGCCGTCCGATCTCGTCGTCGAGGTGCGCCGGGCGAAGCCACGGCCCGGCCGCGAGCGGCCGCTGCCCGAGCCGCTCGCGGAACCGGTGCTGGACCTGCGGATCGAGCGGGCGTCGGCGCATTCGTACGAGGTGAAGGCGGGGCAGTTCATCCAGGTGCTCGATGTCGAAGGAAGGCAGTGCTCGGATTTCCTGGCCTTCCGCCGCGACCGGCTCGACGACGGCGTCGAAAGAGGCCTGGACCAGACCGCGACGCGATATTTCATGGCCAGCGCCTGCCCGCGGCCCGGGTTGCACGGGAAGTTCTACGACCAGGACCTGCAGCCGCTGGTGGAGATCGTCCGGGACACCGTCGGCAGGCACGACACGTTCGGGCTCGCCTGCAACCGCAAGTACTACGAGGATCTGGGCTATCCCGGGCACGTGAACTGCACGGACAACTTCAACCGCGGGCTGGCGCCGTACGCGATCGCGCCCCGCCGGGGCTGGCCGGCACTGAACCTGTTCTACAACACCATGTTCGACCGCGACGACTGCCTCGTGTTCGACGAGCCGTGGTCCCGGCCGGGCGACTACGTGCTGATGCGCGCCATGACCGACCTGGTGTGCGCCTCGTCCGCCTGCCCGGACGACATCGACCCGTCGAACGCGTGGCACCCGACCGACGTGCACCTGCGGGTCTACCCGGCGGAACGGCAGTTCTCGGTGGCGATCGCGCACCGGGTGACGTCGGCCGCGGTGCCCCGGTTGACCAGGCAGAGCGGATTCCACCCGCGGACGTCGGCGCTGACCCGGCAGCTGACCGAGTACCGGGGCTTCTGGCTGCCGTCGAAATTCGACGCCCACGGCGCGGTGGAGGAGTACTGGGCGTGCCGTGAGCACGCCGCGGTGATCGACCTCTCGGCGCTGCGGAAGTTCGAGGTGCTCGGCCCGGACGCCGAGGCATTGCTGCAGGCGTCGGTCACCCGGAATGTGCGCAAGCTGGCCGAGGGACAGGTCGTCTACACGGCGGTGTGCACCGAGACCGGCGGCATGATCGACGACGGCACGATCTTCCGGCTCGGCGCGGACCGCTTCCGGTTCGTCGCCGGCGACGAGTACACGGGGGTGTGGCTGCGGAACCGGGCGGCCGTGCTCGGGCTGGACCGGGTGCGGGTGAAGGACTCGACCGACCAGCTGCACAACATCGCCGTGCAGGGACCGGAGAGCCGGGAGCTGCTCCGGGAGATCGTGTGGACGCCCCCGGCCCAGCCGTCGTTCGGCGACCTCACCTGGTTCCGGTTCGCGATCGGGCGGATCGGCGACCACAACGGCATTCCGGTGGTCGTGTCCCGCACCGGGTACACCGGTGAGCTCGGCTACGAACTGTGGTGCCATCCCGCGGACGCGCCCGGATTGTGGGACGCCGTCGCCGAAGCGGGCAGGCCGCACGGGCTGACCCCGCTCGGCCTGGACGCACTGGACGTGCTGCGGATCGAATCCGGCCTGGCCTTCGCCGGAAACGAGTTCGACGACCAGGTCGATCCCTACGAAGCCGGGATCGGGTTCACCGTGCCCCTGAAATCCAAAGAGGACGATTTCAGCGGCAGGGCCGCCCTCCGGCAGCGCAAGGCGAACCCGCAGCGCCGCCTGGTCGGCCTCGAACTGGCCGGCAACGAACCCGCCGGGCACGGAGACAGCGTGTACGCAGGCCGGTTCCGGGCCGGAGTCGTCACGAGCGGGACCCGCTCACCGGTACTGCGCAAGAACATCGCCCTGTGCCGGATCGCGGTGGACTACGCCGCACCCGGCACGGAGGTAGACGTCGGAAAGCTGGACGGGCACCGCAAACGCATCCCCGCCGTAGTGGTCGGATTCCCGTTTTACGACCCCGAAAAGACCCGGCCCCGCTCCTGACCGCGGGGAACGTTCCCAGGCCTCTGCGGCCGGTTTTCGTCTCCCCGCGGCCGGTGCCATGTTCAGCTCAAACCGGCTGGCTTTTCGCGGTGGACACCTCGGACCCGCTTCGTCGCCGTCAGAGGTCGAGGATCGTTACGGTCACTCTCGCGACGTCGCCGGGATCGAGATTCTCGGCCTTCCGCACCGCGCGTTTCACCGGCAGCACGTAGCCGCGCTCGCTGTCCGGGAAGATCGACGTCCGCCACGTGCTTCCACCGACCCGGACCTGGACGCGCATCGATCCGAAGCCTCGACGCGGACCGCCCAGTTCGCGGATTTCGTCCGAGATGTCGGCGGGCAGGCTGACGAAGGTCCACGTGTCGGTTCGCCGGGCGTCCCAGATCCACAGCTCAGCGTCGAAGTGCACTTCCACGCCATCAGGTTCGCACGCGACCCGGACAATTTCGGGATGTCGCACGCGAGCTGGTGGCCGGCTCTGCCCGGGTGACCGTCGCCGACCTGCGAAAACACGAGAATTCCGAGTGCCCCCGGTGAGATTCGAACTCACACTGGACGGGTTTTGAATCCGGCCCGGAAATGTGCTCTGACCTGCGATTGAGACGCCGACGCGGCGAATTTGGGGGCATAACGGGGGCAGGTCGGTAGACAAACCTGCTCCTCGGTGGTTGCGGGGAGAGCCGACTAGAGGTGCGGTCGAGCGGCTGAGCCGTGGTCAGGAGCCCAATCGCGGCGGATCCTGATCAACGATCGACGGCGCGCGTCACAAGCTGGGTTGGCGTGACCGCCACGTCAGAACGGCACCCACGCCGCGGGCACACACCCGCGGCGTGCTCGGTGTCCACGTCGCGAGTCGGCATGCTTGATCTTCTACTTGTACTGGGGTGAGCATCGAGTGCTCTTCCAAGACGCAGTCGGGTACGTGCTTCTCCCGGTCATGCACGCACTCACCTCGACCTTATGTTCGATGACCGACGGGCTGTTCCTGGTATGCCGTCGAAACGAACCGCCCCCAGATGGCGACTGATCACCTATGGCGAGCGTTGTGATCGAGTGGGCACCCGTGGTCGCGGCCCTAGCGGGTTCCGCCTCGGCGTTCTTCTCTTGGCGCAGTTCGAGCAAGTCGAATGCGGCAGCAGAAGCAGCTAATGAAGCAGTTGCGTTGACAGTGCGCCCAGCGTTCTCGTTGAGAATTGGCGGACAAGGCCCTCATCGAGACAAGTATACCGCGATACGAATACGAAACACTCGTTCTTTCGATGCAGTTGACGTCGAGGTATGGGTCCGCAGCAACCTTGCGCGAGACCTGGCGCGGGCGACGTTCCCGCGCATTCAAGGGATGCAGGATCGCGTACTTTCGAGCGGCGAAGAAACGATCTTTATCGACGAAATTAAACCGCTTAACGAAGGGGAGAGGTTTGCATTTATTGCAACTATACGCTATAGCGATGATCGAGGTCTGCGAAAATGGGAGCAGATAATTCGATATACGATATCCTATGATGTTGGAGCAACAATGCTGAACAAAAATCTCACCTTGGGTGAACCCTTCCCTTGTAAATAAGGATTGGCAGAAATTCAGGTGGCTACCTTGTCGGAAGGCTACACTCGAAGTGATCGCTATCGTGGGGTGCCTGTAGCTTTAATTGACGAAGGGAGAAGGTTGATAGATGATACTATCGCGGATTTTGATGTCGTAATTAGAAGTCTTCATGAGCGGGTGGACAAGGATTTTCCGGTCTTTGTATCTGCTCGAATCATAGAGCGTGATCGCGTCAATCGCCCATATCTGCGGAGATTGGCGATCCAAGGTCCCGTGGTCGGATCTCTCGCCGTGAGTCATATGCTTGACCATGCAAGATCCATAAGTAGAGTCTTGGGTGATGAGCCGTTACCGCTGTGGGCCCCCCTGTCCTTGGCTCGATCCGCATTGGACTCGGCTCTTCAGGTTTGCCATCTATCTGACGTCGAAGTCGGTGCGGATAGTGTGATTCTTCGCGCGGCAGGAATGCGACTCGGAATGCTTGAGGAGCAACGAAAGCTTGCTCTTATATTTCCGGACAGGTTAGAGGAGGTAAAGAGGGCGAAGTCATCCTTGGATGGAACCAAGCGGCAGGTAACTCGGGCGGGGATTGAATTTCACGAGTACAAGGGCAACGTGCGACGAGTGAGATTCAAAGGGGAACAGAGCTGGCAAAACGTCGACATGAACGCTTCGGATACGGCTAGGAAATGGATCCCTGATGCAACTGGAATATACCAACTCGCCTCCGGAATTACTCACGGAGCTTTCTGGCTGACCGTCAACTCCCTGGCGGGTATTTCTTTGCGGGTCGATCCTTCGGTAGTGGTGAGCGCAGTAACCGTTCCGCCGTTTGCCTGCCGAGCAATTGCGATGGCGCTGTATCGGTATTGGGGAGAGGTGGGGCATGAGGAGTTTTGCGAGAAAACAACCGCGCGGCTGGGGCGCTACTACGGAATCTACAATAACTGGAAATCAACCTTGTGAGACTTGTATTTCGGTCCTTCTTCATCTAAATACTTACGGTAGTCGAACGGCTGGGCGAATGGGCCGACGCGAGCATGCGACCCTGGCAGAGCTTGAAACTGAGCTACTTAACCCAGGCACTTGACAACGTCAAACCATCAGGTCGGGTGGCGCTTCAGCCTGATTGACGGGGGGCATGACCGTCCGCGAACTTCCGTATGCGTCGGGTGCCGTTGTCGGGCGGGTGGTCGAGTGCCAAGCGATCGTTGATAGGCCATGCCCCGTGGCCTGCCACGCTGGGCGTCGCGGTGCCAGCGGACGTGATGTCCTGCCTCATGGGTGTGACGGCGGGGTCGCCGGCCGCTCGCGACCCTGGAACGATCTGGCAACCGTGTCCGTCGCGGTTCATGCTCTGGTCGGACGACCTGAAGGAGGTGGAGGCAGTAGCATCGCCGGCATGGCGGACGAAGACCTCACCCGGCGGGTCGAGCGACTGGAACGGCTGATGACTGACCTTAGCGAGCGGGCAACCGACAGCGCGGCGGCCCGGGTGCTTGCGGCCGGCGCAGACCGCGATGTCTCCGAGGTGCGCGCCGAGCTGCGCGCTCATACTGGCGCTCTCAACGCTCTGCGCCAGGACCAGGTTGACCTCCGCGAGGAGATGCGCGCGGGCTTCGCCACCGTGAACACCTCACTGGGGCAGATCATCGAACTTCTCGGACGTGGCGAGACGCGGTAGCTCCTGGACTCGTCTGCGTGTCGCTGGCGTCCAGAAACTACGAAAGGCAATCGATTGGGTCAAGCAGCGGCGCTGACCGAGAATCTGCGCGCCAAGTCCTTGCAGGTGCGTGTGCAAGGACCGGCCTAGATTCGTCGGTGACACTGCTCCGCGTCGGTCGTCCGGCCCCATGCTGAAAGCCTTCTTCGCGGCTATGTACTACGCCGGTTTGCGCCCCGAGGAAGCCGCGATGCTCTGCAAGCTGGACCTGCAGCTACCCGAACGATGATGGGGTGAACTGCTGCTGTCGGCGACCGCTCCGACCACGGGAGCTGCGTGGACGGATTCGGGGGAGCGCCGAGACCGGAGACAGCTGAAACAGCGGGCAGCAGGCGAAGTGCGCGCAGTGCCCTCGCCCCCTCCGCTCACCGCGATCCTCCACCAGCACCTGAAAACCTTCGGCACGGCGGCCGACGGCCGTCTCTTCCGGAACCTGACTGGGGCGATATCGCCGAGTCGACGATCTCGCGAGTGTGGGACCACGCGCGGAAAACAGCGCTCTCGGAAGGCGAATACGCCTCGCTCCTCGTGAGGCGTCCGTACGACCTCCGGCACGCGTGTGTGTCGACATGGCTCGCTGCGGGGGTACCGGCCACACAGTGCACCGCGTGGGCAGGCCACTCCGTGGCGGTGTTGCTGGCGACCTACGCCGCTGTGATCGCCGGGCTGGAGGCGGAGGCGCACGAGCGGATCGAACGAGCACTGGACTGGGACGACGACGCTGGTACGTCCGAGTGAACGCAGGCGTTCGAAAATTTGGGGGCGTATTGGGGGTGGATACCCGTGAACAGCTCGATACGGCCGGCACAGCCGGACACAACAAGATCGGCCCCACACCTGTTCTCGCAGGTCGCGGGGCCGGTTTGTGCTGGTCACAGAATGTGCCCCCGGTGAGATTCGAACTCACACTGGACGGGTTTTGAATCCGTTGCCTCTGCCAGTTGGGCTACGGGGGCGCAGTGCCGGAAACTCTACGGGATCCGCTGCTGCACCCGGTGATCGGGTCCGCTGATCACGCCGGAAACGAGCACAGTGTCACGCCCGCCACTTCGTGGTGAACGCCATCGTGGGATCTGGATCGTTCCCGGTACGCTTGTCTTTCGCGGGTGACCGCGTGTCGGAGACGAGCTTCAGGGAGGACACCGGTGACCGAACAGGCTGCCGAGTCGGAGGGCGCCGCCGTGGCGCAGCGGCGGGTGCTCGTCGCGGAAGACGAGGCGCTCATCCGGCTCGACCTGGTGGAGATGCTGCGCGAAGAGGGGTACGAGGTGGTCGGCGAGGCCGGCGACGGCGAGGAGGCCATCGCGCTCGCCACGGACCTCAAGCCCGACCTCGTGATCCTCGACGTCAAGATGCCCAAGCTCGACGGGATCGAGGCGGCCGCGCGGATCACCGGGGACCGGATCGCGCCGGTCGTCATCCTCACCGCGTTCAGCCAGCGCGACCTCGTCGAGCGGGCCCGTGACGCCGGGACCATGGCCTACCTGGTCAAACCGTTCGCCAAGCGCGACCTCGTACCCGCGATCGAGCTGGCCGTCAGCCGGTTCTCCGAGCTGCAGGCGCTCGAGGCCGAGGTCGCCGGGCTCACCGACCGGCTCGAGACGCGCAAGGTCATCGACCGGGCGAAAGGCCTGCTCATGAGCAGGCAGAACCTCACCGAGCCGGACGCGTTCCGCTGGATCCAGCGCACCGCGATGGACCGGCGCACCACGATGAAGGCCGTCGCCGAGGCCGTCGTGGAAAGCATCGGCTGACCACAAGCCGCACCCAAGACGCACCACAACGCACAAAAGCCCCGGAGAAGCGGGCGTGACCAGGGGGTCACGCCCGCTTCGTCGTCTCCGGACGCGCCGGGGACCGGTGTTCTCCGCTGCGCGAAAGGGCAGTGTTGCTACCTTGAAGGCCGGGGGATGGTTGTGTCGCACGTGACTGCGAAGGGGATGTTCCTACACTGCCCCCAGTGATCGGGCCGGGAGTCAAGGTCCGTTCGAGGGGAGATTGCACACGCAGGGTCATTCACTCGGTCGTCGGATTAGGACGATCGAGTGTAAAACGTCGGTTATCAGTCGTGACGACCGTCACGATGTGGATACAAGACATGGCGTGACTCTGTGCAACACCCCACCCGGCGGCTACGTTCAGCGCCCAGTCGAAGTCCCACGCAAGGGACCCGCCGTTCCACGGAGCACGGCGGGTGGCATTTGGAGGAACGAGTGCAAAAAGCACGACTCACGAAGGTCATCGTGCTGGCCGCCGCGGGAGTCATCTCCCTCGGCGCATGTTCAGCGCGTACCGGCAGTGGCTCGGGTGGTGACAACAGCGGGGCGCCGCAGGCGGCTGCCCCGTCGGCGGCCGCGAACGCGGCCGACCCGGCAGGAGACGGCAAGGCGCAGTGCGCGCCGACCTCCATCGCCTACGCGGGCACCATCAACGGCGCGAACGCGGCTCTGGGGCAGAACATCCTCAAGGGCGCGAAGCTGGCGGTCGACCAGCACAACAAGGCCAACCCGGGCTGCCAGGTCAAGCTCGAGCAGTTCGACACCGAGGGCACGCCGGACAAGGCGCCGGGCATCGTGACCCAGATCGTCAACACCCCGGCGATCATCGGCGTCATCGGTCTCCCGTTCTCGGGTGAGTCGAAGGCCGCGGGCGGCATCTTCAACGGCGCCGGGCTGGTCACCGTCACCCCGTCGGCGACCAACCCGAAGCTCGCCGACAACGGCTGGAAGACCTTCTTCCGCGGGCTGGGCAACGACAACACCCAGGGCCCGGCCGCGGCGAAGTTCATCACCGGCGAGCTGAAGGCCAACAAGGTCTGTGTGATCAAGGACGACTCCGAGTACGGCACCGGGCTCGCCGCCTCGACCATCCAGGCGCTCGGCGACAAGGCGTCCTGCCAGGACAACGTCAAGACCAAGCAGACCGACTTCTCCGCGATCGTCAACAAGATCAAGAACGAGAAGCCGGACGCGGTCTTCTACTCCGGGTACTACCAGGAAGCCGCTCCGTTCGCGCAGCAGCTGAACGACGCCGGGGTCAAGGCGAAGTTCGTCGGCCCGGACGGCGTGAAGGACGACCAGTTCATCAAGGGTGCCGGTGACGCCGCGGCCAACGCGTACTTCACCTGCCCGTGCGTGCCTGCCGACCAGTTCACCAAGTTCTCCGACGCCTACAAGGCGGCGACCGGCGGCGACCCGGGCACCTACTCGCCCGAGGCCTACGACGTCGCGACGATCCTGCTCAAGGGCATCGACTCGGGCAAGAAGGACCGCGCCGGCCTGCTGGACTTCGTGAAGAACTACGACGGCCAGGGCATCACGAAGCACTTCAAGTGGGACAGCAAGGGCGAGCTGTCGGCGACCACCGTGTGGAGCTACAAGGTGGACAACGGCAAGATCGTCCGCGACACCGAAATCAAGTAACCCCGCCGCTTTCGGTTCCAGTACCGGGGTGCGCGCCCGGCGGCCCGATCCCGCCGGGCCCGCACCCCGGATCCCCATGGAGAACTAGTGTCGATGACCCATGACCTCAGCTCCCTCGTCCTCGAGCAGGGCGGCAGCTGGATCAACTTCGACGTCGATTCGTTCCTGAACCAGTTCTGGGACAACACGATCGACGGCCTTTCCTACGGCAGCATCTACGCGCTCGTCGCGCTCGGCTACACCCTCGTCTACGGCGTGCTGAAGCTCATCAACTTCGCCCACTCCGAGGTGTTCATCTACGGCGCCTACGCGACGTGGTTCGTCTTCTACGGCATGGGGTTCCGTCCCGGTGCCACGCCCGACCTGCCGATCTTCGAGCTGATCGGCTTCCTGCTGCTCGCGCTCATCGCCTCGATGGCCGTGTCCGGCGGCACCGCGGTCGCGCTGGAACGCGTGGCCTACCGGCCGCTGCGCAAACGCGGGGCACCCCGGCTGGTCTTCCTGATCACCGCGATCGGTGCCTCCTTCGTGCTGCAGCAGCTCCTCTTCATCTGGCGCGGCGGCAACCCGGAGAACGCCATCCGCCTGCTGCGCAACGACGAGGTGTTCACCATCTTCGGCGGCAGCGTCACGATCGTCACGATCATCACGGTGGTCGCTTCGATCCTCCTGATGATCGGCGCGGACCTCTTCGTGAACCGCACCAAGTTCGGCCGCGGCATCCGCGCGGTCGCCCAGGACCCGGACACCGCGACGCTCATGGGCGTCAACAAGGAACGCGTCATCATGCTGACGTTCCTCATCGGCGGGTTGCTGGCCGGCGCGGCGGCGCTCTTCTACATGATGAAGATCCCGCAGGGTGCGGCGTACCAGGGCGGCTTCATCCTCGGCATCAAGGCATTCACCGCGGCCGTGCTCGGCGGCATCGGCAACCTGCGCGGCGCGCTGCTCGGTGGCCTCATCCTCGGGGTCGTGGAGAACTACGGGCAGTCGCTCTTCGGCGGCCAGTGGCGCGACGTCGTCGCGTTCGTGCTGCTGGTGCTGATCCTGATGTTCCGGCCGACCGGCATCCTCGGCGAGTCGCTCGGAAAGGCGCGGGCATGACGACGACCTCGACTCCGCCTGCCCACTCCGCGGCCAAGGCGCGCCGCAGGCCGATCTCGGAGTGGTGGAACAACCTGTCCAGGGTCCAGCAGTGGGCAGTGCTCATCCCGGTGGTGGTGCTCATCTACCTGCTGCCGGTGCTGAACCCGCCGATCATCACCACCCAGCCCGGCTACGACTTCCCGATCGCGATGTTCGAGGTGGCCCGCTACGCGCTGGTCGCCATCGGCCTCAACATCGTGGTCGGCCAAGCAGGTCTGCTCGACCTCGGGTACGTCGGGTTCTTCGCTGTCGGCGCGTACGTGATGGCGCTCTTCACGAGCCCGGACTCGTCGCTGGCGAAACTGCCGTTCCTCGTGGTGCTGCCGATCGCGATGGCGGTCACGATGATCTTCGGGGTGATCCTCGGGACACCCACGCTGCGCTTGCGCGGGGACTACCTGGCGATCGTCACGCTCGGCTTCGGCGAGATCGTCCGCCTGCTGGCCGACAACATCGACCCGCTGCGCGGCAACCGTGGCTTCGTCAACGTCGGGCATCCGCCGGGCACGAAGGCCGACGGTTCGCCGATCTTCACCAACGCCAACGGGATCCCGTGGTACTGGCTGTGCGTCACGGTGATCATCATCATCCTGTTCGTGGTCGGGAACCTGGAGCGCAGCCGGGTCGGCCGGGCCTGGGTCGCGATCCGCGACGACGAGGACGCGGCCGAGATCATGGGCGTGCCCACGTTCAAGTTCAAGATCTGGGCGTTCGTGGGCGGCGCCGCGGTCGGCGGCCTCTCCGGCGCGCTGTACGCGGGTCAGCTCGGCTTCGTGAACAACCAGAAGTTCGACGTGGTCACGTCGATGCTGTTCCTGGCCGCGGTCATCCTCGGCGGGGCCGGGAACAAGGTCGGCGTGCTGCTGGGCGCTATCGTGGTGGCGTACGTGCCGTTGCGGTTCCAGCAGATCGCGGAGTACAAGTACCTGATCTTCGGCCTGGCGCTGATCATCCTGATGATCTTCCGGCCGCAGGGCCTGCTCGGTGCGCGGCAGCGGCTGCTCACCTACGGCAGGCAGGCGTACCAGCGGCTGCTCGGCAAGGGCGAACAGGTCAGCAGTGACGGGTCACTGGCCACCGAGACCGCGGGGGAGAGGCGATGACGGTCCCAGAGAACGGAACCGGGCCCGAGGTCCCGGCTGAGGGTGGTCTCGTCGCCGAGATTGCGCAGATGTCCGATGCGGAGTATGCGGAGCACCGGACCGAGGTGTTCGAGGTAGTCGCGCCGGACCGGGACATCGACGTGTCGGTCGGGCAGACTCTGCTCAAGGTCGACGACGTCACGGTCCGTTTCGGTGGGCTGGTCGCGCTGGACTCGGTGTCGTTCGACATCCGGCGTGGCGAGATCCTGGGCTTGATCGGGCCGAACGGCGCGGGTAAGACGACGTGTTTCAACGCGATGACCGGGGTGTACCGGCCGACGTCGGGACAGGTGCTGTTGGAGGACCGTCCGCTCGGCAAGGCGTCCCGGCACGCGATCACGCAGCTGGGTATCGCGCGGACGTTCCAGAACATCCGGCTCTTCGGCGAGATGACCGCGCTGGAGAACGTGGTCGTCGGCACCGACGCGCGGCATCGCACGAGCATGGTGGGTGCCCTGCTGCGGACTCCTCGTCATCATCGCGAGGAGAAGCAGGCGATCGAGAAGGCGATGGCGCTGCTGGAGTTCGTCGGTATCGCGGACCGGGCGGCGGACCGGGCGAAGAACCTGCCGTACGGCTACCAGCGCAGGCTGGAGATCGCGCGGGCGCTCGCCACCGAGCCGAAGCTGTTGTGCCTGGATGAGCCGGCCGCGGGGTTCAACCCGGCGGAGAAGGAAGAGCTCATGGGGCTGATCCGGACGATCCGCGACGACGGCTACACCGTCCTGCTGATCGAACACGACATGAAGCTGGTCATGGGCGTCACCGACCGGATCGTGGTGCTGGAGTTCGGCAAGAAGATCGCCGACGGGCTGCCTGCCGAGATCCGGCAGAACCCCGCGGTGATCGCGGCCTACCTGGGGGTTCCCGACGATGACGTTGCTTGAGCTCACCGACGTGTCCGTCCACTATGGACGGATCAAGGCCGTGTCGGACCTGTCCATCACGGTGAACGAGGGCGAGATCGTCACCCTGATCGGCGCGAACGGAGCCGGGAAGTCCACCACGATGCGGGCGATCTCGGGTATCCGCCCGCTCTCGGCAGGCAGCATCCGCTTCGACGGGGAGGACATCTCCCGCCTGCGCGGTGACCTGCGGGTGGTCCGGGGTATCTCGCAGGCACCGGAAGGCCGGGGCATCTTCCCGGGCATGACGGTGCTGGAGAACCTGGACATGGGCGCGTATGCCCGCAAGGACCGGAAGAACCTGCAACCGGACTTCGACCGCGTCTTCGAACTGTTCCCCCGCCTGTCCGAACGCAAAACCCAGGTAGGCGGCACGATGTCCGGCGGTGAACAGCAGATGCTGGCCATCGGGCGCGCCCTGATGGCCAACCCGCGCCTGCTGCTGCTGGACGAGCCGTCGATGGGTCTGGCGCCGCAGTTCATCCAGCAGATCTTCCGCATCATCACGGAGATCAACCGCCAGGGCACCACGGTACTGCTGGTGGAACAGAACGCCCAGCAAGCACTCTCGCGAGCCCACCGCGCCTACGTGCTGGAAACCGGCCAGATCACGAAAACCGGCACCGGCAAGGAACTCCTCGCCGACACCAGCATCAAGGAAGCCTACCTAGGCGTCGGCTGAGCGGCAGGCACAAGCCGTGAAGGGAACCATCACGGAATCAGATTCCCTCATGGTTCCCTTCACCGCCTTCAAAACCCCCAACCCCCACCCCACTCACCGCAGCCGACGCACTCACCAGGACCACGCACCCAGACCCGGCCCTGCACCCCGATCCGAAGCCAAAACACGGTCTGAGGGGGCTTGTCAAGGCATCTTTCCCGCCTTGACAAGCCCCCTCAGACCGTCGTCACAATCAAGCTTCGGGGTGCCCCACCGCAACGCTCCAAGCCAGGGCACCTACCCACCGGACATTTCACCCGTAAAGGCTCACCCCGCCGGACACTCGACCCGTAAAAGCTCACCCCCGGACAGCTCACCCCCAAGGACTTCACGCCCCCGGCGGCCGATCCCGGATCACGCAAGTCAACCGCGCCGTACAAGTCCGCCGCCCCTCATCATCCGTGATCACGATCTCCGCCGTGATCGTCCCCCGCCCCACATGCAACGGCGTAGCCACCGCCGTCACCACCCCGGACCGGACCGCCCGATGGTGCGTGCACGACAGCTCCAACCCCATCGCCGCCCGCTCCGGTCCGGCATTGAGCGCAGCCAGCGTCGACCCGAGCGCCTCCGCAACCGTGGCATTCGCTCCGCCGTGCAGCAGCCCGTACGGCTGGAGGTTGCCCTCGACCGGGATCGTGCCGACCACCCGTTCGGGCGTCAGCTCGAGGATCTTCAGCCCGATCTTGTCGTTCAGCTGCTGGTCGGCGGCCGCGGGGTCGATGGCCCCGAACTGCCCTGGCCGGATTTCGGCCGTCTGCTCGGTCACTCTCTGCTCCTCAACCTATGCGACACGCAAGAGTGTCGGACCCTCACCCTAGACTCGGCCCCGTGAGCCCGAGTGAGAACCGAACCGTTGCCAATACCACAGGCGCCGCCACCACGCAGGAGCGGCCGCGGCTGCTGCTGATCGACGGCCATTCCATGGCCTACCGTGCCTTCTTCGCCCTGCCCGCGGAGAATTTCCGCACGAAAACCGGGCAGGTCACGAATGCGGTGTTCGGCTTCACGTCGATGCTCATCAACCTCCTGCGCGACGAGGAGCCCACGCACCTCGCGGTGGCCTTCGACCTGTCGCGCAAAACGTTCCGGTCGGAGACGTACGCCGACTACAAGGCCAACCGCAGCACCACGCCCGACGAGTTCCGCGGCCAGGTCGACCTGGTCAGAGAGGTGCTCACGGTGCTCGGCATCCCGTCGCTCACGAAGGAGAACTTCGAGGCCGACGACATCATCGCCACACTCACCACGCAGGCGAGCGACGGGTACGACGTGCTCATCTGTACCGGCGACCGCGACGCACTGCAGCTGGTCAACGACCGGGTCACGGTGCTCTACCCGAAGCGCGGGGTGTCCGACCTGGTCCGGTTCACGCCGGAGGCGGTCGAGGAGAAGTACGGCCTCACGCCGAGCCAGTATCCGGATTTCGCAGCGCTGCGCGGCGACCCTTCCGACAACCTGCCCGGCATCCCCGGCGTCGGTGAGAAAACCGCGGCCAAGTGGATCCGGCAGTTCGGCACGCTGGCCGACCTCATCGACCGGGTCGACGAGGTCAAGGGCAAGGTCGGCGACGCGCTGCGCGAGCACCTGTCGGCGGTCACGCTCAACCGGCAGCTCACCGAGCTCGTCCGGGATGTGCCGCTGGACGCGGTGCCCGACGAGCTGGAGCTGCGCCCGTGGGACCGCGAGGCGGTGCACCGGCTGTTCGACGAGCTGGAGTTCCGCGTCTTGCGTGACCGGCTGTTCGCCACGCTGAGCAGTGCCGAACCGGAGGCCGACGAGGGCTTCGAGGTGTCCGGTGCGGCGGTCGCGCCGGGTGCCCTCGGCGCGTGGCTGCAGGCGCATGCCGGGGCAGGTCAGCCGGTGGCGTTGTCGTTCCGTACCACCGGAAGTTCCGTGCGGTCGGACCTGAAGGCGGTCGCTTTTGCGGCGGCCGACGGCGAGGGCGCGTACGTCGACGTCACGGCGATGGACGAGGCAGACGACCGGGCGCTGTCGGCGTGGCTGGCCGACCCGGAGGTCCGCAAGATCGGGCACGACCTGAAGGTGCCGCTGCACGCGGTGCGGGCCCGCGGCTGGACGTTCGCCGGGCTCACCATGGACACGGCGCTCGCCGCGTACCTCGCGCGGCCGGGGCAGCGCACGTTCGAGCTCGACGATCTGGCGCTGCGCTACCTGCACCGCGAGCTCCGCTCGGAAGCGGGCGACGGTGACGGTCAGCTGTCGCTGCTCGACGGCGGGGCCGATGGGCTGGAGCAGAAGGAGATCTCCGACGAGCTGGTCAAGGCGCGGGCGATCTTCGAGCTGTCCGGCGCGCTCGGTACGGAACTGGAGGACCTGGGCGGGGCGAAGCTGCTGGCCGAGCTGGAGCTGCCGCTGCTCGAGGTGATCACCGAGCTGGAGGCGGCGGGCATCGCGGTCGACGTCGACCAGCTCACCGAGCTGGAGGCGCACTACCTCAGCCGGGTCACCCAGGCCGCGGACTCGGCGTACGAGGTGATCGGCAAGCAGATCAACCTCGGGTCGCCGAAGCAGCTGCAGGTCGTGCTGTTCGACGAGCTGGGGATGCCGAAGACCAAGCGCACCAAGACCGGGTACACCACCGACGCCGAGGCACTGCAGACGCTGTTCGAGAAGACGGAGCACCCGTTCCTGCAGTACATGCTGGAACACCGCGACGCCACGCGGCTGCGCACCACGGTCGAGGGTCTCATCAAGTCGGTCGCCGACGACGGGCGCATCCACACCACGCTCCAGCAGACGATCGCGGCCACCGGACGGCTGTCGTCGATCGAGCCGAACCTGCAGAACATCCCGGTGCGCACGGAGGAAGGCCGCCGGATCCGTGACGCGTTCGTGGTCGGCGACGGGTACACGGAGCTGATGACCGCGGACTACAGCCAGATCGAAATGCGGATCATGGCGCACCTGTCGAAGGACGAGGGCCTGATCGAGGCGTTCAACAGCGGCGAGGACTTGCACACGTTCGTCGCCTCGCGCGCGTTTTCCGTTCCGGCAGGGGAAATCACGCCGGAACAACGCTACCGGGTCAAGGCGATGTCGTACGGCTTGGCGTACGGGTTGTCGGCGTACGGCCTGTCGCAGCAGCTGCGCATCTCCACCGAAGACGCAAAAGAACAGATGGAGGCGTACTTCGCCCGCTTCGGCGGCGTACGCGACTATTTGCAGTCAGTGGTCGGCGAAGCCGCGAAGCGCGGCTACACGGAGACGATCTTCGGCCGCCGCCGCTACCTGCCGGACTTGAACAGCGACAACCGCCAGCGCCGCGAAATGGCCGAACGGATGGCCCTCAACGCCCCGATCCAGGGGAGTGCCGCGGACATCATCAAGGTCGCGATGCTGAACGTGCACCGCGCTTTGTCCGAGGCGAAGCTCCGCAGCCGCGTCCTGCTCCAGGTCCACGACGAACTGGTCCTGGAAATCGCCGACGGAGAACGCGCCGAGGTCGAGAAACTGGTCCGGGAGGGCATGGGCTCGGCAGCGGAGCTGGCGGTGCCGTTGGAGGTTTCGGTGGGGTACGGAGGTTCGTGGAACGAAGCCGCCCACTGACAGCTGATGCACGGGTTCGGATTGGGTTCCGCCCGTGGTGGCTGGGCCTGGGGTGGGTCTGGCTTGGCCCGTGGTGGGCTGGGCCTGGGGTGGGTCTGGCTTGGCCCGTGGTGGGCTGGGCCTGGGGTGGGTCCGGCTCGGCCCGGGGTGGGCTGGGCCTGGCGTGGGTCCGGCTCAGCCCGGGGTTGGCCCAGCCTGGGATCCGGCATAGGCGAGTCCGGGTTGGATCCGGCCTAGTGAGGCCGGGGCGGATCGGTTCGGGCCTGGATTGGATGCGGCCCGGGTTGGGTTCGGCCCGGGCCTCGGCTCAGCCCGGGGTTGGCTGGGCCTGGGGTGGGTTCGGCTCGGGTGGGGCCCGGCGTGGGTCGGGCGTTGAGATCCGGCCTGGGTCCGGCTCGGATTGGCTCCGGCCCGGGTGAGTCCGGGCCCGGGCAAGCCGGGATCAGGCGGAAACGGTGCGGGAATCCCAGCCCCGTGACGTACCTCCCCGGACGGAATCACCCGGTCGCCCGCCCGGTCAGCGGTACCCGCGTCACCGCCGGTTCACTTAGCGTCACATGCGCAGGTGTCGATCGATTCCGGGAGGACCGAGACATGATCAAGCGGCTGTTCCAGACCATCCTGCGGCACGGATGCTGCTCCGCTTGCACCGGCAAGGGCTGCGGCTGCTGCGCCAACTGCGGCTGAGCCCAGCCACGGGACCCGGGCCACCCGGGCCCTGCTCGCGGCTCTCGTGAGTGCCGACCCGGCTGCTCACGAGAGCCTGCCCAGGCGGCGACCCTGCCAAGCCTCTCCCGGGTACCGGTTCGGCGCCTCACGAATGCCTGCCAGCTCCGAGGGCTGGTCATGGCTCTCCGTGGGTACCGGTCAGGCGGCTCAACGAGCGAACGAGCGCCCGCCCACGCCGCGGTCCGAGCCAGCTCAGCCGCTCACGACCCCCCACCCAGGCCCCTCACCAGCATCATCACCGAGTCCAGTACCTCCGCGCGCGTGCGGGTCGGCTGGAAGACCTGCCAGTCGAGGGCCACTACCAGCATCGTGCCGAACAAGCCGGCCGCGGCGGTGGCGATGTCGACTCCTGCGGGGAGCCGCTCGGCCTCGTGCAGGCGTTCCAGCTGGGCTGCCACCACCTCGGTCAGTTCCGACCGCAGCAGCGCCAGCGTGTCGTGCCAGCGGCCCGGCGTGCGCCACAGCTCGCTCACCACGATCTGCGAAAATCCCGGGTACTCGGCGATGAACTGCAGCGTCGTGTCCACCTGCGCCTCGATCATCGCCACCGGATCCGCATCTGGGCCGGCTGCGCGCAGGCGGCCAGCGAGCAGGTCCACGCCGAACCGCAGCAGGGCGTCTACCAGGCCGTCCTTCGAGCCGAAGTTGTAGTACACCGTGCCCTTTGCGACGCCTGCCTCGGCCGCGATGTCGTCCACCGTCAGGCCCACGAGGCCGCGGCTTGCCGAAAGCCGCAGGGTTGCCTCGAAGAGCTTGCGCTTGGTCGTCTCTCTCACAAGCTGAGTTCCGGCTTCAGCGCCGACACCGACCACACCCGGTGTTTGCGCGCCGCGATCGTGGACAGCAAAATCCCTCCGACGAGGTACGCCCCCAGCACCGCCACGTCACCCAGGATCTGCAGGGACGCGCCGGAGTACAGCAGGTGCCGGAACCCGTCGATTGCGTATCCCATGGGCAGCACCACGTGCAGCGGGTAGAGCGCGTCCGGGATCGTCTGCCACGGGAATGTCCCGCCCGCGCTCACCAGTTGCAGCACCAGAAGCACCAGCCCGAGGAACTTCCCGACCGCGCCGAAGAACGCGTTCAGCGCATGCACCACCGACGTGAACGCCAGCGACACCAGGAACGCGAACCCGATCGCCCCCACCGGATGCGCGATGTGGATGCCGACCAGCCAGGTCACCGCGGCGAACAGCACGGTCACCTGCGCGAGCCCCAGCACCGCCGACGACAGCCAGCCGCCGAGTGCGACCCGCAGCGGTGACGCGCCCGCGGTGAGTGCCCGCGTCGACAGTGGCCGGATCAGCAGGAACAGTACGAACGCGCCGATCCAGGTGGCCAGCGCGATGAAGAACGGGGCGAGCCCGGCGCCATAAGTACCGGCCGAAGCAACACCATTCGACGTGACAGCCACCGGGTCGGCGATCGTGTTGGCCGTGGCGGTGCGGGTGGGGTCGTCCGGGTTCGGGATTTGCGAAAGCCCGGCGGACAGGCCGTCGCGCAGTTTCGCGGACCCGTCGGCGAGCTGGTCGGTGCCGGTGACCGCGGTCTTCTCGCCGTCGTCGAGTTTCGCGGCGCCGTCGCGGAGCTGGTTCGCGCCGTCGGACGCCTGCGCGATCCCGCCCGCCAGTTGCGGCGCAGCCGACGCGAGCTGATGCGCCCCGTCGGACACCTGCCGTGCGCCGCCCGCCAATTTCTGCAGATCCCCGTTGGCGGACTGGATTTTCCCGTTCGCCTGATCGACAGGGGAGCGCAGCTGATCGAGCCGCGCCAGGATGTCGTTGACCTGGCTCTCGGACAGCCCGGCGTCCCGCAGCTGGGTGTTCAGCTGAGCACGGTAGCCGTCGAGGCGGCTCTGCAGATCTGACGACGCACCCGCCGCGAGCGACGCAGCGTCGGCGACTTTCTGGTTGCCGTCGGCGACCTGACCCGCGCCGTCCGCGAGCTTCTGCGTCTGGCTGGGCAGTTGCGTGGTACTCGACTTGAGCGTGCCCAGTCCGGTGGCGAGACTGCCCGACCCGGTCGCGAGCTGGTGCGCACCGTCGGCGAGCTGATGTTGTCCGGTCCGGAGTTTCCCGGCGCCGTCGGCGAGCTGCGTGGCGCCACCGGTGGCTTCGGAGATCTTGCCGTAAATCGTGGAGAACCCGACGAGGAACCGGTCCGCGGCCTCGCTGCCCACCTTCTCCGCAATGGTCTTGCGGACCTGGTCGGCGACCTGTTTCGCGATCGTGCCGGAGAGATAGTTGTTGGCGTCGTTGGTGGTGAGCGTGATGGTCGCCTGCTGCGGCGTGAAGTTGCCGGACGACAGCAGCGCCTTCGAGAAATCGTGCGGAATGCCGATGGCGAACGAATACTTGTCGTCCCGCACCCCGTCGCGAGCGTCCTTTTCGGACACTTGATGCCACTGGAAGGTACCCGACTTCACGAGCTCGTCGGTGACCTCGTGCCCCACATTCCGTTCCGCGCCGGACGAATCCTTCGCACCGGCGTCCTCGGTGAACACCGCGGCGGGCAGCTTGTCGAGCCGGCCGTACGGGTCGTAGTTCGCGTACAGGTAGAACGACGCGTACAGCAGCGGCACCAGCACGAGCGCGGCCATCGCGAGCTTCGGCAGCGTGCCGGTGGACAGCCGGCGCAGTTCGTTGAGCGCGATCCGGAACGCGTTGAGCCCGCCGGACCGCTTGTCGGGGGTGGTCATGCCGGGTCTCCTTCGGCGAGCTCAGCGGTCTCGGGTTCCGGCAGCCGCACCAGCCGCACCGGATCCGGTTGCTCGGCCGAGCCGATCCGGGCAGGCGGGTAGGGGAGCGCCGATTCCGGTGTCGTCGTGGCCAGCACGGCCACCGCAAACCCACGCGCAGCGTGCTCCTCAGCCACCTTGGTCCAGCTCGTGACGTCGCTGGTGTGCCGGTCGGGAGCGTCGAGGACGAGTACTCGGACGCCGTCGCGTTCCGCGGCCAGCGCGGTGAGCAGCCGGGTCCGCAACGCCGGTTCGAGGCTTTCGAACCGGCTGTCCGCGTACGGCGCCGCGTCCTGCGCGGTAAGCCAAGCCGTGACGGCTTCCTTGCCCGACGGACGATGCGCGAGCGCGAGTTCCTCACCCGCGACCACTCGCAGCGACAGCGCCTCGTCCGGCTCGCTGACCCCCGGCGCGTCCACGACAGCGACCAGCCGCCGCAGGTCACCGGAAGGGTCGGCGGTCACGGTGCCGGTGGTCGGCCGCAGCCGCCCGGCGAGCGCCAGCGCCAGCGCGGTGATCCCGACGCCCGGCTCGCCGTGCACCACGGTGAGGCAGGCCTCTTCGACGGTCACCGAGGTCGGCGGCAACAAGGGGCCGTGGGGGCCCTTCAAGGACACCCGATCGGCACGGACCTGCACAGAGTCACTCTCCCCGGATTTGAACTGACTGGTCAGTTCAAAAGCTAACCCCGGCGGTGCGGCGGGGGCAAGACGGTCTGCCGCATGTCACACGACCCGGGAAGCGGCTCATCGCAGGGCCCCCGCCGGGTGGGCTTCCCAGGAGGTCCACAGCGGCCGGTAGCCCTGCCGGTGCCAGAACACCGTGGAGAGCGGATTGGTCGGGTTGTAGTAGAGGTACGTGCCGGTGGCGCCCTGGCCGAGCAGCTCGCGGTGGGCGCGGGCCATCAGCGCCCGGCCGATCCCGTGGCCACGGCTGGCGGGCGCGGTGACGACGTTGTTCACGTACCCCCAGCGTCCCGGCGGCAGCAGTTCGGCGGCCTCGCTGCCCGGCGCGGCCTCCACCCAGTCGCACTGCGCGAGCGCCACCACCTCGCCGCGGGATTCCGCGAGCCAGGTGGTCGACCCGCCGAGTGCGCGGCGAAGCGCGGGACGCAGCAGCTCGGCGGTCTGGTCCCGTTTCCGGTGCGCGACCAGGCCGGTGTAGTCGAAGGTCGCCGCGCACAAGGCGAGGGCGGCGTCGAAATCGGCAGGCCCGGCAAGGCGGATCGCGGCGGCCGAGACAGCGGGCTCGGGCGCTGCAGCCGGACGGATGGCCAAGGCGGACAGCGGGACCAAGCCGTGGTCGAGGAAGGCGCGGATGGCTTCGGCGTCCCGGCTCGGCCAGTTGACCACGCACGCCGAATCGGGACCCGGGGCCTCGATGTCCACTTGGGACCGCAGGGCGCCGAGCAACGCGTCGAATGCTTCGGTGCCTGCCGTGTCCGGACCGGGGAAGAGCTGCCAGACCTCGGCTGCCGACCACAGCAGGGGAGCGTCACCAGGGCCGTGCCGGTAGCGCTGCAGCACCGCGGAAACCCTTGTGCCGGAAGCGGTTACGGCCTCGACCCGCTCGCCGCCCGCGGACGGCAGCAGCGGCACGGGCGGCGGCAGCAGCGGGTCGAGTGCGGTGAAACGGCCGGTGAAGCTCACCGGCGCAGCGTAGCCGCTCAGTCGCGGCGCGTGCGGAAGATCGCGGTGCCGGGGAACAGCCTGCCGCGCAACGGGCTCCACTGGCCCCAGGTGCGCGAGTGCCCCGGCGGCCACTCCGGTTCCACGAGATCCTCCAGCGCGAACCCGGTGGCGGCGAGCGCGCGCACGTAATCGCCGAGCGTGCGGTGGTATTCGACGTACGTGGCCACGCCGTCGTCGTCGACCTCGAGGTACGGCGTGCGGTCGAAGTACGGCTGGGTCGCGGTGAGGCCTTGCGGGCCGGGGTCGTCCGGGAAGATCCACCGCATCGGGTGCGTCACGGAGAACACCCACGGCGCACCCGGACGCAGTACCCGCCGCACTTCGGCGAACACCGTCTCCAGCGTGGGGACGAACGGCAGCGCGCCGAACGCCGAGCAGGCGACGTCGAAAGCCGCGGTGGCGAACGGCAGCCGCTCCGCGTTGGCTTGCACGAGGGGGACTTTCACGCCGGTGCGGTCGTTGCCCGCACGGGCATGCCGGAGCATCCCGCCGGACAGATCGAAGGCGACCGGATCCGCCCCGGCGGCGGCGAGCCAGCGCGAGCACGCCGCCTGCCCGCAGCCGACCTCGAGCACGCGCCGGCCGCGGACGTCGCCGAGCAGGTGCGCGTCCTCCTCGCGCACGCCCTCGGGGCACCAGACGAAATCGGCGTCACCGAGGAATCCGCCGTGGGTGGCCTGATAGTCGTCGGCATCCGCGTCCCACCAGGCCAGATTCGCCGATTCGGCCTCCGCGCCGCCGACGGCGCGATGCGCGACGCCGATGGTGCCGAGCCGCTCTTCGGCGCTCGCGTGCGGCGGGGCGGGCTCGGGCACGGCGGGTCCTCTCCGGGGGACGGCGGACGGGCCCGGCGGGAATGCGCGGACCGGCGAAAACGTTGCAGAGACGGTACCGGGAGCCGAGGGCGACCCTGATTGTGCCGCCCGCAGGGGCCCGCGTACGATACTCCTCAGCGCAGTGGGTTCGCGCTGCCTGGGTGACTACCCGCCGGGGCCGCGCACCGTCAGCGGGTCATGCCGCGGTCGTTCACTGGTGGAACGTTTGGTCGCCGGACGTTTGAGCAGGGTCGTCGCATGTCTTCGCCGTGGGCCCCGCCGCGTGCACCACCGGTAGCCGACCGCACACCTACGACACCCATCCCACCGGAGCAACCCGCCTAATGACCACCGACACCGCCACCGCCCCGACCGCCCCGCAGAGCCACACCGGGGCCCCGCAGGTCGCCATCAACGACATCGGGTCGGAGGAAGACTTCCTCGCGGCTATCGACAAGACGATCAAGTACTTCAACGATGGGGACATCGTCGAAGGCACCATCGTGAAGGTCGATCGCGACGAGGTCCTGCTCGACATCGGCTACAAGACCGAGGGCGTCATCCCCTCGCGTGAGCTCTCCATCAAGCACGATGTCGACCCGGCCGAGGTTGTCACCGTAGGCGATGAGGTCGAGGCTCTCGTTCTCCAGAAGGAGGACAAGGAAGGCCGCCTGATCCTGTCCAAGAAGCGCGCACAGTACGAGCGCGCCTGGGGCACGATCGAGGAGCTCAAGGAGAAGGACGAGCCCGTCAAGGGCACCGTCATCGAGGTCGTCAAGGGCGGCCTCATCCTGGACATCGGCCTGCGCGGCTTCCTGCCCGCGTCGCTGGTCGAGATGCGCCGCGTGCGCGATCTGCAGCCGTACGTCGGCCGCGAGCTCGAGGCGAAGATCATCGAGCTGGACAAGAACCGCAACAACGTGGTCCTGTCGCGGCGCGCCTACCTCGAGCAGACCCAGTCCGAGGTGCGCAGCGAGTTCCTCAACGCGCTCGCCAAGGGCCAGGTCCGCAAGGGCGTCGTGTCCTCCATCGTCAACTTCGGTGCCTTCGTGGACCTCGGTGGCGTCGACGGCCTGGTGCACGTGTCCGAGCTGTCCTGGAAGCACATCGACCACCCGTCCGAGGTCGTCGAGGTGGGCCAGGAGGTCACCGTCGAGGTGCTGGACGTCGACATGGACCGTGAGCGCGTGTCCCTGTCGCTGAAGGCGACCCAGGAAGACCCGTGGCGCCAGTTCGCCCGCACCCACGCGATCGGCCAGATCGTGCCGGGCAAGGTCACCAAGCTCGTCCCGTTCGGTGCGTTCGTGCGCGTCGAGGAGGGCATCGAGGGTCTGGTGCACATCTCCGAGCTGGCCGAGCGCCACGTGGAGATCCCGGAGCAGGTCGTGCAGGTCAACGGCGACGTCATGGTCAAGGTCATCGACATCGACCTCGAGCGCCGGCGCATCTCGCTGTCGCTGAAGCAGGCCAACGAGGGCGTCACGCCGGACACCGAATTCGACCCGACCCAGTACGGCATGGCCGCCGAGTACGACGCCGAGGGGAACTACATCTACCCCGAGGGCTTCGACCCGGACACCCAGGAGTGGCAGGACGGCTTCGACAAGCAGCGCGAGGAGTGGGAGCGGCAGTACGCCGAGGCCCACACGCGCTACGAGGCCCACATGGCCCAGGTCAAGAAGGCCGCCGAGGCCGACGCCGAAGCCGCGGCGGACGCCGCCACCGGCATCGAGGGCGGCGACCAGAGCTACACCTCCTCGGCCCCGGTCGAGGCGAAGAGCGGCGGCACGCTCGCGAGCGACGAGCAGCTGGCCGCCCTGCGCGAGAAGCTTTCGGGCGGCGCGTGAGGGTTCGCTGAGTAGCTGAGTTCCACCCCCTGCGGCCCCGGTCCCGAACGGACCGGGGCCGCAGGTGTGTCCGGGGCGGCGGCCGCGAATGGCGACCGGCTCAGTGGCCGCGCCCGGCTTGCCCGGTCAGGAGCAGCAAGGAACGCGAGCAGGTCAGCGGTGCAGTCCCAGCCCGGTGATCATGCCTTCGACCCCGCGGCGGTACATCGCTTCCTGCGCGGTCTCGGTGGGTTCGATGAACCAGTCGTCGAGGGGGCTTTGCGAGCGGATCGTCAGTTCGACGCTCACCAGCCCGTGCATGGCCGTCCACAGCAGATAGCCGCAGTCCTGCGCCACGACGTCCGGCGGGCTGACCCGGGCGATCTTCGCGACGAACTCCGCGAAACTCGTGCGCACGACGTTCGAGCGCAGTGCCGGGTCCGGGTCGTAGTCGTGTACCGAGCGTTCGAACATCAGGCCGTACCGGGCCGGGCTGGCGAGGGCGAAGCGGCGGTACGCGAGCGCGACGTGCACCAGATCGGCGATCCCGTCGGCGGAAGCCGGGGGGACCGCGCGCAGTTCTTCGCGCAGCAGGTCGAAAGCCCGTTCGTACAAGGCGTCCAGCAGACCCGTGCGGCCGCCGAACCGCGTGTACACGGTGATCGTGGACGCGCCGGCCTGCTCGGCCACCGCTCGCACGGTCAACCCTGCCACGCCGCGTTCGGCGAGGACGGCGAGGGCTGCGTCGAGAAACCGGCCGCGGTGCTGCTGTTCGGCCGGTCGCGTCGAGAGATGGCGGGTGGCCATGCCCTCCACCCCCTTTGCCCATGCCCGCGGCAGCCGCGGCCGCGCCTCGCAAGCAGAAGATACGATATTCCCGGCTTCTTGGGAACGACGCGGGACCAGCCCGGCCCGGGACAGTCCACACGCGACGCCGCGCGTCGTGGTCCAGCGAGCGGGAGGAACCACCAGATGACCCAGTCCGGCACCGTCGTCGTCACCGATGCCGGAAGCGGCCGCTACACCCAGCGCGTCACTGCCGGGGAGCACGAATTCCTCGCCGACGAACCGGTCATCGTGGGCGGGGACGACGCCGGACCCAACCCGTATGACCTCCTGCTCTCCGCGCTGGGCACCTGCACCGCCATGACGCTGCGGATGTACGCCGACCGCAAGGGCATCCCGCTCACCCGCACCATCGTCCGCCTGCGGCACGACCGCATCCACGCGCGGGACTGCGAACGCTGCGAAACCGAGGTCGGCCTGATCAGCCGCATCACGCGCGAGATCACGCTGGAAGGCATTCTCGACGACGAGCAGCGCGCCCGGCTGCTCGAAATCGCCGACAAATGCCCGGTCCACCGCACGCTGACGCACGAAATCGCGATCGAAACGCGCGAGGTCTGAGCCGTGGACCGGCAACGCACGCGGTGATCTCACCGGACGCCTTGGCTCGAGCTCGGGTCAGGAGGTCGAGACCACCGGCACCCAGGCGCGTTCCAGGGCAGCCGCGCGGGCCCGGCGGCGGAGGCCGGCCAGGCTGTGCTTCGCGGGGACCAGCAGCGCGCTGAACCACGTGCGCCGGTATTCGTCCAGTGCGTCCGCGACCTGGCGGTAGGCGACGCAGTGCACCAGGCCGGGGGTGCCGAGCCGGTGCTTCCCGACGTGCTTCTCCGCCATCGTTCCTCCGTGTGGGCGACGCTTCCGCCGCGCACGGTACGCACTCGGTTCGCGAAAACGGCGTAACCACGCGGCGTGTCACCCACATCAGTTCGGCAACGCCGGAAAATGTCCTTGCCTTTACGCTCAGCGTGTGCGGGTACCCGTGCGAGTGCACGTGCAGGGGTCTCGGTGTCGCCCGAGCGGGTGACGGGGTCGCTGGTTAGGGTGTGGCCATGTTGCGAGTGGGCCTGACGGGCGGGATCGGCGCGGGGAAGTCGACGGTGGCGAACCGGCTCGCCGAACACGGGGCCGTCGTCATCGATTCGGACCGGATCGCGCGCGAGGTCGTCGAGCCGGGCACGCCGGGGCTGGCGGCACTGGAAGCGGCGTTCGGCGCGGAAATCCTTGCCCCGGACGGGTCCCTCGACCGGCCCGCGCTCGCCGCGCGCGCGTTCGCGGACGACGAGTCCCGCAAGCGGCTCAACGCGATCGTGCATCCGCTGGTCGGGCAGCGCACCGCCGAGCTGATGGCCGGGGTGGCGGACGACGCGATCGTGGTGCACGACGTGCCGTTGCTCGTCGAGAACGACCTGGCGCCCGCGTATCACCTGGTGGTGATCGTGGACGCGCCGGTGGAGGTCCGCGTACGACGGCTCGTCGAGGTCCGCGGCATGCCCGAGGACGACGCCCGTGCGCGGATCCGGGCGCAGGCCGCGGAGGAGCAGCGCCGCGCGGTCGCCGACGTCTGGCTCGACAACGGTGGTCCGCAGGACATCGTGCTCGCCGAGGTGGATGCGCTGTGGGCGGACCGGCTGGTCCCGTTCGAGGCGAACCTGCGGCTGCGCAAACCGCGCCCGCCTGCCTCGCCGGTGATCTCGCCCTACGACACGAGCTGGCCGCTTCAGGCCGAACGCCGGCTCGCGCGGCTGCGGCAGATCGCCGGGTCGCGGCTGGTCCGCGCGGACCACATCGGGTCCACCGCGGTACCCGGCCTGCCCGCCAAGGATGTACTCGACCTGCAGCTCACGGTGTCCACTTTGGACGATGCGGATGCACTTGCCGAAACACTCGCCGACGCCGGATTCCCGCGCCGGGAAGGCGAATGGTGGGACGATCCGCAGGACGGCGGCGGGAAATGGCTCAAGCGGTTCCACCAGAGCGCCGACCCGAAACGGCCGGTGAACCTGCACGTCCGGTCCACCGAAACCCCGGCGTGGCGGCTCGCCCTGCTGTTCCGCGACTGGATCCGGGCGCATCCGGCGGAACGCGAGCGTTACGCCGAGCTGAAACAAGCGCTGGCGCGCAAGCATTCTGCCGATGGCACCGTCGAGGAATATGCCGAAGAGAAGCAGGGCTGGGTCAACGAAGCCTTTGTGCGCGCGGAAAACTGGGCCGAGCAGAGCTCGTGGAAACCCTGACGCGGTAAATCGGATGCGGGCGCGCGGCCGGACGGGTTATCGTCAGGCCATGAACTGCGCCCTGTCCACGACGACGCCGGATCCTGTCCCGGCGCGCTGAACGCTGATCTCGAGCCCGGGGCGAGTGCCCCGGGCTCTGCTGTGTGGTCGCTTGCCTCGCCTCGACGAAACCCGAGGAGACCACCATGCCCGACCACCGCAAGCTGGGCCGCGAACTCGGCCTGTTCGGCAGCGACCCGCTGATCGGCGCCGGACTGCCGTATCTGCTGCCCGACGGCGCGGCCGTGCGGCACGTGCTGGAGGAGTACGTCCGCGAGGTCGAACGCCGCGCCGGGTACCGGCACGTGTATTCGCCGGTGCTGGGAAAACGTGAGCTGTACGAGCTTTCCGGCCACTGGGCGCATTACCGCGACGACATGTTCCCGCCGATGGACGTCGGCGGCGAGCAGGTGGTGCTGCGGCCGAGCCTGTGCCCGCATCACGCGCTGATCTACCGCAGCCGCGCCCGGAGCCACCGTGAACTGCCACTGCGGCTGGCCGAGCTGGGCGGGATGTACCGGGCCGAGCTGTCCGGGGTGCTCGGCGGCCTCGGCCGCGTCCGGGCGATCCAGCTCAACGACGCGCACATCTTCTGTACCCCGGACCAACTCGGCGCCGAAGTGCGTGCTGCGCTCGAGCTGATCCGCCGCGGGTACGCCGATCTCGGCCTGAAAGCCGCGCGCTACCGGCTATCCCTGCCGGATGACCGTGGCAAATACGCTGGCGCGGCAGACGAATGGGACCGTGCGGCCGAGGTGCTCGCCGACGCGCTCGACGGCGTCGAGTACGAGCGCGGCCCCGGCGAGGCGGCGTTCTACGGGCCCAAGATCGACGTGCAGATCGCGGACAGCGCCGGACGCGAGTCGACCCTGTCCACCGTCCAGATCGATCACTATCAGCCGGAGCAGTTCGGCTTGGAGTACATCGGCGCGGACGGTCGCGCGCACCGGCCGGTCCTGGTGCACCGCAGCCTCCTCGGCAGCCTGGAACGCGTGCTGGCCCAGCTGGTCGAGGAATACGGCGGCGCTTTCCCGCCTTGGCTTGCCCCGGTGCAGGTAGTGGTTCTACCGGTCGGCGATGCGGATTTCCCGGCCGCCGCAGCCGTCGTCGAGCAGTGTCTGGATGCAGGGTTACGCGCCGAGATCGTCCCGGCAGAAAAGGGGAGTCTGGGTGCGCGAATCCGGGATCACCGGTTGGTGCCGTATCAAGCCGTGGTCGGCGCCCGCGAAGCCGACGCAGGCCTGGTCGCACCTCGGCTCCGTGACGGGACCAAGCTCGATCCGTTGCCCGTGAAGGAGTTCATCGCGAAAGTAGCTAGGAGCCGAGCAACCCACGTTCGAAAGCCACCGCCACCGCGGCAGCCCGGTCCTTCACGCCGAGTTTCGCGTACGCGTGCAGCAGATGCGTCTTCACCGTGGCCTCGCTGATGAACAGCTTCTTCGCCGCTTCCTTGTTCGTGGACCCCCGCGCGACGAGGTTCAGCACCTCGATTTCGCGCTGCGACAACGGTTCCTGCGCGGGCGCGCGCATCTGGCCCATGATCCGGCTCGCAACGGCGGGGGAGAGCACCGCTTCACCGCGCGCGGCGGCCCGGACGGCGCGGAACAGCTCCTCCCGCGGCGAGTCCTTCAGCAGGTACCCGGTCGCCCCGGCCTCGATGGCGGGGAGGACGTCCGAATCCGTGTCGTACGTGGTCAGCACGAGCACGCGGGCCGGGTTGCCGAGGCGGGCGAGCTCGGTGATCGCGGCGACCCCGTCGGTGCCGGGCATCCGCAGGTCCATCAGCACGACGTCCGGCTTGAGTGCCTCGGCGAGCGTGACAGCCTCGGCGCCGTGCGCAGCCTCGCCCAGCACCTCGAAGCCGTTCTCGCCGGTGAAGATGCCGCGCAGGCCGTCTCGGACGATCGGGTGGTCGTCGGCGATGAGCAGGGTGATGGTCATCGGGTCCCCTCGTTTCGGTCCGGCGCGGCCACCGGGACGGCCGGAAGGCGGACCGAGATCGCCGTGCCGCCACCGGGTTCCGTCTCCACGTGCAGTGTGCCCGCCAGCCGCTCCGCGCGCCGCCGCATGCCGGGCAGGCCGAAGCCGCCCTCCGGGTTCGACCCGGTGGGCGGGCCCGCCGGGTCGAACCCGGCGCCGTCGTCGCGCGCGTCCAGGGTCACCTCGTCGCCCATGTACGACAGGGTGATCCCCACCCGGTTCGCCTGCGCGTGTTTGGCCACATTGGACAGTGCTTCCTGGGTGATCCGCAGCAGGGTGGCCTCCAGCTCCGGATGCAGCGGGACGGCGGCGCCGGTCACCGAGAAGGTCGCCGATACACCGGTGCGCGCGCTCCAGAGCCGCGTCACCTCGGCGAGCGCCTCGGGCAGGGTCGCGGAGTCGAGCGGTGCCGGGTGCAGCGCGTCCACCGAACGCCGGGCGGCGGTGAGGTTTTCGCGGGCGAGCAGGGTGGCCGCGGCGACGTGCCGCTCCCATTCCGCCGGGTTTTCGCGGACCTGTGCGGCGGCTTCGAGCTGGGTGATGATCCCGGTGAACCCCTGCGCGAGCGTGTCGTGGATTTCCTGGCTCAGCCGCTGCCGCTCGTCGAGCACCCCGGCCTCGCGGGCCTGGGTCAGCAGCTGCCGGTGCAGCCCGCGGTTCTCCGCCTCGGCGGCGGCCAGCTGGTCGATCATCCGGCGGCGTTCCTCGTTCTGCCTGCCCACCGCGGCGAAGAGCGCGCCTCCGCCGCCGATCGCCGCGGTCTGCACGATCACCAGCGTCACCCAGATCCCGGGCGCCACCGACAACGCGTGGATCGGCCCGCCGCTGGTCATGGTGTTGATCAGGAGTGACGTGATGGCGATGCCGAGGAGCGCAACCGGCATCGGCCGCATCCGCATGGCCGCGAAGAAGCCGTAGACCATGAAGATCACGAAGTACGTTTCGCGATATTCGAGGATTGCGCCGAACGTGACCACCCCGGCGAACACCGCGGCCGCGGTCACCGGATGGTCGCGCAGCCGCGGGCGGACCACCAGCGTCGTGAGCACCAGCCACCCCGCGGCACCGGCGGCGATCAGCAAGGTGGTGCCCCGGTACGCGTCCGTCTGGTCCCCGCGCAGGGCGCTGAGCAGCATCGACACGAGAAGCAGCGCGAACGCGAGCAGGGTTTCGAGGCGGGTGAACCAGCGGTGCCAGCGCACCGGTGGGTCCGCGGGCCGCGGCGCGGCCGGGGGCACGAGGGAGCCGCGCCAGTCGAGCTTCACGTTCCGCAGCTCGTCGAGCCTCATGCCTTCAGGTCTTTCAGCTGCGGCCAGATCTCCGCCCAGCTGCCGATCCGCCCGCTGAGCAGCCAGATCGGCAGGTGCCGGCTGGAATTCGGGACGCCCAGCCGGTTGTCGACCTCGCCGGCGATCCGCGCGGACCGGAAGTGCGGCAGCAGCTTCGCCGGGTCGCGGCCGATGAACAGCACGGTGTCCGCGTCGTCGGCAGGGCGGCCGAAGTACCAGAACCCGCGGCTCGCGCTGTACGCCTCGGGCAGGCCCTCGTCCGGCCCGTACCGGCCGAGCGCCCCGGCCTGCCAATAGCCGCCGGTGACCAGCGCGGTGCGGTTCCGCTGGTCCGGCGGAAGCGTGCGGTACTGCGCGGCGACCGACGCGGCCAGATCGGGCCAGCCGACCTCTTCCATCGCGTACGCCGGGCGTGGTGCGTTCGGATGCTCCACCAGCCACTGCACCGGCCAAACGGGGAGCGCGTACGGGAGGCTGTATACCGCGGAGAGGACGAAGACGGGCCACGTCGGCACCCAGCGCCACCACCACGCGGGCCGCCGGTCCTGCAGATGTACTGCGGCAGCAGCCCACAACACGCTGAAAGTGCCTGCCGCGTAATAGAACCGGCCGTTCGCGACGAGGAATACAGCGAACACACCGAGCGCCGACCAGCCGAGAAAGCGGTACGGCCGCAACCGTTCGCTGCCGACCAGCACGACCAGCCCGTACAGCACCCCCAGCGCACCGATCACGAGCCCGGCACCGGCGAGCAGCGCCGGTACGAAGATCCCGCGGCCACCCGCTTCGTCGACTTCACGGGACACCGCGTCGCCCATCCCCAGCTGCGGCCAGCCGTTCAGGGACTGCCACACCAGCGTCGGCACACAGGCGAGCACTGCGATTCCCGCGCCCGCCCACAGTTTCGGGCGGCGCAGCAGGTCACGCGGGCCGAACAGGAGCGCGGTGACCGCGGTGACGGCCCAGAACGCGCCGATCAGGAACTTGACGTTCAGCGCAACGGCCGTGACCACGCCGAGCCAGAGCAGCAGGTTGTCGTCGCGGGTCCGGATCCAGCGGACCAGCAGCCACAGCACGATCGCCCACAGCAGTGGGTCCACAGTGGACGTTGCGAGGTAGTGCCCGCTGCCGACGAACTGGCCGCAGATCGCAAACGCCGCCGCGGCCCGGGTCTGCGCCTTGCGGTCGCCGCCCATTTCGCGGGTCAGCAGGCCGGTGAACACCACGCCCGCCGCGGTCGCCAGGATCGCCGGGATGCGGAACACGACGAGCGACCCCGGTGCGATCGCGTTCGCCAGCCAGGCGAGCCACGGGAGTACGGGTGGCTGGTCCGCGTAACCCCAGGTCAGATGCTTGCCCGCGGCGAGGAAGTACAGCTCGTCGCCGAAGTAGCCGTAGCGGCCGGCGGTGGCGAGCAGTACCGCGGCGGTCCCGGCCGCGAGCAAGGCGACCGGGCGCCTCGCGAACTCGGTGCGTACCCGCTCCGGTGCGGCCGTCGTCACGGCATCCATCCTGCTCCCTGTCGGCGGTCGGGGGCTGGCCAGCCCGCACCCTACGGGCGGGGTCCGGCGCCACCGCACTGCGGGTGGTCCCTCAGCCCGCGGTGTTCACCAGCACCGGCCAGAGGTGCTGCCACGACTGCATTCTCCCGCTCGCCAGCCACATCGGCGTGCCGTCGAGGACGCTGGGCTTCGCGTGGCCGGTGCGCACCGTCCCGGCCGGGCGGAGATCGGCGAAGTGCCCGAGCAGGAGCCGCGGATCGGCGCCGACGAAGAGGACGTCCCGTGCCGAATCGGGCGGCACGACCAGGGTCGCGTACCCGCGGTTGGGGCTCGCCGGTTCGGGCAGCCCCAGCGCGGGGCCGTAGCGGTCGAGTGCACTCGCCGTCCAGTAGGTACCGCCCAGGATCGCGGTGCGGGCCGGGTCGGGGACCTGGTGATACGCATCGGCGACCGACTTCGAAGCCTCCGGCCAGCCGATCTCCGCGTACGAGAAGAACGGCGTGGGCAGCGACGGATTTTTCGCGAGCCACGACTGCGGCCACACCGGCAGTGCGGCAGGCAGCATGAGCAGCGCCGAGATCAGGTAGACCGGCCAGGTCGGGAGCCAGCGCCACCAGCGTGCCGCCGGACGGCTCTCCAGCGCCACCGCCGCGGCCGCCCAGCACGGCGCGAACATCCCGGCGAGGTAGTAGGAACGGCCGTTCACCACGACGAACACGACGGCTAGACCGAGCGTGACCCAGGCCAGGAAACGGTAGTCGGGGCGCCGCAGCAGCTGCCACAAACCGTAGCCGAGCAGCACGATCCCGATCGGGACCCCGGCGATCAGCACCACCTCGGGCAGCCAGAGCAGCCGTCCGGACGCGCCGATTTCACGTGAGATCGCCGCCCCCATGCCCAGCTGCGGCCAGCCGTGCGTGGCTTGCCAGATCAGCGTGGGTACGCAGGCCAGCGCCGCGATGGCGGCCCCGGCCCACAGCATCGGACGACGCAGCAGGTCACGCGGTCCGCAGATCAGCAGGGCCACCACCGCGACCAGCCAGAAGCCGCCGATCAGGAACTTCACGTACAACGTCACCGCGGTGATCACGCCCGCCCACAGCAGCAGGCTGTCGCGGCGGGTGCGGATCCAGCGGACCAGGAGCCAGATGAGCACGGTCCAGAGGAACGGGTCGAGCGTCGAGGTCGCGAGGTAGTGGCCGCCCGCGAGGAACTGGGTGCAGGTGGCGAACGTCGCGGCGGTGACGACCTGGGCCCGCCGCCGTCCGCCGAGCTCACGGGCGATGAGCGCGGCGACCACGACGCCCGCGACCATGGCCAGCATCGCCGGAAGCCGCAGCACGAACGGCGAACCCGGCGCGAGTGCGTCCATGGCACGGGCGAGGAGCGGAAGCAGCGGCGGCTGATCCACGTAACCCCAGGAAAGATGCCGTCCGGCGGCAAGGAAGTAGAGCTCGTCGCCGAAGTAGCCGTAGCGATTCGCGGTGAGTACCAACGGGATCGCCAGCAGACCGGCGACGGCCAGCACCGGAGTGCGGGCGAACGCGTGGGTTTCGACAGGTTTTTCGTACGTCGCGATCATGGTCACTCCCAGCGGAAGAATCGGGCGGCGAGTACCGAGCACGCGACCGTGACGACGGCCAGCGAGACCAGCGGCAGCAGGTGCGGCGCGTGTCCGGCGGCGGTGTCGCGCAGGCTGCTCAGCGTCGCGCCGAGCGGCAGCACCTCGGTGATGTGCTGGAGCAACGGGGGTAGCAGCTCCTTGGGCACCCACACCCCGCCCAGCGCCAGCATCGGCAGGAACACGGCCGCGCCGAGACCGTTCGCCGCGCGCGTGCTCGGTGCGACTGCCGCGAGCAGAGTGCCGACGGAGAACAACGCCACCGCACCCAGCACGGTCACCGCCAGGAACCCGCCCGGATTCCGCGGCAGCGCCATCCCGAGCGCGATCCTGCCCACCCCCACGACGAGCAGGATCGCGACCACAGCGGCGCCGAGATTCACCACCAGCTGTGCGGCCAGCAGCCGGGACGGCGGCACCGGGCTCGCCGCGAGCCGCTTCAGCACGCCCTTTTCGCGGTGCGCCGCCATCGCGCCGGGGTACAGGTTCAGCGCGAGGACGCCCAGCAGGATCGCCACGGCCATCGGCGCGATCAGCGTGGCCAGCGACGACTGGCCGCCGTACTGCGCACTCGGCTCGCGCGAACCCGGCATCAGCCCGAAGATCAGCAGCAGCGCCAACGGGATTCCGGCCACCACAGCCGGTGCGCCGGGGTCGCGCAGGAACATTTTCGCCTCGGCGGCAGTCAGTTTGGTCAGCATGGTTCCCCCGTCAGTCCGGTTTCCGGCCGGTGAGCGCGACGAACGCGTCGTCGAGACTGGTCTGTTCGACCCGCAGGTCGCCCGCCACCACGTCAGCGCGGGCCAGGAACGACGTCACCGCCTGCAGCGCCCCGCGGCCCCCGGTCACCACCAGGTGCGTGCCGTGCCGTTCGACCTCGAGCACGTCGGGCAGGTCCTTGAGCGAGGCCGGGTCGACCGGCGCCGACGGCCGGAACCGGATGCGGTGCTCGCCGCCGGCCCGCCCGACCAGCCCCGGCCGGCGTGTCGATCGCGACGACGCGCCCGGAGCCGATCACGGCGATCCGGTCGCACAGCCGTTCCGCCTCTTCCATGAAGTGCGTGACCAGCACGACCGTCACGCCTTCCGCACGCACGGCTTCGACGAGATCCCACGTGTCACGCCGGGCCTGCGGGTCGAGGCCGGTGGTGAGCTCGTCCAGCACGACCACCTCGGGACTGCCGATCAGCGCGAGCGCAATCGACACCCGCTGCTGCTGCCCGCCGGACAGCCTGCGGTACGCGGTGTCCCGCTGCTCGGTGAGCCCGAGCAGGTCCAGGAGCCGCTCCGGATCGGCGGGGGTGCGGTACATCGCGGCGAACAGGCCGAGCACCTCGCCGACCCGCAGCCGTTCGGGCAGGCGGCTTTCCTGCAGCTGCACGCCGAGGCGCTGACGCAGCTCACGGACGTCGCGCTGCGGGTCGAGCCCGAGCACCGAAACCGTGCCGCCGTCGGGCACCCGCAGGCCCTCGATGCATTCGACCGTGGTGGTCTTGCCTGCGCCGTTGGGGCCGAGGATCCCGAAGATCTCGCCCTGCTCGACGGTGAACGAGACGTCGTCGACCGCCTGTTTCCCGCGGTAGTGCTTGCGGAGGTGGCGTACCTCGATGACCGGCATCCCCGCTGTCCCCTCTCGGAATCGCAGTGCTTGCTGCGTTCGAGAATCGCGGTTCGGCCGCGCGGAAAGATCAACGGAACGGGTCGGGATCCGCTCCACCGGCCGGAGCTTCCGCATCCACCGATCGGTTGATGCGGAAGTAGATCATCGGGTTGGCGCGTCCGGTGTGCACGGCTTCGGACAGGCCGAGTTCGCGGCGGAGCTCCCCGAGCCGAGCGGACGCGTGCGGGGCGCGGGCGCGCGCGGCCGTGAAGTACGGGGTGTGCGTTGTGTCCAGCCACCGCAACACTTCCTTGCCCTCGGTGAACGGCAGCGGGGTGGTGCGGTGGAACACGTCGTGCACGCTCACCGCCGCGTCCAGCCCCGGGAAGACGTCGGCGAGGTACCAGCGCGCGAACCGGGCGCCGTGGTCGGCGTCGACGAAGAGATAGTCCACATCGGACAGCCAATCGCCGGTGAGCGTGCGGGCGTCGCCCTGGCGGAACTCCCAGCGGCCCTTCGCCAGCGAGGACGGCACGGTCGCCGCGGCGTGCCCGACGAGGTCCGCGGTGACCAGGTGGCCGGTGCCGTTGTCGGCGAGCGCACGCAGGAGCCAGCTCGTGGACCAGCCGTGCAGCGACCCGATCTCGACGACCTTCGCCGGGCGCTGCTGCCGCAGGAGCAGGTAGGTGATCTCGGCTTCGAGGTCGTCGAGCTGGGTCTTCATCGCGGGATGGCTCCGGCGATGCGCGCGCTGCGCGTCCTTCGCCGCCCGCAACGCTTCGGCGTGCTGCCGGTAGAGCGAGCACACGAGGTCGAGGGTCACCCGGTTGCCGATTTTCTCCATGCTGCCGATCGTGGCCGGGACCGGCGCCGGGGGTAATGCGGCCAGCCGCCGGATCCGGGGCGGGGAAATCCCCCGGTCCGGGTCAGGGATGCCGGCGCCAGGTCGCGGTCACGTCCTTTGTGGACAACCAGGCGGCGAGGTCGTAACCGTGCGCGGCGAGCCCTTCGACGGTGGTGTAGGCGACCTCGAGCGCGTACTCGGCCTCGGCTTGCGGGAGCAGGCCTTCGGCGACGGCCGCCAGCAGTTCGTCGGTGTCGATCACGCGGACCGAGACCTTGTCCTTCAGGACCAGGTCGAGGTAGAGATCGGTGGCGACCCACTTTTCGCCTTCGCGGCGTACGCGGACGACGTCGAGGTAGAAGTCCTGGTCGCGTTCGTGGCCGGGGCTGAACCAGAAGTCGGTGATCCGCAGGCCGAGGCCGGGGAGCAGCCACGACTCGAGGTAGTGGAACTGTGCCCGCCCGGGTGCCGGACGCGCCAGGTACAGGCCGAACGGCTCCTCGCGGAACTCCTCCACCTCGCGGCGGATGCCTTTGTTGTCGACGTTGACGCGGGCGGCCGGGTCGAAGTACTCCACCTTCGGGGGGTGCAGGTCGCTCATCCGCCCATCCTGCCGTGGTGGCGGGCCGTCCCGCTTCCGCCGGGTGGGTTCATGCAGGTCAGCGGGGTGTCGCGGAAATTGTCGGTGGTGGCGCCTACCCTGGTTCCCGTGGCTTTCGCAACCGAACACCCCGTCCTCGCCCAGTCCGACTTCCGGCCGGTCTCCGATGTACCCCGCACCGGCGGCCGGTTCGAAGTGGTCAGCGAGTACCAGCCCGCCGGTGACCAGCCGGCGGCCATCGACGACCTCGAACGCCGGATCACGGCGGGCGAGAAGGACGTCGTGCTGCTCGGTGCCACCGGCACCGGCAAGTCGGCCACCACCGCGTGGCTGATCGAGCGCGTCCAGCGGCCCACGCTGGTGATGGCGCCCAACAAGACGCTGGCCGCCCAGCTGGCCAACGAGCTGCGCGAGCTGTTCCCGCACAACGCGGTCGAATACTTCGTCAGCTACTACGACTACTACCAGCCCGAGGCGTACATCGCGCAGACGGACACGTACATCGAGAAGGACTCGTCGATCAACGACGACGTCGAGCGGCTGCGCCACTCCGCCACGATGAACCTGCTGTCGCGCCGGGACGTCATCGTGGTCGCGTCGGTGTCGTGCATCTACGGACTCGGCACGCCGCAGTCGTACCTCGACCGGTCCACCAAGCTCACCGTCGGCGGCACGGTGGAGCGCGACGTGCTGCTGCGGGCATTGGTCGACGTGCAGTACACGCGCAACGACATCGCGTTCGCGCGCGGCACGTTCCGGGTGCGCGGCGACACGGTGGAGATCATCCCGGCGTACGAGGAGCTGGCCATCCGGGTCGAGCTCTTCGGCGACGAGGTCGACAAGCTGTACTACCTGCATCCGCTTACTGGGGACATCGTGCGCGAGGTCGACGAGGTGCGGATCTTCCCGGCCACGCACTACGTCGCGGGTCCGGAGCGGATGGAGAAGGCGATCCGCGGGATCGAGGCCGAGCTCGAGGAGCGGCTGGCCGACCTGGAGAAGCAGGGCAAGCTGCTGGAAGCGCAGCGGCTGCGGATGCGCACGGCCTACGACGTCGAGATGATGCGCCAGGTCGGGTTCTGCTCCGGCATCGAGAACTACTCGCGGCACATCGACGGCCGCGGCCCGGGAACCGCGCCGGCCACGCTGATCGACTACTTCCCCGACGACTTCCTGCTGGTCATCGACGAGTCGCACCAGACGGTGCCGCAGATCGGCGGCATGTACGAGGGCGACATGAGCCGCAAGCGCAACCTGGTCGACTACGGGTTCCGGCTGCCGAGCGCGGTCGACAACCGGCCGCTCACCTGGGAGGAGTTCTCCGACCGGATTGGGCAGACGGTGTACCTGTCGGCCACGCCGGGTCCGTACGAGATGGGGCAGACCGGCGGCGAGTTCGTCGAGCAGGTCATCCGGCCGACCGGGCTGGTCGACCCGAAGGTGGTCGTGAAGCCCACCGAAGGGCAGATCGACGACCTGGTGCACGAGATCCGCGAGCGGGCGGAGAAGGACGAGCGCGTCCTGGTCACCACGCTCACCAAGAAGATGTCCGAGGACCTCACCGACTACCTGCTGGAGCTGGGCATCCGGGTCCGGTACCTGCACTCGGAGGTCGACACGCTGCGCCGGGTCGAGCTGCTGCGGCAGCTGCGGGCGGGCGATTTCGACGTGCTGGTGGGCATCAACCTGCTGCGGGAGGGTCTCGACCTGCCCGAGGTGTCCCTGGTGGCGATCCTCGACGCGGACAAGGAAGGCTTCCTGCGCAGCGGCACGTCGCTGATCCAGACGATCGGCCGCGCGGCGCGCAACGTGTCCGGCGAGGTCCACATGTACGCGGACAAGATCACCGACTCGATGCGGTTCGCGATCGAGGAAACGGACCGCCGCCGCGCCAAGCAGGTGGCGTACAACGAGGAACGCGGCCTCGACCCGCAGCCGCTGCGCAAGAAGATCGCCGACATCCTCGACCGCGTGTACTCGGAAGCGGAAGACTCCCAGGAGTCGGTCGCCGTCGGAGGCTCGGGCCGCAACGTTTCGCGCGGCAAGAAACCGGAACAGGGCGACCGCGTCCGCAGCTCGGGCATGCTCACCGACAAGAACGTGTCGGCCATGCCGCGCGCCGAACTGGCCGACCTGATCCAGCAGATGACCGACCAGATGATGCAAGCCGCCCGCGACCTGCAGTTCGAACTGGCCGCCCGCCTCCGCGACGAGGTCGCGGACCTGAAGAAGGAACTCCGCGGAATGGACGCAGCCGGGATCAAGTAGTTACACCATCTAGGGTGGAATTACACCATGGCGATGAACATCAAGGACCCGGAGTCCGAACGCCTGGCCGCGGAAATAGCCGAACTCACCGGAACCACGAAAACCGGTGCGGTCCGGACGGCTCTGCGCAGCATGCGGGACAAGCTTGTCGCGCAACAGCGCGCCGAGCGGAACGCGGACGACTTCGTGCGCTTCGTGCAGGACGAGATCTGGCCGCAGGTCTCCCCGGAGAACCGCGGCCGCCCGATCAGCAAGACGGAGCGTGAAGACATCCTCGGCTACGGGCCGGGTGGCGGGTGATCATCGACAGCTCCGCCATCATCGCAACACTGATGGGAGGACCGCTGGCGCTGCCGATCGCGCGCGCAATCGGCAGCGCGGAGTCGTGCCGGATCAGTGCGCCGACGTTGGTGGAGACCTCGATCGTGCTAGTGAACAAGGAAGGCGAGCGGGGCCCGGCCCTGCTGGCCTCCTTCCTGCAACGGCGCCAATTCGACGTCCTCACCTTCGGCGAAGCCCATTGGCGGACCGCCCAATCCGCATTCCTGCGCTACGGCAAGAGCAGGCACCGAGCAGCACTGACCTTCGGCGACTGCCTCACTTACGCAGCCGCAACGATCGTCGGCGAGCCCCTCCTGTGCATCGGCGACGACTTCCCGCACACCGACCTGGAGCTGGTGAAACTGGGGGAGAACTGACACCGCCGACGCTGGGCCGGTCTGGCCGCTGACGAGCGGCGGAACAAGACGAGGCGGCGGCCCGCTCCGCGGCTGAGGTCGGGCTGCAACTGGCTGTGCTTGGGGAGTGGCGGTGCGGGGCGAGGCGTAGTGCTGGCCTTTGGTTGCGGTCGGGCTGCAATTGGCTGTGCTTGGGGAGTGGCGGTGCGGGGCGAGGCGTAGTGCTGGCCTTTGGTTGCGGTCGGGCTGCAATTGGCTGTGCTTGGGGAGTCGGTGCGGGGCGAGGTAGTGCTGGCCTGTGGCTGAGGTCGGGCTGCAACCGGCTGAGCTTGGGGAGTGGTGATGCGGGGCGAGGCGTAGTGCTGGCCTGCGGTTGCGGTCGGGCTGCAACCGGCTGTGCTTGGGGAGTGGCGGTGCGGGGGCGAAGCGGCCGTCCCGGCCCCCGGGCGGCCGAGCCCAGGGGAGGGGGAGCCGTGCTCGGCTGGGCTTGGTGCGAGGTGACCGGGCGCCATGCCTGAAATGACCGCCGGACCGCAATGGCCAAGCCGACCTCCGCACCGCCCGCAGGGTCACCGGCGAAAAACCAGCTCCCCTCCCAGAAAAGTCTCCGCAACCCGCGCCGTGGGCAGGTCTTTCACCGGGCAGGTGAGGACATCCCGGTCCAGCAGCACGAAATCCGCCAGCTTGCCCGGCTCGATCGAGCCCACTCGCGCACTCCGGCCCAATACGGCGGCACCACCCATGGTCAACGCGCGCACGGCCTCCTTACAAGTGATCGTCTTCGCCGGGGTTTGCCGGCTGCGGCCCGTCCGGCCGTCGACGCGGGTCAGGGCTGCCCAGAGCTGGAAGAGCGGATCGTGGTGGGTTGCGTCGCTTGCGGTGGCGACCGGCACACCCGCGTCCAGCCACCAGCGCATCGGTGCGACCTGCTCCCACAGCTTTCCCGGCAGCCGGTTCACGTACGCCGCTTCGCCGCGGCCGTAGTCGACTCCGGCGCAGGTTTGCGCCACCATACCCATCTCCGCGAGGCATGCGATCTGCTCGCGCGTCGCATGGTGGAAGTGCTGCGCCACCCAGTTCCGCCCGGTCAACGGCGTCTCCCGGTGCACCGCCATCAGCGCCGTCACGGCGATCTCGGCTGCCCGGTCGCCGCTGGCCAATACGTTGAGCCGGATTCCGTGCTGTACGCAGAGCCGCGCAATCGCCGTCAAGTCCGTTGTGGACAGTGCCGCCACGCCATTTCCCGGTTCGTCCAGCGGGTCCAGGTACGGCTCGTGCATCAGGGCCCGGCCGAAGTGGGTCGGGCCGTCGACGGACACCGTCACGCCCGCCATTTCCAGCAGGTCGTCGCCGGAGGTGGTGGGCAGCGACGAGAGCCACGCGTCCGGGTCCGGATGGGCGACCGGCATCTCGTGCGTGGCGACTACCCGGCACGCCAGCCGACCCGTGGCGTGCAGGGCCTGCAGGTCGGCGGTGAAGGCGTTGGCGTGTCCCTCGTAAATGCTGGTGACACCCAGCGCGAGGTTTTCGTCGAGCGCGCGGGCGATCGCGGCACGCCGAGCAGGCACCGGCAACTGCGGCTGCAGCGCCATCATCCGGCGGACCGCGGGGCTTTCCGCGCGATACGGCGTGAGCCCGTGCACGAGGCCGGTCGGTTCACCGGAAGCGTCGCGGACGATCCGCAACCCGGGTTCGTCCGTGAGCTCGAGCAGCTCCAAGGCGCGGCTGTTCAGCACCGCGGGATGCGGCCAGTACACCGAAGTCGGGATGTGTACCGGGTTTTCGGGCGCGACGGCGTCCAGGTCGGATCGCGTGGGCCAACGTCCCTCGGCCCATTTCCCGGGCAGGCCGAAGAAATCCGGTGGCTCACCCAACGGCGACGGGACGATCCACGCGCCCGGCTCGGCCTTCGCCGCGGCCGCGCCGATCCGGGCGGCCACCTCGGCCACCGACGTCGCACCGGCCAGCGACGGTTCCGCCGCGTCGAGGATCCCGCGCAGCACCGAATGGGCGTGCGCGTCGATGAAACCCGGGAGCACCGTCTGCCCGCCGAGATCCACGACCGGACCCGGCCGCCCGGAAAGCTCGGCGCTGCTCCCGACCGCCGTGAACACCCCGTCGCGCACCGCGAAGGCCTGGGCGATGGTGAACCGGCCGTCGACCGTGACGACTTTCCCGTTCAGATAGACGGTTTCCATGCCCACCCGTCCTGGACGGCCGACGTCGTGTCCACCCGCAGCACGGAACCTCCGGCCGGCCACAGTGGCAGGGCAGGATGCGAGGGACGGCCGCTGCGCACGAACTCGGCCACCGCGCCACCGAACGCCGCGGCGAGCGGACGGAGCCCGGCCCGGTCGGCGTCGCCGAGCATCGGGGCGTCGGCCCACGCGTCGAAGGTGCCGAACAGGAACGGCAGGTCGATCCCGTGCGCGGCCCCGATTTCCCCAGCACGCCAAGCGAATTCGTACCCGTACGCCGGATGCCCGATCGCCGCGCGGTCCTCGGCCAGGCGCTGCGCCGGCGCACGGAACAGTGTCTCGGTGAGGTCATCGGCGGCCCGCGTCCAGGGCGCTGCATCGGCCCGGCGCGGGTACCGAAAAGCGTGCGCCTCGTCGCTGGTCACGCCGATCAGCAGGTCGACCTCCGGAGACACCGCCTCGGCAAACGCCGTCCGCAAATCAGGCCACGGCACCTCGGAGGTGCGCGTGATACCCAGCGGCATCAGCAATCCACCGGACGGAGGCATCCGGCGATACGCGTCGACGAACTCGGTCGCCTCGAGCGCCCGTACCGCGTCCGCGTCGGCCGGGTCGGCGCCCAGCGCAGCGAAGTACTGGCGAGCGGCCTCGGTTGCCTCATCGGCGGTCGGCATCTGTGTTTCGGGAGCCGAGCTCTGCAAGAGCACCCGGCGGACCAGCGGCCGGGTGCGCTCGGTCGCCGCCAGCAGACCGGCGAGCTGCGCCCCGGCGGACTGCCCGCCGACGGTGATCGCGTCCGGAGCCCCGCCGAATGCGGCCACGTTCGCCGCGGTCCACTCCAGCGCGAGCGCGACGTCGTGCAGGCCGAGGTTGCCGGGTCCGAGCCGGTCGGTGAGCTCCGCCGGGTACAGGAATCCCAGCGCGCCGAGCCGGTAGTTCATCGTCACGACGACGATCCCGTTCTCCGCCGCCAGCCGCGCCCCGCGGTACCACTCCCAGCCGCCGGACCCGCTCACCGTCGCGCCGCCGTGGATCCAGAACAGCACCGGCAGGTCCGTGCCGTCTTCCGGCGCCCACACGTTGACGGTGAGGCAGCCGCGTTCGGCGACCGTCCCGCCCGGCCGGCCCATCACCGATTCCAGCCGCGACGGCGCCTGCGGAGCGGCCGGGCCGGGACTCCCGGCGGGGAGCGGCGTGTCCCACGGCTCCGGCGGGCGCGGCAGAGCGAACCGCAGCGGCCCGACCGGGTCCGCGGCGTACGGGATGCCGAGGAACTCCCGGACCCCGTCGCGGCGCCGCCCGGCGACCGGACCGGACGTGGTGGTGACGGCCTCGTCCACGGAAAGTTCTCCCTGCGCCGTGCGGAAGCTGGCGCGCGAATGTATATCGTGGATCTGACGACCGTCAAGGACAGGGGTTAGAGTCGGCCGTTCCGGGTCCGGGTGGAGTCGAAGTCCGGGAACCCGGCCGGGGCCATCCGCGCCCGGGCAGCCGACGGAGCAGGCGGCAGCCCGGCCCAGCGGCGGATCGTCGTGGTGGCGGCGGCGGAATCGGCTTCCGGCAAGCCGCCGATGTCCGCCATGTGGTTGCCGCCGGGCTGGAAGTACCGGTACGAATCCCGGCTGCCCGCGCCCAGTTCGAACGGCTCGGCGCTCCACGGGTCGTTCGCGCCGTACACGAAGAGCAGCCGCGTCCCGCGGGATTTCACCCAGCGGTCGATGTCCGGCATGGCCAGGAAGTCGAACCGCGGCAGGCGGATCGACCGCGGCACGAACGACTCGGGCCGGTCGGCGCCGGGGTAGCGGAGCAGGTCCCGCAGATGCCCGTCGTACGCCTCGGGCGAGCCGAGCTGGACCGCGGCCTGGTAGTAGTACGGCGTGTACCGGCCGACCCGCTGGTCGGCGTACTCGTTGAAGCTCTCCACCTGTTCGAACCACTCGAACACCTCGGCGGCGGGCGCACCCGGCTTCGGCACCGACTCGCAGCGGTTCGGGGACTGGTACTGCCAGAAGGCGAAGTACGCGTCGATCACTGCGACCTCGAAGGACTTGTCCGCCGAGCCGACCGTCGTGAACGTGAGACCTTGTTCCTTCGCCTGCGCGGCGGCGAGGTCCCCGAGCTCACCGCGCCGCTTCAACGCGTCTCGCTGCAGGTCCCGCAGCGCCGCGCGGCAGGCCGGATCGTCGCCCACGTTGTCCAGGAAGTGGTTGTACGCGTCGACCTGGTCGAGTACGTCGTTGGGCGCGACGTACGGGATCGTCGCGTCGACGTCGTCCGGGAAGAACCGGCGGTAGTACGTCGCCGTCATGCCGCCCTTGCTCTCGCCAGTCGCGAGCCACTTACCCGGGTAGATCGCCTTGAACGCCTGCACGGCACGGTGCTCGTCGGCGGCCGCCTGCCAGATCGTCAGTTGCTTCGCCCAATCGGCGGGCGAAGGACGCGAAGGCGTGAAGTAGCGGTACTCCATCGACAGCTGGTTGCCGTCGACGATCCGCGTCGGCTCGGACCGGCCGGGCCGGGTGGCGACGTCGTACCCGCTGGTGTAGGCGACGGTCGGCGCGGTGAAAGTGCGGTGCAGCAGGGTGAACCGCTGCTGGAACGACCCGGCCCCGGGGCGCCGGTGGTCGGCCGGCTGGGTGAAGGTGAGCTGGAAGAACCGGTACCCGTCCGGCGCGGGGTCCTCCGAGACCACCGTGAGCCCGGGGATGCGTTGGAGCGCTTCCTTGATGTCGGCCTGCGCAGAAGCCGGTACCGCCAAGCCGGTCAGCGTGAGCAGCACCGCTGTGCACACCGCGAACAACCTGCGCATCAACGCACCCCCGGTTCCCGGACCCTCGGGAGGAGAGTCACAGAACCCGGGGGTGCGGGCAACAGATGTTCGGGCAGAGATCATGGCGCAAAAGGTCAGCGCTTCAGCACCTTCTCCACGTACGCCTTCACCGCCGCCAGCGCTGCTTCGGAACGCCACATGCGCTCGACCTGCACGTCGTCGGACATGCGGTTCTCCGCGATCCGCTCGTGGTAGGGCTGACGCAGCTGGGCCTTGGTGTGCGCGAACGCGTCGGCCGGAAGTTCACCGAGCCGGGTGGCGAGCTCGCGGGCACGGGTGGCCAGCTCGTCGGCGGGCACGACCTCGTCGACGATCCCGCGGGGCTGCGCGTCGGCCATGGTGAGCGTGGCGCCGCTGTAGATGAGCGCGGGCAGCGGCGTGGTGCCGTACGTGCAACGCAGGATTTCCAGCGCGGACAACGGGAACGGCACGCCGACGAGCAGTTCGGTCACGCCGATGCGGCCCGGACCTTCGGCGGCGATGCGGTGGTCGCAGGCCGCGGCGAGCACCATGCCGCCCGCGATCGCGTGGCCGTTGACCGCGGCCACCACCGGGCGCGGGTAGCCGAAGACGGCCAGGAACGCGTCGGACAGGGCGGGCAGGAAGTCTCCGAGGTAGCGCGCGCCGCCCTCGTCGATGCTCAGCAGGTCGACTCCGGCGGAGAACATGTTGCCGGATCCGGTGAGCACGACGGCGCGTGCGCCCGCCGCGTCGGCCTCTTCGAGCTTGAGCACCAGCTCCCGGCAGGTGGCGGTGTCGAGGGTGTTGCCGCGGCCGTGGTCGAGGGTCACCAGCGCGATGCCGGCGTCGAGTTCGAGGTGGATCGTCACGCGCCGACCGTACCCGACCGCGGCTTCAGCTGGTGATGTCCTTCCGCGCGAACCGGCGCCCGGCCAGCAGCAGGAACACCGTGGTGTACAGCACCGACGACAGCACGCCGCTCGCCAGGTTCGTCCAGTCGATGTCCGTGGAGATCAGGTCGAGCCAGGCGAACGAGTAGTGCGTGGGCAGGTAGTTGCGCAGGCCCTCCAGCGCGGTGATCTGGTCGAGGATCTGCGACAGGATCGCCACCAGTACGGTGCCGCCGACGGCGCCCAGCGGGGCATCGGTCGACACGCTGAGCAGCAGCGCCAGCCCGGCCACCCAGGCCAGCTGCACCACGATGTACACAGTGGACATCAGCAGCGCGAGCAGGCTGTCGCCGAAGCTCACCGCGTCGCCGGTGGGACTGATCGCGTCGCCCGCGCCGTACCAGATCACGCCGACCAGCAGCGACACCACCGGCAGCAGCACGAGCGCCGCGATCGACAGCAGCCCGGACACCATGGCCTTCTGCCGCAGCAGCCGGTGCCGCGGCACCGGGATCGCCAGCAGGTACTTCAGGCTCGACCACGACGATTCGCTCGCGATGGTGTCGCCGAAGAACAACGCGACGATCATCGGCAGCAGGAACGTGCCGGACACGAAGAACGCGAGCACGACGAAGTTCGGCGCGCTCGCCGTCGCAAGGTCCACGAAGCCACCCGAACGGCGGTTCGGGTTGGCCTGCCCGATCTCGAACGCCACCACCAGGATGAACGGCAGCAGCGCCACGAACCCCAGCACGAGCTGGGTCCGGCGGCGCCGCAGCTGCCGCCTCAGCTCCACGCCCAGCCGCAGCGTGCGGTCGGCGCGGTAACCGGCCACCGCACCGTCCGGGCCCACCTCGGCGGGCTCGGCGGTGGCCAGCTCGCTCAGTTCCTGCAACGCGGCCGGGTCGGTGTGCACCCCGCCGGAATCGTTGGTGCCGCTCATGAATCGTCTCCCACCAGCTGCAGGAATGCGTCTTCGAGCCGGCGCCGCGGCCCGGCCTGTTCCACGGCGACGCCCGCCCGCACGAGCACCGCCACCGCCTCGGCGCGCGGCAACCCGTCGAGGTTCGCGTGCACGAGGTCGCCGTCGGTCTCGATGTCCGAGACCCCGCCGGCCGCCTTGAGCGCCGCGGCGGCCGCCTGCGGGTCGCCGACCCGGAAGGTGGCCTCGCCGCTCGCCGCGGCCAGCTCGCCGACCTCGCCCGAGGCCACGAGCGTCCCGCGGTGCATCACGACCACGTGCGAACACGTCTGCTCGACCTCGGCCAGCAAGTGGCTCGACACGACGACGGTGCGCCCGGTGCCGGCGTAGCGCTGCAGGACCTCGCGCATCTGGTGGATCTGGGGCGGGTCGAGCCCGTTGGTCGGTTCGTCGAGCACCATGAGCTCCGGCAGGCCGAGCATCGCCTGCGCGATCGCGAGCCGCTGCCGCATGCCCTGGCTGTACGTCTTCACCCGCCGGTGCACCGCGTCGCCGAGCCCGGCGATCTCCAGCGCCTCGGTGAAGTGCGCCTTCTCCGCGGGCCGTCCGGTCGCGGCCCAGTACAGCTCCAGGTTCGCCTTGCCGGACAGATGCGGCAGGAAGCCGGACCCCTCCACGAACGACCCGATCCGCGACAGCACCGGCGCACCCGGCGCGATCCGGTGGCCGAACACGCGGATCTCGCCCGCGGTCGGCGTGATCAGGCCCATCAGCATGCGCAGGGTGGTCGTCTTGCCCGCGCCGTTCGGGCCGAGCAGGCCGAGCACTTGACCCGGTTCGACGCGGAACGACAGGTCCCGGACCGCGGTGAACCCGCCTGCGTACTGCTTGCGCAGGTCCTTGATCACCAGCGGGGTCCCGGCCAGGTCCGGGTCGACATCGTGCGCCCGGCGCCGCCGGATCGCGGCGACGACGGCCACGGCGATACCCACCAGGATCGTCGCGCCGATGCCGATGATCTTGCCGATGGGCAGCGGCGCGCCGACCGAATTGCCGGGTACCACCGGGATCGCGAGCGAGGTGCCGGGCGCGAGGCCGACGCGGAACACGGCGGGCTGTGCCGGAACGGAATACGCCTGATCGGTGGTACCGACGACCAGCCGCAGCGAATGCCCGGAGTCGATCGGCCGGACGACGCCCGGCAGCGTCACCGTGACGTCCACCGGGGTGCCGTCGGCGGGCAGCCCGGTGACCCGGAACGGCGCGACCGCATTCGCGGGCAGCACGCGGGTGCCGTCCTGGCCGACGTCGTACAGCTTCGCGAACAGCACCGCCTCGGACACCGGCTGCGACGGATCGGCCGCGACCTGCAGCCGTACCGTGCTCGAACCGGCCAGCAACACCTGGCTGTCGAACGGCGCGGTGCCGAACTGCGCGGCCTGCCCGGGCGGGTCCATGCTGAACAGCGGAGCCAGCCGCGACGAACCGGCCGCGAGCGCATTGAGCCCCGGAATCCCGCTCACCGCCGCGGGATTCGCCCCGGCGGGCCGCACCGCGGGCTGGGCCGGACCGGTGAGCGGCACCTGCTTGCGCTCGGTTCCGGCGCCGGCGAGCCCGGGGTACGCGGTCGTCTCCACGGTGCGCACGGACGGGGTGCCGTTGGCCCGCAACGTGCCCTGGACGTCGTAACTGAAGCTGTGGCCGGGATCGCCTTGCCCGGTGAGCGAAGACCACAGGAAGTCGCCGATTTTCGCGCGCAGTTGCGGCCCGGGGACGCCGCCGTCGTGGCCGCCGGTGTACCAGATCGTGCGGACCGGCCCGCCCGCCGCGGTGATCTGCCGTGCGGTGGCGTCGGACTGGTCGAGCCCGAACAGCGTGTCGCTCTCGCCCTGCACGAGCAGCGTCGGCGCGGTGATCTTGCCGGTGACCGAAGCGGGGGAGATGCGGTGCAACAGCGCGACAGTCTCGGGGCTCGCCTTGCCGGTGGTCGCGAGTTCCGTGTACGCCCGGCACACTTCGGCGGTGAACCGGCCGCACGGATCGGCCGACGGCAGCTGTGCCCGGGCTTGCGGGGCAACGGCTTGCGGCGCGGCTCCGCCGTTGCCCGCGGTGCCGCCGGTGTCGCTGGTCGGCTGCCCGGCTTCGGGTGCCTCGGCCGAGGAGCCGCTGGCCGCCGGTGCACCCGAACCCGCGGAGAAGAAGATGCCCGCCCAGCTCTTCTTGAAGACGCCGTCCGCGGCGAATGCGCCCGCGGCCGGGGTTTTCGCCTCCGCGGTCGTGGCCGACGCGGTGTTCGGCACGAGGCCCTGTGCGAGGTCGTTGTACGTGATCACCGGCGCGAGCGCGCGTACCCGATGGTCCGTTCCGGCGAGCAGCAGCGACAGCGCACCGCCGTACGAAGCCCCGGTCACCGCGATTTCCGGCGCGCCGCCGGGACCGTTCGCGACGTCGTGGCTCGCCACCAGCCGGTCGATCAGCCGGCTCGCGTCGGCGACCTCGCCGTCCGGATCGTTCAGGCCGATCTTGCCGGTGCTGCGCCCGAATCCGCGGGCAGACCAGGTGAGCACCACGAATCCGCGCCCGGCGAGCTCGCGGGCCTGCGGGTCCACACCGGACTTGTCGCCGCCGAAGCCGTGCGCGAGCAGCACCGCGGGCGCGGGCGTGCGCTCGGGGTAGTAAGTGGTGGTGTCGATGCGGACGTCGCCGGGCATCGTGACGACGGCGTCCTGGGTCCGGACCGGTGCGGGTCCGGTGTCGCGGGTCGCCCAGACGGCGACTGCGGCAGCCGCGACGGCGACGACCGCGGCGAGCGCGATCAGCCGGGAGCCGCGGGTGCGGGGAAGCGGGATTCGGGGCACGAACCGACGTTATGGCTACTTTGCTGAGAACGGTGAGCCGATTTCACACGGATCAGACATCTTCTTCACCCATCCGGTGCGCAGCGTGACCGAGGTAACACGGCCGGTCCGGTGACGCGGGCAACCTCCGCTGGCGTTTGCAGCCCGTAACCGGCAGACTGGACACGCTGTGAGGGGAGTATTCCTTCGCGGCGGTGTCGTCAGCACGGTGACCTGCGGGTCCCCGGCACCGCCGGCCGGTTCTTCGCCGGCGGAAGAGACCTCCGGTTAGTTGCTGCTGCGCACTATCCGGAGGTTCCTGCAAATGACTGTGCCCCTGTGGCTGTGGATCGCGACAGTCGGCGGCCTGCTCGCCCTGATCGCACTCGACCTGGTGATCGTCGACCGCAAGCCGCACGAGGTGACCACCGGTGAGGCCGCCCGGTGGGTGATCTTCTACATCGCGTGCGCCGTCCTGTTCGGGGCCGGCGTGTGGTTCTTCGCCGGGCACGACCCTGGCGTCGAGTTCTTCACCGGGTACATCACCGAGTACTCCCTGAGTGTCGACAACCTGTTCATCTTCATGATCATCATGGCGTCGTTCAAGGTGCCTGCCATCCACCAGCACCGCGTGCTGCTGGTCGGCATCCTGCTCGCGCTGGCGATGCGCAGCGTGTTCATCGCGGTCGGCGCGGCGCTGATCGCGCAGTTCGTGTGGGTGTTCTTCCTCTTCGGCGCGGTGCTGATCTGGACCGCGATCAGCATGCTGCGGAGCAAGGGCGAGGAAGAGGAGTACCACGAGAACGCGCTCACCCGCTGGGTGCGCAAGCTGTTCCCGGTCACCGACGAGTACCACGGCCACAAGTACGTGGTGAAGCAAGGCGGCAAGCGGATGATCACGCCGATGCTGCTGGTGATCATCGCCATCGGCTCGGCCGACCTGCTCTTCGCGGTGGACTCGATCCCGGCGATCTTCGGCATCACGCAGGAGGCGTTCCTGGTCTTCACCGCCAACGCGTTCGCGCTGATGGGCTTGCGGCAGCTGTACTTCCTGCTCGGCGGGCTCGTCACGAAGCTCGTGTACCTGAGCTACGGCCTCGCGGTGATCCTCGCCTTCATCGGCGCGAAGCTCGTGGTCCACGCACTGCACGAGTACCACCTCGCGCCGGACTGGCTCGACATCAACAACTGGATGTCCCTCGGCGTCATCGTCGTCGTGCTCACCGTCACCACGGTGGCGAGCCTGATGAAGGCGAAGCGCGACGAGCGGCAGGCGGTCGAGGCGAAATAGGGTCGTTCGTCTTGCTAAGGATCGAGTACCGTCGTCGGCATGCGTCCTGCCGACATCGAAGCCATCGCCGTCCCCGGCCGCCCGGCACTGCGTGGTGACCTGCTGCTCACCGCGGTGAGCAGTCCCGATCTGGAATCCGACCGGAACAGTGGCACCCTCCGCCGGGTACCGCTGTCCGGTGGCGACACGGCCTGGACGCACGGCCCGCGGGATTCCGCTCCCGCGATCTCGCCGGACGGCCGCTGGGTCGCGTTCCTGCGGGCCGGTGCGGGCAAGGGTGCCGACGGCAGCCCGCAGGTGCACGTGATGCCGTCGGACGGCGGCGAGGCACGGCAGGTCACGTCGCTGCCGCTCGGGGCGGACGCGCCGGTGTGGGCGCCGGATTCGCGCCGGATCGCTTTTACCGCACGGGATCCCGAGCCGGGCCGCTATGGCACGTCGGACTCCGAGGACCGCACGCCGGAGCCTGCCGCCGAGGCGCCGCGGCGGATCACGCGCTTGGACTACCGGATCGACAACGTCGGCTTCCTGCGCGACCGGCCCCGTCGGCTGTATGTGCTGGACGCGCTGGAACCCGGTGAGCCGCAAGCGGTTTCGCCCGGTGACTACAGCGTCGGCCAGCCGGTGTGGACGCCGGACGGGTCGCGCGTGGTCGTCGTCGTGCCGCGGGACTTCGATCGGGTCGAGACGCTGGAGGACGACCTTGTCGCGTTCCCGGCTGCGGGTGGCACGCCGGAGGTGCTGGTCACCGGTCCGGGGTATGTCGAGTATCCGGTGTACGGCGCGGACGGCACGTTGTACTTCCTCGGCTCGTCCCATGTGGACGGTGTGGTGGTCGCGTGCAACGTCGGGCTTTATGCGGCGGTGCCGGGCGGAGAGCCGCGGCGGCTGACGGACGTCGAGACGGTCGACCTCGAAAGCGGCGCTGGTCCGGCGGTGCCGCTGGGGGACGAGGTGCTGGTCGCGGTGCGGAACCGGGGTGCGGTGGAGCTGCGCGCGGTTCCGGCCGACGCGAAGGACTTGGCGCTCGACGACCTGCGGGTCCTGCACGGCGGGCAGGTCGCGGTTCTCGGGTTTGCGGCGGACGGCGACACGGTGGTCGCGGTGGTGGCGGGTCCGGAGACCGCGGGAGAGCTGGTGGTCCTCGGGCCCGATGGTCCGCGAGTGCTCACGGACTACTCGAAACCGTTGCGGGACAAGGGTCTTTGTGAGGTCGTCGAACTCACCACGACGGCACCGGACGGCTACCCGGTGCACGGCTGGCTCGTGCTCCCCGAGGGCGCCGGGCCGCATCCCGTGCTGCGCGTGGTGCACGGCGGGCCGTTCACCCAGCAGGCGTGGTCGGTGTTCGACGAGGCGCAGGTGTACGCGTCGGCCGGGTTCGCGGTGGTGCTCGGCAATCCGCGCGGGTCGGCCGGGTACGGGCAGGCGCACGGCCGCGCGGTCGTCGGCGCACTGGGTACGGTCGATGTCGACGATGTCCTTGCGCTGCTGGACAAAGCGCTGGAACGGCCCGACCTCGACTCGTCGCGCACGGGCATCATGGGCGGGTCGTACGGCGGATTCATGACGAGCTGGGTCGCCGCGAAGCATCCCGGCCGGTTCCGCGCGGCGTGGAGCGAGCGCGCGGTGAACGCGTGGGACTCCTTCGCGGGCAGCTCGGACATCGGGTACTACTTCGCGGAGGCTTACGTCGGCGCCGACCCGGCCGAGCAACGTCTGCGCAGCCCGCTGACGTATGCCGCTCAGGTGCAGATCCCGTTCGCTGTGGCGCATTCCGAGGAGGACTGGCGGTGCCCGCTGGAGCAGGCGCAGCGGATGTTCGTGGCGCTGCGGCACGCCGGGGTGGACACGGAGTTCCTGCTGTTCCCGGGCGAGGGGCACGAGCTGACGCGCTCGGGGCGGCCGCGGCACCGGGTGCAGCGGTTCGAGGCGGTGCTGGAGTGGTGGTCGCGGTACCTCAGCTGAGCAGGGTGTAGTTCAGCTCCTCGCACACGCGGCCGAGCGGCACGTCGAGCCCCGGATGGTCCAGCGGAAGCAGGACGTCCGGGGCGATCGGCAGCGCCGCGCCCGCGGGTGGGTCCCAGAGGCACACGGCGGGCTCGCCGGCGTCCATCGACGAGCGGTACCAGAGCCCATCGAGGTCGGGCATCGCGCCGCGGATCGCGCGCGCCCAGGCCTGGGTGATTTTCTTGGGACCGCTGGAGATCTCCTGTGAGGCACCGACGCGGGTGGGCCACAGCCCGGTGAGGTCGAGCAGCCGCAGCACGCGCGTGGGACGGACCACGACGAGCCGCGGCCCGCGGGTGCTGCGGTCCACTGTGGACGTCGTCTGGAACACCTCGGCGACACTCGTGCGCACGGTGAGGCCGAAGTACAGCACGCCGTTCGCCGGATCGGTGACCGGACGCCCGCCCCGGCCGGGCGGCTGCTGGTCGAAGCGGCCGTGCGGGAGCGGGCCGGTGTAGCGGAACGTGTTCCACTGCTGCGGGTGGTTGCCGTGTGCGGTGAAGATGCGGACCAGCCGGGTCTCGGGCGGCACCGGCACCACGTCGTGGGTGCGGTCCAGCCCTTTGACCAGTGCGGACCGCGCCGGGGGCAAGGGGAGCCGGGCCATGCGGGGAAGGTCGTCCGTCCTGTGTCGGGGAGGGGGCACGCCGGACGGGCAGGGTGGCGGACCTGCGGTCGGCGGGGAGGGTCAGCGGGTCAGAACGGCTCGCCGAGGGTGGCGACGAGCCGCGCGACCTGCTCGGGGTCACCCCCGGCGAGCAGCCACTGCCGCGGCGTGGCGGGCCGGTCGCTGATCACCAGGTCGGACTGCGGGGTGTTCATGAAAGCGGCGACGACGAGCGCGGGCTGATCCTCGGGCACCGCACGCAGCACGACCTCGAGACCGGGCAGCACACCGGAGCCGTTGAACTGCCACGCGGGCAGCCGCCAGCCCTGGTCCTTCCATCCGGTGAGGCGTCCTTCCTTCAGCCGATGCCGGATCCGGCTGTCGTCGACGTTGAGCATTTCGGCGGCCTGCCCGACCGACAACGCGGAATCCGCAAGCACGGCGTGCGCCGCGACGGTCCGCGCGCGAAAGTCCGGCTCGGCCTCGTCGCGCGGACTCAGGTCGAGCCCCACGTCGGCGAGCGCGGCCCGCTGGTCGGCCGAGAAGTAATGCGAAGGATCCGGATTGGGCGGCGACAACCGGCGGGCCGCGTCCTCCACGAGACTGAGGAACTCGTGAGCATCGGCCTTGAGGCCGGCTCTGGCGAGGACGTTCTCCAGCGCGATCGACATGCGCCCAGACTAGCGCGTGTGTGCGGGTTCGTGCGTTTTCTCACCGATTTGTGGGGGAATTCACCAAAGATCGACACGTATCGCACATCAGTCAACACGATGCGTAGGCGATTTCGGCCCAGTCTGCACTGGAGCGGGTGTGTTGTCCAGGCCGGGGTCCGGCTTGACACCCGGGATCGGCAGTTTTACGTTCGGGTTGGTAATCGATTTCTCGCCTCTTGAAGGTGGGTGAAGCCGGGCTTGGGTTTGGGGCTGGACTCGGGGTTTGGGCGGGGGTTTGGGTTTGGGCTTGGGGGACAGGGGGTGGGGCGTGCCGGGCAGGCCGGTCTGGTTCACCGGCCTGCCCGGCACGTGGCCTGTTCCCTGCCTGGTGGGGTTCGGTGGCCTGCCCGGCACGTGGCCTGTTCCCTGCCTGGTGAGGTTCGGTGGCCTGCCCGGCACGTGGCCTGTTCCCGGCCTGGTGGGGTTCGGTGGGATTCCGGTCGGCTTTTGTTGCTGGGGTAGATCTGCTTGCAGCAGATCTGCCCACGGTGGATCTGCTTACAGCAGATCCGCTTGCAGCAGATCTGCCTGAAGCAGATCGAGGGCGGCCACTCGACGGGCTTGGCCCGGTGACCTTCCTAGCGGACTTTTGCCCGGTGACCTCGGCGTGGAGACTTTCGTCGATGACAGGCCTGGTGACCATTCTCGCGGGCCTCGCTCGCTGACCTTGGCCTGGTTCTCGGCCGCTGCACCGCCACATGACCGCCGGACCGGCTCGGCCGCTCGGATCCCCCTTGGCCACCTCTGTTGCTTGGGCAAACTTGGCCCCGTCGGCGAGCTGGTGCTCCACGGAGACTCGTTCGTCCTGGGAAATCTCGGCTACCGAAGTAAAAGCGGTATAGCTCCTGGGAAATCTGGGCTACCGCAGTAAAAGTGCGATCGTGCGCTCAGCCACGGCATTGCCGGTGAGCGCCCAGCACCTCGAACCCGGCCCGGTATCCTCGTCTCAGGCGTCTCAGGCGTCTCAGGCGTCTCAGGCGTCTCAGGCGTCTCAGGCGTCTCAGGCGTCTCAGGCGTCTCAGGCGTCTCAGGCGT
>NZ_JNYZ01000007.1 GCF_000717335.1 Amycolatopsis jejuensis
GAGATCCGCGATGACATCCACGAAGCCTTCCTCAGCATCGCCTGCAGCATCATCTGCTGGCGCAGACTCAAGAAATACTCAATCTGTTAGGACCTCTAAATCACCCCGTATCACCCCGAATCCGGCGCTCCGGCCTGCCGGTACCTCACGACCGGCGCGAGGCCAGTGCCGCCAGCACGCGGGCCCGGGTCGGGACGTCCAGGCGGCACCTCGCGCCCTCGGCCCGGCTCTCCGGGGTCATCACGTCGACGCCGTCCACCAGGATCGTCGGGGACGGGTAGTCGCCGATGCGTTCGATCACCTGTGCGTCGAGCCCCGCCTCGGCCAGGCAGTCCCGCAGCAGCAGGCGCGCCGGGGCCGCGTTCGGGCAGTCCGGGACGGTCAGGAGTTCGACCCGCAGACCCGCGACTTCCGGACCGGCTGTGCACATGGCGGCCTCCGCTCTCCCGCACCAGAATGCCACGGAAGACGGCCGAACCCGCCTTCCCGTCCGAGGACCAGGCGCTCGCCAATCCCCCAAGCCCGCGCAAGAACCACTTGACAATCCGCGTCCGGGGCAAGCTAGGCTGATCTTGGACGTCGAAAGCCACGGCCCGGTGGGTAGTCCGGGCGGCGCGCAAGCGCTCGTACTCGCATCTCATGGTGCGTCCAGCCGTCCCTTTCTTTGCCGTATCGAGAAGGGGAATCTGCTGTGTCTGCACATCTTCGGGTCCTGGTGATCGGTGCCGGAATCGGCGGGCTGGCGCTCGCGCAGGGGCTGCATCGCGCCGGGATCGACGTCACCGTCTGTGAGCGCGATCCCGCCCCCACCGGCCGGCTGCAGGGTTACCGCCTGCGGCTCAACCAGGACGGGCTCGACGCGCTCGACCGGCTCCTCCCGCCCGGGCTCGCCCGCCTCATCTGGGACACGAGTTCATCGCCTTCGCGGAGCGGATACCGGCACGGGACGCCGTCCGGGGCCGAGCGCAACGTCGCGGTGAACCGGCTCACCCTCCGGCAGATCCTCCTGCACGGGCTCGGCGACGTCGTCGAGTTCGGCCGCGACTGCACCGGTTACCAAGCCTGCCCCGACGGCACGGTCACCGCGACCTTCGCCGACGGTTCACAGCGCACCGCGGACGTGCTGGTCGCCGCCGACGGCGTGAACTCCGTGGTACGACGGCACTATCTCCCGCATGCGCAGGTGATGGACACCGGCGTCCGCATCATGTACGGCCGCTTCCCGCTCACCCGCGAAACCGCCGAGCTGGTCCCCGACGAGTGGTTCCAGCTGTACGCCCCGCTCTTCGGCCCGGATCACCAGCACATCGGCATCGCGCCGGTCCACGCCCGCTGCGCCAACCCGGACCTGCCGACGGGACTCACCCTCACCGACACCGCCGACTACGTCATGTGCCTGTTCGCCGCCCGCACCGAACTCCTGCCCCCGGACGACGAACTCCGCACCGGCACCGGGCGCTGGCTCCGTGACCTGACCGCCGACCTGGCGCGCGCGTGGCAGCCGGCCGCCGCCGACCTGCTGGCCCGCGCCGAAACCGGCACGTTCTTCCCGATCTTCATGCGTTCCAGCGTCCCGCTCGAGCCGTGGCCCACCACGTCGGTCACCCTCCTCGGCGACGCGATCCACGCAATGAGCCCGGCAGTGGGCGTCGGCGCGAACACCGCCCTCCGCGACGCAGACCTGCTCACCGTCAAACTGACCGAAGCGGAAAGCGGCGCGGACCTCATCACGGCCATCCGCGAGTACGAGACCACCATGATCGACTACGGCTTCGACGCGGTCCGCACGTCCGCGAAGTACGGCGCGATCCGGATGGGGCAAACCCCGCTGCCGGGGTGAAAATCCGCGGTCAGGAAGCGAGCGCGACGTGCTTGCCCACTGCTTCGCGGAGCTTGTCGTGTTTGCGCACAGTGACGGTGTCGACCACCTCGCCTCCGATGAAGAGGAGCATCGTGGGCAAGGCAAAAACGTCGTACTTGGCCGCGGTCTCCGGTGCTTCCGCGACGTCCACCTTGACCACGGTGATCTCCGGCGTGCTCTGCCCCAGCAGTTCCAGCTGGACGGCAAGCGGCCGGCAGAAACCGCAGTGCACGCCCCAGAAATCGACCAGTACCGGTTTGGCCGACTTCAGCACCAGCTCGTCGAAGTCGGCGTCGGTCGCGGGAATCGTGTGTTCGCTCATGGCTTTCCTCTCGGTTCAGCTGATGATCAACGGCCCGGGCAGATGCCGGGCGACGGTGTCCGCGTCGCCGACGACGACGAGCGACAACGCGGACGGGACGTGCCGGGTGAAGGCCTCGGCCAGGTCCTCCGGGGTCAGGACGGCGAGGCGGCTGCGGACTTCGTCGAGATGCCCGGCAGGCAGGTCGTTGCCGACCAGCGCGGCATGCGCGCCCGCCACCGCTTGCGCGTTCTGGTGGCGGACGGCGTCCGAGCCGAGCAGGTAGTCCACCGCGTCGTTCCGCTCCGCCGCGGTCGGTCCGGCTGCGGCGTATTCGGCGAGCAGGCGGAGCGTCTCGTTCACCGCCGCGCCGGTGACCGAAGTGTCGACCGCGGTCTCGATCACGAACATGCCGCCGCGCCGCCAGGGCCGCAGGCTCGCCCGCACCCCGTAGGTGTAGGCCCTGGCGGTGCGGAGCTCGGCCATCAAGCGGCTGGACATCCCGCCGCCGAGCGCGTGCACGGCGGCGAGCAGGGCCGGCCAGTCCGGGCTGCGCCGATCGATCGCCGCGGCGCCGAAAGCCAGGTGACTCTGCACCGATCCGGGCCGGTGAATGACCACAGTGGACGGGGCACGGACCGGCGGCGCGGAAGCCGGGGCGACCTCTTCGGCCGGTGCCGACCACGCGCCGAACGCCGAATCCGCCGCGGCGAAGACAGCCTCCGCGGAGAACTCCCCGGCCAGCACCAGGGTCACGTTCGCCGGGCCGACGTACTTCCGGTGAAGGTCGGCGACCGGTGCCCGGCCGAGCCTGGCCAGCGACTCCTCGGTACCCCCGGCCGGCCGCGCGCACCGGGCCTCCGGCGCAACCCCGGCAGCGGCCAGCTCGAGCCCGGCGCGCGCGGCCGGGATGTCCATCGCCATCCGGTATTCGGCCCGCAGCCCCTCGATCTCGCCCCGGACCTGGTCGTCGGGAAAGACCGGCACGGACACGATTTCCGCCAGCAGGTCGAGGACCTCCGGCAGCATCCGCGGCACGAACTCCAGGTCGGCGTACACCGCGTCGTGCCCGGTGCGGATCAGGTACTGCAGGCCACGGCGCTCGGCCGTCGCGGCGATCGCGTCCGCGTCGCGGAAAGTGCTGCCCTTGTCGAGGAGGCGGGCAAGCAGGGCCACCACCCCTTCCTCCGCCCGCGGCTCCACGTGCGACGGAAGGTCGAGCACCAGGGTCGCCGCCGCGAGCGCACCGGCGTGCCTGAGGTGGTGCACCCGCAAGCCGTTGGCCAGGGTCCGGGTTTCCGCGGCAGGGAAGCGCCAGGACGGATCGACGTCCACCACCGGGCGCGAGGGCGCACTCATGAAGCCTCCTCGGGCAGGTAGGTCAGCTGTGCGCAGTGCTCGGGACCGAGCCAGGTCGCCGCGATCTTCGCGACGGCATCGCCGGACACCGCCCGCCAGGCCGTCGCGCGGCGGTAGGCGCGGCCGGGTTCCCCGAACTGCAGCGTGGCCTGGGCCAGCGCATCCGCATGACCGTCGCAAGTGGACATTTCGCGCAGTGCGGCCAGCTCCAGCGCGGTCGCCGCGCGGGACACCTCGTCCTCGTCCGGACCGGTTACGGCGAGACTGGCGATCTCCTCGTCGACCGCCTCCTCGACGGCAGCAGCCGAACCGTCGCCAGGCAGCTGCACCGCAAGCAGGCCCATGGAAGTCCCGGCGAGCCGGTGCACCCAGCCGGACACGCCCACTGCCGACCGTTCACCGCGCACGAGCCGCGCCTGCAGCCTGCTGCCCGGTCCGCCCGCGAGGATGTGCAACGCCATTTCCGCGCTGTCGCAGTCGGCGGTGCCATCGCCCGGTAGCCGCCACAGGCGGTACAGCGCCGTCATCGGCACCGGTTCCCTGCAGGTTTCCCGGATCGGGTCCGGCAGCGGTGCCAGCTGTGCGCGGTACGCCGCCGACGGCTCGTGCCCGCTCGGTGCGATGTCCGCGAAACACCGGGTCACCTCCTCGACCGCGGCTTCCGGATCGGCTGCGCCCACGACGGTCACCACCGCGCGGTCCGGCGCGTAGTGCCGGGCGAGGAACCGGCGGAAACCGGCCAGGTCCATCGCATCGAGATGCGCCATGTCCCCGATGGGCGAGTGCGCATAGGCGTGGCCCGACGGGAAAAGCCGTGCCTGCAACCGTTCCACCGCGGTGCCGTAGGGCTGGTTGCAGGATTCCCGCCATTCGTTCTTGACGACCTCGCGCTGGGTGTCCAGGCTGCGCTGGTTCAGCGCGGTGCCCAGGCTGCGCATCCGGTCGGCCTCGAGCCACAGCGCGAGCGGCAGCACTCCGCGCGGCACCGTCTCGAAATACGTCGTGCGATCGATCATCGTGAAGCCGTTGAGCCAGGCGCCGTACCGTTCCAGGCAGGCGAAGTGCTCACCGGCCGCGACCCCGGCGGACCCCTCGAACATCAGGTGCTCGAAGAGGTGCGCGATCCCGGTCCGCTCCGGCGATTCGTCGCGGGAGCCCACGCGGTAGGTGACGTTGACGGCGACCGCGGCGCCGGGCTGTCCGGCGGCGACCACGGACAAGCCGTTGGGCAACCGGTGCAGCACAGGTCCGGCCATGAGGATTCCTCGTTTCTGCGGCTGCTTTTCGGGCAGGGTGAAGGCACGCGCGTACGCCTCGGCGTGCGCGCCGGGAAAGGGAGTGCGGGTCAGCCGAGCGGCTCGGCCGGGACGACCGGGAGGTCGTCCTCGCCGATCGCGGTGGGCAGTTCGGTGGCGAGGTTGACCTCGGCCACGGCAGCGCTTTCCAGTACCGCGACGAGTGCCGTGCCGCGGATCCGTTCCGCGTGCCGGGCCGCCTCGGCGCGGGCCGTGTCCTGATCGCCGCGGACGATCGCGTCCGTCAGGTCCGCGACGTCCTTGCGCGGCACCGGAAGCACGCCACTCAGCGCGTCGAGGAAGTAGTACCGCTGAAGTTTCAGCAGCACCCCGGCGAGCACCGCGGACAGTTCCCCGTTGCCGGACATCCGCGCGATCCGGAGGTGGAACTCGTAGTCCTCCGCGATGACGTCGCCGGCCGGGGCTTCCGGATACTCCCGGAGAGGCGCGGTTTCGTGCGGCACCTGGTCCGCGTGCTTCGCGGCCAGAGCCGCGGCTTCGGCGAAGAGCCAGCCCAGCATCGCGGTGAGGTCGCGCAGGCCGCCGACCGTCACCGCCGACACCAGATAGCCGGCGCGCGGCAGGGCCTGCAGCCAGCCCTGGCGGCGGAGCGCGGCGAGCGCTTCGCGCACCGGCGCTTTGCTCATCCCGAGCCGTCCGGCGATGTCGCCCTCGGAGTAGGTGGCGCCTGCCTGGAGATCGCCGGCGATGATCCGCCGCCGGATCTCGGCGTACGCGACATCGCTCATCGGCTGGTTCACCGGTTCGGCAGAAGACGGCTGCCGGCCCGAGCGCGATGACACGAGGCACCTCCCACACTTCGACGACACCTGAGCATAGCAACTGCCCCGGCTGGACCGTTCAGGAACGCGCCGCTGCGCGCTGGAGCAACGGCGTCAACCCGGCTGCCGCCCAGCGGTCCTGGACGATGGTGTCCGGCAGCGCTTCCCGCACGTACTGAAGCGCCTCGTCGATCGCCGGGCCTGGCTCGCCCAGCAGGTAGATGCTGGCCACCCCGGACAGGCCGGCCAGCTTCCGCACTCCCACCGGGGTCAGCTTCGCCACGTAGATGCGTGCCGAACGGATGCCGGTGAGCTCGAGAACGTGGTCCATCTTCTCGTCGTCGAGTTCTTCATCGCTCAGGGTGAGGTGGTCGGCGGCCCCCGAGAAGGCCGAGAGCGCGGCGTAGTCCGGCTTCGGCCCGCCGACCCGCGGCATCCAAGCCACCTGCAGGTACGTCTCCTCGCCTGCCGGGATGGTGGCCGTCCCGGTGAGCTCGCGGGTTTCCTCCGGGTCGCTGACGTCGAAGAGAGTCAGTCCGGCCGGACTGGGGTCCGGCAGGTGCACGGTCCGTTCCCGGGGGGTCTTGACGGCCCAGCCGGGAACCGGCGGCAACGGCATTCCTTCCAGCGCGTCGAGCACGTCGGTGAGCAGTGCTTCGAGGGCGGCGGCGTCCTCCTCGCAGACCCACAGCACGGGCCGTCCGGAGGCGAACAGGGCGAAGAGGGGCATGGCGGTCATGGGGTACCGCCGGTGCAGCGGGTGGGTTTGCAGCTCCTGGGTTTCCTCGTCGATGGCCTGGTTGAGGCAGGCCATCCGCATCCGCCCGGCCAGCCGCTCCGCCATGGCGGCCAGCGGTTCGGTCATCTCGACGCAGGGTGGGCAGTCGTCCTGGCGGAAGTAGGCCAGCAGGGGCCGGGAGTCCGCGGCGGCGAGTGCCGCGTCGAACTCGTCCTCGGTCATCTGGGGGACGAAATCGGTCATGTGCTTGCCTTTCGTGAACGGTGCTGATCAGGATGGGAGGTCGGCGGGCGTACCCGTGGGGCGGTAACAGGAGCAGTCCGGCCGGTAGGCGAGCGGCTGCACGGCGGCCGTCCCACCCTGGTCACCCGGCCCGTAGCGGTTCGCGAAACCGCGCATGGCCGGGAACGACCCGATTTTCTGCAGACCGGCGGCGAACGCTTCGGCGTTGACGAAGCTGCTTCCGCTGCGTTCGAGCGCAGCCGCGACGAGGTCGAGCGACTGGCACAGGTCGAGCCCGGTGGTCCGGCCGGTCTCCTTCGCCTGCGGGTCCCCACCGGCCCGGTCGATCGCCTCGAGACAGCGCCGTGCGCTTGCGTTGTCCCGCTTCAGATCGGCGACGGCCTGCTCGTTGTCGGCGAGGCTGTCGCCCTCCATCCGCCGCCATTCGATCGGCGTCGCGGCGGCCCGGAGCGCCGGGTCCGCCCCGAAGGCGACCATGGCTCCCGCGACGTGCGCCGAGGCCGCGATCCGCGGGAAGTACTGCTGTTTCCCGGCTTCGAGCAAGAGATCCGGCAGCGCCCCCGTCGCGTCGCCGACCAGCACGACGCGGTCGGCTCCGGATGTTTTGAGCTTCAGCACGAGATCGAGCGCCGCCGCTTTGCCCGCCGCGGCATCGGCCGGAAGCGAGTGGACGTCCGGCTTCGGCGCCCCGGCCGCGACGAGACCCGACTCCAGCAGCTTGGGGATCTCCGGATCGGGCGGCTCGGCACCGTGGTAGGACTGGTCGATCACGACCGCGACCCGGCCGGCGCCGGCCAGCCAGCCGGTCTGCTGCAGGATGCGCGGCCAGCTGCGGGCCAGCCGCGTGTCGGTGAGCAGGTCGATGCCCGCGGTGGCGGGCGCGTTCCGGAACACCGCCGCGGTGCCGAAGCCCCCGGCGAGGATGCCCACGATGCCGCGAGAGTTCAGGCACGAGGTCAGCACCGACGGCGGGCGCGTGATGCCGAGCACCGCGAACACGGCGGGCTGCTGTGCGGCGATCGCAGCGCACTCGGCCTGCGCGAGCGTGCTGTCCCCGGAGGCTTCGCCTGCCTGATTCACCAGCCGGATCTTGCGGTGCGCGATGCCACCACGGTCGTTGTACATCGCCACGATCGCGTCCCGGACCGCGGTCCCGTTGTCGCTGCCACCCGTGGTCGCGAGGCCGCCGGACCCGGGAACGGCGAACGTGATCGTGTCCGCGTCGACGCCCGGCCCGTTCTTCTCCGGGATCGCGCCGGTGCCGCCCTGCTGCCCGGCCTGTCCGGTCGCCGCGCATCCGGTGACCAGAAGTGCGGCCAGCAACGGGAAAGCCCGCCGCCCGGCCGGCGTGGTGCGGATTGGCTTCATGACGACCACCATGCCGCGCGATCTTCGAAGCTGTCAAGTTCAATTTATCTAATTATTAAGTCCAGTCTGCTTCACTGCGAATACCAGGCACTCTCCCGAGAGGAGAAGGACGTGCAGAGTCCGGCCCGCCGCATCGTCGCGCTGGGTTTCGCCGCGGTCGCCGCCTCCGGTTGCGCCGCACCGGAGAACCTGCGGTTCACCCGTGACCATCGCGTACAGCTGACCGCCCCGGCCGATCAGGAAGAGGTCACGGTGCCGTTCACCGTCCGGTGGACCGCGCGGGACGTACCGATCGCGCCACCGGAGCGCCCCACGGCACCGGGGACCTTGCGCTTCGCGGTGTTCGTCGACCGCGACCCGATCGCCCCCGGCGGGCCGCTGCGGTCGCTCGGGGAGAACGACCCGGGATGCCGCGCGCGGCCGGCTTGCCCGGACGACGCCTACCTCTCCCGGCTCGGCGTTTTCGTCACGAGCGAAAGCAGCCAGCTGCTCGCCTGGGTGGGCAAGGCGGTCGACGGCAAGAACACCCACAAGGTGACAGTCGTGCTGGTCGATGCTTCGGGACGGCGAGTCGGCGAGTCGTACTGGTCAGTGAGTTTCCGCGTCCCCGGCGGCGCCCGGTGAGCGCCGGCGGTCCGCCGCACACCCACACCGCGGAGAGTTTTCTCGCCGAGATCCGCGGGTCGGCCGAGCGGCTGCGGGACCAGGGCCGCGAGCTGACCGGAACCGACGGGCGGGCCGACCGCCGCCCGTTCTTCCGGCTGCTGCGCGAGGAAGGGGTCGGGCTCTACCCCCTGGTCGCGGTGCTGGCCCTGTCGGTGAGCCAGCTGCTGCTGAGCCAGGGGGCGGCGGTACTGGCCCCGGACATGGGCAAGGTGTTCGGCGTCGGGCCCGAGTTCTTCACCGTGACCGGCTTGCTTGGCCAGGTGATCGCCATCGCCGTACCGCTCGGGGTGGCGCGGCTGGTGCAGAACCGGGCGTGCCGGGCGGCGGTGCTGCTCACCTCCGCAGTGCTCTGGTGCGGGCTGAGCGCCTACACCGCTTTCGTGCCGTCGCTGGGTTTCCTGATGGTGCTGATGTTCCTCGACGGGGCGACGACGGCGGCAGGCAGCGCGGTGAGCGGGCCGCTGCTGGTCGATCTCTTCCCGCCGCGCGTGCGGCTGCGGGTGCTCGCGGTGGACTCCGCCGCCATCCGGGTGGCGACGGTGGCCGCGCCGCTGCTCGTGGCACTGCTGTCCGGGCCGCTCGGCCTGAACTGGCGGGGGATTCACCTCGCCATGGCTGTGCTCGGCGCGGTGTTCGTCGCGGTCGCGTTCCGGCTGCGGGACCCCGGATACGGCCAGTACGACACCGAGCTGATCCGCAAAGCGGCCCGCGAGGAACGCGGCAGCGCGGACGGGGAGCGCGCCCTCGCCGTGCCGAAGCTGACCCTTTCCGAAGCGATCCGGCGGATCGTCGCGATCCCGTCGCAGCGGTGGTTCTTCGCCTCCGCCATCGTCGGCGCGATGGCCGCGCCGCTGTCGATCTACCTGGCGTTCTTCCTCCAGGACCAGTTCAACCTCGACGCCACCGAACGGTCCCTGCTCGCCGCCGGGACCGGCGCGGTCGCGCTCGTGTCCTACCTGGTGTTCGCACCGATCGGCGACCGGCTGTTCCAGCGCAACGTCCGGCTCGTGTTCGTGCTCAACGGGGTACTCAGCCTGATCGGCATCGCCCTGTCGACGGCGCAGGTGTTCATGCCGTCGGTGACCGCGCTGGTGCTCTTCTCGCTCGCCGGGTCGGCGCTGGCCGGGCTGTCCGGTCCGGCAATGCAGCTCGGCATGATGTCGGTGGTACCCGCCCAGCTGCGCCCGCACGTCGGGGGCCTCAGCATGATGTGCGTCCTGGCCGGAACGGCGATCAGCACCGCGCTCCTCGGCGGGCTCGCTTCGGCGCTCGGGATGCAGCTGCTGGTGGCGCTCATGGCCGTGCCGCAGATCGCCGGGGTGGTACTGACGATCGTCGCCGGCCGCCACGTCCGGGCCGATCTCGACCGGATGATCGACGAAGTGGTCGAGGACGAGACCGTCGACCGGATCACCGCGAGCGGGGCCCGGCTGCCGATGCTCACCTGCCGCGGGCTCGATTTCCGGTACGGCACCCAGCAAATCCTCTTCGGGGTCGACCTCACCGTCGATGACGGCGAACTGGTCGCCCTGCTCGGCGTGAACGGGGCCGGGAAGTCCACGCTGCTGCGGGTCGTCTCCGGGCTCGGCAGGCCGTCCGCGGGCAGCATCCGGCTGGACGGGCACGACATCACCCACATCGACGCCGAACGCCGCACCGTCTTGGGGATCACCCAGGTACCCGGTGGCCATGCCGTCTTCGGCGAGCTCACCGTGCAGGAGAACCTGCGCTGCTACGGGTTCACCCTCGGCCGCGGCAGACGCAAGCTCGACGCCGCGCTCGACGAGGCGTTCGCGGCGATGCCCGCGCTGGCGGAGCTGCGGCACCGCCGGGCGGCCACGCTGTCCGGCGGCGAACAGCAGATGCTCGGTCTCGCCAAGGCGTCGCTGCTGCAGCCCCGGCTGCTGCTGCTCGACGAGCTTTCCCTCGGGCTGGCCCCGAAAGTGGTCGCCCAGCTGGTGCAGCAGGTGCAGGCGATCAATGCCCGCGGCACCTCGGTGCTCGTGGTGGAGCAGTCCGTCTCCACCGCACTGGAGCTGGCCGGCCACGCGTACTTCATGGAAAACGGCGAGATCCGCTTCGACGGCAGTACTCGCGAACTGGCCGCGCGCCCGGACCTGCTGCGTGCGGTGTTCCTGCCCCGGACGACCCCTGCGGAGGCACTGTGATGCCCGTCGGTTCCCCTGCCGTGACCCGATATCTGCGCGGCACGCTGATCGCTTCCGGTTGCGTGGCAGCGGGTTTGCTCGCCGCCCGGATCACCGGACTCGCCACCCCGCCCTACGTGGTGCTGCTCGGCGCCGTCGTCGGGCTGAGCTACGGAATGCTGGGGGTCTGCCTGGTACTGGTCTTCCGCTCCAGCCAGGTGATCAACTTCGCCCAGCCGCAGATCGGCGTGCTCGCCGCGGCACTGCTGGGAGTGCTGACCACCTTGGGCAGGCTGCCGTTCTGGCTCGCCTTCGCCGTGGTGGTCGCCGCCGCGGGAGGCCTCGGCGCACTCGTGTACCTGGTGGTCGTGCGCAGGCTCGACTCCGCGCCGCGCGTCGTGGTCGTCGCCGCGACCTTCGGCGCGGGCGCGCTGCTCGCCGCCCAGGTCACCGGCCTGCAGAAGGCCGCCGGATCGCCGAACGCAGGCCCCGCCGGGCCCGGGCTGCCGGAGTTCCACCTCGGACCGCTGCTGGTCACCCCCGACTACACCGGGCTGCTGATCGCCGGGCCGGTGATGGTCGCCGCGCTCACCTGGTTCCTGCTGCGGACCCGGTACGGGCTCGCCATCCGGGCCGCGACCGCCAACCCCGACGCGGCCCGGCTGGCCGGGATCTCCCCCACCCGCGCCGCGGCGGTGGTCTGGGGGCTCGCCGGGGCGGTCGCAGCGGTGACCACGGTGTTCTTCCCGGCGGGCGTGGCCGATGCGCAGAGGTTCGCCCCGGCCGGGCTGCTGTACGGGCTCGCGGCCGCCGCGCTGGCCCGGATGCGCAGCCTGCCGGTCGCGCTGCTGGCCGGGACCGGGATCGGGGTACTCGACCAGGTCCTGCGATGGAACTCCCCGGACTCGCACCTGACCGGGCTGGTGGTGTTCGCCGTGCTGGTCCTCGCGCTGGTCTTCCCCCGGACCGGTCTCGGCCGCGGCGACCAGCGCGGCAGCTGGCTGACCGTCGCGCCGTGGCCGCCGTTGCCCCCGCCGGTCGCGCGGCTGTGGCCGGTGCGGCACCTCGGGAAAATCCTGACCGCCCTGATGCTCGTGGCACTGGTACTGGCCGGTTCCCTCGGCGACACCACCGCGATGGTGCTGACGACCGTGCTCGCCGCGGCGATCGTCGCGTTGTCGCTCGGGGTGCTCACCGGGCTCGCCGGTGAGCTGTCACTGGGCCAGTTCGCCATTGCCGCGCTCGGCGCCGCGGCGTCCTGGTTCGTGGTCACGCGGACCGGGAACTTCCTGCTGGGCCTCGGATCGGCGGCGCTGACCGCCGGGGCGGCCTGCGTTCTTCTCGGGCTGCCCGCCCTGCGCTCCCGCGGCCCGATGCTGGCCGTGACGTCGCTGGCGTTCTCCATCGTGGTACCGCCGGTGCTCCTGACCCAGCCGTGGCTTTTCGGGGAAGCCGGGGTGTTCAGCCCGCAACCGGTGCTCGCCGGAGTGCCGCTGACCCCGGGCATCCGCTACTTCGGTTTCACGCTCGTGGTGTTCGTGCTGGCCCTGGTGCTGGTGTGGAATGCCCGGCGCGGAGTGGCGGGACGGGCGCTGGTCGCCACCCGCGACAACGAACCCGCCGCACGATCGTTTGCCGTCCCTGCGACGCGCATGCGGGTACAGGCGCTGTTCCTTTCCGGGGCGCTGGCCGGGCTGGGCGGCGCGGTGCTCGGGCACTCCCAGCCGATCCTGTCGGCCACCACGTTCCCGATCGACTGGAACATCTTCGTGGTACTCGGGATCGTCGCCGGTGGACTGTCCACAGTGGGCGGGGGCGTCGCGGGGGCGTTCTGGGTCATCGGCCTTCCCCTGCTGCTGCCCGGAAGGGCCGGAAGCGGGCTCACCCTCGCCGTGGCCTGCACCACCGTGCTGGTGATCGCGATGATCCGGCCGGGCGGGGCGGCACAGGCACTGCGCCCGGTCCGCGATCGGCTGGTGGCCCTGCTGGCCCGCTGGTACGGGGTACCCCCGGAGACACCGGCAAAGCCGGAGGCACCGGCGCTGCCGACCCATCAGGTGGCCGTGGTGACCCCGGCGCGGCCGATTTCCGCGCAGCCGCCGGTGCTGTCCGCTCGCGCGCTGCACCGGTCGTTCGGCGGGGTGCGGGCAGTCGACGGGGTGGACCTCGACGTGCACCGCGGCGAGGTGCTCGGCCTGATCGGGCCGAACGGGGCGGGCAAGACCACGACCTTCGAAATGCTCAGCGGGTTCGTCCGCCCGGACAGCGGGTCCGTCTCCTTCGGCGGCCGCGACATCACCCGGTGGGCCCCCGAGCGCCGGGCACTGGCCGGGCTGGTCCGTTCGTTCCAGGACGGGGCGTTGTTCCCGACGATGAGCGTGCTCGAGACCGTGACCCTTGCGGTACAACGACATCAGCCGTCGAGCACCACGCTCTCGGTGGCCGGTTTCGAGCGGGCCCGGCGCAAGCGCCGAACGGCCGCGGAAGCCGTGGTCGAGCAGTGGGGTCTCGGCCGGTACCGCAGCCGCCTGGTCCAGGAGCTGTCGACCGGCACCCGCCGGATCGTGGAGCTCGCCTGCATGACGACCCTGCAACCGCAGGTGCTGCTGCTCGACGAGCCATCGTCGGGCATCGCCCAGCGCGAGACCGAAGCACTCGGGCTCCGCCTGCGCGCCCTGCGCGAGGAGTTCACCCTGGTGGTGATCGAGCACAACCTCCCGCTCATCACCGGTCTCGCGGACCGGATCGTGGTGCTGCACCACGGCCGGATCCTGTGCACCGGCACGCCGACGCTGGTGTGCGCCGACGACGCGGTGGCCGACGCCTATCTCGGCGGGCGGCTCGAAACGAGGATCCCCGGCTGACCTACCGCAGCTGTTCCACCCGCCGTTTCAACGCCGCGTTGAATGCCTCGAACCCCTCGTCGGCGCCTTTCGCGCCCTCGGCCGTCAGGCGGGCGATCAGGCCGCCGAAGTGTTCCCGGTGGGTGAATCTCGTGGTGCCGCCGGGGAGTTCGTGCAGTACGAACTCGTGGGTGCCGGTGAAAATCGCCGTGGGGAGCCAGGCGAAACCGGGGATCGTGGCGGCCCACGCGAGGCGGACGCCGGGGGTCGCTTCGAGGACAGGGACCCGGACGACGTACGGCTTCTCCCCGGGTGGGCCCTCGACGAGGCGCAGCCGGGCGCCCGGTTCGGCGCGGCCGTCGATGCGCTGGAGGTAGGCCGACCATTCCGGGTACCGCGGGAAGTCGGTGAGGACCGCCCAGATCTCTGCCGGGCCGGCGGCGATGTCGGTGACCGCTTCGATCGTGCGCATGGGCCCCTTGTACGTCGTTCCGTCCCGGCATGCCCGGCGCGCCGCGCGGATCCGGGACATTCGGGCAGCAAGATCGCCCTCGCCGGGAATTGCGTCCAGAATACCCGGTGACCTGCGGCGCAGCAATCAACCGCGGAGTGATCGGGTCAGTTCAGGCAGCACTGCCTTCCCGAAGAAGCACTGTTGCGAAGAGAACCTTGGCCGAACGGCAGCAGATCCGGTCATCATTCATCCGGAAACATTTCCACCAGAAAAGGAGAGACCGTGCACGCAACTTTCCGCCTTGCTGCCCGCAGTATCGTTCTCACCGGTGCCGTCGGCGCAGCCATCGCTCTCGGTTCGACCGGCGTCGCCCAAGCCGCCACCCCCGAGGTCTTCCAGCTCTGTTCCGGCGGAAACTTCGGATCCTTCGCCGAGTTTCCCGAGCGCAACGGATACTCGACCTTCATTGTGAATCCCGGAGAATGCCATTCGTTCAACTACGGTGGCAACCATCCGGAACGGGTCGACATCAAGACCGCCGACAGTCAGTACATCGGCTCTCTCACCTACGACGGCCGCAACGGGGTAAATGTGAAAACCGTCAACGGGCCCAGCTTCTACATATTCTGAGCCACCCCATTCAGCTTCACCTGAGAATACGAGTTCCCCTGCGGCGGGCGAAAGATTCTTCGCCCGCGGCAGGGGAACAATGCGGCAGGACTCAACGCAGCTCTGCCGTGATCACCTCCGCGGCCTGCTCCAGCCGGGCTCCGATCGCCGCGAGGTCGGCCGGGCCGGTCAGGTACACCACTGCCAGCGCGGCCGGCGGACGTCCCGGCACCGCCAGTGGTACCGCGATCGACGACAACCCCGAGATCACCTCGTCGTGACTCGTCTCGTATGCGGCCTTCTCCCCTCGCAGCTGCTGCTGGATCGCGCGGCCCGGGGCGCCGTCGGTGATCGGATGACGGCTCCCTGGGCGCTGCGCCACCGCCGCGGCGGCGTGCCGGGGCTCGACACTTGCCAGCGTCACCACGGAATCCTCGCCGTCCAGGATGGTGAGGAAAGCCGTCATCCCCAGTTCGTTCGCCAGGATGGTGAGCTCCGGCAACGCAGTCGACTGCAGGTCGCGCGAGACGTTGCGGGCCAGGGCGGCCAGCCGGGCACCCAGTTCCAGCTCGCCGTTCGCCCCCCGGACGACCAGGCCGTGGTCCTCCAGCGTGCGCACGATCCGGTAGGTGATCGAGCGGTGCAGCCCGAGCCGCGCCGCGAGTTCGCCGATCGACAGCGGCGTGCCGGCGTCCGCGAGCACCTCCAGCGCGGTGAGCCCGCGAGACAGCGTCTGGGACCCGGCCGCCTGCTTCACATCCGTCACGACCCGTTCCTCTCCCCGCGGGGTCTTGTGCACCCGAGCGCCTCACCTTAGCATCGGTGTACTCCATAATTGAACAGCTCGTTCGATTATAGAACAAGAGGTGAGTCTGTGCAGTTCCACCACCACGGCTACGTATCCGGTGAGCCGCGGGTCCTCCCGGCGGCCGGTACCGGCGTCGACCGGCCCGCGGAGCTGCCGGACGAGGTCGACGTGCTGATCGTCGGCACCGGACCGGCGGGCATGATCACCGCCGCGCAGCTGTCGCGGTACCCCGGGGTCACCACGCGCATCGTGGAACGCCGCGGCGGGCGGCTCGAGGTCGGGCAGGCCGACGGGATCCAGGCGCGCAGCGTCGAGACCTTCCAGGCGTTCGGTTTCGCGAACCGGATCATCGAAGAGGCGTACCGGATCACCACGATGTCGTTCTGGAAGCCGGATCCCGCCGACCCGGCGTGCATCGTGCGCTCCGCGCGGGTCCCCGACGACCCCACCGGGATCAGTGAGTTCCCGCACCTCATCGTGAACCAGGCCCGAGTGCAGGACTATTTCGCCGAGTACATGGCGAACTCGCCGAGTCGGATGGCGCCGGATTTCGGCCTGGAGTTCCGCGCCCTCACCATCGACGAAAGCTCCGAATATCCGGTCACCGTCACCCTGCGGCACACCACCGGGCCGCGCACCGGCGAAGACCGTACGGTACGGGCGAAGTACGTCGTCGGCTGCGACGGCGCACGCAGTGCCGTGCGCGAGGCGATCGGGCGGGAACTCGTCGGCGACCAGGCGCTGCATGCGTGGGGGGTAATGGACGTTCTGGCCGTCACCGATTTCCCCGACATCCGCACGAAATGCGCCATCCAATCGCACGACGGCGGCAATATCCTGTTGATCCCGCGCGAGGGCGGCGCGTTGTTCCGGATGTACGTCGATCTCGGCGAGGTCTCCCCCGACGACCACGGTGCCGTCCGCACCACCACGATCGACCAGATCATCGCGCGCGCCAACGCCATTCTGCATCCGTTCACTCTCGACGTCCGGAATGTGGCCTGGCACAGCGTGTACGAGGTCGGACATCGGCTCACCGACAAATTCGACGACGTTCCCGCCGGGGAATCCCGGCTCCCGCGGGTTTTCATCACCGGCGACGCCTGCCATACGCACAGCGCGAAAGCCGGGCAGGGCATGAACGTTTCGATGCAGGACGGGTTCAACCTCGGGTGGAAACTGGGGCACGTGCTCGACGGCCGAGGCCCGGCGTCCTTGCTCACCACGTATTCCGCGGAACGCCAGCTGATCGCGAAAAACCTCATCGACTTCGACAAGGAATGGTCGGCGCTGATGGCGACCCGGCCCGAGGATCGCGCCGACCCCGCGGAACTCGAGGAATTCTACGTGAAGACCTTCGAATTCCCGTCCGGGTTCATGACCTGCTACCAGCCGTCGGTGCTCATCGCCGAACCCGTGCACCAGCATCTCGCGACCGGGTTCCCGATCGGCAAACGCTTCAAGTCACCCGAGGTCACCCGGGTCTGCGACGCCAATCGGGTACACCTCGGCCACCACGCACAGGCCGACGGCCGGTGGCGCATCTACGTTTTCGCCCCGGCCGAACCGACCGCATTGGCGGAATTCGCGGACTGGCTCGCCACGGATTCACCGGTCACGCGCACCCCGAAAGACCTCGACGCCGACGCGTGGTTCGACGTCAAGGTGATCTATCCGGTGCCGTACGAGGAAATCGATCTCGGCCGGGTGCCGGAAGTGTTCCTCCCGCGCACCGGCCCGTTCCAGCTGATCGACTACGAAAAGGTGTACGCCGCGGCGGACATCGGTGAGACCCGCGGTGTTTCTCCGGACGGTGCGGTGGTCGTGGTGCGGCCGGACCAGTATGTCGCGAACGTCCTGCCGCTCACCGCGGCCACCGACCTCACCGCCTTCTTCGAACCGATCTTCGAAACCTAGAATTTCCGCGCGAACCGGGCGATGTCGCCGATCAGCGAATCGTAGACATCGCCCACGGCGGATTTGAAAATGCTGTCCGCGCCGTGCGTGAGACCGAGGTTGATCCGGCCGGTGGACGGTACGCCCGCCTCCTGGAGCTTGCGGTAAAACGCAATCCCCTCGTCGCGGAGCGGGTCCAGCTCGTTCACCGAAATCACGTGCGGCGGCAATCCCTGCAGGTCTTCCACAGTGGCGAAATACGGCCACGCCACCGGGTTCCGGCGTTCGGTGTCCTCCGGATCGTAAGCCGCGACAAACAAATCCATCCCGGCGGTGTTGAGGAACCACCCTTCGTTTTCCACCAGTGAAGGCAGTTCCGCAAGCTTCTCGGCTTCGCTCCAGCCGTACGCGCCGGAAATGTAGGGCACCATCGCGTACACCCCGGCGATACCGGACAGCCAGCCCTCGCGTTTGGCGGTCAACGCGGTCGCCAGGCACAGATTCGCCCCGCCCGATTCCCCTTGCAGTACCAGAGAACTCAGGCCCAGCTCGGCGCGATGCCCGGAAATCCACCGCACCGCGTCGCAGCAGTCGTGCAGACCGGTCGGGAACGGGCGGTGCTCGCCGTCCGGGCTGACCGCATTGCGGTAGTCCACAACGACCACGGTCAGCCCTTCCGCGGCCAGGTCCTCGCCCCACCGGACGTGGACTCCGTTGTCCGCGTTCAAGATCGTCATCCCGCCACCGTGCAGGTAGACGAGGCCCGGCAGGTCGCCCTCCGCCCCGGCCGGACGGAACATGCTGAGCTTGATCTCGTGCCCGTCGCGACCAGTGACGGTATGCGCGGTGCGAACGACGTCGTCGCGCGACGGCTCGGCCGCACACACAGCGGCGTACACCGCCTCGAAACCGTCGTGACTCGCCTTGGCGAACCCGACCACCGCGGCGAGCGGATCGGTGCGGCTCACCGGCGGCGCCGCGGCGGGCGCGGCCAGCCCGAGCCCGTCGAGTGCCGCGCGCAACGGGCGGGCGGCACGCGGATCAGTGCGGTATTCGGCAGCCGGATCACCGAGCCGGCCCGGCAGCGGAACGGCGGAGGCAGACATGCCCGCACCCTACGACCCGCCGCCGGTCGATGCAACAAACCCGGAAACTGTGCACGAAAGGTCAGTACTTCGGGAACCTGGCCCGGAACGCCTGCTGCGCCGGGTCCTGGAATTCACTGACCTCGCCGACCTCGCGGTGGTGCTTGGCGTAGAACTCCAGCTTGTCGCGGTCGATCTCCACGCCCAGCCCCGGACCGGCAGGCACCTTGACCCGGCCGTCGGCGAACCGGAACGGCTCGGTGATGATGTCGTCGGCCTGTTCCAGCAGGTGCGTGTCGATCGAGTGGCTGATCATCGTTTCCGCGGCGGCCACGTGGATGGCCGCGGCCGACGAGATCCCGAGTTCGCGGTCGCTGTGCAGGCTCATCCCGATGTTGAACGTCTCGCAGATCTTCGCCAGCTGCAGTACCGGGCTCACGCCGCCCCAGAAATGGATGTCGCCGAGGATGATGTCGAGCGCCTTTGCCCGTACGGTCAGCGGAAGCTGCTCGAAGGTCACCACCGCCATGTTCGTGGCCAGCGGCACCGGCGTGCGCTCGCGGACCCGGGCCATGCCCTCGATGCCCCACGTCGGGTCCTCGCAGAACTCCAGGTCGTAGTCCGCGAGCCGGTTCAGCACGCGGATGCTGGTGTCCACCGACCAGACCGCGTTCGGGTCGATCCGGATGCGGCGCAACCGGTCGCCCAGCTCGGACCGCATCAGCTCCACCGACTTGATCTCGGCTTCCGGCTCCAGCACACCGTTCTTGAACTTGATGTCGCGGAACCCGTACTCGTCGAACAGTTCCACGGCGTGCTCGACCGCGTTCTCCGGCCGGTCGCCGGTGCCGATCGAGCCGTCGGCGTCGTAGCGGTAGAAGACGTACGCGGCGAACTCGACGGCGTCGGTGTCGATGCCGCCCCACAGGTCACCGCAGCGTTTCCCGGTCGCCTTGCCGACCAGGTCCCAGCACGCCATCTCCACCGCGGACCCGGCCAGCTTCGCGGCGCCGACGAGCGCGAGCTGCTCACTGGTCATCCGGAAGATCGAGAACCGCCGGGTGATCCGCCAGACCTCCAGCGGGTCGACGCCGAGGTACAGGTCACGGTGCAGTTCGAGCGCGCGCACCACCTCGTCGCCGCCCCGGGTTTCGCCGATCCCGACCAGGCCCTCGTCGGTGATGAGCTCCACCACGGTGCGCGTGGTCGCGGTCTCCACGCCGAACGACCAGCGGACCGGCCGCTTCAGCGGGACGGTGACCGCGGTGGCCCGGATGTCGACGATCTTCATGCTTCTTCCTTCGTGCGGATCGGGGACCCGCCACTCAGCCGGCAAAACGGCGGAGCGGCAGGCCCGTGGTGGTGGTTTCGCAGCGGAACACCCCGCCTGCTGCGGGTTCCGTGCGGAGATCGGCTTCGGTCAGGTCCCAGCGTGCTGTCGTGATGTACAGCTGCGACCCGCCGAATGTGCAGGACGTGACGTACCGGGCGGGCACCTCGACGTGCCCGAGGATCTCGCCGTCCGGCCGGTACCGCAGCACCCGGCCGGACCCCCAGACGGCCACCCAGAGGTTGCCCTCGACGTCGACGGTGAGCCCGTCCGGGATGCCGAGGTCCACAGTGATCGTGTGCTGCGGCGAGCCGACTGCACCGGTGCGCACGTCGTAGCCGTACGCGGTGATCTCGTGCGCCAAGGAATCGACGTGGTACATCGTGTCCCCGGCCGGGTTCCACGCGAGGCCGTTGGACATCCCGATACCGTCGAGCAGCGTCGTGACCCTGCCGTCCGGTTCGACCTGGTGCAGCCGCCCGGGCTGCGATCCGGCGTCCCACGGCGTCGTACCGCACAGCAGGCGTCCGGCCGGATCGCACGCACCGTCGTTCACGCGCATCACCGACCAGTCCTCCGGCAGGTCGACTGTCCATTCCGGACTCCCGTGGTCGTCGATCCACCAGACCCCGCCGGGCCCGGCGGTGATGAACCCGCCGTCCGTGCGGAGTTCGGCGAATCCCGTTGCCCGGCCGAGGTCGAGCCGGTGCGGCTCGGCGCCGTCGGTCACTGTCCACAGTGCACCGGCTTCGAGGTCGACCCAGTGCAGCCGCCCGCCGTCCCAGCGGGGGCTCTCGGCGAGGTGACAGCGGCTGTCGACGAAAAGCATTGCCGTCAAAGGACCCGGTAGGCGCGGAACGCTTCGGTCACCGGCGTTCCCCCGGCGACCGCCTCGCGGAACTGCCGCTCCCCCGCGCGCTTTTCGCGCACCGCAGCGAGAACGTCGTGCTCCAGTTCGGCCGGGACAATGCATACGCCGTCCGCGTCGCCGACCACCAGGTCACCGGGATTGATCGTCACGCCATCGACGGTCACCGGCACGAGTTCCTCGACGACGTCCACGCGGCCCTTGCTGTCATACGGCGTCGCCCCTCGGCTGAACACCGGGAATTCCAGCTCCAGCACGCGATTCACGTCACGGATCAGCCCGTCGGTGAGCGCACCCGCGACGCCCTGCGACACGCACGCCGTGGTCACCAGCTCGCCCCACACGCCAGCGGCGTCGGAGCGATCGGTGAAGAACACGAACACCGCGCCGGGCGGCGTGTGGTCGAGGGCGGCGAGCAGACCTTCGTACGGCCGTTCCGGCGCGATGTCCTCCGCGGGCACCGCGCGCACCGTGTGCGCCCGCCCGACGAGCCGCTGGGACATGCTCAGCGGCCGGATGTCCGGCCCGAGGCACTGGTGCCGCCGGCCGAGCGCGTCGAGCGCGTCCGAGGCGAGCGCGCTGGTGAGCAGGTCCCAGTCGGGCTGCACCGCGGCGGAACCGTTGGTGGTGGCCGGGCTGCTGAGGTTCGGCATGGTCTCTCCTGGGTCACGCGGCGCTGAAGGTGAGCCGCATCTGGTTGGTGTAGACCTCACCCGGCCGCAGCACTGGGGACGGGAAGTGCGGGAAGTTGACGTCGTCGGGGAATCCGGTGGTTTCCAGCGTCACCCCGGCGAACGCGGGGTACGTGCCACCGCCCTTCGCCGGTTCGCCGTCGAGGTACCCGCCGACGTAAATGCACACCCCCGGCTGGTCGGTGGCCAGTTCGAGACGGCGGCCGCTCGCCGGGTCGGTGAGCGAGCCGACGACGCGCATCCCCGAGCCGTCGAGCACCCAGATGTCGTCGTACCCCGCAGAACCGGCCGAAACCCGGCCCGCGCCGGAGTTCTCGATGAGCGCGTTGTCCTGGCCGAAGGTCTTGGGCTTGCGGAAGTCGTACGGATTGCCTTCCACCGGCCGGACTTCACCGTGCGGGAGCAGTTCCGCGTCCACCGGGATGTAGTGCGACGAGTTGAGCTGCAGCACGTGGTCGAGGATCGTGCCGGAGTCGTGGCCGCTGAGGTTCCAGTACGAGTGGTGCACGAGCCGCACGATGGTCGGCTGGTCGGTGGTGGCACTCATGGTGATGCCGAGGCTCGGGCCGTCCAGCCGGTACGTCACCTTCGTGGCAAGGCTGCCGGGGAAACCTTCCTCGCCGTCGCCGGAGAGCCGGTAGAACGTAACGGCTTCCTCGTCGTCATGCACGACGGTGCTCCACGCGTACTGGTCGAACCCGCGGGTACCGCCGTGCAGGTGATTGGCGCCCTCGTTGGTGGCGAGCTGATATTCCTTGCCGTCCAAGGTGAACCGGCCGCGGGCGATGCGCCCGGCGTACCGGCCGGCGGTGGCGCCCAGGTAACTGCGGTCGTCGAACATCTCCTTGAACGACGGCCGTCCGAGCACCACGTCGGCGCGAGTGCCGTTGCGATCGGGGACGTGCAGTTCCAGCAGCCGCGCCCCGATGTCGGTGACCACCGCCTTCGTGTGCTCGTTCTCGAGGGTGACGACGCGTACCGGGAACCCGTCCATGGTGCGTTCGGTCTGCCGGGACATCTCGCAGTTCTCCTTTCGGTGGGGGTCAGCGGGAGCTGAGCCGGTCGACCACCCGGGCCAGCGCCGGGTTCCGGCCCGCGGCCGCGCCGAGGCGGCGCAGCGCGGGGTTGGCCATCAGCCGCTCGACGAGCGGCGTGCGCAGTTTCCGGTGCTCCTCGGTGAGCCCGGAACTGCCGAACTTGTCCTCCAGCACGGCATGCGCCGCGTTGTGCCCGGGCGAACCCATCACTCCGCCGCCGGGATGCGTGCCCGCGCCGCACAGGTACAGGCCGCGCAGCGGGGCCCGGTAACCACCCGCGCCGGGTACCGGACGCGCGTCGAACAGCTGGCCCAGCGTCATGGCACCGTGGAAGATGTTCGCGCCGGACAGCCCGAAGGTGCGCTCGTAGTCCAGCGGCGTCCAGGTTTTCGAGTGCAGGATGGAATTGCCGATGCCCGGCGAGTACGTCTCCAGCACCGCGAGCACGCGCTTCTCCAGGTCCGGTTTCGCGGTGTCCCAATCGGATCCGTCGAGGTCGAACGGGACCTGCTGGATGCCGGTGGAGAGAATGTGCTTGCCTGCCGGGGCCAGCGAATCGTCCAGCACGGTCTGGATGATGAACTCGATCGGGAAATCGTCGGCCATCCGCCCGTGTGCCTGGTCCTCCCCGGCCCGGGTGAACAGGTCGACGTCCGCACCCAGCAGCGTGAGCCCGCGGTGCTCGGGACCTTCGCCCTTGCGGCCGACGAACTCCGGCAGCCGGTCGAGCGCGAAGTACGACCGGGCCATGCAGCCGCGCACGTCGTAGGCCCGCATCCGCTCCAGCAGGTCGGCAGGCAGGTCTTTTTCGTCGGTGAGCCGGAGATACGTCGTCCGCGGGTCTGCATTGGACAGTACGACGTCGCTGGTGATCTCCTCGCCGGACGCGAGGACCACGCCGGTCGCGCGGCCACCGCGTGAAGTGATCCGGGCGACCTCGGCGTCCACGCTCACCTCCGCACCCCGTGCTTTCGCCCGGTCGGCCAGCGCGTTGGCGATGGAACCCATGCCACCACGGGGAAACGCGAACTGTCCCATATGGCCGTCGTATTCACCGATCGCGTGGTGGCCGTAGACATAAGCCCAGCCCGGCGTGGTCGGGCCGCCGTACACGCTCACCGTGCCGGTGAAGGCGAGCAGGCCCTTCACGATGTCGGAGGTGAAGTAGCGGTCGATGATTTCCTTGATGCTGAGGGTGAAGAAGTCGGTGAACACCTCCGGCACCCCGGCCCGGTGGAACGCCTCGACGACCTCGGCGAGACTCGGCGGCCGCGTGGTGAGCAGGAACGGAGTGATCACCCGGTACAGCTTCTGCAGTGCCAGCCCGAAGGCGAGAAACCCTTCGCTCTCGCCCTTTTTCACCCGTTCCAGGTCGCGCAGGGTCGCGCCGAGGTCGTTGTACATCGTGACGGTCCGCCCGTCGCGCCACACGTTCGTGGAGCCGACGCCGCCCTGCAGGAACTGCAGGCCCCACTCGCCGAGCCGCAGGTCGGCGAGGATCTTCGGGTGCAGCAGCCCGGACAGGTACGACGCAGTCGACGCGCGGTAGCCCGGCCACACCTCCTCGGTCACCGTCGCGCCGCCGATGAGCTCGCGGCGTTCCAGCACCCGGACCTTCAGGCCCGCGTCGGCGAGGTAGTTCGCGGCGATCAGGCCGTTGTGGCCGGACCCGATGACGACTGCGTCGTAGTGGGGCATCTGCTCAATCCTGCTCGATTGCGAACGGACAGTGGGATTCAGGACGAGGCGGCGGGGGCTTTGCCGCGGGCGGTGAAGTACAGGATCACCCCGATCACGACGATCCCGAGGGTGCCGAAGCCGACCTTGACCGGGTCCTGGTACACGAGGAAGCCGACCAGCGCCAGCGACCAGATCGTGGCCAGCCCGTACCAGAACGGCCCGCCGCGCAGCCGGAAAGCCCGTTCCGGCAACCCGTTCTTCAGCCGCGAGCGCAATCCGACCGCCACCGCGACCGCGTACGACAGCGCCCAGGTGACCGCGAGGATCGCGGCGAGCACGTTGAACACCGCCGTGTAGAGGATGAAGAGGAACGCGATCACGCCGGAGATCAGCACCCCGTTCACCGGGACGTGGTCCTTGCTCAGCTTGCGCAGGAAGCGCGACCCGGCGAAGGCGCCGTCGCGGCCCTGTGCCCACAGCACCCGCGCACCGGCCAGCTGCACCACCATGCCGTTGACGAACAACGCCAGCACCGCGAGTACCTCGATCGTGGTGGCGACCGGCGTACCCAGGATCGGCGCGAGGATGAACTTCACCGGCGACGCCGAGTTGAGCGTGCCGTCCACCGACGAGATGCCGAGCATCAGCACGAACAGCACGAGGCTGCCGATGACGAGCGTGACGATGTTCGCGCTCACCGCCATCACCGGGACCGACCGCGACGCGTTGTGCGTCTCCTCCCCCGCGGTCCCGCTGACGTCGAAGCCGGACACGATGAACGCGCTCAGCAGGCAGGAGAAGATGAGCGGCAGCACCACGGAACCGTTGACCACCCCGGCGTCGGTGAAGAGGAAGCTCAGCGGCTGGTGCGGTTTGCCGAAGACGAAGAACGCGGCGAGGCAGCCGATGATGATCGTGCCGCTCGCGAGCAGCTCGGCCACCACCCCGAAGTTGTTCAGCAGCGCCACGAGCTTCACCCGCAGCAGGTTCAGCAGCGTGGTCGCGAGGATGATCAGGCCGGACATGCCGACGGTTTCCCAGTGCGACAGGTTCTCGATGCCGAACCAGTTGCAGATCAGCGGCGTGAGCCCGACCGCGCCGAGCCCGACCGACGCGAAGTGCGCGATCTGGATCATCCAGCCGACCTGCCAGCCGAGGAACTTGCCTGCCTGCCGCGTGACCACCTGGTAGACCCCGCCGGCGAGCGGGTAGGCCGAGCACAGTTCGGCAATGCAGAACGCGACGACGACCTGGAGCGCGGTCGCGCCGGCGAACGTCCAGAGCGACAGCGGGCCGACCTGGCCGAAGCCGACGAGGAAGGCGACGACGATCGCGCCGGAGAAGCAGACCGTGGAGAACTGGAGGGCGAAGCTGGAGAGACTGCCCAGCGCACGGCGCAGCTCCGGCTGGTAACCCAGAGACCGGAGCTGGGCGTCGTCGTCGCCGGACGGAGTGCGTTCGCCGGAAGCGGGGGGTGACTGCAGATCTTCTGTCATGACCGTTACCGCCGCAGGTGAGGGAGACAAGGGAGCCGGGCGGGAACCCGGCGGGGTGCACAGACGGTAGGCATGTCTCACGAAGTGAGTCAACAATGTCGCACACAGCGAGGCATCGGAGTGACAATGGCCAGGTCAACGCGCTCTTGCGTCTCAATCGGCGGCTTCCCGGGAGGGCGGTCGTGGTGCTCAAGCGCTGTGCCGGTCGCCGTCCTGGCCGGGGGTCCACGACCGCACCCGGCCGTGCAGCTGGAACGAGATCTGGTCACACCATTTGCGCACCGAACGGCCGAGTGGCGCACGGGCGTCCGGCGGCAGCCGGGCCGCGGCCGACGACACCGAGATCGCCGCGACCGGCGTCCCGTCACGGCCGAGAATCGGGGCGCCGACGCAGATCCCGCCCAGTTCGGACTCCTCCTCGTCGAGTGCCCAGCCCTGCCTCCGGGCGGCTTCGACCCGGGGTTTCAGCGCCTCGGTGGTACGCCGGGTGTGTGCGGTGTGCGCGGGGAACGGCTCGAGTGGGAGGAACTGCGCCCAGCGGTCCGGCGGCAGCGCGGACAGCACCGCCTTGCCGACGGCGGTGCAGTGGATCGGCACGGATTCCCCCACCGTGGTGGCGAACCGGAGCGCGTACGCGCCGTCGAAGGACGCTGCCCACACCAGCCGGTTGCGCTGCACCACGGCCAGGTTCACGGTTTCCCGGCTCGTACTGCGCAGCTCGGCCATCGCGGGCGCGGCCAGCTGCATGATGGACGTGGCATCGAAGCCCGCGGCCAGTTCGGTGACCGCAGGCCCGAGCCGCCACAGCCGCTCGTCGCGCACGTGCTCGACGTACCCGCGGCTCTGCAGCGAGCCGAGGATGCGGTGCGCGGTCGCCCTGGACACCCCGAGGTCTTCCATCACGTCGCCGACGCGGGAGTCTCCCCGCGCGGCGAGGAGCTCCAGGACATCCAGTCCGCGGTTCAGCGCATCGGACATCTGCCGCACCTCCTCGTCCAGCCTGCACTCAAGGTACCCGCCGGATCGCGGTTGTCGAGCCGGTCTGCGCGGGCGAAAGTTTTCCGTGGCACGGCGGTCATTCCGGCGCCGTGACGGCCTCGTGCACCAGCTCCAGCACGTGCCGGTACGGGCGGCCGGTGCTGCGGGTCAGGCCGATCTCGCAGGTGCGGTTCAGGGACGCGTACGCGGTGGTGGGATGCGCGGTCACCTCGGCGGCTTCGGCAGCGGTGGCCGACGCCGTGAGCTCCGGGTGCAGCATGCCACGGTCGCCCGCGAAACCGCAGCAGCCCCAGTCGTCCGGCACCCGGACCTCGTCGGCGATCGCGTTGGCGATGGCAGCGAGGTCGGCATCGAGTCCCAACCGGACGGACGAGCAGGTGGGATGGAGGGTCAGCGACGGCAGCCGGTGCCGGATCTCCAGGTGGGGCAACAGGTTCTCGCGCGTGAAGCGGACGGCGTCGATGACCGGCACCATCTCCGACAAGCCTTCGGTGCACGACGACGCGTCGATGACGACCGGCAGCGCGCCGTCTTCAGATGCTTCGCGCACTGCGGGTACCACTCGTCGCTTCATTTCCGCGTAACCGCGCAGCTGTCCCTTCGATTTCCACGGCGTCCCGCAACAGAGCGACGCGACGGCCGTTGGGGTGCGGACCTTCAGCCCGGCTTGTGCGCACAGAGCCAGGAATGCCTCCGCGGCCCCGCCGAACATCGAACCGACGCAGGACGGCAGGAAGACCAGGTCGGCGTCGGCCGCGGTCAGATCGCGCCGGGGTGGCCCGCCCCGCGGGAGGTCGGCTGTCCACAAAGGAACGGCCTCGGACGCTCGCCGGGCCAGTTTGGTCGTGGCTTCCGGGATTGTGGGTGGGACGCTCTGCGCGACGTCGAGGGCGAACGCGGCGGTGCGCGTGACGGCCTTCCAGTGCCGGGCCGCGGTGGTCCACAGCCGGGAGGACCCTTCTTCGGCCCGCAGCCGTTTGACCAGCTGGCCGGTGTCGATCAGGACCGGGCAGGCGGTCTGGCACATCCCGTCGGCGGCGCAGGTCTGGACGCCGTCGTAGGTGTACTCGGCGTTGAGCCGCGCAGCCAGGGCCGGGTCGTTCTGCTCGGCGCGCGCGATCTCGCGGCGGAGGACGATCCGCTGGCGCGGCGTCAGCGTCAAGTCGCGGCTCGGGCACACCGGTTCGCAGTACCCGCATTCGACGCACCGGTCGGCTTCTTCCTCCACCGGCGGGTTCGTCTTGAGGTGGCGGACGTGCGCGCCGGGATCGGCGGTGAGGACGACGTCGGCGTTCAGCACCCCGGCCGGGTCGAGCAGCCGTTTCACCTCGACCATCACGTCGTACAGCTCGTCGCCGTACTGCCGCCGCACGAACGGCGCCATGATCCGGCCGGTGCCGTGCTCGGCTTTCAACGTGCCGCCCGCGTCGAGGACGAGCTGCACCATCTCCTCGGTGAAGCGTTCGTAACGCGTGGTTTCGTCGAGCGTTTCGTTGAGCAGGAAGTGGATGTTCCCGTCTTTGGCGTGACCGAATATCACGCTTTCGTGGTAGTCGTGGGCGTCGAACAGCCGGATCAGGTCCGTACAGGTACCCGCGAGTGCCTCGACCGGTACCGCGATGTCTTCCAGCAGCGCAGTGGTTCCGGCCGGGCGATTGCCCGCGACGGCGGCGTACAGGCCTTTGCGGATCTGCCAGAGTGCTGCCCGCGCCGAGGCGTCGGTGGTCAGGGAAACCGGTCCGGCCGCTACTGGCGCGCCGGCTTCGACGCGCGCTGCCAGCTCGTCGGGAGTGCTTTCCTGGTACTCGACCAGCAACGCGGCATGCCGGTCGACCTGCGCGGCGCGGAGGGTCGCGTCTGCTCGGGGGTCTTGTTGCGCGACCCGGAGCGAGGCAGCGTCCATCAGCTCGATCGTCCGGAGTCCGGTGCTGATCAGTTCGGGGAGCGCTTCCGTTGCGTGGTAAAGGTCTTCGAAGAGCAGGAGGCCGGTGGCGCGGTGCGGGTGCAGCGGGACCGTGCGGAAGGTGGCGCTCGCGACGAATGCCAGCGTCCCCTCGCTGCCCACCACCAGCCGGAGCAGGATTTCGGCCGGGTCGTCGTGGTCGAGGAACGCGTTCACGCCGTAGCCCATGGTGTTCTTGAGCGCGAACAACCGCCGGATCGTGGCCACCGAACGGGGATCCGCCCGGACCCGGTCGCGCAACCGCAGCAATCCGGCGGCGAGCTCCGGATGCGCGAGCGGGCGCGCGGTGTCCACCACTGCGCCCGACGGCAGCACCAGGACGGCCGATTCCAAGGTGCGGTATGTGTTCTGCTCGGTTCCGCAAGCCATCCCGCTTGAGTTGTTCGCGACCACACCGCCGATCGTGCAGGCCGCTTCGCTCGCCGGGTCCGGGCCGAGTTTTCGGCCGTACCGCGCCAGCCGCGTGTTGACCGCCCGCACCGTGACACCCGGGCCGACCCGGACCCGCTGCCCGTCGTCCAGCACCTCGAGCCCGGTGAACCGGCGCCGCGTGTCGACCAGCAGGTGCGCGGACCCGGCTTGCCCGCTCAGGCTCGTGCCGCCGGACCGGAAGGTGAGCGGCACCCCGTGTGCCGTCGCGGCCCGGAGCAGGGCCGAGACCTCGCCGGCGGACCGCGGTGTGACGATCGCGTCCGGGATGAGCAGGTAGTGCGACGCGTCATGGGCCAGCGCGAACCGGTCCGTCTCGCGGACGCTCACGCCGCCCGGTACCGCCTCCTCGACCGCGGCGAGCGTCGTGGCGTCCAATTCCGGCTCCTCAGTAGACGCGGGCGAGCAGGCCGCCGTCGACGACCAGGTCGGTCCCGGTGATGTACGCCGATTCGTCCGACGCCAGGAACAACGCGGCGTTCGCGACGTCACGGGGGTCGGCGAAGCGGCGCATGGGATAGCGGTCGGTGATCTCGGCGCGGGCCGCCGCGGGGTCGTCCTGGAAGGCGAAAAACTCCGCCACCATGGGGGTTTCCACGTCTCCCGGGCAAATCGCGTTCACCCGGATGCGCTCCGGGCCGTGCGCGGTGGCGAGCGAACGGCACAGCGCCCGGAGGCCGCCCTTCATCGCGCCGTACGCGGGCAGATCCGGGTCGCCCACGAGGCCGAGCACGGACGCGGTGACGATCAGCGAACCGCCGCCGCGCTCGCGCAACGCCGGGATGGCGTGCCGGAAACCGCTCGCGGCGCCGTAGAGGTTGGTGGCGAACATCCGCTGCCAGTCGTCGGCCGTCGCACCCTCCAGCCCACCCATGATCTGCACGGCCGCGTTGGCGTGGAACACGTCCAGGCCGCCGAACCGCTCCCGGGCCGCCGCGACGAGCGCCGCGTTGCCCTCGTCGGTGGACACGTCCGCGGCCACGCCCGCGATCTCGCCGGGCAGCTCGTCCGCCAGCGCCCGCACCCGCTCCGGGTCACGATCCGCGGCGACCACCGCGCAGCCCTCCTCCGCGAGCCGACGGCAGACCGCCGCACCGATCCCGCCCGCGGCGCCCGTCACGACGGCCACCTTTCCCGCAAGCCTCATGCCGTGTCCTTCCGATTATCGGAACGGTGGTCTACTATCCGGAATATGAGCGATGGTAGCGCCCGGAAGGCCGGAGCGGAACAGGCCGGTCCGGTCGGGTCCGACCGTGTGCTGGTCGTGCTGCGGGAACTCGCCGCGCATCCCGGCGGCGTGGGGCTGGAGGAGCTGGCCCGCGCGGTCGCCTCCCCCAAGTCCACTGTGCACCGTGCGCTCGCGTCCTTGCGCCGCACGGGTTTCGCGCAGCTGGAGGCGCACGGGCGGTACGTGCTCGGGGACGAGTTCCTGCGGCTCGCGTTCAGCAACCACGAGGCCCGGCCGGACCACCTGCGGGTACAGCCGATCCTCGAAACGCTGGCGGAACGCTACGGTGAGACGGCGCATTACGCGGTGCTGGACGACCGGTCGATCATCTACCGCGCGAAGGTCGACCCGTCGGCGGGCGCGGTCAAGCTCACCTCGACGATCGGCGGACGCAACCCGGCACATTCGACGGCGGTCGGGAAACTCCTGCTGTCCTATGAACTGACCGACGACGACGCGGTGGCCCAGTGGGTCGGCGACACTCTGTTGACCGGACGCACCGGCCGTACCCGCACTACCGCGACGAAGCTGGCGAAGGACATCGCGTTGGCGCGCAGCAACGGGTACGGCGTCGAGGACGAGGAGAACGAGCAGGGCGTGGCGTGCCTGGCCGTGCCGGTGTTCCTCGGCTCGCCGTCGCGGCCGACCGGCGCGGTGAGCATCAGCGCGCTGACCTATCGCACCCCACTGTCACGGCTCGTCGCCGAGGTGGCCACCATCAAATCCATAGTGGACGGAGAAAGCACAGCATGCGCTTGATGCGGATCGGCCCGGCCGGTCAGGAAAAACCGGTGGTACTGGTCGACGACGAGTCCTATGTGGACGTATCCGACCTCACCGGGGATTACGATGCGGCGTTCTTCGCCCGCGACGGGATCGCGGCACTCGCGCCAGTGGTCGCGGAACGCGTTGCTACGGGCGCGGTGCATCGCTTCGGCGACGAGCGGGTCGGCGCGCCGTTCGCCCGGCCGCACCAGATCCTGTGCATCGGCCTGAACTACCGCGACCACGCGGCGGAAACCGGACAGGCGGTGCCGGACGAGCCGATCCTGTTCACGAAGTCGCCGAACACGCTGGTCGGCCCGCACGACGACGTCCGGCTTCCGCGCGGGGGCACGAAAACGGACTGGGAGGTCGAGCTCGGCATCGTCGTCGGACAGCGGGCGAGCTACCTCGACAGCCCCGAGCAGGCGCTCGCGCACATCGCGGGCTACGTGCTGGTGAACGACGTGAGCGAACGCGCGTTCCAGATGGAGCGCGGCGGACAGTGGAGCAAGGGCAAGTCCGCGGAGACGTTCAACCCGGCCGGACCGTGGCTCGTGACCCCGGACGAGATCGCCGACCCGGGCGCGCTCGGGCTGTGGCTGGACGTGAACGGCACGCGGCGGCAGACCGGGTCCACGAAGGAAATGATCTTCGGCCCGGCGTTCCTCGTGCACTACCTCAGCCAGTTCATGGTCCTGGAACCCGGCGACCTGATCAACACCGGCACCCCGCCCGGCGTCGGCATGGGCTTGCGGCCGCCGGTGTGGCTGGCCGCGGGCGACGTGATGGAACTCGGCATCGACGGCCTGGGCACGCAACGCCAGCGCGTGCTGGCCCCCCGTTAACCGGCACTGACCGGAGGACACATGAACGACTTCGACGGCCTCGTCGCCGCAATCACCGGCGGCGCCGGCGGAATCGGCGCAGCCACCGCAAACCTGCTCGCCGCCCGCGGCGCCACCGTCGTGGTCCTGGACCGCGTCCCCCCGGCAGCGGACCATGCGTATCTCCCCTGCGACATCACCGACGAAGCGACCATCTCCGCGGTCGCCAGTTCGCTCGACCGGCTCGACATCCTGGTCAACAACGCGGGCATCGGCGCGCAGGGCGACGTCAGCGCGAACGACCGCGAGGAATGGCACCGCGTCCTCGACGTGAACGTGGTCTCGATGGCCCGGCTCACCGCGGCCCTGCTCCCCCAGCTGCGGCAGTCGGAGCACGCGGCGGTAGTCAATGTGTCGTCGGTGGTCGCGCTCGTTGGCGTGCGCAACCGGGCGTTGTACAGCGCCACCAAGGGCGCCGTTTCCGCGCTCACGCTGGCGATGGCCGCCGACCACCTGAGCGACGGCATCCGGGTCAACTGCGTCACGCCGGGTACCGCGGACACCCCCTGGGTCGGCAATCTCCTGTCCACCGCCGCCGACCCGGAGGCGGAATCCGCCGCCCTCCGCGCCCGCCAGCCGATGGGCCGCCTGGTCACCCCGGAGGAAGTGGCCAACGCGATCGCGTACCTGGCGAGCCCGCTGTCGGCCTCGACCACCGGCACCGCGCTGTCGGTGGACGGCGGGATGGCGACCCTGAAAACAGGCTGACCCGCGTCACCGCACGCCGCCGGGCTCCGCCCAGATGTCCATCGGCACCGACGCAACGCTCCGCCCCGCGTCGTCGAGGATGCGGCCCATCCGCTTCAGCGAGCGCAACACCATCGTCTGATTCAACACCCGCAACCGCGGCGCCGCCGCGGCGAGGCGGGCCTCCACCAGCGGTACCTCGCGCATCGAGCGCGCGGCCAGCGCCAGCACGAGGTTCGACTCGCTTCCGGTGACGCTCAGGCATACCCGCAGGCCCGGAATCTTGCGCGGCAGTGACGTGATGGTGTGCTGGTCGTCCGCGTCGACGCGGGCCCACAGCCACATCGCGATCGGCCATCCGGACAGGCTCTGCGCCGCGTCGCAGCGCAGGATCAGATCCTCCTGTGCGATCAGGGCGTCCAGCCGGCGGCGCGTGGTGGACAGGCTGAGCCCGAGCCGCGCGGACAGCTCGGAAAGCGACTGCCTGCCGTCCTCGCCGAGGCACAGGATCAGCTGCCGGTCGGTGTCGTCGAGGACGTGCGCGCGGGCCGGATGCCGCTCCTCGGCAGCGGGCAGCCGTGCGCGCTGGGCCGCGTCGAGCATGTTGAGCTCCCACTGGTCGCCCTGGCGGAACATCTGCGTGACGACGTGCGTGCGCGTGGCCCGGATCCCGGCCACCCCGCCGAGTCCTTCGAGCAGGAAACGGGACAGCGAAGCCATGTTCGCGACCGCGACGACGAGCTGCAGGTCGTAGTTCCCGCTCGTGTGCTCGACGCTCAGCACGTGCGGCCAGTGCGCGAGCAGCCGCGCGGTTTCGAGCGCGCCACCACTCACGCAGTGCACCTCGACCACGGCGAGGCACGACTCCGGCGACTGGTGCGCGGCCGGGCGCCCGATCACCCACGCCGCGCCTGTCTCGCTCAGCCGCCGCCAGCGCCGCGCCACCGTGACCGCGTCGATCTCCAGCACGTCGCCCACCTGGCGCCAGGTCGCCCGCGGATGCAGCTGCAGACAGTTGATCACCGTCAGGTCGAGTTCGCTCAGCACGGCAGAATCCTGCATCAGATCACCATTCGACTCGAAGAAGCTGCAATATCTGGCCGAAGACCTCTCAGACACTGACATTGTCAGGCATTCGCTGCGACTTGGCCACCGGCTCGCCGGAAGTCGTTTCCGCAGCCGTCACCTACCCCGGCCTACCACAGGAGACCTTCGCCGATGACAGTCGAACGCCAGCTGAACCACCTGATCGTGCTCACGTCCCCGAGCGAGCAGGCCGAGATCTCCGACCTGCTGGAAAAGGCCGGGATCCGGCTCGGCGACGAGGTCGTCGAGGGTTCGCTCGGCCTCCGCTCCCGGCTGATGCCGATCGGCGGCGGCGGGTTCATCGAGATCGCCAGCGAGCTTTCGCCCGGCTCGTTCCCGCACGGCAACCCGTTCGCGCGGACCCCGCGTCTCGTGTCGGTCTGCTACACCACGCAGGACGCGGCGGGCGAGCTGGAGCGCTGGCGCGGGCTGCCCGGCACCGAGCACGCGATGGCGCAGGCCGGTGGCTGGGTCCGGCAGGACGGCACGTGGGGCTACTTCCTCGGTGTGATGCCCGCGCCGCCGGTCGGCGACTTCTTCACCGGGCTGCAGGACCGGCGGATCTTCCCGCATCCGTATCTGTCCGAAGCGGACACCGCCCCGCGCGTCGTGCGCATCACCTGGCGCGGCACCGAGGCCCTCGAATGGCGCCGGAAGCACGAGGAGCTGCTGCGCCTGCCCGCGGACGGCGAAGGCCTGCGTGCGGGTGACACCGAACTGCGGTTCGAGGAGACCGCCGAACCGGGCGTGGAAGTGACGGTGACCATCGCGGTCGCCGACCCGAGCGTCCGGATCCCCTTGCTGGCCGGGAAGTTCGAGTTCGTTCCCGCCGCACAGGACTGACCCTGCCCCCACCCCGGAAAGGTTCAAGCAGATGAGCACAACCATCGCCGTCGACGTCGGTGGGACGTTCACAGACGTGGTCGCCACCGTGGCCGATTCCCGCGTCTTCACCGGGAAGGTCCCGTCCCGGCCGCACGCCGAGTCCGAGGCCGTCCTCGACGCGGTCGGCGCCGTCGCCGCGCATTTCGGCAAGACCACGGGCGACCTGCTGGCGGACACCGAGTTCTTCATCCTCGGCACCACCGTCGTCACCAACGCGATGCTGGAGTACACCGGGGTCCCGACCGGCCTCCTCACCACCAAGGGCTTCCGGGACATCCTCGAGATCCGCCGCGGTTACCGCGAAGAGACGCTCGACCTGCAGCTGCCCGCGCCGCATCCGATCGTGCGCCGCCGGTTCCGCAAGGGCATCACCGAACGGGTCGGCCACACCGGCGCGATCACCACGCCGCTGGACGAGGACGAGGTCCGCACGGCAGTCCGCGAGCTCAAAGCGGCCGGGATCTCGTCGATCGCGGTGTGCCTGCTCTTCTCGTTCGTCAACGACACGCACGAGCGGCGGATCCGCGAGATCATCGCCGAGGAGCACCCGGAATGCTTCGTGACCCTGTCGCACGAGGTGCTGCCGCAGATCCGCGAGTTCGAGCGCGTGAGCACGACCGTGGTTAACGCGTACACGAGCCCGCTGCTGGAGAACTACCTGCACAAGCTCGATTCCGGGCTCCGCTCGGCCGGGTTCGCCGGCGAGCTCGTGGTGATGCAGTCCAACGGCGGCATCATGGACGTCGGGTATTCGGCCGGGCACGGCGTGGACGCGGTCTTGTCCGGCCCGGCAGGCGGGGTCGTCGCGGCGGTCGCGATCGGCGAGCGATCCGGGTACCGCAACATCATCACCGCGGACATGGGCGGCACCAGCTACGACGTCTGCCTCATCCACGACGGCACGCCGGAGGTCGGCGTCGACAACTGGATCAGCCGCTACCGCGTCGCGGTGCCGCTGGTCGACATCCACACGATCGGCTCCGGTGGCGGGTCGATCGCGTGGGTCGACGACGGCGGTGCGCTGCGCGTCGGCCCGGAAAGTGCCGGGGCACAACCGGGTCCGGCCTGTTACGGCCGCGGCGGCACCCGGCCGACGGTCACCGACGCGAACCTGGTGCTGGGGTTCATGGACGCCGACCGGTTCATGGGTGGCGCGATGAAGCTCGACCGCGCCGCCGCCGAAGCCGCGCTCGACGAGCACGTCGCCAAACCGCTCGGGATTTCGGTGACCGAGGCCGCGGTCGGCGTGTCCCGGATCGCCAACAGCGACCTGTCGAACGCGCTGCGGTACGTGTCGGTCACCCGTGGTCGCGACCCGCGCGACTACGCGCTGATGGCCTTCGGTGGCGCGGGTGCGATCCATGCCGGTATCCAGGCGGTGGACCTCGGGATCAAGACGATCCTGGTACCCCGCAACGCTTCCGTGCTCAGTGCGTTCGGCGGGATGGTCGCCGACTTCAAGGTCTCCCGCGTCCGTTCGTACGTGCGGGCGGCGGAGGCCATCGACCCGGACGAGCTGACCGACGTCTTCTCCCGCGTGCAGGCGGAGGCCGACGAGCTGCTGCCGGCGTCGGAAACCACGCGCCTGCAGCGGTATCTCGACGTGCGCTACGAAGGGCAGACGCGCGAGGTGATCGTGCCGCTGCACACCCGAACGCGCAAGATCACCGAGGTGAGCCTGGCGCGAGCGATCCAGGAGTTCCACGAGCAGCACGAACTGCTGTACGGGCACAAGCGCACGGAACTGCCGGTGCAGATCGTGTCGGTGCGGGTGGAGCTCACCGGCCTGCGGCAGACCGCGGGCATGGCCGAACCGGGCAAGTTCGGCCAGGACGACCCGGCTGCCGCGCTGGTCGGCACGCGCTCGGTGTACTTCGAGCGGCTCGGCGGGTTCACCGACACCCCGGTGTACGACGGCACGCGCGTCGAACCGGGCAACGTGATCCCGGGTCCCGCGGTGATCCACGAGCCCGGCACCACGATCGTGGTGTGCGACGGGCAGGAGGCCATGCTCGACCAGTACGAGACGTACGTGATCGAGGTCGTCCGATGACCGGCGCCATCGAACTGGAGGTGCTGCGTACCCGGCTGCTCGCCTGCACCGGCGAGGTCGCCGCGGCGCTCGCCAACGCCGCGCCCACGGTGGAACTGGCGCAGGGCCGCGAGTTCGCCGTCGCCGTCGCGGATCCGCAGGGCAACGTCGCGGCCATCGACAACCCGGCGCGGCTCGGTTCCGTGGAGGCGACCGTCCGGCACGTGTCCGGGTACTTCGAGTTCGACCTCATCGAGGGCGACGTCGTGATCACGAACGATCCGTACCACGGCGGGACCCGGGTGCAGGAACCGACGCTCGTCGCGCCGCTGATCCTGGACAGCGAGCTGGTACTGCACCTGGTCGCGCAGGTCCGGATCGGCGACATGGGCGGGCAGGTGGGCGGGAACCTCAACCCGGCCGCCACCGAGCTGCTCGCCGAGGGCGTGCCGGTGACGCCGATGAAGATCCGCCGGCTCGGCCGCCCGGTCCGCGACATCCAGACCGCGTTCCTGCTCAACGGGCGCCGTCCGGAGGAGACCCGGCGGATCATCGAGGTCGCCATCGCGGCGCTGTCGGTGGGACACCGCCGGATCGGCGAGCTGATCTCGCAAAACGGGGTCGCCGCAGTGAAAGCGGCGCTCGGCTACGCGCAGGACTACACCGAGCGCAGCGCCCGCCGGGCCCTCTCGTCCTGGGAGGCCGGAACTTACACCGGGGAACGGACCCTCGACCTCGGCGAGGCCGGTCCGCTCACCGTCCGCGCACAGGCCACTGTGGACGGTGGCGAGCTGACCATCGATCTGTCCGCTTCGGACGATCAGCAGCCGTTGTTCGTCAACAGCCCGGCCGGGGTGACCGCGTCGGCGGTGACCACCGCGGTGCACACCGTGCTCGGCAGCGCGGTACCCGCGAACAGCGGGCTGACCCGGGTGTTCCGGCTCGTGACCCGCCCTGGGTCCATTGTGGACCCACAGGCACCCGCGCCATGTGGTTACGGCGCAAGCCATTGCGGCAGCGAGATCGTCGGCGCGGTGGGCGCGGCACTCGGCCAGGCGGTGGCGAAAGCACTGCCCGCGCTGAGTGTCCCGCGTCCGCTCGTGGTGGCCCGGCCCGCGGCCGACACCAGCGCACTGCTCGATTTCGGGCGCTGGGGTATCGGCGGGGCCAGTGCGGCAGGCGGGACCGACGGCTGGGGCCGCCCGGCTCCGGAGACGCGGTCGGAACTGCCTTCGGCAGAACAATGGGAGACCGACACCGGCCTGCCCGTCGAATCCGTCGAGTACCTCGCCGACAGCGGCGGTGCGGGTACCTGGACGGGCGCGCCCGGGGTGGAAACCGTGCTCGCCGTCGCTCCGGACCTCCACTACACGCTGTGGACCACGCCGTCGGCGGGAACTGTTGCCGGTACCGACGGCGGGTCAGCCGGAGCGGCCGGGGAAATCGCGTTCGAGCACGGCGGAACGTGGACCCCGGCCCCGGAAACCCTGAGCGACCAGCCGATTCCCGCCGACCGCATCCGCCTGCGGGTCGCCGGGGGCGGCGGCTACGGCGATCCCCGGTCCCGCGACGCGGCGGCGATCGCCGGTGACATCGAGGACGGCCTGCTCTCGCCCTCCGCGGCCGCGAGCAGCTACGGAAAGCAGGGCACGCCATGACCGACCAGATCACCGCCGAGGTCGTGCGCGGCTATTTCGACGCCGTGTGCGACGAGGTGTACGAAAGCATGTGCCGCTCCTCGATGAACCCCGGGGTCAACGAGGCCAAGGACTGCGGCGCCGGGATCTACTCCTACGACGGGACGTCGGCGCAGATCGTCGCGCGCGCCGGGATCATCACGCATTCGATGGCCGGGATCATGTCGTCGCAGGAGTGCCTCGACTTCTTCCGCGGCGATCTGCACCCCGGCGACGTGCTCCTCGTGTCGGACTCCTACCACGGCGGCAGCCACCTCGGCTGCTGGACGGCCGTGGTGCCGATGTTCTTCGAGGGCAAGCCGCGGTTCCTCGCCGCGGGCCGGCTGCACCTGCTCGACCAGGGCGGTCCGGCGCCGGGCGCGGTCAACCCGGTGTGCCACGAGATCTGGCACGAGGGGTTCCGGCCGTCGCCGATCAAGCTGTACGAGAAGGGCATGCGGCGGCGCGAGGTGTGGGACTGGCTGTCGGCGAACAACCGGATGCCGGACCTCATGGAGTCGGACCTCGAGGGCATCATCGGTGCCGGGAAGGTGGGCGAGCAGCGGATCCGCGAGCTGGTGGACCGGTACTCGCTGAAGACCGTCGAAGACTCGCTCGACTGGATTTTCGGGTACTCCGAGCGGAAGTTCCGCGAGCAGATCCGGCAGTGGCCGGACGGGCGGTACCCGGCGGAGTTCTTCGTCGACACCGACTACGCCGACCGCCGTGACCTGAAGATCGCGGTCACCGTCACGATCGACGACGACCGGATCGACTTCGACTTCACCGGCACCGACCCGCAGTCCACCGGCCCGATCAACAGCGTCCCGGCGAACACGCTGGCCTACGTCAACGTGGTGCTCGCCGCGCTGTGCCCGGGAATCCCGTTCAACTCGGGCTTCTACCGGCCGATCACGGTGACCCTTCCGGAAGGCACGCTGGTGAACCCGCGGTCGCCGGGTACGACGGCACTCGGCACGATCGTCGCGGGCGGGCAGATCGGGCAGGCCGTGATGAAGGCGTGCGAGCAGTTCGCGCCCGAACGCGCCGGGAACGCGGTGATCGACACCGCGAACACCTACGTGTACGGCATGGACACCCGCCCGGAACGGTTCCTCACGCACTCCTCCCGCAACCCCGGCGCGTTCCTGTTCTGGGACCTGTCGATGGTGGCGATGGACTGCAGCGGGGCCTACGGCGTCGACGGCTGGGGCGCCTGGTCCCCGCCGTTCAGCGTCGCGCGGCCGACCAACCACGAGTTCTGCGAGGTGCAGTACCCGACGGAGTACCTGGAAGCGGAGTACTCCACCGACTCGGCGGCACCCGGTCAGTGGCGCGGCAGCCCGGCGTACGTGATGCGCCGCGTCGACCGCTGGGCGGCGAACCCGGTGGCGAACCTCAACTCGCAGTCGCTGGTGCACCCGTTCCCCGGGTACGTCGGCGGGTACGAGGGCGCGGGCAACTACTCGATCCTGAACGAGGGCACGCCGGACGAGATCGTCGCCGGGGAGTTCGCCGCGGCCGGGCCCTACGACCCGGCGGCCACGATCTTCTCCCAGAGCGGCGGTGGTGGCGGCTGGGGCGACCCGCTGGACCGCGACCCGGCCGCGGTCCTCGACGACGTGCTCGACGAGCTCGTGTCGGTGGCGGGCGCCAAGGCCGACTACGGCGTAGTGGTCGACCCGGTCACCTGGGTCGTGGACTACGTCGCCACCGCGGCGGAACGCGACCGCATCCGCAGCGGCCCGCGGGACCGGCGCGGGACCGGGCGCAAGCAGACCATCGAGCGGGCGAAGATCGCGCACCGCGTTTCCTGAATTCGGAGGGAGAAACCCATGGACAGCTTCGAACTCGGTGACCTGAGCGTCAAGCCGGGCACCATCGGCAAGGGCTCGCTCGCGAGCGTCCGGCTCTCGGCAGGTACGCAGGTCGCGTCGCCGGTGGTCGTCGCGCACGGCGTCGAGCCCGGTCCGGTGCTGCTCGCGATGGGCGCCACCCACGGCGACGAGATCGTCGGCACGGCGGCGCTGATCGCGACCCTGAAAGCACTGGACCCCACCACAATGCGCGGCACTCTCATCGCGATCACGGTGGCGAACCCGCTGGCGTTCGAGCACGCGAGCTACGAGTCGCCGCACGACCGGCTGCACATGGCGCTGCCGGTGCGCTGGCCCGCGGCGCCGCAGGGCCTGATCACCCAGCGGCTGGCCGCGAGCCACCTGCCCGCGTTCGAAAAAGCCACGCACTACCTGGACATCCACGGCAACCCGGACCCGTCGTGGCCGATCGCGATGCTGTTGCCCGAGCAGGCCTCGACCGAGCGGGTCCGCAAGGACCAGGAACTGATCGCCGACGCGACCGGCCTCACCCGGGTGCGGATGACCGAACCGGCCGACGCGAGCGGCTCGCTGGTCGGCTCGATCGCCGGGCAGCCCGCCGCGGCCGCGTCGGCGCACGGCGTGGCGGGCGTGATGCTGGAACTCGTGTCACGCGGGTCGACCACGGCCGCCGAGATGGGGCGGATCGCGGTCATGAACACCATGCGGGCGCTCGGAATCCTCGACGACGAGCCGGAACCGCAGGTCGTCCCACGGCTCGAAGGCGTGTACCAGTACCACGGCGGCGTCGTGAACCAGCACGCCGGGATCTTCTGGTCGAAGCACCTGCCGGGCAGCGACGTGGACGCCGGGACCGTCATCGCGGAGATCACCGACGTGTGGGGCGACACGGTCGAAGAGGTGACCGTGCCGGTCGACGGGTTCCTGTGGGGCCACCTCGGGACGCTGTACGGCAACTCGACCCACGCGATCCCGGAAGGCAGTTTCGTGGGCTTCGTCGCGGCCCGGCCGGAGCCCGGCGCATGACCGCACTCTCCGAGGACGTGACCACCCGGCTGACCGCCGCCCACGAAGCGGCGACAGCCGACGCGGTCGCGCTTGCCGAGGACATCTACGCCCGGCCGGAGCTGAGCCTGCACGAGTTCCACGCCCACGAGGTCACCACGGAACTCTTGCGGCACAACGGTTTCGACGTCACGACGGTCCCCGGCCTGGCCACCGCCTTCGTCGCGACGCTCGACTCCGGACGGCCGGGGCCGGAGATCGGGCTGCTCGCCGAGTACGACGCGCTCCCGGAGATCGGGCACGCGTGCGGGCACCACCTGATCGCCGGTTCGGCGGTGCACGCGGGCCTCGCGCTGCGGTCGGTGCTGGCCGACCTCGGCGGGACGGTGAAGGTGTTCGGCTGCCCCGCCGAGGAACGCGGGATCGGCAAGGTCGTGATGCTGGACGCGGGGGTGTTCGACCGCACGTCGGCCACGCTCACGTTCCACGCGTACCACTCGTCGACGGTGATGGTCAGCTCCAACGGGGTCCGGCAGCTGTCGCTGGAGTTCTCCGGGAAGGCTGCGCACGCTGCGGAGGCGCCTTGGCAGGGGGCGTCCGCGCTGGATGGGGTTGTGCAGACGTTTCAGAGTGTGGCTGCGCTGCGGCAGTTCCTCCGTGACGGGTCTCGGCTGCACGGCATCATCACTGACGGAGGTCAGGCGTTGAACGTGATCCCGGAGCGTGCGTCTTGTCTGCTGGCTGCTCGGTCTACGGATGCCGGGGAGATCGAGGTTCTGGAGCGGCGGCTTCGGGAAGCGGCGGAGGCGGCGGCGCGGGCGACGGGGACGGAGGTCCGGATCGAGGATCTGGTGTCGATCGATCCGGTGCGGTGGAACGGGTTTGTGGACGCGGCGGTTCGGCGGGCGTTCGTTCGTGCGGGTGAGCCGGTGGCGGATTGGGCTGCGTTGGCGTCGACGGATTTCGGGAATGTGAGCCAGCGGGTGCCGTCGGCGCTGTTTTCGGTGGCGACTTGGCCGCGGGAGGTGGCATTTCACAGCCGGGAGGCGACGCATTACGCGGGGCTGCCGTTTGCATTCGACGCGATGGTGCGGGGTGGGGGGATCATGGCGTTGGCCGGGGCGGAGTTGCTTCAGTCCGGGGAGGAGTTGCGGGGGGAGGGGTTGGCTGCGGTTTCCCTCTAGGGGTTCGGCCGCCGGTTGTGAAGGTGCCCTGGCTTGGAGCGTTGCGGTGGGGCACCCCGAAGCCGGAAGTGTGACTAAGGTCGGGAGGGGCTTGTCAAGGCGGGAAAGATGCCTTGACAAAGCCCCTCCCGACCGTGTTTTGGCTTCGTATCGGGGTGCAGGGCCGGGACTGGGTGCCGTGGTCCCGGTGGGTGCATCGGCTGCGGTGAGTGGGTGGTGGGGAAAGCCGTGAAGGGAACCTTCACGGAATGCGGAGGGCTGTGAAGGGAACCATGAGGGAATCTGATTCCGTGAAGGGGTAGCCGCTGCGCGGCTCAGGAACCCTGTCACGTGCGGCTCCGGGACACGCGCCGCCGGTTACTGAGAACGGGCGAAAAGCGAGTAGCGAATACCTGAGCTAATGCTCACAATATAGCTATGAGCTGGACAAACAACGGATCCCCTCGATGATCCCCCGTGTGCGGGCGCCTGAGTCGCGCACCATGATCACGCTCGAAGTCGTGCGCCGGGAGCAGGTGTCGCCGAGTTTTGCGTCCGTGACGCTCGGCGGGGAGGCGCTCGAGGACTTCATCGCGGTCGGTGCTGATCAGACGGTGCGGCTGTTCTTTCCGCGTGACGGGCAGCCGCGGCTGCGCATGCCGACCAGGTCCAGCGAGGCGTGGATGGCCGAGATGATCATTCTGCCGAAAACCGTGCGGCCGTGGGTCCGCACCCTCACGATCCGCCGCACGCGCCCCGGCGAGGTCGACATCGAGTTCGCCCTGCACGGGGACTCCCCGATGACCCAATGGGTCGAGCGGGTGAAACCTGGCTCGCCGGCTGGGATCTTCGACATGGGCACCACGTACCTGCCTCCGGACGGCGTCGGCTGGCAGCTGTTCGCCGCCGACGAAAGTGCCGTTCCTGCGGCCAAAGCCATCCTCGACGGCGCACCCCACTGGCTGAAGGCCGAAGCGTTCCTCGAAGTGCCCACCACCGCCGACGTCCCGGTCACTCCGCCGTCGTGGCCCGCGGGCGTTCGCGTGCACTGGCTGCCCCGCGACGATCCGGCGCGGCGGCCCGGCGAGCTCGTCCTCGACGCGGTCCGCCGGGCCACGTTGCCGTCCGGCCGGTTTTACACCTGGGTCGCGGGCGAAGCGCGGTTGCCGACCTCGCTGCGCCGCCACCTCGTCGCCGATCGCGGCGCGCGCAAGCCCGACATCTCCTTCACCGGGTACTGGCGTTACGGCCATTCCAGCCCGGGCTGATCCTCGACACGAAACGGAAAACCCATGCCCAACACCACTTTGCCGCTGCGCCGGATGACGAGCGTCGCGGATGTCGAGGCCGCGGTCGGCCGTCCGGGTCCGGCGATCATGATGAAGCAGCTCGACCATCTCGACAACGGATGCGTGGACATCCTCGCGCACTGCCCGATCGCCGGTTGCGGCTACCGCATTGCGGACGGCACGCGGCACAGCACGTTCGCAGGTGGCGCTCCCGGTTTCATGCACGTCCGCTCCCCCACGCGGATTTCCTTCGCGCTGCCCGCCGGAGCGCCGGAACCCGCTCACGGCGAGGGCATCTCGTTCGTCTTCCTGCTGCCCGGGGTCGGCGAGACGCTGCGGCTGAACGGGTCGGTCGCCGCGATCGAAGGCGGCGAGACGGTGGTCGACGTCCTCGAGGTGTACGTCCACTGTGGACGGTGTGTGCTCCGGTCCAAGCTGCGGCAGCCGCGGCCGGTCCGCAGCGCACCCGGACGTGAGCCGGGCCCCGGCAGCGCACGCGGGCCGCTGGACGAACCAGGGATCGCGGAATTCCTCACCCGCGCGCCGTTCCTGGTCGTCGCCACCGGGGACAGCGACGGCGGCAGCGACACCAGCCCGCGCGGCGACGGGCCCGGGTTCGTCCGGGTCGTGGACGGCCGCACGCTCGTGCTCCCCGACCGCCGCGGCAACAAGCGGGCCGACACCTTCCGCAACCTGCTGCAGGACCCGAGCGTCGCGCTCGCGGTGCTCGTGCCTGGCCGCACCGACATCCTGCACCTGCGCGGCACCGGTTCGCTCACCGACGACGCCGAGCTGCTCGAAACCATGTCCCTGCGCGGAAACGTGCCGCAGGCGGCCGTGCTGATCGACGTCGAGCACGCCGAACTGGTGCACAGCGAGGCGGTCGCCGGGGCGCGGCTGTGGAGCCCGGAGTCGCACGTCGACCGGCAGGAAGTCCCGGACCTGATGACGCTGGCGTCGAGACACGCGGCGCTCAACACCACGAACGTCGCCGGTGCGCCGCCCGGGTTCCTGCTCAGACCGGCCACGAAGCTCCCCAAGCTGCTGCGGTTCGTGATCAATCTGAGCTACCGGTCTCAGCTGCGCGACGAAGGTTACGAGGAGGCACCGACAACCTCGCGGTGGCAACGGCTGCTGGGCCGCCGTGCCGAGCAGACCGGGCCGCCCGCGCTGCGCAATGTGCGGGTCAGCGAGGTGCGCCGGGAAACGCCGCACGCCCTCACGGTCGTGCTCGAAGACGGCGCCGGGTTCGACTTCCGGCCCGGCCAGTTCTTCACGCTGATCACCGACATCGACGGACGGCCGGTCCGGCGGGCGTACTCCGCGTCGTCGGTACCCGGGTCGAAGCGGCTCGAGGTCACCGTGAAGCACGTCGAGGACGGGCGGTTCTCCGGGCACGTCCACGAGCAGCTGAAGGCCGGTGACCGGCTGTCGGTCCGCGGGCCGTCCGGGTCCTTCCATGCCGATTCCCGCGCCGAGCTGGTGCTGGTGGCCGCGGGCAGCGGGATCACGCCGATGATGAGCATCATCCGGACCCGGCTCGCGCGGCCGGGCGGCGGCCGGATCTCGCTGCTGTACGCGAGCCGGTCGGAGGACGAGATCATCTTCGCGGCCGAGCTGGCCCGGTTGCAGCGGCGGCACCGCAAACGGTTGCGGGTCACGCACGTACTGTCACGTCCCGGCACCGGCTGGGCGGGGGAACGCGGCCGGATCGACGCGGACCTGCTGCGCCGGTGGATCGGCACGACGGCGCCGTCGGCCGAATATTTCACGTGCGGGCCCGAACCGGTGATGGACGCGGTACGGGCCGTGGTCACCTCTCGCGGGGTGGCGGCGGAGCAGTTCCATGAGGAGCGGTACACCAGTGTGGGCGACCTGGCGGACGCGAGCACGGAGCCGCAGGAGATGGTGGTCGAGGAGGAGGGCGGCGAGGTCGGCGTGGTGACCGTCGAACCCGGTGACACGCTGCTCGATGCCGGGCTGGCCGCGGGGCTGCCGATGCCGTACTCGTGCACGGTCGGCAACTGCGGCGAGTGCATGGTGAAGCTGCGCAAGGGGGACGTCACGATGAAACAGCCGAACTGTCTCACCGCTCAGCAGCAGGCCGAGGGCTATGTACTGGCCTGCGTGGGCTGCCCCCGGTCGGCTGTCGTAGTCGAGATCGGGGAGGACTGACCCCGCCCGGGTGAATCCCGGCGCGCCGGAATTGTCGGTGCCCCGAATTACGATGGCCGCACATCCGAGGGAGGTGTGCGATGCGGGATGCCGTGCTCGAAGCTGCGAGGTTCCTCGCCGCCGGGCGCACGCAGCAGCTCACGCTGGAGGACGTGGCCGACCACGTCGGGTACAGCCCGTTCCATCTGGCGCGTGCGTTCGAGCGCCAGGTCGGGCTGCCACCCGGGAAGTTCCTTGCCGCGCAGCGGTTCCAGCTCGCCAAGGAGCTGCTGCTGGACACCGGCGAGAAGGTCGTCGACATCTGCCACGAGGTGGGGTTCTCCGCGCCCGGCACGTTCACCACGCGGTTCACCGCCTCGGTCGGGGTGAGCCCGCACCGGTTCCGGCTGCTTCCCGACCTGCTCAGCGACCATCCGCCGGTACCGGTGCGAATACCGGGCGCCGACCTGCGGGGCGGCGTGGTCACCGGGCGGGCGCTGCTCAGCCCGGCCGCGTTCGCCGCGCTGTACGGCGGCCCGGCGGTGTACGTGGGGCTGTTCAGCGGGTCGGCGGCGCGCGGCGTCCCGGTGAGCGGGTCACTGCTGGGGCCCGACCTGGAGTTCACGCTCACCGGCGTGCCACCGGGGACGTACCGGCTGCTGGCGTGCGCGCTGCCGTCGGCGGCCGATCCACGCGAGCAGCTCATGCCGCGGATCAGGGCGGTCGGCGCGGCGCCCCGCCCGGTGCGCATCCGGCCGGGCCCGGTCGCGCTGCGCCAGGACGTCCGGCTCGACCTGGCGCCCGCGTGGTCGCCGCCGGTGCTGGTCGCGCTGCCGCCGCTGGCCTCGTCGGGAGCGCAAGAATGGAGAAGCGCGGCCCGTCCGGCGCGGATAGGTTGAGGTCCGGCAGGCGCCGTAGGCAGGGAGCAGGGATGTCCGGAGTACGAGTACTGGTCGGCACGCGCAAGGGCGCGTTCATTCTCACGTCGGACGAGGGGCGGGAGAAGTGGGAGGTCGACGGCCCGCACTTCGGCGGGTGGGAGGTCTACCACGTCAACGGCTCACCGGCCGATCCCGACCGGCTGTATGCCTCGCAGTCCACGTCGTGGTTCGGGCAGCTGATCCAGCGCTCCGACGACGGCGGCAAGACGTGGCAGCAGGTCGACCACGACTTCACGTACGAGGGCGGCGCGGGCGACCACCTGTGGTACGACGGCACGCCGAAGCCGTGGGAGTTCACCCGGATCTGGCACCTGGAGCCGTCGCTCACCGACCCGGACACGGTGTACGCCGGAGCGCAGGACGCGGCGCTGTACCGCAGCACCGACGCGGGCAAGAGCTGGCACGAGCTCACCGGCCTGCGCAAGCACACGTCGGGGCCGGGCTGGCAGCCGGGCGCGGGCGGGCTGTGCCTGCACACGATCATCCTCGACCCGCGCAACTCGGCGCGGATGTTCACCGCGATCTCCGCCGCGGGCGCGTTCCGCAGCGACGACAGCGGCGAGACCTGGCAGCCGATCAACCGCGGCCTGCACTCCGACGGCATCCCCGACCCGGACGCCGAGGTCGGCCACTGCGTGCACCGGATCGCGCTGCACCCGTCGCGGCCCGACGTGCTGTTCATGCAGAAACACTGGGACGTCATGCGCTCGGACGACGCGGGCGACTCCTGGCGCGAGATCAGCGGCAACCTGCCGAGCGACTTCGGCTTCCCGATCGCCGTGCACCCGCACGAGCCGGAGACGGTGTACGTGGTCCCGATCCACAGCGATTCGGAGCACTACCCGCCGGAGGGCAAGCTGCGCGTGTACCGCAGCCGCACGGGCGGTAACGAATGGGAGCCGCTCACCAACGGCCTGCCCCAGGAAGACTGCTACGTCAACATCCTGCGCGACGCGATGGCCGTCGACTCGCTCGACGAGGCAGGCATCTACTTCGGCACCACCGGCGGCCAGGTCTACGCCTCGCACGACAGCGGCGAGAACTGGGCCCCGATCGTCCGCAACCTGCCCGCGGTGTGCTCGGTGGAGGTGCAGACCCTGCGATGACCACGCAATGACCACCGAGGTCCGGGTCAAGCTGCCCACGCACCTGCGCCGCCTGGCAAAGGTCGAGGGAGAGGTCCTGCTGCCGATCGAGGACCCGCCGACGCAACGGAGCCTGCTGGACGCGCTGGAACGCACGTACCCGATGCTGCGAGGCACGATCCGCGACACGACCACCGGCAAACGCCGGGCGTTCGTCCGGTTCTTCGCCTGCGAAGACGACCTGTCGAACACCGAGCCGGACACGGAACTCCCCCGCCAGGTCCTGGAGGGAACCGAACCGTTCCTGATCATCGGCGCCATGGCAGGCGGCTGACCAGCGCTGCGGTGGCTGCCGTGGTTGAGATGGCTGCCGCCCAGCGGTCCGGCGGGAAAATCTCCCGGTCTCGGTGTGTCCCGGGGGCACACCGAGACCGGGTTCTGTCCTGCGGACGAGAGCGACAGCTCCACCTGAAAGGCCGCGGCATGAAATTCCGGGCAGACTGGGCGCTGGAGCGTCAGCTCGAGGCGACCGAACGGCATGCCCGGCACGAAGCGGTCCGAACTGCCATCGGCGCAGTACTGCACCACCTGAGAAGCGGAACGAGAGGCCACCGAAGAGGTGGCCAAGCTCTGGCCGACCATCTGATTGCAGCGCGCCGCTGTGCTGCACACGAAAACGAATGGCACGTCGTCCGGCTCCTCCAGGATGCCCTGGACTACTGCGAAGGCCGCACTCTCAAGCCGGAATTCGAGGAGCGATTCCGGCTGTTCCAAGACGGCGCGCGGAACGAGGTCAATCTCCACTACGTACAGGGAATCCTCAGCGCCACTGCAGACTACGTCAAGCGCCTCGGAGACGAGTATCTGTCGGGACATCCGGACGCCACCCCTGCCGAGCTGCTCGCCGAGCTTTCCGCAGTGACCGCAGACGGGGCGTACGCGGAGGCTCCCGACGAGCTGCCCGGCCGGTACCGGATCGTGCGCGGCCGGGCGGAAACCGCCCTCTGGATCCAGCGCATCTTCCGCAATCGCCTCGACATCGTGAACGCAGCCGAGGCCGCCCGCACGATTGTCACCTCACCGGACGCGCTGGCTCTTCTGGCGGACGACGACCAGGGCCAGCTGATCCTCCGCGCCGCCGAACTGAAACGCCAGGCGCACGGCCTCCGCCTGGTACGTCAGGTCTCAGCGGACCCGGCAGCATCCGAGGCCGACCTCCACCGTGTGCTGCGGGACAACACCTGGATCTTCGGCGGCCATTACCTGGGTGCGGCCGCTCAGCGGCACCTCACCGCCGGTAGCGAACTGGACATTCCCTTGCTCCGGGCAGACGGTGTCCTGCACGTCGTCGAGCTCAAGCGGTCGATGCGAGTGCACGCCATCGTCAAACGCCACCGCAACGCCTGGGTCCCCACCGCCGAAGTGCACGATGCAGTCGGTCAAGCAATCAACTACCTGGTCGCGCTGGACGAAAATCGTCACGCGATCCGCGAGCACTACGGTATCGAGACACGCCGGGCAAGCGCGCTCGTGCTGATCGGCCACCCCGGCGTACATCCGGATATTCCTGAAGAAGCGGTCAATGACACCCTGCGGACCTTCAACGCGCACACCGGCCGGGTCGAAGTTCTCACCTACAAAGAGCTTCTCGACAGCGCCGAGCGTTCCTTGATGGGATCGGTGGGTCGCGAACGGCACATCACCCCGGCTCAGCCCACCCCGGTCCCCAGGTCGTCCACATAGGACCGCCCCCGTTCGGTGATGCGCAGCAAAGCCGCGCACCCCACCTCCGCCACACCAGACCGGACTCCCTCGGCGATGGCGCGGTGGTCCTCCCACGACCGGGACAAGTCGCCGTGTGCGGTGAGTTCCTGCAGCAGCCGGTCGGCCATCAAACGGCGTAATGGGACCCTGATCGCGAGCATGCTGCGCAGCAGAATCCGGTTGTGCGCGGCCTCCGCGAGTGCCACGTGGAACTCCGCGTCCGCCTCCAGGAAGCGGTCTCGATCGCCCAGCGCGGCGGCCATTCGCGACACCATCGAGTCCAGCGAAACCAGCTGCGCGTCCGTCCGGCGCCGGGCGGCCAGGCCGATGATCGCGGCCTCGATCGACTCCCTTGCCTCGACCAGTTCCCGGTACTCCGCCACGTCCGACGCGCCCAGGTGCCACGGCACGAACTGCCCGCCGGGGGCCTCCAGCACGAACGTGCCGACCCCCTGCCGCGGCTCGACCCAGCCGCGGGCCTGCAACGCGCGCACTGCCTCGCGGACCGTCAGCATCGACACCCCCGTCGAGGCCGCGAAATCCCGCAGCGACGGCAGCACCGTCCCCGGCGGCCAGTCGCCACCCAGTATCTTGCGCGTCATCTGCTCGACCAGCGAGTCCACCACACTCACCCGCCGCACCGGCGCAAGCTCCGGCACCCGCTTGCGCGGCCCCCGCCGTCCGTTCGCCACCGGATCAGCCTACGGGATTGACCGCACTGTTTAAAACACCTAAATTCTCAGCACGATGCCCGCACTGATCGAGGACCTCCGGAGAGCGCTCCGCGGCGAGGTCCACGCCGACGTCCGCCGCCGCGCGGAATATTCCACCGACGCGTCCAACTATCGCGTGGTCCCGCAGGTCGTCGTGCTGCCCCGGGAGACCGGTGACGTCCTCGCCACCCTCGAAATCGCCCGCCGCCACGGGGTTCCGGTGACCTGCCGCGGCGGGGGCACCTCGGTGGCGGGCAACGCGATCGGGCCGGGCATCGTCCTCGACTTCTCGCGGTACCTCACCCGCATCCTCGACCTGGACCCGGCTGCCCGGACCGCCACCGTGCAACCCGGCGTCATCCTCGCCGACCTCCAGCGCGCCGCCGCCCCGCACGGCCTCCGCTTCGGGCCCGACCCGTCCACGCACGCCCGCGCGACCCTCGGCGGCATGATCGGCAACAACGCCTGCGGCCCGCACGCCGTCGCGTACGGCCGGACCGCCGACAACGTCCGCGACATCACCGCCGTCGACGGCACCGGACGCCGCTTCACCGCCGGGACCTGGGACGCCACCCCGGGCCTCGCCGACCTGATCGAGCCGGACCTCGGCCTGCTGCGGACCGAACTGGGCCGGTTCAGCCGCCAGGTGTCCGGCTATTCGCTGGAACACCTGCTGCCGGAGAACGGCCGCTCGCTGGCCCGCGCGCTCGTCGGCACCGAAGGCACGCTCGCCATCACGCTCGAAGCAACTGTCGACCTCGTCGCCGTCACCCCGGCGCGCCTGCTCGTGGTGCTCGGCTACCCGGACATGCCGACCGCCGCCGACGCCGTCCCCGGTCTGCTGCCGCACCGCCCGCTCGCCATCGAAGGCCTCGACGCCCGGCTCGTCGACCTCGTCCGCACCCATCGCGGCGCCGTACCCCGGCTGCCGGACGGCCGCGGCTGGCTGATGATCGAAGTCGGCGGCGAAACGGAAGTCGAAGCCCGCCACCAGGCTGCCCGCATCGTCGCGGATTCCCAAGCCCTGGACCATCTTCTGGTCACCGAAGGCGCCGCGGCGATGTGGCGGATCCGCGAGGACGGCGCCGGGCTGGCGGGCCGCACCCCCTCCGGCACGCAGGCCTGGCCGGGCTGGGAAGACGCCGCCGTGCCGCCCGTGCGGCTCGGCGCGTATCTCCGCGATTTCGACGCCCTGCTCGGCGAATTCGGTCTCGAAGGCCTCCCCTACGGGCATTTCGGCGACGGCTGCGTACACGTGCGGCTCGGCCTGCCGCTGGAACGCGACGCGTCCGTGTTCCGCGCGTTCCTGACCGAAGCCGCGAAGCTGGTGGTGAGCTACGGCGGCTCGTTCTCCGGCGAGCACGGCGACGGCCGCGCCCGCGGCGAGCTGCTGCCCTTGATGTACTCCCCCGAGACTATCCGGCTTTTCGGTGCCGTCAAAGACCTTTTCGACCCCGACGACATCCTCAACCCGGGCGTGCTCGTGCGGCCCCGTCCGCTCGACGCCGATCTCCGCCGCCCGCAAGCACATCCGCTCCCGGCCGCGGGCGGGTTCTCGTTCGCGCACGACGGCGGCGACTTCACCCGCGCCGTGCACCGGTGCGTGGGAGTCGGCAAATGCCGCGCCGACAACCGGGCCACGGGCGGCTTCATGTGCCCCTCCTACCTCGCCACGCGCGACGAAAAAGACAGCACCCGAGGACGCGCCCGGGTGCTGCAGGAGGTGGCAAACGGCTCGCTGGTACCCGGCTGGTCGGCCGCCGCCGTACACGAGTCACTCGACCTTTGCCTGTCCTGCAAGGCATGCAGCCGCGACTGCCCGGCCGGGGTCGACCTGGCGCAGTACAAATCCGAAGCCCTGCATCGAAAATACCGGCACCGGCTCCGTCCCCTGTCACACTACACGTTCGGCCGGTTACCGACCTGGCTCCGGCTGATCCAGCGAATCCCCGGCCTGGCCGCCGTCGTGAACGCCCTGATGACGGTCCGCCCGCTCGAAAAAGCCCTGCTGGCACTGGCCGGAGCCGACCCCCGCCGCCACGCGCCCCGCTTCGCCCGCCGATCCTTCACCCGGTCACCACGAAGAACCCCCGCAGAAGGACCGGAAGTCGTGCTGTGGGCGGATTCCTTCTCCGACGGCATGGACACCGACGTCGCCGAAGCAGTCGCGACCGTGCTGTCCGACGCCGGATACCGCGTGCGCGTCCCCTCGAAGCGGCCGTGCTGCGGGCTCACCTGGATCACCACCGGCCAGCTCGACACCGCCCGCCGCAAACTCCGCGACCTCGTCGGCACACTCCTCCCCTACGCCGAGGCCGGAATCCCGATCGTCGGCGTCGAACCGTCCTGCACCGCCGTCCTCCGATCCGACCTGACCGACCTCTTCCCCGACGACCCGGACGCCGAAACCGTCTCTGCCGCAACGACAACGCTCGCCGAACTCCTCGCGAACACCGACGGCTGGCAGGCGCCCGACCTGTCCGGCGTCACCGTGGTCGCGCAACCGCATTGTCACCACCATTCGGTGATGGGCTACGAAACCGACCGCGCCCTCCTCGAAGCGGCCGGGGCACGACTCACGACCCTCGCCGGATGCTGCGGCCTGGCCGGAAACTTCGGCATGGAACGCGGCCACTACGACGTTTCCGTTGCGGTGGCCGAAAACGCGCTGCTTCCCGCGCTCAAGGACAACCCGGACGCCGTCTTCCTCGCCGACGGTTTCTCCTGCCGCACGCAAGCCGATCAGCTCGCCGGAATCCGCGGTGTCCACCTCGCCCAGCTGCTGAATCAGCGCTGAACTCAGTGGTCCCAGAACCCCTGCGACTCCAGCAACGCCACCGCCCGCTCGCCCCCGTCGGAGAAATGCTTCTCCACCACGGCCCTTGCCCGCGCCGCCGACCGTGCCTCCAGCGCGTTCAGGATCTTCCGGTGGTCGTCGTGCGCCTTGCCGGGCCAGTCCTCGTGCGCCTCGTAGAAGCCGTGTGACAAGGTTTTCGCCAGGATCCGCAGGATCGAGATCAGCCGGCGCGAATCGGACGCGTGGTTGATCCGCCGGTGGAACTCGTAGTTCAGCCGCTCCTGCTCGGCGCGGTCGGCTCGGTCGTCGAGCGCCTCGATGCGGTCCGCGAGGTCTCGCAGGGCCTGCCGGCTCTCCGGGGACAGGTTCTTCGCCGCGCGCTCCGCGGCCAGCCCGGACACCAGGCCGAACACCCGGTAATGGTCGCGGATGTCGTCGCGCGTCAGCCGGGCGACATACGCGCCGCGCCGGGCGATGTGCTCCACCACGCCCTCGTGGTCGAGCGTGATCAGTGCCTCGCGGACGGGCAGCTTGCTGATCCCCAGCTCGTCGGCCAGTGCGTCCTGGTCGATCTTCGTGCCTGGGCGCAGCTGCCCCGAGAAGATGCGCCGCCGGATCTCCTGCGCCGCCATCGCCTTGAGGTTCGCCGGGCCACCACGGCGCAGCCCGGCACCCGGGGCTTCGAGCATCACTCCGCCTTTCCGCTGGATTGTGCCGATAAAATATCATGAATTCTCTGCTGACCCGGGTCTGACCAGTGTGAGTTAGCCGATGATTTCTGATAAAGTATTCACTCTGCCGCCTCCGGTCGGCCATAGTCGAGAGCCACGGCAAGGGACATCCCGGAGGAAGGCACCAGCATGCGTGACGCTGTCATCTGCGAACCCGTCCGTACCCCGATCGGCAGGTTCGGCGGCGCGCTGAAGCCGGTGCCCGCCGCCGACCTCGCCACCGTCGTGCTCAAGGCCCTGCTCGACCGCACCGGCATCGCACCGGACGCGATCGACGACGTGATCCTCGGCCACTGCTACCCCAGCGCCGAAGCCCCCGCGATCGGCCGTGTCGTCGCGCTCGACGCCGGGCTTCCGGTCACCGTCCCCGGGATGCAGGTCGACCGGCGCTGCGGGTCCGGGCTGCAGTCGGTGCTGCTGGCCGCGCTGCAGGTGCAGGCCGGGGCGAGTGACCTGGTCGTCGCGGGCGGCGCGGAAAGCATGTCCAACACCGTCTTCTACGCCAACGACCTGCGCTGGGGCGCGGGCGGCGCCGGAGTCCAGCTGCACGATTCCCTCACCCGCGGCCGCCAGACCCCGGGCGGGAAGCATTACCCGGTACCCGGTGGCATGCTCGAAACCGCGGAAAACCTGCGTCGCCACTACGAAATCAGCCGCGAGGAGCAGGACCGGCTCGCGGTCACCTCGCACCAGCGGGCCGTCGCCGCGCAGCAGTCCGGGGTGTTCGCCGAGGAAATCGTGCCGGTGCCGGTCGAGACCCGCAAGGGCCCCGTCGTCGTGGACACCGACGAGCATCCGCGCCCCGGCACCACCGTCGAGACGCTGTCGGCGCTGAAACCCGTGCTGGGCAAGCAGGATCCGGACGCGACCGTCACCGCGGGCAACGCCAGCGGCCAGAACGACGCCGCCGCCGTCTGCATCGTCACCACCCGCGAGCGCGCCGCCGAACTCGGCCTGCGTCCGCTGGTCCGGCTGGTATCGCACGGTGTCGCCGGGGTCGAGCCGAAGGTGATGGGCATCGGCCCGGTACCCGCCTCGGCGCTCGCGCTGGAACGGGCCGGGCTGAAGCTCTCCGACGTCGACCTGATCGAGCTCAACGAGGCCTTCGCCGCGCAGGTACTGGCCTGTACGCGGGAATGGGGGTTCGGCGAAGCCGATTTCGACCGGCTCAACGTGCACGGTTCCGGGATCTCGCTCGGCCATCCGGTCGGCGCCACCGGCACCCGGATTCTCGCCACGCTGGCGCGGGAAATGCAGCGCCGCGAAGCCCGCTACGGGCTGGAAACCATGTGCATCGGCGGCGGGCAGGGCCTGGCCGCGGTGTTCGAGCGGATCGCGGCATGACCCGCGTCTTCGCCTCCGCCGACGAGGTCCGCGCCGCGCTCGGCGGATCACTCGGCCCCACCGGCTGGCTGCACATCGACCAGGCGCGGATCGACGCGTTCGCCGACGCGACCGGCGACCACCAGTGGATCCACACCGATCCCGTCCGCGCCGCGCACGGCCCGTACGGAGCCACGATCGCGCACGGATTCCTCACCCTCTCGCTGATCCCGTCGTTCGGCGCGCAGCTCTACCGGCTCGACTTCGGCACCGCCCGGATCAACTACGGCCTCGGCAAAGTGCGGTTCCCCGCGGCGGTCCCGGTCGGCTCCCGGCTCCGCGCGACGGCCGCCTTCGCCGCCGCCGAACCAAGCCGCGCCGGGATCACGGTGACCACCCGGTTCACTCTCGAACTCGAAGGCGCCGAGAAACCGGCGTGCATTGCGGAAACGCTGGTCGTTGTCGCCTGAACCCGAACGGGGCCCGAAGATGCGCACCGAATTCTGCCGTCTGGACGAAGCCGTCTCCCGGCACGTCCGGCCCGGCGATGCACTGCACGTACTGATGGGGCACAGCCGCTGGACCGCGCTCATCCGGGAAATCGCGCGCCAGCATTGGGAAAAGCCGTCGCGGTTCACGTTGATCATGGCGAGCCTGTCGTCGCTCGGCGCGGTGCTGTTCCGGGCGGGCTGCCTGGAGAAGGTCGTCACGGTCTATTCCGGCGATTCCTTCCCGGTGTTCACGCCGAACCCGGTGTTCCAGCAGGCCTACGCAGACGGCACCGTCGAGGTCGAGAACTGGTCGTTCCTCAGCTACATCCAAGGCCTGCGCGCCGCCGCGACCGGGGTACCCGCGGTCGTCACCGGCTCGGTGCGCGACTCGTCGATGACCGGCAACCCCGGCTACGAGGAGGTCGACACGCGGTTCGGCCGGGTCGGCCTGGTCGCGCCGCTGACCCCGGACGTCGCGCTGGTGCACGCCGCGGTCGCCGACCGCCAGGGCAACCTCGCCATCGCGCCACCGATGTTCGAAGGCTCGATCGGCGCCTTCGCCGCCCGCCGCGGCGTGCTCGCCACGGTGGAGAAAGTCGTCGACGACCTGCGTCCGTGGGCGCCGTTCGTCCGCATCCCCGCCCACCGCGTGCTCGCCGTCGCGGAGGCCCCGTACGGCGCGCATCCCGGCGGGGTTTTCCCCGGCACCGAGGGCGCGCGGCTGCCGGTCGACGGGTACGCCGAGGACGTCGCGTTCTGGATTGCCGCGCGCAACGCCAGCCGTTCGGGGGACTTCGACGACTGGATCCGCGAATGGGTCCTCGACCCACCCGACCACGCCGCCTACCTGGCCAAACTCGGCGACGCCCGGCTCGCCGATCTGACCCGCGAGCTCGGCAGGCCGACCCCGCCCACCGGCCGCGGCGAGCACTCGGGACCGGTCACGAAACCCGAACGCGCGGCGGCGTGGCTCGGCGAGCTGCTGCGGTCACGCATCGCCGAAACCGGCACCGACACCGTCCTGGCCGGAGCCGGGCTGGCGAACCTCGCCGCCTGGGTCGGCGTCGCGAAGGCAAAAGCCGACGGCCACCAGGTCGCGCTTTCGGCCGAACTCGGGCTGTGGGACTACTCCCCGACCCCCGGCGACCCGTTCATCTTCAGCTTCGCGAACTTCCCGTCGTCCTCGATGCTGCTCGACACCGAACAGGTGCTGGGGAACGTGGTGAACGGGCCGTCCACGCGGTCGATCGCCTGCATCGGGGCCGCGGAAATCGACCGGTACGGCAACATCAACACCACGCAGATCGAAGGCGGCCCGTACCTGGTCGGCTCCGGCGGCGCCAATGATGTGGTGACCGGCGCGGACGAGACGTACGTCGTCGGAACGATGAGCCCGCGCCGGTTCATCGAGAAGTGCAGCTACGTCACCAGCCCCGGCGCCCGGGTCCGCGCCGTAGTGACCGACCTCGGCGTCCTCTCCCGGCGCGACGGCGAGCTGGTGCTCACCGCCATCGCACCAGGTCAGCGCGTGGAAGACGTCCGCGCGCGCTGCGGGTGGGACCTCGCCGTCGCGGACGATCTGCCGGAGCTGCCCGAGGTGAGCGGCGAGGATGTCCGGCAGCTGCGAAGCTACGACCGCGAGGGACTGTTCCTCGGTGACGGCAAGAAGGGAACCTGATGAGCCGCTACGCCCGATTCGAGCACCTGCGAGTGGACGGCCCGGACGAGGACGGCGTGCTCGAACTCGTCCTCGACGCCCCGAACCTCAACGCGGTGAGCGAACCCGCACACGGCGACCTGGCCGACATCTGGCGTGAGTTCGACCGCGACCCGGCGGTGAAAGCCGTCCTGCTCCGCGGCGAAGGCAAGGGCTTCTCCGCGGGCGGATCGTTCGACCTGGTCGAGAAACTGGCCGACGACTTCGACGCCCGCACCCGCACCATGCGCGAAGCCCGCGACCTCGTGTACAACGTGATCGACTGCTCGAAACCGATCGTGTCGGCCATCCACGGCCCCGCCGTCGGCGCCGGTCTCGTCGCCGGGGTGCTCGCCGACGTCTCCGTGGTCACCGCGAACGCGAAAATCATCGACGGCCACACACGCCTCGGCGTCGCGGCAGGCGACCACGCCGCCGTCTGCTGGCCGTTGCTGTGCGGGATGGCCAAAGCCAAGTACTACCTGATGACCTGCCGCCCGCTGTCCGGCGCCGAAGCGGAGCGGATCGGCCTGGTGTCCCTGTGCGTCGACGACGAGGCCGAACTCCTGCCCACCGCCCGCGAAATCGCCCACGAACTGGCGAACGGCGCCCCGAACGCGATCCGCTGGACCAAGCAAAGCCTCAACCTCTGGTACCGCCAGCTGGCCGGCGCGATCTTCGACTCCTCGCTGGCGCTGGAATTCTACGGTTTCGCGGGCCCCGAAGTCCGCGAAGGCCTTGCCTCTCACCGAGAACGCCGCAAGCCCGACTTCACCCGGACGCCCGACGCATGACGGCGCTATTGGCCGGACTCCGGGTCGTCGAACTGTCCGCGTACATCGCCACCCCTCTCTGCGGGCTGACGCTCGCGCAGCTGGGCGCCGACGTCATCCGCGTCGAGCCCGTCGGCGGCGCCCCCGACCGCACCCGCTGGCCCTTGTCCGACAACGGAACCAGCCTCTACTGGTCCGGACTGAACAAGGGCAAACGCGCCATCGAGGCCGACCTGGAATCCGGGTCCGACCGCCACCGGATAGCCACCCTGATCACCGACGGCGCCCCTTGCGTGGTCGTCACGAACACCACCCGGCACCCCGACCTCAGCTACGAAACCCTGAGTGCGCAACGCCCGGACCTCATCCACGTCCTGCTGGACGGAAAAGCCGACGGCAGCGCAGCCGTCGACTACACGGTCCAAGCAGGCACCGGATTCCCCCTGCTCACTGGCACCGGCCCGGATCCGGTAAACCACGTACTCCCCGCGTGGGACGTCTGCGCAGGTCTGTATCTGGCCGTCGGCTTATTGGCCGCCGAACGCCACCGCCAGGAAACCGGAAAAGGCCAATCAATCCGCGTCGCGCTGGAAGACGTCGCCCTGGCGACCGCCGGAAACCTCGGCTACCTCACCGAAGCCCAGCTGACGACGCACGCCCGCACCAAATCCGGCAACGACATCTACGGCACCTACGGCCACGACTTCGAAACCGCCGACGGCGAGCGAGTAATGATCGTACTGCTCACCGAACGACACTGGACCAAAATGCTCACCGCAACCGGCCTGACGGGAGCCTTTGCGGCCTTGAGCAAAACCTTGGGAATCTCTTTCACCACCGAATCCGACCGCTACCGGCACCGAGACCTCATCACGCCGCTACTGGCCCGCTGGTTCGAGCAAACCCCCTACCACGAGGTAGCAAAAACCCTGACGGCACACCGAATCCTGTGGGACCGCTACCGCAGCTTCACCGACCTGGCCCACGCACTACCCACCCACCCGCTCTTCGAAGAAATAGACCAACCAGGCGCAGGCAAACACTGGGCCCCGAAATCCCCCATCCACACCAACGGCACCCGCCTCCCCCCAACCCCCGCCCCCACCATCGGCGAACACACCACCGAACTCCTCCCCCCACCAAGTCCGTGAAGGGAACCTTCACGGAATCAGATTCCCTCATGGTTCCCTTCACAGCCCTCCGCATTCCGTGAAGGTTCCCTTCACGGCTTTCCCCACGGCACCCAGACCCGGCCCTGCACCCCGATACGAAGCCAAAACACGGTCGGGAGGGGCTTGTCAAGGCATCCTTCCCGCCTTGACAAGCCCCTCCCGACCGTTGTCACAATCCCGGCTTCGGGGTGCCCCACGCAACAATTCCCTCAACGCAGAACCTCACCCATGCGTCAACGACAAATTGAACGAATACCGTGACGCCCGATAAACATGCCACCCATATTCCACCACCCGCCCGGTTTCGTCATAAGTAGTCCGCTCCATGGTCAGCAAAGCAGCCCCGACCTCCTCCCCAAGCAGTTCCGCATCCTCCGCATCGGCCAACCGGGCACCGATACTCTGCTGCGCCGAATGCAACCGAACCCCCGCCCGCCGCAGCAACTGATACAGCCCCTGCTCCCGCAGATCGTCATCCGACGGATCAAGAATCCCGTCCGGCAGGTAATTGTTCATCACTGCCAACGGCTCCCCACCGGCAAACCGGACCCGCCGTAACCGCCGCACCCGCAAAAGCCCAGGTGCCTCCAACATCTCAGCCGCAGCAGGGTCCACCGCCTCCACCCGATTGACCAGCACCTCGGACGACGGCGCACCCCCGAGCCCGGCAAGATCGTCGAACAGGCTGCTCAACCGAAGCGGCCGAGCCACCTTCGTCCGCACCACCTGCGTCCCGACCCCCCGCTTACGCACCAGCAGCCCCTGATTCACCAACGACTGAATCGCCTGCCGCACCGTAGGCCGGGACAACCGCAGCCCCGCCGCCAAATCCAGCTCATTGGCGAGCCGGGTCCCCGCCGGAAGCCGCCCATCCTCAATCGCCGCATGCAACTGCCGCGCCACCTGGAAATACAGCGGCTCCGGACTAGCCGGGTCCACGATGATCCCGCGGACCGGGTCCCACGCCGGGCTGGTGCTCATCTCCGGAGCCTACCGGCCGGGCCTATCAGGACCGAATGTCCATATGTCTTGACAAAGTCCCCACGCAGGAGCACTGTCGAAGCAGACACCGACGCGGAGGGACTGCATGAACACCGTCGAGCGGATCGTCGCCAAGCGCGTGCACGATCCGGGGGCGATCGCCGAGGCCGCTGCCGTCCGGGTACGCGCGAAGTCACCGTTCAACGACAAGGGCCGCACCATGATCATCGCGGCCGATCACCCCGCGCGCGGCGCGAACGCGGTGGGCGGTGACCCGCTCGCCATGGCCGACCGCGGCGAGCTGCTGGAGCGGCTGTGCCTCGCGCTGGAGCGCCCCGGCGTCACCGGTGTGCTCGCGACCCCCGACGTGATCGACGACCTGCTGCTGCTCGGCGTCCTCGACGGCAAGACGGTCATCGGGTCGATGAACCGCACCGGGCTCGCCGGGTCCAGCTTCGAGATCGACGACCGGTTCGCCTGCTACGACGCCGAAACCCTCGCCCGGATGCGCTTCGACGGCGGCAAGATGCTCACCCGGATCTGCCTCACCGACCCGGCGACCCCGGCCGTACTGGAGAACACCGCGAAGGCGGTCAACGACCTGGCCGACCGGAACCTGCTCGCGATGGTCGAGCCGTTCCTTTCAGGGTGGACCGGCGGGCGGATCACCAACGACCTCTCCCCCGAGGCTGTGATCCGGTCCATCACGATCGCGTCCGGGCTCGGCCGCTCGTCCGCGTACACGTGGCTGAAGCTGCCGGTGGTGGCCGACATGCCGCGCGTACTGGCCGCGTCCACGCTGCCGGTGGTGCTGCTCGGCGGCGAGGTGCAGGATCCCGACGCCGCGTTCACCGCATGGCAGGAGGCGCTCGAGCTGCCGACAGTGCAAGGCCTGGTGGTCGGGCGATCGCTGCTGTACCCGCACGACGGCGACGTGGCCAAGGCGGTCGACACGGCGGTGGGGCTGCTGTGAAGCACTATCAGGAAGCCGGCACCAGCGCGGACGGCCCGTTCAGCCTGGTCGTCACGCCGGAATCGGCCGGGTGGGGCTACTCCGGGCTGCGCGTGCTGGAACTCGACGGGACGCAGACCGTACACACCGGCGACGCGGAGGCGCTCGTCCTGCCGTTGTCCGGAAGCTGCACCGTCTCAACAGACGGCTTGGTGTGCGAACTCGCCGGGCGTGCCGATGTCTTCGACGCAATCACCGATTTCGCTTACCTGCCAAGGGATGCCGAGGCGACGATCACCGGTCGAGGCCGCTTCGCACTGCCGTCGGCGAAGACGGAGAAGCGGCTGCCCGCCCGGTACGGCCCGGCGTCCGGTGTCCCCACCGAGCTGCGCGGCGCGGGTATCTGCAGCCGCCAGGTCAACAACTACTGCCTCCCGCACACCTTCGAAGCCGACCAGCTGCTCGTCTGCGAGGTGCTGACGCCGGGCGGGAACTGGTCGTCGTATCCGCCGCACAAGCACGACGAGGCCCGCGAAGGCGAAACCGAACTGGAGGAGATCTACTACTTCGAGGTCGCCGACGGCGGCATGGGCTACCAGCGCGTGTACGGCACCGTCGACCGGCCGATCGAGGTGCTGGCCGAAGTGCGCAGCGGGGACGTCGTGCTGATCCCGCACGGCTGGCACGGGCCGTCGATGGCCGCGCCGGGCTACGATCTGTACTACCTCAACGTGATGGCCGGTCCGGGACCCGAGCGGGCGTGGCTGATCTGCGACGACCCGGCGCACGCGTGGGTGCGCGAGACCTGGGAGGCCGAGGACATCGACCCGCGGCTGCCGTTCGGGAGGACCCCATGAGGCTCACCACCGCGCAGGCCCTGGTGCGGTTTCTCGCGAACCAGTACTCCTCGCGCGACGGCGCCGAGCAGCGGCTGATCCCCGGCGTATGGGGCATTTTCGGGCACGGCAACGTCGCCGGGCTCGGCCAGGCCCTGCTGCAGGCCGCGCGCACCGGCGCACTCCCCTACTACCTGGCGCGCAACGAGCAGGGTCAGGTCCACGCGGCGGCGGCGTTCGCGAAAATGCGCAACCGGCTGCAGACGTTCGCCTGCACCGCGTCGACCGGTCCCGGCTCCACCAACATGATCACCGGCGCCGCGCTGGCGACCACCAACCGGCTCCCGGTGCTGCTGCTCCCGAGCGACGTGTTCGCCACCCGGGTCGCGGATCCGGTGCTGCAGCAGCTGGAAGACCCGCGGTCCGGGGACGTTTCGGTGAACGACGCCTTCCGCCCGGTCTCGAAGTACTTCGACCGGATCACCCGGCCGGAGCAGCTGATTCCCGCGGCCTTGGCGGCGATGCGGGTGCTGACGGACCCGGTGGAGACCGGCGCGGTCACGCTCGCGTTGCCGCAGGACGTCCAGGCCGAGGCTTACGACTGGCCCGAGGAGTTCTTCCGCCGCCGGGTGTGGCCCGTCGACCGGCCGGTGCCGCAACCGGAATCCCTGGCGCGAGCCGTCGAACTGTTGCGCGGCGCCACCGCTCCGCTGATCGTCGCGGGCGGCGGCGTCGTCTACTCCTCGGCGGAGGATTCGCTGCGCGCATTCGCCGAGGAGACCGGAATCCCGGTCGCGGACACGCACGCGGGCAAGGGCGCGGTGCCGTGGGACCACCCGTGCGCGGTCGGTGGCCTCGGCTCCACCGGCACGTCCGCGGCCAACGCGCTCGCCGCCGAGGCCGACGTGGTACTCGGCATCGGCACCCGCTACAGCGATTTCACCACCGCGTCGCACACCGTTTTCGGCAACCCGGCGGTGCAATTCGTGAACCTTAACGTCGCCCGTTTCGACGCGGCGAAGCATTCCGCGGAAATGGTGCTGGCGGACGCTCGACGCGGCCTGGAAGCCTTACGGGAAGCACTCGCGGGCTGGCACGTCGGCGAGAAATGGCAGGCCCGCGCGCGGCTGCTGGCCGACGAATGGAACCGTACCACCGAAGAGTGCTTCCACCTCGGACACAGTCCGCTGCCCGCGCAGACCGAAATCCTCGGCGCGCTCAACAGCGAACTCGACGACCGCGACGTCGTGATCAACGCCGCCGGTTCGCTGCCCGGCGACCTGCAAATGCTGTGGCGGGCCCGGGATCCGAAGGCGTACCACGTCGAATACGCTTATTCCTGCATGGGTTACGAGGTCGCCGCCGGAGTCGGGGTGAAACTGGCCGCACCGGACCGAGAAGTGGTCGTCCTCGTCGGCGACGGTTCGTACCTGATGATGGCGCAGGAAATCGTCACGCTGATCGCGGAACGGCTCAAGGTGATCATCGTACTGGTGCAGAACCACGGATTCGCGTCGATCGGCTCGCTTTCGGAATCACTGGGCTCACAACGATTCGGTACCGCCTATCGCTATCGCGCCGATTCCGGTTTACTGGAAGGCGACGTACTGCCGGTCGACCTGGCGGCAAACGCGGCCAGCCTCGGCGCGACCGTCCTCCGTGCGTCCACAGTGGACGAGTTCCGCGCCGCACTGAAACAGGCCAAGGCAAACCCCACGACCACCGTCGTGCACATCGAAACCGACCCGCTCGCGCCCAACCCGCCCGGATCGGCGTGGTGGGACGTGCCGGTGAGTGAAGTGTCCGAACTGGACTCCACCCGGACCGCGCGCGAAAGCTACACCGACGCCAAGCGTCGGCAGCGGCATTACCTGTAGGAGCAAAGTGAACACCATCGAACACTGGATCAATGGCGCCCTGACCCCGGCCGGATCGACCCGCACCGCGCCGGTGTACAACCCGGCAACCGGCGAACAGCAAGCATCGGTGCTATTGGCCGAATCAGCCGACGTGGACACCGCGGTTTCGGCTGCCGCCAAGGCATTCACCTCCTGGGGCGATTCGTCACTCTCACAACGCACCCGCATTCTCTTCGCCTTCCGCGAGCTATTGGTAAAGCACGAGGACGAACTGGCCCGGATCATCTCCCGCGAACACGGCAAGGTGATCGACGACGCACGCGGAGAAATCGTCCGCGGCCGCGAGGTCGTCGAATACGCCTGCGGTATCGCCGACGCACTCAAAGGCAGTTTCTCCGACCAAGTCTCCCGCGGCGTCGACGTCCACGATTTCCGCCAGCCACTGGGTGTCGTCGCCGGGATCACGCCGTTCAACTTCCCGATCATGGTCCCGCTGTGGATGCACCCGGTCGCCATCGCCACCGGCAACACATTCGTGCTCAAGCCGAGCGAACGCGACCCGTCGGCGGCCAATCTGGTAGCCCGGCTGTACGCCGAGGCGGGCCTGCCGGACGGCGTCTTCAACGTGGTACACGGCGACAAGGTGGCCGTTGATGCGCTGCTGGACCACCCGGACATCTCCGCGGTGTCCTTCGTCGGCTCCACCCCGATCGCAAAGTACGTCCACGAGCGCGGCACGGCATCCGGCAAACGCGTACAAGCATTGGGAGGCGCGAAAAACCACGCCGTCGTCCTCCCCGATGCCGATCTGGAATACGCCGCAAACCACCTGACCGCAGCGGCTTTCGGCTCAGCCGGACAACGCTGTATGGCGATTTCCGTAGCTGTCGCCGTCGGCGAAGCCGGTGACCGGCTCGTCGAAATTCTGGCGCGCAAGGCGCGCGAGGTAACGGTCGGCCCAGGCTCGGATGCGTCCAGCGACATGGGCCCAGTCGTCACTTCGGCAGCACGCGCCCGGGTCATCGACGCAGTGGCGCAAAGCGGTAAGGAAGGCGCGACGGTAGTCGTCGACGGCCGAGCCCTGACCGTCCCCGGACACGAAAGCGGGTTCTTCGTCGGTCCGTCCCTTCTGGACAACGTGACCGCGAAAATGCAGGCCTACCAAGAAGAAATCTTCGGCCCGGTACTGGCCGTAATCCGCGCCGCGACAGTGGACGAAGCCATTGCCCTGATCAACGCCAACCCCTACGGCAACGGTACCGCAATCTTCACCGGCAGCGGCGAGTCCGCCCGGAGGTTCCAGCGCGAGGTCAAGGTCGGCATGATCGGCGTCAACGTCCCCATCCCGGTACCCATGTCGTACTACTCATTCGGCGGCTGGAAAGACTCCCTCATCGGCGACAGCCCCATCCACGGCCCGGCAGGCGTACGGTTCTACACCCGCGCCAAAGTCGTCACCACCCGCTGGCCGCACACCGAAAACCACTCCGCCGCCTTCACCTTCCCCACCTCCTGACGTCCGTGAAGGTGGCCTTCACGGACTTCCCCGGCCCGGCACCGAGCCACCTAGCCACCTAGCCACCGGTTCAGCGGACCACCGCCGTGATCCGATGCACCACCCACTCCAGCGGTCCCCGCCGCCGCCAATACCGCCACGCCACCGACGCGGCCAGCATCACGATGATCGTCATCACCAGGAACACGAACGAATACGGCCCCGGCACCAGCGATTTCACCACGAAATGCGCTGCATACCAGGTCAACGCCATCCCTCCGGCCGCAGCCAGCGGCCACAGCACCCGCCGCCCCATCGGACGATCCAGCACCACCAGCAACCCGCCGACCAGCACCATCGCCACCCCGATCATCAGCGCAATCCCGAGCGGGCTGGTGGCATACAACGAGCCATCAGTCGGCATCGCCAGCAGCACCTGCCACGCCATCCCGGGCGGCGGGACCGAGGCAATCGCCGCCGCACCCCCGAGCGGATATGTCGCCACCCACGAACCCACGATACTCACCGTGGACAGTACGAAACCGGTGTACAGCAACCGGATCCGGACGCCATGGGCATTCAGGTCGAGCCTTCCGATCGCCATCCCGGCAAGGATGAGCGGCAGGCCATAGGCAACCTGGAACCCTCCCCCGAACAAGACGAAGTCCCGGACCACCGCCGGCCCGGACGAGCCTTCCGACCGCATCCACGCCGAATGAGAGCTGAACACCCAGAAGGCGTAAAGCGTCACCGCCGGAACCGCAATTCCCGACAGCACGAACAACGTCCGCGCCCGCAACCTGGTCAACGGCAGCATCAGCAGGAGCAGGACGGCGTAATACGAGATCACCGAGGCGCCGAAGTGGTCGATCCCCAGGCTGATCAGGAACAACACCACCGCCCGCACCGCCAGCCGCCGTCGCGCACGCCACTGGTCAGGTCCGCGATACGGCGTCGAACCCCCGGTCATCAAGGCCGTGGACAACCCGAACAGCAGCACGAACAGGCTCATCGCGCGGGACGACGTCTGCTCGCTCAGCCAGGTCAGGAATCCCGGCGCCGCGGAAGGGGGACCGCCGTGCAGCCAGCCGGTCGCGAAGAAATGCTCGATGAACACTCCGACGATCGCGAGCGCGCGCACCGCGTCCACGCCGAGGAGCCGTCCTTCCGGTATCCGGAGCCCTCCTCGGTCCGGCGTCACCTCTGTCCTCATCGGACTCCTTTCCGGTCGCAACGAACGACGCCACGCTAGGCAGGCCGGTTCACCACCAGGCAGTGATCACGTTGCAGTGGCCGGGAGGAAATCCATCGGTTCGGTAACAGCGGTCCCCGGGAAGCGCTCCGGCCGCAAAATGCGTACTGTGCAAAGCATGCGAAGGACGGTGCTTGCGGTGGCGATATTGCTGCCGCTCACCGCGTGCTCCGATGTGGACGGTGTGCGGATCGCCGGTCCGGCCCAAACGGCGGCCCCGGCGACGGCTCCGGCAGGCAATCCGCGCACGCCTAGCGTGGACGCGGTCGCCCTGCTGCGCGCGGACCCGGCGGTGGGTGCGGGAACGAAAGCGGTCCTGCAGCCGTGCCGGAGTGGGCCGCGCACCGGCGCGTATCCGGTGGACACCGCGTACGCCGAGCTGACCGGCGACGATCGGGTCGAGGTGATGGTGAACGTATTTCCGTGCGCGGCGATCGGCACCAATGGCATCGGCAGCAGCGGGGCGACCGGAGTTCCGGTGCACGCGTATGTCGGCAGCTACGTCTACACCCTCGGTGGCAAGCAGCTCCTGAAGCTGGAGAACGCCGGCTCCATGCTGTACGTCTCCGGCGGCACGCTGCTGGCGTTCACCGTGAACGATTTCTCGAGCGACGTGGTCCGCTACCGCTGGACCGGCACCGAGTTCAGGCGGGTGTGAGCATGGCGGAAACCCACGTGCTGTTCGTCGAGGACGACGACGTGATCCGGGAGGCGACGCAGCTCGGCCTCGAACGGGCCGGATTCCGGGTTTCGGTGGCGGCCGACGGGCTCGCCGGGCTCGACCGGTTCCGCGCGCAGCCGCCCGACGTCGCGCTGCTCGACGTCATGCTGCCCGGTCTCAACGGGGTCAGCCTGTGCCGCCGGATCCGTGAGGACAGCCGGGTGCCGGTGCTGATGGTGTCCGCGCGGGGCGACGCCGTGGACGTCGTGCTGGGGCTCGAAGCAGGCGCGGACGACTACGTGACCAAGCCGTTCGACACCTCGGTCCTGATCGCGCGGATCGAGGCGGTGCTGCGGCGGACCGGATGGTCCGGGTCCGGGGAAGGCGCGCGCACCCGGTTCGGCGACCTCGAAATCGACCGCGCCGGGCTGGACGTCCGGCGGAACGGGCAGCCGGTGGACCTCACCCCGACGGAGCTCCGGTTGCTGCTGCGGTTCGCCGAATCGCCGGGCACGGTGCTGAGCCGGGACACGTTGCTGGCCGGGGTGTGGGACTACGAGTGGGGTGGCGACACGCGCGTGGTGGACGTCCACGTGCAGCGGCTGCGCGGAAAGATCGGCCAGGATCGGCTGCAGACCGTGCGGGGCTTCGGGTACAAGCTCCGCGCCGAACCGTGAAACTCTTCCCGGCCACGCTGCGGTGGCGGCTGACCACGGTGGTCACGCTGGTGTCGGCGGCCGTCGCGGTGACGCTGAGCCTGTTGGTGCACCAGCAATTCGCGCGCACGCAAGCAGAGCAGGCGCGGCGGGCGCAGGACGAATGGGTACAGCTGCTGCTGCGCAACCCGGGCGTCGACGGCCAGGTCGACGACCGCGAGCTCCCCGCTCCCCTGCGCGACGCCGTCCGCGGCGGGAACCGGGCGACCTATCTGGACCGGAGTGGCCTCGTGCTGTGGGCCGCGGCGGAAACCGGCGGGCACGTCGTGTCGGTACGCACGAGCTATGCCGCGCAAGCACAAGCACTGTCCACTCTGGACCAGGAACTCATGGCGGGATCGGCGGTGGTGACGGCCGCGGGTGCGGTACTCGGGGTCGTGCTGGGCGCCGGAATGGCGCGGCGCTTGCGGCGGGCGGCCGAGGCGGCACGGGAGGTGGCCGCCGGAGAACCGGCCCGGGTCCGCGACGCGATCGGCGCCCGTCCCCGCGACGAGACGGCCGACCTGGCACAGGCGGTCGACGCGATGGCCGACGCACTGCAGTCCCGGCTGGCAGCGGAGCAGCGGGTGACCGCGGACATCGCGCACGAGCTGCGAACACCGGTGACCGGCCTGGTGACGGCCGCGGAACTGCTGCCGCCCGGCCGTCCGGCGGAACTGGTCCGCGACCGGGTGGCGGCATTGCGATCGCTGGTGGAGGACGTGCTGGAGGTGGCCCGGCTGGACACCGCAACCGAACGCGCGGAGCGGTCGGAGGTCGACCTGGCGGAATTCGTCCAGCGGCGGGTCCCGGACGTGGTGATCCGCGCCGGCGCCCGGGTGAGCACCGACCCGCGCCGCCTCGAGCGGATCCTGGCGAACCTGCTGGCGAACGCCCGGAGACACGGCGCACCCCCGGTGACCGTCACCGTGGACGGCGCGACCATCCGCGTCCGCGACCACGGCCCGGGCTACCCGGATCTCCTGCTGCGCGAAGGCCCGGCCCGCTTCCGCACGGGCACCGCGGCGCGGGGAACGGGCCACGGCCTGGGCTTGACGATCGCCGTCGCACAGGCGCAAGTCCTGGGCGCGTCTTTGAAGTTCGGCAACCCGCCCGACGGCGGCGCACAGGCGACCCTGCACCTTCCGGATGCGGTCCGTGAAGGGAACCATGAGGGAATCTGAGTCCGTGATGGTTCCCTTCACGGACTTCTCCAGGCCGCGCGAAGCTGAGCGGCTGGCGCGGTCCGCCGACTGCATCGGCGCTGTCGGCGTCCGGCCCGCTTCGGTCCCGCCCCCCACACACACGCTCTTCCGGGATTCCCGGGATAACCGGGATTCCCGCGCCGATCTCGTCGGCTGTCGGGCGGGGCGGACCCGGCACCACCCACCGACCCAGCCCACAGTCCCAGCCCACCGACCCCTGCCCACCGACCCTGTCCACCGCCAGGTCTTCTCAAACCGTCCCCGGGATGCCAAGCTGCTCACCAGCCGGGCACCCCCTGTACCGGCTTGGCCGATGACAACGTTGTCAGTCCTTCCTGGAGGTGCGTCCATGCGGTCGCAGAGCAGACGGGTGGCCGCGGTGGCGGTCGCGGGCTTCGTGGTTTCCGGGCTAGTGTCCGGGACCGCGCACGCCGCCGGGCCGCCGGCGAGCCCGGCTGATCCGGTTTCCCTCGTCCATCCGTTCGTCGGCACGCAGAACTTCGGCAACACGTTTCCCGGCGCCAGTGCGCCCTTCGGCATGGTGCAGGTCAGCCCCGACACCGGCGGCCAGGGCGGTTACGACTACCAGCAGAACACCATCTACGGCTTCAGCCAGACCCACCTCTCCGGCGTCGGCTGCGGCGTCATGGGCGAGCTGCCGGTCATGCCGACCACCGGCGCCGTCCAGACCGACAAGGACGCCTACAAATCCGGCTACCGCCACGACGACGAGCAGGCCGAACCCGGCTATTACCGCGTCGGGCTGAAGAAGTACGGCGTCGGTGCCGAGCTCACCGCCACCGAGCGCACCGGCTGGCAGCGCTACACGTTCCCGTCCACCGGCGAGGCGAACGTCCTCTTCAACACCGGCCAGGCCAACCAGTCGGTGAAGGACTCCGAAATCCACGTCGTCGGCGACCGGACCCTCGAAGGCCGCGTGCGCGCCGGTGGGTTCTGCGCCGGGCACGACGAGCACACCGTCTACTTCACCGCCACCTTCGACCGGCCCTTCGCCTCCTTCGGCACCTGGCGCGGCGGCACCCGCACCGCGGGCAGCCGGGACGCGGGCGGCACCGGCGGCAACGGCGCCTGGGTCACTTTCGACGCGGCGAATGACCACGATGTCGTACTCAAGGTCGGCCTCTCCTACACCGGTCTTGACGGCGCCCGCAAGAACCTCGCCGCGGAAACCGGTACCGGCTACGACTTCGACGCCACCCGCGCCGCCCTGCGCCAGAAGTGGGCCGACCGGCTCGGCGCGATCAAGATCGGCGGCGGCACCCCGGACCGGCAGGCCGCCTTCTACACCGCGCTCTACCACGCGCAATTGCACCCGAACCTGGCCGGCGACGTCAGCGGTGAGTACACCGGATTCGACGGCAAGGTGCACCACGCCGACGGATACACGCCGTACCAGAACTTCTCGCTCTGGGACACCTATCGCCCGCAGAACCAGCTGCTCGAAATGCTGGAACCGCAAGTGGCGCGTGACGTCGCGTTGTCGCTGCTCGCGATCGGCCGCGACGGTGGCTGGCTGCCGCGCTGGGCGCTCGGGTCCAGCGAAACCAACATCATGACCGGCGACCCGGTGACCCCGTTCCTCGTCGAAGCCTGGTCGAAAGGCCTGCTCGCCGGGCATGAGCAAGAGGCGTACGGGCTGCTCAAGAAGAACGCGACGAGCACGCCACCGGCCGAGTCGCCGTACAACGGCCGCTCCGGCGCGAACTACTACAACGACCGTGGGTACCTTCCGAGCGGCCTCACGCTCGGCAAGGACTGTGCGGCCAAGGGCGGCGACAACGATTGCGAGCATCCGACGTCGGCGACCATGGAGTACTCCGCCGCCGACGCCGCGCTCGCCTTGATGGCCAAGGGCCTCGGCCACCAGGACGACGCGCGGATGTTCGCCGATCGCGGCCAGTGGTACCGCAACGTCTGGGACACCTCGATCAAGCAGTTCCGGCCGCGGACGACCGACGGCACCTGGCTCACGCCGTACAACCCGATCGACGCCGACCATCAGTTCCACGAAGGCGGCGCACACCAGTACCAGTGGCTCGTGCCGCAGGACCCGGCCGGGCTGACCTCGCTCATGGGCGGCAAGCAGGCGACCGAAAAGCGGCTCGACGAGTTCTTCGCCTACGGCAACCTGCTCAAGGACCCCGCCGGCACTGCCCGCAAGGACTGGATCGCCAGCCCGTACGACTACTACGCCAAAGCCACCTACAACCCCAACAACGAACCAGACCTGCTTTCGCCGTACATGTACAACTGGGTCGGCGCACCGGCGAAGACGGCAACCGTCGTCCGTGCCGCGATGACGCTCTTCACCACCGGCCCGGACGGCATGACCGGCAACGACGACCTCGGCACGATGTCGGCGTGGTACGTCTTCTCCTCGCTCGGGCTCTACCCGACGATGAGCGGCGCGAACTTCCTCGCCGTGTCCAGCCCGCAGTTCGAGTCCGCGACTGTCCGGATCGGACAGTACGGGGACAAGCAGGGTGGCACGCTCACCGTCACCGCCCCGGGCGCGAGCGACACGAACCGTTACGTGCAAAGCGTTTCGCTCAACGGCCAGGAGGTGCGCAAGACCTGGCTCGGCTGGTCGGCGGTCGCCCACGGCGGCGCGCTCGCCCACCGGCTCGGCGATAAACCGTCGCGGTGGGGAACCGGGGCGGGCGCGGAACCGCCGTCGGTGAACAAGGCGGGTGCTGATCAGCGGCGGCACGTCGACACGTCACTACGGCCGGGTTCCGTTGTGCTGCCTGCACAATCCACCGCACAGACTGTCCACTTGAACCTGGACGTGCTCGCGCAGAACCCCGGCGCACAACCGGTTCTGGTGACCGCGACGGCGCCGCGCGGCTGGCGGGTGCAGACCGAACAGTTGCAGCTGCTGTGGTCGTTCCGGCTACCGGCGCAGAAAACCGCGCCGGTCACCGTGACCGTCCCCGCCGGAACGCCGATCGGGAAGTATCCCGTGGAGCTCAAGGCATTCGGCCCGGGCGCGAACACGGTCACCCGCACCGCGAACATCGAGGTCCGGGAGCCGACGGTGTGTGCGGCGACGTCCGGAACACAGTGCGCGGTCGACCTCGGGCACGACCGCAACCACGACGGCACTGCGACCGTGGCCGCGTCCACCGAAGGCAATTTCGACGACAGCGGCTGGAGTTACGACGCTGCGCTGCTTCCGCCCGCTGGTCCGTTCGTCCATGATGGAGTGACGTACGCCGCCCCCGATCCCGCCGGGACTGCCGCGAACTTCGTCGAGGCGCGCGGGCAGTCGTTGTTGCTACCGGCCGGAAAGCACGAATCGGTGCGGCTGATCGGCGCGTCGCACAACGGTCCGGTGTCGACGGCGCTGACCGTCCACTACAGCGACGGAACGAGCGCCGACCTGCCCGCCACCTTCGGCGACTGGGCCGGTTCGACGCCCGACGGCACCACGATCGTGCTCGACATGCCGCACCGGATCAAGGCGGGCAGCGGCGTGGACGGGCCGCCGGTGCGGTTGTTCGGCATGAAGTCCACATTGGACGCGGGGAAGACCGTCCAGTCGGTCAGCCTGCCGAACGACCCGCGGGTGCAGATCTACGCCATCACGCTCACCTGAACCCGGGCCGGGTTCGCCGGATCTCCCCCGTCTCCGGCGAACCCGGCCCGCCCCGGTTCCCCCGAATCCGGCCCTCCCCCGTCTCCGGCGAACCCCACCGCCTCGTCCCCGGCGAACCGGCCCTCCCCCAGTTCCCGCGAACCCGGCCCTCCCCCGAACCCCGGCCCTCCGCAGTTCCCCCGAACTCCGCCTCCCCCAGTTCCTGGCGAACCCGGTCCTCCCCAGCTTCCCCGAACCCGGTCCTCCCCAGCTCCCCCAAACCCGGCCCGCCCATCCCCGGCAAACCCGGCCCTCCCCGGTTCCCCCGTCAGCGCGATCCCCAGACCCCAGTTCCCCCATCAGGCCTTCCCCCTGCGCCCCAGTTCCCCGTCGGCTCCGTCACGCCGCGCGGTCGACCGCCGCCGCCGGAATCCGGCCCATCGCCGTCGCGTAGTGCGCCTCAAAAGCGTCCAAAGTGGACTCCAGGGCGTGCGCCGCGATCATCTTCCCGCTCGCCGCGCCCATTCTGGACTGGGTGGCCGGGTCGGCGGTCACCGCGCGGAGGCGGTCGGCCAGTTCGGCTACGTCGCCCGGCTGGAACAGCCAGCCGTTGTATCCCGGGCGGCACAGGTGCGGCAGTGCCATCGCATCGGCGACCACCACGGGTTTCCCGGCCGCCATGGCCTCCATCGTCGCAAGGCTCTGCAGTTCCGCGACCCCGGGCATGCAGAAGAGATCCGCCGAAGCGTACGCGTCGAGCAAGTCCTCTTCGGACACGAACCCCCGGAAGCGCACCCGGTCGGCGATGCCGAGGTCGTCCGCGAGCGTTTCCCATTGCGCGCGGCACGAACCGTCACCGACGATCTCCGCACGCAACCCCGGCACGAGCGCGACCGCGCGCAGCAGCTCGTCGACGCGTTTCTCCTCGTCGAGCCGTCCGACGAACAGCACCGTCGGGTCGGCGGAATCCCGCACTGCCGTGCGCAGCCGGTAACGGTCGATGTCGATCCCGCACGACACCGCGATCGCCCGCTGCGGGAAACCGTTGCTGTGCAAGAGTTCCACTGCCCGTGGGGTCGGTGCGGTGACCACGCGGGCCGTCGAGAACACCCGGGTCAGGTCCCGCCACGCCCATCTCGACGCGGCACCGCGCAGCCATTCCGGCACGTGCAGGTGGCCGAAGAGGTTCTCCGGCATGAAGTGGTTCGTCGCCACCCCCGGTACCCCCATCGCCGCCGCGTGCCGCAGCACGTACCTGCCGACCACGAAATGCGCCTGTACATGCACCAGGTCCGGCTGGATTTCCCGCAGCAGCGACGACACATCGCTGCTCACTTCCCACGGCAGCCCGATGCGGAAGGTCCGGTGGAAGGGCGTGCGGTGTGAGCGCACGCGGTGCACCACCACGTCGCCGGTCCGTTCGGTGCGCGCCTCGCCCTCCGGGTCGACGGTGATCACGTGCACCTCGTGGCCCCGTCCGGCGAGGCCGGTGGCCAGCCGGTGGGCGAAGTGCGCCGCGCCGTTCACGTCCGGCGGGTAGGTTTCGGCGGCGACCACGATGCGCAAAGCCCGGTCGTCGTTCACTGGTTGCTCCGATCTGCTGGATTGGACAGGAGAAGAACTGCTGCGGCTCAGCGCCACCACGCCGCCGACCGCCACTGCGGCCGCGGCCAGCGCGACCGCGGTTGCCCACCCGGCAGGCTGGGCCGCCTCGCCGAGCACCCCGGCGCCGAGACCGACCGCGACCAGCGGGTCCACCACCGTCAGGCACGCCACGGCCAGATGCGGCGGACCGCACCGGTAAGCCAGTTGCACCAGCCAGCCGCCGACGAGCAGCGCCACCACCATCGCGGCCGCGGACACCGCCGTCTCGAATCCGATGGTGCCTTCCCGGACCTCGAGGGAAACCGCTCGCATCAACACGGAAACGAAGCCGTACGCAGCACCTCCGGCCGCGCCGAAACACATTCCGCGAATGGCCGGTCGACTGGAAATCGCGCCGATCAGCGTGAGTGCGGCGACGATTCCCAGCACGATGAAGGCGGCACGCAATTGGGCGTTCGCCCCTACCGCGGTACTCGTGGTGCTGTCCGCGGCGACCATCACGAAAGTGCCGACGCCGAGGGTCGTCACCGCGACCGCAGGCAGATCCCGGCGGCGCCGGTCGAGCACCGCGGTGATAGCCACCGCGAGCACCCCGACCGGCTGCACGACCGTCAGCGGCGCCATGCCCAGTGCCACCGCGTGCACCCCCGCGCCACCGCCGAGCAGCAGAAGCCCGCCGAGCCACCGCGGCGTGCGGACGAGGTCCGTGATCCGGGGACTGCCCGGCATTCCGGCGACCACCCCGTGCTGCAGCAGCGCCCCCACCGCGAAGAAGACCGCGCCGAGAATCGCGAGAAGAATGGCGATGATCGTCACGGAATCACCTCGGCAGGTTCCCGGCGCAGGACCAGGGCAATGGCGAAAAGCTGGGCATAGAGCAAGGCGAACAGGACGCGTTCGAACAACCCCAGAAACGCGGGTACGGATTGCTCCAGAAGCGGTGCATGCGCGAGCAGAAAGGCGAACGACGCCGCTCCGGACGCCGCGGAAAGGTGCCGGACCGCGGTCGCGGCCGGATACCGGCGCCCGAGCAACCAGCCCGCGAGCGGCAGGCACACGAACATCGCCAGGCCCGCATAGCGGTGCACCGCGCCGGAGAAGCTGGTCGGGATGCCGGTCGGGTCGGTGGGAAAGAACGTCGCGACCACCAGACCCGCCGCCCACAGGGTGAGCAGTACCGCCTCGGGGCCGCGTTTCGGCAGGCCACGGGCGACGAGCCCGGACCGCAGCACCAGCGACGCGCCGGCCAGGCCGAGCGAACTGAACGCGAGCAGCGCAACGCCGCCGGGAGCGAACACGTAGTCGCTGATGACGTCCCGGACCGGGCTCACCGCGCCCGCCGCCACGAGGTGCAGCACCGCGATCGGCAGCAGCGAAAGGACCAGGCCCGCTCCGGCGAGTGCCGGTGCCGTCGCCAGGTCCTTCCGCGGGATGAGGGTCACGACAGCCAGCATGCTGACCACCGGGACCGATGACATCCGGGAACACCCTGAGATGGACCCGGGTATCGGTCCCGGGGATGGCCCGTGATCAGGGACAACGCTCTTCGCGCTTGCTCCCGGAGAGAACGCCCGAGCGGCGCCGAATAGGCCGTTATACACCGACCGGCATCCTTCAAGTGTCCACTATGGACAGACAGGGTCCCTCACCCGGGTGGATGTCGGCGCACTCTGCCCGGGTCCCGGATCGGCGGCCGCCCTGCTGGGGTGCGGAACCGGGCGCGGGGTACCGGACCTCGCGTGGGTGAGGCGAGTTTGCCCGGCCCGGACCGGCGTGTTCCGATCCCGGGGCGGGACCCAGCCGAAGGAGCGTGATTTTCATGCACAGGACATTCGTCCCGGCGGTTGCCGGGGCTGCGGTCGTCGCCGCGCTGGTCAGCGCGTGCGGGTCGGGCGATTCGGGCGGCCAGGGCGGGTCCGGTACCGCGTCCGGGCAGAACCCACCGCCCGCAGCGGCAGCCGCCCAGCAGGTCACCACGGCCATTCAGCAGGCGACACAGCAGTCACCGATCACGTTCGAAGCGGAGAAGGCGGAACTTCCCGGCCAGGCAAAGGAAACGCTCTCGGTGGTCGCGAAAGCGTTGCAGGGTAACGATGTCAAGCTGTAGGTCGCCACCCACGCCGGATATCCCGATGCGGCCAAGGCGAAATCCCTCTCCGAGCAGCGCGCACAGGCGATCACGACCGCGCTCGAGGCGGACGGTGTCACCAAGGACCGCGTGCAACCCGAGGCGACCGGCAACGAGCAGGCGCAAGGCGCACCGGCACTGGATACGCAGCTCAGCGTCGCTTCGTGACCGAAGCGGCAACAACTGACTACTTCACACAAGGCACCCCATCGCCGGAAAGTTCCTCCGCAGCAATCGGCGGCGCGACCGGCACCACCGGGTCCTTTTCGGACAGTTCCCGAAAATCCCCGCCCAGCACCAGTTTCAACTCACCCGCACCGAGAGAACCGTCGTAGGCCACCGAATACCCGCCGCCGAGCGCTGCGACGAGTTTGGCCGCCGATGCGGAATCTCCTCGCCCGTAATGCACCACGGTGTGGTGCACGCGACGCCCGCTGGACACCCGCCCAGCGCGGTAACCCCGTGACGGCAGCACTTTCCCCACCCGGGCAGCCAAACCTTCCCGGCCGCTCCCGTTCACCACGTCCACTTCCGGACCCGCGGTCGGTGGCGGCGTAGCCCGGCCCAGCAGTCGCGCAGCGGCCGCGCGGATCTTCACCGGGTCGACGATATTGATGTCCTCGCCGCGGGAATCCTTTCCGAACCGTTCGACCGGCAAGGTCGCCAACGTCAGCTCGAACGAAGCCGCCTGCTGCACGAGCGCCCGCAGGTCCAAACCGGAATCGACGGCAATGCGGCCCTGTGCCACCGGAATCAGCTTGCCGACCAGGCCGGGTGTTTCCTTCAGCTGATGCACCAGGGAAAGGATGAAAGCCTGCTGCCGCCGTTCCCGGTCCAGGTCAGTGAATTCGCGCTGCGGATCGCGTCGCTGCCCTACGAAGGCAACCGCCTGCTCGGCCGAAATCTGCTGTTGCCCGCGATGGAAGTCCGCGCCCGAGTAGCTGTCGTGGGTGTCGTCAGTCAAGCACACCGTGATCGGCTGCACGACCTCGGCGATCTCGACGAACGCAGCCAGCGTCACCTCCACGAAGTGGTCCACCGTCACTCCGCCGAGAAACTGCTGCACCGTCGCGATTTCGGCAGCCCGGCCTGCGTCGCGCGCAGCACTCGCGGTGAGACGTTTCGACGCGGCAGCGAACGCAAAACTGTAAGCCTGCTTGATCTTCCCCCGGCACACCCCGCCGGGACAGCCGGCGAGGTCGGTGTAGTCGTCGCGCGGGATCGAGATGACTGTCGGGTGGTTGCCGTCCGCCGGGACGTGCAGCAGCATCAGCACGTCCGCGTCGTAGCTGTGCGGCGCGTCGAGGCCCATCAGGAGGATGTTCGTGTCGCCGCCGGGGCGCGGACGGCCGTCGAGCGCGGACGGCGTGGTCACCCCGGACAGCAGCGTGCGCAGCTCCACCCACCCGTAGGCGGCCCCGGCCAGCACCACCGCGACCAGCGCGACCACGCCGATCCGCTCGGCCCAGTGACCCTTCGCGCGCTCCAGCACTCAGCGCTCCCTCCGGCGACCCCGGTCTTACTCCGGCGTCGCTGTGAGAGCGATGAGAACCGAGGTCAGCGGTGCCGTTCGCGGAGATCGCCCGGCCGGACGCCGGCGAGCAGCACCACCACGGCCAGCAGGATGATCCCCGCGCTGATCTGCAGGCCCAGCGACAGGCTCCCGGTCGACGATTGGATGAACCCGAGCAGCGAGGGCGACGCCGCCGCGGCGAACGAGCCCATCGACGTCACCAGCGCGATCCCGGTGGCCGCCGCACGGTCGGTGAGGTAGATCGACGGGATCGAGTAGAACACCGTCAGCCCCGAATAATGCGCGGCCGCCATCACCGCGAGCAGGAGGATGATCACCACGACGTTGCCGCCGGACACCGAGATCGCCAGCATCGCGAACGCGGCGACGATCCAGCTCGTGGCCGCGTGCCAGCGCCGTTCGAGCGTGCGGTCGGAATGGCGGCCCACCAGCAGCATCACCACGATGCCGAGCAGCGGCGGGAGCGCCGAGAACAGCCCGAGGTTCAGCACGTTGCCGACCCCCGCGTCGGCGATGATCCGCGGGGTCCAGTACGACACGGCATTCGCCAGCGTGTACGCGCCACACGCGCAAAGCCCGAGCACCCAGACCTTCGGGTCGCGCAAGGCCAGCAGGAGCCCGCCGTGCTGTTTACCCTCCGGCGAACCCTTGCCGCGGCGGTCCGCTTCGAGGTCGGCGCGCACGGCGGCCTTCTGCTCCGCGGTGAGCCATTTCGCCTGTTCGGGCCCGTCGGTGACGAAGAACAGCACCAGCACGGCCAGCAGCACCGGCGGGATCCCCTCGATCAGGAACAGCCACTGCCAGTCCGCGAGACCGGCCACGCCGCCGAGCGAATGCATGATCCAGCCCGAAACGATCGACCCGAACACCCCGGACACCGGGATGCCGATGAAGAACACCGCCGTCATCCGGGTCCGCCGCGACGACGGGAACCACAGCGAGAGCAGGTACAGCGCGCCGGGGAAGAATCCGGCTTCGGCAACGCCCAGCAGGAACCGGGCGACGTAGAAGGTGATCTCGTTGTGCACGAACAGGGTCACCATGGTCACGACGCCCCAGCTGGCCATGATCCGGGCGAGCGTCTTGCGGGCGCCGATCCGGGCCAGCAACGCGTTGCTGGGGATCTCGAAAAGGATGAACCCGACAAAGAAGAGCGTGACCCCGAGCCCGTACACCGCGGGCCCGAAGGCGAGATCGCGTTTCAGGCCCTGCTGGGCGATGCCGATGTTGGTGCGGTCGATATAGCTGACGACGTAGCAGACCACCAGCAACGGCATCACGCGCCGGGCGATGGTGCGGTAGGTCGCCTTGCGGTCGACAGTGGTTGCGGGCGTGCCGGTGACGGCGGACGGTTCGGCCACGGCTCGGCTCCTTCGGCGGGGATCGGGCGGCTTGCAGTGTCCGCATCCAGTGTTGAGTTTGTCAACACCCGAGGCCGAACGGCTACGATGTCCGGCCATGGCGGAACGCGCAGACGGCCACGAGCCGGTCCCCATCTCCGGACTGCTGTCCTACCGGCTTTCGCGCACGTCGTCGGCGATGTCGCGCAGCGCCGCGGTGCGCTACCGGCGGGACTTCGACGTGAGCCTCGGCGAATGGCGCGCGATCGCGCTGATCGCGGCCGACCCGACGCTCACCCTCAACCGGCTCGCCCGCCGCGCCGGGCTCGACAAAGCGCAGATGAGCCGCGTGGTGAGCCGGCTGACCGAGCGCGGCCTGGTGAACCGCACCGCGGGGTCCGGCCGTACGTCGCAGCTCGCGCTCACCGCCGAGGGCACGCGCGTGTACCGCGGCCTGATCACCGCCGCCAACGAGCGCGACGCGGACTTCCTCGCCGCCCTCACCGCCGAGGAGGCCAGGGTACTGGACCGCGCACTGGACAAGCTCGCCGAGCGCGCGCTGGCCGTCGAGGAGGGTGAGCGCGCTCACTAGTGTTGACTTTGTCAACACCCTGGCGTACTTCTGGAACCACCGACGAGGAGGTGGCCCCAGGATGCCCGACGCCGTCACGATCTGCGAGTGCTTCGCCCGCGACGGGCTGCAGCACGAGCCGGAACCCGTGCCGACCGCGACGAAGGTCGCGCTGCTGGACTCGTTCGTCCGCACCGGTTTCCGGCGGATCGAAGCGACCAGCTACAGCCATCCGGCCCGGGTACCCGGTTTCGCCGACGCGTCCGAGGTGCTCGCCGCGATCCCCCGCCGTCCCGATGTCGCGTTCAAAGCGACCTGCCCGAACCCACGCGCGGTCGAACGGGCGCTCGCCGACCTCGACGCCGGGTACGGCGCCGAGGAGCTGAGCCTGCTGGTGTCTGCCACCGAGGCGCACACCGAGCGCAATCTGCGCACCACGCGGGCCGGGCAATGGGAGCGGGTGACCGAGATGGTCCGGCTCGCCGACGGTAGGTTCCGCCTGGTCGGAGTGGTGTCGGTGGCGTTCGGCTGTCCGTTCGAGGGCAAGGTCGACCCAGGCCGGGTCGCCGAGGACGTCGCCCGGTTCGCCGACCTCGGGGCCGCACTGGTCACCCTCGGCGACACCACCGGCGTCGCGACCCCGGGTTCGATGCGGGCGCTGTACACGCGGTTGTCGCGCGAGCATCCGGACCTGCCGCTGGTCGCGCACCTGCACAACACGCGCGGCACCGGGATCGCGAACGCGGTCGCCGCGCTCGACGCCGGATGCCGCCATTTCGACTCCGCGATGGGCGGCGTGGGCGGGCATCCGGCAAAGATCGGCTACGGCGCCGGGCTCACCGGCAACGTCTGCACCGAGGACCTGGTGAGCCTGTTCGACGCGATGGGCGTCGAGACCGGGCTCGACCTCGACCGGCTCGCCGCCGCGTCCGCCGCCTGCGAGGAAGCGCTCGGCAGGCCACTGCACAGCATGGTCGCCCGCACCCTGTCCGCCTGATTTCCCGGGGAGAATCCTTGCTGCACATCGAAAATCACGACGCCGTGCGCGTCCTCACGCTCAACCGGCCGGACAAGCTCAACGCGCTCGACACCGCGCTCACCCGCTCTCTCGACACCGCGCTCGACGAAGCCGGTCGTGACCCGGAGGTACGCGCGGTCGTGCTGACCGGAGCGGGCCGGGGGTTCTGCGCGGGGGCCGACCTGAGTGAGTTTTCTTCGTTGACGCCGGATCAGCCCGGCGCGGTTCTCGAACGCGCAGCGCTCACCGCCCGGCTGCAGACGCGGATGCAGCAGCTGCCGGTCCCGGTGGTCACCGCGGTGCGCGGGGCGGCGGTCGGCGGTGGCGCGGGGCTCGCGATCGGTGCGGACATGGTGGTTGCCGGGTCGGACCTGAAGTTCGGTTACCCGGAGCTGAAGCATTCGATCGTGCCTGCGCTGGTGATGACCGGGCTGGTCCGGCACCTCGGCCGCAAACTGGCCTTCGAGCTGGTCAGCACGGGCCGACTGCTCACCGCAACGGAAGCCGCTTCGTACGGTTTGGTGAACGAGGTCGTCGAACCGGACGAAATCGTGGCCGCCGCGCTCGCGATCGCGCAGCGCTGGTCGGTTGTCGAGCCCCGCGCGATAGCCGCGGCGAAGGACCTTTTCTACCGCGTCGCCGACCTGCCGACGGACGCCGCGATGCGCGCCGGGCAGGACGTCAACGCCCTGATGCGCGGGTTCCGCCGATGACCGGCCCGCTCGCCGGTACGACGGTGCTCGATCTGTCCCGGGTCCTCGCCGCGCCGCTGGCCACGCAGATCCTCGCGGAGCTGGGCGCGACGGTGATCAAGGTCGAACGGCCCGGGTCCGGTGACGAGACCCGCTCCTTCGAACCCCGGCTCCCGCACGGTGAAAGTGCGTACTTCTTCGCTTTCAACCGCGGCAAACAGTCGGTGACGCTGGATTTGAAGGACCCACGCGGCAGGGAGATCGCGCGGAAGCTCGCCGCGCGCGCCGACGTCGTGGTGGAGAACTTCCTGCCCGGCACGCTGGAGCGGCTCGGTCTCGGTTACGCCGAGCTGTCCGCGGCGAATCCCGGACTGGTGCTGGTGTCGGCGACCGGATTCGGCCAGACCGGCCCGGACGCGCACCGCAAGGGGTACGACACGGTTTTCCAGGCGCTGTCCGGCGTGATGGCGATGACCGGCGACCCGGCCGGGCCACCCGCGAAGACCGGGGTGCCGGTGGCGGACCTGACGTCCGGGCTGTGGGTGGTGATCGCCGTGCTCAGCGGCCTTGCCGGACGAGCGGCGGACGGCCGCGGGCGGCATCTGGATGTCGCGATGATGGACGTCCAGCTCAGCCTGCATGCGCTCAATGCCGCGCGGCTGTTCGCCCTCGGCGAGGACCCGGTCCGGACCGGGACCGAGCATCCGGGGCGCGTGCCGTCGGCGGCATTCCAGGCCGGGGACGGCGAATGGCTGCACATCAGCGGCAGCGACCAGCATTGGGCGCCGCTCTGCGCGGTACTGGGGCTGGCCGCGCTGGGCGCTGACCCGGTGCTGCAAGAGAACGCGGGCCGGGTCGAGCATCGGGACCGGGTGATGAAGGCGTTGCGCGGCGCGATCGCCCAGCACGACCGGGATCAGCTGGTGAAAGAGCTGCAGGCGGCCGATGTTCCGGCTGGCGCGGTGCGTTCGGTACGCGAAGCGCTGGCTGATCCGCACGCCGTCGCGCGCGGGGTGGTCGGCGAGTTCGAGCACCCGGTCGAGGGCCGGTTTCCGGCGTTGCGGACGCCGTTGCGCGAGACTGCCCGGGACGCTCCGGCGCCGGGCGTGCCTCCGGTGCTCGGCGCGGACACCGACGACGTGTTGCGTGACCTGGCTGGGCTGTCCGACGGCGAGATCGAGGGCCTGCGGGCCGCGGGCGTGATCTGATGAGCGAACGCGTGAAGCTCGACGTGCGCGATGGGATCGCGCACGTTTCGCTCTCCCGGCCGGAGGCACGAAACGCGCTCGACCTGCCGATGTGTCGTGAGCTGCGGGAGGCTTTCGAGACGATCGACAGTTCCGACGTCCGGGTGGTGCTGCTCAGCGGCGCCGGTCCGGTGTTCTGTGCGGGCGCGGACCTCAAGGAACGGACCGGCAAGGACGCGGCGTGGGTACGACGGCGCCGGGTCGCGTCGTTCGCGGCGTACGCGGCGATCGAGGCGTGCCGGTGTCCGGTGGTGGCGTTGGTGCACGGTGCGGTGGTCGGGTCGGGCGGGGAAATCACGCTCGCGGCCGACTTCGCGCTTGCTGCCGAAGGCACGGTTTTCCGTTTCCCGGAACCACATTGGGGTACCGTCGGGGCGACCCAGCGGTTGCAGCGGGCGATCGGGAAACGGCGGGCGAAGGAGTTGTTGTTCACCAACCGGCCGTTACCTGCGGCCGAAGCTGCGGCGCTGGGGCTGGTCACGCGGGTCGTACCGGATCTCGCCGCGGCAGGCTCCGAAACTGCGGCCGCGATCGCCGCGGCGCCGCCCGGAGCGATCGCGCTGACCAAACGTGCCGTCGACCTCGGCGCGGAGACCGACCTCGACCGCGGCATCCGGATCGAAATGGCGGCGATCGAGCAGAACCTGTCCGACGGCGGCTGGCGGGACGGCATCGCCCGGTTCGCGACTGGAGAATCCCGATGACCGACCTGCGCACCGCCTGCCCGCTGACCATCCACGAGGCACTCGCCCGGGCGGCGCTGCTGGCGCCGGACGTCGAGGCCGTGGTCACTGCCGAATCCCGGATCACCTACGGGGAGCTCGCTCGCGCGGTCTCCCAGGTGCGGAATGCGTTGGCAGCAGCCGGGATCGGGCGCGGCGACCGCGTCGGACTGTGCTTGGGCAACACGCCGGAGTGGGTGACGCTGTTCCTCGCGCTCGGATCGGTCGGCGCGGTGGTGGTGCCGATCAACACCCGGTACACCGCCGACGAGGTCCGTTACCCGCTCACGCACGCGCGGGTACGGACGCTGTTCACCGCACATCGCGTGCTCAGCAACGATTTCACCACCATGTTCGAGGGCGCGGGTATCCGGCCCGGATTCGCCGATCTCGAGCGGATCCTGGTGGTGGGCAGCCCGGAATGGACGGAGTTCCTCGCCGCAGGAATTCCGGCCGCGCCGGTGGCAGTGGCTGATGATGTGCTGCTCGTACAGTACACCTCGGGTACGACATCCCGGCCGAAAGGCGTCCTGCTCACCCACCGCAACATGTGCGCGGACGCCTTCTTTTCCGGCGCCCGCATGGGTTTGCGGCCCGGCGACCGGTTCCATTCGGCGCGGCCGTTCTTCCACGTGGCAGGCAGCACGCTGTCGGTACTGTCGTCTCTCCAGCACGCGACGACGCTGGTCACCATGCCGAAGTTCGAACCGGCCGAAGCGTTGCGGCTGCTGGAAACCGAACGCTGTACGCACTTCTCCGGCAATGACACGATCGCGCTGTTGCTGCTGAACCATCCCGGCCTTCCCCGGTTTTCGCTTTCCCTGCGTGGCGCCTGGGTGGCCGCTTCGCCGACCGTGATCCGCCGGGTGATCGACGAGCTCGGCGCGCGGGAATGCGTTGCGGGATATGGCCTTTCGGAAGCTTCACCGAACGTTGCACAGTCGGCGTGGTGGGAGCCGGAGGAAATCCGCGCGTCCGGGGCGATGGCCGTGGAACCCGGCGTCGAAGTGCGGATCCGCGCCCTGGACGACAGCCGCGACTGCGCGCCGGGCGAACCGGGATCGGTGCTCGTGCGCGGCTGGAACGTGATGCAGGGGTACCTCGACGACCCGGCGCGCACCACCGAAGTCCTGGACGCCGACGGCTGGCTGTCGACCGGCGACGTCGGCCTGCTCGACGACTCGGGCCGGTTCCATTTCACCGGGCGCACCAAGGACATCATCCGCGTGGGCGGCGAGAACGTCGCGCCCGCGGAGGTCGAGGACGTCCTGCACCGGCACCCGCAGATCCGGCAGGCGGCGGTGGTCGGGGTCCCGGACGAGCGGCTGATCGAGGTCCCGTTCGCGTTCGTCGTGCTGACCGGCCCCGGCCCGTCCGAGGCCGACCTGCTCGCGTGGGTACGAGACCGGATGGCGGGCTTCAAGGTGCCGCGGCACCTGCGGATCGTCGAGGGCTTCGAGACGATCGGCATGACGGCCAGCTCGAAAGTCCAGAAGAACCGCCTGGCCGAACACGCCCGATCCCTCCTGGAGGCAGGCTCGTGACCCGCCTGCGCACCCCGATCACCGACCTGCTCGGGATCGACTACCCGATCCTGCAAGCCGGAATGTCCTGGGCATCGTCATGCTCGGCGCTACCACTCGCCGTGAGCAACGCAGGCGGGCTCGGCGTGGTCGCCGCAGGTCCCATGCGGCTGCCGGATCTCGCCCGCACATTGGAGGAAATGGCCGCAGGCACCACCCGGCCGTGGGCAGTCAACCTGCCGCTGTACCGGGCAGGCGCGGACGACGTGATCGACCTGCTGCTCCAGCACCGCCCGCCGGTGCTCATCGCTTCCCAGGGCGGCCCGCGACGTTACCTGGATCGCTTCCACCAAGCAGGGACGCGCTGCCTGCACGTCGTCGCCGGGGTTTCGCACGCCCTTAAGGCCGCTGCCGCCGGAGTCGATGCGCTGGTGGTGGTCGGTGCCGAGGCGGGTGGCCATCCCCCGCCCGGGATGGTCACCACGCAAGTCCTGGTCCGTGCCGTGGTGACCGCTGTGCCGGACGTCCCGGTGATCGCTTCCGGCGGCGTCGCGGACGGCGCCGGTCTCGCCGCGATGCTGTCGCTGGGAGCAGGCGCCGCGCAGTTCGGCACGCGGTTCCTGGCGAGCACCGAGGCGACCGTCCATCCGGCGTACCAGGCCGCGGTGCTGGCGGCGGGCGTCGGCGACACCCGGACGGTCGGCCACGGCCTCGGCGTGATCCGGGCGCTGGCCAACGACTTCACCGCCCGGATGCAGGACCTGGAAACCTCCGGTGCGGAGGAAGAGTTGCGGCGCAAGACTTTCCAGGCTTCGTCGTTGAAGGACGCCGCGCTCGGCGGGGATGTCCACAGTGGAAAGGTCGAGGCCGGGCAGTCGGCGGGGTTGGTCACCGAAGTCCTTCCCGCCGCGGAGATCGTGGCCCGGATCGTCGCGGAGTACTCGGAAACGGTGACCCGGCTGCCCCACCTGCACTGAACCCTCCCCGCGCTAGTGCAGGGGCACCAGCGGTTCGGCGTCGGCTGCCTCGTCCTGGCTGGGCGCCACCGGACGGCGGATGAACAAGGCGAGCACCACGGCGACGAGGGAGATGAAGCCCCCGCACAGGAATGCCGAATGCACGCCGTCGGCCATCGCCGATTCCTGACCGGCCGACGGCGAGCTTTGCTGCGTCATCACGGTGACGAAGAGCGCGGACCCGGCGGCGGACGCCAGCTGCTGGACGGTGCTCACGATGGCGCTGCCGTGCGAGTACAGGTCTCGCCGCACGGACCCGAGCGCCGTGGTCATCATCGGGGTGAGCATGACCCCGACCCCGGCCATGAGCAGGGTCTGGACGAAGACGATGTACCCGAACGAGGTGTGCTCGTCGAAGGTGGCGGTCATGATCCAGAACGTGGCGCTGACCAGCAGCGCACCCGGAATGACCAGCGGCCGCGGACCGTAGCGGTCGAACAGCCGCCCGACGAGCGGTCCCATCGCCGCCATCACCAGCCCGCCGGGAAGGGTGGCCATCCCGACGGTCAGCGTGCCGAGGTGAAGCACGTTCTGCAGGTAGAGCGGCAGCACGATGATGGTGCCGAACAGCGCCATCATGACCGCGGCGATCGTCACGAACGGCACCACGAACGCGGAGCTGCCCAGCGGACGCAGGTCCAGCAACGCCCGGTCGCCGCGCTGCAGCGCGCGCTGGCGCAGGATGAAGACCGCCAGCGCGGCCAGGCCGATCCCGAGCGCGAGCCACGGCGAGATCAGCGCGCCCCCATGGGACTCGCCGATGCTGGAGAGCCCGTAGACGAGCCCGCCGAACGACAGCGCGGACAGCACCACCGAGAGCAGGTCGATCTTCACCTTGCTGGGCGAGGTGAAGTTGCGCATGCGAGCGGTCCCGACGACGGTGCAGAGCACGGCGAAGGGCAGCACGAGCCAGAACAGCCAGCGCCAGCTCAGCGTCTGGAGAATGAGACCGGACACCGTGGGGCCGATCGCCGGAGCCGCGGCGATCACGATGGAAGCCGAGCCCATGATCCGGCCCCGGCGCTCCGCCGGCACGAGGTTCATCACCGCGGTCAGTCCCAGCGGCAGCATCACGGCCGTGCCGCCTGCCTGCAGGATGCGCCCCACGAGCAGCAAGGGGAATCCGGAGGCCAGTGCCCCGGCCAGCGTGCCGAGGATGAACGCGCCCATCGCCGCCACGAAGATCGACCGCAGCGGGAAGCGTTTGAACAGGAACCCGGTCGTGGGGATCAGGATCGCCATCACGAGCAGGTAGCCGGTCGTGAGCCACTGGCCGGTGGTCGCGCTCAGCCCGAGGTCTTTCATCAATGTCGGGAGCGCGACGCTCATCAGCGTCTCGTTCAGCGTCATCACGAAAGTCGCCGAGAGCAGCATCACGATCAAGCCCGTGGCTCCGGCGGGCGCCTTGGGCTCGGATTGTCTCGTTGTCGTTGTCACCTGTGCTCCTGACCTGGGAGGTGGACTCAGGTGACACTGTACGCCTGCTTGGCAGTGACTGCCACTTAGGCGGTCGATGTATCCTTGGCAGCAAGGAGGCAGCAATGGACAACGATGTTCCCGGGCGGCGGCGTTCGGACCTGCTGACCAGGCGGCGGCGGGAGACCGAATGGGAGATCGCCGAGGCGGCACTCGAGCTGTTCGAGCGTCAGGGAGTGGCGCACACCACGGTCGAGCAGATCGCCGAGCGGGCCGGGGTCTCGCCGAGGACCTTCTTCCGGTACTCGCCGAGCAAAGAGGGCGCGGTCATGCTCTACCAGGGAGGGATCGACGAGGAGGTGTTCGCGGCACTCGAGCCGGAGCGGGCGGGCGATGACCCGATCCGCGCCCTTGAGGAGGGCTTCGTCCGCGCGGTGGCGGAACTCGACAACGAAGCGACCGCGAAGGCCCGCCGGGTGCTGCGCGTCCGTCAGCTCGCCGCCGCCGAACCGTCGGTGGCCCAGGCGATGATGCACGCCGACACAGAACGTAACGAGCGGACGGTCGCGAAGCTGGCCGCCGCGCTCGGCACTTCCCCGGACAGCCTCGAACCCCGCGCAATCGTCGCCGTGCTGGACGCCACGATGCAGATCATGTTCGAGGACTGGGTCCGCCGGGCGGAGGCGGGCGAGCATCCCAAGGTCAGCGAGCTGTACGCGCGGGCCCGGAAGCTCATCGCGGCCGCGGCGCAGTACGGAGACCGACGGGCGCTGTCTTGAGCCTTACCCGGCCCAGCTGTCCGGCTGCCGCCCGTCGAGATCGGTGACGCCGTACTCCCGCGCAAGCTCCGCCGACGTCACCGACCGCTGGTTCCACCGCACCCGCTCCGGATCCGCCGCCAGCGCCGCAATCCCCCGCCCCACATACCGCGGCGACTCCGACTCGGCGAACCCCGGCGGTGCCGCTGCCGAGCGCCAGTTCTCTTCCGTGACCCCGTAGTTGTCCAGCATCATCTCCGACCGCAGCCAGCCCGGCGTCACCGCAACCGCCGTCGCCCCGTGCGGCGCCAATTCGTGCCCCTGCGAAAAGGCGAGCCGGTTCACCGCGGCTTTCGCGAGGTCGTAGAAGACCGAAATGCGGTAGCGCGAAGCGTTGTACGCCGCGGTCCCGTCGGTCACCTCGACCAGCAGGCCGCCGGGTTCCGAAATCAGCAGTGGCAGCAGGAAATGCGACGTGATCAGATGCGTTTCGACGCCCAGCCGCAGAATCCGCAGGCCCGCGTCGAGATCGTGCTGCCACACCGGGGTATTCCAGTCCGCCGGGCCGCCCTTGAGCCGCTCGGCGCCCCAGATGTCGTTGACCAGTACGTGAATCCGGCCGTAATCGTCGCGGACGCGCCGAGCGAGCCGCCGTACCTCGTCGTGGTCGAGATGGTCGGTGACGACCGGAACCCCAGTGCCACCGAGGCTTGTCACCAGCTCGGCAGTTTCCTCGATGGTCTCGGGCCGGTCGTAGTCGGACCGCCCGCGCCCGGTGACGCTGCTCCGTCCGGTGCAGACCACGGTCGCCCCGGCCTCGCCGAGCGCGGCGGCAATCCCCCGCCCGGCACCGCGGGTCGCGCCCGCCACGAGTGCGACCCGGCCACGCAGATCCGATGCCATCGGCCCAGTGTGGCACCGGGCACGGGCGGCCGCAGGGCTCAGCCGGCGCCGGTCGCGCTCAACTCCCTGCTCCGCAAGGCAAACCGCTGGATCTTTCCGCTCGGCGTCTTCGGCAGCTCCCCCACGAAATGGATCCGCCGCGGATACACGTGCGCGGCAAGACGGGACTTCACCGTCTGCTGCAGCTCCGCCACCAGCCCGTCGGACGCATCGGTACCCGGGTTCAGCACCACGTACGCCACCACCAGCTCGCCGCGCAGCTCGTCCGGCGCGCCGATCACCGCGGCTTCCGCGACGGCTTCGTGCTGGGCCAGCGCGCTTTCCACCTCGAACGGGCCGATCCGGTAGCCCGCCATGAGGATCACGTCGTCGTCGCGGGAGCCGAAGGTGAGATAGCCGTCGCGGTCGCGGGCGGCGATGTCGCCGGTGTAGTACCAGCGGCCGTCGGCGCTGAAGCGCTCCGCGGTGCGGCCGGGGGCGTCACGGTAGCCGGAGAACGGCATCAGCGGGCTGGCCGGCACGTCGATCGCGACGCGGCCGGTCTCGCCGACGTCGGCGACCACGTCGGCACCCGCCTTCAGCACCTCGACCGCAAACCCGGGCAGCGGCCGTCCCATCGACCCGGTCTTGACCGGCGCGATCAGGTGCGGATGCCACGCATTGCCGACGACCATGCCGGTTTCGGTCTGGCCGTAGTGGTCGCGCACCGGGCAGCCGAGCGCCTCCTCGGCCCAGGTCACGACGTCCGGCGTCAGCGGCTCCCCCGCCGACGAGCAGTGCCGCAACCGCAGCCCGGCCGGCACCGGCAGACCCGAGCTGCGCAGCGCGCGGTACACCGTCGGCCCGGCGGTGAAGTTGGTGACGCCGAAGCGTTCGAGCACCTGCCAGGTCAGCTCCGGGCTGAACCCGGCGTGCAGCAGCAGACTCCGCCGCCCGGTGACGAGCGGGCCGAGCAGCGCGAAGTACAGCCCATAAGCCCAGCCCGGGTCGGCGGCGTTCCAGAACACGTCCTCGTCGGTCTGGTCGAGGCCGAACTGCTGGTAGGAATGGATTCCGGCGAGCCCGCGCAACGGCACCGGCACCGCCTTCGGAGTACCCGTGGTGCCGGACGTGAAGATCTCGACGAGCGTCCCGTCGCCGCCCACCGCGACCGGCTCGGCCAGCGGATGTGGCTCGTCGAGAAGGGCTTCGAAGGACAGGTCGGCGCCGGTCGCGTCGCCGGTCGTCACGATGATCCGGTCAGGGTCTTCGGGCAGGTCCTCGCCGGGTTCCAGTTTCGCGCGCTGACCGGCGTCGACCACCACCACGCGCGTCCCGTTACCCACGATCCGCTGCGCAATCGCCGACGGCGCGAACGCAGTGAACAACGGCACATGCACCGCCCCGAGCCGCCAGATCGCCAGCAGCGCGGTGACCAGTTCGGCGGACTTGCCCATCAGCGTCGCGACCCGGTCGCCCGGCCGGACCCCGTGCGCGGTGAGGGCGGCGGCGAACCGCGCCGAGGTGGCTTCGAGCTGGGCGTAGGTGAGGTCGCGACTGGCGAGGTCCGCCTCGACGAGCGTGAACGCGACGGCGTCCGCCGGGTGGCGCCCGCACAGGAGGTGGGTCGCGTCCGCATCCGGGGCGGAGTAGGTCTGCAACAGGTCGAGGGTGGTCCGCTCAGGGCTCACGGCATGCTCCACGGTCGTCGTCGGCCGGTGTCGGCGGTACTATCTCTGCACGTCAGCAGGCCCACTACCCCCGAAAAGGGGTGCCGCCCCATGCCCGCCCCCTTGCCCGATCGCTTGCCCGATCCCCTGCCCGATCCCGGGGACGACACCGCCGAAGTCCGCCGCGCCCTGGTCCGCCTGCGCGGGGCAGCCGGGGTACCCCTGTCGTTCGGCGGCGTCGTCGCGGACGGCCGGCACCTGCGAATGAGCGAACTGGTCGGCAACGCGACGACGTCGCTGCTCGGCCTCGTGGTGGCCGAGGGCAAGGGCCTGGGCGGCCGGGCGATCGGCCTGCGGAAGCCGGTCGTGCTGCCGGACTATTACGCCAGCGACGCCATCAGCCACCACTTCGACCGCGCAGTGCAGGCGGAGGGGGTCCGGTCGGTGATGGCGGTACCGGTGATCGTGCGGCGCACTGTGCGAGCGGTGCTGTACGGGGCGGTGCGGGAGAACGTCAGTTTCGGAGACCGCCCGGTGACGGCAATGGTCGAGGTAGCCCGGGATTTGGAGCAGGAACTGGCAATCCGCGCCGAGGTCCAGCGTCGGCTGCAGCTGCTCACGCCCGCTCCGGAAGCCTTGGCCGGCGACCCGGCCGACCGCGAGACGGTCCGGGAAAGCCACGCCGAACTCCGCCGGATCGCCGCGTTGATCGACGACCCAGGGCTGCGGGCCCGGGTTGACGCGGTCTGCACGAGCCTGGCTGGTGGCCCCCCGACCGGCGCGGCGACACTGTCGGCCCGGGAGCTGGACGTCCTGACGGGTGCTGCTGCGGGGCAGACCAACGGTGACATCGCCGATTCTCTGGGCCTGGGAACAGAAACGGTGAAGAGCTACCTCCGCAATGCCATGCGGAAGCTGGACGCCCGGACGCGTCTGCAGGCTGTCAATGCCGCTCGCCGAGCCAACCTTCTTCCGTGAAGGTGCCCTGGCTTGGAACGTTGCGGTGGGGCACCCCGAAGCCGGAAGTGTGACTGCGGTCGGGAGGGGCTTGTCAAGGCGGGAAAGATGCCTTGACAAGCCCCTCCCGACCGTGTTTTTGGCTTCGTATCGGGGTGCAGGGCCGAGTCTGGGTGCCGGGGTCCGGGCGGGTGCGTCGGCTGCGGTTGAGTGGTGGGTTTTGAGGCTGTGAAGGGAACCTTCACAGAATGCGGCGGGCCGTGAAGGGAACCTTCACGGAATGCGGAGGGCTGTGATGGTTCCCTTCACGGAATGTAGAGGGCTGTGAAGGGAACCATGAGGGAATCTGATTCCGTGAAGGTTCCCTTCACGGACGCCGATGGCGCACCGCCAGGGCGAGAGTCTCCAGCAGCGGTACCGTTCTCTCCCACCCCAAGCAGGCATCCGTCCGGCTCAACGTCCGATCCGCAGGCACCACCTCCTCACCCTGCCGCCCATCCGCCAGATACGACTCCACCATCACCCCCATCACCCCCACCACCCCGGCACCGCCCGCCGCCACCTGCCGCGCCACCTCCGCGACCACCCCCGGCTGCCGGTGGTGGTCCTTCCCGCTGTTCCCGTGCGAAGCATCCACCACCACCCGCCCCGGCAACCCAGCGGCAGTCAACAGATCGACCGCCCCGGCCACCGAGGCCGCGTCGTAGTTCGGCACCGGACCGCCCCGCAGGACCAGATGCGCGTCCGGATTCCCCATACTGCGCACCACTTTCACCCGCCCGTCCGGCCCAACCCCCGGAAACACCTGTCCCGCCCCCGCCGCCCGGATCGCATCCACTGCCGGTCCGAGCCGCCCGGACACGCAGTTCTTCATCCCCACCGGCATCGGCAGCCACGACGCCAGGTGCCGATGCGGCTGGCTGGCCACCGTCCGCGCACCAATCGCACCCCAGCTCACCGTGTCCGCCACGTACGGCGCCAGCATCGGATCCACGAACTCGTACGCCAACGGCAACCCGGTCGCCACCGCGTCGAGCAGAAACGCCCGCCCGAGCCGTACCCCGGTCGCGAGGTCGCCCTTGCCGTCGAGCCCGGGGTCCGGCAGGAACCCCGTCCACCCGGTCACCGAACGCGGCTTCTCCAGATACGCACGCAGAACCACCACCAGATCGTCGGCATACCGCGCGGCCGCACCCGCGAGCAGCCCGGCGTACTCCAGCGCAGCCTCCGGATCGTGCACCGAACACGGTCCGGCGATCACCAGCAGCCGCGGATCCCGCCCGGCCAGCACTGCCGAAACCGTCTCGCGATGCGGTCCCACGTCCGGCACCGGGCCCGCGGTCACCTCGGCCGGACTGGGCAACGTGTCGTGCATCTACCCCTCCTTCGGCAGTTTCACCGCACCAGCCACCGCCACCACGACCAGGCCCAGCACCCACCAGAACGTGTCCGCGAAAGCCGCAGCGACGTCCGGCCCCCGAACCGCCAGCCGGGACTGCAACACCAACGCGAGGACCGCCGTCCCCACCGACCCACCCAGCGTGTTCAGCAGCGTGAGCGCTCCGGCCGCCCGCGGCAGATGAACCGGGTCGAGGCTGCGATAGACGAGCGTAAGCACCGGCGCGCTGATCATCGCCGCACCGAAACCACGTAGCAGCAACGAAAGAACGAGCACCGCATCCGGCAATCCCGGACCGAGCCGGGTGAACGCGACCGTGCCGAGGGCGACCAGCCCGATCCCCCACAGCACGAGCGTGCGCGGCGCTACCCGGTCCACGATCCGGTTCACCAATAGCGACCCGGCCGCGGCCCCAATTCCCTGTGGCACCAACAGCAATCCGGTGTCCCAGGCGTCCAGGCCGGCCCCGCGGCGCAGGTACAGCGGAAGCAGGAACATGGTCCCGAACACCGATGCGCCGAGCACGACCAGCGCCAGCGCGGCGGCACCGAACGGCGGCCGGGCGAACAACCGCGGGTCCAGCAGCGGTGCCCGCGCGCGCAAGCCGTGCCGGACGAACGCGGCGAGCATGACTGCCCCGACCACGATGGCCAACACTGGGAGCAACCGCCCGGGCCCTTCGGAGAATCCGGTGAGCCCGAAGACGATCGCCGCCAAGCCCGGCGAAAGCAGGGCAGCGCCGCGGAAATCGAACGGTTCCCGCGGACCGGCAGGTGCGTCCGCCGGGACGTGCCGCAGCCCGAGCAGCACCGCGACGACACCGACCGGCAGGTTGACGTAGAACAGCCACGGCCAGTCGGCGACCCCGAGAATCGCGCCGCTCACCAGCGGTCCCAGCACCGGCGACAGCAACGGCACCACCCCGGCGACGCTGATCACCCGCCCGATCCGCTCCGGCCCGGCGGCCCGCGCGAGCAGTGCCTGCCCGGTCGGCGGCAGCAGGCCACCGGCGAGCCCCTGCAGCACCCGGCACGCCACCAGCACCGGCAGCGACGGGGCCAGCCCGCACAGCAGCGACGCGAGCACGAACACCACGACCGCGGTGAGCCAGGTCCGGCGGCCCCCGAACCGCGCCGCCAGCCAGCCGGACGCGGGCACCGCAGTGACCACCGCCAGCAGGTACGCCGTCGTGACCCACTGGACATCAGTCACCGACGCGGAAAACCGCTGCGCCAACGTGTCCACGCCGACCGAGACGATCGTGCTGTCCAGCGACGCCATGAAGGTACCCAGTACGAGCACGAAAGCGGTACGCCACACCTGCACCCCGGCCGGACGGCTCATCGCAGCTCGCTCGCCGGACTGTCCAAATGCGACGGAAGGGTGGCGAGTAACCGCAGCAAGTCCGCCACCAGCGCACGGGCTTCGGCCGCACTCAGCATCCCGGCCTGGTAACCGAACACCCCCGACCAGCCGCCGGAGAGTTCGGGTACCACAGTCACCGTCACCGGGTGGTGGGTCCGCTCGCGGAACCTCGTGCCGGTGATTGTCAACCCTGGTGCGGGTTCCCGCAGCCGCGCCGGGTCCACCGGGTAGTTCTCGAACACGACGAGACTGTCCGGCCACCATTCCTTTCCGGCCACAGTGGACAGTTCAGCCAGGCTCAGATGGTGATGGGCTACCAGGTCCTGCTGCCGTTCCTGCGTCCGCACCAGCATTTCCCTCACCGTACCGGTGAACCGGACCCGAACCGGGACGGTATTGGCGAGCAGTCCGATGATGTCCTCGACACCGTCCACTTCGGACGTCCGGCCGGAAACCATGGCGGCAAAGGTGATGTCGGACAGTCCGGACCGCTCCGCGAGCACCGCAGCCCACGCGCCTTGCAGCAAGGTCCCCGCGGTGATCCCGTGCGCGGTCCCGGCCCGGGTCAGCTCGGCGACCAGCGCAGCGTCCACAGTGAACAGTACCGGATCAGCGACGCCGGACTGTCCACTCAGGAGCTTCCGCGCGGGCACCCCGGCCAGCTCCTGCCGCCACGCGTGCCCGCTGACCGCGTGGTCCCGCGCGGCCAACCAGCGCGTGTACCGGGAAATCGGCACCGGATCAGGCAGCGGAGCCCCGGAGTACGCCGAGAACAGCTCGCCCAGGATGCGCGGGGCCGACCAGCCGTCGGAGAGCAGGTGATGGCTGGTGAGCACGAGTTCGTGCCGCTCGGGGCCATGGCGGAGCACGGTGACCCGCAGCAGCGGCCCGGCGGCGAGGTCGAACGGTTCGGCGAGATCGTCGTCGAGCGCCACCTCATCAGCCGCCCGCACCCGAAAGCCCACGTGTGGTTGGGACGGCAGAACCTGCACCTCGTGCCCCGGCGGGAAAACGGCACCGAGATTCGGATGCCGTCGCACCAGAGTCTGCGCCGCCTCCTCCAGGGCGGTCACGTCCAGCGCGCCGGTCAACGAGAACGCCGCCTGGACCGGGTACGGGTCCACCACGGCGGCCCGTGACTCGCGCAGGATCAGCTCCTGCAACGGCGTCAAGGGCAGCAGCTCACCGGCAGGTACGGGCAACGCAGCCAGTTCGTGCCGGAAAGCAGCGCCCAGCTCGGCGATCCCGTCCGCGGTGAATACTCCGTCGGGCCAGGTGAACCGCACCGCCAGCTGATCGTCGCGCACCATCGCGTTGACCATCAGCGCGTGCGTGAGCGGTCCGCCGCCGGAACCGAGTGGTTCCGCATCCGGCGGCCGCTGCCACGGCGTCTCCGCGTCCGGCGCGGCCTCGAACCGGCCGAGGTAGTTCCAGGTGACCTCCGCCCCGCTCGCCGTGCCGCCGAGAATGCCGTACCCGAGGCCGTCCCCGGCGGCGCGGAGCTGGTCGCGGACGGTGGCGATCGCCGTCGGCCCGTCCGGCGGGGTGATCCGCGCCGGATACACCGCGGTGAACCAGCCGACCGTACGGGAAAGGTCCACCGGACCGGCGAAGTCCGGCGTGTGGTCCGGACGGCCGTGGCTCTCCAGCGCGACGAGCACGTCCGCCGAAGTTCCCCGCCAGGCACCGAAAGCCCGCGCGAATGCGGTGAGCAGCACGGTGTCCGGACCGGTGCGGTATGCGGCAGGCAACGCCGTCAGCACCGTCTGCGTGGTGTCCGCGGATACGTCGATCTCGTGGTGCCGCAACGGACCGTCCAGCGTCGACGGCTTACCCGAGAACTGCTGCCAGTGCGGTATTTCCGTCTGCCGAGCCGGCCCTGCCGCAGCCAATGCCCTTGCCCAGCCGAGGAAGGAAACACCTCGTCCGGGCAGTGCTTGCCCGGCGTAGGCCTGTTCGATGTCGTCGAGCAGAATGCGCCACGACACGGCGTCCACCACGAGGTGGTGCGCCACGAGCAGGAGCCGTCCGGGGCGGGACGGTCCGGCATCCACCCAGACCGCACGCAGCAATGGTCCGGTCCGCGGGTTCATCCGGGCGCGGATCGCCGTGATCCGGCCGTCGAGCAGCACCCGCAGGTTCGCGTCTTCGCCTGCGGGGACGACATCGAGCACCTCCGCCCCGGTCACCGCGCCGGGTTCCGGAATGCGCAGGACGTCGCCGGAGAGATGCGCACGGAGGACGTCGTGCCGGTCGAGGATGACGTCGAGCACCGCTCGCCACTGCGAAACGTCTCCTCCGGCAGGCACGCAGATCTCGACCCACTGGCAGAAGCCGTCCGCGACACCTCGCATGACGGGTGTCAGCGGCGCTTCCCCGACCGCGGGGACGAGATCGGGCGACACGACCACACTCGTGTCCCCGCACCGCGCCGCGATCCTGGCGATCGTGCCGCCCTCGAACACATCACGCGCGGTCAGATGCAACCCGGCCCGCCGAGCGCGCGCGACCAGCCGCAGCGACGCGATGCTGTCGCCACCGGAGTCGAGGAAGCCGTCGTCCACCATGACCTCGGGGCCGAGCAGCTCGCGAACCACCTGCAGCAGCACGGTTTCCGCCTCGGTCGCCGGTTCCCGCCCCGAGCCGCTCGCCCGCGGTCCCGGCGCTGGCAGGGCCGCGCGGTCGAGCTTGCCGCTGGGGCCGAGCGGCAGCCGTTCCAGCAGGACCACCGCAGACGGCACCAGATGCGCGGGGAGCTCGACGGCGAGATCGTCGCGCAGGACATCCGGCTGCGGGTCTGCATCGTCCACTGGCACCACGTACGCCACCAGCCGACGGTCCCCCGGCCGGTCCTCGCGCACCAGCACGGCCGCGGCCCGCACTTCGGGCAGCCGCATCAACGCGGTCTCGATCTCGCCCGGTTCGATCCGGAACCCGCGGAGTTTCACCTGGTGGTCGGCGCGGCCGAGGAACACCAGCTGCCCGTCCGGCCGCCAGCGCACGAGGTCGCCGGTGCGGTACATCCGCTCGCCGGGCGGGCCGAACGGGTCGGCCACGAACCGCTCCGCGGTCAGCCCCGGCCGGTTCACGTAGCCGCGCGCAACCTTCGGCCCGGCGAGATACAGCTCCCCGGTAACCCCGGTTCCCGCCGGGCGCAGGCCCGCGTCCAGCACATACGCGCGTACCTGCGGGTCCGGCCGCCCGATCGGCAACGGCCCGGGATCATCGGCGGAATACTGCCAGGTGACGGAGTTGATCGTGACCTCAGTCGGGCCGTAGGCGTTGAACAGCGCCCGCCGGTTTCCCCACCGGTGCGCCAGCTCCGGGTCGAGCCGCTCCGCGCCGACGACGAAGAACACATCGGCGTCCACCGTCGCGTCGTCCGGCATCGCGGACAGGAACGACGGCAGCAGATTCAGCCCGGTGACCCGGTGTTCGACGGCGTAGGCAAGCAGGTCGTCGCCGGACCCGCGCACCTCCTCCGGCGCGATCACCGACGTGCCGCCGGACAGCAGCGGCAGGAAGAACTGCCAGTACGCAACGTCGAAGCTCGTGGACGCGAAATGCAGGTACCGCTCACCGGGGCGGATCCCGACGATGTCCTCCTGCAGCGCGACCAGGCTCGGAATGCCGCGGTGGGTGACCGCGACCCCCTTGGGTTTCCCGGTGGTGCCGGACGTGTAGATCACATACGCGAGATCGTCCGGATGGGTTCTGGTGTCCGCAGTGGACTGTCCATTACGGACACCAGGAGGTACCACCGGAATGCCGAAGCCGGGGTCCGAAGTGGACACGACGGCGGCCGGGGCACTGTCGGAAACCAGATGCGCCAGCCGTTCCGCGGGATACCCCGGGTCCATCGGGACGTGCACCGCACCGGCCTTCAGCACCCCGAACAGCGCGACCACCAGCTCGACGTCCCGCTCCAGCAGCACCGCGACCGGATCCTGCGGCCGGACTCCGTTCTCCCGCAAGGCATGCGCGAGCTGGTTCGCCTTCCGGTCCAGCTCGGCGTAGGTCAGGCGGCGGTCTCGGCAGACGACGGCCTCGGCGTCGGGAGTCTCCCGGACCCAGCGGGCGAATTCCTCCAGGCAGGTTCCGGCTTCCCGGCTCGGCACCGGACCGATTCCCTGCTGCAACAAGGCTTTTTCTTCGGCCTCTCCGAGTGACCTGATCCGCGCGACCGGCCGTCCCGGGTCGGCCACGATCTCGTGCAGCAGATTTTTCAGCCACCGGCCATAAGCCTGCACAGTCGCCTCGTCGAACGCCTGCGGCTGGTAGCCGAAGCCGAGAGTGATCTCGTTGCCGGGCAACACAATCACCGTGAGCGGATAGTGCGTTGCGTCGGTGATGTCGACACCGGCCAGGTCGAGACCCGGGGCGAGCGGCGTGCGTTCCCGGCTGGACAGCGGGAAGTTCTCCATCACCAGCATGGTGTCGAACAGTGCGCCGGTCTCACGCTGGATGTCCGGCAGGCCGAGGTGGTGGTGTTCAGTGAGCCGGGCGCTCTCGTCCTGCACCCGCGTCAGCACTGCGGCCACCGGCTCGGCGGGATCGAACGACACCCGCACCGGGATCGTGGTCCCGAGCTGCCCGATCATCGCCTCCACACCGGGAACGTCGGCCGGGCGGCCGGAAACCGGGCAGCCGAACACCACGTCACGGCGTCCGGTGAGCCGCCCGAGCAGCACTCCCCACGCGGTCTGGAACACCGCTGCTGTCGTCATTCCCCGTTCGCGCGCAAAGGAACGCACCTGCTCACTGAACTCCGCGCCCAACCTCACGGTGATCCGCTGTGGACGGTCCACTGTGGACTTGGGCGCGAGCACGGTCCCTTCGTCGAGCCCGGCCAGCGCGGTCCGCCAGGCCTCGATGGCGGCAGTCCGGTCCCGTCCGGCGAGCACCCGGTGGTACTCGGCGAGCGGCGGGGCGACCGGAGCAGCCGGTCCTCCACCCAGTTCGGCGTACGTGGCCAGCAGCGCCCGTCCGGTCAACGGCATCGACCATCCGTCGAGCAGGGCGTGGTGGTTCGTCAGGACCAGCCGGTGCTCGGCCGGGCCCAGCGTGAGCAGCAGGAACCGGATGAGCGGCGGCACTGCCGGGTCGAACGGCCGGGCCAGCTCAGTCGCGCATTCGGCAGCGGCCTGCTCAGGACAGCCGGTGAGGTCGGCGTGCCGCCAGTCGAGCCGGACGTCGGCAGGCACCACCTGTACGACCTCGCCAGCGGCCGTCGTGTGCAAATGGACGCGCAACGCCGGGTGCCGGTGCAGCAGTTCCGCGGCGGCGGCGCGCATCCGGTCCGGGTCGAGCCGTCCTTCGAGGTGCGTTACCGCCTGCACGGTGTAGACGTCCGGGTCCGCTCCACCGCGGGTCAGCGTGTGGAACGACAGCCCGGCCTGCAACGGCGTCGCGGGCAGCACGTCGGCGACCGGACCCTGCGCTTCGAGGGCGTCGATCTCGCCCTGCCCGAGCGTCACCAGCGGAAGGTCCGACGGCGAGAGCCCGCCCCGGGTACGCCGAGCGTGCGCCGCCAGCGCGGACAATGCCTCGGCCCAAGCGTCTTGAAGGCGTTCGACCGCTTCCGGCGCCAGGACCCGGCTCGCTGCCGTCCACTCGACGGCGATCCGTGGTTGCTCTTCCTCGCGGACGAAACAGTTGAGCGCCAGGACCTGCTCCAACGCCTTCGCCGGAGGTTCGAGGACGCCGAACGGATCTTCTTCGGGCAGCTGCCATCCGCCGGGCAACGACGGGAAGCGGCCGAGATAGTTCAGCAGGACGTCCGGCATCGCAGCCGCCGCGAACTCGGCGCGGGTCTCCGGGTCGAGGTACCGCAGGACGCCGTATCCGAGGCCACCGTCCGACACCGCCCGCCGGGCCTCCTTGACCGCCCGCAGCAGCCGATCCAGGTCGGTCACCGCAGGCAGGCGCACCGGAAACTCGGCGGTGAACCAGCCGACCGTACGGGCGAGATCCAGCCCCTCGCGGCCGTGACCTTCCACCCGGACCACCGCCGAGTCGTCTCGCAACGTGAGTGCAAGAGCGGTGAGCAGCACTTCCTCGACACTCGCCCGGTAAGCGCCGGGAAGCACGGTCAGCGCTGCGGCGCTTTCCTCGGCACTGGCGACGGTGACCGAACGATGCGCGGTTGCGACGGTGCCGGGCGGCTGCCCTGGCTTCAGCGCCGACCGCCAATGGTCCGCCTCCCCACGCCGCGCACCGCTCGTACCCTGTTCCGCGAGCGCCAAGGCATGCTGCCGCCACGACGTCCGTACCGGCTCGAGAATCCCGCCTTCGCAGGCCGTTTGGAGGTCCGGCAGCAAGATCCGCCAAGACACGCCGTCGATCGCCAGATGGTGTACGACCACGACAAGCCGGTCTCCCACCATGGCGATCCGGATCATCGCCCCGGCCCGCGGATCCAGTTCGGCCGCAAGCCGTTGTGCCACCTCGGCGGGTGGTCCGGCCGCCTCGCTGACCACCTCCGCCGCCTTGACGGTCCCTTGTGGACGAACCAGCAGGCCATCGGGATTCAGCTGAAGCCGCAACACATCGTGGTGATCAAGGATCGCTTGCACGCCTTCACGCAAGCGCGGTACCGGACCTGTGCGGAGCACTGTCCACTGTGCATAGCCGACGATCGCCTCGAGGTCCGGATTCAGGTCCAGCAGCGTTTGCACGATCGGCGGCGCCGGTACCTCGCCGATCGGCTCGTCCGGCTGACTGTCCGGTTCGGACAGGACACCGCTCGCCGCGGCCAGTGCGGCGAAACTGCGCCGGGCCAGCAGATCGCGGGGCCGGAGGTCGATTCCGTGTGCCCGCAAGCGGCCGCTCACCCCGATCGCGGTGATGCTGTCACCGCCGAGGGCGAAGAAATCGTCGTCGGCCGCGACCCGGTCCACACCGATCACCTCGGCCACCGCCGCGCACACCAGCCGTTCCCGTTCCGTCTCGGGTTCCCGCCCACCCTCCGCCGCGGCCGGAGCAGGCAACGCGGACCGGTCGAGTTTCCCGTTGGTGGTCACCGGAAGTTCGCCCAGCACGACGATCGCCGCCGGGACGAAAGCCTCGGGCAGCCGTCGCGCGACCGCCACGCGGACCTCCTCGGCCACGAGCCCGGCACCCACCACGTACCCGATCAGCCGCCGTCCGCGCACCGCAGCGGCCGCGGCCCGCACCCCGGAAACCGCCCCGAGCGCGCCCTCGACCTCCCCCAGTTCCACGCGGTGGCCCCGGACCTTCACCTGACCGTCGCGGCGGCCGAGGTAGTCCAGGCCCCGCCCGGGCACCCACCGCACGACGTCGCCGGTGCGGTACATCCGCTCCCCCGGCGGCCCGAACGGGTCGGCCACGAACCGCTCCGCCGTCCCGCCCGGACGGCCGAGATAGCCGCGGGCGAGATGCGGTCCGGCGAGGTAGAGCTCGCCACGGCTGCCGACGGGAACCGGGCGCAGGGCGGAATCGAGCACGTACGCACGAGTGCCGGGTACGGCGAACCCGATCACCGGCCGGTCCCCGGCAATCAGCGCACCGGCACCGTCCACAGTGGTCTCGGTCGGGCCGTACAGGTTACGCGCGCGGACCCCGGACGCGGCGACCCGCTGCCACAGCGCCGGAGGCGTTGCTTCCCCGCCCAGCACGAGCAGTTCCGGCCGATGGTCCCCGTCGAGGAGGCCCGCGTCCAGCAACGGCGCGGCCATCGACGGGGTGGTGTCGACGACGTCGATCCGGTCCCGTGCGAACGCCGCCTGCAACGCGTCCACATCACGGGCGGTTTCCGTGTCGTAGACATGTAATTCATGCCCGCACAACATCCACAGCAGCTGCTCGATCGCCGAATCGAAAGCGAACGAATAGGTGTGCGCGACGCGGAGCCGCCTGCCCGCCGCGGCATCGGCGACCGTGGTCGCGCGATGGTTGCGCAGCAAGGTCTCCAGCCCGCCGACCCGCACGAGCACGCCCTTCGGCCGCCCGGTGGAGCCGGACGTGAAGATCACGTACGCGAGGTGGTCCGGGTGCCGGTCCACATCGGACAGTTCGGCCGGGGACTGCGCGGCGATTTCCGCCTGCGTCACCGGATCGTCGAGCCGCAGGTGTGGTACCCCGGCCAGAGCCCCGTCGGCCGAGATGGCCAGCACCGGTTCCGCCTCGGCCACCAGCTCGCGCAACCGCTCCGGCGGATGGGCCAGGTCCAGCGGCAGGAACGCCGCGCCCGCGTCGAGAACGGCGAGCAACGCCACCACCAGATCCACCGACCGCGGCAGCGCAAGCGCCACCACGTCGTCCGGCCCGACCCCGCGCGCCCGCAGCACCCGCGCCAGCCGATGCACCCGCTCCGCCACCTCCGCCCCGGTCAGCCGCTCCTCCCCGCACACGAGCGCCGGATGTCCGTGAAGGGAACCATCACGGAATCTAATTCCGTGATGGTTCCCTTCACGGACTTCAGGTGTGCTCCAGGCGGACAGCAGGGCGCGGCGGACGCGGGCCGGTACCAGGTCAGCGCGGCCGACGATGGGCGCGGCCGGACCGGTGAAGGCTGTGATGAGCGAACGCAAGGCGGTGAGCTGGGCGGTCACCCCGGCCTGATCGTGCGTACGCGCGTCGACCTCGAAGCCCAGCAACAGCCCGCCACCGGTGGTCGGCAGCACGCTGAGCCCCATATCCTCCGGCGGCCCGCCCGCGACGTTCCGCATCGTTCCCCGCGCATCGCCGAACGCGAGCTCCAGGTCGAACGCCTTGAGGTTGATCCCGCGCCCGTGCAGCAGCGCACCCGCGCCCGGCAGGTCCTGCGGCAGGTTTTCCCCGCGATACCGCTGATGCGCACGCATCTCCCGCAACGCCTCCGCGACCCGCGCGGTCAGCGCCTCCGGCCGGTCACCCGGCTCCACCCGCACCCGCAGCGGCAGCACGTTCACGGCCATCGCAGGCGTACGCAACGCGATCCCCGTTCGGCACATCAACGGCAAAGCGAACACGACGTCAGCCGTCCCGAGCACGCGGTGCAAGAACGCCGCGTAACACGCGATCAGCGCGTCGCCCCAGGTCGTCCCCGCGCGTTCCCCCAGCGCCCGCAGCCCGGCGACCTCGTCCGGAGTGAGCACCGCACGCGCGGTGACAGTCTCCTCCGGCGGCCCGTCCGCGCCCGCGTCTTCCGCCAGCTCCGGCAACGGCGTGAGCCGCTCACCCCAATACGCACGATCGCGCTGGAATCGCTCGCTCGTCCGGTACTCGCGATCGGCGTCCACGAGATCGGCGAACCGGCCGAAGGTCGACGGTGGTGGTTCCTCGCCGCGGATCGCCGCGGTGTACCGGGCCGCAATGCGACGGGCCAGCATCGCCGCGGTGTAGCCGTCGAAGACGAGGTGATGCCCGAGCTGCGTGAACCAGACCTCGGTGTCCGAAAGCCGTAGCAGCTGATACGCGAACAACGGCCGGTCCAGCATCCCTTGGCACGCCTCAGCCATCCGCTGGCGTTCGGCCGCCACCCGCGCGTGCGCCGTGTCCGGTTCCGCGCGGAGGTCGACGATCCCGGGCAGCGGCACCGGTTCGTCCGACACGAGCTGCCGCGGCCCGTCCGGAGTGTCGAGCACGCGCAGCCGCAGGCTTTCCGCCTCCTCAGTGGTCGCGCGGATCGCCTCTGCCAGCGCTCCGATGTCGACCGGATCACTGCCGGAGATCTCGATGACATCGCCGACGACGTAGTACGGCGAGTCCGGTTCCAGCCGCTGCGCATTCCAGATGCCCAGCTGGGCGCCGGTCAGCTCGAAACTTCCGGTCGGGCGGGTCATCTCCGCCGCACCTCCTTGGTGAGCAGCCAGATCAGGTAACAGCCGCCGATCGCCGTGCTGACCACGCCGACCGGCAACGACACCGGGGCGAGCAGCATCTGCGCGACCAGGTCGGCGCCGGTGAGCAGCACCGCACCGCACAAAGCGGCCGGCAGCAACGGAATCCCCGGCGCGCGGGCGAGCCGCTTGCCGATCTGCGGGGCGGCGAGCGCGACGAACGCGATCGGCCCGGCCACCGCGGTCACCGTCGCCGTGCAGCCGACGCCGATCACCACCAGCTGCAGCCGCAGCGATTCGTGCCGGACCCCCGTCGTCACCGCGAGCTCCGTGCCCAGCGCGGCCTGGTGCAGTGCCGGAGCACGGGTCGCCAGTACCGCGAACAACACCGCCAGCACCGCGAACGGCACCGCGACGCGGCTCCAGCCGACCCCGTTCAGCGAACCCGCGTTCCAGCCGACCGCGGCGATCGCCACCTCCAGCTCCGCCCGCAGCACGATCCACGAGTTCAGCGCGGTCAGCATCGCGTTCACCGCGATCCCGATCACGATCAGCCGCAACCCGGACCGGCTGCCCCCGAGGGAAAGCAGGTAGACCGCGGCCGCCGTGAGCAGGCCGCCGGCCACGGACGCGACCGTCAGCTCCGCCGCCGTGCCCCCCAGTACCGTGAGCGCGACCAGCGCCCCGGTGTACGCGCCGGAATCGAGCCCGATCACGTCCGGGCTGCCGAGCGGATTCCGGGTCACGTTCTGGAAAATCGCCCCGGCCAGCCCGAGCGCGGCACCGAACACGAGCCCGGCGGCCACGCGCGGCAGCCGCCACTCGCGGATCACCACCCCCGGCCCGCCGCCGGACCCGCCCAGCGCGGCGAACACCCGTGCCGGGCTCGCCCACGCCGCGCCGTAACACAGGCCCAGCAAGGCAAGCCCGGCCAGCACGACGACGAGCACCGCGGCGAGCACGACCGTCCGGCGGTCCACCCGCACCGAAAACCGCCCGCGGCGGAGCACGATCCCGCTCACAGCGCCGCCGTCCCGTACCGCCGGACCGCCCAGATCAGCACCGGGCCACCGACGAATGCGGTCACGATCGCGACCGGCACCTCCCCGGTCGGCAGCAGCACGCGCGCGCCGACATCCGACACGAGCATCAGGATCGGACCGAGCACCGTCGCGTACGCGGTCAGCCACGGCACCGAAGCACCCGCCGCGCGCCGCGCGAGATGCGGCACGATCAGCCCGACGAACAAGATCGGCCCGGCCACCGCAGTCGCCGCTCCGGCCAGCACAGTGATCAACAACAACGTCAGCGCGCGAATCCGCGCAACGCGAGCGCCCAAAGCGTGCGCGACGGAATCGCCGAGCGCGAGCGCGTTCAGCTGGCGGCTCAGCAGAAACGCGGCCACGACTCCCACTGCGATCACGATCAGCGGCACCGCGAGCGGAGCCTGTTCCCGCCCCGCGAGCGAGCCGACGGACCAGAACCGGTAACGGTCGAACGTGTCCGGCAGCAGCAGCCGTAACCCGAGCGACACGCCGCTGAGCACGAACGTCAGCGCGACCCCGGTGAGCACCATCCGCAGCGGCGAACGGCGGCCCACGGCGTACACGAGCGTCGTCGCCAGAATCGCGCCCAGCACGGCGAATCCCAGCTCCCCCGACTCCGACGCGGCAATGCCGAGCGCCGAACCGATGGTGATCGCGAACCCGGCACCGGCCGTCACGCCGAGCACGCCCGGTTCGGCCAGCGGGTTTCGCGACAGCACCTGCACGAGCACGCCCGAGACGGCCAGCGCGGCACCCACTCCCACGGCCAGGAGCGCACGCGGGGCCCGAATCTCCCGCACCACCGCCTGGTCCGCCGGATCGCCGTACCCGAAGATCGCCCGCAGCACCTCGGCCGGCGCGATGCCGTGCGCCCCGACGCCCACGCTGAGCACGGCCACCGCCGCCAGCAGGACGACGGCGGTGACCAGCAGCGCGGTGCGGCCGCGGGCGGTCACTTCTTCAGCAACGGCGCGAAGGCCTGGTCCACCGCGTCGAGTGTCTTCAGCGCCGCCCGGTAGGTCGCTGCTTCGGTGTACCGGAAGGGGTAGGTCTTTCCGGCCTTTACCGCGGGAAGTTGCTTCCACAGCGGCGAATCGAGCACGTATTGCACCGAGGGCGGCACCGAACCGTCCGGCTTGACGGAGTACGTGATAGCGTCGGCATCCGCGAACGCCGACGTCAGCTCCTCGATCGACGGGTACTCGCTGACGTCCTTCGAGCCGCCGCCCTTGACCTTCACCTGGCCGTAGTAGTGCGCGCCGAGATCCTGCGCGATGTTGGTACCCCAGGAATCGGTGAACTCCCGCTGGAAATTGCCCTTCGCGACCTCGCCGTACGCGCCGACGTGCCCCAGTTTCAGCTGCGGCAGCACGGTTTTGTACTTCTCCGTGAGCTCCTTCGCCTTCACCCCGTACTCCTGGCGGGCAGCGTCGAACCCGGCGAGCGCACCCGCCGCGTCGGACTGCTTGCGCGAGAGCTCCCGCCACGCCGACGGCACCGACGGCCCGATCGCCACCACCGGCGCGACCTCCTGCAGCCGCTTCAGGTCGATGTCCGCGAGCACCGGTTTGGGTACCCCGATCACGATCAGGTCCGGATCGGCCTGCGCGATGGCCTCGTAGTTCGTCTCCGCGGCCTGCTCACCGGCGACTTTCGGCAGCTGGTCGTACTTCGCGCGGTCCTCGGCGGTCATCATCGGCAGGCCGCGCTTCCAGGTGGAGATGCCGACCAGCGGTGCTTTGGCCTCCAGCAGGGCCGGGACGGCGTACCCGGTCGCGATCACGCGTTTCGGCGTCGCGGGGATCTTCACCTGCCCGTTGTCGGCGGTGAAGACGCGGGTCGGGACGTTGCTGCCGCTCTGCGCGTCGCCGGTACCGCAGCCGGTGGCCACGACAAGGGCGGCCACGAGCGCGGCCGCGAGACGGGTCGTTCTGCTGATCATGCTTCTCGGTCCTCGGTTTTCGGTGGTTCCCTGGGTGTTCAGTGCTCGTGTTCGTCGTGCTCGTCGTCGAAGTCCGCGACGCCGCGTTTCCAGTAGCCGGTCACGTCGTGGTCCTCCTTGGCGAGCCCGAGTTCGGCACGCAACCAGCGACGCAGCGGCTTGATCACGCCCGCCTCGCCCGCCACCCACGCGTACAGCCGTTCACCCGCAGGCACGCGGATCTCGCGCACCGCACGGACAAGCAGGTCGGAGCTGCCGGGCGCGGCGGTGCCGCGGTGCAGCCAGTGCACTTCGACGCCATCCGGAGCGTCGAGGCCGATTTCCTCGCTCGCATCGGCGACCTCGGCGAACGCCCAGCCGACAGCGGTCCGCGGCAGTTCCTCGAGCCACCGGGCCAGCGCAGGCAGCGCGGTGAGATCACCGGCGAGCAGGTAGCGGTCGTAGCTGTGCGGGACGATGAGCCCGCCCGGCGGACCCGCGACGTGCACGGTTTCGCCCGGCCGCACCGCCCGCGCCCAGTCCGCGCCGAGGCCACCGTCGTGCAGGGCGACGTCGAGGTCCAGCTCGCCGGAATCCGGGTCGTACCGGCGGACGGTGTACTCCCGCGACGTCGGCGCCGGCTTCGGCCAGCGCAGCAGGTCGCCGTCCGGTTCGGGGAGCCGGAGCTCGCCACCGGCATCGGGGAAGAGGAGTTTCACGTGCTCGTCCGGCGAATGCGCCTCGAACCCCGCGGTACCCGGCCCGCCGAGGGTGACCCGCACCAGCCCGGCCCCGACCGGTGCGGTCCGCACGACCTCGGCCCGCCGGATCCGGATGGGGTACGGCACTTTCTCGGCCCGGCGGCCCGCGCGGACCTCGGCGATCCGCGCGGTGTGCCGGTGCCGGTGCGCGTCCCGGCTCACCGGGCACCGCCGGTGAGCAGCTTCGTCCAGGACCCGAGCCGCGGATCCTCGGCGAGGTCGGGGAATTCCAGCTGGGGGTACGCGGTCCGCCACTTCTCGACCAGGCCCATGATGCGCATCGAGTCGAGCCCGAGGTCGGTCAGGTCGGTGTCCGGGGTCAGCTCGCCGGGGCCGCAGCCGAGCAGGTCGGCGACGTCGGCGTGGACCTGCTCCGTGGTCAGTCCGGTCATCGTGGTGCTCCGGCGGGAACCGGCAGCGTGGACAGCACCTCGGCTGTCGTGGTGACGACGCCGCAGCGCTGCGCGACGTACTCGCACGCCTGGTAGTGCCGCGGCCAGTCGAAGTCCGCGACCGCGTCGCCGACGAGGAACGGCCGGACGTCCCGCATGAACGCCTCGACGGCCGTCGCCTGACAGCCGATGTGCGCGTAGACGCCGGTGATCAGCAGCTGGTCCCGACTGCCGAGCTGTTCGCGGAAAGTGCTGCGCTGGAACGCGCTGTACCGCCATTTGGCGAGCACGGTGTCGCCCGGCTGCGGAGCCAGCTCGTCGACGATGTCGGCGGCACGCGGGTCGGCGTCGATCACCGCGCCGATGCCGTCGCCCCAGAATTCGGTGAGCAGCCCACGGTCCGCCGCCGGCTGCCGTCCGGGCTGCGCGGTGTAGAACACCGGAATCCCGTTCTGGCGGGCCGTCTCGGTGAGGCGCGCGATGTTCGCGACCATCTGCGGAATCGGCGCACCTTCATACGGGGCAAGGAAATACCGCTGGACGTCGTGCACGAGCAGGGCGGCGCGCGCCGGGTCGGGCCGCCAGTCCACCCGCCCCGCAGGCAGGTCCGCCGCGCTCGGCAGCGGGTACGGCCGGATCTTCGGCAGGGACACGTCTCACCTCTCCTTCGCGAGGGCGGCCAGCGCCACCCGCAGTTCGCGTTTGCTGGTCTTGCCGACCCCGGTGACCGGGAACTGCCCGACCACCTCCACCAGGTCGGGCACCTTGAATGCGGCGACCCCGCGCCCGCGCACGAACCGGCGCAGCTCGGCGGCCGTCAGCTCGGCCCCGTCGGCCGGAACGACGTACGCGCAGGTCCGCTCACCCAGGTACGCGTCGGGCACGGCGACCACGGCGGCGTCCAGCACATCCGGGTGCGCCATCAGGTGGTTCTCGACCTCTTCCGCGGCGACCTTCTCGCCACCGCGGTTGATCTGCTCCTTCGCCCGCCCGACGACCTCGAGGTGCCCGGATTCCCGTTGTCGCACCAGGTCGCCGGTACGGTAAAAGCCGTCCTCAGTGAACGCCGTCCGGTTGTGCTCGGCGGCGTCGTAGTAGCCGCGGATCGTGTACGGCCCGCGCGTGAGCAAGGCCCCGACCTCACCCGGCGCGACGACATCGTCCGACACGGCCAGCGGATCGTCCGGATTCACCACCCGCACCTCGTCGTCCGGAGAAATCGGCCTGCCCTGCGTACCGAGGACGAGCTCGTCCGGATCATCGAGGCGCGTGTAGCAGACGAGGCCCTCGGCCATGCCGAACACCTGCTGCAGCCGGCAACCGAGCGCCGGCCCGATCCGCTCGGCGAGCTCCCGCCCGCATTTCGCGCCGCCGACGAGCAGAACGTCCAAAGAGGACAGATCACGGGTAGTCCGCGCAGCAGCCTGCACCCAGGCCGCAGCCAGCGGCGGTACCACCCCGCTGATCGTGACGCGCTCGGCCTCGATCAGCCGGAACACGGTGTCCGGGTCGGGGCTCGGCGCCATCACGGTGGCCGCACCGGCGTGCAGCGCACCGAGCAGCCCGGGCGAACTGAGCGGAAAGTTGTGCGCCACCGGCAACGCGGCGAGGTACACGCTGCCCGGACGAAGACCACAGATCCGCACACTTTCGCGGACACTGTAGAGATAATCGTCGTGCGTACGCGGGATCAGCTTCGGCAATCCCGTACTACCACCGGACAACTGGAGAAACGCCACCCCGCCCGGGTCGGGGTCAGGCAGCCGCTGGTTCGGCTTGTCCTCCAACTCGCCCGGCACGTACATCGGCGACTTGTCTTGCTTTCGCGACTCTCCCAGCCCGTACACCGGCGGCTTGTCTGGCTCTTGCGACTCGCCCCGCACGCACACCGACGACTTGTCTGGCTCTTGCGACTCGCCCCGCACGCACACCGACGACTTGTCTGGCTTTCGCGATTCGCCCAACACATACACGGGCCGCCCGCGACCGACCGCCGCCCGCGCCGTCTTCGCGTAGTCGTGCCCGCCATACTCGCCGACCGTGACGATCGCCGCCGCACCACTCTGCTCGGCGAAATACCGCAACTCACTTTCCCGATGCGCAGGCAACGCAAACACCGGCACCGCCCCGGACCGCCACAACCCGAACACGACGGGCACGAACGCCGGAATATTCGGCAACTGCACGACAACCCGCGCCCCGTCCCCGATCCCGGCCCCGGCAAACCACCCCGCAAACCGCCACGCCCGCTCGTCCACCTCGGCGAACGTCCACCGCTGGCTCCCGCCGACCACCGCGATCCGGTCACCGTGGGCTTCCTTGAGGGAGGTGAGGAGCGACCCGAAGGTCTGCCCCCGCCAGTACCCACTGGCCCGATACCGCGCTGCAATGTCGTCCGGCCAAGGCACCCACGTCATGCGACACCCTCCGCACCCAGCGCCCACCTCATGCGACGCCCTCCACGCCCAGCGCCCACCTCACGCGAGCCCTCCGCACCCACTTCATGCGACACCCTCCGCCCCCAGCGCCCGCAACAACGTCCGGAACTTCGCGCTCGTCTCGGCCACCTCAGCCTCCGGCTCGGACCCGGCGACAATGCCCGCCCCCGCGAACAACCGCGCGGTCCGGTCGGACACCTCCGCACACCGGATCGTGACGACCCACTCGCCGTCCCCATCGAGACCGGTCCAGCCGACAAGCCCCGCGTAATAGCCCCGATCCTCCGGTTCCAGCCGGGCGATCGTGTCCCGAGCCCGGTCGAGCGGCACACCACACACCGCAGGCGTCGGATGCAAGGCTTCGGCCAGCTCCAGCGAAGACGGCCCGTCCTCCCCGACCCGCCCGCTGATCCTCGTGGACAAATGCCACATCGTGGGCGTACCGACGACCTCAGGTTCCGCCGGCACGTCCAGCCCGGAGCAGTACCGCCCAAGCACCCCAGCCACCTGCGCGACAACGAGCGCATGCTCACTCCGGTCCTTTTCGGACGCGAGCAACTCGGCCACGACCCGGCCATCCCGCACCGGATCCCCGGCCCGCGGCCGAGACCCGGCAAGCGGATTCGCCGTAACCACCGCACCCCGCCGAGACACCAGCAACTCCGGACTGGCCCCGACCAACGACCGCAGCGCCGGATCACCAGGCGCGCTGACGTCCACCGCGAACACGTGCGCAGCGGGGTCACCACCGGCGAGCCGCTTGAGCAGCAGAGGAACGGAAATCCCTTGCGGATGAGTCAACTCGACCGCCCGCGCGAGAACGACCTTGGCCAATTCCCCGTCGCCAATGAGGTCAACGGCCTGACGAACGCTGTCGGCATAGACGGCAGGTTCGGGGAGCGCAACGACGGACCAGTCAGCCGTTCCGTCCGACGACACCACAGGCCGACCACCCGATGGCAACATCCCCTTCGCGGTCGTCCCCTTCCCGGTCATGCCCCGCGCGCTCGTCCCCAGCGCACTCGTCCCCGACGCACCGTTCCCTGTTGCACCGGACTCCCACCGGTCACCACCGCCCGGCACCCCAGCCCGCCGCGCATCACCCAACGAACCGGTCCCAGCGGCATCCGCTCCCCGCGCAGCACCCCGCAAGCCGACCCGACCGGGCCGGTCACCCCCTCGTTGATCACCCAGCCGACCATTCCCGACCTCCGGCAGGTCCCCACTGCCCGATACCGCATCCCGCTCCTGATCACCGGTCCGGGCGGCATCCGCACCTGGCACCCCAGCCCTCGGCGCATCACCCGGCAGACCGGTCCCAGCACCCGCTTCCGGCAATCCTGGCCCCACAGCCCGCCGCTCTTCACCCCGGAGGCCGTTCCCGGCAGCACCATCGCCCACCTGGCCGCCTCGAAGGTCATCAGGCTCCCCCGTCACACCGCCCGGCGCAGCCGCCCGCCGAACCACCGCCGGCACGATCAGGCTGCTCCCCGAATCCGGCCTGAACCCGATCGCCCCCACCACGACCGGATCCTCGATCCCCGCCAGCCGGGCTGCTTCGAGTGCCTCAGCCGCCGCGGACGCACGGCTTCCGGCCGTGGCGCGGACCCGCGCGTGCACACCGTCGGCGAGCAGCACCCCGCTGGCCGACGAGTAGTAGAACGATCCCGGCAGGTACGCGGCCAGGAGGTCCGCCGCCCGGTGGACCGGCTGCGGTCGGGCCGGAGCAGGTGAAGACACGAGGTGAATTCCCTTTCGCACACGCTCAGGCGGACGAACCACCCGGTCCGGTTGCACGGGCCCGGACCCACCCCTGGCAGCCGGATACAGCCGCCACCCAGTTATTCGGTTAGCCTAACCTAACTGACCCTAGCGGATCGGGACGAAAAGGAAAAGCCGCCCAGCGCGTCGGAGAGATCACGCGCGCAAGGTGGCTCCACCGTCGACATAGAGGTTCTGCATCGTGATGTGCCGCGCCCGATCGGATGCGAGAAACAACACCGCGTCCGCGACGTCCGCAGGGTCGGCGATGCGCCCGAGTGGAATGCCGACCCGGAATTCCTCCGGATTTCCCGCAATCACCTGCGCTGCACCGTTCTCGTCTGTCCACAAGAGACGTTGCATGCCAGTGTCGGTCGACCCCGGCGACACGATGTTGCACCGGATTCCCGAACCGGCCAGTTCCAGCCCAAGGCAACGAGTAAGCATGGTCGCCGCGGCTTTCGACGCGGCGTAGGCCGCCATCCCGGCCCGCGGCACCCCGGCAGCATTAGAGCCGACCGTGACGAGCGCCCCGCTCCCCCGCACCCGCATCCGCCGCGCAATCTCGCGCAGGACGGTAAACACACCAGTGGCATTGACAGCGAACGTCGACGCCCAGTCCTCGTCACTGGTGTCGCACACGGAACCAGGCCGCAACACCCCCGCAACGGAAACCCCGATCCCGATCGGCCCCAATTCCCGCTCGACGTCCTCGACCACGCGCGCCACCGCCGCGGCATCCGAAACGTCCGCTACAAACGGCACCACTCGCCCAGCCGCAGGACACTGCTTTCGCCCAGCCGCATGGCGCTGCTCCCGCCCCGCCGAGTCGACCGCCCGTCCAGCCACCTCGCCAACCGCAACCTCGGACACCGTCAGCCCGACTGCGCCCGGCCCGACCGTTCCCCTTTCCGCAACCCCCGTCCCGACCGCGCCCCGCGCAGCAACCGCTGGCCTGCCAGGCACACCATCAACGGCCCTCAGCCCCGCAGTCCCCGACCGGTCCACCGCAGCATCGACCGCCACCGACGCAGCCGACCCTGCGCCCGAACCCGACCCGGCGATCGCACGCAGCCCCGCCTCGTCGACATCGACCGCAGCCACCACCGCTCCGGCCCGGACGAGCGCCTCCACGACCGCCGCCCCGATCCCCCGTGCACCCCCGGTGACCAGCGAGATCCGTCCCTCGATCCCGGGCTCCGCCTCCCCTGCCGTCACAGACCCCACCCTTCACTCGCTCAGTTAGGTGAACCTAACCTAACCAAACGGGTGACGGCCAGCGTGATCTCGGCCACCCTCGCACTCAGCTGCCCGGCGAGAAGTTCCGCAGCCGCAAGCTGTTGGACACCACCAGCACCGACGACAACGACATCGCCGCCCCGGCGATCAGCGGGTTCAGCAGCCCGAGCGCCGCGAGCGGCAGCGCGGCGACGTTATATCCGAACGCCCAAGCCAGGTTGCTCCGGATGGTCCTGAACGTCCGTTGCGCCAAGCGGATCGCATCCGGCAGCACCGCCAGGTCGTCGCGGACCAGGATGATGTCGGCCGATCGCAGGGCCAGGTCGGTCCCCTCGGCAATGGCCAGCCCGAGGTCCGCGGTCGCCAGCGCAGGCGCGTCGTTCACCCCGTCGCCGACCATCGCGACCCGATGTCCCTTGCGCTGCAACGCAGACACTGCCTCAGCCTTCTCACTGGGCAGAACCCCGGCGAGCACTTCCGGGATCCCGACCTCTGCGGCCACAGCCTGAGCGGTCGCCTCGTTGTCGCCGGTGAGCAAAACCGTGCGCAACCCCAGCCGATGCAACTGCGCAACTGCCGCGCGCGCCGACGGTTTCACCTCGTCCCGCACCACGAGCATTCCCGCCATTGCCCCGGCACACGACACCAGCACGACGGTCGCCCCCGTGTCTTCGGCATCCACCACCGCCGCCGCGACCTCCGAGCCGACCGGAATCCCTTCCTCAGTAAGGAATCGTGGCCGACCGACCAGCACGGACTGTCCATCGACGACGCCCCGCGCACCCAACCCCGGCAATGCCTGAAACTCGGCGGCGTCCGGAAGTTCCTCCGCGTAGCCGGCAACGATCGCCGCCGCAATCGGGTGTTCCGACGAATCCTCGACGGCAGCAGCGAGCCGCAGCACCTCCGCCGCCGAGAGTGACCCGAACGACCTGGTCTCGGCAAGCGACATCCGACCTCGGGTGACCGTGCCGGTCTTGTCCAGCACCACCGTGTCGACCGAACGACTCGCCTCGAGCGCATCCGGCCCCTTCACCAGAATGCCAAGCTGAGCACCCCGGCCGACGCCGACCATCAGCGCCGTCGGAGTCGCAAGACCGAGCGCGCACGGGCACGCGATGATCAGCACCGACACCGCAGCACCGAACGCCGCCCGCCCCGGTTCCCCGGCGAGCAGCCATCCCGCCAAGGTGAGCACCGCGAGGGCGGACACCACCGGCACGAACACGGCGCACACCCGGTCGGCCATCCGCTGCACCGACGCCTTCCGTTCCTGCGCCCGCTCGGCCAGCGCACTCATCTGCGCCAGCTGTGATCGCGCCCCGACGGCCCCGGCGCGTACCACCAGCCTCCCGTTCAGATTGATGCTCCCGCCGATCACCCGGGCACCCGGCCCGATCTCCGCGGGTACCGGCTCTCCGGTGATCGCACTGACGTCCACTGCGGACAGTCCACTCTCGACAGTTCCGTCCGCAGCGATCTTCTCCCCCGGCCGCACCACGAACCGGTCGCCGACGACCAGTTCTCCGATGCCGGCAAGCACCTCGCCGTCCGCGCGCAGAATCCGCACGTCCTTGGCGGCAAGGCCGTCCAGCGCGCCGAGCAGATCCGCCGCACCCCGCCGTGACCGCAGCTCGAAGTACCTTCCGGCCAGCAAGAACGTGGTGACCCCGGCCGCGACATCCAGGTACACCGAATCGGCACCCGGCGCCGTGGCCCCGAAACCGAGCCAGTATCCCGCCTCCCCACCCGACCCGGTCATCACGGAAACCGCGGACCACAGATAGGAAGCCAGCACTCCCAGCGAAACCAGAGTGTCCATACTGGACGATGCGTGCCGCAGGTTTCGCAGCGCCGCACGATGGAACGGCGCCGCCGACCAGAACACCACCGGCGTGGCGAGCAGCAGGCAGACCAGTTCCCACGACGGGAACCGCAGCGACGGCACGAGCGCGAGCGTGATCGAGAGATTGCCCAGCGGGACGGCGAGCACAGCCGCAACGATCAGCCTGCGGCGCAGGTCGCGCACCCGGGCATCGCGCTTCTCCGGGCTCGATTCGCCGCGAAGGGTTGCGGTGTACCCCGCACGCTCGACCGTCGCGACCAGCTTGGCCGGATCGAGGTCGGCCGGGTAGTGGACGCTCGCGCGTTCGGTGGCGTAATTGACGGTGGCACGGACGCCGTCGAGCTTGCCGAGGGAACGTTCGACGCGCGCCGCGCATGCGGCACAGGTCATCCCGCCGACGGCGAGATCGAGGTGACGGGTGGGGGTCGCCGCGGGGGCGGCGGTCTGCGTGGACATGATTCTCCGGGGTCCGGTTCGGGCACGAGCTGGTGGCAGTGCCGGCGCCGGGTCGATTCCCATCCTACCCCAGAAAATCGGTCGCCACTCCTTCGGGTGACTCGGGAACCTTTCAGGCCTCCCGAACGACTATCCGGATGGTGGCAGTGCCCGACCAACCCCGAGAGCCAGGAGTGACAATGACCGAATCCCTTTCCCCGCAAGGAACTCTGCACCACGTGACCACATTCTGCGGCAACTGCGACTGCGGCTGCCCGGAACTCTTCCTGGACGAGTCCGCCCCGCCCGAACGCCGCGTCGTCCTCACCGACGATCACGGGCAGCGGGTGCAGATGAGCCTGGCGCAACTGAGGATTGTCGTGGACGACGTGAAATCCGGGAAGCTGGATCACGTGCTCAATACTGTGGATGGCGGGTGAGATCGGGTGCGTACAACGAGATCAGGCAGACGGGCGGGCCGTTGGCTTGCGATTCTGCGAACCCGGTGGCTTCGGCGATTCCGGCGCAGGCCCGCGGAATCACGCCTCAGCCTGCGTCGGCACCTCGCGGTTCGACGCTCGATTCCCCACGCGGACACGCCGAATCCCCTTGCCCAGTCCGCAGAATCAACGTCGCCGCGCGGCCAATTCGGCGAGCATTGCGTTGTAGGCGGAGAAATCGTCGTCCTCGCCTTGGTCGAATCGGCGGTCCAGCCGGGCAGCTTCGCGGTCGTCGTGCCGGCCCCATTGCACCAGCAGCGCGACGACCACCACGATCATCGGAAGCTCGCCGGTCGCCCATGCGATCCCGCCGCCGAGGCGCTGGTCGGTGAGCAGGTCCGGCATCCACGGAAGGGAGAGGTACCGGTAGAACGTCTCGGCGATCACCGTCTGCTTGTTCATCAGGATCACGCCGAAGAACGCGTGGAACGGCATCACCGCGAACATCATGCCGAGCCGGGCGAGGTGCGGCATCGTGCGCGGTGGCCGGTCCACGCCGATCACCAGCCAGAAGAAGACGTAGCCGGACACCACGAAATGAAGGTTCATGAGCTGGTGCGCCCAGTGGTACAGCATCGCCTCGCCGAACAGGCCGGAGAAGTACAGCGCGTAGTACGACCCGACGAAAACCACGGCCGCCACGAGCGGGTGCGCGACCAGCCGCGCGAACCGCGAATGCAGCAGCGCCACGAGCCACTCCCGCGGGCCGGCCGGTCCGTCGCCCGCCACCGGCAGGGCGCGCAGAGCGAGGGTGATCGGCCCGCCCAGCACGAGGAGCACCGGCGCGAGCATGGCGAGCGTCATGTGGGTGACCATGTGCATGCTGAAAGTCCCCGAGGAGTACTTGCCCACGCCCGAAGACGTCGCGATCAGCACGGTTGCCCAACCGCAGGTCCACGCCCAGGTACGCCCGCGCGGCCAAGCGTCGCCCCGCTTTCGGAGTCGGCGGACGCCCAGCGCGTACGCCACGACGGCAAGCACTGCGAGCACCCCGAGCAGCAGGTCGGGGCGCCAGTCCAGGAGGAGGCGCGCAAAGGTCGGCGGATCGGGCAGGTCGTAGCCGAGCACGGTTTCCCCGACGGTCGCCGGATCGGCGACGAAAGCCGGCGGTACGAGGTGCGCGAGCCCGGCCGACACGCCCATTGCCCCGGCCAGCGCCACGACTTCCGCCACGAGAGCCGCTCTTCCGGTACCGGTTCGCCGGCGGGCAGCGGCAATCAGCACCGCCAGCACCGCTGTGATCGCGACCTTCGCACCCAGGAGCAAGCCGTAGCCACTGAACAGTCCCGCCGGACGCGCGAGCGCCAGCCCGTCGACGAGTCCGGACACGGCGAGCACGACCAGGCATCCGGTCGCCAAGCGCCGGTACCGCTGCAGTGCAACCTCCCGTACCGGACCCGATCGTCGAACGTGGAACAGCAGCGCCACCAGCGTACCGGTCCACAATGCGGCGGCGATCACATGCCATACCAGGGAATTCGTGGCCAGGTCATGCCACTGGCCGACGGACACGTGACCGGCGACGGCTCGCGGCAGCAATCCGACGGCCGCGATTCCCAGCCACAGCACGGTGCTCCGCCAGCTGAGGGTGCACCAGGCGCCGACCGCCACGACCAACGCCGCAGCCAGGACGCAGAGCCAGGCTTTCGGTTCCTCCATGGCATCGACGAGGACGAGGAGGTTGGTCAGGTGGAATGCCTCGGACACCGGACGGCCGGACGCATCGGCAGCGTCGAACGGCACCAGTACCGCCGCGGCGAGGGCCCAGACGACCGCTGCACCGGCCGCGGTGCGGGTGGCGGCATAGCCGTCCGCGGAAAGCTTGCCCGACTTTCCGGGCGGGCTCAGGAAAGCAGCGAACGCAAGTGCGCCGACGCACACCACGCCGGCCGCGTCGGCGACCAGACGGAGCAAGGAGGTGCCGAGCGAGGTGAGCGGCCCCGGCGACGGGTTGCCGAGTGCCGCATAGACGTCGCCTGCGGCAGCAACCACCACGACGACGACCACGGCGGCAAGTCCCGCAGCGGCAAGCAAACCCCGCCGGTGCGGAGAGGGGATAGTGCGCACACACGAGTGGTCGGGCGGAACCGCCCGCGAGTTCCCGCGATCCGGATCACGTTGGGGTCAATGTCCAAGGCACCTGGACAGGATGGAGCGGCACAGGACCGCAGTCAGGCGCGACCCGGCAAGCGAAACTGCGACCCGGCAAGGCACCACGACCCACGAGCGAGGACGGGGCTTACATCGCGTTGCCGGTTTCCTCCTGCGCGCGCAGGAGGTCCTCGCGGGCGCGGGCCACCCTGGAGCGCACCGTTCCGACCGGGCAGCCGCACACTTCGGCGACCTCGGCGTAGGAGAGGCCGAGGAATTGGGTCAGCACCAAGGCTTCCCGGCGATCCTCGTCCAGGGTGTCGAGCAGCAGTCCCAGTTCGATCAGGTCCTCGAACCCCGCGGTGCGGGTGCGGGCGGACTGTTCCTCTGCCGCACGTTGCCAGTCCGCCGTGCCCGACTCGCGGGGGCGCGCGGACCGGGCGCGGATGCGGTCCACCACGACGCGTCGTGCGATGGACAGCAGCCACGTGCGCGAGGACGACCGGCCGGCGAACCGGGGCAGCGAGCCGAAGGCACGCAGATACGTTTCCTGGGTGAGGTCGTCGGCGTCGGCCGGGCTGGTCCGGTGGGCCAGGAACCGCCATACGTCGGCCTGGGTCGCGCGCACCCAGTGCTCGAGCGCGACGCGGTCGCCCCGGCCGCCGGCGAGGGCGAGCACGGTGATCCGCTCGTCGTCGTTGTCGCGGCCGGTGGACACGACCATCACGGTAGTCCATCCCGTTCGAGAGGGGTTTCGTGACCAGCTTCCGGGAAGAAAGTCGGACGTGCCGGGAACTTCGGTGGCCGTTCGCGCGACTAGGAGAGACGTGAGCTGTGAAATCTTCCGCGAAGCGCTGTCCGCACGGCTCGACGGCGAGACCGGACCGCTGCCCGGGGAGCAGGTCGACGAGCACCTCGTGACCTGCGTGTCCTGCCGCAGCTGGTACGACCGCAGCGTCGCGTTGCGCCGGAGTTTCCTGGTCCGCAGCGCGCCCGCGGTGCCGGACCTGACCGATCGCATCCTCGCCGATACCCCGGCGCCGCCGCGGGAGAAGTGGGGACTGCGGGTCGCGCTCGGGCTGGTCGGGCTGGTCCAGTGCGGGCTGGCGTTCGCGCAGCTGCTGGGCATGGACAACGCGCACGGCGGCGGGTTCATGACGGGCCACCTCCTGAACGAGAGTGCCGCCTGGAATCTCGCGGTCGGCGTCGGGCTGCTGTGGGCTGCCCTGCGGACCCGCGCGGCGGCCGGTCAGCTGCCGATGATCACCGGGTTCGTGATCGTTCTCGCAGTGCTCACCACCAGTGACCTGATCGGCGACCGCGTCACAGCCGGCCGGGTGCTCTCGCACGTCTTCCTCGTCGCGGGGCTCGCGCTGCTCTACGCGGTCCACCGGCAGCACCGGCTCCGGCACCAGCCCGGTCCCGACCTCGCGGACACCGCCGACGATCCGGCCGACACCACCATTACCACCCGCGGTACACTCGCGCTGGCGCGCCCGCACCCGAAACGCGGCCGCGACTCGCAGCGCCCGACCGGACGGCACCACGCGGCCTGATCAGATCATCGCGACGGTCATCACCGCCATCCCCAGGCTCATCACGCCCTCCATCAGGAGCCCGGTGGTGCGCCGGCCGGGCCGGGTTTCGACGCGGGCGTGGTCGATCGCGCGAGCCAGCCACGCGATACCGGCGGCCAGGAAAACGACCGTGAGCCCCACCGCAACCACCACGACGTGCGATGGCGAGTGCCCCGTCATCGTCATGCCCGCGTGCCCGGCGTGCCCACCTGCCGTGGTCGACATCGTCATCCCAGCCCACGGCATCACGAAAGCCATCCACGCCATCCCAGCCATCATCAGCGCGTGGTACATCCGGCCGTGCTTCGCGGTGACCGCGAACCAGACCGCCGCCGCGGCGAACAGGACGACCTGCGGCATCCGCGCGAAACTCATCGTCGCGGGCCAGGCCATCGTGATCATGCCGGCGCACATCAGCGTGTGCAGGACGTCCGAGACCCGGCCCGTGATGCCCACCTGCCGGACGCACCGTTCGAGACAGAACACCCCGGCCGCGGCGAACAGTGCGGTGAGAATCCAGCGCAACCCCGGGTCCGCGATCACCGCGCGACTCCCCGACGCAGGCCGACGAGGTAGTCGAGCACGAGGAAACCGAGCAGCGACAAGCCGAACACCGGCAGGAACCAGGCCAGCCCGGCCGCACCGACAAGCACCGGCGCCAGCACCCGGCCGGGGACCCGGCGCCAGGTTCCCCGCGCCGGTGGCCTGCCGAACCGCCCACCTGACAGCCAAGCGACTCGCCCAACTCCTGGCCGACCGAGCCACCCAACCGGCGCCCGGCCGACCCGCCCAACCGGTAGCCGGTCAACCCGACCACGACCCGATGCACCGCCGACCCGCCCAGCCGATAGCCGGTCGACCAGACCACCAGCCGACGCACCGCCGACCCGCCCAGCCGATAGCCGGTCAATCCAGCCAACTCGTGGCCGACCGACCCGCCCAACTGGCAGCCGACCGACCCGCGCAACCGGCAGCCGGTCGACCCGACCACGACCCGATGCACCGCCGACCCGCGAGGGTCCCACGCGCGTTGCGCCCGGCGGCGCGTCGTCGTCCGTGGCCCCGTCGACCCGCGCGCGATCTCCCGCAGGCAACAGCTCCTGGCTGTCACCGACGGGCAGGTCCTCCGGCCTCGCCCGGGTTGGGCGGCGGTGCCACCACATCCGGTACCCCCAGCCGATCACGCACATCAGCGTGACGCCCAGGACCGTCAGCAGGATCTGGTTCGCGAGGCCGAACAGCGCACCCATGTGGGCGTCGATGCCCCAGCTGCTCAGTTTCGCGGCCAGCGGGAAGTCGGCGAAGCGCAGGGTTCCGGTGAGCCGCCCGGTACCAGGGTCGACGGACATCGAATCCCGCCGGTCCGGCCAGCCCGAGCCGACTTGTTCCACCGCGTAACCTCCGCCTGCGGCCGGTGGGCGGATCTCGACCGGGTCCGCCAGGCCCGCTCGCGCGGTGGCGTCTCGCACGGTCTGCCAGCCGACGTCACCGGGGGTTCCGGTACCGGCGGGCATCGACGGGGTCGTCCAGTCCAAAGTGGACCGCAGGGTGGTGATGTTGGCGCCGGCGTGGAGGGACCAGGTGAGTCCGGTGGCGGACAGGAACAGCAAGCCCAGTGCGATCCACAGTCCGGCTGTACCGTGCCACGACAGCAGCCGTCGTCGGCCGGGTTTTCCGCCGGACGGGAAGAGCAGCCGACGGCCGAGACCGGGGGACGGCGGTTTTGCGTCTGCTGGCGGAAACGACCGGCTGGGGTTCGCGCCCGCACTGGAGGACTGCCGACCAAACCTTCCGCCCGCGCCGGAAGACGGACGTTCAAAGCTCACCCCCGTGCCGGACAGTCGACTCCCAAAGCCCACTCCGGAAGACCGAGGCCCAAAGCTCCCGCCCCCTCCGGAAGACCGACGTTCAAGGCTCACGTCCGCGCCAGACAACTGACGCCCAAAACCCACGCCCCCTCCAGAAGACCGGCGTCCAAAGCCCACTCCAGAAGACACCCACCCGCCCACCCCCAAAGGTCGACGCCCAAAGCCCAGTCCCGCAAGGGAAAACAACCGGCCCAGGCGGCCAGGCGGCCCAACCTCCGGGCCTGCAAGCAAAAACTGCTCCGGCCCGTGACCAACCCCGGAAACCCCACGCCTCCGGGACCTGCGCACCTGACGGCCCAGCCACAATGCCACCCCGGCCACCGTGATCACCCACAGCCAGCTCGCGGCCAGTTCACTGTACAGACGGCCGAAGTCGCCCAGATGGAGGTTGCGGTGCAGAGTATCGACCCAAGCACGGAGCGGCAACGCTTGCCCGCTGCCGTAAGTTTCCAGCGCACCGCGGAGTTCGCCGTTGTGGGGGTTGACAAATACCGTGTACCGGTAGCTCGGTGCCAGCCCAGGGCGGTCGAAGATCACCTGCGTCGTGTCGATCGGCGACGGGGCCGGACGGACGCCCGCAATCGTTCCGTCCGGCACCGTGCCCTTGGCAATCGCGACTTGCCGATCTAGTGGGATCACCTCACCTGCTGCAGGTACGTGCAGTTCCTTCGCATACACGGCTTGTTCCAGCTGGGGCGTCCACACGTACGCAACCCCGGTGAGGGCCGCGACCAGCAGAAACGGGCCGACGAACACGCCGGCATAGTAGCGCAGCCGCAGCATCAGCGGGCGGAGTTCCGCCCAACCTGCTCGGGTACCGAAGCTGGACATCGGGCTCCTTTGCGTGGTCCGCCTCCCGAAAGAGTCGGCCCGCGCGGGTGCCTGGTTCCCGGCGCCGCTGTGACAGGGCTCACGAATCCACTGTGGACGGTTCGACCTCCATCAGCACCTCGAAGAGACCGGCATGCGGTTCGACCCCCGGAATACGCTGTCCGGCGGGCGTGAAGTTCCGGAACACCGCGCGATACGAGTCGACGTCTTCCCAGAGCGCGACGTTCACGTACTGGAACGTGGTGTCGTTCAGTCCCGTGTTGCGGTGCAGCCGCGCGTGGATGAACCCGGGCGCCGAAGCGAAATGGGCGATGGTGCCGCGCCAGGTACGGAGGAACTCGTCCTCTTTCTCCGGCGGGACGACAAAGCTGTTGATCAAGGTGATCGACATGGACTATCCTCGATTCAGGGAACTGTGATGACAATCCGGCCACGGACGTGCCCGGTTGCGCTCGCGGCGTGTGCTTCGCCCGCCTGTGCAAGGGAAAACTCCGCCGTGACCGGCAACGTGAGCCTGCCGGAAGCGACCAGGCGGGCGCCCTCGCGCAGAGCCGGTGTCTTGTCGCGGCCGAAGCCGGTCGACACCCGGGCGCCGTGCTCGGGAGCGCTGAAATCGGCGATCGACACTACTCTCGCGGGATCGCCGGTGAGCGCAATGAGTTCCGCGATGACACCGGATCCGGCCACGTCGATGGCGATGTCGACACCGGATCCGGCGATACCGAGGCCAACGCCAACACCCGACCCAGCCACACCGAGGCCAACGCCAACACCCGACCCAGCCACACCGAGGCCAACACCCGACCCAGCCACACCGAGGCCAACGCCAACACCCGACCCAGCCACGCCGCAGACGACATCAACACCGGATCCAGCAACGTCGACACCCGAAGCAACCGCGCGGATCCGGTCGGCAAGTCCGGGCCCGTAAGTGGTCGGCACCGCGCCCAGCGACGCGACGTACTTCTGGTTGTGCGGCCCGGCAACGCCGATCACCGTCGCGCCCCGGTCGACGGCGAACTGGACCGCCGCCGATCCCACGCCGCCGCTGGCGCCGTTGATCACCACGGTGTGCCCGGCGGCAACGCCGGCTTCGGCGAGCACGCGGAGCGCGGTCTCGAACGGGGTCGCGAAGCCGGCAGCCTCCACAATGGACGCGTTCGGCGGGACCGGCGCCCACGACGTGAGCACGGCATGCTCGGCGTAAGTCTCTTGCCCGGAACCGAAAACGGCGTCGCCGACGCGGACGTCCCGGACGCCGTCCCCGACCTCGTCGACGATCCCCGCCGCGTCGCCGCCGATCCCGGCGGGCAGCACCAGCGGCCGGACCTCCTGCAGCAGCCCCGCGCGGACCTTCCACTCGAGCCCGTTGACCCCGGCCGCTCGCACGGCGACGCGGATCTGTCCCGCTTGCGCGTGCGGAGCATCGACCTCGACGACCTCCAGCACGTCCGGTCCGCCGTATCGGGCAAATCGTACAGCTCGCACCCTTCCTCCTCTGCAGTTCGGCTACCCCGAGGATCGGCCATCACAGACGCGATCTGGACGCAACAAAGCCCAACACGCAAGAATCAGCCATGATCACGACCAAGCTGACGGATCTGGACCATCAGCTGATCCACGCCCTGCACCTCGACGCCCGAGCGTCCTTCACGCGTATCGGCGAGGTGCTCGACGTGTCCGCCAAGACCGCAGCCCGCCGCTACCGGCGATTGCGCGACACCAACGTGATCAACCTCGTGGGCATCGCCGACCCCCGGCATCTCGACGGCGCGGAATGGTTCGTGCGCATGCACTGCAAGCCCGGATCCGCCCGCCAGGTCGCCGACGCGCTCGCCGGCCGCGACGACACCCGGTGGGTCGCGCTCCTGTCCGGCGGCACTGAAATCAGCGCCAGCCTGCGTGCCTGGTCCGCAGGCGAACGCGACGACCTGATCCTGAACCGGCTGCCCCGCACCGCACCGATCGTCTCGGTCACCGCGCACCAGGTACTGCACGTCTTCACCGGTGCCCGGCATGGTTTCGAAGGAACGGCCACACTCAGTACCAGCCAGATCGCTGCCCTGCAACCGAATCACGCCGAGGATGCCGCCACCAGCCTGACCGACGCCGACCGTCCACTGCTCGACGCGCTCGCCGTCGACGGCCGGGCGCCCTACCCCGTGCTGGCGAAAGCGGCTGCGTGGTCGGAATCCACCGTCGCCCGTCGCATCCACGCGCTTCGGGCGGCCGGACTACTCCGCTTCGACCTCGACGTCAACGCGGCAGCCCTCGGCTACCACGCCGAAACGCTCCTGTGGACCAGCGTCGCACCGGCCCGCCTCCCGGCCACCGGCGCCGCCGTGGCCGAGCACCCCGAGGTCGCCTTCTGCGCCGCCACGACCGGACCGGCCAACCTGCTCGTCTCGACCGTCTGCCGCGACAGCCGCGACCTCTACCGGTACCTGACCGAATCCATCGGCGCCCTGCCGCCGATCGGCGAAATCGAAAGTGCACCGGTGATCCGGGTCGTCAAACGAGCCGGGCGCCTGCCGTGAAAATCCACAATGGACACCCGAACGGGCAGTGCTACCGTGCCCCGCGTGACCCGCTCCTTCTTCGAGGCCGAACGTCATCCCGGCGGCGAAATACTCCACCCACTGCCGAACGCGCGGTCCCGCTGGGGCGGCCAGCTGCGCGGGATGGCCACGAGCGGAATACTCGCCCGAGCCGCCGAACGGGCAGCTCCCGCCGAGCTCCGTCCGGTGCGATGGACCGTCGACCTCCTCCGCCCGGCTCGCAGCAGACCGTGCGTCACCACCACCGAGGTGATCCGCCGCGGCCGCCGGCTGTGCGTCGCCGAGGCTCGGCTGTGGCAGGACGACGTGCTCGTGAGCAAAGCGACCGGCCTGTTCCTCGCCCCCGGCGGCACGGTGACCGGGAAGACGTGGCAGCCGGACACCACACCCGAACCACCGCCACCGGACCTCCACCCGGGGACGGCCGAACCCCGGCTCTACTACAGCGACGACAAGGGCTGGACGAACACCCCGGCACCCCACCAGAACGCGAGCCGGAAAATGCTGTGGACCTACCCGCAGGAGCTCGTCCTCGGCGAGCGGCCGACGCCGTTCCAGCACGCGGCCACCGTCGCCGACCTGGTGAACGTGGTCGCCAACTGGGGTGACGCCGGGCTCGAGTTCATCAACGCCGATCTCACCCTGGCGCTCGCCCGCACGCCGGCGGACGACCTCGGGCTCGGGCTCGCCACCGTCCAGCGCGTCGAGGACGGCGGACTGGCCGTGGCCACCGCGGCCGTCTTCGACCGGCAGGGCCCGCTCGGCACGGTCACCGGCGCCGCGCTCGCCGCCCCGGCGCCGGTCGACCCGCGTACCCCCATCGGAGCATCCTGACCTGCGGAAAATCGCCGGGAAACCCGCCATTCGAGTGTCTCCCCATTGCTTCTGGCACCCGGTGACAGTATTGTCGCCGTCACATTCGGCACCACGTGTCAAATATCGACCGGCCAGAGGAGTGACGATGAGCGAGACGACCACCACCGAAGAGACGAAGACCGAGGAAGTCGCCGAGGAGCTGCTCGTCGAGGAGGTCTCCATCGACGGAATGTGCGGTGTCTACTGATCGCAGCGCCGCGGCGTTCGATCTGGACGGTGCTTGGGAACTGGACAGCCGGGTCTCCATCCGGCCCGAACGGTTCGGCGCGCTGCTGTACCACTTCGGTACCCGCCGGCTGTCCTTTCTCAAGAGCCGCACCATGCTCGCCGCGGTGCAGGCGCTGACCGACCACCCCTCCGCCCGCGCTGCCTGCGCCGGCGCCGGGGTCACGCAGGCGGAGCTGCCCCGCTACCGCGCCGCCCTCGCCGCCCTCGCGGCGTCGGACATGATCCACCCGAGGAGCGTGTGATGTCGCTTGTGGACGAATTCCAGTTCGGGCTCGACGCGCCGATCTGCCTCACCTGGGAGCTGACCTACGCCTGCAACCTGTCGTGCGTGCACTGCCTTTCCTCGTCCGGCCGCCGTGACCCGCGCGAGCTCACCACCGGGGAATGCAAGGCGCTGATCGACGAGTTCGAGCGCATGCAGGTGTTCTACGTGAACATCGGCGGCGGCGAACCCACCGTGCGCCCCGATTTCTGGGAGCTCGTCGACTACGCGACCGAGCACCACGTCGGGGTGAAGTTCTCCACCAACGGCATCAAGATCACCGAGGCCGTCGCGAACCGGCTGGCCGGCAGCGACTACGTCGACGTCCAGATCTCCCTCGACGGCGCCACCGAGGAGGTCAACGACCACGTCCGCGGCCCCGGTTCGTACCGCACCGCGATCCGGGCGATGGAAAACCTCGCCGCGGCCGGGTTCGGGAACTTCAAGATCTCCGTGGTCGTCACGCGGCAGAACGCCGGTCAGCTCGACGATTTCAAGGCCATCGCCGACCGGTACGGCGCCCAGCTGCGGCTCACCCGGCTGCGCCCGTCCGGCCGCGGCGCCGACGTGTGGGACGAGCTGCACCCGACCGCACAGCAGCAGCGCGAACTGTACGACTGGCTGGTCGCGCACGGCGAAAACGTGCTCACCGGCGATTCGTTCTTCCACCTCGCCGGGTACGGCGACGGCGGGCTGCCCGGGCTGAACCTGTGCGGCGCCGGTCGGGTGGTGTGCCTGGTCGATCCGGTCGGTGACGTCTACGCGTGCCCGTTCGCCATCCACGACACGTTTCTCGCCGGAAACATCCGCGGCGAGGGCGGATTCACCCGCGTGTGGCAGGAATCCGAGCTGTTCACGGAGTTGCGGAGCCCGCAGAGCGGCGGCGCCTGCACGTCGTGCTCGGCGTTCGACGCCTGCCGCGGCGGATGCATGGCCGCGAAGTTCTTCACCGGCCTGCCGCTCGACGGTCCGGACCCGGAATGTGTGCGGGGACACGGGGAACGCGCGCTGGCGGGTGTCGCGGCCGGGAGCGTGCCGAAGCCGTCGCTGGACCACTCGCACCGCAAGGTACCGGTGACCATCGGCATGCGCCGTCCGCCGGAACGGGCCTGCGACGAGAACCCGCTCGCGGGTTTCGCCCCGGGTCGCTGACATGCGCCTGGCCGACCTGTCGTCGCCGGACGTCGCCACCCGTGCGGCGTCCGGCGCGATCCTCGCCGTGCCGGTGGGCGCCACCGAACAGCACGGCCCGCACCTGCCGCTCGGCACTGACACCGACATCGCGACGGCGTTGTGCGACCGGCTCGCCGCAGGCCGGCCTGACGTGGTGGTCGCGCCCGCGGTGGCGTACGGGTCGAGCGGGGAGCACGCCGGGTTCGCCGGGACGCTGTCGATCGGCCAGGCCGCCACGGAGCTCCTGCTCGTCGAGCTGGGCAGGTCGGCGTCGGACACGTTCCGGCGGCTGCTTTTCGTATCCGCACACGGCGGGAATGCGGCGTCGGTGACCCGTGCGGTCGCCACGCTGCGCGCCGAATCCCGCAACGTTTCGGTGTTCCAGCCACGATGGCAGGGGGATCCGCACGCCGGACGTCCGGAAACCGCACTGCAGCTGGCCCTTCGGCCGGAGGTGGTGCAGATGGACCAAGCAGCGCCGGGCGACGGCCGTCCGCTGGCCGAACTGCTGCCGGTGCTGCGCCGCGGTGGCGTGCGCGCGGTGACCGACACCGGCGTCCTCGGCGATCCCACCAGGGCGACTGCTGATGAGGGCCGCGCCCTGCTCGACGACCTCACCACGCAGCTGCTAGCGCATGTCCGCGACTGGGTGGCGACGTCGTGAAGGTCGCCCTGATCACCGGCGCGGCGCGGGGTATCGGCGCCGCCACTGCAATGCAGCTCGCCGGACAAGGCTGGGCCGTGCTCGCCGTCGACCTCGCGGCCGACGATCCCGCGCTCCCCTACCCGATGGGCAGCGCCGCCGAACTGTCCACAGTGGTCACTGAGATCCGGCAAAACGGTGGTACCGCGGAGGAATTCGCCGCCGATGTGCGGGACCGCGCTCAGCTGGCCGAAGCCGTCGGCGAGGCAGAACGACGGTGGGGCGGCTTAGACGCGGTAATCGGAGCGGCCGGGGTGATCGCCGGTGGGGTTCCGTTGTGGGAAATGCCGCCGGAGCAGGAAGACGCCGTCCTCGACGTGAATCTCCGTGGCGTCGTCAACCTGGCCCGCATGGCGATACCGGCGTTGCTGCGGCGTCCGGAACCGAGGTCCGGACGGTTCCTCGCCGTCGCCTCGGCCGCCGCGACGCGAGGGCTTCCGCAGCTGGCCGCGTATTGCGCAGCGAAATCCGGAGTGGCAGGCCTGATTCGCGCACTCGCCGTCGAACTGGGTGATTCCGGGGTCACGGCCAACGCGGTCAGCCCCGGCTCCACCGACACCCCGATCCTCGCCGAAAGCGCCCGGCTGTACGACCTGCCGGACGCGCAAGCCTTCGCCGCCCAGCAGCCGGTACGACGGCTGCTCGATCCGGCCGAAGTCGCTGCGGTACTGGCCTTCCTGGCCGGACCGGACAGCAGTGCGATGACCGGCGCGATCGTCCCGGTGGACGGAGGTTTGGCGCTGTGACCACCCCGCTCCCCACCGGATTCCGCATCACCGTCGACCCGGGTACCAAGCAGCTCGCCAGTGGGCTGCTCTTCGGCGGCTCGCCCGCACGCGTGCTGCGCCTGACGAAAGCCGGGCAAACCGCCTGGACACGTCTCGCCGACAACCCGGTGACGACGTCGGCGGAGGGCGTCCTCGCGCGGCTGCTCACCGACGCCGGATTCGCCCATCCCTTGCCACCGAAGAAAACCGCCGACGTCACCATCGTCATCCCGGTCCGCGACCGCGCCGAACTGCTCGACCGCTGCCTCGGCGCCATCGACGACCGGTACCCGATCCTGGTGATCGACGACGACTCCGCCGACCCGGCCGCCATCGCCGCCGTCACCTCCGCGCACGGGACCAAACTCGTACGCCGCCCCGTGAACGGCGGTCCGGGTGCGGCCCGCAACACCGCGCTGGAGCACGTGTCCACCGAACTGATCGCGTTCCTGGACAGCGATTGTGTCCCGGCACCGGAATGGATCGACCGCCTGGCCGGGCATTTCGCCGACCCGCTCGTAGCCGCCGCCGCACCCCGCGTCCGCCCGCTCGCGCCGGACACCTGGGCCGGGCGATACACCCGCGCTGCCAGCAGTCTCGACATGGGCACCGCGCCGTCCCGCGTCGCGCCCGGCACGCGACTGTCCTATGTGCCCACTGCCGCGTTGCTGGTTCGCCGTGCGGCCATGGAATCCGCGGCCTTCGACCCGGCACTGCGCGTCGGCGAGGACGTCGACCTCGGCTGGCGGCTGCACGACGCCGGTTTCCGCATCCGCTACGACCCGTCCGCCGAGGTCACCCACCACGAACCGGCGACCTGGCGCGAACTCCTCCGCCGCCGCGCGAGCTACGGAAGTTCCGCCGCACCACTGGCAATTCGCCGCCCGGCCGCGATGGCGCCGCTCGTACTGCATCCCTGGCCGACGCTCACGGTCGCCGCGCTGCTGGCCCGTCGTCCGCTACCTGCCGTTGTGGCCTTTGGGGTTGCGGTGCTGAGCATGGTCCGCGTACTGCGGCGTGGCAACGTACCGACGCACGGTGTCGTCCCGGCCATGGGGACCGCCGTCGGACAGACCTGGCTCGGATTCGGCCGGTACGGCACCCAATTCGCCGCTCCCGTGCTGTTCGCGCTGCTCCTGCCCGGCGGACGGCGTCGTTGGGGACGCCGGGCCGCGCTCGTTTCGCTGCTCGCCGGACCGCCGTTGACCGCCTGGATGCGGAAACGGCCCGAGCTCGATCCGCTCCGCTACACCGCCGGTGCCGTCGCCGACGACCTCGCGTACGGCGCCGGGGTGTGGGCGGGCTGCCTCCATCACCGGACCGCGGTCCCGCTGCGGCCGCGCATCACCTGGCGCCCCCTGCGCGTCGACCCGAAGGGAAAACGATGAGCACCACCTGGTTCGAATCCGTCGCCGAAGCCCAGCGGCGGGCGAAGAAACGCCTCCCCGCGTCGGTCTACTCGGCGTTGATCGCCGGGTCGGAAAAAGGCCTGACCCTGCAGGACAATCTGGCCGCGTACGACGAACTCCGGTTCGCCCCGCGCACCGCGGGCCTGCCCGGCGAACGCGACCTGAGCACGAACGTCCTCGGCCGCGACGTCGCCTTGCCGGTGCTGATCTCGCCGACCGGCGTCCAGGCGGTGCACCCGGACGGCGAGGTCGCAGTCGCCCGCGCTGCCGCCGCGCGCGGGACGTCGATGGGCCTGTCGTCGTTTGCCAGCAAGCCGATCGAGGAGGTGGTGGCGGCCAACCCGAACACGTACTTCCAGGTGTACTGGACCGGCAGCCGCGACGACATCCTGCGCCGGCTCGAACGAGCCAGGTCCGCGGGTGCGGTCGGCATCATCCTCACGCTCGACTGGTCGTTCTCCCACAGCCGCGACTGGGGCAGCCCGCACATCCCGGACAAGCTGACGCTGCGCGAGCTGATCCGGTTCGCCCCCGAAGGCATGATGCACCCGCGCTGGCTGCTGACGTACGCACGCACGCGGAAACTGCCGGACCTGAGCGTGCCGAACATGGCCGAACCTGGCACGCCGGTGCCGACGTTCTTCGGCGCGTACGGCCAATGGATGCAGACCGCACCGGCGTCGTGGGAGGACGTGAGCTGGCTGCGCAAACAGTGGGACGGCCCGTTCCTGCTGAAGGGCGTGTACCGCGTGGACGAGGCCCGGCGCGCCGTGGACGCCGGGGTCAGCGCAATCTCGGTGTCCAACCACGGCGGCAACAACCTGGACGGCACCCCCGCCACGATCCGTGCCCTGCCCGCCATCGCGGAAGCCGTCGGCAAGGACGTGGAAGTCCTGTTGGACGGCGGAATCCGCCGCGGCAGCGACGTCGTCAAGGCGCTGGCCCTGGGCGCCCGCGCGGTGCTGATCGGCCGCGCCTACCTGTGGGGCCTGGCCGCCGGAGGCCAAGCAGGCGTGGAAAACGTCCTGGACGTCCTCCGCAACGGCATCGACTCCACCCTGCTGGCCCTGGGCCACCGCAGCATCCACGACCTCAACCGCGACGACCTCATCGTCCCGGAAGGCTTCGAACGCACCATCGGCGCCTGACGCCACGTCCGTGAAGGGAACCTTCACGGAATCAGATTCCCTCGTGGTTCCCTTCACGGACTTCGCACCCACCCAGGCCGCACCCGCGCACCCCAACTCAGGCCGGGCAGCCAGCCCCCGCCCTGCACCCCGATCCGAAGCCCCAACACGTGCGGTGCGGGCTTGTCAAGGCATCTTTCCCGCCTCGACAAGCCCGCACCGCACGTCGTCACCATCAAGCTTCGGGGTGCCCGCCCACCCCCGCAAGCACCGACCTCCCCAACTCCGTCAGCCCATGCCAAGCAGTAGCCCCGCTACGCGTAGTGGACACCAACCCACTCCCCCGCAAAACCGCCGCATGCTTACTGGCCGTCCCCACCGAAACCCCCAGATCCCGCGCCAGCCCAGTAGTAGTCCGGGAATCCCGCAACGCCACCAAACACTCCGCTCGCGTCCGCCCCACCAGCGCCACCAACGGCGCCAACCCCCGCGCTGAACGAACCGGCGGCAACGAAGCCGGATAAACCAGCACCGGCGGCAGCTCGGGGTCGATCAGGCTCACCGGCGCCCCCGTGCAGAACGCCGACGGCACCAGCACCAGCCCCCTCCCGCCGAGGTCCACCGTGCGCCGATGCGGATACTGCAGCGCCAACGTGGTCCCGTCCCAGCCGCAGACCCCGGGCAGCGTGCTGAGCACCCGCCCGATCCCCTGCCGCGACACCGTCTGCAACCGCGCCGCACGATCGCCGGACACCACCTCGTCGACCCGCTGCCGCACCGGCGCGACCAGCAGCCGGTACGCCGTCCGCAACGATCCCACCAACCGGCGGACCTGGTCCGCCTCCCCGTCCCCGAGCGACCGCAACCACGTCGGAACCCGGCCGCCGGGAAAGGCCCGCTCGAGATCCGCGCGCAATCGCGTACCCGGAGTGCAGGCGAGCGCCGCACATCCGGCGTCGAAGTCGGTCGTAGCGGGCGCCGGGGTGAGAAAGTCCGGGAAATCGCCCCGCGGCGGCGCAATCGTGGTGAGCCGATCGACCGCGGCCTGTTCATCCGCGTCGGCAATCCGCCGGATCGCCTTCGCCCGCCACGACCGGTACCGCGCCGCGGGCTGCCGCGAGCCCAGCTGATGCCCGGCAAGAACCAGCTCCCACAACGGATCCGCGCCCGCCGCGAACCGTGTCCGTTCGAGGTCGCGCGGGCCGAACACCATCCGCAGTACCATCGACGCCCTCCCCAGAGCCGACGTTGCCACCGCGGCCACCATCCCACACCCGCCCGGCCGAGACCAGGCGATTGGCCCTTTCGGTGTGGGGAAAGCTTCTGGACCAGGTTCCGTTTCCCTGTCAGCGTCGCCGGTGTCCGGCAGATCGATCCGAGGGGGAATCATGAGGAATCTGCTGCGTTTCGGGGTCGGCGTGACCACGTTGGGCGTCGCGGCGGTGCTCACCGCCACCAGCGCGTCCGCGGCGAGTTCGCCGACCTATACCAAGAGCACCACCGGCGCGAAGGCGAGTTGTTCCTTCACCACCTGGGGAAAGCTGATCCACGACGACCATGCGCAGATCACCTGCAAGCTGTCCGACACCAAGGGGGACAGCCACTCGGTCTACGTCGAATGGTGGCAGGACGGGTACGGCAGCGTGAACCTGTACAACCACAACGGATCCGGCAGCACGAAGAAGGTGTCCGACGCGCGGGTCAACGGCGACGGCTCGTTCCAGACGCTGTACTTCCGCGTGTGCCGCGACATCCAGTGGTGGCCGGACAACTGCTCCGGTACCCGGAAGTGGGCCATCCGCTAGCGGGCCCCGGCGGCGCGGTCCACAGTGGCCCGCGCCGCTTCGTCACCGACGGACCGCTTCCGCCGTCCGTTCGCCGGGGAAATTCACCCGCCCGGCCCACCGACCAGCAGATACTCACCCGATCGGGTGACTTTCCGGGCAACCGGCATCACACGAGCGGACCAGCAGCGTTCCGTTCGCGGGAGCCGCGAACGGCGCCGGTCCGTGTCCCGAGGGTGACGGACCGGCGCGGATCCCCTCGTTCGTCGGGGGACGAGGGGCCATCGGGAGCGGGTCGGCGCAGGGGGCCGGCCCGCTCCCGACCTGCATTTCCCGCCCGGTTCCGACCGCGGGCGGCGGGACGGGCCATGATGGAGGGCATGGAATCGACCCGGATCGACCGCTGGCTCTGGGCAGTCCGGCTGGCCAAGACCCGCGCCGACGCGGCCGCCGCCTGCCGCGGCGGGCACGTGCGCGTGAACGACCGGCCGGCGAAACCGGCGACGTCCGTGGTCGCCGGTGACCAGGTCCGCGCCCGGATCGGGACGACGACCCGGGTGGTCGAGGTGGTGCAGGTGATCCAGAAGCGGGTCGGCGCGGCGGTCGCGGCCACCTGCCTCATCGACCGCACCCCGGCCCCACCGCCGGAAGCGTCGATCCCGGTGGCCCGCCGCGAACGCGGGGCAGGGCGTCCGACTAAACGGGAGCGCCGCGTCCTCGACGATTTCCGCCGTCAGAGCGGCTGAATCACGCCTCGACCCGGGAACGCCGCCGGGAATGGATGTGCTGCTCGTCGCGCATTCGCTGCACCGCCTCCGGGTAATGCAGCTCGAATGCCGGACGTTCGGACCGGATCCGCGGCAGTTCGGTGAAGTTGTGCCGTGGCGGCGGGCTCGAGGTGGCCCATTCCAGGGAATTGCCGTACCCCCACGGGTCGTCCACTTCGACCTTTTCGCCGTACCGGTAGCTCCGCACCACATTCCAGATGAACGGCAGCACCGAAGCCCCGAGAATGAAAGCGCCGATCGTGGAAACGATGTTGAGCGCGGTGAACCCGTCGCTGGACAGGTAGTCCGCGTACCGGCGCGGCATCCCTTCGGCGCCGAGCCAGTGCTGCACCAGGAACGTCGTGTGGAAACCGATGAACGTGGTCCAGAAATGCCATTTCGCGAGCGGTTCGTCCATCATCCGGCCGGTCATCTTCGGGAACCAGAAGTAGATCCCGGCGAACGTGGCGAACACGATCGTGCCGAAGAGGACGTAGTGGAAGTGCGCGACCACGAAATACGTGTCGGTGATGTGGAAGTCCAGTGCGGGTGCGGCCAGGATCACGCCGGTCAGCCCGCCGAGCAGGAACGTGACCATGAACCCGACGGACCACAGCATCGGCGATTCGAACGACAGCGTCCCCTTCCACATCGTGCCGATCCAGTTGAAGAACTTGATCCCGGTGGGCACGGCGATGAGGAACGTCATGATCGAGAAGAACGGCAGCAGCACCGCGCCGGTCGCGAACATGTGGTGCGCCCAGACGGTCGCCGACAATGCGGTGATGCCGACCGTCGCGAACACCATCAGCCGGTAACCGTAAAGCGGTTTACGGCTGAATACCGGCACGATTTCGGTGACGATCCCGAAATACGGCAACGCGACGATGTACACCTCGGGATGCCCGAAGAACCAGAACAGATGCTGCCACAGGATCGCGCCGCCGTTGGCCGGATCGAAGACGTGCGCACCGAGCCGCCGATCGGCCTCCAGCGCGAACAATGCCGCGGTGAGAATCGGGAAAGCGAGCAGCACGAGAATACCGGTGAAGAGAATGTTCCAGGTGAAGAGCGACATCCGGAACATCGTCATCCCCGGAGCACGCAGGCAGAGAATCGTCGTGGTCATGTTGACCGCACCGAGAATCGTGCCCAGCCCGGACACGATGAGCCCCATGATCCACAAATCCCCGCCGATGCCGGGCGAATGCACGGCGCCCGACAAAGGGGTGTACGCGGTCCAGCCGAAGTCCGGGGCCCCGGCGGGTGTGAGGAACGCGCTCAGCACGATCAGCCCGCCGAAGAGGTACAGCCAGTAGGAGAACGCGTTGAGCCGCGGGAACGCCACGTCCGGCGAGCCGATCTGCAGCGGCAGCACGAAGTTCGCGAACCCGAACACGTTCGGCGTCGCGTAGAGCAGCAGCATGATCGTGCCGTGCATGGTGAACAGCTGGTTGTACTGCTCCTGAGACAGGAACTGCAGCCCCGGAAAGCCCAGCTCACCCCGCATCAGCAGGGCCATCGCGCCACCGGCGAGGAAGAACGCGAACGACGTGCCGAGGTAGAGCAGGCCGATCTGCTTGTGGTCGGTGGTGCGCAGCAGGCTCAGCAGAAGCGCACCCTTCCGCCCGGGGCGCCGGGGCGCGACGGCCACCGCCGGCCGGGGCTTCAGCTGCGTCATGTCGACCTCCCGCGCACCCGGAAGTTGCCGGGCACCCGGTGGGATGCCCGGCCCCACGCGTCGGCGGATAACCGGCCGCGGCCGCCGTCAAACACCGCGGTTCATCGCGACGGCAATCGACCGCCCGCGAGTGCCGCACCGAACACGACCGCGGCCCCGATCACCAGGAACACCGCCCCGGCCGCGGGCGACGACGCCCACCACACCACTCCCGATGCCGCGACCAGCCAGGCGCAGGCGAGGGTCTCCTTGCGGACCGGCGAGGCCGCCTTGCGCGCGCGAAGTCCCGCACCGCCCAAGGCGAGCACGCCGATCGCGAGAACCGCCAGCACCGGCCAGTACACGAGCTATTCCCGGAAGTCGCCGCTGCGCCGGCGGAACGCCACGGTCATCGAGATGACCGCGAAGATGGCCAGCAGCACGCCCACGACCAGCGCGCTGGTGCGGAGTACGTCGCGATGGCCGTCCACCGGGTAGCCGAACGCGAACGGCGCGCTGATCAGCCAGAACCCGATCACCACGTTGACCAGGCCGAGCCAGCGCGCCGCATCCGGCAGGGCGAACCGGGTCAGCGCGACGGCCGCCACGACGATCCCGCACACCAGGCTGTTCCAGAACCCGGCAGCCGCGGACAGCGTGAACGTGTAGCTGTACGCGAAGGCCGCGATCACGAGCCAGACCCCGGCGAGGAATTCCGCGGCCAGCGGCAACCTGCTCTCCCGCAGCTTCCGGTCCCTCGGCATGAGTGCGGTGCTCATTTTCATCGGCTGCCCCTTTCCGCTACTGGCCGACCTTGATTCCCGGCTCGCCGTGGTCGAACTGGATCGCCTGGTGCAGCGGCGCGACCGTGGCGCGCGGAGCGCGTGCGCCCATCGGGAGGATCACGCGGTGGTGCGCCGCCTCGAGCACCATCGCGCTGCACGCGTACCAGGCCAGTACCGCAGACGCGAGCAGGAAGTACGCGGCAATCGTGCGGATCACGCCGACGTCCGCGATCAGGCCGATCGCCTGCAGCGTCGACCCGGCGGCCAGCGCCACGAGCACCGCGGTGAAGGCGAGGTTCTCCGCCATCGCGGCCAGCGCGCCGGTCCAGGTGATCGCGGCCAGCCCGATGAACCAGAAGCCGACCGCGGCCGCCGCGACCGGGCTCGCCGAGGTCGACGGCAGTCCGCCGAGGCCGACGAACAGCTGGTAGACCCCGTAGCCGAGCCAGAACGCACCCCACGTCCCGTGCACGACCGTGGCCAGCGCGTCCCGCGCCCGGTAGGACCACATCCCGGCGAGGAACTGCGCGACGCCCCCGAACCAGAACGCGAACGGGGCCAGCAGCAACGGGGTTGTGGCCGTGTCGCCGAACCAGCCAGCCAGGTTGGCCGCCACCATGAACATCGCCACCGCGAACCCGGCCAGCCCCAGGATCGACGGTGCGGCGACCGGGCTCAGGTTGATGTGCGTGTGCTCGCGCCAGAACGCGTACTCCGCGCCGTCGCCGCCCATGGTGCGGCTGTCGGCCATCGGCATCTCGCGTGTCATTTCCGGCTCCTCTCCTGCCGACCGCCCCATCCGCCGCGCGTACCCCGCCGCCGACCTGCGGAACCACGGATCGACTAGGCCGAACGGGTGATTTTCGGCCGGAGTGTCCATTTCGGACGGCGCGCTCGCCCGCGAGGGGCGCTGCCGGGGCCGCTATGCGAGGGTTGGGCCATGGCGAGCGTCCGCACCCACCTGCTGTCCTGGACCACTTTGCTGCCGCTGGTCGCGCTGGTGCTGCTCGCGCTCACCTGGGGCCGCAGCCTGGGTCCGGTGCCGGTCGTCGTGGTGGCGCTGGCCTTGGCCGGGACGGTGCTCGCCGCGGTGCACCACGCCGAGGTGGTCGCACACCGGGTCGGGGAACCGTTCGGGTCACTCGTGCTCGCGGTGGCGGTGACGGTCATCGAGGTCGCGCTGATCGTCACGATGATGGCGTCCGGCGGTGACCAGGCCGACACCCTGGCCCGCGACACCGTGTTCGCCGCTGTGATGATCACCACGAACGGCATCGTGGGCCTGTCGCTGCTCGTGGGCGCCCGCCGTTATGGGGAAACGCGGTTCCATCCGGAAGGAAGCGGCGCGGCGCTGGCCACGGTGTGCACGCTCGCGACGCTGAGCCTCGTCCTGCCGACGTTCACCGCCAGCCGCCCGGGCCCGGCGTTTTCCGCGCCACAGCTGGCTTTCGCGGCCGGCGCGTCACTGATCCTGTACGCGACGTTCGTGATGACCCAGACCGTCCGCCACCGCGACTTCTTCCTCCCGGTCGACGCCGACGGCGAAACCCGCGAAGAGGACCACGCGGAACCCCCGAGCCGCCAAGCGACGCTGATCAGTGTGGGCCTGCTGCTGGTCGCCCTGATCGCCGTGGTGGGGCTGGCGAAGGTCGAGTCGCCGGCCATCGAAGCCGGAGTCCGGGCGGCCGGTCTGCCGCAGTCGTTCGTCGGCGTGGTGATCGCACTGCTGATCCTGCTGCCGGAAACGCTGGCGGCCGTCCGCGCCGCCCGCCGCGACCGGATGCAGATCAGCCTCAATCTCGCGTACGGCTCGGCAATCGCGAGCATCGGCCTCACGATCCCGGTGATCGCGCTCGCGACGGTGTGGCTACCGGGGCCCCTGCTGCTGGGCCTCGGCCCGACCCACATCGTCCTTCTCGCGCTGACCGTGGTGGTCAGCGTGCTGACCGTCGTCCCAGGCCGGGCAACCCGCCTCCAGGGCGGCGTACATCTGGTGTTACTGGCGGGATTCCTGGTGCTGGCGATGAATCCTTGACCCGTGATGGGGTTTGCCGGGGTTGTCCGGTGGCGCGGCGTGGCCCGGGGATCCCGTCCAGGACTCACGCCCGGCTGCGAGCCTCTGTGGCACCGCAACTTCTTGCGAACGCGCACCACACTTCCGACTCAGCGCCTCTCTCCCCTCGCCCTCCGACCGGCACCCGGGACATCCGTTCCGCACCCCTCGCCGTCCGACCGGCACCCTGGACATCCCGTGCCCCACCCTTCACTCTCCGACCAGCACCCGGATACCCCGCGCCACACCCCTCACCCACCGACCGGCACCCGGACATCCGTGCCGCACCCCTCACCCTCCGACCGGCACCCGGACACCCCGCACCACACCCGGGACCACTCCCCGCGCGAAAAGGACGCCGTTTTTGTCGGTGTTGATCCGTATCCTGGCCAAGTGAAGATCCAACAGCCCCCAACCCCGCTCCCACCAGCGGGTTCACCTTCGTCCTGCCGCGGCGGCGCAGGTACGGCCCAGCCGTTGCCCGCCCGCGGTCCCGTCCGCACGCGCCATATTTGCCGCCCTGTGTCCGAGACCACACCAGGCCATGATCGCGGTCCGGTTCGCATCGCCCGCCCGGTCGCCGGTGCAGTCGCGACGGCGCCCGTCCGTCAGGTCACCGCGAGCACCCCAGCCGTCTCCGCCGCGGGGTCCCGGTCCGTGCGCCGCGCCATTTCCCTTGGGGTGCCGGCATGAGCGTCGCGTCCCCCACCCCGGCCGCACCCGAGCGGTCCGGTGCGAAACCCGGGCTGATCATCACGGTGCTCGTGCTGTCGGCGTTCGTGATGATCCTCAACGAGACCATCCTCAGCATCGCGCTGCGCGACCTCACCGTCGACCTCTCCGTGCCCACCACCACGATCCAATGGCTCACCAGCGGATTCCTGCTCACCATGGCCGTGGTCATCCCCACCACCGGATTCCTGCTCGAGCGATTCACCCCGCGACAGGTATTCCTCGTCTCGCTCACCGCGTTCAGCATCGGCACCCTCCTGTGCGGCATCGCACCCGGATTCACCCTGCTGATGGCCGGACGAGTCGTGCAGGCAATCGGCACCGCGGTGATGATCCCGCTGCTGATGACCACCGTCATGCGCCTCGTGCCACCGCAACGCCGCGGCGCGACCATGGGCACGATCAGCATCGTCATCGCGGTCGCGCCGGCCATCGGGCCCACCATCGGCGGTGCTGTGCTTTCGTCGCTCGGCTGGCGATGGATGTTCCTCATCGTGCTGCCGTTGTCGGTGGCCGCGCTGATCACCGGGATGCTGCAGCTGCGGATCGAGAGCGAAACCCGCGCGGTACCCCTCGACGTCCCCTCCGTCATCCTGTCCGCCATCGGTTTCGGCGGCGTCCTGTACGGGCTGTCGTCGATCGGCGAGCCTCCCGAAACGGCACTGCTGCCGGCGTGGCTGCCGATTGTCGCCGGGCTGGTCTCGCTGGTCGTGTTCGGCTGGCGGCAGCTCCGCCTGCAGCGGCGCGACCGGGCGCTGCTGGACCTGCGGCCGTTCACCCACCGCCCGTTCGTGGTCGCGCTGGGGCTCAGCACGGTGCTGTTCATGTGCCTGATCGGCGCGGGCGCCATCCTGCTACCGCTGTACCTGCAGACGGTGCTGCACAAGTCCACGTTCGTCAGCGGCCTCGCGGTGCTGCCCGGCGGGCTGGTGCTCGGCCTGCTCGGCCGTCCGGTGGGTGCCCTGTTCGACCGCGTCGGCGCCCGTCCGCTGGTACTGCCGGGAGCGGCCGCGATGACGTTGTCGCTGTGGCTCTTCACCACGCTCGGCCCGGATTCACCGCTGATCGCGGTGATCGGCATCCACATCGTGCTGATGGCCGGTCTGGGCCTGATGATGACGCCGCTGATGACGGAGTCGCTCGCAGTACTGCCCGACCACCTGTACTCGCACGGCAGCGCGATCCTGTCCACGCTCCAACAGGTCGCGGGCGCCCTGGGCACGGCAGTGTTCATCAGCGTCGCAACGCTCGGCACCGCCGTCGGCGCCGCAGTGAGCCCCGACGCGGACGGCCTGCACCTGGCATTCGTCGTCGCGGGCTGCATCGGCCTGGTCGGACTCGCCGGAGCGTGGTTCGTCCGGTCGGCACGCCCGGAACAACCGGCGGAGGCAGCCTGACGCCCATGGACCCAGACCGGCTCGACGCCGTCGCCCGCACCTACACCGCGGACATGACCAGCATCCGCGGCCGCCGCGTGCACCGCCTGGTAGTGCGCCGGCTGGCCCGCTACGACCACGTCCTGCCGGCCACCACCGCCGACGGCGCGGCCGCGCTGCTGGCCCTGTCCGCAGACGGCAGCGCCGCGTTCTGCCAGACGGACGGCCGAGGCCCGGCCGCGAACCTCACCACGTGCGGCCCCACGCCGGGCATCACGGTCACCTCCGCACACGACCTCACGAAGGACTCCCTGCCGACCCTCCACTGGACCGTGCTCCACCCCGGCCTGCCCACCGGCCCCTTGACGATCACCTCCGACGCAGCCAGCGCCGACGAGGTGGAGTCAACCCTGCGCCCACACTGACCGGCACCCACACAGCGCCGTCAGCCCACCCTGGCGCGGCGCCGATCCGCCCGGGCGCGGCACCGCCAGTCCGCCCTGGGCGACAACGGTCCGCCCCGGTGCAGCAACGGTCCGCCCTCGCGCGGCGATGGTTCGCCTCACGGCCGTGGCGTCACGTGGCCAGCCACCGCCTGGGCGCACACCACTACGCCAACCCGCCAGCCCTGCCGCCCGAGCCCACATCACCGCCATGTCGACCCCGCCGCCCAGCCCACCTCCACACCACGCGGGCTCCCCCACGCCGGCCTCACCATGCCGACCCACCACCCCGGCACACATCACCACATCGACCCCAAGCCGCCACGCACGCTCACCACCCGCACCACATCGACCCAAGCCCGCGGCACACCCACACCACCCACACCACATCGACCCCAAGCCGCCACGCACACTCACCACCCGCACCACATCGACCCCAGGCAGCCGCCCACCCACACCACCCGCCTCGCGACCCGACGCCCTCGTTCACCGCCACGCCCGCCCCTACCGCCACAACCCTCCCGTGCCAAGGCGCGCCAACCCGGCCAGCATCGAGTCCGCCCCCCTTCGAAGCCACCCAGCCGAGATTCGCCGCACACCCCGCCCGGCAGACAGAGCGGGCAGAGCGGACAGAGCGGTCGAACCCTCACCCGGCGAACCTGCGCTCCCACCTCTCCACCCCACGCAGAGCCCCGTCCGGAGCGGTCCAGCAAGCCTGCAGCAAGTCGTAGCCCTGATGAATCAGCGCCGCCTGAGCGGGCCAGCGGGCGGCGGCCCACGCCGGTTCGTTGTGGACCGAATCCACGCCTGCCAGGGTGGCGCCTTCCAGTTCGAACTGGAGGTCCCGGCGGGTGGCCAACCTGGGGACCGGCGCACCGGCCAGCACGGCGCGGGCAGCGGACCGGACGCGGAAACCCGTCCAGTCCAACGTTTTCCGGTGCGCTCGTGGCGCCACCGCGTACTGTGCCAGCACCGCTACCGCCACCCCGATCGCCGTCTGGGCGAAGCGGTCCGCAACCGCGGGCCACACCGGGCCGGGCAGGCTCGCGACGCCCGCTGCCAGCAGCGCCAACGGTGTGATCGCCACCGTCGCCACGGCGTAGTTCCGCGGCACCACCAGCTCCACGCAGAACTGCAGCACCGCCAGAATCAAGATCAACACCACCCCCGACGGCGACAGCATCATCACCAGCCCGAACAGCACCAGCCCGGCCACGGTTCCCGCAAACCGGTGCAGCGCACGCACATTCGCCCGCCGGCGGTCCACCCCCTGCTGCAGCACGACCAGCGCACTCAGCACCGCCCAATGCGGGCGTCCGATGCCGGCGAGCACCGCCAGCTCGCCCGCGACCACGCAACCTGCCCCGGCCCGCAACGCCGTCACCGCGGCATGCGAGCGCAACGAAACCGCGCGGCGCAACCGGTATCCGATCCCCGGACGCGGCAGTGGCAGCTTGCCCGGCGGCAATTCGAAAGAGTCGTCCGGTGACGCGTCGGTGAACCGCCGGTGTGCCGCAACCAACGTCGCGACCAAGCCGGGTTCCGTACCCCGCCGGGGATGTCCCGCTTCGTGCAGGGCGGTCCACGCCGCGGAGAGGGCCGCGCCTGCGGCATGACGAGTCTCGGCCGTCGGGTGGTCCGCCGCGACGAACGCATCGATCGCGCGGACCGCCCGTTCGACGGCCATCCGTTCCGGTTTGCTCCGATCGGCCAGTACCCCGGCCATCGACACCACTACCGACGACGCCACTCCCGCCGCGGCGCAGCCCAGCACGGCCAGCGGCCGCGCCCCCGCCTCCACCGCGGCCTGCGCCCCCGCGCAGGCCAGCGCGAAGAACAGCGGCCCCGGCGGCCCGAGGCGCAGAGCGTCGACGACGTACGTCGCCAGCACCGCGACAACCGACACCACCAGCACGGAAACCAGCCCCGGCGGGACCGCCATCCCCACCCCCGCGCCCACCGCGGCAGCCAGCAGCAACCCGGCCCCCGCCGTCGCCACGACCCCGGCGCGGACGCGGTAGGGCCGCCCCTCGCCGAACAACACGGCGAACGTCCCGAGCGTGACGAACAACGCCGCACCCGGCGCGCCCGCCAGCACCAGCGCGATCCCCGGAATCGCCACCGCAAGCCCGGCCCGCACCCCGGCCGGCCATCGCCTCCCGACGGGTGGCAGCGCGAACAGCAACGTCCGGAACCGGGCGACGCGCGGCAACTGCTCAGGTGGCTCCGGCGAAGCGTGCATGGTGGCTATTCCAGCACGAGTTTGCCCCCGCGCCGAGCGGGTAGCCGATCACCATGACCAGCGACGAGCGACGGCTCGAGGAGCAACTGGAGCAGGTCCGGCACGACGTGTCGGAGGCCAAGGAAGCCGCCCGCCTCGAACGCGAAGCAAGCGCCCTCGGCGGCGACACCCCGGACGAGCCTCCGCCGGAGAACGACCCCCGACCCGACCGCGGCGTTTCGGCAGCGGATACCGGCTCAGCGGAATCCACGCATCGAAACCGGAAAATCTGATCGGCAACCGAGAAGGCCGCACGACTGGGCCGCTAAGTGCCCTCGACAACGAATTCCTCCCAGGCGCGGAACACCAGGTAAAAGCCGATCCTGCGGAAACCGCTGCCAGACCCGGCAACGGCGCAAGAGCCCAGAGTCAGCCGCCGGGGTTCCATCGTCCGAAACACGCACCGGACGGCCCAGATCGTGCACCGGCCGGGATTTCCGGTCGCCGTGGACCTCACTCGACCCGGCCGGATTCGGCGGGACGTTCGTCGCCGTCCTCGGGCAAATGCAGGTCGGACACCGCGATGTTGACCTCCACCACCTCCAGGCCGGTCATGTGCTCGACGCCGCCGATCACGCCACGGCGGATGGAACGGGCGACGTCCGCGATCGCCGCGCCGTACTCCACGACGACCTGCAGGTCCACCGCCGCTTGCTTCTCCCCCACCTCCACCGAAACGCCCTGCCCGGCCGACGCCGTCGCACCCGGGATGCGTTCGCGGATCGCCGAAAACGCCCGTGCCGCACCGCCGCCCAGTGCATGCACGCCGGGCACCTCACGCGTGGCGAGCCCGGCGATCTTCTGCACCACGACGTCGGCGATCGTGGTCATGCCCTGGTCGGTGGCGAGACGGCTCTTCTGCAGTTCGGCGGTCTTGGTGGCGGTCGAGTCGGCCATGGGTCACTCCCTCGTCGGATGAACAGGTTCGCCAGGAGGACACCGGCTCCGCGGGGACCGCACGGGTGAGCCAGATCTCGCCGGATCGTGCGTGCGGTTTCCGCTGCCGCGGTGTCCGGCGCCGGTGAGTACCGAATTCGGCTTCACGCAAGGTGGTAAGTGCGGAATTCGGAGCAGCCAGATCGGTCCGGACCGTGGCCGGGTACCCCGCCCGGCCGCGGAAAACGAACGCCGCACCGCCATTCCGTCGCCATCACTGCGCGATTTCCGGCCGCCCGTCCCCGGAATGCGGCAAGCCCCGGAAACGGGGAAGGAGTTTCCCGTTTCCCCCGGAGAAGGGAAAGGGAAACCGTTCCGGTCACAGTACGGGTCCCGGGCCCGGCCGCACTGGACATGGTGCTCTCACTGGGGAACAGTGATCCGGCAGGGGAAAACCGAGGGAGGAACGGGTGGAACCGAGCTCGGCGGAGCTGGTCGCGGAATTGAAAGTCCTCCGGAAGGGGCGCGGCGTATTCACCACTCCGCTCGCGAATCGGGTGGGCCCGGTACTGCGCGCAGTGTGCGGGATTCCCGATACCGCGGAAACGGTCCAGATCCGCGAACGCCTCGCGCACGTACTGCGGCCGCTCGCCGAAGCGCTCCCCGACGACCTGCGGATCGCCGTGCTCGCCGCATTCGCCCTGCACGAACCGGCGCGCAAGCCGTTCTACCAGGACCGGGTGCACTGGGCCGCCCGCGAGCTCGACCGCGACGACCGCACGATCCGCCGGCGGATCGACGACGCCATCGAGCACGTCGCGCAGCTGGCGCTGGCCCGTCCGGGCGAAACGACCGCGCCGGTGTCGGACGGCAGCTGGCACACCGAGATCCTGCACGTCACGCTGGCACTCGACCAGGCGCGGCCGGAGGCGTTCGAGTTCCGCCGGATCGTCGCGGACGCCGACGAGATCGCCGAGCTCGACCTCGCGTTCGCCGCTCCCGCCTCCCCACCGCACGACCTCGACGTCGACGTCTTCCACGGTGGCACCCTGGTCCGCCGCGAGCGGGAGTCGAACGACCGGATCGGTCTCGCACTGCAGCTGCCCGCACCCCTGCCGCGCGGCCGCAAGCACGACCTCGCGCTGCGGTTCCGCGCCGCTCTCCGGCATCCGCACTACGTCTGCGTACCCCGGCATCCGGTCGACCGCTTCGACCTGCACGTGCGCTTCCCGCCCGCGCCGCCGTCGGAAATCGTGCGGCTGGACCGGGTTTTCCAGGACGACGCCCACAACCCGGCAGTGCCCGGCGCGGCCGTCACCCCGGACGGCTCGGGCGAGGTGCACCTGCAGTTCGAGCACCTCGCCCCCGGGTTCGCCTACGGCGTCCGCTGGAGCCCGGCCCGCTGATTCGCCCGCGGCCTGTCCAAGAACTGGCCAAGTCGGTGCGAAACCCGTTGGTACGCAACGGACAGAAGCTGGACAACCCTCGCCGGCGCGCAACATCTCCGCGCGGGTCACCGATGTCCGGATCGAGCGGGCAAGGACCACGGCTGCCGCCCGTACCGGAAGGAACGACCCCTGATGACCACCGAGCCCGTCGACGGATACGTCCCGCTCTCCGCGCTGCCGCGCCCGTCCGGGACGCTCGACCGGCTGGAGGACGTGGTCCGCGCCGCCCACGACGGCGTACCGGGCGCGGTACCGGAACTGCTGGCGCTGCTGAAGCCGGTGATCGCCCGCTACTGCCGGGCCCGCATCGGCGGACGGGACCTGTCGTACCTGTCGGCGGACGACGTCGCGCAAGAGGTGTGCATCGCGGTCCTGCAAGCAGTGGCAGGTTACGAGGACCGCGGCGGCTCGTTCCTGCACCTGGTCAGGGCAATCGCGGCGAACAAGGTGGCGGACGCCTTCCGCGCCGTGGCGCGCGACCGCTCCCGCCCAGTCCCGGACCTGCCGGAATTCCGCGAAACCCCCGGCGACGACCCGGAATCCCGCACCCTGACCGCCGACCTGGGCGCCCGCCTCGGCCGCCTGATGGCCGGAATGCCGAGACTGCACCAGGAAGTCCTGACGCTGCGGGTCGTGGTAGGCCTGACATCGGCCGAGACGGCGAAAGCACTGGGCATCACGCCGGGCAACGTACGGGTGACGCAATTCCGCGCACTGGCGAAACTCCGGGAGGAGATCACGGAGAAGGGGGTGGCGGAAGCCTGGCGCGGGTGATCCGGGGGTGGTCTTGCTGGGACCGGGCGGGGCGGGAAAGTTCACCCGGTCGGGCCATCTTTGCGGGACACAGCGGGGCTCGGCGGGGGCTCAACAGGTCTTGGGCGGGGCTCGGCGGGGCTCGGCTCGGCGAGGCTCGACGAGGCTTGGCGGGGCACGGCTCGACAGGTCTTGGCGGGGCACGGCTCGACGAGGCTCGACGAGACTCGACGGCTCTCGGCAGGGCTTGATGGAGCGGCGGTTCATGGCGGCGCCGGACGACGTCGGCCGCTCGCCGGGACGCTCGGGCCCCATCGGCCGATCGCGGAGGTGCGCGCATCACACAGTCAGTGCCGCAGCGATCCCACGTCACGTCAGTGGCGCGGAGCGAAGGCAGATCACCTCAGCAGCGCCGCCGCGGAACCCGCTCGTGTCAGCGGTGTCGAAGCACAACCCGGCTCAACCCGGCCCAATCCGGCAAACACCCCAAACCGCCGCAATCCCGGCGAGCTCGGCGATCCCGGGCACACTGCCCGGGAGTCAGCCTGCGTCCAGGCGTCGGCGCATTCGGCGTAGGAATGCGATTCGGTCGGTTTCCACGCGGACGGCTGTGCGGTCCGGGTAGATGTCGAACACCCCCGTCATTCCCGTCTCGCTCAGGCGGCGGCCTGCGGCGCCGGACGGGTGCGCCAGCAAGCGCAGCACCACGCCTTCCGCGGCGGCGCGGTCTTGTGCGGCGCGCAGGACGTGGACGCCCGCGTCGGTGAGGAGGGTCAGGTCCGTCAGGTCCAGGACCAGCGCCATCGGGCGTTTGGCGAGCGCGAACGTCACTGCGCGGACCACCACCAGCGCGGTACCCGCGTCGAGTTCTCCCGACAGCAGCAGTGTGAGCACGTCGAGGTCGTCGTAGCGGTACGACGACTTCAGCCGCGACGATCCCCGTGAGCCGGCTTCCATCCGCGTGCTGCACTCCCTGTCCAGGCGGGCCCTTCTGAGGCCCGCACGTCCACCCGACACCATTCTGGCCCCCGGGGCACGGTGACCGCGCTCACACTCCGCATCCGGGTCGCCCACGCGCGTGACGTGCTCCGCGTGCCCCACGACGAAAGTCGGGAACTCCGGACCGCACGACCTTCGGCGGGTTCCGTCATTTACCGACATTCACGACGGTGGGTGAGTCCTTGACCATCCCCCTTCCCCACCGGAGTTGATTCCCGTGCGCATCGCACGTACCGCCATCTTCCTGTCCGGCCTGGCTTTTGCGGCCGTCGCCGCTGCAGTTCCCGCGGCGGCCGCGGCACCGGATGCTGCCGCGCCACCCGCACAGCCTGCCATCATCGACGGCAGCACCGCCGACTCCCTGCACGCTGCCGCCCGGATGTTCGCCGGAGGCCAGGAACTCTGCTCGGCAACCATCATCGCGCCCGGCTGGATCCTCACCGCCCGCCACTGCACCCAGGGCGCGAACGGTCAGCAGATCACCTTCCACGTCGGCGACCTCGACCAGACTCGTGGCACCGAAGTCCGCGCCACGTCCGTGCACGAGGCCCCCGACGCCGACATCGCGCTGGTGCAGATCGACCAGCAGGTACAGACCGAGTACGCGCCGCTTGGCACGACCGGCGACGTCAACGTCGGCGATCAGGCGCAGGTCTACGGCTGGGGCGCGACGTGCACCGACCAGCCCGAGATCAACTGCCAGTCGCAGGTGCTGAAGGTCGCGAACGTGCAGGTCGCCTCCACCGACTGCCCGGACGGCGCAGCGGGCGTCTCGGTGTGTGCCACCCGGATCGACGGCATCACCGCGGGCGGCGACTCCGGCGGACCCATGTACGCCAACGGAAAACAGGTCGGCGTCGCGTCCACCAGCGACCGGCAGTCCTACACCGCCTACATCAACGTCACCCAGTACCGCGACTGGATCCGCTCGGTCGCCGGCGTGTGAGCAAGCGGTCCGTGAAGGGAACCATGAGGGAATCAGCTGGCCTGATGGTTCCCTTCACGGACCATCGGCGAGGTAAGCGCGGCACGATGAGCCGGATTCGTTGCGTGTCTTACGAAAGCGGCCAAATCCGGGGACGTCGCGTCTTTCGCCCACGCCAGGTGGAGTTCACTTCCGCTTACGCCGCTGACCTCCACCACCGCGATTCCCGACAGGGACGCCTCTCCCAGCATTGTTTCCGGGAGGAGGGCGACTGCCTGTCCCAAGCGCACTGCGGCCAGGAACTGCGCCGAGTCGTGGACTACCGGGCCACGGCGCCACGTTCGGTCGCCGCTCTCGGCGCCGGCCCACCACGACAGTTCCGCGTTCGAGGCGTTGCTCCACACCGGGAACGCTTCGACGTCCAGCTCGCGTCGATCGACCGTCGTGCATCGGGCCAGCCGGTGCGTGCGCGGGACCAGCAGTACGCGCCGGTCGGTGCGCAGGTGCTCGCTGTCCAGGCCACGCCGGTCGAACGGCGCGCGTACCAGCGTGACGTCGACCGCGCCCTGGCGGACCTCGGTCAGCTGCACCGACCGGTCGGCCACCATCGGCGCGACACCGCACTCCCGGTAGCCCGCCACGAGCTGCATCAGCGTGGCGACGTCACAACCGCGCGCGCTGACCCGTAGCTGCCGCCCGGATTCGGCGGCGCGCCGGGCTCGCGTGAATGCCGCCGTGACGCTCTCGTCGAGACTTTTGGCTTCCCGGAACAGCACCTCGCCCGCGACGGTGAGCTCGACCCCGGCCCGGCCGCGGCGCAGCAGGGCGGAACCGAACTCCTTCTCCAGCGCCCGGATCGCCCGCGACAGCGCGGGCTGGGTCATCCGCAGCCGTTCGGCCGCCGCGGTGAAGGTGCGCTCCTCCACCACCGCCGTGAAGTACCGCAGATGCCGGAGCTCGATCGCGGGCTGCACCGGGCCATCCTGCCACGGTTCATGCCCGCCCGGCATGGACTTATACGCCATCGGCGTTGGACATCCGCGCACAATGTCAGCAGAGTCCGGGCATGAACGAAAACGACGGCGTGACCGCCGCCGCCGAGCGTGAGTCCGACCTGTGGACGATCACGCGGCCCGGCGTGCCGCTGTTCATGAACGTGACGCTGACCATCAAGCCCAGCCACGAAGAAGCCTTCGTCGCCGCGCTACGCGAGGTGCTGCCGCTCGCCCGAGCCGAACAGTGCTGCCGGTACCTCCACGCCGGCCGATCCGCCCGCGGCGTCTACGTGCTCTCCGAAGGCTGGCACGATCTGGTCGAATACCGCGACTTCGTGCTCCAGCAGCCGTACTTCCAGACCTACCTCCGGATCAGCGAGGACGCCTACGCCCAGCCCCGCAAGGTTCTCCTCCTTTCCCCGATCCTCGAACCCTGACCTCAGAGCTTCCCGGCTTGCTCGTACATCTTCCGCACCGGATCGGTGAACGCGGCGCTCCACATGTCCAGCGTGACCAGGTCCTCGTTCATCGTTCCCTTGCTGGTGACGCTGAAGATGGTGCCTTTGCCGGTCGCCGGGTCGAACCCCGTCATCCACGGGCCGCCGCTCGATCCACCGGCCAGGTCGCAGTCCGTCTTCCACGACGACCGGACCGAGTCGGCGACCAGCGTGGCGGGCCGGGCACACGAAACGAGCGCCTCGCCACCGGCCAGCTTCGACACCGGATAGCCGAACATCGTGGTGTTCACCGGCGACGGGATCTTGCCGAAGGAAATCTCCTGGGTACCCGCCACGTCCGCGACGTGCCGCCCGCCGACCGGGTCGAGGGCGAGCACCGCGTCGTCGTCCTCCGAGCTCGACGGCCCCCGATACGTGCCGGGCCAGGCAAAAGCCCGCACCGGGAACACCCCGTACGGCGCCTTCCCCCGGTCGTAGCCGGGCACGAACACGACGTTGACGATCTTGATCGGCTGGTCGTACCGGTCCAGGCCACCGTCGACACAGTGCCCGGCGGTGAACGCGACGTCCTTGCTGGAGCTGGGAACCACCGTGGCCGTGCAGGATTGGTCGGCACCCGGCACGGACGTGAAGAACAGCCGCCCGACGCCCGCCGGAACCCGTCCTTCCCACGGTTTCCCGATTTTCTCGGCCGGAGGCAGTTCGGGCTCCCCCACCCATTGCCGCATCCGCTCCGGCGTCCAGTGCGCGAGCGCCGCCGCCCGATCCGCCGCGCTGACCCGGGTCACCACCGGGTCCGCGCCCGCCGCAGCCGCCGGAGAGACCACTCCCGCCATCGCGAGCACAACCGCGAACAAAACTGCCAGCACAACCGCCACCAGCACCGCGCCGAAGCGGCGCACTTTGATCGTGTCGAAGTCCATACCGTGAAGACGTCCGGCACCGGCCCGACGTGTTCACCTCCTCGGGTGATCTTGCGCGCGGAGATGGTCCCGCAGCGCCCGCGCCACGCGGGCCATCAGGATTTCCGCCTCCGGCTGAACCGCCGCCGGTACCCGGGATTCGGTGAGCGCGGCAACCGCGAACGATGGTCCGCCGACGTGGTCCACCACTCCGATTTCATGCCGTAAAATGAGCAATGTCCCCGTTTTCGACGACCATCTCGCGGCATCCGAGGCGAAATCCGGAGCCAGCCGCTGCCGTAACAGGTTCTCCCCCATCAACGTCCGGACGCGCGCGGCCACGTCCGGATCGACCTTCGACGGCGTCCACAACGCGGTGAGCAGATCGGTGAACGCCCGGGCCGACCCAGCGCTCGCCCGCGAAACATCCAGCTGCGGCACCGGATGTCCCTGCCCTTCGGTAACCGCGCCGATCGCGAGCGAATGCGCGAGATGCACCTCGCCCGCGGAGAACCGCTCCGCTGGCGTGTCGCTCAACTCGCCCACCGGATGCCGTACCGCAATGCCGGTGATCCCCCAGTCCCGCACCGTCCGCGTGACCTCGGCGGGCGGTGTGAGCGCGAAAAGCGCGTCGGCTGCCGTGCCGTCGCTGATCGCCACTGCCAGGTACATCAGGTCGTCGACGGCCACCCGCGCCGGATGCCGGAAGCGCGCCAGCCCGGTCGGCCCCGACGTCACCGTGCGGCCGGGCTCGATCTCCACCTGCTGCGCGCCGTCCAGCTCGCCGCGCCGGATCCGGTCCTGCGTGACCGCCACGAGCGGGACCTTGACCAGCGACGCCGCCGGGAACTCCAGGTCCGGCTCGATCCCGATTTCCCGCCCGGTACCGAGGTCTCGGACGAGGAACGACCCGCGCAGCCCGCCTTCGTCGAGTTCGTCGCGAAGCCGCGCGAGCAACGCTTCAGTGTTCACCGGGCCAGTCTGCCGCACCGAGACAACGCGCGATCCCGGCCTGCAACCGCGTGCGCAGACGGGGAACGTCGTCGCCGAAACCGGCCGCCACGTCGTACCCGCGAGCCAGCCGCACCCCGCCGACCGGCCGCCAGGACAGGCCGAGCTCCCGCGCCTGATCCGCGGAGCACAGCAGCAGGTCCGCCGACCCGAACACACTCGCCGCGGCCGTGGTGAGTGTGGCGGCCAGCTCGACCTGCGCAGGCAACAGCCCCGCCGCATCTCGCGCACGGAATACGCGGTCCCGCACGTGGGGTACGTCGTCCTCCGGCTGCACCCACACCCGGCGCCTCGGCCCACCCGACCGGCCTGCCCGCAACGTTTCCAGGTACCGCACGTCCTCGTCGGGCTCGGCCTCGCCCGCCAGCCCGAGCGGCACGGCCCATCCCCCGTCCTCGGGCGGTACCGCGACGAGCGCCGCCCGGACTTCCTGCGTGCGCACCAGTTCCGCCCGCTCGGCCGGCCCGGCGACGCGGAACTCGAGGAACACCTCCAGCCGCCGCGCCTCCGCCTCGAGCTCTGCGAGGTCGCGGGTGGTGCAGGTGTCCGGAACCGCCAGCCGCAGCGGACGTCGCCGCGCCCGCTGCGCGTCGTACTCCATTGCTTCGGCAAGGCGGACCAGGCGTTGCGCGGACGGCAGCAGATCGCGGCCGAACGGCGTGAGCTGCGCCCGGCGCGTGGAGCGGTCGAACAGCCGCTCGCCCAGATGCCGTTCCAGCGCGGCAATGCGGCGGCTCGCCACCGGTTGCGGGATCCGCGCGAGCGCCGCACCGGCGGTGAAGCTTCCCGCCTCGCTCACGCTCACGAACGCCCGGCAGCTGCCGATCAAGTCCACGACCACAGTTTATGCCGGAATCGCATCGGATCGCACAGAAGTGTCTTGGACAGCATGAGCGGCTGATCGGCACGCTTTCCGGAGATGATCGACCCGGAGGGAGATCCCGTGTTCCGCAGGCTGTCACTGGCCTTGCTCACCCTGGCTGCACTCACCTCGTGTGCAACACCAGCAACACCGACAACACCAGCCCCGGCTGCTACTGTCACACAGCCGGATTTCGCCGCCCTGGAAAAGACTTTCGGCGCCCGGCTCGGCGTTTACGCCATCGACACCGGCACTGGCCGCGAAATCGCTTACCACGCAGATGACCGTTTTGCCTACGCCTCCACCCACAAGGTGTTCACCGCGGCAGCCATCCTGCACCGCGGGGACGATTTGCACCGGATGATCACGGTTCGGTCAAGCGATCTCGTGCCCTACTCGCCGATCACGGAAAAGCATCTCGATACGGGGATGTCGTTACAGAGCGTGCTCGATGCTGCGTTGCGCTACAGCGACAACACTGCAGGTAACCTCATGTTTCGCGAGATCGGCGGCCCCGAAGGGCTGACAGCCGACCTCCACCGATCGGGCGATACGGTCACTCACGTGGACCGCATCGAGCCCGCACTCAACGACACCGCCCCCGGCGATATCCGGGACACGACAACGCCTCGTGCCTGGGCGGCCGACCTGCGTGCCGCGGTGCTCGGGTCCGCGCTCGGCCCGGACCGGCAAGCCGTGCTCACCGGCATGATGCGAGCCAGCACGACCGGCGGGAACCTGATCCGCGCCGGGGTTCCGGACGGCTGGCAGGTCGCCGACAAGACCGGTACCGCCGATTACGCCACGCGCAACGACATTGCCGTGGTCTGGCCGCCGAACCGGGCACCGATCGTGCTCGCGGTCCTGTCGGATCGCCCGCAGAAAGACGCGAAGGCCGACGACAAACTGATCGCGCAGGCTACCGCCGCGGTCGTGAAAGTGTTGCCGTGATCGGAATCTACCGGGTGGTCACCCACGTGCTCGCGGTACTTCTCGTGCCCGTCGCGTGGGTGGTCGCGCGGGGCCGGGCCCGGCACGTCGCGTGCCAGTGGGCGCTGGGCGCCCGCTACCCGGCCGAAAAACTCGCCGGCCTCACCCCCGGCACGTACGCCGCGTTCACCGCAGCCCGCACCGAAGCCTTGTGGCAGCACGGAATTCTCCTCGGGCTGACGTCGGGGCACCGCGATGCCGCGCGGCAGGCGGAGCTGTTCGACGACGAGGTCCGCCGGACCGGCTCGATCGAGGCCGCATTGCAGCGCACGTTGCCACCGGCGGAATCCCAGCACGTCCAAGGCATCGCGATGGATGTGCGTCCGCTCGAAGGCGCGCAGTGGCTGGAAGTCCACGGTGGACGGTTCGGCCTGTATCGCGTGTACGACAACGAATGGTGGCACTTCGAGTACCACCCCGGCGGTCCGCCGCAACGGCTGCCGCATCCCGGGTTCACCGCAACTCGCGCCGCCAGCTGAACGCCGCTGGCGAAAACCCGGTGGTACCTGGCCGGACAGCCGCTGTCACCCCGATTCGCACGGGATTACGTTCAGCGCCATGATCGTCATTTCCGCCATCCTCATCGGACTGGCCTACTGCGCGCTCCAATCATTGCTGAAGGAACCGGCGCGCCGGAAGTTCAACGCTGTCATGGTCGCCGGAGCCGGCGCCGCCTACCTCAGCGGCGGCGCACTCGGCGGCTGGGAGTTCGTTTTCACCGCAGCCGTCACATATTGCGCGTACCGCGGGCTCGATTCCTATACCTGGATCGGGATTGCGTGGCTGCTGCACACCGCGTGGGACATCGTGCACCACCTGCGGGGCGCACCGATCATCCCGTTCGCGCACACTTCCTCGCTCGGCTGCGCGATCTGCGACCCGGTGATCGCGGTGTGGTGCCTCGGCGGCGGACCGTCGGTGCGCGCAGCGGTAAGCACCGTACTGGCCCGGCTGCGTCCCGCGCGCAAGCCCGCCTAAGGTGGCGTGGCACGACTTTCCGCCACGACAAGGGGACCTCGCATGCCGCTCCGAGTGCTGTTCTGCATCGGCGTCAACCAGAATTTCTTCGACCTTCCGCGCGACGGCATCGCGACCGCCGACGTCTGGCAGGCGTTCCTGTCGATGATCGAGCAGCTCAAAGCCCTCCCGGGCGTCACGTACCTCGCCGACATCGACGACGACTCGCACATGGTCGGCCCGTCCGACGGCTGGCCGTGGACCTGTTACATCCTCGCCGACGTCGACACGCAGGAGACCGTGAAGGCCGCGTGCAACCTCTTCCGCACGACACCGATCGGCGATACCGCGAAGCTGTGGAAGTTCGCGAAGGTCGAGGCGCGTATCGGACGTCCGCTGACAATCCGCGACGACGTCCGATGAACGCACCGGTCGCCGTCGTCACCGGCGGCGCACGCGGGCTCGGCGAAGCCATCGTGCGCCGCCTGCACGCCGACGGATACCGGATCGCGATCGCCGACGTCCATCCCGCGCCGGACCTCGTGTCCGAACTGGACGGAACCGGCGCCACCGTGCGGGAATTCGCCGTCGACGTGCGGGAAAGGACCGAGCTGGAACGGCTTCGCGATGCCGTGGTAGCCGAATTCGGCGACGTGCAGGTGCTGGTCAACAACGCCGCACGGACGCAGGCGAAGCCGCTTTTCGAGATCACGCCAGAAGAACTGGACGATGTGCTCGCGGTGAACGTGGGCGGAACTTTTGCCGCGTGCCAGGTGTTCGGCGAGTACCTGGCCGGTCGCGGGTACGGGCGGATCGTGAACATGGCGTCGCTCGCCGGGCAAAATGGCGGTACCACCACCGGCGGCCACTACGCCGCGTCGAAAGGCGCAATCATCACTGTCACCAAGGTTTTCGCGCGTGAACTGGCCGCGCGAGGGGTGACGGTGAACGCGGTTTCGCCTGGCCCGCAGGACAGCCCGGCGGTACGCGAGATCGTCGGCGACACCGAGGCACTCGCCGCCGCGATCCCGGTCGGACGGCTCGGCGACCCGGGGTTCGTCGCGCGCATGGTGGCGCTGCTGGCCTCGCCCGAAGCGGCTTCGGTGACCGGAGCCTGCTGGGATGCCAACGGTGGTCTGTACCTCCGGTAACGAGCGCGTGACAAAGATCAGGCGACCGTAACGAATCACGGAAAGCGGCGATAACCGGACGTGCCCGGGGTGGTCCCGGGCCCCGTCCGAACGGAATCCCCGCATGATTCGCCCGGTTCTGAACCGCGTCCCGAACCCAGTCCTGCGCCGTGCCGCCGTCGTCGCCGCGACCGCCGCCGCACTCGTGTGCACCGCCTGCTCCGGGTCCACCGGCGGTGCCGCCCAGCCGGTCGGCAGCCCGGCCGCCGGCTCGTCGTCGGCCGCGGCGCCGAAGGCGGCCCCGCTCGAAGCGGCGAAGGCCGGGCAGGCGCTCGCCGACGCCGCCAAGAAGGCGTCCGCGGTCCACGTGAAGGGCGCGATGACCGAGAGCGGCGGCGCGGTGAAGCTCGACCTGCAGCTCAACAAGGACAGCGCGAGCGGCTCGGTCGAGAAGGACGGCATCACGGTGCCGGTGCTGCGGTCCGGCGAAAAGTACTACTTCAGGTTCAGCAGCTCGCTGGTGAAGGAGGCGGGGATTCCGGAAGGTTCGGAGGTCGCCGCGCAGGTCACGGACAAATGGGTGTCGTCGGAGTCGCAGATCGGCCAGGGCATCGGCGCGGCGTTCAAGTCCTTCCTGGACTACCGCGGGTTCATCGATTCGATGACCGGCGAGCTGAGCGTGTCCACCTTCTCCGGCGGCGAACCCGCCGACCTGGCCGGGACCCAGGTGCTGCGCTTCACCAGCACGGACGGGGTCGCGTACCTCGCCGCGTCCGAACCGCACTACCTGCTGCGGATCGAGGCCCCGCAACACGGCACGATCGACTTCAGCGGCTGGGACAAGCCGGTCCCGGTGAATGCCCCGGCGCCTGCGGAGATCTACTCGGGCCCCGGCGCGTGACCCGGCCGGGGTGCGGGTAGTCCCTTCGCATGAGCAGCCGCCTGATCGCCATCGCCGTCGACTGCCGCGACGCCCCCGCGCTCGCCGGGTTCTGGCGGACCGCGCTGGATTACCCGCACACCGAACCGTGGGAGGACGGCCACGGCACGGGGTACGTCGAACTCAAGGCGCCGGACCGCCCGTCGCTGCTGTTCCAGCCGGTGCCGGAGGGCAACGAGTTCTGCGTCCTTCCCCGGCGCCGGTGACGCACGACTGGCCCGCCAGTGCCACAAAGCGCAACCATGGGCGCCAAGCGGCACTTGCCTGCGATCGTCTTGGCGTTCGCAGCCATTGCCGCAGCCTTGCTGGCCGCGTCGACGACGGGGTACCTCGGTTGCGGAGCCGGTACCAAGGCTGAAGCGCACCAGCCATCACCGCTGGCGGCAGCCCGCCTCGCTACGCTTCCGGGCGTGTCGGAGACGAACCGGAGGCCCGCGTATCCCGATCTCGGGGTGCTCGCCGGGCGGTTGTTGTTCGCGGTGCAGCGGGAGCTCTTCGCCGCGCTGGCTGCGGACGGGTTCGCCGACCTGAGCCCCCGGCACGGTGCCGTGCTCGCCTACCTCGGCCCGGACGGCTCGCGGGCGACCGAGCTCGCGCGGCTGTCCGGGCAGCGCAAGCAGGTGATCGGCGTGGTGGTCGACGAGCTGGAGACCCTCGGCTACGTCGAGCGCCGTCCCGATCCCGGGGACCGGCGCGCGAAGCTCGTGTGCCCGACTGCCCGCGGGCTGGCCATGATCAGCGCCTCGGGCCGGATACTCGCGGCGCTGGAAGACCGGCATGCCGCCCGGGTGGGACACCGCGAGTACGCCGAGTTCAAACGCATCCTCACCGACGTCACCGACCACCAGCGGCGGGCCCCGGTCATCGGCCCCTCTACGATCGGCCCGTGACCGCCTACGACGACATCTTCGACGACGCTTCGGCCCTGCCCGAGCGCCAGCAGCACATCCTCGCCACCATCCGGGACTGGGCGGGCCGCCACGGGTACTCGCCGAGCACCCGCGAGATCGGCGAAGCGGTGGGACTGCGGTCGACGTCGTCGGTGTCGAAGCACCTCGCCGCGCTGGAGGACAAGGGGTTCCTGCGCCGCAGCCCGTCCGTTTCGCGGCCGATCGACGTGCGCGCGTTCCTCGGCGACACGCCCGCGCGCGACGACGGCGACTCCGTGCCTGTTCCGGTGGTCGGCGACATCGCGGCGGGTACGCCGATTTCCGCGCAGGAGCACGTCGACGACGTGATGCAGCTGCCGCGCGGGCTCACCGGCCGCGGCACTGTCTTCGGGCTCCGCGTGCGCGGCGATTCGATGATCGACGCGGCGATCTGCGACGGCGACATCGTGGTGGTCAAGCAGCAGCCCGAGGCACATTCGGGCCAGATCGTGGCCGCGATGATCGACGAGGAAGCCACTGTGAAGGTGTACCGCCGCCGCGACGGGCACGTGTACCTCGAGCCGCGCAACCCGGCCTACGACGTGATCGACGGCGACCGGGCCGTGGTGCTCGGTGTGGTCGTCTCGGTGCTGCGCAGCGTCTGAGCAGCACCGAGACGAGCGGTCAGTCGACCGGTACCGGCACCCGGGTCTCCACCGGTCCGGCCACCGTTTCGCGACCCTGCCACGGCCGCGCGACCAGCCACAACACCAGCCCGGACACCACCAGTCCGCCGAACATCACCGTGGCCATCGCGGCCGCGTTGTTGCCCAGCAGGCCGACCACCGGCGAAACCGCCGCGCCGACCCCGAACTGCACGGCACCCAGCAGCGACGCCGCGGTACCCGCGTTGTCGCCGTGCGCGTCGAGGGCGACCGCCGGTGCGTTCGGCAGGATCAGCCCGGCGAAGAACAGCACCACCCACACCGGCACCGCCACGCCGAACATCCCGCCGAACCCGGTCAGCGCGGTCACCAGCAGCACCCCGGCCGAAGCCGCCGCCAGTACGCTCGCCACCAGCAGCACCTGGTGCGGTTCGTACCGGTTCATCAGCCGCGCGTTGACCTGCGTTGCCGCGATCAGCCACACCGCGCTCGCACCGAACATCAGGCCGAACTGCTGCTGGTCCAGCCCGTACTGCTGCTGGAACACGAACGACCCGCCGCTGACGAACGCGAACAGCCCGGCCATCGCGAGCCCGGCCACCAGCACCAGCCCGAGGAACGACCGGTCGGTGAACAGGCTCCGGTACGACCGCACGGTCGCCCGGAACTTGAACGGCTGACGCCGCGCCGGCGGCAGCGTCTCCGGCAGCGCCAGCGCCGCCGCGACCGCGCTCGCCAGGCCGATCACCGCGAGCACCACGAAGACCCCGCGCCATTCCGTCCACGCCAGCAGCGCGCTGCCGAGCGTGGGGGCGAGCACCGGGGACACCCCCATCACGAGGATGAGCTTCGAAAGCAGCTTGGCCGCACCGCGGTCGGTGTAAAGGTCACGCACCACGGCCAGCGCCAGCACGGCCCCCGCCGACGCACCCAGCCCCTGCACCACGCGCGCCGCGCTCAGCAGTTCGACGGTGGGTGCGACGAGGCACAGCAGCGACGCCAGCACGTGGATCAAGCTGCCCGCGATGAGCGGGATCCGCCGCCCGACCGCGTCCGAAAGCGGCCCGGCCACCAGCTGGCCGAGCCCGAGACCCAGCACCGTGCCGGTGAGGGTGAGCTGGATGGTCGACTCCGTCGTCGACAGTTCACGGGTGATGTCCGGCAGCGCCGGCAGATACATGTCGATGGACAGTGGCCCCAGTGCCACCAGAACTCCCAGGACCAGCACCAAACCCAGCTGGCCGCCGGCTCTCGGTGCTGCTTCGCGTGTTCCGTTCACGCCACTCCCCTTCTCGTGCGCACAGTGAGCACACAGAGCAGTGACGACGCAGCGGCCCGGTTCATTCCGGAACCGGCGAACAGATCACACCGTGGGAATTCGCCTTGACAATTCAGCCGAGGCCGAGAGCGAACACGTGCAGGTCCGGATCAGCAGGCAAGGTGATCGTCGCAACCTTCTTGCCTGCCGCGATTTCGAGCGGTGCCGTCGCGTAGACCGACGCCGAAGGACCTGCAGCTCCAGGTTGATTTCGGTACACCGTGCGGGCGACGAGCGTGTTGCCGAACACCGGATCGTTGCCCCCGCCGGGGAGGATCCAGTCCCCGAACGAAAGATCTGCGGTGGCGGTGGTGCCGTCGGTGAAGGTGACGGTCGCGGTGCCCCGGTGGTCGCCATTGGTGGCCGCACCGATGAAGGACAGCTTCCCTGCTGAAGCTCCACCTAGATCGAGCTTCTGCCCCGCGGCCGCCACGTTGTCCGGGCGCGCGGCCGGTGCCGCGGGCCAGACGAAGGTCGTGCCCGGTCGCCCCCGGCGCGAGACCGGCGTCGGACAGGGCATTCCGCGAGTAGCTGTTGCCCGCGCCGTCGATGTTCGCCGTACCGCCGTCGCCGCCGTCGCCGTCGTCGGAGATGCCGACGTTGCCGAAGGTGTCGGCGAGGCTGCCCTTCGGCGCGACCAGCACGATCATCGACGACGAAACCTGATGACCCGCCCCGCGCAAGGTCACCGGCACCTGGCGGTAACCCGCGGGCGTTCCGGCCGCGACAGCCACGGTGAGATCGGCTTTGCCACTGCCGGTCCGGCTGATCGGACAGCGTGAAGTCCAGCCGGCCGCCGTCACGGGCGATGTTCTGCGGCAGCCACGTCTGGTCCCAGCGATGGCCGTTCAAGGTCAGACCGTGCACGTACGGCGTGGTCGCCGACGCGCCTGGCGCGCGGAGGTCGAGCGTGCGCCCGCCCGGCAGCGTGAGCATCGCGAGGTCCGGGGTGCCCGGGGTCGACGGGGTAAATGCCCAGCGCGGCCCAGACGTACCACGAGGACTGCGCGCCGAGATCGTCGTTGCCGGGTTCGCCGTCGGGGGCCGCGCTGAAGAGCGTGGTGGCGATGTGGCGGACGACTTCCTGCGTCTTCCACGGCTGCCCGGCGTAGTTGTCCAGCCACGGCACGCCGAAGTCCGGCTCGTTGCCCGCCCACATGTACGGCTCGTTGGGTCCGACGTTCAGCTTCCGGAAGAACGTGTCGAGCCGTCCGGCCACCGCGGCCGGGCCACCCATCGCGGTGACCAGCCCGGCCGGGTTCTGCGGCACCAGCCAGGTGTACTGCGCGGCGTTGCCCTCGCCGAAACCGTCCTGGCCGAACTTGCCGGGCGCGGGCGGGCGGTACGCGGGGCCGTCGGGGAACCGGCCGTCCTGGCCGCGCGGCTGTGATCGATGCGCCGACGCGCGCGTGGTCGCCCCGGGAAGCGTCGTTGTTCGGCAGGTAACCGCGGGCGAGGTAGTCCGCGATGCCGCGGCGTTCCTGGTACGCGCCAGGGGTTTGGTCGACCGCCGTTGGCCATAACAGCATGCCGTGCAAGGGCGCGAGCGAACGGTAGGTGTCCCAGTCGGAGAAGTCGGCGTACTGCGGGTGCCCGGGCGGAAGGGCGCGGACCTGGTTGTCGAAGCCGAGGTAACGCCCGTTGACGTCGTTGAACGTGTTGGGGTGCATCAGGCTGTGGTACAGCGCGGTGTAGAACGTCTTGAGCTGCGCGGGATCCTTGCCTGCCACGCGAATCCGGCCGAGCGCGGAGCTCCATGCGTCCCGCGTGGACTTGCGGACCGCGCCGAAGTCCCAGCCCGGCACCTCGGCCGCCATGTTCGCCCGGCGCCGTCGACGTCCACATAGGACATCGACACCTTCGCCTGCACCGTGCCGGTGTCGCCGAAAGCCAGGTATGCACCGGCTTGCGGCGAATCGACCTGGTCACTGCCCGCCTGGATCGTGTTCCCGTCCCACGTGCCGTGCGCGGTGAAGGGACGGTCGAAGGTGATGTCGTAGTAGGCGGTGTACCTGTTGCCTTTTCCGCAGAAGTTCCCGCTGGTGGCCGAGCCGCTGACCGCGCGGTCGCCGGTGATCCGCAGCCCGGCCGCGGATTTCCCGGCGAGGCTCGCGCCACCTTTCACCAGCACCTGGGCGTTCGCCCCGGACGGGAAGGTGAACGCGGCGATCCCGGTCCGCGTGGTCATGGTGAGTTCGGTGCGCACTCCGGAATCGGGGAATGTCACGGCGTAGTAGCCGGGTTCGGCCTGCTCGCCGTCGTGGGTGAATCGTTCGACGCGGTCCCACGGTTTCGCGCCGACGTCACCGGCAGGATCGGCACGTTGCCGAACGCATGGCAGCCCACCGACGCGTGGTCGAGGCTGAAGTCGCGGATCTTGTCGCCATCCCGAACGGTGCGGCCGGACCGGGGAAGTTGTTGATCTCCCCTACCGACGAGCCGCCGCGCCCGGTCCCGGCGAGCGGATCAGCGTACGCCGCGGGATCGTTCACGAGCGGTGTTTGCGGCGCCGCCGCGGCGAGACTGCTCGCCCCGATCATCGCGGCCGTCACCATTGCTGCCAACCGCACCGGTGCCTCCCTGGACCCGTCCGCTTGGTTTCCGACCTTTTCCGGGCGGCGGCCGTCAAGGTCAACCTGATGACACGGACTTGGCCGGTTTCGCGGCAAATCGGGCGCGGACGGGCTACCGTCGAGAGGTATGACCGAACCTGCCATCGGCGACGTCGAGGGCCGCGACGCCGGCTCCCCCGTTTCCGTGATCCGCGAGTACACCACCGTCGCCGGCACCGGACCGCGGCTGCACCAGCATCCGTACCCCGAGACTTTCGTGATCCAGCGCGGCCGTGCGCTGTTCACCATCGGCGCCGAACAACGCGAAGGCGTCGCCGGGGAGGTGCTGGTCGCGCCCGCGAACACGCCGCACAAGTTCGTTTCCCTCGGCCCGGAACCGTATGAAGCCGTGCACATCCACCACAACGACCGGTTCGTCACCGAGTGGCTGGAGTGACGGCATCTCGTGGTTGTCGCGAGCGCGCCGTCCGTGATTGAGTGGGCTGATGGCGGGGAAGACGTTCCGGTTCGGGGTGGTCGCGACAGCACAGGATGGCGGGGAGAAATGGCGCGACACCGCTCGCCGCGCCGAAGATCTCGGCTATTCCACCTTGCTGTCGCCGGACAATCTGCACCTGCCCACGCCCACCGCGGCACTGGCGGCCGCGGCGGCGGTGACGACTGAGCTGCGCGTCGGGTCGTTCGTGCTGGCCAGCCCGTTGCGCACGCCGCGCGCGGCGGCGTGGGAGGCGCACAGCCTCAGCGTGGTCACGGACGGGCGGTTCGAGCTGGGCCTCGGCACCGGCCTGCCGTCGATGCGCGAAGCCGCCGCCGAGCTGGGTCTGCCGTACGGCACCGGGGCCGAGCGGCTGGCGCAGGTGTCCGACACGATCTCGCACGTCCGCCGCCTCGACGGAGACGTGCACACGCCGGTGATGGTCGCCGCCGGTGGGCCGAAAGCGCGCCGGATGGCGGGGGAACGCGCGGACATCGTCACGCTCGCGGGCAGCGTGCTCACCAGTCGCGCGGACACTGCGAACCACGTCGCCGAAGTCCGTGCCGCGGGCCGGGAGGTGGAGCTGGCGATGAACATTTTCGTGGTCGGCGACGAGGTCCCGCCGTGGATCCGCGGGTTCGTCGGAGCCGACGCGGAGACGCTCATCGCGCACGATTCGCTCACCATCCTGCGCGGCGGCCCGGCCGCGATGGCCGACGAGCTGCAGCGACGGCGGGAGGATCTCGGCGTGTCGTACTTCAGCGTCAACGGCGCGTTTCTCGACGCGTTCGCCCCGGTGATCGACCGGTTGAGCGGACGATGACGCGGCGCCGGGAATAGCCGCGCCCCCGCGGGGGATTGCACCGGGTATGAAAGCTGTGACCTACCACCGCCATGGCGGGCCGGAAGTGCTGACCGTGTCGGACCTGCCCGTACCGGAACCGGGCGCGGGTGAGGTGCGGGTGCGGATCGTGGTGTCCGCGGTGAACCCGACCGACTGGAAATCCCGCTCCGGCCGTCTCGCGCCGTCCGCCGGGGAAGGCGAGCTGCAGGTACCCAACCAGGACGGTGCGGGTGTCGTCGACGCCGTCGGGTCCGGGGTGGACGGATTCGCCGTCGGGGACCGGGTGTGGGTGCTGCTGGCGGCGGCGTGGAAGCCGGAGTCCGGGACCGCGCAGGAGTACGTGGTGCTTCCGGCGGACCGGCTGGTCACCCTGCCCGCGGGAGCCGGTTTCGACGAGGGGGCGGCGTTCGCGGTCCCGGCGCTCACCGCACATCGCGCGCTCACCGTCGCCGAGGACGGGCCACAACGCCTGGCAGCGGATGCGTTGTCCGGCAAGACGGTACTGGTCAGCGGCGGCGCAGGCGCAGTCGGGAACGCGACGATCCAGCTCGCCCGGTGGGCCGGGGCGACGGTGATCGCCACAGTGAGCACGGAGGAGAAGGCCGCGCTCGCACGCGCGGCGGGCGCACAGCACGTCGTGCGGTACACCTCGGAGGACGTTGCCGCTGCGGTGCGGAAGATCGCGCCGGACGGCGTCGACTTGATCGTGGAGGTCGCTGCCGGGGTGAATGCCGCACTGCATCCGGAAGTGCTGCGACCACGCGGCACGGTCGCGGTGTACGGCGACGACGGCGGAACGGGCTCCGTGACCGTCGACTTCGGACGGAACCTGTGGCTCAACTCCCGGTACCAATTCCTGGTGCTCTATACGGTCGGCTGGGACAAACTCCGGGACGGCGCTTCGGATGTGACCGCCGCCCTGCGGGACGGCGCACTCCAGCTCGGCCCGGACCACGGCCTGCCGGTACACCGCTTCCCACTCACCGAGACGGCTCGCGCGCATGCCGCATCGGAGCACGGCATCACCGGAAAGGTGCTGATCGACGTCACCCCGGCTTCGTGATCGCGGCGAGGTGCTGATCGACATCACCCCGGCTTCGCGATAGCGGCAAGATGCTGATCGACATCACCCCGGCCTCGCGATCGCGGCAAGCAATGCGTCGACGGTGACGTCCGGATCGTCGCGGTAATCCTGCCACCGCGCGAACATCTCCTGCACGGCGGTGACCAGCTCGGGCGCGAGACCGGCGGCGGAGCAGGCGTCGGCGATCTCCGCCATCTCGCCTTCCCACCGCCACGCACGCTGCCCCGCGGACGTGAGCTGTCCGGGCGCGCCCAACGGCGTGTCCGGCAGCTCGGCCCCGGCCAGCTCCCGCAGGTCCGCGTCGACGCCGTGGCGCGCGGCAAGCGCGTACGACTGCGCCGCGAGGGCGTACGTGAGCTTGTTGTACGCCGCGAACGCCACCTTCAACGCCGACGCGCGACCTACCGGCCCATCGAGCGCGACCACCCGCAGCGGACCGCCGTCGAACAACGCCGCGACCTCCCGGACGGCGTCCTCCGGCCCGGACAGGTACAGCCGCGTGGTACCCGCCGTCCGCGGCGGCGGCCCGACGATCCCGCCGTCGACCACGGTCACCCCCGGCCGGACCACCTCACCAAGCCGCACGGCACGTTCCGGGCTGATGGCGTTGGCGTCGAGGTAGATCCCGCGGAACTCCGTTTCCGCCACCCGCGCCGCAAGTTCCTGCGCGACGGAGGGAGGGCAGATGCTGAGGACGGCGCGGCAGTCCCGCAATGCGGCGAAATCCGGTACCTCGATGAGCCCGGCCTCGTGTGCCCGCTGCCGCGTCGCGGACCCGCGCCCGTCGGACACCCACCACCCAGGCGCACCGGTGACCGCCCTGCCCACCGCAGCACCCATGGCCCCGGGATGCAGGACGGCGATCGGGCTTTTGTCATTCACGGGCTCCCACTGTAGTCGGGGGTTGGACGCCAGCTGTGGGGTTTGTGCTGCCTCCTCGGTTGATACTGCTGTCCGGTTCTGCATCGGTTTTGGGGTGGATAGCTGCCTTGGGCTGGGCAGCTGCTTTGGGTTGGATAGCTGCCTTGGGCTTGGCTCCGGCCCTGTGTTGGATGCCAGCCGTGGGATCGACGCGAGCACTGGGGTCAAGATCAGCTCGCGGTCCGGCACCGGCCTCGGATTGGACACCGCCGCCGGACTCGGCACCAGCCTCGGGTCCGGCGGCAGCTCCGGGCTCAGCACCAGCCGTCAGTCCGGCACCAATCCCGGGTTCGACGCCGCCTCTAGGATCGGCACCGGCTCGCGGCCCGGCATCAACTCCGGGTTCCACTCCGCTCCCGGGCCCACCACCAGCCCCGGATCCGGCGCCAGCTCCGAGCGCGACACCAACCCCAGGTTCCACACCGCCTCCGGACCGAGCACCAACCCCGGGTTCCACTCCGCTCCCGAGCACGTCACCCACCCCGGGTTCGACGCCAACCCTCAGCCCGGCACCATCCCCACTCCGGCACCAACCCCAGGCCCAGGCCCAGGCCCGCCACCACCACCGGATCCCACCCCAGCCCCAGGTTCCACCCCGGTCAACTCCACACTCGCCGCCCACAGCCGGGCGGCCGCCTCCAGGTCGGCGTACGCCCCGCGGACCGGTTCCGGACGCGGCCGCCCCCGCATGCCGAATACCCGTGGTCCCCAGATCTGGCCGCTGTCGACACCCGGATCCAGCACCGCGTGCACCGCGGGCCGAGCGCCGTCGTCCTTGCCCTGCAGGACGATTCGCATCGGCCAGGCGGTCAGCTTCTGCACCGGGCTGCGGACGTGCAGCGGGGGCCGGTCCGGGGTGAGGCTGTCGAGCGCACCGCCCGGATGGACAACGATGCTCAGCATTCCCTCCGCCCTCCGGTGGAGTTCCATGGCGAAGAGCGTCTGCGCGAGTTTCGACCGCTCGTAGGCGAGTTTCGGCGTATACCCGCGGGTGGTGTGCAAGTCGGCGAAGTCGAGGCGCGCCGATTTCGCCGCGAAGCTGCCGGTAGTCACGATCCGCGCGCCCGGCGCGAGCTGCGGCCAGAGCAACGCGACGAGCGCGAAGTGCCCGAGGTGGTTGACGCCGAACGTCATCTCGTGTCCGGCGGCCGTCTCCCGGCGTTCCGGACCCTCCAGATACACGCCAGCATTGAGCACGACCGCGTCCAGCCGCCCGATCTCCGCCACGGACTCCCCCAGCGAGGCCAGATCGGCCAGATCCAGCCGCACGTGCCGCACCCGCGCGCCGGGTACACGCTCGCGCAGCACCTTGAGCGCGACCCCGGCTTTCGCCGCGTCACGGCTGCCGATCACGACCTCCTCCCCTGCCGCGGCCAGCCGCTCGGCCACGAAGTAGCCGATTCCGGCGTTGCCGCCGGTCACCATCACGATCATCTCCATCCCCTCCTATTTCTGAAGTCAGTCTAACTTCAAAGTCATTCTGATTCAAGAGGCAGTTCGGCTTTGGGGTACCCTGACAGTGTGGTGAACACCGGACGACGCGAACGCCGCAAAGCCGAAACCCGCCGAAGGCTCGACGAGGCCGCGCTGCGGTTGTTCCTGGAGCACGGCTACGACGGGGTCACCGTGGCGCAGATCGCGGACGCGGCCGACATCTCGGTGGCCACCCTCTTCGCGCACGTCCCGGACGGCAAGGAAGCGCTGATCTTCGACGACGGCACCGAACGCCGGGAGGGAATCGTCGCCGCAGTACGGGAACGTCCCGACGGGGAGCCGGTTCTCCATGCCCTGCAACAGTTTTTCGCGCACCGGGGCCCGTATGCGAACGAGCTGCCGCCGGAACACGCGCCGAAGCGCAACCTGATCGTGTCCACCCCGGCGCTGCACGGCTACGCCCGCCGGCTGTGGCATTCCTGCGAGAACGAGCTGGCCGCCGCTCTCGCCGAAGACAGCGGCCGGGCGCCGGACGACCTCAAAGTGCGCGCGCTGGCCCGGTTCATCCTGGAGATCCCGGACCTCACGGGCACCGAGCCCGATCCGGCAGCCGCCCTCGCGACAGTGGTGGAACTGCTGGAATCCGGATGGTCCTGACCGCGGCCACGGACTCGGCACCCCCGGCCGGACCATGATCGTCCCCGGATCGGACGCCACGGCACTCACCGAGGGTCACCGCGCACCGAAGATCGGGCGGACCTGACTTTCGCAGGTATCGCCGCAGACCGGACACCGGTATACCTGGACGTGATCACCCGATAGGTCTGGACCACTTGGTGGACGTGGTCCGGCGTCCCGACCGGTGCCGGTCGCCGTCCGCCCCGACGTCCTTTGTGGAGGAACTATGCACCGGCTGGACGCGACGCGCGACTACGCCATCGGGCTGTTCCGCGTCGTCATCGGATTCCTTTTCGCTTGCCACGGCGTGAAAACGCTGTTCGGACTGCTGGGCGCGCACAGCCCGGCCCCGGTGGGCGCGTGGCCGGGCTGGTGGGCGGGGCTGATCCAGCTGGTCGCGGGAGCGCTGGTGCTGCTGGGCATCGGCACCCGCGCGGCAGCCCTGATCGGCTCGGGATCCATGGCGTACGCCTACTTCACCGTGCATGTACCGCTCGGCCTGTTCCCCATCGAGAACGGCGGCGAAGCGTCCGCGATGTTCTGCTGGGCCTTCTTGATCCTCGCTTTCACCGGCCCGGGCCGCTTCGCGCTGGGCGGTGCGTTGTCCGCACTGCGCACCGGAAACTCGCGCCAGCACCGCATCGCGGACGTCCGCAGCTGACGGCTCCGTCCACATCGGACTCCGGCGTCAGCGCGCCTGCCCGGATTCGGCAAGCGCGTCGATCGCCCCGACGAGTTCGTCGAGCGCAGGTACCGCAGCGGCGATCAAGTGCCGCCAAGCCGGATGCACCCCGTCCAGCGCCGCGGCGAGAATGGCCGCATTGTGCCCCTGCCACCGCTCGACGGCGGCGCGGCCACTGTCGGTGAGCTCGAGCGCGACAGTCCGCCGGTCGTCCCCGCCACTCGTCCGCGTCACCAGCTCCCGCGAGCGCAACCCAGTCACCATCGTGGTCACCGAATTGGGCGCGAGCTTCAGCAGCTGCGCGATCCGGCTCGGCCGCGCCCCGGGGTTCTCCGCGAGGCAGGACAGCAGTTCGAGCTGCGCGACGGACAAGGTGTTGTCCGGATCGGCCGTCCGCGCCGCCCGCCGCATCGCCCGCCGAAGCCGCGCCACGACATCGGCCAGCACCGGCTCCGACGCAGTCACCGGGCGACCCCCGCCGGTGCGGCCGTCTCCTCGCCGGGGCGCAGGCACCATGTCACCAGCGCCGTGCCAAGACCGCGCGCCATGTTCACCAGTCCTCCTCCGGTGGCCGACGTCCGGGCCGGGATCGCGCCCGAGTTGTTCACCCGGATGAACACTTCCAGACCGACCCCGGCCACCACCAGCGACACGCCCACCTCCCACAGTGCGGACGCCGGTGGTGCCGCAGCGAACCCGGCCAGCGGCAGCCCCGGCATGTCCTTGACCTGCGGCGAGATACCCGCAGGGCGCCCAGGTCAGCGGATCCACGGCGAGCCCGACCGGTACGCCGACCGGGAAACCCCTAGCCATCCGGCGGTGTCGACCGACGTGTACCCGGCCTCCTCGCCGGGTAGCCACGCCCGCAAGACCCGAAAGGAGGCCCGGACATGCTCGACATCCGCGACTACATCGCCGACGTCCGCTACCCCTGCGACCGCGACGAGCTCCTGCGTTGCGCGACGGCCCACGGCGCAGACGACACCGTGCTCGGCAAGCTGGGCACCCTGCCCGAACGCGAATACGACGGCATCGACACGGTGAACCGGCTCCTCAACCGCCCGCTCGACCCCCACGATCCGGTCCGCTGAAACCCGGCTCGATCGCGAGCCGCAAGCTCCCGGCAGCTCGACCGACCCCGCAGCTCACTGCCGGTACGGTGCTGCCGCCGCGTGGGCTGCCGTGATGAAGGCGCCCTTGTTCTTCGGCCAGAATGTGCTGTCCACACACGAATACCGCGGCAGGAATCCGCCGCATGTCCCGCTTTGCGCTCCGACCTCGAACGTGAAGCTGGCGACCCCGAGCGCACCATAAGTGAAATCGTCCGTGGTGCCGCTCGTCGAATAGCCGACCGTCTCTTCGTTCGTGCCCACCAGATATCCGTTGGCGGCATTGAACTTCGCACCCAGTTTCCGGTACGCGGCGTCATTGGGGGAACGCGAACTCGTGAATCCCCACGGGATCACGATGTCATTGCCGAAGCTGTGCAAGGTGATCATCGTGCCGCGGGCGGTGTCGGGGGCCGGATCGTTGTCGCCGGTGCCGCGCTGGACCGGGTAGATGGCGCGGAAAAGCTTTTCCAGCGCCTGGGTTTCCGGTTCCGAACCGGCGCCGGTCCCCTGGTACGTTTCCGCGCACGGCGAGTTCGAATCGGCACCCCAGCGGAACGTGGAATTGCGGTTCAGGTCGACACCGATGTTCGTCCCGCTGCAGTTTCCCCGGCTCGTGTTCGCATTCTTGCGCTGCAGCTTCGGCGCATTGCCCCCGGACGCGACGATGTCGACCCCGTCCGGATTCGCAATCGGCACCACCCATACCTCGGTCGTGTCCAGAATGGCCTTCGCGGTCGCGTCGGTCGCGTACCCGTCGGCGAGGTAGTCGATCCAGCGCCAGGCGAGTTCACCGGTCGAGATCTCCCGGGCGTGAATCTGCGCCATCAACACGAATTTCGGCTTGGGCGACGTCGGCGACAATGTGCAGTCGCCGGACTGTTTCTTCGTCAGGCAAATCGCTTTGATGTCATGTCCGCCCTTGCCCTGGACCTTTCGCCACGATTGCCCGAGCGGGTACTCCGTCGCGAGATCCGGGTGCGCTGCGGCGACTTTCGCGAGATGGGTTTCCTGCGCTGCGACGGTCCGGTACCCGCCGTAGAACGTGTCTCCCGCCGCCCTGGTCTCGATTCCTTTGTAGACAGTGTCAAAGAAGGCCGGGGCAAAACCGCGGGCCCGCACTTGCGCGGCCACCGCCCGGTCGCCCACCACGTACACCGCTCCCGAATCCGACCTGGTCACGTCGAACCCGGCGCGCGCCAGCTCCACCGCTTGCGCCGGGTCGGCCGGAACCCGCCACGACACCGGGTCGTCCGGCGCCGCGTGGGCAGTACCCCCGACCGCGCTCGCCACCAGCAGTCCGGCAGCAGCAACCGTGAGCCGGATCGAGAACCTGGCCGTCATCGGAACTCCTCACACAGGCAGGCGAGGGTCACCGTGTGCACCTGGTGACCGGTCGGCAGCGCACAGTGTGCTCCGCGGAGGGGACCCGGCACACCTCCGAAAGTCGGGTCCCGCTCCGCCGGACGTCAGTAGGTGATGGCGGGGAACTCCCTTCGCGCCTGCCGGAACTGGCTTTCCCATTCGTTCGGCCAGCCGAAGGCGGTGGTCGCCTGCTGTTTCAGATCGGTACCGGCCGCACCGCTCATGAAGTGGACGAATTCACCCCAGTTCATCGAGCGGGCGTAATCATTACCGTTGGCAGGGAAGTATTTCCCGATCAGATCGAAGAATTTGACCATCACTTGCGCGTGGCCGTGATCGCGCCAGAGCGGGTAGAACCAGTCGCGGAACCAATGCGTTCCGGCGCGCGGGAAATCGTCGGTCTGGGTGAGGAAATGGTCGTACTCGGCTTTCGCCTGGTCCTGCATACCCAGCGCGGAATAGACGTCGTAGATGTAGAATTCGGCCCATTTGCTGTCCCGCCACAGGCCGAACGCGGGCGATCCGTTCTTGCCGCTCGCGATGGACTCGATGACGTGCGCCGTTTCGTGCGTGACGATCCCGTACTCCGGATTCGCCCAGTCGTCCAGTCCGACGTCACTCACATTCCGATTGTCGTGCGAACTGTCGTACACCGTGGACGGATGCCCGCCGAAATAGCGGCCCTGGTGATGAATCGAGTACAGCCGATCCTCGCGAACGCGATTCCCGTCGGTGCCGTAGGTATCCCGCACGTATTTCCACATCTTCGTGACATACGGCATGATCCAGTCTTTGGCCGCCGGGTTGACATCGTTGTCAAAGTACAGCGCAACGGTGTCGTTGTAATCCACTCTGTGCAATAGCTGGTTGTGCTCCTCCCAGTGTTCCTGCCACGTTTCGGGCGGCGCGGCAGCGGCCGACGCGACAGCGGGAAGAAGCAACGCGAATACCGCGGTGAGGAGAGGGAGTACTTTCCGCATGATCCTCCTGTCGCCGATGATCATCCATCGGCACAGCCGGGTTCGGGAGAGAGTGGGAAGTTCACCGGATCACGCGGGTCCCGGAAAACCCCTGGTGCCCGAAAACCCATCACGATGCGGCACGATCAGGCAAGTTCCGTCACTGGGCGGTACTTGTTGTCCTGAATTGTCAGCAGGTGACCGAGACTTTCGCACCGTCCACAAAGGACACATGGACGTGGTCGTAGTGGTTCGCGGTCTCCCCTCCCCGGTCCTCCATCGCCGACCAGCCGCCGCCGTCGTTGTAGCGCTGCCGCCAGATCACGTATTTCACGCCGAAATCGCTTTCGTGGGCAAGAACGTAGGCGGCCAGCGCGTCCCCGGTTTTCGGGTCGACCATGAAATCCAGCGCGAGACCGGCCGGATGGTCGCTGGTACCGGAACGTCCGGCCCGCCCGCCGACGGAATCCACGTCGAACTTCTCCCGGACATGGTTGCCGACCCGGGCCACCGCCGGCTGCGCACCGGCCAAGCTGGACGAACACGCCTGCGCCGCCGGAGTTTCCGGCTTGCGGGAGGTGGATTTCGGCGTCTTGGAGGACGTCGCACTGGGCTTTGGTGCACTGGTGGTCTCAGTGGTCGACGGCGGCGCAGAGGTGGCCGCCGGACTGCTGCTCGACGCCCGCGGCGCCGCGAAAGCGTGCTGGTCTGCGGCCGCAACCGGCGCCGGGGGCACATCCGCCGACCCGCTGGTCACCCACACGAGCGCCACCAGCGCCGCCGCAGCCACTGCCCCGGTCGCCACGGGCAACCGCCAAGACCTCGACCCGTCCCGATGTCGACCCGGCACCTCACACCACCACTTCCCAGCTCAGGCACGGGACCGGAAGGGGTCCCGCAAAGCCGCCACGACATTACGAACAGGACACGGAAATGTCACCGACAAGTGACGGTTGGCACAGTTTGGGACGATTACCGCAGGTCAGGGGCCCATTACTGGGATCGCCGCGGGGACGGCGGATGCGCAGGCAGCGGCCGGGTGGCGGGCAGCGACCGCTGACGGAACATGCGGGCAACTGCCGAGCGGCCGATACGTGCGCAGACGACGGGTGCAGCTTCGGCAACTCGGCTCGGTCGGGCTGCAGTGGCACAAGCACCCGGCTGGGTCGCCGCGAGGAGCCAGGCACCGCACCCAGCAGCAGGACAGGCAGGTAACCCGACCCGCAGCCGGTCAGTCGGGTGGGGTCTCGGGCCCGCAGCAGGTCAGCCGGGCTGGATCTCGGGCCCCAGCAGGTAAGGCGGGTGGAATCACCGACCTCCACAGGTCAACCGGGCGGAACCACCGACCCCCAGCCGGTCAACCGAGTGGGATCTCCGGCCCCAGCAGGCCAACCGGGCGGGATCTCCGGCCCGCAGCAGGTCAGTCGAGTGGGATCTCCGGCCCCCAGCAGGCCAGCCGGGCTGGATCTCGGGCCCCAGCAGGCCAGCCGGGTGGAATCACCGACCTCCAACAGGTCAACCGGGCGGAACCACCGACCCCCAGCCGGTCAGCCGGGCGGGATCTCCGGCCCGCAGCAGGTCAACCGGGCAGAACCACCAACCCCCAGCAGGTCAACCGGGCGGGATCTCCGCCGAATCCGTCAACCGCAGTTTGCGGCGGGCTCGTTGATAGAACGTGGTCATGCCCAGGCGCACCACGCGGGCGGCGCCGGGGCGGGCGTGGAGTTCGATGGTCTCCCCCGGGCTGACGTAGCCGCCCACCCGTCCGTCCACTTCGACTGCCAGGCGGCCGCTCGTCGGGAGGATCTGGAGGGTCACCGTGTCGTGGACGGACAGGACTACGCCGCGGCTGTATGCCGAGTGCGGGGCGGCCGGGGTGACCAGCAGGGCTTCCACGGCCGGGCTCGTGATCGGTCCGCCCGCAGAGAAGCTGTACGCGGTGGAGCCAGTCGGGGTCGCGACCACGACGGCGTCGGCGGCGTAGCTCACGAACTGCTCGCCGTTCACCAGCACGGCGACCACCGCGCTTCCGTCGCCGGGTACGCGGACTACGGCGACGTCGTTGAACGCCGTTTCGACCCGGTCGCCGAGCCGGGCGTCGACGGCCAGGCGGGGTTCCACGGTGAAGTCCTCGCGGTCGATGGCGGACAGCGCGAGTGGCAGGTCGGGCACGTCGACCTCCGCCAGGAAGCCCAGTTTTCCCAGGTTGACGCCGAGTACCGGGGCGTGCTGGCCGTCTGCCAGGCGCATGGCGCGGAGCATGGTGCCGTCGCCGCCGAGGCTGACCAGCAGGTCCGACCGGCGGCCCAGTTCGGCGGGCGGGACGCCGGTGGCCGAGCAGTCGATGCGCGCGAGCTCGTCGGCGATGCCCAGGATTTCGATCCCGCGTCCGGCTGCCCAGCCCAGTACGGCGTCGACCGCGGCTTTCGCGTCGCGGCGCGGGTGCAGTACCAGTCCGGCGGAATGCATGGCGGGTCCCCTCGCGTCGGTCTGTGCCCAGTCTGCCGCGCTCGCGCGGGATAGGCTCGGCGGTCGTGACCGAAACCGCGGGCAGTACCAACTGGGCAGGCAATCTCACCTATCGGGCACGCGAAATCATCGCGCCGCGCACGCTCGGTGAGGCGCAGGACCTCGTCGCCGGCGCGGCCCGCGTCAAGGCGCTCGGCAGCCGGCACAGCTTCAACCCCATCGCCGACAGCCCGGACGGACTCCAGCTCGACCTCTCCGCCGCCGCCATCCCCACCGAAATCGACCCGGCCGCCGCCACGCTGACACTCGGTGGCGCGGCCCGTTACGGCGATGTGGTCGCCGACGTGCACCAGGCCGGTTTCGCGCTCGCCAACCTCGCGTCACTACCGCACATCACGGTGGCCGGCAGCGTCGCGACCGGCACGCACGGGTCCGGCCAGCGGTTGCCCGGCCTGGCATCCGCAGTTTCGGCCGTCGAGCTCCTCACCGCGGATGGCGAGCTGCGTACCTTTGCGCGCGGTGACGACGTGTTTCCCGGAGTGGTGGTGAACGTCGGCGCGCTGGGCGTACTGACCCGGCTCACGCTCGACTTGGAACCGGCATTCGAGGTGCGGCAGGACGTGTTCGACCAGCTGCCTTGGCCAGTCGCGCTGGCGCATTTCGACGAGATCCAGGCCGCCGGGTACAGCGTGAGCATGTTCACGAACTGGGAGCGAGACGTCGTCGACCAGGTGCTGCTGAAGAACCGCGTCCCGGCCGACGTGCCCGACACGCTTTTCGGCGCCGTCCGGGCCGACGGTCCGCGCCACCCCGCGCATGCGGCCGGTATCCCGGCGGAGAACACCACGGTGCAGGGCGGGGTTCCCGGACCGTGGTACGACCGGCTGCCGCACTTCCGGCTGGAGTTCGCGCCGAGCGTCGGAGCGGAACTGCAGAGTGAGTATTTCGTACCCCGTGCGCACGCGACTGCGGCATTCGAAGCGTTGCGCGGTATCGGCGAACGGATCGAGCAACTGGTGGTGGTCGCGGAAATCCGCACGGTTGCCGGTGACGACCTGTGGCTGAGCCCCGCTTCCGACGGCGACCGGGTGGCCGTGCACTTCACGTGGCAGCCGCGGCAACCCGAGGTGGAGGCGCTGCTGCCGGCTCTGGAGGACCGACTGGCCCCGTTCGCCGCGCGGCCCCATTGGGGAAAGCTCTTCCACGGTGCGGCGCTGGAGATGGATCACGCCGGGATCCGGCGGTTTCGTGCGCTGGCCGCGGAGCTGGATCCGGCGGGGAAGTTCCGGAATCCGTTCTTGGAGAAGCACCTTTTCGTCTGACCACAGTGGACTTCGCCGTGGGATCGGCCGGGGTACTCGGCAAGCGGATCCGCGGCTCGACGGTTGTCGAGGCGAACGGTGATGGAGACCTGCGGTCCAAGCGTTCGGGACTGGCATCGACCGCCGGCGGCGCACCGAGTTCCACAATCGTTGTCGAGAAGAACGGCAACGGGCGCGGACAGACCATGCGCGAAAATTGGCCCCGATCGCAGACCTCGACACGCCGAGCTGGCTTGCCGGGACGCGGCGACATTGGCAGGGGTCCGAATGTCGCGGGCGAGACCGCCGGAGTGACTCGCCGGAGAGCTGTGCGGCAACGACGTCGACGATCCAAGGGAAAAGCGAAACCGGCGAAGCGACTCACCGAAGAGCAGTCCGGCAAGAACGTAGGCGATCCAGGGGCGCCGACCGATCTGCTCGGCTGGGTGGCAACGAAGCCTGCGGGATCAGGACTTGAGCCGCGTCGTGTTTCGGGTAGTGGGAAGGGGCATCAGTGGCTGCCGGTGTCAGGAAGCTTGTGGCCGCAGAGTTGTTCGGTGGTCTTGCGGGCCGCGTTCCACTTCGGTTGGGCTGGGCCGTAGTCCACGGCTACGCCGGGGCTGGGCTCGGTGGCGGTGACGTACTTGGCCACCTCGGTGCTTGCGCCTGTCCAGTCGGCCAGCGCGGATCGCAGCTTTTCGGGCGATTGCAGCGCCAGCTGGGCCAGGCGGCGGGCGAAACCGTCGTAGGAAGTGGCGACGCCGGTGCGTACGGCGGGGCCCTTCGCGCCGCCGCCTACGGCCAGGGTCTCGTCCAGCAGTTGGGTGGACGCGGCGTCGTTGACGAACAGGCAGACCGAGCGGGTGAGTTCGGCGTCGCCTGGTGTGGCGGATGGGGACGGTGAGCTGGCTGGCGAAGGCGGGGTCGCGCCGTTGTCGGTTCCGCTCGAACAGCTGGTCAACCCCAGTGCCAGCAGGACGACCAGCGTTACCGTGGCCTTCATGTACCCCCCGATTCGCCGATGAACTCCCGGCGGCAAGGTTCCCACAGGTTCGTCCGCTGTCCACGCTGGACTCATCGAGCGAAGGCGGCGAAGAAGCGGTCCCGGAATGCGTCCATCCGCCATACGGGTGCGTCGGACGCCGGGCGCAGGCCCGCCGTCCAGCCCCAGCCTGCCACTCGGGCGAGCACCGACGAATCCTTCGCCACGATGGTGACCGGTACCTGGTGCGAGGCGCCGGGCGGGCTCACCATCGGCGGCTGGTGATCGCCCAGGAAGACCAGCACCGTGTTCTCCCCGCCGTATCGCTCCACATAGGACACCAGCGTGGCGAGCGAGTACCGGATGGCTTCGCCATACGCAGCCCGGATCCGGGCCGGGTCCTGCCACACCACTTCCGGGGGCTCGCCCACCGGCGGGCCGACGCCGTACCCCGAACCATCGCCGACGGTGTTCCAGTCCACTGAGGACGGTCGAGGCGTCCACGGGGCGTGGCTCGACACGAGGTCGACCTCCGCCATCACCGGGCGGCGGCCGCGCGGGTCGAGTTCGCGGTGCTGCAAGGCGGACAGCGTGAACTGGTCCGGCATCGTGGCGTAGGCGAATCCCGGACCGCGGTAGCCGACGTTGTGCGCGTCGTAGTACTGCTCGAAACCGTAGAACCGGCCCTCCGGCCATGGCCGGGTGTGGGCAGGCACGTCGTGCACCGTCCGCCAGCCTGCGGCGCCGAATGCCCGCGTCAATGTGAGCCGCTGACCGGCAAGGAGATCGGTGTACCGCTGCTGGTTGTTCACCCACGTGCCGGACTGGAACGTCGCATGCGCGAGCCAGCTGCCACCGCCGAACGTCGGCGACTCCAGGAAACCGCTGCGCGCGGAGAACCCGGCGTGGTGCAACTCGGCGGTGGCCTCGTCCAACTGGCGGGCGACCCCGTCGACCGCACCCCGGCCGTAACTCTCCACGAAGGCGAACAGCACGTCCTTACCGCGCAAGCCATCCAGCGGAACCGCCGTCCGATCGGCCGCCACCTGCGCCGCGAACTCCGCGCGATCGTCGAGATCGGCGCCGACCCGGCGGAGGTCGTCGTACGCAAGCGCGACCGCACTCCGGGACGCGAACGGCTGCCCGGGCGTGAACTCGGCGCCGGTGAGCGCGGCCGCGATCCAGATCACCGACAAGACCGCCACCACACGCGTCGAAACGGTCCGCCGGCCGACGGCGAGCCGGGTCAGCCACCGCACTGCCACCACCATCAGCACGAGCACCCCCGCAATCGCCACCAGCACCCCGGCAACCGCGAACCTCCCGGCGAACTCCAGACCGGCGATAACAAAGCTCCAGTCGAGCACCGGGTCGAACGGACGGGACAGCACCGCGTCGAACCCCAGGTCAGCCGCCTTCAGCACGACGACCATCCCGAGCAGGACACCGGAAACCACCGCCAGCACGGTCCGCCCGCGAGGCGGCAGGACGAGCGCGAGCGCAGCGACCACCAGCGCCTCGACCGGAATCCGGACGAACGCGGCAGGCGTGACGCCGGCAACCGTGCCGGGCAGCACGAGCGCCGCCAGCACCAGCAGTGCGGCGAGAACGGTGGCCACTCCCCGTGCGGTGCGCATGGGCACCTCCTTCCACTCCTACAGACGGCGGCCTGGCCGAAAAGGTTCACAGTCCACAGTGGAATCTTCAGGAACCGCGAACTGGTACAAAATCTCCTGCGCTACCACGGCGTTCACCATGTGGGAGTCCCAAGAGGACGCTCGACAGCCGGGAACTTCGCGGGTCACAGTGGCGGTCGCCCTCCCCAGCGAACCCGAGCGAACCCCCAGCGAACCCCCAGGAGCCACAGTGAGCTCTCCCCCGGCCATCCGCGCCGTGCCGGCGCCGCGCAAGGAGCCGCCCGGCGAAGCGCGCCTGCGTGAGCTGGCCACGAAGAAAGTCGCACCGCTGCGCCGTCCCGGCCGGTGGGTCGCCGCCGCGGTCGTGCTCGTGCTGCTCGCCCAGCTGGCCCACGCCCTCATCACGAATCCGGTGTTCCAGTGGGACGTGTTCGGCTACTGGTTCTTCCGTCCGGTGATCCTCGAGGGGCTGCTGCTCACCCTCGAGCTGACCGGTCTCGCCGCCGTGTTCGGGCTGGCCGGCGGCATCGTGCTCGCGTTGCTGCGGCTGTCGAAAAACCCGCTGCTCCAGGCGGTTTCGTGGGCCTACGTATGGATCTTCCGCTCGATTCCGCTGATCGTCCTGCTGCTCTTCCTCGCCAACGTCACCGCGCTGTACAGCACGCTCAGCCTCGGCATCCCGTTCGGCCCGTCGTTCCTCCACTTCAGCGCCACCGACCTGTTGAGCTTCTTCGTGGTCGCAGTGCTCGGCCTGAGCCTCAACGAAGCCGCGTACGCCGCCGAAATCGTGCGCGCCGGCGTGCTTTCGGTGGACCAAGGGCAGCTCGAAGCGGCCGCCGCACTCGGGCTCCCGCGGTCCCGGCAGTACCGGCGGATCATCCTCCCGCAGGCCACCCGCGCGATCGTGCCCGCCTACGCCAACCAGCTGATCGGCCTGCTCAAAGGCACTTCGGTCGTCTACATCACGTCTCTGCTGGAGCTGTTCGGCGTGGTGGAAACCCAAGCCAGCACCAACAGTGGCCAGATCATCCCGCTCCTGCTCGTCGGGACGGTCTGGTACATCATTCTCACCAGCATCCTGTCGGTGATCCAGTACTACGTCGAACGCTACTTCTCCCGCGGCGCACTCCGCACCGTGCCGCCGACGCCGTTCCAGCGGTTCCGGGCCCGCCTCCGTGCGCTGGGGGTGGCCCGATGACTGTGCACGTCCGCAGTGCCGTGAAGTCCTACGGCGGCCTCCGCGTCCTCGACGACGTCGACCTCACTGCTCCCGGCGGGCAGGTCACGGTGGTGCTCGGGCCGTCCGGATCCGGCAAGTCGACCCTGTTGCGCACCATCAACCACCTCGAACGCCTCGACAGCGGGTACGTCAGCATCGACGGCGAGCTCGTCGGCGTCCGCGTGCACGGCGACCGGTTCAAGGAGCTCAGCGAACGCGCCATCCTCCGGCAGCGGTCGCGGATCGGGTTCGTGTTCCAGAACTTCAACCTCTTCCCGCACCTGACGATCCTCGACAACGTCGTGGAAGCGCCGATCGTCACACAACGGCTGCCGCGGGCGAAAGCCGAAGCCAGGGCACAGGAACTGCTCGCGCGGGTCGGCCTCGCGGACAAGGCGAGGGCGTACCCGCGGCAACTGTCCGGCGGGCAGCAGCAACGCGTGGCGATCGCCCGCGCGCTCGCGCTCGAACCGCGGCTGATCCTCCTCGACGAGCCGACGTCCGCGCTGGACCCGGAGCTCGTCGGCGAGGTGCTGGCGGTGGTGCGGGAACTCGCGCGTTCGGGCACCACGATGATCGTGGTGACGCACGAAATCGGCTTCGCCCGCGACCTCGCCGACCATGTCGTTTTCCTCGACGGCGGACGCGTCGTCGAAGAGGGGCCGCCGTCGGCGGTCCTCGATCATCCCCGTCACGACCGTACCCGGGAATTCCTCGGGAAGGTCACCCGCACCCCGGAGAACGCATGAGAACCCGCACGATCCTGCCCATGCTGGCCGCCGTCACCCTGCTCGCCGCAGCCTGCGGCGGGAACACCGAGGCGTCGACCGATCCGAGCGGTGCGCAGACTGTCACTGTCGCCGCGAATACCACTGAGGCGCAACCGGTTTCGCTCACGGTGCCCGCGGTCGCCGAGATCCGCGCCAAGGTACCGAAGGAAATCCTCGACCGCGGCAAGCTGGTGATCGGCGTCGGCGCGTTGCCGTCAGGATTCCCGCCGCTGTCCTACGTCGGCACCGACCAGCGCACCCTCACCGGCGCGGAGCCCGACCTCGGCCGGCTGGTCGCCGCAGTGCTCGGCCTGAAGCCGGACGTGCAGAACGCTTCGTGGCAGAACCTTTTCGTCCGCCTGCAGAGCGGCCAGTTCGACGCCGGGTTCTCCAACATCACGGTGACCGAGCAACGCAAGCAGCAGGGTTTCGACTTCGCCGCCTACCGCGAGGACAACCTCGGATTCGAGGTGAACCGCGCGAGCACGTGGAACTTCGACGGGAACCACGAAAGCCTGGAGGGGAAGACGGTCGCCGTGAACAGCGGGACCAACCAGGAGAAGATCCTGCTGGAGTGGCAGAACAAGCTCAAGGCCGCGGGCAAGAAGCTCGACGTGCGGAACTTCACCGACGCGAACAGCACCTACCTGGCACTGGCGTCCGGCCGGATCGACGCGTACTTCGCGCCCAACCCGAGCATCGCCTACCACATCAAGCAAACGGAGAAGACCCCGAACCCGACGCGCAGTGCAGGCAAGTATTCCGGCGCCGGTGCGCAGCTGCAGGGCCTCATCGCGGCGACCACGAAGAAGGACAACGGCCTGGTGAACGCCCTCGGAGCGGCGATCGACTACCTGATCGAGCACGGTCAGTACGCGAAGTGGCTTTCCGCGTATGGGCTGGAAAACGAAGCGGTGCGGAAGGCGGACGTCAATCCGCCGGGTCTTCCGTTGAGCAACTCCTGACGCGCACCCCGGGTGCCGATCCGGCAGACCCCGCCTCAAGTCCGTGAAGGGAACCATGAGGGAATCTGATTCCGTGATGGTTCCCTTCACGGACTTGGCGGCTCGGCGGCCCGCGCCTGGCCGAAGAACGTCCGGCGCCGCAAGCGGAAACCCAACGTCTCGTACAACCGGATCGCGTTCACATTCGCCCCCGCCGCATGCAGGAACGGCGTCTCCCCGCGGTCACGGATACCGGCGGCCACCGCACGCACCAACCGGCCCGCCAAACCCCGCCCGCGATAAGCCGGATCCGTGCACACCGCGCTGATCTCCGTCCAACCCGGCGGGTGCAACCGCTCCCCCGCCATCGCGACCAAGACGCCGTCGTACCGGATGCCCAAGTACGTCCCGAGCAAGACCGTCCGCGGCAGGAACGGACCGGGTCTCGTACGGCCCACCAGATCGAGCATCTCCGGCACATCCGCCAGCGTCAGCCGGACGGTCTCCGGGTCGGGACGAGCCTCGACCCCGGCGTCCACCATCTGGACTCCGGACGCGGTCTGCAGGATTTCCCACTCCGGCGGCGGTGGTCCGGCCTGCGGCAGGATCGGGACCACGGCACCCGGTCCGGCGAGTGCGGCGATGTCGTCCCACACCCGGCCGTCGGGCTCGTCCGGTACTGCCAGGAACGGCGACACATCCACCGGGTACCGCAAAACCTGACCGGCACGCTCGGCGAATCCGGCATGCGGACCGGTCAGCGAAGCCCATGCCGCGTTGTCCAAGACCGACAACGGGTCACCCCCGCCCGGAGGCTCGCGCGATCATCCGCGCGAGGTCGGCGACCAGCGCCGGATCGTCGGGCAGCTGGCCGGTCGCCACACGGATGTGCGGCAGACCCGAGTTTCCCGCGCGGCTGCCTGCCCCGGCCGAAACGCCGTTCGCCGCCAGCGTGATCAGGGCGCGCGACTCCTCGGGGACCGGTACCCACAGCGTGAGACCGTCCCGCGCGGGCGCCTCGATCCCGTGCTCCCGCAAGGCTTCCGACAACGCCGTCCGCCGTTGTGCGTACCGGTGCCGGGCGCGGTTGAGCAGTTCGCCCGTACCCGGGTCGGTGAGCAGGAACGCCTGCGCGTCCTGGAGAATCCGGCTCGACCACACCGATCCGGGACCGCGCTGCTGCCGTACCCGCTCCACCAGCGGCGCCGGACCGCCCAGCACACAGCTGCGCAGCTCCGTCCCCAACGCAGTGCAGTACGACCGCACCAGCAGCACCCGGCCGGGCAGGTGGGTCCCGAGACTGCGGGACGGCGCCGACGCCAGCGGGCCGAAATCGTCGTCCTCGATCACCGGGATGTCCACTTCGGACAGTACCGCGGCGAGTTCCGCGATCCGGTCGTCCGGCACCGAATGTCCCAGCGGCGTCTGCGCACGCGGCTGATACGCGAACGCGACCGGCCGGTGTTCCAGCGCCGCGGCCAGCGCCGACGGCAGCGGGCCGTGCTCGTCGCACCGCACCGGCACCACGTGGATCCGCGAGCGCCGGAGGAGTTCCAGCAGCCACGGCGCGGTCGGTTCCTCCAGCGCAATGACGTCACCGGGCCGCGCGACGGCCTGGCACGCCAGCAGCATTCCCTCGTGCCCACCGGCGGCGACCGTCCACGATTCGACCGGAAAGGGCCAAGCAGACTTCACCGCGGCCCGCAGCTGCGGCGTGATCGCGTGCTTGGCCGGGGCGGAGAACCGTTCGGCGTGCACCCCCGCGGCGACGGCGTCCTCCAGCGGCGGCAGCAGCGCCGGATCGGGCAGGCCGTGTTCCAGATCGACCGTCTGCCAGCCGGAAAACGATTGCCCCGGCGCCGGGCTCGCGGGTGGCTCGAGCACCACCGTCCCCCGGCGCCGCCCGGTCCCGATCAGCCCCGCGGCCCGCAGCTGCGACCACGCCTCGGCGATCGTCGTGGGGCTCACCGCCAGTTCCGCGGCCAGCGCCCGCACCGTGGGCAGCCTGGTCCCGGGCAGTACCTCCCCGTCGCGGATCAGGCCGGACACCGTGCCCGCCACTCCGCGTGCAGTGCGCTCACCGATGCGGGACCCGAGCCAGCCCACCCCGACCGGCGCAGTCGTCGCGAGTTCGCCCGTGGCCACGCACCGGCTCCCCTCGTTCCCCGAAAATCGTTCACCGAAAACCTCTGACCCGATCAGAAGCTAGAGCGGCGGCGGGGAGCGGCAAAGGCGTTTCACATCCTGGTGCGGCAGGCCGGTACAAACCGCAGTGACGTCCGACACCGCGGCAATGTCCGGTTTCGGAAATTCACTCCATCAGGTTAGGCTAACCTTCATGAGGCAACCCTGGCCGGACGCACCGGCGCTCACCGGCACCGGGCTCACGCTCACCTACGGCAGTGCGCCGGTGGTGCGGGACGCCGAGGTCGCGCTGCGGAGCGGCGCGGTCACCGTCCTGGTCGGGCCCAACGGTTCGGGGAAATCGACGCTGCTGCGGTCCCTTGCCCGCCTCCACGCACCCGTGTCCGGCGAGGTGACTCTGTCCGGCGCCGACGCGCTCGCCTTGTCCCCCAAGGAATTCGCCCGCAAGGTCACGCTGCTGACCCAGTCCCGCCCCACGCCCGGCGGCGTACGCGTGCGCGACGTCGTGGCCTACGGCCGCCATCCCTACCGCGGCCGGTTCGGGTCCGGCGATCCCGAAGGCCCGCGCCTGATCGAGCGCGCCATGCGGTACACCGGCGTGGACGGGATGGCGCAGCGGCCGGTCGACGCGCTGTCCGGCGGGGAGCTGCAACGCGTCTGGCTCGCGACCTGTTTCGCCCAGGACACCGGCGTCGTCCTGCTCGACGAGCCGACCACGTTCCTCGACCTGCGCTACCAGATCGAAACCCTCGACCTGGTCCGCGACCTCGCCGACGAGCACGGCGTCGCGGTCGGCGTGGTGCTGCACGACCTCGACCAGGCTGCAGCCGTCTCCGACGAGGTGGTGCTGCTGTCCCGCGGCACCGTCCGCGCCACCGGGAGCCCGGCCGAGGTACTGACGGCCGAGCTGCTCAGCGAGGTCTACGGACTGCGCATCGACGTCCACGTCGACGACGAAGGACACGTGCGCACGCGCCCGGTCGGACGGCACACCGCCCGGCCGCGGCCGGTCCGTACCGCTTGACCCATCCCCGATCCGAAGGAAAAACCTGTGTCTCGTCCTGCCCGGAAACCGTTCCTGACCGCGGCCGCCGCCGTCCTCACCACCCTCGCGCTCACCGCGTGCGGGACCACCGAAGCGCCCGCCGGTGCCGGACAAACCGCCGCCAAGCCGTCCGGTCCGGTCTCGCTCACCGACGAGCGCGGCAAGGTGGAACTCCCCGCCCCGGCCACGAAAATCGTGTCGCTGGAATGGGGGCTGACGGAAAACTTGCTGGCGCTGGGCGTGAAGCCGATCGGCGCGGCCGATGTCAAGGGGTACAACACCTACGACACGGTCATGCCGCTCGACAAGTCCACCCCGGACGTCGGCACCCGCGGCGAGCCGAGCCTCGACGCGATCTCGTCGCTGCACCCGGACCTCGTGGTGACCACCAATGACCTGCCGGAGAACGTGATCGCGCAGATCGCGCGGCAGACGCCGGTGCTCACGCTGAAGGGGTCCGATTCGGCCGACCCGATCGCGTACCTGCGCAAGACCGTCACCACGCTGTCCGAGGCCACCGCGACCCAGGACCAGGGCCGCAAGCTGCTCGCGGACTTCGACACCAAGGTCGCCGCGGGCAAGGACGCGCTCGCCAAGGCGGGCAAGACCGGGGCCAAGTTCACCATGGCCGACGGGTACACGACGTCCGGCACCGTCACCGTCCGGATGTACACGCCGGGTTCTTTCCTCGGCAGTGTCGCGAAAACGCTCGGTGTGGAGAACCAGTGGACCGGGGAAGGCGACAAGGTGTACGGCCTCGCACCCACCGACGTCGAGGGTCTCACCAAGATCTCCGACCCGGCCACCACGTTCGTGTACGCCGCCAACGCCTCCGAAAGCGACGTCTTCACCAAGGAGCTCGCCGGAAACGCCGTATGGCAGCAGCTGCCGTTCGTGAAGGCCGGACACTTGCACCGCATTCCGGACGGCATCTGGATGTTCGGCGGCCCGAAGTCTGCCACCGCGTACGTGGACGCACTCGTCGACGCACTGACCTGATGACCACCCCCGTCCAGCCCCGCCTGGCCGCGCCTGCGGTCTTTCTCGCCGGAATCGTCGCGCTGCTCGCGTTGTCGGCCGTGCATCTGCTGCAAGGCACGTCCAGCCTGGGCCTCGGCGAACTGCTGCGCGCGGTGCTCCCCGGCGGCGACGGGAACGCACGCAGCCAGGCGGTGGCGGTGCTCGTGGCCAGCCGGATCCCCCGGCTGGCCGCGGCACTGCTGGTGGGGCTGGCGCTAGGGTTTGCGGGATGCGTGCTGCAGTCGGTGGCGCGGAACCCGCTCACGTCGCCGGACACGCTCGCGGTGAACGCCGGTGCATACGTGTCGGTGGTCGGGGTGGCGGCGTTCGGGGTCTCGCTTCCGTTCTATGCCAACGGAGTCGTGGCCTTCGTCGGCGGACTCGCCGCGGCCGGGATCGTGTTGCTGGTGGCGCGGAGCAGCTCTGGCGGTCCGGCGCGGCTGGTGCTCGCCGGGTCGGCAATCGCGCTTGCGCTGAATGCCCTCACATCGGTGCTGCTGATGTTGTTCCAGGAGCGCACCGCGGGACTGTTCGGCTGGGGCAGCGGTACGACCGTCCAATCCGGACTCCGCCAGGTTTCCCTTGCCGCGCCGGTGATTGCCGTCGGCATCGCGGCGACCCTGCTGCTCGCGCACCGCCTGGACGTGCTCGGTCTCGGCGACGACCATGCCCGCGTGCTGGGTATCGACGTCCGCCGCACGCGGACCTTCGCGGTCATCGTGGCGGTGCTGCTCTCGGCGGTCGCGGTGACGGTCGCCGGGCCGATCGGGTTCGTCGGGCTGTGCGCGCCGGTGATCGCCCGGCTGGTCGCCGCCAGGGTACCCGGGCTCGGCAAGCATCCGCTGCTGCTGCCGCTCGCCGGGTTGACCGGTGCGCTCGTCGTCGTGGCCGCGGACGTCCTCTTGCGCGCCCTCGTCCCCGGTGACCTGGCGATTTCCGTTCCGACCGGCGTGGTTACCACGCTCGCCGGCGCGGTCGTGCTGGTGTGGCTGGCGCGACGGCAACCGTCCGGCACGCTGTCCACGCGCGGGACCCACGGCACGGTCCGATCGCGCCGCTGGGTTGCCGTGACCGGCCTCGTGCTCGCCGTTGCACTGGCCGGTGCGTTCGTCGCTGCGCTGCTGCTCGGCGACCGTGTCGTACTGCTCGGCGATGTCGTGAACTGGCTGCGCGGGGTCTCCGGAACCGAGGTGACGTTCGCGCTCGACCTGCGCTGGCCGCGGGTACTGGCCGCGCTGCTCGGCGGAGCGGCGCTGGCCGTCGCCGGCTCACTGGTACAGGCGATCTGCCGCAACCCGCTGGCCGAACCGAGCCTGCTGGGGGTCACTCCGGGCGCGAGCGTCGGGGCGATCAGCGTGGTGCTTTTGCTGCCGGGGATCGGTATCTGGCCGATGATGGCGGCCGCGACCGTCGCTGCGTTCGCGACGTTCGCCCTCGTGCACCGGCTCGCCACCGGACGGGGTGCGGGTGGCCGCGGGTTGTCGTCGGACCGGCTGGTGCTCGTCGGGATCGGGGTGAGTGCGGCGGCGATGGCCATCACGACGCTGGTGGTCGTGCTCGGCTCGCCGTGGAACGCGCATCTGGCCCTGACCTGGCTCGCCGGGTCCACCTACGGCCGTGACTTCGCCCAGGTCGTACCGGTGCTGCTGGTCTTGGTCGTCGCGCTGCCGCTGGCGTTGTCCGGCGCGCGGACACTCGACCTGGTCTCGCTGGACGAGGACGTACCCCGCGTCCTCGGCGTCCCGCTGGACCGGTCGCGGCTCGCGTTCGCGTCGCTCGCCGCCCTGCTCACCGCGGCGGCCGCCTGTGCGGTGGGCGCGCTGGGTTTCGTGGGCCTGGTCGCCCCGCATGCCGCGCGGGCGCTGGTGGGTTCCCAGCACTCGCGAAGCCTGCCGGTGGCTGCCCTGCTGGGCGCGGTGCTGGTGACCGTCGCCGACACCCTGGGACGCACTGTGCTCGCCCCGACCCAGATCGCCGCGGGCCTGGTCACCGCGCTGATCGGAGCGCCGTACTTCGGCTGGCTGCTGTGGCGAAGCCGGGGTACCGCCTAGCCGAACCAGGTGTCCAGCGCCGTCGGCAACGTCGTCTCGTCGCCGGACGCCCAGGCGATCACGCCGTCCGGACGCAAGAGGAACGATTCGGTGTTCGTCACCGGCACCGTGTCGACGCGTTCGTCGGCGAGGTCCCGGTGGTCCCGATGGTCACAGTCGAGCACGAGCAGGCCCCGGCCGCCGCGGGTGTGGTCCGACAGCCGGGTTTCCCGTCCGGCGTCGTCCACCAGCACCCGGTCCGGGCTGTGCAGTCCGGCCGGTTCCGCCGCCGGGTAAGGGAATTCGTACCCGAGAGGCACCCCGGAGAGCAGCTCGGCGAAGTACCGGTTCCCCTCCGGGAGATCCATCAGCTCACCCACGATCTCGCGAAGCGCGTCGACCTGCGGACCGGGCGCCAGCAGGGCGGACTGCGCCCGCGTGTTGCGCAGGACGGCCGCACCGGCGGGTCCGCGTTCGCGGAAATAGCTGTCCAGCAAGGTATCCGGCATTTCGCCACGGACGACCGCCGCCAGCTTCCAGCCCAGGTTCGCGGCATCAAGCAGCCCGAGGTCGAGCCCTTGGCCACCGCTCGGCGAATGAACGTGCGCGGCGTCCCCGGCCAGGAAGACCCGGCCACGGCGGTAGTCGTCGGCCTGCCGCGCCTGGTCGCCGAACCGGCGCGGCTCGCGGACTTCCTCCACCACGACGTCCGTTCCGGTGACGCGCCGGATCGCGGCAGCCAGCTCGGCCGGAGTCACCGGACCGTCCGGCTCGCCGTCCCGCGCCGGTTCGGTGACGCCCGCCAGGCTGCCGCCGTGCAGGAACGCGCCGGTGGCGTACCGGCCCGCGGGCGGCACCGGACCCCCGAACCGCACCTCGCCCGCGATCGTCCGCAGCAGCGGCGGGGTGCCGGGGAAGCCGAACCCGGCAAGCTCGCGGACGGCGCTCCGGCCGCCGTCACAGCCCACCAGGTACGCCGCCCGCAGCCGGCGTTCTCCTTGTGGGGTCTCGGCAACCACCGTCACCCCGTCCGCGTCGGACTCCACGGACACGACGCGATGCGCGCGCCGGACCGGCACCCCGAGCGCGTCCGCGTGCCCGGCGAGCAACCACTCCAGATCCGGCTGCCAGAGGTGGGTGCGGGGCCGCGTTTCGTCCGGCCGGAGCTTGTGGATCCCGGCGAAGTGCCCCAGTGCGCTGCCATGGTCGCGGGCGAAGTCGCGTACGCCTTCTTCGTGCGCCTCGGCGAGCTGCGGGCCGAGGCCGCGCCGGGTCAGCGCCTCGGTCGCGAGCGCCCCGATCCCGCGGGCTTTCCGTTCCGTCGCCGGTTCCGGGAGGCGGTCGACCACGAGCGGCCGGGCACCGCCGAGCCGGAGTTCGGCGGCGACGAACAGGCCGACCGGACCGGCGCCGGCCACGAGCACGTCTGCGTCCATGAGCTCTCCTTAACTTGTTAAATGCTAGTCTGCCCTGAACTAGTTAAGGAGGCAAATGCCGATCGACGTCCCCGCCGCTGTCACGACGGCACTCGCCCTGGTCGACGCCGAGGGCCTCGACAAGCTGACCGTGCGCCGCCTCGCCGCCGAGCTCGGCGTCAAAGCACCGGCCCTGTACTGGCATTTCAGCAGCAAACGGGCCCTGCTCGACCACCTCACCGACGCCCTCACCGCCCCGGTTCTCGACAACCTCCCACCCCTCGACACTCCGTGGCTGACCTGGCTGGAAACCGCCGGAACCGCCCTGCACACTGCCCTCACCAGCCGCCGCGACGCCGCGCGGATCGCCCTCGGCGCCGACCTCCGGGTCGCCCGGTCACTGGGCGAATTCGCCGAGCGGACGGTCGACGTGCTGCACCGTGCCGGATTCCCGCTCGCCGACGCGTCCCGCTGCGCCGGGGTGCTGGTGCACTTCGTCCTCGGGCGCGCGGTCGAGGACCAGAGCTGGTCCGGCGAGATCGACATCCCGTTTCCCCTGATGGCACAGGGCCTGCGCGAACGACAGGCCGCCGGGGGCACGGTGGCGGACAGCTTCCGGTACGCGCTCGGCATCGTGCTTGCCGGACTGGAGGCCAAGCGCCCTCGCCCGACCTGACAAAAGCCGCGATCGGCGCGGACGGCACCTGGTCGAAGGTCCGCCCCCTTCTCGCCGACGCGACGCCGGAGTACCTTGGAGCGTCCTTTTCGGACATCCGGTTCGACGACGTCGACACGCGGCATCCGAGGCACCCGATAGCCCGCAACTCCTCAGACAAGTAGACTAGCGGGAGACACCGAACAGAAAGGGCGCGATGTCTCCCACGATCCAGCGGCATCCGCTTGCCGCGCAGGCCGCCGAGGTGCTGCTGGACCGCGTACGCGCGGGTGAATGGCCGCTCGGGCACAAGCTGCCCGGCGAGACGACGCTGGCCGCGCAGCTGGGGGTCGGCCGTTCGACGTTGCGCGAGGCGATCCGGGAGCTGGCGGGCAAGGGCGTGCTGGATTCCCGTCAGGGCGCCGGGGTTTTCGTCACCGCGCTGGATGTCCCCGAGGATTGGGACGCCGTGCTGCACCGCGCCACCATCGGCGCCGTCCTCGAAGCACGGATCGCCATCGAAGCCGAGGCGGCCGCGCTTGCCGCGCACCGGCGTACTCCCACGGACCTACGCGCCATCCGCCGCGCGCTCGCCGCCCGTGGCAACCCCGGTAAAACCCTCGTCGACAAAGACACCGCATTCCATCGCACCGTGCTCGTCGCCGCGCACAACGACGTCCTGACCGAACTCTTCGACAGCTTCGTCCCCAGAATCCACCGGGCGATGACCGACATGCTGCGTGCGCGGCCGATCACCTCACCCGAAGAAGACCAGGCCGCGCACCACAACCTCGTCGAGGCGATCGCGGCCAAAGACGCGCGCGCCGCGGCGGAACACAGCCGGGCGCACCTGACCGCATTGAAGGAGGCACTTACGTGAGCGAGGTCGTGCTGCAGCTGACCGACGTCGTATTCCGCAGGCAGGGCAAGGAAATCCTGCGCGGCATCAGCTTCACCGCGCGAGCCGGCGAGCACTGGGCGCTGCTCGGCCCGAACGGGGCGGGCAAGAGCACGATCCTCGGGTTCTGCGGCGCGGTCACGCATCCGACCACCGGCACCGTCGACGTCCTCGGCGGACGCCTTGGCCGGGTCGAACTGCAGGCGCTGCGGCGAAGCATCGGGCACGTCGACCCACGGCACCCGCTGAGCTCGCCGCTCACCATCCGCGAGGTCGTGCTCACCGGCATCACCGGAAGCATCGACACGCCGCCGCGCTGGCGGCCTTCGCCGGAGCAGACCGCACAGGCCGACGAGCTCATCGGGCTGCTCGGGCTCGACGGCAAGGCCGGCGAGCGGTGGCCGACCCTGTCCCAGGGCGAACGCGGGCGCGCCCTGATCGCTCGCGCGCTGATCAGCGAACCCCGCCTGCTGCTGCTCGACGAACCGTCCACCGGGCTGGACGTCGCAGCCCGCGAGCAACTTCTCGAAACCATCGACCTGCTCACCCGCACCCACCCCCGGCTCGCGTCGATCGTGGTCACCCATCATCTCGAGGAACTGCCCGAAACCACCACGCACGCCCTGCTCATCGCGGACGGTTCGGTGGTCGCGGCGGGCCCTATCGACCAGGCCGTGACCACCGCCAGCGTGAGCCGGGCGTTCGGGCACCCGATCCGCGTCACCCGCCACGACGGCCGGTGGAGCGCCCGGGCGGCCCGCAGCCGCAGCACGGAGGTCGCCTGACTCAGGCGGCCAGCACGCGTCGCGCGGAGAACCACAGCAAACCCAGTTCTGCCACCGAAAAGCCGACGAGCGCGATCGGGCTGGGCAGCCACAACAGGGTCAGGCCGACGGCAAGCACCGGGACGACCAGCCCGGCGTACGCGGCGAGGAACAGCGCGGCCAGCACCTCGCCGCGGGACAGCGGGTCGGCCAGTTTGGCCACGGTGCCGACCGCAGCGCGGAAGCCGAGCCCCATCCCGGCCCCGGCGAGCACCGATCCGGCAAGGAACAACGTGAGCGACGGCAGCAGCGCCGCCACCGACAGCACGACCAGGCCGATCGGCATCAACGCGAACCCGAGCCGAAGCTGCGCCCGGGCAGACATGGCCGCAAACAGCACCTGCGCCACCGCGGCGGCACCGAGCATCGACCCAGCAGTGATCCCGGCGAGCATCCGGCTCCGCTCGTGCAGGCCTTCGGCAAGCAGGGTCGGCGCCAATGCCATGAACAGCCCGGTGATCGCGAAGGCGGCGAACACCCCGATCGCCGCCCCGACGAACGCGGGCCGCGCCGCGGCGGGCAGCGACACGCGCTGCGGCCGGTACGGCGGACGTTCCTCGCGCCGCTCGACCGTCTCCGGCACCAGCGACACCGCCAGCGCGGCACCGATCAACAGGATCAGGAAGACGACGAACGTGCTGGTGAGCGGACCGTCTATGTACTGCGCGAAAATCCCGCCGAGCACCGGGCCGAGCGCGAGCCCGCCCATGTTGACGACGGTCGCGATCAGCCCCGCGCGTCCGAGATCCTCGGTGGGGTGGGTGATCGCGCGCAGTTCGGACAGGTGCGCGGTGGCGGTGGCGGTGAGCGCGCCGATCCCCACGCCGCACACGAACCGGGCGATCAGCAAGCCGGGAACGTCCGGCCAGACCAGGAACAGGGCGGCGGACAACGCTTCGGCGAGCGTCGAAACCAGGATCACGCGGCGGCGGCCGAGCCAGTCGCTCACGTGCCCGGCGAGGTAGAGGCTGGCCATCACGCCCACCGCGTACGCGGCGAAGACGACGGTGACCATGAACGACGGAAACCCGTCCCGCTGCTGGTAAAGCGCGTACAGCGGGGTGGGCACCGTGGAGAACGCCAGCGACGTGGCGAACGCGATGGCGATCACGCGGAAACCCCAGCCATGGCTGATGCGCCAAGCGACCGGGCCGGACCAGACGGGCGTAGCTGTGCTGACCATGACGACCTTCCGGGAAACGGGGGAACCTGCCCTTCCGACGATCCCGTTTCCCACTCATCAAGTCCAACGAAAAATCCTGGTCAGAGCTATCGCTGCGAGCGATAATTGACGGCATGGAGACCCGTCAGCTCGAGTACTTCGTGAGAGTCGCCGAGGAGCTGAGCTTCACGCGCGCGGCCCAGCGGTTGTTCGCGACCCAGTCCACGGTGTCCGCGACGATCCGCACGCTGGAGACGGAGCTGGGCGTCACGTTGTTCGACCGCTCCACCCGCCGGGTCGCGCTGTCCCCGGCCGGAGCGGAGTTCCTGCCCGAAGCGAAGGCGGCGCTGGAGGCTGTCGAGCGGGCGCGCGCGGTGGTGCAGGAAGCCTCCGCCGGACTGCGCGGCAGCCTGCGCATCGGCACGCTGACCAGCATCGAAGCGTTCGACATCCCCCAGTTGCTCGGTGCCTTCCACCAGCGGCACCCGCTGGTCGACCTGCACCTCACCGTCTCGCTCACCGGGTCGACCGGCCTCGCCGACGACGTCCGACAGGGCAGGCTCGACGTCGCGCTGCTCGGTCTCCCTCCGTCGGAACTGGCCGGGCTCGAGGCGACGCCGCTGGCGAGCGCGCCGTACTACGCCGTGCTCCCGTCCGCGCATCCGCTCGCCGGGCGCGCCTCGATCCGGCTGCCGGACCTCGACGGCGAACGGTTCGTCGACTGCCCGCGCGGCTTCGGCAACCGGCTGGCGGTGGACCGCGCCTTCGCCGAGCTCGGCATCTCGCGGCGGGTGACCATCGAACTGGCCGACGTGCGCACGATTCCGGACTACGTCGCAGCCGGGCTCGGCGTGGCGATCGCCCCCGGGACGGTGCCGCTGGCCATTCCGGGCACGGTGGCCCTTCCACTGGCGAAAACGACGTTGACTTGGCCGTTCTCGGTCGTAGTGTCGGCAGGGCGGCCGCCGTCGCGAGCATTGCGCACCCTGCTGGACCTGTTCACTTCTGCGGCAACCGAACGAGACATCACGGACGTCTGACCCCCCGGAAGGATGCGAGATGGCCGATTATCCGGCAGCACCGGTCGAGGCCGGACACGTGGAACCGGTGCCACGGCGGGTGCGTGCGACGCTCGCCGGAGTGACCATTGTGGACAGTTCACGGGCGAAATATGTGTGGGAATGGCCGTATTATCCCCAGTTTTACCTGCCACTCGACGACATTGCGCCCGGCGTTCTCGTGGACGAGGATCACGCCGAAGGTCCGGCGCGGCGGCACGCATTGCGGGTCGGCGAGGTCGAAAAGCCTGCTGCCGCTTGGGTTCAGGGCGACGATGCGGCGTTACCCGGACACGTCCGGTTCGAATGGAACGCGCTCGATGCCTGGTTCGAAGAGGACGAGCAGATTTACGTGCACCCGCGCAATCCGTACAGCCGTGTGGACGCACTGCGCTCGACCCGGCACGTCCGCGTGCAGCTCGACGGCGTGCCGCTGGCCGAATCGTCGTCGCCGGTGCTGCTTTTCGAAACCGGCCTGCCCACGCGGTACTACTTCAACCGGACGGAAGTCGACTTCACCCACCTGGTGCCCTCCGAGACGGTGACCGCCTGCCCGTACAAGGGCCGGACGTCCGGCTACTGGTCGGCCCGCATCGGCGACGTCCTGCACCGCGATCTGGCGTGGAGCTACGACTATCCGGCCCCGGCAGTTCTGCCGATCACCGGACTGGTGGCGTTCTACAACGAATTCGTGGACATCGAACGGGATGGAGAAGAACTTCCCCGCCCGCGGACGCACTTTTCGCGGTGAATCACAGCCCCTCGAACGCCCCCGTGACCGCCTTCGCAAGCCGGTCCCCCCGAGCGGACTGCCCGGACGGCACCGTGATGCACACCGTGAACCGATCCGCCCACATCATGATCCCGACCGCAACCGGCACCCCGGGCGCGAGCGACAACACCGGATAAACCGTCCGCACCAGCGCACCATTCAGAATCACCGGCGAACGCGCACCCGGCAGCACCGAAGCAATCGCGCTGAACCAAGTCCCCCGGTACACCAGCCGCGCGAGCCGGTGGTGCAGCCACGGCGGCAGCACCCCCAGCACCCGCACCACAGCATTCCCCGCGCGCGGCGCGCCACGGCCGACCTGGTCGGTCAGCATGCGGTCGGTCGCCTGCACCCGCGCGGCCAGCGGCATCGACCCGGTGGGCAGGTCGACCGACGCGGCCCCGGTGTGGTTGCCGAGCTGCCGGAACGTACCCGTGTCCCGCACGGACATCGGGATGAGCACGCGCAGCCGGTCCGGCGCGTGTTCGCCGAGTTCCTGGTGCAACGCCTCGGCGACGAGTGCGAGGACGAGATTCGTGGTGGGTACCCCGGCCGCCCGCGCCGCCGCCCGGACGTCGGCGGCGGCGAGGTGCGCGCGCGAGAAATGCCGCTGCGGACCGTCGATCCGCGTCTCCCACTGCACCCGCGGCGCTACCCCGGCCTTGGCCAGCGCCCAGACCCCACGCGCCAGCTCGGTGGCCTGGCCGCGGGCCCCCGCAGCATCCGACGACCGGGCCCGCAACCGCTCCACCACCCCACGGCGGCGCGGAACCGGCGGCGGGATCAGCGCTTCCTTCCCCCGAGCCTGTCCCACCAACGCACTGATCACCGCGATCCCGTCACTCGCCGCATGGTGCAACGCGATCAGCAGCGCGCCCTGCCCACCCGCGATGCCGGTGACCAGCCGGGCCCGCACCGGATGTTCCGGCGACACCGGGACCGAGAAGAACTCGTCCATCTCGCGGGTCAGCGCGGTGTCGAGATCGGCGTCCGGACCGGCGTCGACGTCCGTCAGCATCTCCGTCACCGTGCGCGCCGGGTCTTCCTGCCACCGCGCGCGCCACAGGCCGCTGCCCGGGAGCAGGCGGGTGCGCAGGCCGGGCGTTGCCGACAGCAGATGCTCCGCGTCGAAGCGGGTGACGGCAGAGCCGTCTGCCTTGGGGCTGAACAACAACACCGCACCGACCTGCTGCGGCACCTCCGGGGTGGCCACGTGCACGAACAGCGCGTCCTCCGGCCGGAGCCGCCGGGTCGGCGGGTTACGCGGACCGTAGACGAGCGATTCCAGCGCCGTCACGATCGGCGTTGCGGTGTCGCCGTGCCGGGCCGCGGCTTCCGACATCTCCTTCAGCCGGTCCGGTTCGGACAGCAGACCCCTTACCGCAGCGGCCAGCTCACCGTCCTTCTCGGTCATGATGGTGAGACCGGCCGCCTCCATCACCTCGGCACTGGCCCGGCCGTGCGCCGCGATCGCGCGATGGATCAAGACCGGACGTCCGCAAGCCAGCGACTCCATCGCGGTGATGCCGCCGTTGTTGGTGACCACCACGTCGGCGGCGAGCGTGTACTGCTCCGGCTCGTCGGTCCAGCCGACCACGCGCACGCGCGGTTCGTGCAGCGCCTGCAACCGGTCGGCGAGCCCCTTGTTCCGCCCGCAGATCGCGACCGGCACCACCGACGGGTCCGCGCCAAGCAGCTCCTTCACCGCCTGCTCGACCGCGCCGAACCCGAAGGAGCCACACGAAACGAGCACGACGAACGCGTCCAGCGGAAGGTCGAGATGGTGCCGGGCGGCTGCCTGGTCCCCCGGCCGGAACTCGGCCCGCACCGGCGGCGCGGACACCCCGACGTGCGCGGCCGGGGCGGGACCCAGCGCCTGGTCGACCGCGATCTCGTGCATCACCATCGTGAGGTCGGCCGAGCCGTACACCCAGAACGGGTGCGGCGCGAAGTCCGGGACCCAGGCCCCGATCGGCGCGGCGAGCTTGCCGTGGCGGCGCAGCCAGGCCAGCCCGGCGGTGGCCATCGGGTACGTCGACAGCACGAGGTCGGGCGCGAACGCCGCGACCGGGCGGGCCAGCCGCCGCCCGCACCACGTCCCCACCACCCAGCGCGACGCCGCGGTGAACCACGCGATCCGCCACAGCGCGGCGTAGAAGAACTCGTACAGCCACGGCGTGGTCTCGATGTTCGCCACGTAGATCCGCCGGAACAACGGCGCGATCCCGGGCCCGAGCCGGTCGAGGACGTCGATCCACTCGACGGCCGCATCCGGCCATCGCTCGCGCACCGCCGCCTCGAGTGCCCGGCCCGCCGCATGGTGCCCCTGCCCCATGTTCGCCGAGACGATCAGCACGCGCTCCACCCGCGCCCCCTCCGTCTAGTACGTGGATCCGGCCAGGCCGTAGCCGTCGTCCGGATCCGAGCCCCGCCGTTTTTCCCCAGTTTGCCCGGTTTCCGGCTTTTCTTCCGTTTCTGCCGACAAATGCGACGCCCGCGTGGACATCATCGCGATGCCCACCACGATCACCAGCCCGGCCAGCGCCTCACCGAAGAGCGCGAGCGGGCGCCCGTCGGCCGACTCCCCCATCCACGACAGCCCGATTGCGACCCCGACCAGCGGGTCGAGCGCGGTGATGACGGCGAGCGCGGGCGTGAGGAACCGGCCCTGCTGGAACGTGTTCTGGCTCAGCAGGAAACCGAGCGGCCCGATCACGCACACGAGGTACAGCGTCCAGTGCCGGAACGGTTCGTCGATCCCGGTCCGGAACTGGCTCGCGACCACCTTCATCAGGCCCGCGGTGAGGCCGTACAGGACACCGGTGGCGACCGCCAGCCCGAGCACCCGCAGCGACCCGGAGCTGGTGAACGCGGCGAGCCCGAGCGCGAGCGCGGTGAGCACCGCCAGCGCGATCCCCAGCGGCAGCAGTGAAGCGCCGCTCACCAGCGTGTCGCTGTTGCCGCTCGGCCGGGCGATGACCAGGAACGCCGCGAGCCCGGCCATGCACAGCAGGCCGCCCGCGCTCATCACGCGGTCCGGACGGCGCCGCTCGAGCCGCGCGGACACGAACCCGGCGAACATCAGCGAGGTCACCAGCAGGGGCTGGACCAGCAGCAACGGCCCGTACGCGAGCGCGACGAGCTGCAGGACGAGACCCAGCACCGTCGCCGCGACGCCGATGAGCCACAATGGGCGTCCGACAAGCCGCTTGAAAAGCGTGAGGTCGAGAGGCTTGCCGGTTTCGACCTCTTTGGTCGCCCTTGCCTGCGCAGCGCTCGCAATGCCCATGCACGCCGCGCCGGCGACGGCGGCGGGAACGGCCACGAACAGCGACACCCCCGTGACTGTCATGGAATCTTCACCTCACACCATTCCCATCCGCCGTGCTTATGCTGTGAACTTGCCGAGAAGAGCCGTGGGGGCGGTCGAGAAGTCCCGGAGGTAGCTGAACCCGCATGCGACACCACCTCACGATCGACCTCCCCTCGTTCCGCAATCTCGTGGTCGGCGGAGGCCGGCACCTGCTGGAGTCGACACTGGTCCCGGCCGGCCTCTTCTATCTCCTCCTGACCCTGGTGAGCTTCGACAGCGGGGTCATCGCCGCGCTCTGCTGGTCGGTGACCGTGCTCGTGACACGGCTGGTGCTGCGCAAGCCGATCCCCGCGGTGCTGCTGCTGACCACCGTGCTGCTGGTCGCGCGCACCGCACTGGGACTGGCCACCGGCAGCGCTTTTCTGTACTTTCTCCAGCCGACCTTACAGAATTTCGTGGTCGCGAGCCTGTTTCTCGTGTCCGCGCCGTTCAACAAACCGCTGCTCGCGCGCCTGGCGGGCGATTTCTGCTCGTTTCCGGACAGTCTGTCCGGCCATCCCGGCATGCGGCGGTTCTTCCAGCGCGTGTCGCTGCTGTGGGCGCTCGTGTTCGCGGTGAACGGCTCGGTGACGCTGCTGATGCTCGCGAAAGCCACCGTCGGCAACTTCCTCATGGTGAGCACCGCCGGTTCGTACACCGTGATCGCGCTCGCCATCGGCGGCTCGCTGTGGTGGTTCCGCCGTTCGCTGCGCTCGGCAGGCATCACGCTGCGCATGGGCCACCGCCCGGCCGCGCTGCCCGTCGCCTGATGCCCCGCACCGCGCTCGTCACCGGCGCCTCGTCCGGGATCGGCGCCGCCACCGCGCGCCTGCTCGCCCGCTCCGGCATCCACGTGCTGCTGCACGGCCGCGACAAGGACCGGCTCACCGCGCTCGCCGCGGAAACCGGCGGCACCGTGGTTCCCGCCGACCTCGCCGAGCCGGGCGCCGCCGCCGAGCTCGCCACTCGCGCGCTCGAAATCACCGGATCGGTGGACCTGCTCGTGAACAACGCCGGTGTCGGCTGGGCCGGTCCCCTGCCGGAGCTGTCCGGGGAACGGCTGCGGCACCTGGTCGCGGTGAACCTCACCGCGCCGCTCGAACTGACCCGCGCCCTGCTGCCCTCGATGCTTTCCCAGCACAGCGGCCAAATCGTGTTCGTGTCTTCGATTGCCGGACGCACTGGCGTTGCGGGAGAAGCGGTGTACGCCGCCACCAAGTCCGGTGTGGACGCTTTCGCCGACAGTCTCCGGTTCGAACTGCACGGCACCGGCGTGACAGTCGGCGTGGTCGTACCCGGTGTGGTGCGCACGGAATTCTTCGAACGCCGCGGCCGCGCGTACACCCGCAGCACGCCCCGGCCGGTGAGCGCCGAGCGCGTGGCAGCCGCGGTGGTGCGCGCCGCCGGGCATCCGGGTGACTACTACGTGCCGCGCTGGCTGCGGATTCCCGTTGCCCTGCGCGGTGCGGTGCCCGGCGCGTACCGCGCGCTCGCGACGCGCTTCGGCGCCGAAAGCTGATCGGTCCACACCGCTTTCTCCCCCTTCGTCCATCTTTGCCGCCCCCAACCTAGAACTCCCAACCACCTGCCGCATCAGGGATATTCCCCGATCAGCCGGAAGCGCCGTGTTCCCCGGGCGGTCCCCAGGCCAGCGCGAGCAGCAACGTGGCGCGGGCGGACGGGTCGTCGAGCGAAGGTCCGAAGAGCTCGTGCAGGCGGCCGAGCCGGTACGACACCGTCTGCGGATGGATGTGCAGATCCTCGGCCACCGCCTTGCGGTCGCCCAGGTGCAGCAGCCAGGACCGCAGCGTGGTGGAGAGCCGTTCCCGCGCCGACTCGTTCAGCTCGTCGAGCGGGGCCAGCGCCTGTCTTCGCAGCACGTCCAGCAGCCGGTCGTCGCGGTGCACGATGATCGCGTCGAGGTGCTCGTCGGCGAACACCGGATCGTCGCTCAGCAGGTGGTCCCGCCGCAGCCGCGCGGTGACCTCGGCGATCCGGAGGCTGGCCGGCAGCCGGTCGACCGGCACCGACGCGCCGACCACCGCACCGCCGCCGCGCAGCGCGCGGGCCAGCCACGCACGCCGTCCGGGACCACCCGGATCGGGCACGATCGCCACCACCACGCCGGGACGGCGCAGCCGCAGGCAGTTGTCGTCGAGCCGGAAAACCAGTTCCCGGCCCAGCTCGTTGTCCTCCTCCACCAGCACCACGGCGGCCTGCCGCGGCAATCGCCACTCCGCCCGCAGCGCGGCCGCGTTCACCGCCGCCATGTCGGCGCGATCGGACAGCAGCAGCGCGGTGAGCTCGTCGCGCAACCGGTCTCGCGCGCGGGTCGCGTCGGACTGCTCCTGCAGGTACCCGCGCAGCGACGATTCCGAAAGCTGGTCCACGAGAGCGAACACCGTGGTGGCCAGCGAAGCGAACAGCTCGGCAGGGACGTCGAGGTCGAGTGCGGCTTCCGAAACGTGCCGCCACGCCACGCGGGCCCCCACCCGATAAGCGGACAGCAGGCTCGTGACCCGCCGCCCCTGCCGGTACTGGGTACGCCCGATTTCCTCGAACACCACCTGCTCGACGCCGGAACCGAACTCCGGCAGCCGCTCGTCCGGTTCCGCAGCGACGTCGATGAGCCGGCGCACGAACCCCGCGCTGGCCGTGACGATGTCGGCGAGCTCCTCGGTCAGGAACTCCGCGTAGTCGGGATGGTCTTCCACCAGCTGGTCGCGGACCTCGTTGAGAATGGCGGGCAGCCGCCGGGTCACGACGGTCTCCAGTTCGTCCAGCCGGGTCACCTGATCGGGTTTCATCGGTCCGGGAGTCCTTCCTTCGCAGGCAGCAGTGCGCGGGTCCGCCTCGGAACATCCTGACCCCACTTTGTCGTCTCGTGCCAAGTCGAAGCCAGCGAAATTCATCTTCCGGCGGCAGAAGACGCCCGACCGGGGGCGCGACACTGGTTTCGATGAGATCCACATCGGCTGTCCGTCACGCTCCGGATACGGGCGGTCTGCGGGAGAAGCGGCACGCGGAGAACTTCCCGGTGGCCCTGCGGGTGCTGCCGGGGAGGCTGCGGGCCGACCTCGTCGCGGTCTACGCCGTCGCGCGGACCGTCGACGACCTCGGCGACGAAGCCGAGGGCGACCGGGTCGCGCAGCTGGAAAAATTCTCCGCCGAGCTGTCCGCTGCTTTCGGCGGTGGCACCCCGGAAGACGCTGCAGTACGTGGGCTGCTGCCCGCCATCCGCGGCGGGCGGGTCACCGAGGAACCGTTCCAGCGGCTCGTGCAGGCGAACCTCCAGGACCAGCGGGTGCACCGCTACGCGACGTTCGCCGACCTGCACGCGTACTGCCGGCTTTCCGCGGATCCGGTGGGCCGCATCGTGCTCGGTCTGCTCGACGTCCACGACCCGGCCGCCGGGGAGCTGTCCGACCGGATCTGCACCGGGCTCCAGCTGGTGGAGCACTGGCAGGACGTCGGCGAGGACTACCGCGCGGGGCGGGTGTACCTGCCGCAGGAGGATCTCGCGGAATTCGGGGTGCCCGAGGAGGAACTGGGGGCGGCGCACGCGGCACCCCGGGTGAGAGAGCTGATGCGGTGGGAAACCGGCCGCGCCGCCGCCCTCCTGGGCAGCGGCGCGGACTTGGTCGGCCTCCTGTCCGGATGGGGACGGCTCGCGGTGAGCGGGTTCCTCGCCGGCGGGCTCGCGGCGGTCGACGCGCTGCGGGCGAGCGGGGGCGACGTGCTGTCCGAACCGGTCCGGCCGAGCCGGGCCGGAATGCTGGGTTGGTTGTGCTGGCTGCAGGTGGGCACTGGGAGGCGGTCCGGATGACGACGGTCGATGAGGCGTACGCGCACACCGCGGAGGTCACGAAAACGCAGGCGCGCAACTTCTATTACGGGATCCGGTTGCTGCCCCCGGACAAGCGCTCGGCGCTGTGTGCGGTGTACGCGCTGGCCCGGATCATCGACGACATCGGCGACGACACCGAGGCGTCCGCCGAGACGAAGCTGCACGGCCTCGCCGGAGTGCGCAAATCGCTCGGTGACCTGTCGGCGAGCACCGACCCGGTGTACGTCGCGGTGGCCGACGCGGCTCGCCGGTACCCGATTCCGCTGGGCGCGTTCGAGGAACTGCTCGACGGCGTCGAGATGGACGTGACCGGGCGCGAGTACGTGCGGTTCGAGGATCTGGTCGAGTACTGCCGTTGTGTCGCGGGTTCGGTCGGGCGGCTGTGTCTCGGGGTGTTCGGCAGCAAACCCGAGCCGCACGCCCCGGTGTACGCCGACGAGCTCGGGATCGCCTTGCAGCAGACCAACATCCTCCGCGACATCCGCGAGGACCTGCTCAACGGGCGGGTGTATCTGCCCAAGGAGGATCTCGACCGGTTCGGCGTGGAGCTGTCTGTGGGCGAGGACGGGAAACTGGCCGACCCCGAGGGCGGGCTCACCGCGCTGATCCACGACAGCGCTGCGCGAGCCCGTGACTGGTACTCGCGCGGGTTGCGGCTGGTGCCCTCTTTGGACGGTCGCAGTGCGGCGTGCTGCACAGCGATGTCGGGGATCTACCGCACTTTGCTGGACCGGATCGACGAGCAGCCCTCGCTCGTGTTCGACCGCCGGCTTTCCTTGTCCGGCCGGGAAAAGGCGGTGGTGGCGTTTCGGGCGCTGACCGGGATCGGGCGATGACTGTGTCAGCTGGATCGGCCGGGCCCGTTGCGGTGGTCGGGGGCGGGCTCGCGGGGATCGCCACCGCACTTGCCTGCGCCGACGCCGGTCGCGAGGTCACGCTGTTCGAGGCACGGCCGCATCTGGGCGGGCTCACGCATTCGTTCACCCGCGGCGAGCTGCATGTCGACAATGGACAGCACGTGTTCCTCCGCTGCTGCACGGCATATCGCGCACTGCTCGAGCGGCTGGGCGTGGCCGATCGGGTACTTCTGCAGCCCCGCTTGGAAATCCCGATCCGCACCCCGGGCGCAGCCGAGTCGACCTGGTTGCGCCGCGGCGATCTGCCCGCCCCGCTGCACCTGGCCGGTTCGCTGCTGCGGTACGAGCCGCTGCGTCCGCTTGACCGGGCGCGGTTCGCGCTCGCCGCGCTGGCGCTGCGCCGGGTCGACCCGGCCGCGGACCACACTGACCGGCAGTCGTTCGGGGAATGGCTGCGCAGGCACGGGCAGAGTGCGGCGGCGATCGAAGCGCTGTGGGACCTGGTCGGGGTGGCCACGCTCAATGCGACGGCCGACGACGCGTCGCTGAGCCTTGCCGCCACGGTGTTCCAGGAGGGCCTGCTCACCGATCCGGCCGCGGCCGACATCGGCTGGTCGCTGGTCCCGTTGCGGGAGCTGCACGGCGAACCGGCGCGGGAACGGCTGGCCGAGGCCGGCGCCGAGGTCCGCACCGGCACCAAGGTGCGAGCGGTCAGCGAGGGCTGGAAGGTGAGCACCGACGACGGCGAGGAAAGGTTCGGGCAGGTCGTGCTCGCCACGCCGCCGCCGGTCACGGAGCAGCTCGCGCCCGCGGGGGCGATCCGGCTCACGCCGGGCTGGTCCGGCGGGCTGGGCAGCTCGCCGATCGTCAACGTGCACGTGGTGCTCGACCGGCACGTGCTCGACGAACCGTTCGTCGCCGGGGTCCGCACGCCGGTGCAGTGGGTGTTCGACCGGACGCGGCAGTCCGGTCTGGACTCCGGGCAGTACCTGGCGATGTCGTTGTCGGCGGCGGACGCGGAGATCGACCTGCCCACCGCGAAACTGCGCGAACGGCTGCTGCCCGAGCTGACGTCGCTGCTGCCCGAGGCGCGCGGTGCACAGGTAAGGGATTTCTTCGTCACCCGCGAGCGGCATGCGACGTTCCGGCCTGGTCCGGGGACTGCGTCGCTGCGCCCGTCCGCGATCACCGCCGCGCCCGGGCTGTACCTGGCCGGTGCGTGGACCGCCACCGGCTGGCCCGCGACGATGGAGGGCGCCGCGCGCAGTGGTGCTGCCGCCGCGGCTGCCCTCCTGCAGCAGAACGTGCCCGGGAAGAAAGAGGAGGGAGTGGGAGCATGACCGCCGACGTATTTTCTACCGCGGAGGTGGCATCGGATACCGCGACAGTGCGTGCGGCGGCGGTACCGGAAATTCTCGGCCGGACCCGCGATCTGGTGCAGCCTGCGTTGCGGGCGGCCGTCGACCGGCTGGACGAGGGCAGCCGCGCGATCAGCGCGTACCACCTGGGGTGGACCGACGCGAATGGCGTTCCCACCGACGGAAACGGCGGCAAGGCCGTACGGTCGGCGCTGGCCGTGGTGTCCGCGCAGGCTGCCGGGGCGTCCGCGGAAATGGGCGTACCCGGCGCGGTCGCCGTGGAGCTGGTACACAATTTCTCGCTCGTCCACGACGATTTGATGGACGGTGACACCGAACGCCGCCACCGCCCGACGGTGTGGACGCTCTGGGGTGCCGCGAACGCGATCCTCACCGGCGACGCGATGCTCGCGCTGGCCCAGGAAGTGGTGCTGGACAGTGGTTCCCCTCATGCGATACCCGCCGGGCGGCTGCTGGCCGAGACCACGCGACGGCTGATTCACGGCCAGGTCCTGGACGTCTCGTTCGAACAGCGCGACGACGTCACGCTCACCGAATGCGTCACGATGGCCGGGGGCAAAACCGGCGCGTTGCTGTCCGGGAGTGCCGCGATCGGGGCCGTGCTTGCCGGAGCACCGCCCGAGGTGGTCGACGCGCTCGCGCTGTTCGGCGAGGAGATCGGGCTGGCGTTCCAGCTGGTCGACGACGTGCTCGGGATCTGGGGCGACCCGGTGGTCACCGGCAAACCGGTGTACTCCGATCTGCGGGCCCGCAAGAAGTCGCTGCCGATCACGTACGCGACCTCACGGGGTGGCACGGCGGGGCGGGAACTCGCCGCCTGGCTTGCCGGGCAGGACTCCGGGGACGACGCCGATCTCGCCCGGGTGGCCGCGCTGGTCGAGTCCGCGGGCGGCCGCGAATGGGCCGTCGCCGAAGCTGCCCGCCGGGTGGCCACCGCCGAGCAGGCGCTGTCGGCGATCCCGCCGGGTCCGCGCGCCGATCTCGTGGCCATCGCCCGATTCATCGCCGGAAGGGAAGCGTGATGACCCAGACCGTGCCGCAACGGCTCACGGCCACCCCGCGCACCGCCGCCGACACCGTCGCCGCCGCGGTCGAGTTCCTGCGCCGCGAACAGGATCGCGCGGGCTGGTGGAAGGGCGAGCTGGCGACCAACGTCACGATGGACGCGGAAGACCTGCTGCTGCGCCATTTCCTCGGGATCCTCACGCCGCAGATCGCCGAGGAGTCGGCGCGCTGGATCCGTTCGCAGCAACGCGCCGACGGCACCTGGGCGAACTTCCCGGACGGCCCGGCCGACCTGTCGACCACCGTCGAGGCGTGGGTCGCGCTGCGGCTGGCCGGTGACCCGGCCGACGCGCCGTGGCTCACGCCGGCCGCGGAGTACATCCGGAGCCAGGGCGGTATCGAGGCGACGCGGGTGTTCACCCGGATCTGGCTTGCGATGGTGGGCCAGTGGTCGTGGGACGACCTGCCGAACATGCCGCCGGAAATGATCTTCCTGCCGTCGTGGTTCCCGCTCAACGTCTACGATTTCGCGTGCTGGGCGCGGCAGACGATCGTGCCGCTCACCATCGTCGGCACGCTGCGCCCGGTACGGAAGCTGCCCTTCGACGTCGCCGAGTTGCGCACCGGCAAACGTCCGCCGAAGACGCGCACGCCGTGGACGTGGGACGGCGTCTTCGAGAACCTCGACACCGCGCTGCATGCGTACGCGAAACTGCCGTTCAACCCGGTCCGCAAGATCGCGATGAAACAGGCGGCGGAATGGATCCTGGCGCGGCAGGAGGCCGACGGGTCGTGGGGCGGGATCCAGCCGCCGTGGGTGTACTCGATTCTCGCGCTGCATCTGCTCGGCTACCCGCTCGACCATCCCGCGCTCAAGGCCGGGCTGGAAGGGCTGGAGGGCTTCACGATCCGGGAAAAGACCGAGCAGGGCTGGGTCCGGCGGCTCGAAGCGTGCCAATCTCCGGTGTGGGACACGGTATTGGCGATGACCGCACTGCTCGACGCCGGTGTCTCACCTGGTGACGAGATGCTGGTGAAGGCCGCGGATTGGGTACTGGGCGAGGAAATCCGGGTACCCGGAGACTGGTCGGTGCGGCGGCCGTCGCTGCAGCCGGGCGGGTTCGCGTTCGAGTTCGCCAACGACGGTTACCCGGATACCGACGACACGGCCGAGGTCGTCCTTGCGTTGCGCCGCATGGGAAAGCCGGACCATCTGCGGCTGCGTGCGGCGATCGACCGTAGTGTGCAGTGGCTGGAGGGCATGCAGTCCAGCGACGGCGGGTGGGGTGCATTCGATGCGGACAACACCCAGGTACTCGCAACGAAGCTGCCGTTCTGCGATTTCGGCGCGGTAATCGATCCGCCGTCGGCCGATGTCACCGCGCATGTCGTCGAAATGCTGGCTGCGGAAGGGAAAACCGGTACGCGGGAATGCCGTCGGGGGGTACAGTGGTTGCTGGACAATCAGGAGGAGGATGGCTCGTGGTTCGGCCGCTGGGGCGCGAACTACGTCTACGGCACCGGGGCGGTGGTCCCGGCTCTGGTCGCGGCCGGAATTCCCGCCGGCGACAACCGGATCCGGCGAGCGGTGACGTGGCTCGCGGAACACCAGAACACGGACGGCGGCTGGGGCGAGGACCTGCGCTCGTACGACGATCCGGCATGGGCCGGACGCGGCGATTCGACCCCGTCGCAGACCGCGTGGGCGTTGCTGGCCCTGCTCGCCGCCGGGGAACGGGAGTCCGAGGTGGTCACCCGGGGAGTCGCGTGGCTGTGCGAACGCCAACGCCCGGACGGCGGCTGGGACGAGGAGAAGCACACGGGAACGGGCTTTCCGGGCGACTTCTATCTGTCGTACCACTTGTATCGGGTCGTGTTCCCGCTGTCGGCACTGGGGCGGTATGTGTCGTGACTGACGTTGTGGGGTTGCCGGTGTCCGGGTCCTTGGCGGGTGATGGTGTGCGGGTGCGGGCCGGGCGCTCGTGCGCTACGACCACCGCTGCGAGGTCACTGTGGTCTGTGCCCGGGGCCGCCACCACGGTGCGGTGCGTGCTGCGCGCGCCCGGGGCCGCCGCCATCGCCGTGAGGTCACCGCTGACCGTGCTCGGGGCCGCCGCCACCACCACTTCGAAGCCTGCGCTGCCCATGCCCGGGTCCGCCACCACCGCAAGGCCACCGCTGACCGTGCCCGGGTCCACCGCCACCACCACTTCGAAGCCTGCGCTGACCGTGCCAGAATCCGCCGACACCACCACGAGGTCACCGCTAACCGCGCCCGGGGCCGCGATCACCGTGAGGTCTCCGCTGTCCGCACCCAGGGCCGCCACCACCGCGAAACCCCCATTGTCCGCACCCGGGTCCGTCTCATGACCCCCGCCACTGTGTGCGTCCCGCTGCGGATCGAGCAAGCCGCCCTGCGTGGCCTGCGGACCGTCCACACCGGACTCGGGCCGCGCCGGGCCGCCGCCGCGGCAACCCGGCTTCCGTCCGGACCGCGGATCGTCGCGGGAATCGGCGGCGGCCTCATCCCGGACGTGCGGCCCGGTGACCTCGTGGTCGCCACCGAAGTACGCGGCCCGGACAGCGTGACTCCCGTTCCCTCGGCATCCCTCCTGGCAGGCTTCCTGCGCAGCCGGGGCCTGACTGTCCACACCGGACCGATCCACGGCAGCTCCCACGTCGTACCTGCACGGGAACGGGCTTCACTGGCCGAAACCGGCGCGCTGGCGGTCGACATGGAGTCCCCGTGGCTGGCCGCGCCGGGGGAACCGTTCGCGGTCATCCGGGCCATTGTGGACACTGCCGGGGAACCGTTGGTCCATCCCGCGACTGTCGCGAATGGAATCGCCGGCCTGCGGAGCCTGCGACTCGCCCGGTCCGCGATCGCCGCCTGGGCGGAGGCGGTCCGGCCGCGGACGGTGCTGCTGGCCAGCCCGCGGTCGTTCTGCGCTGGGGTCGAGCGGGCGATCGACATCGTCGAACGGGCGCTGGACAAGCACGGTCCGCCGGTGTACGTGCGACGCCAGATCGTGCACAACACCCACGTCGTACGCCGTCTCCAGGACCGCGGTGCGGTGTTCGTCGACGAGGTGACGGAAGTCCCGCAAGGCGCCACGCTCGTGTTCGCCGCACACGGGGTCTCCCCCGCCGTCCGGCAGGACGCGGCCGGGCGCGGACTGTCCGTGATAGATGCAACGTGCCCGCTGGTCACCAAGGTGCACAACGAAGTCCGCCGCTACTCCGGCCGCGGGGACACGGTGTTCCTCATCGGACACGCCGAGCACGAGGAGGTGGAAGGCACGGTCGGGGAAGCGCCCGACGACGTCGTGGTGGTCGGCGACGTGGCAGCCGCGCGCACGGTCACCGCACGCGACGCATCGCGGGTCGCGTACACCATGCAGACCACGCTGGCGCTCGACGAAGCCGAGGAGATCGCGTCCGTGCTGCGCGAGCGGTTCCCCGGGCTTTCCGCGCCACGCAAGGACGACATCTGTTACGCCACCACCAACCGGCAGCGGGCCCTGCGTGCGATCGCGCGCGAAGTGGACCTGGTGCTGGTGGTGGGTTCGGGCAACTCGTCCAACTCGCGCCGGCTCGTGGAGGTGGCCGGGCGCGAGGGCACACCTGCCGTGCTGGTGGACGGGTGCGCCGACATCGACCTGCGCCGGCTCGCCGGGGCAGCCAGGATCGGCCTCACCGCGGGTGCGTCGGCGCCGCCGCACCTCGTGGACGAGGTGGTCGCCGCCCTGCGCGGGCTCGGACCGGTCACCGTCGCCGAAAGCCGGACGGCGGAAGAAGAAGTGACGTTCACTCTACCTCGGGAGGTGCTCTGAGCCATGGCCATGCCGTTGCGCCAGTCCATCCGGCTGGGCGGCTATCTGATGAAGCAGAAGCTGCGGCGTAAGGAAAAGTTCCCGCTGCTGGTCGAGCTGGAACCGCTGTTCGCCTGCAACCTCAAGTGCGGTGGCTGCGGCAAGATCGCCCAGCCGCACACGTTGCTGAAGCAGCGGATGCCGGTGGAACAGGCGGTCGGCGCGATCGAGGAAAGCGGCGCCCCGATGGTGTCGATCGCCGGCGGCGAACCCCTGATGCACCCGCAGATCGACGAGATCACCCGGCAGCTGCTCGACCGGAACAAGATCGTTTTCCTGTGCACGAATGCGTTGCTGCTGCACAAACACATCCACAAGTTCAAGCCGCACCGCAATTTCGCGTGGATGGTGCACATCGACGGCCTCGAAGAACGCCACGACGCCTCGGTCCGCAAGGAGGGCGGTTTCCAGGGCGCGGTCGACGCGATCAAGCTCGCGAAGGAAAAAGGTTTCCGGGTGATGACGAACACGACGTTCTTCACCGGGGACACCCCGCAGGACGTGATCGACGTGCTCGACTATCTCAACGACCTTGGCGTCGACAACATGCAGATCTCGCCCGGGTACGCGTACGAGAAGGCACCGGACCAGGACCACTGGCTCGGCGTGCAGCAAACGAGGGAACTCTTCGCGAAAGCCTTCGGCGGCGGCAACCGGAAACGCTGGCGGCTCAACCATTCCCCGGTATTCCTCGATTTCCTCGAAGGAAAGCGCGACCTGGAATGCACGCCGTGGGGAATCCCGTCCTATTCACTGCTCGGCTGGCAACGCCCGTGCTACCTCCTCGACGACGGCTACACGAAAACGTACCGGGAACTCATCGAGACGACAGAATGGGAAAACTTCGGCCGCGGCAAAGACCCGAGATGCGCCAACTGCATGGCACACTGCGGCTACGAGCCGACCGCAGTGATAGCGACGCTGGGTTCGTTGAAGGAATCAGTCCGAGCCGCAGTCGGGCACTGATTTCCCTTTCCCCGCCGGGTATTGTCCGCACTGGACAACACCCGGCGGTTTTTTGCGCCCCGGCTGGGGAGCTCAGCATCGCACTCAAACGAGCCGAGCAATCACCACCGACCCAAGCAAGGTCAAGTGAGCGCCACGCACTCAAACGAGCCCGGACCATCACCACCCGCCCGAATGAGCCCGAGCGACCCCCACCCTCCCGCACCATCCCCCAAGGCGGAGCAGCCCAACCGAGCAGTTCACCACTACCCGCCAACCCAGCTCAACCCGTCGAAAGTCGGGAACCTTCCTTCCCTGCGAGCACATTCCCCCACCTACCCCCCGAGCCCGCCCCAACACCCCCCACGCCCGCACCCACTCGATAGTCCACTGTAGACATTCGAAGCCGAAGTCACCCCACCGGTAACCACGGAGCGTGCCCACCGCCCGCACCCGGCCACCCATCCAGCGCAAGACACCCGCCAAACGGTGACCGCACGCATCCTCCACTCCTCATTCCCGTTGCCCGGTAACCACTTCACCCTCGTTCTTTGCCAGGCGTTGACCTTCCGCCCGCGACGGGAGTATGGTCTAGACCAGAAATCCACCACCCCTTCGCTCGATCACTCTTCCGCGCGGACCGGCTTCGGGGAAGCCGGTGCGTCGTTTCGTCGTACCCGCCTGCGGAAGCGAGCACTCCCCGAAGGAGCTGCCATGAAAGCGAACCGGAAACTCATCGCGGCGGCCGCCGGTGCGGCGCTCGCCCCGGTGCTCGTATTGATCAGCCCGGCGGGTATCGCCAGCGCGCACGGGTACGTCAATTCGCCGCCCAGCCGACAGGCCCAATGTGCGCAGGGTACGGTCCCTTGCGGGCAGGTCAAGTACGAGCCGCAGAGCGTCGAAGGGCCGAAAGGCCTGCACAGCTGCAACGGCGGCCTCGCCCAGTTCGCCGAGCTGAATGACGACAACAAGGGCTGGAAAGCCACCCCCACCGGCACGAACGTCACCTTCACCTGGACTTTCACCGCCCAGCACCGCACCGCCAGCTACGAGTACTGGATCGGCAACGACAAGATCGCGACCGTCGACGGCGGCGGGCAGCAGCCGCCACCCACCATCACGCATCAGGTCGACCTTTCCGGGCACACCGGCCGCCAGACCGTGCTGGCCGTCTGGAACGTCGCCGACACCGCAAACGCTTTCTACTCCTGCATCGACCTGCAGGTGGGCTGACCGAGTCCACAGTGGACACGGAAGCGCGGGCCGGGCACCCCGGCCCGCGTCTCGTCCTGCGCGCATTCCTTTCGGCGATTCCCTGACAAAATCAGCCAATTTCCCCGGAATGCGTTGACCCTGTCACCCACCCGTGGCTAGCGTGCCCGGCACCGGAAAAGGGCACGATTCCAGGAGGCGGTTTTCTTGATTTCCCGGCGGGCATTCCTCGGCGCATCCGCGGCAGCGGCGACCATTCCTTTCTGGAATTCCGCGTTCGCCTCCGCGGCCACCCCCGACACCGCGAAAGTGGCTTTCGACGACCGGTCCGGCGCAGGTCAGACCTACGCTTACATCACCGGAACCACGCTGGACAACCGTCTGGTGGTCCTCAAATCCGACGGCACCCCGTACTATCCACCGTCACCGGGCAACGACCTCACCCCGCTCGGCGCCGACTGCGCAATTCCCCTGAAATCGCTTTCCCAGGTCACCGTCCCGAAAATGTACGCGGCCCGGATCTACGTGGTTCTCGACGACAAGCTGGACTTCTTCGTCAACCCCGGACCGGCGCTCGTCCATCCGAGTTTCGTCGCCACCAACGATCCGAATTACGGGCGCAACTGGTCGTTCTGCGAATTCACTTTCAACAACGACGTGCTGTTCGCGAACATCAGTTACGTCGATTTCGTCGCAATCCCGCTCGGGCTGCACCTCACCACGTCCGGCTCGGGCGACCAGACCGTGCCCGGCCTCCCCGCCCGCTCACTCGACTCGATCTGCGACGCGCTCAAAGCACAGGGCGGCAAATGGGACACCCTCATCGAAACCGGCAGCGACGGGAAACCGCTGCGCGCGTTGTCCGCGCACTACCGCGCCGACCAATTCGCCGGATACCTCGACGGCTACATCGACCAGGCATGGCAGAAATACGCCGGGTCCACCCTCACCATCGACACCCAGCGACCCGACCTCGGCGCCTTCACCGGCCAAGTCGGCGGCGACGGCGTACTCGCCTTCAACAACGGCGAACGGTTCGCCAAACCGTCCACCGCGGACGTCTGGAGCTGCGACAGTGGACCGTTCGCCATCCGTCAGGGCGACAGCGACGCACGCCGGGCGATCATCCCGCGTCTCGCCGCCGCGTTGAACCGCACCACTTTGCGCGACAACCCGAACCAGCCGACCGGCGAGGACCCGGCGAAGTTCTACCAGAACGCGGAAACCAACCACTACGCCCGGATCGTCCACAGCAAACTGCCGGACAACCGTGGCTACGCCTTCCCCTACGACGACGTCACGCCAGGCCCCGACTTCAGCGGCGCGGTACAGGCAGGCAACCCGGACACCCTCACCATCACCGTCAACGCCCTGCGCTGAACCCGGCTGAAACGAGTCAATGGCACTCAGTGCAGTTCAGGACGATTCGACGTCCCGAAGGACGGCGCCGATCCGGCTGACGACCTCGTCGAGCGGCGCCGTGGTCCGCAAGACAGCGACCACGGTGCCCTCCTCGCCGGACGTCCGCGCTGAGTCACCGAACACCTGCACAGGCTCCCTGGCTGCGAGTTCACCGAATCCGGATTCACCGGCCCCGGACTCCCCGGCGACCTGCGCAGGCTCGCCGGATGCGGACTTCCCCACGCCGGAGCCCGCGGCGCCTGGTCCGCGCACGGAACGGCCACGCTCCGAGGCCGGTTCTCCCGACACCTGGCCAGGCCCGCCCGGCACCAAGCCCGGCCTGCTCGGGGCCGAGCCCGCGCCACTCGCGGATCCCGACTTGTCAACGGCGGAGCCAGAACCATCCGCAGCCGAACCAGATCCGCTTGGCGCTGCGTCAGGCCCGCCCGCTGCCACCCCGGATGAATCCGATGCCGAGCCGGACTCACCCGACGCCGAGCTGCCCGCCGCTACACCCGACGAACCGGGCGCTGCACCGGGCCCGCCCGACGCCGAGCCACCCACCGCCACACCCGACGAACCCAGTGCCGAACCAGGCCCACCCGACGCCGAGCCACCCACCGCCACACCCGACGAACCCAGCGCCGAACCGGGCTCACCCGACGCCGAGCCACCGGCCGCCACACCCGACGAACCCGACACCGAACCACCACCCGCCGCCCCGGGGGAACCGGGTGCCGAGCCGGGGTCGCCGGACTGTGAACCGCCCACTGTCACCGGCCCACCACCGCGGCCGTCGGCAGGGGTCACCGGTGCAGTCCCGTCGATCGCCGCGTTGTGCCCAGCCGCCGAACCGGATTCCCCCGGTAGCCGGAAAGCGTCCGCCACCAGGGAGAATGCCTCCGTTGCCCCGGCTACGACGTCGGCGTCTCCGCCACTGCGGAGCCAGCGGCGGAGGACGTGGTTGTTGGCGGCGGCGATGGCTGCTGCCGCGACGGCGGCACGCAGAGTCGCCGCGGTGTCGCCGGTGGCGGCGAAGCGTTCCTGGAGGTAGCGGGCCAGCACGCGCTGGTACCGGTCGACCGTCGCGACTTCCTTGTCCCGCAACGAGGACACCGTGCGGGTCAGCGTGAACCGCTTGAGCGAGACGTCCAGTTCCGCGGCGTACGACTCCAGCACCAGCGACACCGCCGCGATGGCCACCTCCATCGGATCGCGCGCCGGGTCGGCGGTCTCGAAGACGTGCTCCATTTCGGCGACGATCTCGTCGTGGTTGGCGAAAAGGACGTCGTCCTTGCTGTCGAAATATCGGAAGAACGTGCGCCGCCCGACGCCGGCGGCGGCGGCGATGTCGTCGACGGTGGTGGCCTCGTACCCGTTGGCCGCGAAGAGGTCGACGGCCGCCGTGGCCAGCGCGCGGCGCAGCTGCCGCCGCCCGGCGGGGGTGGCCCCGACCCGGGTGCGCGGCGCCTCGCTCATGCCCGAACGGTAGCAGCCGGGTTGCTAGTGGCACTGAGTGCCGTTAGCATGGTCACGTACCCCCTGCGAGCGGAAGGCGTCGACGATGACTCTCGACCAGCAACTGCGTCCCGACCACCGCATTGGCCCCGACCCGGCGGAGGCGTACTACGGCGGTTTGTTCGGCTGGACCGTCCGGCGGCAGGGGCCGCGGCTGTTCCTCGCGCTGGAAAACGGCCTGTGCGCGGTCACGCTGCCGAAACTCTCCGCGGGCCCGGTGCGCGCGCACCTCGACGCACTGGGGTGCGAAGGCCCGTCCCTGATCCTGCCGACCCAGCAGGGCCCCCGCCTGGCGATCCTCGCCGAAACCGACGGGCAGCTCCTCGTGCGGGGCTCCCTGCCCGCGGACGTGACCGTCCTGGACTGCGGCGCCCTCATCCCCCTGCCGACCGGCCAGCAGATTCCCGGGGTGGGCCCGGAGTGGCTGACCGCACCGGACCCGAGGCATCGCTGGCTGCCGAGCGTGAGCGCGGTGCTGGCCGGGGTCCGCCGCCGCCCCTGACCCGGGATTTGGTGTCTGCCAACGGTTCTCGCACGCTGACCACGGTGGCGGACGCCCTGCCGCGGTCGGCGGCGAGTCCGTTCCCGGCCCGGCGTGGCGGCTGTCCGGCGCCGCACCGAAGGGATCCGAGGCACCCCGGATCACCCTCAGGGCACGAGCTCCGCACACGGTTGCCGGAGTGCTGAGGGAACTTGCTGACCGGCAGGCGCTCGCTGATGGGCGACGGGGAGAACTCGGATCCGCTGATCAGTCACCTGGCACCCGCCTACAGACACGCAGAGTCGACTCGGCCCGCTCGACACCTGTTCAACGACCGCCGGTCCGCTAACCGGCCGCCACGCGCCCAAGAACAGGCGGCAGAACGAACTCCGGACCACCCTGCGCCCTCGCCGGGCAAGCAGAGCCCAACTCGGTCCGCTGACCGGGCCACTCGACACCTGTTCAATGAACGCCGGTCTCCCGACCGACCGCCACGTGCCCGTGGACGGGCGGCAGAACGAACCGGACCACCCTGCGCCCTTGTCGGGCAAGCAGAGCCAACTCCGGTCCACTCGACACCCGTTCAACGAACGGCGGTCTCCCGACCGACCACCACGCGCCCGGGGACGGGCGGCAGAACGAACTCCGGACCACCGCGAGCAGAACCAACTCCGGTCCACTGACCGGCACCTACCGACGGAGAACAGACGTCAACCCGGTTCGCTGACCGGCCGCACCCGTCGACAGACAGCGGAGCCACTCTCCGATCGCCCCGGCAAGGGGCCGAAGCCGCCACGCGGTTGAGCCCGTCAAACCGTCAACGCCGTCAACGCCGTCAAACCCCCCAACGGCGCCAACGCAGTCAACGCAGCCAACCCACCACAACCGCCCACCTCACCGAGCCGGAACCCCCGGCAACCCCCCGCAAACCGGCTCCACCGCCGCCCCCGCGGCGGACGTCAGCGTGTCCAGCTCCGACACCAGCCCGTCGATTTCCCCCCACCGGCGGGCGTCCCGCGCCGGGTCCGGGATCAGCGACGTGCCTACCAGCAACAGCAGCGTGTCGATCTCATACGCCCGATCCGCCAGCCGCAGCAACGGCACCGGGTCCCCGCCGGGATGAACTGCCGCGTACCGGCACGTGGCGTGGCCCAGGCGGCGGCATACGGTCTGCAGCCGCTCCCGGACGGCGTCTGAACGTGGGTCTGCTCGCGGACCGCCGGTGCGGATGTTCCATGCCACCGAGAGCAGGCAGCGGCCGGCGTCGTCCATCGAGGTGTTCGTCACCGGGCGAGTCTGGAAGGGCCTTCCCGGCAGCGAGGGACCCGACACGCACTGCTCACCGCATCGGGTGAAGGAGCCGCACCATTGCGTCCACGGGGAGCCGATCATCCGACGCGCGGCGCAGGAAATCCCGGATCCACTCGCCGTCCGCGGTGAGTTCGGTCACGTCGTTGACCTCCGCGCTCGCCGCCTCCAGCGTGCCCAGCCCGGCGTGGTGATGGGCGTCGCGGACGGCGTTTCGCAGCACGGCCAGCTCCGCCGCCGACGGTCCCCGCTTCTCGGCCCGCAGACGCTCCACGATCCGGCGGACGGCAGGCGAATGTGCGGCCAGCGCCTGCCGTCCGGCGAACGACGCCACCATCCGCGGGGTCGTCCCGGTCTCCACCGGCGGTGTCACCGGGGGCGGATCTCCCGTCACCCGCAGGCTTTCCAGCGCCGCCGCGCGCCGTCGTTCGCTCTCGCGTACGCGCGCGACCGGGTCCGGCCGCCTGGCCGCGGCGATGGACCGGGCTTCGGCGCGGGCGCGCTCCCCCGCGTCGGTGAGGCGCGATCGCCGCTGGTACGCGCCCTCGTCGAGGGCCTGCCGGCGCCGGTTGGCGAACCAAGCCTCGAACGTCTGCCCGCGCCGCGGCGGTTCGCGTACCTCCGCCATGGCCGCGTCGGGCTCGTCGCGGAACCAGCCGTTCAGCCGTGCCCGCAGGAAATCGCCGGGCCGTTCGCCGGATCGCCGCGGTCGCTGACGTGTCCCGTCCGGCAGCGCGCTCACCGCAATCAGGAGGGCGTCCGGGCAATACCCGTTGGCGTACCAGAATTCCAGCTGCCGCTCGACGTCGTCGCGTTCGTCGCGCGCGAGCCGTTCGGTGACCCAGCCCATGCGGCGGAACAGGACACCGGTCGCCTGTGCGCGTTCGCGCGCATCGCCGGGGATGACCGTCGACGGCCATTCCCGGTCCGGAATCCGCACCACGCCGCACCTCCTCTGCGGCGACGGTACGTCTCGGACTCGGCCGCCGATCAGCCGACACGCCGGAGCACTGCCACCGCGTTCGCCACGACGATCACGCCGATCGCGACCCAGGACAGCACGTCGAGCTGCTGGCCGAGCACCACGAGCCCGACGAGCGCGGCCACCACCGGGTTGACACTCATGAACGCACCGAAAAACTGCGCCGGCACCCGCCGCAGTGCCACCAGATCGACCAGGAACGGCACCGCCGACGACAACACCCCGGCGGTCAGCGCCGCAGCCAGCGCACCGGGCGTCGGCGGGTGGTGCAGCATCACGACGAGCCCGATCGGCAGGTACAGCAGACCCGAGACCACCGCCGCCGCGGCCGAGCCCGCCACGCCGGGCACCCGCTGTCCGACCGTCCGGTTCAGCAGGATGTAGCAGGCCCAGCACGCCGCGGCGAGGAGCGCGAGCCCGAGGCCGACGTAGTCCGCGCTCGGCCGCGGCCGCGTGAGCACCCCCACCGCGACGGCGGCCGCGATCGCGCACGCCAGGTCTGCCCGGCGCCGCGAACCGGCCAGCGCAATCGCCAGCGGGCCGAGGAATTCGAGCGTGACGGCGAGTCCGAGGCCGATCCGGTCGATCGCCGTGTACAGCGACAGGTTCATCGTCGCGAACACCGCGGCCAGACCGAGCACCGGCCACCACTGCCGGGCGGTGAACTGCCGCAGCCGCGGTCGTCCCACGGCCAGCAGAACCACCCCGGCCACCCACTGGCGCACCGCCACCACACCCGCCGGACCGAGCACCGGGAACGCGAGCGCCGCCGTCGCCGCGCCCAGCTGGTTGGACACCGCACTGCCGAGCAGCATTGCCGCGCCGGTCACGCGGGTGTTGTCACGCATTCGCAGTTCCGTGGTCGCCATCCTTCGAGCGTGCCGCCGTCCGATCGATACGCAAAATGCATTGACCGCATCAGCGATACGCTGGACGCATGGATCTCGAACTGCGTCAGCTGCGCTGCCTCGTGACGATCGTGGAGGCAGGTACCTTCACTGACGCCGCGGTGGAACTCGGGGTCTCGCAGGCGGCGGTGTCGCGGAATCTGGCTTCGCTGGAACGGGTTCTCGGCGTACAGCTCCTGCACCGGACGAGCCGCAGCCTCACCCCGACGACCGCCGGTGTGCAGGTGCTGGCGCGGGCCCGGCATCTGCTCGCCGAGGCCGACGATCTCGTCCGCGAGGCCACCACCGGGCACACCCGGCTGCGCATCGGGCACGCGTGGTCGGCGATGGGCAAGCACACCGCCGAGTTCCAGCGGCGCTGGGCCGTGCGGCATCCGGAGGTCGAACTGCTCCTGGTCCGGACCAATACCGCCACCGCCGGGCTCGCCGAGGGGCTGGCCGATCTGGCCGTGGTACGCACGCCGGTGCCGTCCGGGCGGTTCGCGCACGCGACCGTCGGGCACGAGGACCGCTACTGCGCCATGGCCGCGGACGACCCGCTGGCCCGCCGCCGCACCGTCACGCTCGCCGACCTCGCTTCCCGGCTGGTGGTGGTCGATTTCCGCACCGGGACGACGTCGGCGGAAATGTGGCCGCCGGACTCCCGGCCGCGCCTGGAACCGACGCGCGACATCGACGACTGGCTCGCCGCCATCACCACCGGCCGCTGCGTTGGCGTCACCCCGCATTCGACGGTGACGCAATACCGCCGGGACGGCATCGCGTACCGGCGGGTCCGCGATGCGCCGCCGGTTCCCGTGCAGCTGGCCTGGCGCGCGCACGATCCGCATCCCGCAACGCATGCCGCGGCCGCCTTGCTCGGGGAGCTCTACCGCAGCCGGGAAGCGGGTTCGCGCAAGGTTTCCCGGCGGCCGTGACCCTCCCCTGTCCACTGTGGATCCCCGCGCGCATTTCCGTTGACGGCGTGGGCCGGGGCGGCCATGATGACGGGGTCCAGCCAACGAAGGGGTACTACATGGCCAGCCGGAGCGACTGTGCGTTCCTGCCGGAGCCTCCCGGCTCCCAGCCATGACGTGGTCCGCCACGCCGTGAGCGAGGAGCCGTCCGCCGGGTCACCGGCAGGGCGGCTTTCTGCGTTCGCGGCCTGTTCCCGGGAAAGGAGGTGCCCGTCGCCATGGGAGTCCTGGTCCTCAATGCCGGTTACGAGCCCCTGCACACCGTCTCGCTCCCCCATGCCATCCGGATGCTGGTCCGCCAGGTCGCGGTCGTCCACGAAAGCGACGGGCCGGACCTCGGCATCTTCCCGCGGCCGAAGGTGGTGCGGCTGCTGCGGTACGTCGTGATGAAGTGGCGTTACGCGGGGCCGCCGCGGTGGTCTCGGTCCGGGGTACTGCGGCGGGACCGGCACGTGTGCGCCTACTGCGGCCGCCGCGCCACCACCGTCGACCACGTCACGCCGATCTCGCGCGGCGGTCCGCGGACGAGCTGGCTCAACACGGTCGCCGCCTGCGGGGGCAGCGCGCGCAGCTGCAACGCGCGCAAGGCCGACCGTACGCCGGAGGAAGCCGGGCTGGTGCTGAGGTTCCCGCCGCGGGTGCCGCGCTGGGAGGAGCTGCACCCGCTCGCCTGACTGTCCACATGCGACACAATGCCCCCGGATCCGCGCTAGGCTGGCGGAATGAAGGGGTTGCTGTTGCGGCTGTCGGCGGTCGACTCCGGCGCAGAGGCGGCGGTGCGGGTGATCGCGTACTTCGACGAGCTGGTCACCCGCCGGGCGACGCTGCCCGACCTCGTCCGCGCGACGGCCTCGCTCGCCGAATGCGCGGCGGGGCTGCGTCATGGTGCCGGGCCCGCGCTGAGGTTCCGCCCGGACGGCACCGCGCTGCGCGACGGAAACGGTGCGGTGGAGCGCGGTCTGGGGTATGGGGGCGTGGTTTCCGCGGTCGCGGAGTCCGGGGGAAGGGTGCGCGGGTCGGGATCCGCCGACGCAGAACGCGCGGAGAGCCTGCCCGGATCGCTTTCCGTCGACGCAGAGCGCGGGGAGAGTTCGGCCGGGTCGGTTACCGCCCACACAGAGCGCCGAGAAAGCCCGGCAGGATCGGTTACCACCGACGTAGGGCGTCGAGGAAGTCCGCCCGGATCGCTTACCGCCGTCGCGGAGCACGGGGAAAGCCAGGCAGGGCCGGTTACCGCCGACCCAGAACGCGGGAAAAGCCCGGCCGGGTCGGTTACCGCCGACGTAGGGCGTCGAGGAAGTCCGCCCGGATCGCTTACCGCTGTCGCGGAGCACGGGGAAAGCCCGGCAGGGCCGGTTACCGCCGACCCAGAACCCCGCGAAAAGCCGCCCGGATCGCTCACCGCCGACACGAAGCCCGGGGTAAGCCCAGCCGGATCGCTCACCGTCGACTTCGGCGGGGAGGTCCCCGGGCAGGTGTGGCTCGAGCGGGACGGGCGACCCGGGCCGCTCGACGATCTCGTGCTCGAACGGTTCGCGATTGCCGCCCGGGTGCTCGGGCCGGTGGGTCCGCGACCGGCCGCGCCGCATCTCGCCGATCCGGCGCTCGTCGAGCTGGTGCTGGGCGAACAGGCCGCCGACGAGGACCGCACGCGGGCGCTCGTACTGCTCGGCCTGGACACCACGCGGCCGGTGCGGGTGGTCGCGATCGTGGCGGGAGACGGTCGCGACCCGGGTGCGGACGCGGTCGCCCTCGTGGCGCGGGGCGGGTCGCTCGGTGCGCGAGTGGCGGTGGTCGGCGGGGTGGCCGCGGTGGTCCTTCAGCCGAGGGAAGGCCCCGGCTCGGTCATCCCGACCTTGCGCGAGGCGCTGGCCGCCCGGGCCCGCGAGCGTGCGCTGCCGGAAACGGTGCGCGTCGGCGTGGGAGATGCGGTCGACGGCCTCGACGCCCGGCAGTCGTGGCTGCAGGCCCGGCTTGCGGAGCGGTTCGCGGCGCCGCCGGACCGTCTCGTGGCGCACGAGGACCTCGGTTCGCTCACCCTGCTGGCCGAGATCCCGGTGGAGCGGCTGCGGTCCCAGCCGGACGTGCTCGCCCTGGCCTCCCTTTCCGGCAACGGCGACCTGGAAACGCTGGAAGCCTTCTGCCGCACGGGTTCGCTGCGGCAGGCGGCCGTCGCGCTGCACCGGCACCACAGCTCGGTGGCGGCGAGGCTGGCCCACGTCGAGGACGCGCTGGGCTGGTCACTGGACGAACCGGCAGGCCGCTTCCGCGCCCGGCTCGCCTTGCTGGCGCGGCGGCTGGCCGACCCGGCCTGACGTCGGCCACCGGAAGCAACGGTCCTTGACGTCCGGGAAATCCGCGGCGGCTGGAAGTCCGTGAAGGGAACCATGAGGGAATCAGATTCCGTGATGGTTCCCTTCACGGAAGGGTGGCAATCCTCGCCGCAGCCGCCATCAGGCGATTTCCACTCCCACCGCCCGAGCCAGTACCGCCCGTCCCTCGGCCATCTCCCGGCGGCTCACCGTCGCATGCCGGACGAGGCCGGAGCCGTGGAAGGTGCCCGGGAACAGGTGGAGCTCCGTCGGCACTCCGGCGGACAGAAGGGCCAGTGCGTAAGCGATTCCCTCGTCGCGGAGGGGGTCGAACTCCATCACCGAGACGTACGCGGGCGGCAGGCCGGTGAGGTCGGTCGCGCGGGCCGGGGCTGCGTGCACCGGGACGTCGTCGCCGCCCCGCTTGCCCTCGCCGAGGTAGAAGTCCCAGCTGAGTTCGGCGGCCGGGCGGTTCCACAGTGGAGTGTCGACGAACTGGCGCATGCTCGGGGTGTCAAGGCGGTCGTCCAGTTCGGGTATGGAGAGGAACTGGAAGGCGATCGCCGGGCCGCCGCGGTCGCGGGCCAGCAGAGCGAGCGCTGCGCACAGCCCGCCGCCCGCGCTCACTCCGTGGATCACCACGCGCTCCGGGTCGATCCCCAGGTCATCGGCGTGTTCGACGGCCCACACCAGTGCCGCGTAGCAGTCCTCGAGACCCGCCGGGTACGGCGCTTCCGGTGCGAGCCGGTAGTCCACCGACACGACCACGACCCCCAGCTCCCGGGCCAGCTCGACGTCCGCCGAATGCACCGCGCTCAGGTCCCCGACCACGAATCCGCCGCCGTGGATGTCGATGACCAGCGCGGACGTCGCGATCCGGTCCGGCGTGTACACCCGCACCCTGACCTTCGGCGCCCCGGCCGGGCCGGGCACGAGCTCGTCCCGCGTGGTCACGCCGGTCTCGTCGAGGTCGGCGAGCTCCGTCGCCACCATCTCGGCCATCATGCCGCGGGCCGAGTCGAGATCCGTCAGGTCGACGGCGGGCAGCATCGGGAGCGCGGCGGCGATTTCGGGATCGTACGGGTAGCTCATCGGGTCCTCCCGTGGTCCGGCGTGATCCTTCACATCCTGCTCGGCGCGGCCCGGACCGGGACACCGCCACGCGTCGCGGACCGGGCCGCCCGTACCCGCCGAACGGCGCTCAGCGGCCCACCTTCTTCCAGATCACCACCACCCCCACGATCACCACCAGCACCGCGCCCACCACGATCAACCCCTTCACCAGCAGGTCGGCCATCAGGTGGTGCAGGACCTCCGAGCCGTCCGCGAGCGCGATCACCGGCCGGTCCGCTTCCGCTCCGGGTCCTCGTCGAGCCAGCGCGCCGCCTGGCGCACGACCTCACCGCCGACGCGTCCCCGCAAAGTCTGCGACCCGCGCCGGTCCAGCGCGCGGACGGCGGACTTCGCCAGCGTCGCCACCTGCTCCCCCTTACCGCGCCTGCGCAGCCAGACGACCAGCGCAAACCCGGTCAGGCCGACGACCACGACGATCCCGGCGATGATGCCGAACCGGATCAGCAGGACATTCAGCACCGTCTCCACGGCGCACCCCCTTTTTTCTGTCACACCCGTGATACAAAACTTCTATCACGGCCGTGATATAAAAGTCCAGTGCCCAAGGTGGTGAACAGTGAGCAGCGGCGAGCACACATCGCCGACGCGGTGCTGCGGCTGGCCGCGCGGGACGGGCTGCACGCGGTGTCCCTGCGCGGGGTCGCCGCGGAGTCCGGCCTCAACATCGGCTCGGTGCGGCATTACTTCGACAGCCAGCACGACCTGATGCGGTTCGCCATGCGCACCACCATCGACCGCGCCACCGCCCGGCTCATCGAACGCCGCGACGCCATGCCGCCGATCGCCGGGCTGGCGCCGGACGAGGTCGTCGACCAGCTCGCCGAGTTCTTCTCCGAACTCCTGCCGCTGGACGAACGGCGGCGCACCGAAATGACCGTCCTCGTGGAGTTCCTGATAGCCGCTCGCGCCGATCCCGGGCTCGACGACCTCGCGCGGGAAGCGGTCCGAGGGACGGTCACGCTCGCCCACCGCATCCTCGAAGCCCTCGAGCGCAGCGGGCGGTTCGAACCGCTCGACGCGGAGGTCGAGGCGCCCCGGCTGGCCGCGCTGCTCGACGGGCTCGCGTTCCGCGCCGTGCTGCAGCCGGAAATCACGACACCGGAGGAATGCGTCGCGGTGCTGCGTGCGCATCTCGGGGAACTCACCCGGGTGATCGCCGCCGACCGCGGGTAACCGGGCGGTTCGGAGCGCGGCACGGATCAAGGCGGCGATGTTCAAGCCGGGGACGAAAACCGAGATGGCCGCGAGGTTTTCCGCCGTCGCCGGTGTTCTTCGTGAAGGACCCGTTGAAGTTCGAGCAGGGTGCGCAGGATTCTGACTCCACTGTGGACTGACGGAAAACCGTGCGGTGATTCGCGGCCGGGTCGGTAGAGTTCTCCGGCATGGGTCACCTCGAAGCCGCGCATCTGCGTTACGTGCTGCCCGACGGGCGTCCGCTGCTGGGCGACGTTTCGTTCCGGGTCGGCGAGGGCGCCGTCGTCGCGCTCGTCGGGCCCAACGGCGCGGGCAAGACCACGCTGCTGCGGCTGCTGTCGGGTGAGCTGAAGCCGCACGAGGGCGCGGTCACCGCGTCCGGCGGGCTGGGCGTGATGGCGCAGTTCGTCGGGTCGGTGCGGGACGAGCGCACGGTCCGGGATCTGCTGGTTTCCGTGGCGCCGCAACGGGTCTGGAAGGCCGCGGCCGCGGTGGAGGCAGCCGAGGAACGGCTCATGGAGGTCGACGACGAGGCCGCGCAAATGCGGTACGCCGAGGCGCTCAGCGACTGGGCCGAGGCGCGCGGCTACGAGTTCGAGACGGTTTGGGACATGTGCACGACCGAAGCGCTCGGCGTGCCGTTCGACCGCGCGCGGTGGCGGCTCGTGCGCACGCTCAGCGGTGGCGAGCAGAAGCGGCTCGTGCTGGAAGCGCTGCTGCGCGGCCCGGACGAGGTGCTGCTGCTCGACGAGCCGGACAACTACCTCGACGTGCCCGGCAAACGCTGGCTCGAAGACCGGCTGCGGGAAACCCGCAAGACGGTCCTGTTCGTGTCACACGATCGGGAGTTGCTCGCGCGGGCGGCGGAGAAGATCGTGAGCGTCGAGCCCGGAGCGGACGGCGCCGACACCTGGGTACACGGTGGTGGTTTCGGCTCCTACCACGAGGCTCGGCAGGAGCGGTTCGCCCGCTACGACGAGCTGCGCCGGCGCTGGGACGAGAAGCACGCCCAGCTCAAGCGGCTCGTCCGGGACATGCAGCAGTACGCCGCCCGCAGTGACGAGATGGCGTCGCGGTACAAGGCGGCGCAAACGCGGCTGCGGAAGTTCGAGGAGGCCGGTCCCCCGCCGGAACCCCCGCGGCGGCAGGACATCCGGATGCGGCTGCGTGGCGGGCGCACCGGGGTCCGCGCCGTGACCTGCGCGGACCTGGAGCTCACCGGGCTGATGAAGCCGTTCTCGCTGGAGATCTTCTTCGGCGAGCGGGTCGCCGTGCTCGGGTCGAACGGGTCGGGGAAATCGCACTTCCTGCGCCTGCTCGCGGGTGGCGACGTCGTGCACACCGGCGCCTGGCGCACCGGCGCGCGGGTCGTGCCCGGGCACTTCGCGCAAACGCACGCGCGGCCGGAGCTCACCGGCCGCACGCTGGTGGACGTGCTGTGGACCGAACATGCCGTCGACCGTGGAGCGGCCATGTCCGCGCTGCGCCGGTACGAGCTGCACCGCCAGGGTGACCAGGCCTTCGACCGGCTCTCCGGCGGGCAGCAGGCGCGGTTCCAGATCCTGCTGCTGGAACTGGCCGGTACCACCGCGCTGCTGCTCGACGAACCCACGGACAACCTCGACCTGGAATCCGCGGAAGCCTTGCAGGAAGGGCTGGAATCGTACGAGGGCACCGTGCTCGCGGTCACGCACGACCGCTGGTTCGCGCGCTCGTTCGACCGCTACCTGGTCTTCGGCTCGGACGGCGTGGTCCGCGAAACGCCAGAGCCGGTATGGGACGAACGGCGGGTGGAACGGGCGCGTTAAGGCTTGTCGCGCAGCGACGCATCCAGCTCGCGCACGAGTTCGCCGAACCGGCCCCGGCCGCCTGGCGCGTTGGGGTAACGCGCGAGAACCTGTCGCACGATCGGGTCGGCCGGGGGTGGCCGGCGGGTCGCGCCGTCCAGTTCGAAGGCGTACGCCGTGTGGGCCGCCGAGCCGAGGATGTGCAGTACTTGGGTGGCCTTGGCGATCGGGTGGAGGTACGCCGCCCCGGCCGCGGCCACGGCGGCCCGCGCCGCTTCGCCTGCCGCGGTCTGCCCGGCGTCGCGAGCCTCCTGGTACGCGCGCTGCGCGGCCCACGCACTGTCCCGGATTGCCTTGCTGCGCTTGGCTCCTTCGGCAAACGCCCGCGCTGCTTCGATCGCCGCGCGCGGACGGCTGTCTCCGGGGCGGTCCCGTTCGAAGATTGCCAGCGCGGGCTCGGCGCAGGCCACGGCGTAGGCGGTGACGGCCCGCAGTTCAGCAAGGTCGATCATATGGCCGAACTGTATCGGTGGAGCCTCAGAGCGTGCCGGTCAGCGCCTGCAGCCCGAGGCTCGAAGCGGCGACCGCGATCCACAGCACCGCACCCATCAGCAGTGGCCGATGTCCGGCGGCACGGAGGTCGGACGGCTTCAGCGCCAGCCCGATTCCGGCGAGTGCGGTGGTGATCAGGAACGTACCCAGCGTCGACAGCGGCGCATGCCACGACTCGGGAATCAGCCCGAGGCTTTCGAACGCCGCCGCGGCCAGGAAGCCGATCAGGAACGGCGGGACCAGCCGGTGCCAAGGCATGGTACGCAAGGAAACCCGGCCGCCACCGGCTTGTTTGCGCGCGACCAGCACGGCGAGGAACAACACGATCGGGATCAAAGTGAGCGTGCGGGTGAGCTTCACGACGAGGCCGTACGAACCGGCGTCACCACCGTAGGCGTAGGACGCGGCGACCACCGACGACGTGTCGTTCACCGCCGTGCCCGCCCACAATCCGAAGGCGTGCGGCGACAACCCGAGCGCGTGGCCGAGCGGCGGGAAAAGCAGTACTGCGGCGACGTTGAAGGTGAAGATCGTGCCGAGCGCGTAAGCGACGTCAGCCTCGCGAGGTTTCAGTACCGCACTGGTCGCCGCGATCGCCGACGCGCCGCAAATGCCGGTACCGACGCCGATCAACGTCTGGGTGTCGCCGCGGACGCCGAGCAGCCGGCCGAGCACCCACGCACCGCCGAGGGCGACCGCGAGCGTGCCGAGCATCACCGGCAGCGACTGCCCGCCGACCCGAACCACTTGCTGCAGCGACAATCCCGTACCCAGCACCACGATCGACAGCTGCAACACGGGCCGCGACGCGACGGCGTACCCCGGGCTGAAGCGCCACGAACGCAGTCCGGGCACGACCACACCCGCGAGCGCGCCGAGCAGGATCGCGAGCACCGGCCCGCCGACCACCGGCACCAGCCGGCCACCGGCCGTCGCCACCGCCGCGACCAGCAGCGCGACCGCAAGCCCGGGCACCGGACGCGCGAGCCTGGCCCGCAGCGCCGCCAGTGCCCCTGTCCCGCCGAGCGCCGCTCCGGCCACCGGTCCACCCCTTCCGCCATTTAATGTACGTACATTTAATCTAGGGACTGTCCGTACATTTGGCAAGCGGTACTGTTCCGGCATGGGCGACCTGGACCGCAGCGGCGGACAGCCACTGTGGCGGCAGTTGCAGGAACGGCTGCTCGTGCGCATCCGCGCCGGGGAGTTCGACAGCGCCTTCCCCGGGGAGCTCGCGCTCGCCGACGAATACGGCGTGAGCAGGCAGACCGTCCGGCAGGCGCTGCGGGAACTCCGCGCCGACGGCACCCTCATCGCGGAACGCGGACGGCAGCCGCGCGTCGCCGCAGCCGCCGAGATCGTGCAGCCACTGGGTGCGCTCTACAGCCTGTTCGCCGCGGTCGAGGCGGCCGGGCTGGACCAGCACAGCGTCGTCCGGCGGCTCGACATCCGCGCGGACGCGGTGGTCGCCGAACGGCTGTCGCTGGAGGCGTCCACTCCCCTGCTGTACCTGGAACGCTTGCGGCTGGCCGGAAACGACCCGCTGGCCGTCGACCGGGTGTGGCTGCCCGCGGAGGTCGCGCGGCCGCTGCTCGACGCGGATTTCCAGCACACCAGCCTGTACGGCGAGCTCCACCAGCGCACCGGCATCCGGCTCGACCACGGCGAGGAGCAGATCCGCGCCGTGGTGCCCACCCGCGCCGAACGCACCCTGCTGGGCTGCGGCGAAACGGTGGGCGCGTTCTCGATCGGCCGCCTCGGCACGAGCGCGGGCACCCCGGTCGAATGGCGGCACACCCTCGTCCGCGGCGACCGGTTCGCACTCACCGCGGAGTTCTCCGGCCGCACCGGCTACCGCCTGCTCGGCAGCAGGCACCTGGCCAAACTCGGCTGAGGCCGCTCGTTACGCTCCGTGCATGTCGATCTTCGCGCGGGTCTTGCAGATCTTCTTCATGATCGCCGGGCTGACGAGCTTCCTCGTCGGACTGATCATGATCCTGATCGCCAAGCCGCACTGGTACTGCGAACCGTCCCGCAACGGAAGCGGAACCAGCTGGTGCTACCAGAACGACCTCGAGTCGCTCCCGAGCTACCAGCTGTTCTGGTTCTTGCTCGGCCTCGCGCTGGAAGTCATGGCCGTCGCCATCGCAGCGGGTGCTCGCCGCAAGGCCGCCGCCGTCCCGGCGCCGTCCGCTCCCCCGCCGCCCGCTCCCCTGCCGCCCGGTCCAGTGCCCGGTCCAGTGCCGTCCGTGCAGTATCCGAGCTACCCGCCCTATCCGCCCGCGCAGTGACCGGTCAGCCGATCCGGATCCCGCCCAGCTGGGTGCCGTTCGCGACCAGGCGGCCGGTGCTGTCCCAGACGTGGCACGACTCGTCGACGCGCCCGTCGCCGATCAGGTGCGCACGGTGCAGCACGCGGACCGGGCCGGGGGCCGGGCGGGCGCGGACGTAGCCGGTGAGCTCGAAGGTCGGCACCCAGCCGGTCGGGACGACGTCGAGGGTCGCCGGCGGTACCGCGTCGAGGGCGAACAGCAGGCTCACCGGGTCGAACGGCTCGTCGCCGGGGAGGGCGAGCCGGGCCCGCAGCTCGCCGCGGCCGGTGGGGCCTTCGGCGAGCGGGCGGTCGAAGCGGAGGTCGATCTCGTCCTGGATCGCGATCGGGACGTCCGCCGCCAGCGCACGGGGACTCGGCTCGTCCGGGAACGGGCCGAACTCCGGCTTGGGCAAGCCGTCCTGCCAGTACGGTTCGGCGTTGCCGAGGGTGCCCAGCGTCAGCAGGGTCTCGACTTGCGGCACCCCGTCCTGGAGCAAACGACCACGCAGCTGGCTCGCGCTGCGGCCGGTGCGCAGCAGGTCGATCTCGATTTCGGCGGGTCCCGGCTCCGGCGAGCGGAGGTAATGCGCGCTCGCGGCGAGGACGTCCGGATGCTCGGCGACCACGATTGCCGCGCGCGCGATCGTCGCCAGCAGGTAACCGCCGTTCGGGCGGCCGCCGATGGTCCACGCCGCGCTGAGGTCGGCGTCGAAACCGGTCGCCGACCGCTGTTTGACCGCGGACACTGCGGCAAAGGTCGTCGTGCTCACGGGCCCTCCCAGGTAAGTCTCTTCCCGCAACTTAACCGGTAGCGGGTCCGTCCGTCGCGGGCACTGAGAGCAATGCCACCGCCGCGGAAGTTTTCCGGGCAGGATGGGCGCCGGGATGTCGAGGACGGCGCGCGGGCTCCGTTCCCTTGATGAGCCCCCGGAGAGCGGCGGGCCGGAAGCGAAGGAGACCGATCATGCCGAAGTTCATGCTGCTGCAGACGTACGCCCCCGGCGAAGGCTGCGACGTGCCGCTGCCCGAGTGGGCACCCGAGGACATCCGCGCGCACATCGAGTTCCAGCGCGTCCTCAACGCCGAGCTGACCGAGGCCGGGGAGCTCGTGGAGGCGGAGGGGCTGGCCGGGCCGGAGGTGGCGAAGACCGTCGTCGCGGACGGGACCGGGGGCGCGGTCGTCACCGACGGGCCGTTCCCCGAGGGCAAGGAACTGCTGGCCGGGTACCGGGTGGTGGACGTCGAGTCCGAGGCGCGGGCGCTGGAGATCGCGACCCGGATCTCGGCCGCACCGGGCCTCGGCGGCGTGCCGCTGCGGGTGCCGATCGAGGTGCGCCAGGTGATGAGCGCACCGTCGGTGTGATGCCGGGCAACCGGGTCGAGGACCTGGTGCGCACGCTCGCGCCCCAGGTCCTCGCGGTGCTCGCGCGCCGGTCCGGCGATTTCGGCGCAGCCGAGGATGCGGTGCAGGAAGCGCTGATCGCCGCGGTGCAGCATTGGCCTTCCTCTGGTGTGCCGGAAAATCCGCGCGGCTGGCTCCTGCAGACGGCGAGCCGGCGGCTGATCGACCTCTTCCGCAGTGACCAGGCACGTCGCCGCCGGGAGGACACGGTCGCCGCCGAACCGCCTGCCGCCGAGGTCCCCGACCGCGACGACACCCTCACGCTGTTGTTCCTGTGCGGTCACCCGTCGCTGACCCCGGCGTCGGCGATCGCGTTGACCCTGCGGGCGGTCGGCGGGTTGACGACCGCGGAGATCGCAAGCGCGTTCCTGGTGCCGGAAACCACGATGGCGCAACGGATCAGCCGCGCGAAGGCGAAGATCAAGAAGTCCGGTGAGCCGTTCCGGATGCCCGCCGCGGAGGAACGCGCGGCGCGGCTGGGGTCCGTGCTGCACGTGCTGTACCTGGTGTTCAACGAGGGGTACACCAGCAGCGCGGGCGGCAGCCTCCACCGGACGGAGCTGTCCACCGAGGCGATCCGGCTGGCGCGGCTGCTGTACACCACGCTGCCGGACGACGGCGAGGTCGCCGGGCTGCTCGCGCTGATGCTGCTCACCGATGCCCGCCGCCCGGCCCGCACCGGCCCGGACGGTGACCTGGTACCGCTCGCCGACCAGGACCGCGCGCGATGGGACCGTTCGCTCATCCGGGAAGGCGTCGCACTGGTCACCGAGGCGCTGTCCCACGGTGGCGCCGGGGAGTACCGCCTGCAGGCCGCAATCGCCGCGACGCACGACATCGCGCTCCGTGCTGACGACACCGACTGGCCGCGCGTGCTTGCGCTGTACGGGCGGCTCGAAGCGCTGACCGGTAACCCCATGGTCACGCTCAACCGCGCAATCGCGACCGCGATGGTGCACGGACCGTCCGCGGGGTTGGAGGTCCTGGCCCCGCTCGACGACCGCCTTCCCGGCCACCACCGCCTCGCCGCCGCGCGCGCTCACCTGCTGGAACTGTCCGGGTCGCGGGCCGAGGCCATCAGGCATTACGACACCGCCGCCGCCCGCACGGCGAACACGGCGGAACAGCGCTACCTGACCCTGCGCGCAGCCCGCCTCCGGATGGGGGATTCCACGCTTCGCTCGCCAAACGGCACCGAGTAGTATCAAGAAACTTTCACGCACGAGCGGAGCGCAGCATGGCGAGCAACGAGGACGCCCGTCGCCGCACCGGGTACGACGTCACCCAGGTGCCCGCCGACGACGTGCTCGCCGCCCTCCGCGAAGCCACCCCGCTTTCGCCGGATTCGGGGCTGGTGTGGTGGCTTTACGCCGGTCTGGCCCCTGGAACGCCGTACCTGGTGGCCGGCCTGCGGGGCTCGTCCGGCACCTTGGTGTGGCACGAAAACGGCGAAACGCACCTCCCCGCCGACGGGGCAGGCGAGGGCACCGCGAGCTACTTCAGCCTGCAGGGCGCGCACTTCCCGCAACCGGCCGGGAGCGAGGTGCCGGCCGAGGTGGTGCTGCACGCGGTACGGGAACTGTGCGAATCACGGGTACGGCCTGCCGGGGTGGCGTGGAAGCTGGCCTGAGGCCGGGTGTCCACATCGGACAGGTCGCTGCGATCGCCGTTTGCCTGGCGAGTCGTTCACCCGTCTCACGCGGCGATTGCCGTGGGTAACCCGGGCGGGTCAAGTCGCGGCGACGCCCACTGCGAACGCCTTCCGCAACCCGGCCGGGCCACCACCCGTGCTCTCACGTCGCGGCGACGCCCCACTGCGAACGCCGTCGGCTACCGGCCGGGCCATCACCCGAGCTCTCACATCGCGGCGAAGTCGTCCCGATGCGCGCGGGCCCAGGCGTGGAACGGGGTCGCCGGGCGGCCGGTGATGCGTTCCACCGCGTTGGTCACCGGGGCGATCCGGCCGACCGCGGCTTCCTCCACGTCCATCAGATGCTCCAGCACCGCCTCCGGCATCCACTCCGGACGGTGCGCCAACGCCTCGCCCCGCGTCTGCCGCACCAGTTCGATCGGGCGACCCAGCTCGGCCGAAAGGGTCTCCGCGACGGCACGCAGAGTGATCGACCCAGGTCCCGTCACGGCCAGCTCCCGGCCCGGGTAGCTACGTTCCGTGAGCAGCGCCGCAGCGACGGCGGCCACGTCTTCCTCGGCGGTCGGCGTGCACTGGGACTCCGGTGAGAACACTCGCACCGGTTCGCCCGACCGGATCGCCGCACCCCAGTCCCGCCGGGTGTTTCCCGCCAGCCAGCCCGGGTACAGCACAGTGAACGGCAACCCGGACTCCCGTACCGCCGTTTCCGCAGGCAGATGCGCCCGCCGGAGCGGGTTATCTGCGGGTCCCTCGAAGACGTCCGGCGACGACAGCAGCACGACGTAGGACACCCCCGCTTTCGCCGCGGCAGCAAGGAAATCCACCGCGCCGACAGCCCGTGTCGGGTAGAGGAAGACGGCGTCCACCCCGGCCAGGGCATCGTCGAAACCGTCGGCTGCGGTCAGGTCGAGTGAGATCGCGTCCGGCAGATCCAGCGTCGCGGCATCGCGCGCCGACCCGCGGACGGGATACCCGGCCGCCTGCACCGCACGGACGACCTCGCTCCCGATGTTCCCGCGCGCACCCGTGACGAGGATGGTCATCCCGCAGCTCCATTTGCCTGCAAATTAACTTTGTATACAAAGCTATATCGGGTCACTCATGGTGTCAACCGGATACACGACCGGGCGAGATCGTTGTATGGATCGTGTACCGACCCGGCCCAGACTCCGGCCGACAGTCCGACGGGTGAAGGGAGATCGGTCGTGGTCGGGAATGTGACGGTCCGACGCGTCGTCGCCGCACTGCTCGCCGCGGGGGCGCTCACGGCAGGCAGCACCACGGTCGCGGCAGCGAGCACCGGCGGCTGGCAGGCTGATCTGTCCGCAGTGGACGGTGACGATGTCAACGTGATCGCGTCGGGCGGCGCAGTCACTTTGGGAGACGGCCCGCGCAGCACCGGGTACCTCATCTCCGCCGAACGGCAGCTGACCACACCGATCGACCGCGTCACCGCCCGAACGACCGCGGATCTGCCGCAGGGCACCGGCGTCGAGGTGGACGTGCGCGGGCGGACCGGCGCCGACGACTGGTCAGAGTGGACTTCCGCAGGCACCCCCATGGCCCACGCGGTGACCGTCGTGCAAACCAGAATCACATTGTCCGGCAACGCAATCGATGGGAAGCCGACCGTCCGCAGGGTCGAGCTGAACGGCAGCCTCACCAAGCAGCCCCGTGCACTGGCCGCGAAAACCCCGCTCACGTATCCGGTTTACGCCACCCGCGAAGGTCTCACCGGCCACGCTACCGCAAACGGCCACGTCATCACGAGCAACGACCATTTCGTCGCCCTGCCGTCCGGAAAAGCGTTGTCGCCCAAGGGAACCGGAAGCTACAGTGTGCGGGTGTGCCGGACCGACGACAGCCGCTGCGAGTACGCGCCGGTGTGGGACGTCGGCCCGTGGAACACCAAGGACGACTACTGGAACCCGCCGTCGGTGCGCGCCGAGTTCAAGGATCTGCCACAGGGGCAACCGGAAGCGTACGCGGCGTACCACAACGGGTACAACGGCGGCCGCGACGATCTCGGGTACCGGGTCGGCAACCCGGCAGGCATCGATCTCGCCGACGGCGTCTTCACTTCGGGCCTCGGTCTCAGCGACAACAGTACCGTGAAAGTGACCTTCCTGTGGACTGGATCCGCCGCGGCCACCGGCCTCGTGCGCACCGCCGGCGACCCCATGAACGTGCGGGCGAGCGCGAGCACATCGGCCGCGGTGAAGGGGCTTGCGGCGAACTATGCGAGGGTGAACATCGAATGCTACGTCAACGGGGACAGCGTCACCGGGACGTACGGCACCAGCAGGATCTGGGACCGGATCGGCCCGGGGCACTACCTTTCCGACACCTACGTGCAGACCGGCTCCGACAGCCCGGTCGCCCCGCCTTGCGCGTGATCGCCCCGGTTTCCACCCGGTTCAGTGACGCTTCCCCGGACGGCGGACAGTTAGAGTGACAGCCGTAGCAGAGGGGGTCCGCCATGTCACGCCGATTCGCACCGATTGCCGCCACCGTGCTGGCGGCCACTGTGCTGAGCATGCCCGCTGCGGAAGCCGCGCCGTCGATCGTCGGCGGGGAAAAGGGTTCGCTGGCCGACCATCCGTACGCGGTGTACTTAGTGGACAGTCACGGAACCCAGTTCTGCGGCGGCGTGATCGTGAGCCGCACCGCAGTCGCGACGGCCGCGCACTGCACGATCGACGTCCCGCCCGACGAAACCAGCGTCGTCGCCGGACGCGAGGACAAACGCAGCAACGACGGGGTGGTCCTCGCCGTGACCGACGTCTGGCGGCACCCGGATTACCGCAAGCCGCAACAAGGTTCGGACCTCGCGGTACTCACCGTCCGCGGCCAGCTCCCCTACCGCCCGGCCGCCCTCGCCCGCGACGCGAGCCGCTACCCCGCCGGTACGAAGGCGACGGTACTGGGCTGGGGCCGCATCGCCGACGGCGGCGACCGCTCCGACTACCTCCGCCAGGCCACCGTCCCCCTCACGGACGACGCAACCTGCCGCACCGGCTACCCCGAGTACAACCCGGCAAGCATGCTGTGCGCAGGCTACCCGTCCGGCGGCACCGACGCCTGCAAGGGCGACTCGGGCGGCCCGCTGGTGACCGGCGCAACCCTGGTGGGCATCGTGTCCTACGGCGACGGCTGCGGAAGGCCGGGCAAGCCAGGCGTGTACACGAGGGTGACGTCGTTCGCGGACGACATCGCCGCACACTCCGGTCTCGGTTAATCCGGGTGCGCCGGGGAGGGCGGTCCGGGTAGGGTCGCGGACGTGAAGTCCCCGGAGGCCAAGAGAAGGTAGCCGCCCAGCTTTCTTGCTGGGCGGCGGAGTGGTGAGTGCCCGGTCTTTGCTTGCCGGTGCACGGCTTTCGGGTCGACGGCCGCTGGGGGCTCATTTCGCTTCCGGCACGGAGCAGCTCGGGTCGACTGCGGTTCGAAGGGCTGACGCCACTTCCACTCGGAGTGACCTGGTCGGCCGCAAGCCGCTACGGCCAGCACCGTTTTGGCAGCGTGACGGCCCAGGCTGGCCGCGGTTGAAGATGGCTCAGTCCGGGCCCGGCTCGGATACGAACCAGCCGACCACCGCCGGAAGCGGCTGCCCCCTTGCCAGGTAAGGAAATGGCCCGCTCGACAGCCGTCAACGGCGGCCGGTCCCGGTGGTCCTGTCGATCCTGCTGGAACCGAGCGGGGCTGATGGCGTTGCGCAAGCCGGGGCCGAACGCGGCCAGTCGTCATTGCGCAAGCTGATGCCGAACGCGTCCCAGTTGGCGTTGCGCGAGCCGGGGCCGAGCGTGTCCAGTTGGCCTGGCGCGAGCCGGGACCGAGCGTGTCCAGTTGGCCTGGCGCAAGCCGGGACCGAACGCGCCCAGCCGCCATTGCGCAGGCCGGGGCCGAGCGCGGCCGGTCGGCCGTGGGCAAGCCGGGATCCAAACCCTGCCAGCCCGTGGACAGGCCCGACCGACCGTCCACAGGCAGGCCAGGCCAACGCGTCCGAAAACTCCCGGCACGGTCACGCCCCAGAGCCAACGCGAGCCAACGTCAGCCGACGCGCGCCGGGAAGCCACGCACCCACCCCCGCCTCCGATCCCCCACCTTCACCGGCGCTCATGCGCCACTGAAATTCGGAGTGAATTCCCTTGCCTCCTCTCATTTTCGTGCTCGCCGGGGCGGTGTTCGCGCAGGGTACGTCCGAGTTCGTGCTCTCCGGGCTCCTCCCGCAGATTGCCGCCGGGACCGGGGTTTCCCTCGGGAGCGCCGGGTTGCTGACGTCCCTTTTCGCGGCCGGGATGGTCGTCGGGGCGCCGGTGCTGGCGATGGTGGCCGGGGCGTTGCCTCGGCGGGGTGCGCTGCTCGGGTTTCTCGGGCTGTTCTGCGCGGCGCACGTCGCGGGTGCGCTCACCGCCGGGTTTCCCCTCCTGCTCGGCACCCGGACCCTCGCTGCCTTCGCCAACGCCGGGTTTCTCGCCGTCGCGCTCGCCAGTTTGCCGTCGCTGGTGCCTGCGGAGGCCGTCGGCAGGGCGACGTCCGTTCTCCTCTCCGGGGTCACCCTCGCGTGCATCGTCGGCGTTCCCGCCGGGACCCTGCTCGGGCAGCATGCCGGCTGGCGCGCGGCGTTCTGGGCGATCGCGGCGGTCACCGCAGCGGCCATACTCGCCCTCGCCACCCAGCCGGAGTTCACCAAGCCGGACACCATCAACCCGGACGCCGGCCCGGTGTACCGCGAATGGCGCGTCCTGGCCCAGCGGCGCCTGGCGGCCGTCGTCGCGGCCGGAATCCTCGTCAATGGGGGGACGTTCGCCGCGTTCACCTACCTCGGCACCATGGCGTCGGCGCTGACCGGGCCCGGTCCGTGGATTCCGGTGACGCTCGCCGCGTTTGGGGCCGGATCGTTCGCCGGGGTGACCCTCGGCGCACGGATCCCGGACACGGGCATTGCCATTCTCATCATTGTGTGGGTGGCCGCGTTCTTCGCCGTACCAAGCATTCCCGGGCTGCTGGTGTCCGCAATCGTCACCGGGGCAATGGCATTCGGCGTCGGGTCCACGCTCATCGCCGCGATCGTCACGACCGCCACCCGTCACGCACCACGCATCGCGGGCGCCATTGCGACCACTGCGTTCAACCTCGGCGCGGTGCTCGGCCCCGCGGTCGCCGGACTGATGGTGACCGACGCCGCGCACGCCCGGTCCGCGTTCTGGGTGAGCGCGGCGTTCACCGCCATCGCAGCGCTGCTCAGGCCGAAGCGCTGACGCGCAGCGTTTCCCTTCCCGCGTAACGGGCTTCCGTGCCGAGTTCCTCCTCGATGCGGATCAGCTGGTTGTACTTCGCCGTGCGGTCGGACCTGGAGAGCGACCCGGTCTTGATCTGACCGCACCCGGTCGCCACGGCGAGGTCGGCGATGGTGGTGTCCTCGGTCTCCCCCGACCGGTGCGACATCACCGCCGAATACCCGGCCTTGTGCGCGGTGTCGACGGCGGCGAGCGTCTCGGTCAGGGTGCCGATCTGGTTGACCTTGATCAGGATCGAGTTCGCGATCCCGCGCTGGATGCCGTCACGCAGGATTTCGACGTTGGTGCAGAACAAATCGTCGCCGACGAGCTGCACGCGGTCGCCGATGCCGTCGGTGAGCAGTTTCCAGCCGGTGAAATCGTCCTGCGCCAAGCCGTCCTCGATGGACACGATCGGGAATCGCTCGGTGAGCTCGGCCAGGTACGCGACATGCTCCTCGACGCTGCGCTTCCGGCCTTCGCCGGTGTAGCCGTAGACGCCGTCGCGGTAGAACTCCGACGCCGCCGGGTCCAGCAGCAGCGCGATGTCCTCGCCCGGCGTGTACCCGGTCTGCTCGATCGCGCGGACCACGAACTCGAGCGCCTCGTCCGCCGACCCCAGCTGCGGCGCAAACCCGCCTTCGTCGCCGACATTCGTGTTGTGACCCGCCTCGTGCAACGATTTCCGCAGCGTGTGGAACACCTCGGACCCCATCCGCACGGCCTCGGCGAACGTCGAGGCGCCAACCGGGCCGATCATGAACTCCTGGAAGTCGATCGGGTTGTCCGCGTGCGCACCGCCGTTGATGATGTTCATCATCGGCATCGGCAGCAGATGCGCGTACACCCCGCCGACATACCGGTACAGCGGCAGCGTGTTCGCCGCCGCAGCCGCCTTCGCCACGGCCAGCGAGACCCCGAGCGTCGCGTTCGCGCCGAGCCGGGCCTTGTTCGCGGTGCCGTCGAGGGCGATCAGCGCACGGTCGACGTCCGCCTGCGCCTCGGCCGCCATCCCGGTGACGGCTTCGGCGATCTCGCCGTTCACCGCGTCGACCGCCTGGCGAACACCCTTGCCGTGGAACCGTTTCGCGTCCCCGTCGCGCAGTTCGACGGCCTCGCGCGTGCCGGTGGACGCCCCCGACGGCACCGCCGCCCGGCCCAGCGACCCGTCCGCCAGCACCACGTCCACCTCGACCGTCGGGTTCCCCCGGCTGTCGAGCACCTCACGACCCCGGACCCGGACAATGCCTGTCATAACGCTCCTCGGAGTTGAACCGCCCGTCCCCGACGGAGGCTAGCAGAAATCTTCTGAATCGATCAGGGATGGCCAGGAGAATCCATAAAGGACAGTCCGGACCCGGTTCCTGGCGAAGGGTACGAACCGCGCCAAGACCACCGGCAGCACGGGCAGGCCGCGTTCACCGGCAGGACGGGAGAACAGCGGGTTCACCAGCAAGGCACGCCGGGTTCACTGGCAAGACGGGCGAACAGCGGGCTCACCGGCAGGACAGGTAGACAAGCCGCGTTCACCGGCACACCGGATGAGGAGCGGGCTCACCGGCAAGGCGGGTAGACAAGCCGCGTTCACCGGCACACCGGATGAACAGCAGGTTCACCAGCAAGGCACGCCGTGTTCACCGGCAAGACGAGCGAACAGCAGGTTCACCGCCGCTGTTCCGGCCAGCAGCGGAAATCAGGCTTCCCAGTCAGCCAGCACCGCGTCGGTGTCGGCGCCGGGTGCAGGCGGCGGCGACGGCAGATCCGTGGTGCTGCGGGAAAACCTCGGTGCCGGAGCGGGCTGGGTGATCCCGTCCAGTGAGAGCAGGCCCGAGCGCGCGGCGATGTGCGGGTGCGCGGCGGCCTCGTCGGGCGCGAGCACCGGCGTGACGCACGCGTCGACGTCGGCGAACTGCGCGGCCCATTCGTCGCGGGTGCGGGTGAGGAACACGCGGGTGAACGTCGCTCGCAAAGCAGGCCAGCCGTCGCGGTCGTGCTGGGGCGGGAGGTCGTCCGCGGACAGGCCGAGGCCCTCGATCATGGCCGCGTAGAACTGCGGTTCGAGCGCGCCGACGGCGACGTAACGGCCGTCCGCGCAGACGTACGTGTCGTAGAACGGCGCGCCGCCGTCGAGCAGGTTCGTGCCACGCTCGTCGGACCACGAACCCGTGCCGCGCAATGCCCACATCATCTGCGCCAGTACGCCCGCGCCGTCGACCATTGCCGCGTCGACGACCTGGCCGCGGCCGGTGCGTTCCCGTTCCCACAGCGCCGAAAGCACGCCGGTGAGCAGGAACATCGACCCGCCGCCGAAGTCGCCGACCAGGTTGAGCGGCGGCACCGGGCGTTCGCCCGCGCGGCCGATCGCGTGCAGCACGCCGGCGAGGCCGATGTAGTTGATGTCGTGCCCGGCGCGCTGGGCGAGCGGACCGGACTGGCCCCAGCCGGTCATCCGGCCGTAGACCAGCCGGGGGTTGCGTGCGTGACAGTCGTCCGGGCCGACGCCCAGCCGCTCGGTGACACCCGGGCGCAGGCCCTCGACCAGCACGTCCGCCTTCGCCGCCAGCCGCAGCACGAGCTCGCGGCCGTCGGGGGTCTTGAGGTCCGCCGCGACCGACCGGCGGCCGCGCAGCATCGGGTCCGGACGCCCTCCGCTGAGGTTGAGCGAGCCGGACGGCCGTTCCACCCGGACGACGTCCGCGCCCAGGTCGGCGAGCACCAGGCAGGCGTGCGGCCCGGGGCCGATTCCCGCCAGTTCGACGACTTTCAGCCCGCTCAACGGTCCCGCCACGTGCCCTCCTCCGGCTCCGGTGCCGCGCCGACATTACCTTCCGGCCCAGTCCGGACCCGGCGGTGTGGGGTAACCCACCCGTGGCCCGATCCGCGGACAATCCTCACCCGAACCGGGGATCGGTGTCTCACCGGCGCGCCTCCCGGGTACCCGGCTGGTATCCATGGCGCGAAGGTCACGAAAAGATCAAGGAGGATACCGATGAGCTTTTTCGACCAGGCCAAGGACAAGATCCAGGAATTCGCGGGCAAGAACCCGGACAAGGTCGGCGAGGGCATCGACAAGGCCGCCGATTTCGCCGACGAGAAAACCGGCGGCAAGCACAGCGACCAGATCCAGTCGGGCGCGGACAAGCTGAAGGAGCGCTTCGGCGGCGACCAGCCCGGCGAGCAGCCGCCGCAGTAAGGCTCCCCCGTCCGGACGGGCGGCATTTCCGCGCATTTCCCGGCGTATTTCCCGGGACCGCGGAGGTGCCGCCCGTCGTCATTTCCCGGGTTTACGCGCCATGATCAGCAAATGCTCCTCCGGCTGCGCGCCGGGCTGGTCCGGCGCGAACGTCTCCGCCCGCGTGTCCGTCACCTCCAGGCCGGACGCGCGCACGAGGCCGGCCAGCGCATCCGCCGGGAAACTCGTCACGCGCACCTGATGGCCGAGGAAGTCGACCGGGACATCCTCGAGGTCGGCCGGGACGGTGACCAGCGCAAATCGCCCGCCGGACACCAGCCAGCGCGCGGCCGACGCCAGCACCTGCCCGGTCTCCGCCCGCGTCATCTGCAGGAACGGGAAGAACGCGCACACCGCGTTCCACGTCGCCGGTGCCGACTCCCATTCCCGCACGTCGGCGTGTACGAACTCGGCTCCGGGCACCTGCTCCCGCGCGATCCGCACCATTTCCGCGGACACGTCGATCCCGGTGACGCGGTGCCCGGCCGCGGCGAGATCGGCCGCGACGGGACGGCCGGTCCCGCTGCCGACGTCGAGTACCCGCGCCTGCGGCGGCAGCACCGCCAGCAGGTCCCGCACCGCCGCCGCGACCATCGGCGGGCGGCCGAACGCCTCCTCGTACCCGGCGCCGATCGCGTCGAACAGCTCCGCCGCGGTGGTCACGTGCTCGGACATCCCGGTCTCCCCTCGCCGTCGAAGGGACCACGGTAGCCCGGCCCCGCATTCTGCGCATTCAGTCCACTTCGGACAGACAGGATTCCGGCAAAGAGGACCGAATACCCTCGCGTCGGACAATGCAGTCCCGTTTGCCGGGATTCTTCCCCACCATTGTCGCTTGTGGAACGCATCGCCGTTCGCCAGAGTTCTTTCGCCGGGAAAATCGGGCGCGCCCGATTTCGTCGGGGCCGGTGCCTTTCGAACCCTTCGAGCAGGAAGCAGGAGCTGCACATGCGGCGTTCCTCCAGATCCGTTCGTACCCTCGTGATGGCGGCGACCGGCGGTCTGGTGCTGGCCGGGGTCACCGCGCCCGCGCAGGCCGCCACCACCGCCGCCGACACCACCCCGCAGTCGGTGATCGTGGTCCTCGCCGACCAGTTGCCCGGCGCGCCGCCCACGAAAACGGACACCCGCCGCGCCAAAGCAACGCAGGAACAGGAATCAGTGCTGGCCAAGCTCACCGGCGCGGCCCCGGCGAAGGTCAAGCATTTCGCGCTGGGCAACGCTTTCTCCGCCACCGTCACGTCCGCGCAAGCCGCCCAGCTCGCGCAGGATCCGGCCGTGGCGCAGGTGCTGCCGGACAGCAAGGTCACCCTGCCCGACCCGAAACCGGCCGCTCCGGCCGCCGCGCCGAAAGCGGGTGGACAAGCCCAGTCGAGCGCGCCCAACGCGACCTGCCCGGCCGACCCGGCCAAGCCGCTGCTGGAACCCGAAGCACTCACGTCGATCCACGCGTACGGCGAGAAGAGCGCGCACGACCTCGCCGACGGATCCGGCGTCAAGGTCGCCTTCCTGGCCGACAACATGGACCCGAACTACGCCGACTTCATCCGGCCCGACGGAAGCCACGTTTTCTCCGACTACCAGGACTTTTCCGGCGACGGCCCGAACACGACGGACGCCGGGGCCGAGGCATTCGGCGACGCTTCGTCGATCGCCGCGCAGGGCGTCGTGGTCCATGACCTGTCGAAGTTCGTGAACGAGAAACATCCGCTTCCACCCGGCTGCAACATCGTCGTGAAGGGCGTTTCGCCGGGCGCGAGCCTGGTTGGGCTGAACGTTTTCGGTTCCACCGCCACGAATTCCGCCGTACTGCAGGCCATCGACTACGCGGTGACGGTGGACCACGTCGACGTGCTCAACGAGTCGCTCGGCCTCAACCAGTACCCGGATGCCAGCTCCCGCAACCTGTTCCAGGTCTTCAACGACCAGGCCGTGGCCGCCGGGGTCACGGTGACGACGTCCAGCGGCGACGCGGGTACCACGTCCACCATCGGCAGCCCGGCCACCGACCCGCTGGTGATCTCCACCGGCGCGACCACGGACAACCGGCTGTATGCGCAAACCACGTACGCCGCTTTCCCGTTTTCGAACGGCAAATGGGTGAGCGACAACATTTCGGCACTGTCCTCTTCGGGCATCACGCAGAATGGCCGCACGATCGATCTCGTCGCGCCCGGAGAGGGAAACTGGGCCGATTGTTCCCCGGCTTACTCCGAATGCCGCAATTTCCGGACCGTGCCGCAACCGACGGACCTGGAATCGTTCGGCGGTACCAGTGAATCGGCTCCGCTCACCGCGGGGGTCGCCGCATTGGTGATCCAGAGCTACCGCACCACGCACCACGGCGCGTCGCCGACGCCCGCGCAGGTCAAGCAGTTCATCACCGGCACCACGCGCGACCTGGGCCTTCCGGCCGACGAGCAGGGTTCCGGCCTCCTCGACGCGCGAGCCGCGGTGGAAGCGGCGCTGACCGCACCCGGGTCCACCGGTGCTCCGTCGGGAGTGTCATCGAACATCGCGCTGTCAGCGGACCAGCTGACCCTGGAAGGCGCACCGGGCAGCACGCAGCACGCGTCGGTGAACGTGACGAACGTGGGCACGAAACCGCTCACCGTCAGCACCGGCACGCGCACGTTCACCCCGATCGGCACGCAGACGCAGACCACCCCGTTCGACTCCAAGACGCTGCCGAATTTCGTTTACTACAACGGCACGAACTGGGCGTACAAGAAGGTCACGTTCTCCGTTCCGGCCGGTGCGCAGCGGCTGCTGACGCGGATGGCGTGGCAGGGCAGCCCGAAGACGGTCAACGGCCAATCGGTGACCCCGGTGGTCCGGCTGACTTTGCTGGCCCCGGACGGCACTTTCGTCGCCAACAGCCGCCCGCAGGGTGGACCCGCGACGGCGAATTACGCGAACGTGGACGTCACCCGCCCGGCCGCGGGGACGTGGACCGCGGTGCTGTACTCGGCGTCCGGGCCCACTGGGTACACCGGGGACATCCAGCTGGCGACCACCGCGCAGCGGGCGGTCCCGTACGGCCAGGTGTCGCCGCAGATCCTGCAGCTCAAGCCGGGTCAGACGAAACCGGTGCACCTCGCGCTGCAGACGCCGTCCGTCGGCGGAGACGCGGACTACTCGGTCACCTTCGGCAGCTCCGACGGCCACCAGACCGCCGTGTCCGCGGTGCTGCGTGCACTGATCCCGTCGAACAACGGCACTTTCGCCGGCACGATCACCGGCGGCAACGCCCGTGCGGTGTCACCGGCGCAGACGTTCGCGTACGAGTTCGACGTGCCCCGCGGCAAGCACGACCTGGACGTCGCGGTGAAACTCCAGGACCCCGGCACTCTGCTGGACGGCGTGCTGGTCGACCCGAACGGCGAGCTCGCCGACCTGAACAGCAACGCCTTCCTCACCTCGCCCACGACGCTCGGGCAGGGCACTGGACTGCAGCTCACCGACGCGAATCCGTTACCCGGCCGCTGGCATCTCGTGCTCGTGGTGCAGAACCCGGTCACCGGCAAGCAGATCGAGCAGCCGTTCACCGGAACCGTTGGCTTTGACCAGGTTTCGGTGTCCGCACCTCCGCTGCCCGGGCAGCTTGCCGCCGGGAAGCCGGTGACGGTACCGGTGACCGTGCGCAACACGGGCGTCGAGCCCATCGCCATCGGCATCGACGCGCGGACCAACACGCAGCAAACGCTGCAGCCGCAACCGATCCAGGGGTCGACGGAGGTCGATCTGCCGGAGCTGAACGTGAACGCGCCGGTGTACTCGATCCCGCCGGACACCAGCCGGTTCACGGTCGCGACGTCGTCGACGGTGCCCGCGCAGGTGGAGATCCAGGGCTCGGCCGCGGGGATCGACGTGCTCGGCGACCTGAAAGCGGCGCAGGGCGGTAGCACGGTTTCGGTGGCGAGTATCGGCGAGAAATCCGGGTACGTCACGAAGGGCGTGTGGTTCGCGGACGTGCAGGAGATCGGGCCGTTCGGTCCGGCTGGCGCGCCGGCCGGACACGCGAGCTACACGGCGTCGATCCGGACCGCGGGCTTCGACGGCGCGGTGACGTCGTCGACCGGTGACCCGTACGGCCAGTCGGTGGACCCGAACGGCACCGGCGGCACGCCGCAGCTGCTGAAACCGGGCGAGACGGCGACGATCACGGTCACGATCACGCCGTCGGGCAAGCCCGGCGACCCGGTGAGCGGGCACCTGAACGTGGTGACCGTGCCGACGCTGCCGACCGGCGTGACCGGCCTGCCGCAGGTCGGGACCGGCGAAGTGCTGGCGGCCCTGCCGTACCACTACCGGATCGGCTGACCCCGTTCCGTGAAGGGAACCATCACGGAACCAGATTCCCGGATGGTTCCCTTCACGGACTTGGCACCATCGCGGCGGCGTGGCAGGCGCCGAAGCCTTCCGCGCGGGAAACGATCCGTCCATTGTGGACCCGGACCGCGGTCTCCGTGGCATCGCTCACCGCGGAAACCCCTGCTGCGGCGGCCAGTGCGCCGGGCTCGTCCACGATCACCCGCAGCCGCGGCCAGGCCTGTTCCGGGCACGACCGCAGCAGCAACCCCCGCAGGTCCGCGAAAACCAGATTCGTGAGCGGTACCAGCTCACCCGGCTGCCCAGTCACCACAACGAGTGTGACCTCCTCGGCCGCCCGCAGCGCTTCTTCCACCGCGGACAGGCGGTGCAAGCCGATCACCGCGACCACGCCGTCGCCGTCGATGCGCGCCGGACGCGCCCGTAACACGTCGAAAACCTCCGGCGGCGCCCACGTTTCCGCGACCGCGCGCGCCTGCGGCACGATCGGCGGCTCGGGCCAGATGTCCGCGAGCCCCAGGCCAGGCAGCGCCTCGCAGGCGCGCACGACGTTGAACGGCTCCCCGAATCCCGGCGCCGCCGCGGCCAACTGGCTCGCGCCGTGCAGCATGGTCAGCGCCGCCTCCGCCACTCGCACCAGCCGGCCCGACGACGGCGAAAGCCGTTCCAGTACGAGGCCGAGCACAATCGCGTCGAACCGCAGCAGCTGCGCGTACGGGCGGTGGGTGAGCTCATCGGCGAGGATTTCGGGTAGGAGGTCGACGCCGAGACGCGCGTCCGGGTCGGTGGCGAGCGGCAGCCGGGCGACCCAGGCGCGGGCGAAAGCGCCGAGGACTTCGGACGGCGTGAGGCCCGGGTCGGGGTCCGGCGGCTGGGCGGCGAAGCGTTCCGCCTCGGCCGCGAGCACCGCGAAGTACAGCGCCCGCTTGCCGGGGAAGTTGGAGTAGACGGCGCCGCGGGTGAGCTCGGCCCGTTCGGCGATCACGTCGATCTTGGCCCCGCGGAACCCCCGCTCGGTGAACTCCGCGCGGGCGGCCGTGAGCACCTTCGCACGGTTGCGCTCCTGCGTTTGTGCCCTGGTCAGCCGCGCCATCGCCGTTCCTCCCGGTGTGCTCCTCGCCAAGATACCGTCATCATGCATATGATGAGATCATCTGAACTGAACATCTGGAGGTTTCGTGCCTGTTCCCGAGCTCGATCTGACCGACCCGGCCGTCACGAGCGACCCGTTCACCGCCTACGGCGCGGCCCGCGAGCAGGGTCCGCTGGCGAAGCTGGTGGGTCCCGGCTTCCCGCCGATGTGGGTGGTGACGCGGCACGCCGAGGCCCGCGCGATGCTCACCGACCCGCGGTTCGCCCTCGGCGAGGGCACCTACCAGCGGCCGGACGTCCCCGAGCACTGCCTCCCGTACTTGCGGACCATGCAGGAGATGGAGGGTCCCGACCACGCCCGGCTGCGCCGTCTGACCACCCCGGCCTTCGCGGCCCGGCGGGCGCTGGACTTCCGGCCGCAGATGGAGCGGATCGTCGCGCAGTACCTGGATCGGCTCGACGGTCCCTTCGACCTGCTCGCCGAGTTCGCCCAGCCGCTGCCGATGGAGGTGATCTGCGAGCTGGTAGGCGTGCCGGAGGCCGAGCGGCCACGGTGGCACGAGTTCGGCGCCGCGGTCGTCCGCGTGTCCGGCGAGGGGTTCGCGACCGCGGTCCCGGGCATCATCGACGGTGCACGATCCCTGGTGGGACAACCGGATAGTGCGATGCTGGCGCATCTGACGAGCGCGGGGCTGAGCGAGACCGAGACCGTCGCGCTCGTGTGGCAGCTCGTGCTGGCCGGGCAGACGCCGGCGAACACCATCGCCAACGCGGTCGAGGCGCTGCTGGCGCATCCGGACCAGCTCGCGGTGCTGCGCGAGGAACCGCAGTGGTGGCCGGGGGCGGTCGAGGAACTGATGCGGTGGTGTGGTTCGCAGCTGCTGACGATTCCGCGGCGGGCGATCGAAGACCTGGAGCTGCACGGCGTGCAGATCGGCCGAGGCGAGCCGGTGACCGCGTCGATTGCCGCCGCGAACCGGGACCCCCGCGTGTTCGCCGATCCGGACCGGTTCGACGTCCGCCGTGCTTCCGGTGCGCACCTCGGATTCGCGCACGGACCGCATTTCTGCCTCGGCGCGTCGTTCGCGCGGGTGCAGGTGGAGGTCGCGCTGACCGCGTTGCTGGACCGGTTCCCGGGCCTGCGGGTGGTGGAGGCGCAGCGGGTCCCGGACCCCGGCACGTGGCGGTTCGCGGCGCTCCCGGTGACGTGGTAACGCCCCCGATCGGGTGAGGTCCCGGCGGGACGGCCGCGGTCCCGCTACCGTTTCCCCAGGTCAGCACCAGACTTGGGAGGCAGCCATGGCCACGACCCCCACCCCGCCCGTCTTCGGCCTCGCCGTGCTCGATCCGCGGCGGGCGTGGCCGCTGGTCCTCACCCGCGGCGTGCTCGCGGTGCTCTTCGGCGTGCTGGCGCTGGTCTGGCCGGGGATCACCGTGCTGGCACTGGCTTTCCTGTTCGGGATTTACGTGCTGGTGGACGCAATCGGCGGCCTCGTGCAGGCGTTCCGGCCGGGCGATGCCACGCACCGGATCGCGTACGCGCTGCTGGGGCTGCTCGGTCTCGCCGCGGGAGTGCTGACGCTCGTGTGGCCGGCCTTGACCGTGCTGGTGCTGGCGACGTTCGTCGGGGCGTGGGCGGTGGTCACGGGGATCATGGAAATCGTCGCCGCGATCCGGCTGCGCAAGCAAATCACCGGCGAAGGGTTCCTGATCGCGGCCGGTGCGGTGTCGGTGATCGCCGGGGTGCTGGTGCTGATCCACCCGATCGCGGGCGCGTACGGGGTCGCGCTGCTGATCGGCATCTACGCGGTGCTGTACGGCATCATGCTGGCGGTGCTGGCGTTCCGGCTTCGCAGGGTGACAATCGATCCGGCGGATGCCCCGCAGTAGCGGGACAATCGGGGAAGACCACCCGGCGACGGAGGGATCGTGATGGCGCAGCAGTACCCCGGCGGCTACGGCGGATTCGAGGAGGACACCCGGCCCGGCATCGACGCAGCCCGGCTGTGGGCAGGCGGAGTGGCGACAGCGGTGATCGCGGCACTGGTGGCAGTGGTGGGCCTGCTGATCGCGCGCGGCATCTTCGAAGTACCGGTACTGGCCCCGAAAGGCGACGGCATCTGGGGCAAGGCGAGCACGCCGACGTATGCCATCGCAGCCGCCGTGGTCGCACTGCTGGCCACGGGGCTGATGCACCTGCTGAGCGTCGCGACCCCGGCGCCGGGCCAGTTCTTCGGCTGGATCATGGTGCTGGTGACGGCCATCGCGGTGGTCCTGCCGCTCACGCTGACGGTGGATTTGAGCGCGAAAATCGCGACGGCCGCGATCAACCTGGTGATCGGCCTGGTGATCGCGATCGTGGTCAGCAGCATGGCGGCGAACGCCCGGACGGTCCACCGGAAGAAGCGCAGCCGCCGGGAACCCCCTCCGCCGACCCGGCAGTGGCCGGAACCACCGACCACGTATTACGACCGCTGAACCGGATCGGTATTCCCCCGATCGGCCCTTCCCTCCGCGCAGGAACGGATGATCATGGAGGCATGGGCGGCCCCTCCGCGACACCCGACGACGAGACTGGCCGGATCCTCTCCGGCCGCACGATCCTGATCTGCACCGTGACGATGGCCGCCGTCGCGGCGGCCGCGTGCTGGTTCCTCTTCACCCGGTACGGCAACGGAACCGAAGCCGACCGGGTCCGGCTGGACGGGATCCGGACGGTGGGCACGATCGTGGTCGGCACCGGCGGGGCGCTGGCCCTCCTGCTGGCCGCCCGCCGGCAGCAAACGGCGGAACGAGATCTCGCCACGAAGCGGGCGGACCTGCGCCTGCGCGAGCAGGCGAACACCGACGCCCGCCACGACGCGACCGAACGGCGGATCAACGAGCTCTACCTGAAGGCCGTCGAGCAGCTCGGTGCGGATCCGGCCCCGGTGCGGCTGGCCGGGCTGTACGCGCTCGACCGCCTCGCCCAGGACAACTCCCGCCTGCGCCCGACGATCACCAATGTGCTCAGCGCCTACCTGCGGATGCCGTATGACCTGGCCACCTCTGGCGTCGGCCCGGAACCCCGGCAGGAACGGGAAGTCCGGCTCACCGCGCAACGCCTGCTGGTCCAGCACCTCACGCCCGGCGCGAGACCGGAACAATTCTGGGAGGACGTGGAGCTCGACCTGTCCGGCGCGGTCCTCTTCGATTTCTCGCTCAATGGCAGCACCCTCCACAACGCCAGTTTCACCGGAGCGCACTTCGTCGGTGAAGCATGGTTTCACGAAGCCACCTTCACCGGCGCAACCCGCTTCGACGAAACGACGTTCGACAGTGCCGCCTGGTTCGTCGGAGCCACTTTCACCGGCAGCACTCAGTTCGAAAACGCCGTCTTCTGCGACGACGCGCGGTTCGAAGACGCGGAATTCGTCGGAACCACGCTTTTTCGCCAAGCCAAGTTCTGTCAGAACGCGTACTTCATCCGAACGCTCCTGCAAGGCCTCGTCCGCTTCAGCGCGGCAGAGTTCGACCGGGACGCGAGGTTCGTCGACGCAAGGCTCATGACCGACGCAACGTCCGAGGACGAATCAGCCGCGCACCGCGATTACACCGACCGGGTTCGTTTCGACGGCGAAGCATGGTTCGACCGGGTGCACCTCTCCAGCTACACGACCTTTGCCGGAGCCGAATTCGACAGCGCCGTCACTTTCACCGGTACCACCCTCGACGGCGCCCCTTACCGGCCGCCCCAGCTCCAGTCCGATCACCTGGGTCTTGACGACGCCTCGTGAACCTCACCGTTTCCGGGGCGGCCGTAACGCTTCCACGATCGCGTCCAGCACCCGCGTCCCCACGTCCGGGTCCGACAGTTCCGGCAGCAGCCGGTCCACCGGGGTCAGGGTGGTCAGCGCGTGGGCGCACGCTCGGTGCACGTCCAGCTGGTACAGCGGGTCGTTCACCGGCCGTGCCACCAAACCCCGGCGCAGCGCCGCGAACAAACCCGGCAGTGGGAGCAGCGGCGCATGCCGATCGGACGGCATCGTCAATGCAGCACCCTCGAAAGCGCCGACCAGGTCGACCACCACCGTCGCGCTTTCCGCCACCGTCCCGAGCGGGTACCCGGGCGCGTCGCCGCTTCGCCAGGCCACTACGTCGCCCACGCCGGACGCCACCAGCAGCGGCACCAGGAGCGGCATCGTGTCCGAGCCGGCCACCACGATTTTCGCGTCGAACGGCGCGACCTCCAGCCGCCGCGACCGGACCAGCGCGGCGGCCGTCAGGATGATTCCGGTGGTTTCCTCCTCGGTGATCACCGGAATTCCGCCGCCCAGCGCCAGATCACGTTGTGCAGCACGGGCTTTCCCCGGTTCCGCGCCGGTCAGGTACACCGCGGCGACCTCCCCCGGCAACGACCGCAGCGCCACCGACAGCTCGCCCGCATTCCGCGACCGCACCGCGAAGGCCGACGTGGGTACCCCGGTGTGCTCGCGGAGCGCGGCAGCGTCAGCCCGCAGCTGTGTGAGCAACGACGGGTCGTCCCCGACCACGGCCAACTCCGGCCGCATCGCGGCGGTCATCGGCCGGACTCGCCGGGGTCTTCCGGGCCGGTGACGTCGATTCCGTGGTGCCGGGCGATTTCCAGCAGTTCGGCGAGTCGCGCCCGGTGCCCGTCCGCCTCGTCGCCGATGGCCGACTCGATCGCCTTGCGCTCCGCCGCGATCCCCCGCGTCAGCTCCCGCACGAATTCGCTCATGTCGCCTCCGGTGTGATCACAGGTCGTTGCCCGCGTAGGAGAGGTTGAAACTCTTGTTGGTGAGCGGGAAATCGGGGACGATCGTGTCCACGAGCGCGACCGGCAGCGCAGGCCAGTTGAAAAAGCTCGGGTCCACCACCTTCACCCGGCTCAGCACGCCGCCGGACAGCTCGACGCGATGCACGATCGTCCCGCGCCAGCCCTCCACCACGCCGATCCCAGACCGCGGCCCCTCGGCGACCGGCGGCGGCGTCACGTCCGGCTTCGCGACCAGTTGTTCCACCAGCGCCGCCGAATGCCCGATTTCCTCCACCCGCACCACGAACCGGGACAGCACATCGCCGTCGGTCCGGCTGTGCTGCACCGGTTTGCCCAGGTCGAGGAAGGGATGGTCGTACCTGGCGTCCCGGCCGAGCCCGCTGGCGCGCGCGACGTACCCGAGCGTGCCGAGGTCCGCCGCCTGCTGCGCGGACAAGACCGCCGTACCCGCAAACCGGTCGCGCACCACGGAATGCTCCAGCGCCAGCGAGGCGATTTCCTCGGCCTCGGCCGCCAGCGACCGCACGCGCGCGACGTCCGGCATCCGCCTCAGCCGCGCACCACCGAGCTGTACCGCGCCGCGGAGCAACCGGTGACCAGTGACTTCTTCGTTGTGCCGCAACAACTTCTCGCGTACCGTCTGGGCGTGCGCATTCAGCACGGAGTGGCCGACGTCGTTGCACAGCGCGCCGAGGTCGGCCACATGGTTGTGAATCCGTTCCAGCTCAAGCAGAATCACCCGTACCCGCGCTGCACCCGCGGACATTTCCCAGCCGAGCGCGTCCTCCACGGCCAGACAGTAGGCCAGCGCGTGCCCGACCGCGGTGTCACCGCTGATCCGCTCGGCCAGCTCGATCCCGTCGCCGGGCGCCCGGCCGGGGAACAGCGTCTCCAGTCCTTTGTGGACGAACCAGAGCCGCGCCTTGAGATTGAGGATCGTCTCGCCCACCACGGAAAACCGGAAGTGCCCCGGCTCGATCATCCCGGCGTGCACCGGGCCCACCGGGATCTCGTACACGCCGTCGCCCTCGACCGCGCGGAACGGGTACGGGCCGTCGACGGCACCGAACTCCGGCGGCGCACCGGCTCCGGCACGCATCGGGTACCAGCCGCGGGGCCAGTGGAAATGCCGGACCAGCCGGCGCGGTTGCGGATGGTTTTCCGGCACGATGCCGAACAGGTCCCGCATCTCGCGTTCGAACCGGCCGGCCGGGAACGACAGCCGGGCGAGGCTCGGCACCCGCGGAGCGGACTTCGGCAGCTGCACGTGCAGTTCGGTCCGACGGTCCGGCGCAGGGGCGAGGAAGACGTACACCGCGCGCAGGTGGTCGCCATCGTCGTGCCCGGAAACGAGGGCGACGCGGAATCCCTGGTCCAGCAAGGCTTTCGCGGCCGCAGGAAGCTCTTCGGGGGCAAGCAGGTTCACGAGCCGCCTCCGATCGACGCCGCCGCGTGCAGCAGCGCGGTCAGCGGGCCCGTCCCGAACCCGAGCGCGGCCGCCGCAACCAGCGGAACGACCAGCGCGACCCGGGTCGTCCGGGGTACCGCGACCGGCGCGAGTGCCGCGCCCGGACCGCCGGGTGGCTCGCCGAGCAGCATCCGCGTGGTGTGCCCGGCCAGCGCCGCCGCCACGACCAGCACGAGCACCAGCACGATCGCCGTGACCCAGCCCAGTCCCCCGGCGAATCCGGCCCGCGCGAGACCCAGTTCGCTCGCGAAGAGGCTGAACGGCGGCAGCCCGGCCAGCGCCAGCACCCCGGCGCCGAGACAGCCGGCCAGCACCGGACCGCGGGCGGCCAGGCCGCGGACGCGGTCGATCCGGCTCGTGCCGGTGCCCTGCAGAACCCGGCCCGCGCAGAGGAACAGCACCGCTTTGACGAGCCCGTGCCCGAGCACGTGCACCAGCAGCGCGGCGGTCGCGACGGGTCCGCCCACCGCCGCGCCGAACGACACCAGCCCGAGGTGCTCGATGCTGGAATACGCCAGCATCCGCTTGTAATCGCGCTGGGCGAGCAGGAGCGTCGCGGCTACCAGCAGGGACGCGAGTGCCATCACCACCAGCAGCCCGCGCGCGAACCCGGCACCGAGGGCGGCGTCGGAGATCACCTTCACCCGCAGCACAGCGTAGAACGCAACGGCGAGCAGCACGCCGGACATCAGCGCCGACACGGGCGCGGGGGCTTGCGAGTGGGCGTCCGGGAGCCAGGCGTGCAGCGGCGCGAGCCCCGCTTTCGCCCCGAAACCGAGTACCAGCAAGGTAACCGCGATCCGGGTGACGCCGTCGTCGAGACCGGTGGCGTGCGCGGCCAGTTCGGTGAACCCGAGCCCGCCGCCGGCATGTCCGGACGCATAGCCGAGCAGCAGCGTCCCGAGCAGCGCCAGCGCAAGCCCGGCGGAACAGATCACGACGTACTTCCAGGCCGCCTCGACCGCCGTCCGGGTGCGGCTCTGGCCGACGAGGAACGCCGTCACGACGGTGGTCGCCTCGATCGAGACCCACAGCAGGCCCAGGTCGGCGGCGAGCACGGCGAGGGTCATCGCGGTGAGGAAGAGGTGTACGAGCAGGCCGTGCCGCGCCGCCGTCCGCGGGGTCGCGCGACCGGCCGCGCGCTCCGCCGCGAAATGCCCCGGACTCGCCAGCGTCGCCGGTACCGCGACCGCACCGATCACCACCAGCAGGAACGCGGACAGCGCATCCGCCCGCAGCAGCCCGCCCAGCGCGGTCACCGGGCCCGACTGCACCACCGCGGCGGCCAGCGCGATGGCCGCGGCGAGCCCGGCCACGGCACTTCCCGCGCCCGCCCACAGGATGCCGCGCCGCCACGCGGGGATGAGGAACCCCAGCGCCGTCACCGCCGGCACCGCGAGGACCACCAAGACCAGAACCGCCATCAGTCGCGCAACTCCCGCAGCTCGCCGAGGTCCGTACTGCCGAACAGCTGCCGCATCCGGCCGGACAGGATCTGCAGCACCAGTACGGCCAGCAGCACGTCCAGCGACACCCCGATCTCCACGAGCAGCCCTGGATCCGCGCCGAGCAGCAGGCCGGTCGCGGTGATCCCGTTGTCCAGCACCAGGAATCCGACCAGCTGGGACACCGCCCGGCGGCGCGTCACCAGCACGAAGAACCCGATCAGCACCACCGTGAGGCCCACCGCGACGGCCGCCGACGCAGGCGACGGATCGAGCGCCGCCAGCGGCCGCGACACCGCGTACGCCACCAAGGCCAGCAACGCGGCGGAAAGCAGGGAAGCCGTCACGTTCACGACGGGACGCGTCTCGCGCCGATCAGGACCTTGCTGCGCGGTCATCCGCCGGACCAGCCACGGCAGTACTCCGGCACGGAGGATCAGCAGCCCGACCGCGGTCACCGCCAGCCCGAGCACCGCCGCCATCGCGGCGAGCGCGACTCCCTGCGCCACCAGCACCCGTACGAGCACCGGAAGCTCGCGCCGCCACAGCACGAGTACCGCGGTGAACAGGAACAGCCCGCAGATCAGGTACAGCAGCTGGGTCACGACGCACCTCCGGGCAGGACGTAGGACGCCGCGACGGCCAGCAGCGCCAGCAGGAACGATCCGGCCAGCAGCTCCGGTACCCGGAACAGCCGCAGCTTCGCGAGGAACACCTCGGCCCCGGCCAGCAGCACGCCCAGCAGGCCGATCTTGACCACCAGCGCCGCCACCCCGACGAGCACTGCGGGCAGGGTGGTGGTCGTCGCGATTCCCCAAGGTACGAAGAGATTTGCCAGCAGTCCGAGGAAGACGGTGAGCCGCATCGAGGACGCCAGCTCGACCAGCGCGAGGTCGGGACCGGCGTACTCCAGCACCATCGCCTCGTGCACCATGGTGAGCTCGAGATGCGTGGCCGGATTGTCCACCGGCAGCCGTCCGGTTTCGGCGACCACCACGATGATCAGCGCCACCGCGGCCAGCAGGCTCACCGGTGACCCGACGCGCGCCGGATCGTCCACTGTGGACGAGACGATCGCGGACAGGTCGGTGGTCCCGGCACGGGCGGAGAGGGCGAGGATCGCGACGAGCAAGGTCGGCTCGACCAGGGCGATCACCGTGATCTCCCGGCTGGCGCCCATCCCGCCGAACGCCGTGCCGGTGTCGAGCCCGGCCAGCACGAGTGCCGCGGTGCCGAGCGCCAGGAGCGCGACGACAGCAAAGGTGTCGGACACCGCGGGCAGCACCGGGATGGTGGTGACGAACGGGGCCGCGAAGGCGACCAGGAGCGTGGTGGCCATGAGCACGACCGGCGCCGTGCGGAACACGCTGCCGGTGCCGCGCGGAGTCACGGATTCCTTGCGCCGCAGCAACTTCCGCAGGTCCCGCCACGGTTGCAGTACCCCGGCTCCGGCGCGGCCTTCGAACCGGGCCCGGATCTGGCGCATCAAGCCGGTCAGCAGCGGTGCTCCGGCAGTCATGAGGACTACCTGGAGCAGCGCGATCATCGGGTCACCGCCAGCACGACGAAGGCGAAAACCACCGCGGAGAAGCCGTATCCGAGGTAGCGGTGCACACTCCCGGTCGCCAGCTTGCGCCCGGCGCGGCCCCACGCAGCCGCTGCGGTGAGCACCGGCTGGTACAGCAGGCGTTCGATCCGATCCGGCACCTCGCGGCGGTACGCGACCTGGCGCACGAGGTATCGCGCCTCGTCGTAATGTCCGACGTCCACATCGGTCTCCGGTCGCACGACGTTGTCGAAAACCCGTTGCAGCGGCTCGGCGAAGGACGTGGCGGTGTACTCCATCCGTGCCGTCGACGGTCCGCCGCCGCAGTCCCAGAGCCGGGCTTCACGACGCTCCCGGCGCGTCGCCAGCAGTCGTACGCCCGCGACCACCAGCACTGCCGCGCCGAGCAGCCCGGCGGTGATCAGCAGCGGCGAAACCATGCCGGTGACCCCGTTGAGCCGCACCGCGATCAGGTCCCGCGCGACCGGATCGCCCGTGGTGATCGCGGGAAGCACCAGCGCCGGAACCAATGCCGGGACGAGACACGCCAGCGCCGCAATCCCCATGCCGACCCGCATGGTCAGCGGGCTCTCGATCGCCCGCTCCGCGCCCGGACCACGGGGTTTCGCAAGGAATCCGATACCGAACGCCTTGACGAACGTCGCCACCGCCAACCCCGCGGTAAGCGCGATCGCCGCGACGGTGAGCGGCATGGTCACCGCTGCCGACGGGAGACCGTGCACCAACGCCTGCAGCAGCAGCCATTCCGACACGAACGCGGTCCCCGGCGGCAGCGCGGACGCGGCCAGCGCGCCGAGCCCGAACATGCCCGTCGTCCACGGCATCCGGGTGCGGAGGCCGCCGAGCGCGTCGAGGTCTCCGGTGCCGGTTGCGCGCACGACGGATCCGGCGGCGAGGAACAGCAACGTCTTGAACGCGGCGTGACCCACGACGTGCAGCAACGCAGCGGCCAGCGCGAGCCCGGCGGGTACCCGCGCACCTGCGGCTTCGAGGAGCCCCGCCGCGCCGATCCCGGCGAAGACCAGGCCGAGGTTTTCCGTGGTCGAATACCCGAGCAGCCGTTTGAGATCGGACGTCATAGCGGCCTGGAGGATGCCGTACACCGCCGAGAGTGCCCCCAGCACAAGCACGACGGTCCACCACCAGCCCGGCCCGCCGCCGAGCAGGTCGACGCCGACGCGGAGCACGCCGTATGCGCCGAGGTTGACCATCGCCGCCGACATCAGCGCCGACACGTGGCTCGGCGCCTCCGGATGCGCCCGCGGCAGCCAGGCGTGCAGCGGCACGATGCCTGCCTTCGACGCGAACCCGGCCAACGTCAGGAGGAAGATCCCGCTCGCGGCGCCGCTGGGCAGGGATGCGTTGCGCAGCGCGGCAAAACTGTCGCCACCGGCTTGGTCGGCGAACCAGAGGAGTCCGATGAGGACAGTCACGAACCCGAGGTGCGTCATGACCGCGTACCACCGCCCGGCCGACGCGACCGCGGGGCGTTCCCGGTGCTCGGCCAGCAGCAGGATCAGCGAGGTGACCGCCATCAGCTCCCAGCACGCGAGAAACGTGCCGACCGACGACGCCGCAGGTACGAGCAGCATCGCCACGACGAACAACGGCTGTACCGCCTGGACCGTGCGCGCCCGGAGCCCGTGCCGCAGGTAGCCGGCGCCGTACACCCCGGCAGCCACGGCCACTCCCCCGGTGACCGCGATGAAGAGCCCGCCCATCCGGTCGAGGCCGAGGTGTATCCCGGACAACGGAAGCAGCCACGGCAGGCTGACCTGCGCCGTCTGCCCCGCGAGGGCGGCCCCTCCGGCCACCGCACCCGCCGCACCGGCGAGGACCGTGCCGATGCCCGCTGCGATGGTCCGTTGCCGGGCAGGCAGGAGGATCGCGAGGAGGGCGGTGAGGAGTCCGAGGGCTACCGCTGCGCCAAGCCCGACGGCGGCGAGGTTGATCGGCTCGCTCACCGGCCGGTCAGCTTCCGCACCGCCTCGACGATCGCCTCCGGCCGCGGCGGGCACCCAGGCACCTCGAGGTCGACCGGCACGACGTCACGGACCGCCCCGGTCACGCCGTACGCGCCGGAAAACACGCCACAGTCCCGCGCACAGTCACCGATCGCGACCACCAGCCGAGGCCGCGCCACCGCTTCGTGCGTACGCCGCAACGGTTCCGCCATGTTCCGCGTGACCGGCCCCGTCACGAGCAGCCCGTCCGCATGCCGCGGCGACGCAACCAGCCGAGCCCCGTACCGCTCGGCGTCATAAACCGCACCGAACGCCGACCCGATCTCGATCTCACACCCGTTGCACGACCCCGCGTCGACGTGCCGCAACTGCACCGATCCGCCCAGCTCACGCGCTTTCGCCAGCGCCTCCGGACGCTCCGGAGGCCCCTCCGCCGCCCGCCCGGTCCGGCGAATCCTGCGCCACAGCTTCAGCACCGCACACCTCCCGCACGCACGTCAGCTCTCCCGCGCCCGCTCGATCCCGGCCTGCACAGTGCGAAGGTCGTCAAGCAACTCGACCTGCCCGGAAAGCACCCCGGTCAAAATCTCGCGCGCGACCGCCATCAGCTCGGCCACCTGCGGGCTGATCAGCGAGTAATAGACGCTGGACCCCTCTTTGCGCGTGGTGACCAGCCCCATCCGCCGCAAGACCGCCAGCTGCTGCGACAGGTTCGCCGCCTCGATCCCGACCTCAGGCAGCATCTCCGCAACGGCATGCTCACGCTGCGACAGCAACTCCAGCACGCGAATCCGCGCGGGGTGCCCGAGCGTCTTGAAGAACTCGGCTTTCAGCTGGTAAAGCGGCCTGCTCACGGGACCTCCTCCGCTGGACCCGGGAGTGGAAGGGTTCAGCAATTGCGAATATTAGCAATTGCTGAAGCCCTTCGATCGAAGGGGCCACCCTCTCGCCTCAGCCGGACTCCGTACCCCCACTCCACGGGCACATCGATGCCGCGAATGGCAGATTTCGCCCGCGACACGCGGAATTCGACTCCACCCGGCGAGGTCCGCCCCTCAGACGGGTGGCCGAGGACGCCCGATTCGAGCGACCCATACTCGAACGCATGTTCGATATGATGGTGAGGTGCCCGAGACAGCGATCCTCCCGGCCCGGCAGCCGCCAGACCTGGAGCTGAGACAAAGAACCCCGACCACCCGACGAGTCCAGAACCTCGCCTACGCCCGGCGACCGGACGCCATCCGGGAACTGGATGACGGCACTCCCTGCCACGCCGCTGCCCCGGCATTCCTGGCCGCCCTGCGCCTACTCGTGCACAAGACCCGCACCCGGGCCACGCAAGCTGCGGCCAGCTTGCCCTTGCCGCACAAAGCTGTGTCCGCAGGCGATCTCTCCGCGCACCAGGCCGGGGCGATCGCCGACGGTCTTGCCTCCGCCCCGGACCGCCAATCTCCGGAGAATTACCCACCAAGGGCACCCGGTCACGTTGGCGGTCCAGACCGCTCCCGGGACGGTCCGCCGCGCCGTCACCGGTTACGCGCCTGTTGGAACCGCGAAGGCGCCCACTTGCAACGCTGCCGATAGCGCTCGGCCCAGCCCAGCGCCGCACCGGCACGGTGGTGGCCGTTCTCGCCGTCTATGTGCTCGTCGCGGGGTGGTTCTCGGCCTACACCTCACGGTGTGGGAGCACGCGATCTGGCTAGTCCTCAGTGATGACGCCGTAGTGCGCGGCCAGGGTAGCGAACTCGGGTCCGCGTCTGCGGGTCGCGCGGCCGACGAGCTGGCGCATCACGCGCTTGCCCAGCGGCTGGTAACGAACCCAGTCGGGCGCGAGGTCGCGCGCTTCGGCGAGCCACCCGAGCGCCTGCCGGTCCTTCCGGAGATCAGTGGCAGCAGCGGCGAGGTATAGCCGGTGTCCGGCTTCCCAGAACGCGGGCACGTCACCGCCGGTGGTCGTGGGCACGGTGGTGGCCAGGCGGAGCGCATGCTCGGGGTCTCCTGATCGGACGGCGAGGTCGACGCGTTGCAGGGCGGCCACGCGCGGGCCGAAGATCGCGGCCTCGGTCGCGATGTCACCGCTCGATCGGATGGCCGCGGCGTGGGCGGCGGCGAGGAGGTCGTCGGCGCGGGCGGTGCTGCCGTTGTTGAGGGCGGCGGTGGCGGCGTTGAACAGGAGGTTGCCGAACACGCCGGCGCGGGCGGAGTCGCGGTCGAGCATGCGGGGTTCGATCGCGGCCGCGGCTTCGGTCGCGACGCGTTCGGCGTCCTCGGAGAGTCCTTGCCGGACCAGGGTCCAGGCGAGGTAGCGCAGCGAGACGGCGCGCTCGATCTCCGGTGTGTCGGCTTCGGCGGCAGCCTCGACGGCGCGCCGGGCCGCAGTGTAGGCGAGATCGTCGAGCCCCATCCGGCCCGCGATGCCAGCGGACAGGCGGTAGGCCGTCGAGAGCACGCGATAGCCGCCAGCGCGGTCGTCGTCGCGGGTGTCGCGGACGACGCGGCGGGCGTCGACCAGGACGAGCGGCAACGCGTGGAGCAGCTCGGCATGCCTGCCGTCGACGTAGGCACGCCACGCCTGGTGTGCGCTGTCGGCCAGCTCCGGAAGGGGCAGTACCTCGCGAGTGTCGGCGAGGTCGTCGAGGCCGGGAATGAGCGCGTCGGCGTTGATCGCGCGCCGCAGCGGCACCACGTCGACATCGAGAGAGTGCGGCGCAGGCAGCTGCCCGAGTAACGCGTCGACAGTGACGCCGAGCGCGTCGGCCAGCTTCCGCACGGTCGCTGGCCTGCTCTGCTTGCGTTTGCCCTGCTCGATCCGCGCAACCGTGTCGACGCCGACCCCGGCCGCCTCGGCGAGCTGCTCCTGCGACAGGTCGCGCGCGACCCGCAGCCGCGCGAGGTTGTCCCCGATTTGTGTTTCCGCCATGGCGCCCTCCCCCGGTCGCCGATCGACGCTACTGCGAGACCGGGTGTCCGTCCTCGCAGATCATCGGGGCGCGACCAGTCTGGGCGGCGGTAAGCGCGGCACGGAGCCGCCGACCGAGTGACGGCTTCACCCGCTCCGCTACGGCATCGACCGGCACCAGCTCCACCGACAGAATCTCCGGGTCGGTGAGGGTCAGCCGTGCGGCCTCGTCTTCGGTGATCCGGCCGCCGTCGAAAATGAACGCCATCCCCTCAGGCATACGCCCGTCGTCCGGGATGTAGTCGATCACCAGCAGAGCGCCGAGCGGGCGGTCGATCCCGACCTCCTCGGCGCATTCCCGGCGCGCTGTGCGCCATGGCGGCTCGTCGACCTCGCACACCCCGCCAGGGATGTCCCAGTGCTCCTTGTACGACGGCTCGACCAGCAGCACCCGGTCCGCGCCGTCCCGAATCAGAGTGCCGGCAGACATCCGTTTCCGCGGGAGCGAGCGCACGTACTCGTCGAACGGCAGCAGGTCCACAAGTCCGGAGAGTACAGACGACGCGGCACCAGAATTGATCTAGGCCAATCACGCCCAGTTCACCAAATGCCCGGACTGCAAATGCTGGTTACCGGCTGTGTTATGAGTGATCACGCTCGGAAAGAATTTCCGCATGTGCAAGCACGGACCGGTCGCTGACCACCCGGCCCCCGGCGGGGATACACGATGACCGCGCTGATCTACCTCGACCCCGAGGCAATTCACCCGGTAATCGACAGGGTGTGGCACCGGACCCGGCTCTCGCGTATCCCTGCGCCAGGCGAGACGATCAGCACACGCTGCGGCGAAACCGCCGCAGCCGAGTTCGAACCGATGCACAGGCGCCCCGAGCAAGGAGTGCCGACCCAGTGCCCGTACTGCGATGTCGAGTACCGCCGCGAGCGCGGAGTACCCATCCCCGACGGGCACCCGGGGCTTCAGCCGCGGCCGAAGCGTCGGAGGCCGCGATGAGCATCGGATTCGGTCCCCTCCGGCCCTCGGCAGAGGAATACCGCCTGGCTGCGATCCCGCACGCGTTCGGCGAGGACATCCCCGAAGCGGAGCTGCAGGCGGCCGGCCGGATCACGAAGTACCACTGGCCGCGAGGCCGTTCTGCCGTCCGGCCCCCGCGTCCGGATGAGATTCCCCCTGTCGAATGACCAGCTGACCACTGCGACGTGGTCACCCAGCCTCCCGGCCGCCGCGTTCCTCCCTGGCATGGCGCTGCGGCCGGGTTCCGACCTGCCCGCTTTCCAGCCCCGGCGAAAAGGACGGCTCATGCCGAAACCCGCACGCAACCCAGCCGGACCAGGCCCCACCCGGCCGGGACCAGGGAAGCAAGGGTCCCCGCGGCCCACCCACACCAACCCCGCCCCGCAGCCCCGGCCGGTCCAACCGCGACGGCCCGAGCGATAGGAGAAACCCGTGCCGGACAAGCCGAACCGGCCACGCCGCCGCGATCACCGCAGCTGTCTCACCGGCGGGCAAGGGAATGCAGCCATCGGCTCAGCAGGCAGCCGCCCGCCGCAGCAGCCGACTGGGCCAACCCGTCCCGGCGGCGGGTTCCGGTCATACCTCTTCCGGTGGCGTCCGAGCGAGCCACCGCAAGAGGATGCCTGACGGTGCGCCGGCTGGTTACGATGAGGCCATGCCGATGACGAGGGACACGCGCAGGCTGGCGTCGACGCTACTCACTGAGGCCGAAGACCACCGCTTCTCCGCCTCGGAACTGCGGCAAGCCACCCGAATGCACAATGCACGCCTGTACCCCCTCCTCGAACAGTGGCTCGACCGCGGCTGGATCACCGACGACTACGACCCGTCGCCGCACGACGCGCCGGAGCAGCCCCAGCCACTTCACTACTACTTGGTGACGGAACTCGGCCGCCGCGAACTCGCCAGGATGTCGTAACACCTGCTCAGAAACGACGAAGAGCCCCACCGCCTGCGTAATGTAGGCGGCAGGGTTCTTTCGTGGTGCTCAGTTCCTGCGACCGGGCGGCGCCGGGTTGACAGTCCCGGAGCGCAGACCGGCCGGGTGAGCGGGTCATCAGCTGCTGCAAGCGACTCACCGTGAATACAGGCGGGACGGCCGCCCGAAGTGGGTCGCGGCCGTCGAGCCGGAGTGGAAATTCGTCCGCTTATTCACCGGCCCACCACAATGAAGACCGCACTGAACTGCATGAATTCAGCCCTTCAGGAGCTGCCGAGCCATCACCACGCGCTGAATCTGGTTCGTTCCCTCATAAATCTGCGTGATCTCTCAGCCGGTTCCAACCCATCTGGCGATCATGCCTGAAAACTGCCTCTGAGCTGCTGAAACGTCTCTCGACAGTTCTCGGTGAATCTTGGCCTTACCCGACGTCTGACGGCCTGTAGAAGGCCTGGCTCACGTCGGGTCTTTGGCATGACTGCCGCCGATCACGGATCAGACAGGGACTCACAGGTGCCGATCGCGCACCACGCATGCGAGATCCCCCATATCGCTGCTTACCCTCGCCGGTTCGGCTTTCACCTCGGGCGCCCCGTGCGCCTGTTGAAGGGGACTGCCTGAAGTATGGCGCGCTGCCCGCTGATCCTCGACAGGTTCCAGCGGTCCCCGACCTGCCCGTGCCTCTTCTCTCCGCTTCCGTCGCCCCGCCATCCCTAGCGCCGGGTCGATCGCGTCAAGGCACGCTTTCCCGCCTTAATGAGGGCGGGCCGGTGTTAGACGCTGAGAAGCGAGGGACCCCCCTGGTGACCACTGCGCGTCGGCTGGGTGAGCCGGGAGATTGGGCCGAAGTGCTCCTCTGGATCTCCGTCGGCGGCGGCGCGCTGCGCGGTGCTGCTCGTCGGCGGGCTCGCCGCGACCGGCGGCCGGAGCGGAGCGGCAGGCCATCCGTGTCGCACGGGCGGAGCCCGCCGTACGGGTGGTGACGTGCGCGCCGCCGACGGCGGCACCTCGATCCCATACAGCCAAGTTCGGCAAGAGCACAATACTTGGCTCGCCAGCAACGATTAGGTCTCAAAACAAACTTCGACCACTTAAGACGTCAGTCCGCCGTAACAGACCAGGCCCGCTTCGCGATGGATGCTAAGCGAAAGCACGAGAAGGGGCGAGTGGCTAGATGAAGCGCTCAAGCAGCAACTCGCTAGAAGCGTTCCTGGATATCGCCTGGCGAAATATTGGACGCGCCAGCGTCGATCTAGATCTTCCCGATATTGTCAACTACGCAGATATCGGATCGCAGTGGGAAACGTTCAAGGCTACGCTTATTCGCGACTTTAAGAGTGGGGATCTGCTTCCCTTGAGCGTAGAGATCGTCGATCTCCCCAAGGATCGGATTGCAGTTAGACCACTCGCACGCCTCGATATAGCGCGAAGACTGGCTTATGAAGCTTTTGTCATAGCGATAGCACCTGAGATTGGTCGCATCACCTCAAAATCAGTATACAGCAGCAGATGGTGGAAGAAAGAGCAGAGAATGCTAAGCCCCATCGGCTGGTGGATCAGAATGCAGAAAGATGCCCGTAAGTTTCATCGAAAGAACCCTGACTATTTCTTGGCACGCACGGATATCTCATCATTTTTTGAACACGTGGATGTGAGCATTCTATCCGACGACTTAAGACAGCTCGGCGTTGAACCGTGGGCACGAGAGGCGCTAGAGCAATTTCTGAGAGCTTTCAACAACATGAGTAGCGCCTGGGGAATTCCGCAAGGTCCTGATATGTCTGGATCTCTGGCGAATCTGTATCTTGCGCCACTTGACAGCGAACTGCGTCGCAGCGGCTTTAGGCACTTCCGATACTCGGACGACATGTACATATTTGGCAAGGACTGGTCAGCACTTCGACAAATTCTAGTTAATACCAACAGAACTCTACGGCACAGGCATCTAAACCTGGCGTCCTCAAAGACTGAGATAATCGCGAGCGACAAGGTTTTGGAGCATCTGGAAGACAGAGAAAAGGATGCCATCAACTATGGCATAAACGTCGGCATGGACAACGTAAACGACGATCTTCACGCCTTATTCGACAGGGCAATCGAGACGGAAAGTGCGCGCGACCTGAAATTTTGCCTCACAAACCTGCGCGAGATCAAGGATGACTACGCCATCCACTGGTTACTCGCAAACTTCCTATCCGTGCCCCATATTGCGCGGCAAGTATTGATCTATTTGAGTCTTTTTACTGAGGAGCAACCTCACATTGGACGCATTGTTGCCAGACATTTAGCCAGTGACGAGCTTGCACTTTATCCATATGCTCAATGCCATATCTTTGTCTTCCTAATTAGAAATTCTATCAAAAGCAGAGTCGCTGTTGATAGCGCGTGGGCAGTCCTTCTGGACAGGAACGCTGAAACCTTCCTGCGAGAGACAGCCGCACGCTACCTCGGACTCTTCAGTCAAGCCGGAGAAAGCGCACGCTTAAAGCAGGAGTATCAAGTCGAACCCAATAGCAGGGTTCGTCGTGCACTCCTCGTCGCTTGCTATGAATCAAATCAGTGCAGTGATGAATGGCTCTTGTCCGTCACAAGTGCTGACCCTGTTCTAGCTTTGACGGCAGACTATCTACGATCCAACCCTACGTTTGTCCCATTTCCCGAGGTTGAGAGCCCAGCATGGCAATAGAAAGCGAAGTTGTAGAGGTCTACACATCGCAGATGCGGAAGATTTATGAAGACGCTAGCTACTCCTCTCAAGCGTACTTTGAAGCTGTCAAATATGCTGAAATGTGGGGTCGCGCAATCGTCTTCGTCCCTGCAATCCTAGGCGCTATCGCAGGAATACTAGTCGCACTCAATTATCCTAAGGAGTGGGGATCCGTAGGTGCAGTAGCCGGCACTGTCGCCGCAACCGCTTCATTCTTGGGCACTAACAGGAATTCGGCTAGCTTCAAAGTTTCGGCACGAGAATTCACGAAGATTAGACATAAGGCAGCCCTAGAGATTTCACTGGCCTCACGTCAGTCAACCGAAATAGATCTGGACAATACACTTAGATCTCTTAGGTCTTCTTATGACACGATCGTCGAGACGTGCGAGCCGGTACCGAGCCGCCCTTTTGCCAAGGCCCAGAAAAGGATCCAGAAGGGAGTTCTTGAATATGAAGGAACCAAATAGCTTTACAACCTTCAAGTTGCACATTAGATACCTGACCGTTTTGTGGCAGTAAAGCCATGTACACGTATCTTTTGGGGCGACGCACCTACTGGCACAGGAGGCTCAGCTTGCTCCCCTGACGATCGTTTCAGTCGAGTATTCTTCGAATCTGGTTGGCTCAGCCGAGGTGGGCGTCGTGTGGCAGGGCGCGTTCAGGACGGCTGAGATCGCCTACCGTGGCCGGGCGGGACGGCATGCACGCGTTGCGGCACTTCTTCGTCTCGGCGCTGTTGTCCCGCGCCGTGTCGATCAAGGAACTCGCCGAGTACCTCGGGCACTCCGACGCCGGGTTCACCCTGCGGACGTACACGCACCTCGTCCCGTCGAGCCACGAGAGGGCTCGGCAGGCGATCGACGCGGTGTTCGGGCGGCCTGGCTCCCATGACGGCCTGGAGGCGGCTTGATCATGAGCAGCCAGCGCCGCCCGGACTACCGGATCAAGATCAAATCAGCCCTTCAGCAGCTGCCGAGCCATCACGACACGCTGAATCTGGTTCGTCCCCTCATAAATCTGCGTGATCTTCGCATCCCGCATCATGCGTTCCAGTGGGAAATCGCGCGTGTACCCGTACCCGCCCAGCAATTGGACCGCGTCGGTGGTCACCTGCATCGCCACATCCGACGCGTAACACTTCGCCGCGGCGCCGAAGAACGAAAGATCCGCGTCACCGCGTTCGGACTTTGCCGCTGCGGTGTACACCATCTGACGCGCGGTTTCGACTGCCATTGCCATGTCCGCCAGCATGAACTGGATGCCCTGGAAGTCGGCGATGTGCTTGCCGAACTGCTTGCGCTCCTTTACATACGCCAGTGCGTGGTCCAGTGCGCCCTGTGCGATGCCGACGGCCTGTGCCGCGATCGTCACCCGGGTGTGGTCCAGTGTGCGCAGGGCGATCTTCAGGCCTTCGCCGGGTTCGCCCACCATGCGGTCGCCCGGGAGGTGGACCTGGTCGAAGAGCAGTTCACGCGTCGGCGAGCCCTTGACGCCCAGCTTCTTTTCCTTGGCGCCGAAGGAAAAGCCTTGGTCGGACTTCTCGACCACGAAGGCGCTCACGTTGGCGCCGCGGCGGCCGTCCGGGTCAGTGACAGCCAGAACCGTGTAGTACTCTGAGAAACCCGCGTTCGTGATCCACGACTTCTGTCCATTGAGGATCCAGTCGTCGCCGGACGGGGTGGCGCGGCAGCGCATCGACGCGGTGTCCGACCCGGCGTCGCGTTCGGACAGTCCGTAGGAGAATCCCGCTGCGCCGGATGCCAGTGGCAGCAGGTACTTCGCCTTGACGTCCTCGTTCGCGGCGAGAATAAGCGGCAGGCTGCCCAGCTTGTTCACCGCCGGAATCAACGAGGACGACGCGCACACCCGCGCGACTTCCTCGATCACGATGCAGGTCGCGAGCGCGTCGGCACCCGCGCCGCCGTACTGCTCCGGTACGTGCGGGGCGTGGAAGTCCGAGGCGACCAGTGCGTCGTAGGACGCCTTGGGGAACTCCTCGCGCTCGTCGGCCTCGGCGGCGTGCGGCGCGATCTGCTCGTCGGCGACCGCGCGCACGGCCTCGCGGATTGCTTCGTGGTCTTCGTTGATTTTGAACAGATCGAAACTCATCGGGAACTCCTCGGCGACCAGGATGGAATGTCAGGCGTAGGTGTAGAAACCGCGGCCGGTCTTGCGGCCGAGCAAACCGGCGTCGACCATGCGGGCCAGCAGCGGCGGCGGCGCGTACAGCGGCTCCTTGAACTCCTCGTACAACGATTCCGCGACCGCCTTGGTGGTGTCGAGCCCGATCAAGTCGGCCAGTGCCAGCGGACCCTGTGGGTGGGCGGCCCCTCGGACCAGGCCTTCGTCGATCGCCTCCTTCGTGGCGAAACCCGACTCGAGCATGCGCACGGCGGCGAGGATGAACGGGATCAGCAGCGCGTTCACCACGAACCCGGCCCGGTCCTGGCACAGGATGGCGTGCTTGCCGAGCGTGTCCTCCGCAAAGTGCCGCGCGCGGTCGGTGGTCTCCTCCGCGGTGAGCAGGCTCGGCACCAGCTCCACCAGCGGCAGCACCGGGACCGGGTTGAAGAAGTGGATGCCGAGCACCTGCGCCGGGCGGGTGGTCGCGGTGCCGAGCTTCATGATCGGGATCGACGACGTGTTGGACGCCAGCACCGCATCCGGCGCCGTCACGATCTTGTCCAAGCGGCCGAACAGCTCCGCCTTCACCGCTTCGTTCTCCACCACCGCCTCGACGACAAGAGTGCGGTCGGCCAGGTCGTCGAGATCCACGCTGACCCGGATCCGCTCGAGCACGTCGGCCGCGGACGCGATCTTGCCCTTGCGCTCGGCCCGGCCCAACGACGCTTCGAGCCGCGCGCGGCCCGCGTCGGCGGCAGCCCGGCTGGACTCGACCGCGACGACGTCCAGCCCGGCCCGGGCGCACACCTCGGCGATTCCCGCCCCCATCTGGCCACAGCCGACCACGCCGACGAGCTCCACGTGCCTCACCCATCCTTCGGTACTTGGTTCCACTTGTACGGTACTCAGTACCGGCGCGCGGTGGCAGCTCAGGTGGCCGACCTCACCCTCCGCGAACCCCCCGGCCGCCGATTAGGCTGGCCCGATGTCCGAGAAACCGGCCAAGCAACGGCTGACCGAGGCCGCGTTCGCCCTGTTCGAGGAGCGCGGCTACGACCAGACGACGGTCGACGACATCACCGAGCGGGCCGGGGTCGGGCGCAGCACGTTCTTCCGCGCGTTCCGGTCCAAAGAGGACGTGATCTTCCCCGACCACGACGTGCTGCTCAGCGCGATCGAAGCCCGGCTGGCCGGCTCGGACCTGCGGACCGCGGCCGTCGCGGTCACCGAGGCGGCCCGGCTGGTGCTGCGGCACTACGTCGCCGAGGGCGACCTCGCGCTCGCCCGCTACCGGCTCACCCGGAGTGTGCCCGCGTTGCGCGCCCGCGAAATCGCCGGGACCCGGCAGTACCAGCGACTGTTCCAGGGCTTCATCCACCGGTGGCTGGGCGGCGGCGAGGACACCACACTGCGCGCCGAACTGATGGCCGCGGCCGTGGTGACCGCGCACAACCACGTGCTCCGGCGGTGGTTACGCGGACAGGCGCCAGACCCGGAAGCCGAGTTCGACACCGCAATGGCCGACACCTTCGCGCTGCTCGGCCGAGGCGGGGACACCGGCACGACGGTCGTCGCTTTCCGTACTGGCAAAGACCTTTCCGCCGTGCTGCCCGGGCTGCGCAAACTGCTCGGCGACGAGGGCACGCTCGGCTGAACTCACGAGGCGGCGGTGCGCGGGAACCAGGGCACGATCGGCGAGGTGCGCTGCTGGTAGCCCGCGTACTCCGGGTACCGGCTGCGGGTGATGCTCTCGGTGAAGATCGTGGACCCGACGAACAGCAAGGTCAGCAGCACCGCACCGGCGATCGTCCAGGTGACCGCACCCGCCGCGGCGACCCCCATGCCGAACACCAGCCACCACTGGGCCTGTTCGAAAAAGAAGTTGGGGTGCCGGGAAAACCGAAAGAGTCCGGTCTGCGCGAACTGCGGATCTGGGGTACGGCCGGCGCTCGTTTCGCGTTTCTTCCACTGATGGAACGTCCACTGCTGCTGGTCGGCGACCGTTTCCCCGGCCAGGCAGGCAAGAAACGCCACGGCAAGCACGACGTCCGCCGGGCCCAGCGGGGTGCGGTGGTCCAGCGCCGTCCCCGCGGGCAGCGTGATGAGCAGCAGGATCGCGTTCTGGTAGAGCGTGATGAAGAAAAGGTTGAACAACTGGAACTGCCACGGCGCCATCCGGCCCCGGAGGATCGCCCAGCGGTAGTCCTCGCCGCCGCGGGCGTAGCCGCCTTTGCGCGCGTAGTTGAAGGTGAGCCGCGCACCCCAGAGGAACACGAGGACGAACAGGAGGTCGAGCCGCGGATCGGTGAACCCGGCGTACCCGGCGAAGATCCCGGTGTAGACCACCGGGACGACCGACCAGATCCGGTCCGCCCACGAGTACTCGCGCGTGATCACCGACAGCAGCCAGCACCCGGCGCAGACCCCCGCGAAGACCCAGAGACACACCTGGAACGCGTTCATACCCCCGACTGTCCCACGATCGCGCCCCGGACCGCGACTGCGGCGCAGGTGAGAGCGGCGCGGGTCATGGCGGCAGGGGTGCCGCTGATCGGGACCGCCGCAGCAGCATGCGGCGCAACCGACCGTGCAGCTCCCCGGCTGCGGCCGAAACCACGCGGGCACTCAACCGCGGCAACGGCAACACCCGAAATTGTCGGACCCCCGTCCTACCATCTCCGTCATGGGCATTCCGGCGCCGAACCTGCCGCTGCGCAAGCGGCGGGTCGACATCTTCTTCGCGGTGATCTTCGCGGTCTTCGCGGTCACGTCGCTGATCAGCGACCTGCTTCCCACCGTCGGCGTGGATTTTTCGCGGCCGACGGGCAATTTCTTCGTCGATGCCAACTACTGGTACGCGCACGACACCGATCCGCTGTTCATGCATCCACCCGATTGGATGCGGATCGTCACCGGGCTCTCGGCGTTCGTCTATCTGCCGTTCTACCTGGTGCTCGTGTGGTGCCTCGCGGCCGGGCGGAACGGGGTCCAGCTGTTCGCGGTGATCTACGCGACGATGATCGTCACGCTCACCGGGATCGTGGTGTTCGGCGTCGAGTTCTTCGGGGATCCGGCCTTGCGCACCGGCAATCCGGGCAAGTTCCTCGCCTTCAACCTGCCGTACGTGCTGGTCCCGCTGCTCCTGCTCGTACGGATGCGAAAACCGCTGCCGTTCACCCGGCCATTCTGACCATTGTGGACGGCCGACATGCATCGGGATAGGGCAGCCGCAGCGGCACGGTGTCGGCGTGGTACTCGAAGTGCCACCATTCGTTGTCGTAGCGGCGGTACAAGCGGTAGGCCGAGCCGTGGCGTTCGAGCCAGGCCGCGCCTTCGGTGGGGCGCACGTCGAGCGCCGTGCCGCGTACGTGGGCCGACTCGTGCGGTGGCAGTACCCAGCGGCGGGCCTCGGTCACCGAGCCCGTGCGGCGGACGGCGTCGGTGAACAGGCGGTGCTGGTGGGCTGCGTCGCGGTGGCCGGAGGTGAGGCCGATGAGCTGCCGGTCGCGCCAGAAAGCTTCGGTGCGGGCGGCGGTGAAGGCGGCGTGCGCCGGGGCGCTCAGGCCTGCGAGGTCCTCGGCCGGGTACCGCATCGCCAGCGCCCACTGGCACGCCAGGTACCGGCAGCGCGCCGGGGAACGCAGGAACGCCACCGGAAGCAGCAGCACTGCCAGAATGCGGGTGGCGGCCGCAAGAACGCGGGGACGGCGAAGGATCTCGGTCATGGCGTCCACTGTCGGTCGCCAGTGTGCGCGCATTGCGCACGGAATCCGACAGCTCTGTAACAGTTCCGCATGGCGGCGTCGTTACCGGACGATGACACTCCCCGCATCGGGCGGTGAAACCGTACCGGCACGCTGAGGCGGACAGGCGGGGGCCGCCGTGCGCTGCGATAGTGGGGGTCATGCCGAGGGTACTGCTGATCGAAGACGACCAGGCCGTGCGCGACGGCCTGCGGCTGGCCCTGACCTACCAGGGCCACACGGTCGACGCCGTCGAAACCGGCGAGGAAGGTCTCGCGCGGCTGGCCGGCGGCCCGGCCGACGTCGTGGTCCTCGACCTCATGCTGCCCGGCATGGACGGCTTCGAGGTGTGCCGCCGCATCCGCGCGGCCGGTGACCTGCCGATCATCATGCTCACCGCGCGCAACGACGACATCGACGTGGTCGCCGGGCTCGAAGCGGGCGCCGACGACTACGTGGTGAAACCCGCGCAGGCCCGCGTCCTCGAAGCCCGTATCCGCGCGGTCCTGCGGCGGACCGGTGGCGAACCGCGCGGCCCCGGTCCGAAGCCGGGTCCGGAACGGCATGGCGAACTCACCATCGACCGCGAAGGGCTCGTGGTGAGCAAGCACGGCACCGCGGTCGGGCTCGCGCCCACCGAACTGCGGCTGCTGCTCGAGCTGTCCGCCGCGCCAGGGCGCGTGCTCAGCCGTCAGCAGCTGCTGGAATCCGTGTGGGACCAGGGATATCTCGGCGACTCCCGGCTCGTCGACGCGTGCGTGCAGCGGCTGCGGTCGAAGATCGAAGACGATCCGGCGAGCCCGGTGTACGTCCAGACCCTGCGCGGGTTCGGCTACCGGTTCGGGCCGCTGTGAGGGAGTGGCGGTTGTGGGGCCTGCGGGGCAGGCTGCTGATCTCGTTCGCGATGCTGACCGTGTTCACCGCCGTCGCGGTCGCCGGGATCGGCTACGTGCGCGCCCGCGACGGTATCGTGCAACGGGCGCAGGACTCCGCGGCCATCGAAATGACCGCCCAGCTCAAACTCCTGTACCCGCTGCCGGGCGGGCCGCGGTCCGAGGCCGATCTCGCCACGATCCTCGACAAGCTGAACGGGCGGCACGTCACGGTGCTCGTCACGGACGGCAGCCGCACCGCGGGAACCTTGCCGCAGAGCCTGATCTCCCCCGAGCTCCGGGCGAAAGTGCAGTCCGGCCGGGTCGCGTGGCAGCGCGTGAGCTGCGGCAAGACGACGTGCCTGGTCCTCGGGTCGCAGCTGCGGGTCGCGACCGGATCGCAGTCGCAACCGACGCAGCCGTCCGGGATCGAGGTGTACGAGGTGCGTGGCCTCGGCAGCGAGGTCGAGGCGGTCGACCAGCTCGCCCGCGAGGCGTGGCTGGCCGGTGGGGTCGCGCTCGTGGTGGCAACGGTGCTCGCGGTGCTCGCCGCCCGCAGCGTGCTCCAGCCGGTGCAGCAGCTGCAGCGGGCCGCCCGCCGGCTCGGCGACGGCGACCTCGGCACGCGGATCACCGTGCACGGCAGCGACGAACTGGCCGCCGTCGCGAAGACGTTCAACTCCACGGCCGAATCCCTGCAGCAACACGTCGGCGAGCTGCGCCGGATGGAAGCCGACGCACGGCGGTTCGTCGCGGACGTGTCCCACGAACTGCGCACCCCGCTGGCCGCGATGACCGCCGTCACCGACATGCTCGACGCCGAGGCCGCTCGGCTCCCGGACGCCGCCGAGCAAGCGGTGCGGCTGGTCAGCCGGGAGACACACAACCTGACCCGGCTGGTCAACGACCTGATCGAGGTCACCCGTTTCGACTCCGGCACCGCGTCGCTCGAACTCGACGACGTCGACGTGGCCGAAGCCGTCCGCGCCACGCTGCGCGCGCGAGGCTTCAGCGTGACCACCGAGCTGCCCGACGGCGTCCGCGCGCGGATCGACCCGCGGCGGCTCGACGTGATCGTCGCCAACCTGGTCGGCAACGCGCTGCGGCACGGCACGCCGCCGGTCACCGTCACGCTGAGCGGGGACGCGGCCGGGGTCACGCTCGCGGTCGCCGACACCGGCCCGGGTCTCGACAAGGAGGTGCTCCCGCACGTGTTCGACCGATTCTACAAGGCCGACACCGCCCGCACCCGTTCCGAAGGCAGCGGCCTCGGCCTCGCCATCGCGTGGGAAAACGCCCGGCTGCACAACGGAAAGCTGACCGCCGCCAACCGTCCCGAAGGCGGCGCGCTGTTCACTCTGTGGCTGCCGCGGGGAGCACGGCCGTGAGGCGGCACCTCGCGGGTCTTGCCGTGGTCGCCGTGCTCGTGACGGGCTGCGGGGTGCGGCCGAGCGGCGTGATCTCGGGAGAGGAAGCGCCCAGCGGACCACCGGTGGCAAGCAGCCCGGGTACCCCGAGTGGCACTCCGGGCACGTCGCGGTCGCTGTACTTCGTGCATGGCGGCGCGGTGGTCCCGGTGTCCCGCTTCGAGGACACGGAGTCGGTCGGCGAACTGGTCCGGCTGCTGGCGCAGGGTCCCACCGCGGACGAGCGGCTGAACGGCTACACCTCCGAGGTCCCGTCCGCACTCGCGCCGATCGTGGTCAGCACTGACGACGCAGCGACGCTCGGCGTCGACGTCCGGACCCTGACCCCGAACGCGGTCGCCCAGATCGTCTGCACGATGCTGGCCGCAGGCAGCCGGGTCAACACCGGCACGGTCACCCTCACCGGCGGCGGGCAGTCCCTCGGCCCGCGCGGCTGCACGACCTGAAACAGGGTCAGCGGCGCGGCGTGATCACCGGCGCGAACACCACCGCCAGCACGCACAGCACGAGCGGCAGCAGGAACGCGACGTTCAGCGGCATCCAGTGCGCCAGCCCGCCGATGATCGCCGGCCCGGCCAGCAGGCCGACGTACCCGACGCCGACCACGCGGGCCATCAACGCACCCGACGCTCGCCGGTCGAGATTGCCCGCAGCGGTGAACAACTGCGGGACGCCACCGGAAAGACCGAGCCCGAACAGCGCCCAGCCGGCCAGCGCAAAGGGCACCCAAGGCGACAGCGACGCGACTGCCAGCCCCAGCGCCGCCAGCCCCGCGCCGTAACGCACCACCGCGACCGGACCCGCGACGGCGGCGACCCGGTCGGTCGCGAACCGGCCGATCGTCATGGCGACCGCGAATGCGCCGTACGCCAGCGCAGCGGTGCTTTCGGACGTCCCGAGCACGTCACGCAGGTGCAGCGCCGCCCAGTCGTTCGCGACCCCCTCGGACAGCATCAGCGCGAACGCCAGCAACCCCAGCAGCCACACGACGCGCTTCGGCGTGCGGCTCGTCGGCTGCGGCTCACGCTCGGCCTCCGGCGGGGCCGGGGAATCGAGCAGATACCGGCGCACCACCAGGGAAACCCCGATGCACACCACCCCGGTGCCGCCGAGCGACACCGCCGCAGGCACCCCGGCCCCCAGCACGGCCGCGCCGATCAGCGCGGCAATCGCACCGCCGATCGACCACATCGCGTGGAAAGCGGCCATGATCGGCCGCGGGTACGCCCGTTCCACCACCACGGCCTGTGCATTCATCGCGACGTCCACCGACCCGTTGAAGAACCCGAACGCCACCAGCGCCAGCCCGAGGGTCCACCAGTTCACCGCGAGGCCGGGAAGCACCACGGAAAGCCCGAGCAGCGCGGTCGCCGCGGGCACGATCCGCCGGTGCCCGAACCGGTCGGCCAGCGGGCCGGACACCTGCATCCCGGCGAACGCGGCGCCGCCGAGCACGAGCAGGAGCGCGCCGAGCGCCGGGTGCGAAATGCCGGTGGCACGTTCGATCACCGGGATGTGCACCACCCAGATCCCGACCGCGAAGCCGTTGAGGGCGAACACGGCCCAGGTCGCGGCGCGGGCGGCGCGGGGCAGGACGGCGGGCGGTGCCGGGGACAGGCCGGTCATCGTGGTCGGTTCCTCCTCGGGATCGGGGACTGCGGCATGATGGGCGGGTGGAAGCCGACGATCGCCGCCCCGTGCCCGGCGGGTACGCGAAGGGCCGGATCCGCCGGGAGGACATCATTTCGGCGGCTGCGGTGGTGTACGGCGAGATGGGGTACCACGGGTCGTCGCTGCGGGAGATCGGCAAGCGCGCCGGGATCAGCCACGCCGGGTTGCTGTACCACTTCCGCACCAAGGAAGCCCTGCTCGCCGCCGTGCTCGAACGCCGGGACGCCGAGGACGCCGTGCGCGAGCGGCTCACCGTGCCGCCCGGGCTGGACGTGCTCCGGCACTTCGTGGCGCTGGCCGAGCACAACGTGCGGCACCCCGGCATCGTCGAGCTGTACTCGCGGCTCGCCGCCGAGGCGATCGCGCCGGACCATCCGGCGCACGCGTACTTCGAACGGCATTACCGTGACGCCCGGGACAGCGTGGTCCAGTCCTTTCGCGTGCTCGCCGAAAGCGGCGAGCTCCGCCCCGGCGTGGATCCGGAAATGGCGGCGCTCACCTTCATCGCGCTGATGGACGGCCTCCAGGTCCAGTGGCTCACCACCCCCACGCACGTCGATCCGGCCGGTTCCCTCCGCTTCTCTCTGCAAACTCTCCTGACCGTCCCGCTGTTCCCGTGATCACAGAGTTCGCCCGGATGGCTCCCACCCGGCGGGCAACGGCGGCGGCACTTCGACGCTGCTGGAGACGTCGACCGACCGGCCGCGCGTGAGCGATTCATCGATCGCCAGCATGGCGTCGAGCACGTGGTACGCCAGTTCCCCCGACGCGCGTTCCGGCACCCCGGCCCGGATCGCCCGCGCCAGGTCGAGGACGCCGGTCCCCCGGGTCGCGGAGTGGCCGTCCGCGGCGAGTTCCGCCGGTTCCGCGGCATCGGCCGGGTGCAAGGTCGTGACGCCGTCGAAGCGGTTGGGGTCGGGCAGCACGGCCGTGCCGAGCGGACCGGACACCTCGACGAACCCGACGCGCTCCACGGCCGAATCGAACGTGAGCACCACCTGCGCGCTGCCGCCGCGGGCGAATTCGACCAGCGCGGTCACCGTGGTCGGCACGGTCACCGCGAACTCCGTGCCTGCCCGCGGCCCGGACCCGATCACCCGGGTTTCGCGGGCGCGTCCGCCGGACCCGGTGACCTTGCGGATCGGGCCGAACACCTGCACCAGCTGGGTGAGGTAGTACGGGCCGATGTCGAGCAACGGCCCGCCGCCCGCCCGGTACAGGAATTCCGGCGCCGGATGCCAGCTTTCCGGACCGGGCGACTGGAACAACGCGAGTGCGGTGGCCGGTACGCCGATCCGGCCGTCCTCGATGGCGCGGCGCGCGGTTTGGTGCCCGGCGCCGAGCACGGTGTCCGGCGCGCTCGCGACCCGCAGGCCGGTTTCCCTTGCGCGGTCGAGGAGTTTGCGCGGTCTCCCGGTCGAGGGCGAGCGGTTTCTCGGTCCAGACGTGCTTGCCCGCCTCCAGCGCGGCCAGCCCGACGTCGACGTGCGCGGCCGGCACGGTGAGGTTGACGACGATCTCGATGTCCGGCGCCGCAAGGAGTTCCGCCACCGTCCCGCTGCGCGGTACCCCGTGTGCGGCCGCCTGCGCACGCGCGCGTTCGACATCCAGGTCGGCGATCATCCGGACGCTGAGGTCCAGGAACGACGTGAGATTCCCGAGGTAAGTGTCGCTGATGAAACCCGCCCCGATCACGCCGACGCCGACCGGCCCGGCGGTCACTTCCCCGCGCCGGTGAGGTAGGCGAAGCTGGCGGCGAGCGCGTCGAAGACGTTCTCGTGCTGGTCGAATTCCACCACGCGCAGGACGTCCGGGACCGCGCCGAGCACCTCGGGCAGCGGGACCCGGCCCTGCCCGGCCGGTACCTGGCCGGTGAAGTCCGTCGACAGCCCACCGTCCTTCACGTGGATCGCGTGCACCCGCTCCCCCAGCCGCCGCAGCAACCCGGCCGCGTTCTCCCCGGCCGCGGTGACCCAGTAGGTGTCGACCTCCAGCACGATCTCCGGGTCGAGCTGGTCGGCGAACACCTCGAGCGCAGTGCGGCCGTCGATCCGGGTTTCCAGCTCCCACCAGTGGTTGTGGTAGCCGACGCGGACGCCGTACCCGGCGGCGATCTTCGCGGCGGCGTTCAGCGCCTCGGCGGTGGCGGCGATGTCGGCCGGGTCCTGCCACCGCTCCGGCTCGATCAGCGGCTCGATCACGACGCCGATGCCCAGCTCGCGAGCCGCGGCGAACACGGCGGACTGGTCCACGCCGATCAGCTGCGCGTGCGCGGTGGGTGCGGTGAGCCCGTGCGCGGCCAGACCGGCACCGAGCGCCTTCGCGTTTTCCACGACGCCGTACGGCTCGACCTGCGTGAACCCGATCTCGGCCAGCCGCCGCAAGGTGGTGTCCGGGTCGGTGGCGAAGACGGTGCGGACCGAGTACAGCTGCACGGAAAGAGTGCCCATCCCAGCTCCTTGGCTCGTCGCGGGCAGCGAGGTCCGCCCACCCAGATTTCTACCACTTGGTCAGAATTGATACCAGGCGGTGATCGGGCGGAATCCGCGGCAGGAGCTATCCGGCGAGGTCCCGGTGGTAGACGAGGAAATCGCACGGCGTCGCGAGCTGCGGGGCGAGGTTCGGGTACGCGCTCTCGATCGTCGCGGTCTCCACCACGCGGTAGCCGAGACGGCCGTACCACCCGGCGAGGAACTCTTTCGACGGATGCGTCCACTCGCGGGGAACCAGCAGCTCGAGCTGCATCCGCGTGCACCCGGCGGCGCGGCTGTGCTCCTCGGCGAACCGGACCAGCTCGCGTCCGACGCCGGTCCCGCGCACCGCGGGCGCGGCGACGAGCATGCCGAACTCCCCGAGGTCGGCGGCAAGGCGCTGGATCCGGACCGAACCGGCCACGGCCCCGTCGAGCCGGGCGACCGCGATCTCCCCGGCGCGGACGAAACCCGCGACCTCCGCGGGGTCGGTGCGGTCGGTGTCGCCGATCCAGAGCCCTTTCTCGGCTTTCGCGTAGACGGCGTTGGTCAGGTCGGTCAGCGTGGTCACGAGCTCGGCATCGTCCGCGGCGGACGGCGGCAGCAGCATGATCTCCGGAGTCGTCACCCGGCCAAGGGTAGCCACGGGTTCAGCCGTGCAGCGCCAGATACGGCGCGATCCCGACGAGCACGGCCACGAGGACAGCCTTGAGTGTCCGGGTGGGCAACGCGTGCGCGATCCGCCAGCCGAGCAGGACCCCGGCGAGCTCGGGAATGCCGACGATCGCGGCGAGCTGCCAGTCGATGTCCCCGAGGTACCCGATCGTCCCGGCCCCGGCGATCACCACCGACTGCACCTGCGCCGCGGCGAGCGCCCCGAGCACCGGCATCCCGGCGACGACCAGCAACGGCACCGCCAGCATCGGCCCGCCGACCCCGACCAGCCCGGCCACCACCGAAACCCCGGCCCCGATCAGCACCGCGATCCCCGCCGGTTGCCGTCCCGCGGCCCGGCGCAAGCCGACGAACGCGGCCACGATCAGGGCGAAACCGGCCAGCAGGATCCCGAAGACCTTGGTGGACACCAAGGAGTTCAGCAGCACCCCGAGCGGGGTCCCCACCACTGCGACTCCCGCGAGCACTGCGGCGACCCGGCGGGTGCCCGGTTCACGCAACTGTCCGGAGTGGACGAACGCGGCACTGCCGAGCACCCCCGTCGCGACGTGCGTGACGATCGCGGTCCCGGCGACCTGCGCGGGGGACAGCGAGGTGAACACGAAGAGCCCGACGGTCGCCAGCACGCCGCCTGGTCCGACGGCGGTGATGCCGATCCCGGCGAGCAACCCGGTGACGATGAGCGCGGCGATCATTCTGCGCCGCAGTCGTTTGCGGCGCCGGGATGCCGCTCGGCCTCACGACTCCGCTCGGGCCCGTGATCCCGCTCAGCGCCGCGATCCCGCCCGGCTCTGCAATCGCTCTCTGCCTCGCAATCCTGCCCGGCTCCGCGATTCCACTCGGGCCCGCGATCCCGCTCGGCCACGCAATCGCCCTCGGCCACGCGATCCCGCTTGGCTCCGCGACTCCACCCAGCACCGCAATCCCCCACGGCACCGCAATCCCCCGCAGCACCGCGATCCCCCACCGCGCCGCGATGCAGGGTCGCTTGCAAGGTCAGCCGGTCCGCCCGGAGGTGGACCCACTCCGCGTCCACCGGGCGGCCGTCCGGGAGCCGGGTCAGGCGGTCGAGGGCGAACACTGCCGTACCGGGCGGGATGTCCAGCAGCGCGGCCGTGTCCGGGCCTGCGGACACCGCGTGCACGACCACCTCCGCGCGGCCGAGGCGCGTGCCGCTCGACTCCTCCAGCAGGGCGAACAGGTCGCGGCCGGAGAGGTCGTGGTCGAGGAGCGGAATTCCCAGGTCTGCCACCAGATACGTCGAGTCGAGCGACAGCGGTACCCCGCCCACCCGGCGGACCCGCTCCACGTGCACGACGTCCTCGCCTGCCGCCAGGTCCAACCGTTCCGCGACGGACGGGGGTGCCGCGACCACCCCGGCCGCGCGGACCTCGTTCACGACCTCGCCGTATCCCTCCAGCACCTCGGCCAGCCCGGCCAGCCGATGCAGCCCGTGGCCGAATTTCGGGCGTACCACCAGGGTTCCGACGCCCGGCCGCCGTTCGACGAGGCCCTCGTCGCGCAGCAGGCCGAGCGCCTCGCGCACCACGTTCCGCGACGCGCCGAACCACTCGCCCAGGTCGCGCTCGCTCGGCAGCAGCTCGCGGAACTCCCCCGCCGCGATGCGCTGCCGCAGTCCGTCGGCCATCTGCCGGGCCTTCCCGGCCCTCCGCTGCGTCACCACAGCCGCGACGCTACCTCGGATCCCGGTTACGCCGAGGTTACGCCACCCTTGCTGACCTGCAAAAACGCGAAGACCAGCACGAGCGGGACCGGGGCCGGGCCGTTCCGCCACCCGCGGCGGTTGCCTCGACGGTCACGGCACCCCGCCGAAGAGGGCAAGGACCGTGGCGGCGGCCGCGCAACTCCGGAAAGGTCGGGCGAAGAACACTCAGGGGAGGACAACAATGACGATCTTCGGCATCGCCCTCGATTCCGGGTTCAGCGGGGCCGTGGAGAGCGACGGCGACCCCGCCCGGCTCATCGCCGACGCGCAGGAAGCCGACCGTGCCGGGCTGGACATCGTGACCGTGTCCGATCATCCGTACCACGCCGGTCAGCTCGACGCGTACGCCACGCTCGGGTTCGTGCTCGGCGCGACCACCGGCGTGAGCGGCGCGGTGACCGTGACGAACCTGCCGGTCCGCCCGGCTCCGGCGCTGGCCAGGACGGTCAGCGCACTGTCGACGCTGTCCGGCGGGCGGATCAAGCTCGGCGTCGGCGCCGGCGTGTTCTGGGACCGGATCGAGGCATTCGGGGCCGAACGCCGCACCCCGGCCGAGGCCGTCCGGCTCCTCGCCGAAAGCATCACGCTGATCCGCGCGCTCACCGGCGGCGGCGAGCCGATGACGTTCGACGGCGAGTTCCACCACGTCACCGACCTGGCGCCGGCCGCAGCCCCGACGCCGCCGATCTGGACCGGGTCGATCGGGCCCGCGTCGCTCGCGGTCACCGGGCGGCTCGCCGACGGCTGGGTGCCCGCCGCCGCGCAGGACTGGCGCAGCGACCTGATCGCGCGGTCCCGTCCGGTGATCGACCGGGCCGCTGCCGAAGCGGGCCGCGACCCGTCCGCGATCGCCACGATCTACAACGTCTTCGGCGCGATCAGCGCCGATTCCGCGCCGATCACCCGCAGCACCGGCGAATTCGGCATCGCCCAGCTCGCCGGGTCGGTGCAGTCGTGGATCGACGAACTGGTCGTCGCGGTCCAGGAGCACGACGCGGCCGGGTTCGTGTTCTTCCCGGTCGTCGGCACCGCTGCCGAGAAGGAGGCTTCCCGGCAGCGGTGGCTCCACGAGGTCGTCCCCGCCGTGCGGGCGGCGACGAAACGGGACTGAGGGTCAGCAGATACTGCCGAGGCTGGACGTCCAGCCCCACCACATGCCGTACTCGGCGAGGTTGCCCGCGTCGTTGAGGTGGATGTTGTCCGACGTCCACGGGCTCGGGTTGGGCAGGTTGGCCGCACCGGCGGGCGGGATGTACTGGCGGAGGTCCACGAGCGCGGTGCCCTTCGTGACCGCCATCTGGTGGATCACCGAGGCGTACTGCGACCAGGTGTACTTCTGCGTCGAACCGCCGTACGGGTTGGGCGTCCACTTGAGCTCGGCGTAGATCGACATCAGGATGTCGACCCCCGGGCGCGCCGCGCGGATGCTGTCGATGACCTTGCCGAGGTTGACCTGGAACGTCGCCGGGTCGACCTGCGCGATCAGCTCGTTGCCGCCGAGGTCGACGAGCACGAGGTCGGGCTGGCGCTGGGTGAGGTCGGGAAGCGCGGCGGTGGTGTCGGCCCAGCGCCCGCCGGGGAGGTAGTCGGCGGCCAGCGCGCCGTTGTGCGCGTAGTTCTTGGTCGCGGTGCCCCATTCCGCATGCAGGTCGTTCGCGAGCTTCGTGGTCCACCCGTACGTGGTGGGCGCGTAAGTGTCCGTAGTGGACTGATAGCCCGTGGTGCCGTAGCCGGTGTCGGCGGAGGTGCCGAGGATGGCCACGTTGGCCTTGCGGGTGCACCAGGTGCTGGTCTGCGCCGCATCCGCGGTGACGGACGTGGACACGGCGATACCGAAGCCGACCAAGGTCAGCAATGCCGCAATTCGGGCTCTGCGCATGGGAATCGGTGCCTTTCCGGGAAGTCGATCTGCGCCGGATGTCGCCGGAAGGCGCCCGCTCGTTACCGATTATCCGGATGCGCCCGCGGTACCGTTTCTGGCAGGGTCGGCGGCGTGAAGATCTTGTTCGCCACGGCGCCCGGGTACGGGCTCACCCTCCCCCTGATTCCGCTGGTCTGGGCCGCCCGCGCCGCCGGGCACGACGTCCTGCTCGCCACCACGTCCGAAATGACCGACGTGGGGGCGCGGGCCGGTCTGCCGGTCTGCGACGTGTTTCCCAGTCGTGATGTGTGGACGGATCTGCTCGCGACGGTGACGGACGAAACGGCCGACGACGCCGGTCAGCCGGAGGAGTACCGGCTGGCCCGGCGCACCCCTGGTCCGTTCGGTCTGTTCACGGCGACGATGACCGAGGGGACGATCGAGGCGGGCCGGGCGTTCGGTGCCGACCTGATCGGGTACACCTCCGATCACGGGGCCGGGATGCTCGCCGCGGCCGGGCTCGGGGTTCCCGGGCTGGAGGTGGGGAACCGGATCTCGTGGTCGACCCGGGATGTCGATTGGCGGGCGGAGCATTACGACTTCGGTGACAACGAGATTGCCACGGTGATGCGGAAGAAGCTCGGGCTGGGGGACGCGCGGCCGGAGGTGGTCGCGCGGATTGATCCGCGGGCGCCGAGCATGGGTGGGATGTCCGCGGGGCAGGACCATGCCGACGAGCGCGATGGGATGCCTTGGTGGCCGATGCAGTTCGTGCCGTTCAACGGGGGTGCTGTTGTTCCGGAGTGGGCGTTGCGGCGATCGGAACGGCCGCGGGTCGCGGTGACGTTGGGGACCGTGGTGCCGGCGATGTCCGGGGTCAGCAGTCTGAAGGTGGTGCTGGAGGCGCTTGGCGGGATGGACGTCGAGGTGGTGCTGGCGGCTGGTACCGCGGACCTGAGTGAGCTCGGGGAACTGCCGGGGAATGTGCGGTCGGTGGGGTATTTGCCGTTGTCGGTGTTTCTGCCTGGCTGCGCGGCGATTGTTCATCATGGCGGGTCCGGGTCTACGGCGGCGCCGTTGTTTTACGGGGTGCCGCAGTTGGTGCTGCCTTCGTTTGCGGACAATCCGATGTCGGCGGAGAGGGTTGTTCAGCGAGGGGTGGGGCTGAGTCACGATCCGGCCACTTTGGATGTCACCACTGTGCGGACTTCGGTTCGGCGGTTGATCGAGGAGCCGGGTTTTCGTGCTGCTGCGGCCGAGGTTCGGGAGGAGATGGCGGCGCAACCTTCGCCTGCCGAGGTTCTTGCCCGTGCCGTTGGTGCTCTTGGCGGGGTGGCGGAGAAGTCCGTGAAGGGAACCATGAGGGAATCAGATTCCGTGATGGTTCCCTTCACGGACATCGGCTAGATGGCGGTTTCGCCCTTTCCCAGTACGACAATCCCGAAATCGCTCACGTGGTAGTGGCCGCGGTCGCGGGCCAGGTCGACGCCGATGTGTGCACCTGGGGGGACAACTACGTTCTTGTCCAGGATTGCTCGGCGTACGACTGCGCCGCGGCCGACTCGGGCGCCGTCCAGCAGAACCGAGCCTTGTACCACTGCGCCGTTGTCCACCAATACATCCGGGGACAATACCGAATCCACTACCTGCGCACCGGAAATGATGCAGCCGTTGCTGACGATCGACTGGGTTGCCGTTCCGCCTTCAACGAACTTTGCGGCGGCGCGCTGGCCGGGATGGGCCAGGATCGGCCACTTTCGGTTGTACAGGTTGAAGATCGGGGACGTCGAAATCAAGTCCGTGTGCGCGTCGTAGTAACTGTCGATCGTCCCTACATCGCGCCAGTAGCCGTGGTCTCGTTCCGTTTCGCCGGGGACGACGTTGCCCGTGAAGTCGTAAACCGCCGCCTCCGACTTCTCCACCAGCGCCGGGATGATGTCACGGCCCATGTCGTGTTTGGACCCGGCATTCTTCGAGTCCGCGCGCAGAGCGTCGATCATGACCTGCGTCGTGAAGACGTAGTTGCCCATCGACACGTACGATTCGTCCGGCGAGTCCGGCAGACCCGGCGGGTCGTCGGGCTTTTCCAGGAATGCGTCGATCTTCGACCCGTCGGCGGTGCGGATCACGCCGAACGAGCCGGCCTCCGACCTGGGTACCCGGATTCCGGCGACCGTCACGCCTGCGCCGGAGGCGATGTGCGCGTCGATCATCTGCCTCGGGTCCATCCGGTAGATGTTGTCCGCGCCGAACACCGCGATGTAGGCGGGCGATTCGTCGTGCACGAGGTTGAGGCTCTGGTGGATCGCGTCCGCGCTGCCCTGGAACCAGCGCGGGCCGAGGCGCTGCTGTGCGGGTACCGGCGTGACGTACTCGCCGGTCAGCGACGACAGCCGCCACGTCGTGGAGATGTGCCGATCCAGGGAATGCGATTTGTACTGCGTCAGCACGCAGATCCGGCGGATTCCGCCGTGCACGAGATTCGACAGCACGAAATCGATCAGCCGGTGCACGCCACCGAACGGGACCGCGGGTTTCGCGCGGTCGGTGGTGAGCGGCATGAGCCGTTTGCCCTCGCCGCCGGCGAGGACGATGCCCAGTACGTCGGAGCCGTCGATCACGGTGTCCTCCCGCAAGCCTCGTAGACCCCGACCGTCGCGGCGGCGATCGCGGCCCAGCCGAACTCTCCCACTGCCCGGTCCCGTCCGGCCAGACCCAGCCGGGTGGCGCGGGCCCGATCGGCGGCCAGGTCGTTGATCCCGCGCGCGAGCCCGGCTTCGAACGCGCCGGGCTCGGTTTCGTCGTAGTGCACCAGCACCCCCGTTTCGCCGTCGGCCACCACCTCCGGGATGCCGCCGACGTCGCTGGCCACCACCGCGGTCCCGCACGCCATCGCCTCGAGGTTCACGATCCCGAGCGGTTCGTAGACCGACGGGCACACGAACACCAGCGCATGCGTCAGCAGCTGCACGACCTCCGGCCGCGGCAGCATCTCTGGGATCCAGTGGACGCCGGACCGCTTCTCCTGCAGCTGCGCGACCAGCCCGCGGAACTCCGCGTCCAGCTCCGGTGTGTCGGCGCCGCCGGCACAGAGCACGAGCTGCACGTCCTCGTCGAGCGCGGCCCCGGCCCGCACGAGATGCGGCACGCCTTTCTGCCGCGTGATCCGCCCGACGAACAGCGCATACGGCCGGTCCGGGTCGATGCCGTGCTTCGCGAGGACGTCCGTGCCCGGGTCGGGACGGTAGAGCTCGGTGTCGATGCCGTTGCGCACCACGTGCACGCGCGCCGGGTCGACCTCCGGGTACGCGGCGAGGACGTCGCGGCGCATTCCGGAGCTGACCGCGATGATCGCGTCGGCGGCCAGGTACGCGTCACGCTCGATCCAGGACGAGACACGGTAGCCGCCGCCGAGCTGTTCGGCCTTCCACGGCCGCAGCGGTTCGAGCGAATGCGCGGTGATCACGTGCGGGATGCCGTGCGCGAGTTTCGCGAGGTGCCCGCCGAGGTTGGCGTACCACGTGTGGCTGTGCGCGAGGTCGTGCCCGGCGAGGGCGTCGGCCATCGAGACCGCGATGTCCATGGTGGCGAACGCAGGCTGGGCGTACCCGTGTGCGTCGCGGTGCCCGTGCGCGCCGTCCGGACGGTCGGGGCCCCAGCAGTGCACGTCGAGGTCGACCAGCGACCGCAGCTCCCGCGCGAGGAATTCGACGTGCACCCCCGCTCCCCCGTAGACGTCCGGCGGGTACTCCCGGGTGAGCAGGCCGACCTTCATGCCTCGACCCTAGACGTCCCGGCCGTCCGGACGCAGTACGGAAAGCGGGCTAAAACCGATCGCCGACCACGACTGTCGCACCCAGGTCGTCGTCGTGCTCGATCGACGCGGCCAGACCGGCCCGGCGGACCTCGGCTGCGGCGGCCGGAGCCTGCCGTCCACCCGCCTCGAACAGGACGTGTCCCCCGGGCGCGAGCCAGGCCGGTGCCTCGGCGACGACGCGGCGCAGCACGTCCAGACCATCGGACCCGCCGTCGAGTGCCACGCGGGGTTCGTGGTCGCGTGCCTCGGGCGGCATGAGGGCGACTTCGCCGGTGGGCACATACGGGACATTCGCGATCAGCACGTCGACGTGGCCGCGCAGCCGCGGCGGGAGCGGAGCGTAGAGATCGCCTTCGTACACCGCACCGGGCACGTTCTGCCGTGCGCAGCGCACCGCAGCGGGCTCGATATCGGTTGCGTGCAGCTCGATCCCGGGTACCTCCGCGGCGACGGTGGCACCGAGCGCGCCCGAGCCGCAACACAGGTCGAGCACCACGGATTCACCGTGGGCGAACCCGGCGGCGAGCCGCACGAGCAGCTCGGTGCGATGCCGCGGAACGAACACCCCGGGCGCGACGACGTACCGCCGCCCGGCGAACTCCGCCCAGCCGAGCACGTACTCCAGCGGCTCCCCCGCGACCCGCCGCGCGACCATGGCGCGGAGCTCGTCCCCGGACGCTGCGGCGGTGAGCAGCCGCGCCTCGTCCTCGGCGAACACGCATCCGGCCGCGCGCAACTCCTCGACGACATCGCCCACCCAGGCACCTTAGCCCTGGTCAGAGCAGTTCGGTTTTCGTGGGCCGGCCGAGCAGCAGGCGGCCGGTCAGCCCGTACATCGCGGTGCCGACCTGGTGGTGCGCAGTCACGGTGTGCGCGTCGCGGAACCGGCGCTGCAGCGGTGAATCGTCGAAGATCGCGGTGCCACCGCCGAGGTCGTACATCGATCGCGCGACATTCGCCGATACCTGCGCCGCATACGTACTCGCCAGCCGCAGATCGACCTTGACCCGCTGGGGAATCTCGGCCGATTCCTGCGCCGCCTGCCACGCGTCGTCGATCGCCCGGTAGTAGAACTCCCGCGCCGCCCGCAGCGACGCCTCGGCTTCGGCAACCGCGGAATGCGTCGCCGAGCGCTCCGCGAGCAACCGGCTCGACCCCGACGGCTGCTTGGTACCGGCCAGCTCGATCAGTTCGGTGATCGCCCCGCGCGCATTGCCGAGCGCTGCCGCCGCGATCGACGCCGCGAAGAACCCGAAGACCGGGAACCGATGTAGTGGCCCGGCATCCGCGGGCGGACCGTCCAGCAGGGAGAACACCCGGCGCTGCGGGACGAAGACGTCGTCCGCCGTGGTGTCGTGGCTGCCGGTCCCGCAAAGGCCCGACGTCCGCCAGTTGCCCAGGATCTCCAGTTCGGCCGTCCGCACCGCGACGACCACCGGTTTGCCGCCGAGAAACCCGCCGAGGAAGATCCAGTCGGCGTTCGAAACCCCGCTGCAGAACGGCCAGCGGCCGGTGACCGTGACCCCGCCGCCGGCCTCGGTCATCGTGCCGCGCTGCGCCCAGACCCCCACGGCGACGGCGTCCGGATCGCCGTACACCTCCGCCCCGCCCTCGGGCGATACGTAGGCACTGTTCAAGCTGCTGGTCGCCGCGATCGACACGCACCATCCGGCGGACGCGTCCGCCTCGGCGACCCGCTCGGCCGCCCGCAATGCGGCCGCGGGCGGAGGTTCCGTGCCGCCGAGCCGCCGCGGCAACCCGGTCCGCAGCAGCCCGGACGCCCGCGCCGCCGCCTCGACCGCAGGTGCCAGCGCCCGCAGGCGTTCCGTCTCCGCCGCGTGCGCACCCGCAACGGCCGCCAGCGTCTCCGCTGCTTCGAGAAGCTCGTCCACCATGACTCCGTCCGGCCGGGATGACTGCCACGGCGACGATCACCAAGCGGGCGTCCGGGGTCAACCTCCGCGCCGGGGCCGATGCCCGTCCGCCCCCGGATCGGGCCGCTCAGGGCACGACCACCACCGGCCAGGTCGCGGCCCGCACGAGGCGGTTGCCGACCGACCCGACGAGCCGGTGCCCGCCCTGCTCGGACGCGCCGACCACGACCAGGTCCGCGTTCTCGTCGAGCGCGGCCTGGCGCAGCTCGGGAAACGTTTCGCCACGGCGTACCGCGAAAGTGACCGGCACCTGCAGGTCGGCTGCGCGGTCCCGCAGTTCGGCCCGCAGCTGTTCGATTTCTTCCTCGAAAGTCTGCTGCTGCACGTCGACCACCGCAGCCGCGGCGAGGCCGGTCCACACCGTCGGCGCGGCCACGTACACCACCACCAGCCGGGCACGCTGCCGCCGGGCGAGACCTCCGGCGTACGCCGTCGCGCGCAAACCGGTCGGCGAAGTGTCCGCGCCGACCAGGATCACGCGCGGTCCGTCGGTGCCCCGTTCGTACGGACCCGGGTCCCAGCGCGGCCCGTACTCCTCGACCAGTTGCTCCACCCGCCCATTATGTCCGCGCTGCCGGACCTCGCCCGTCCGCCTCCGCACCGGGCCGGGAGAAAATTCCCACCATGTTGGATTTTGCGCCGTTCGGAGTATCCCGGACCCTCGGCAACTGGTAGCGTGCCCGCCACCTGACACGCGTCCGGAAAGGACCGGGGAGCCCACACGCGTGCTGCGGCGAGGCGGATCGCGATGCGAGACGATGTGGTCGAGGCGAGTGCGGTCATCGGGCATCGGCCCGAGCAGGTGTGGCAGATCGTCGGCACGCCGGAGCTGTACTCCCGGTTCGTGCCCGCCGTCAGCTGGTGCGAGATCACGCGGGCGGCCGAGCGCGGCCGCGGCCCGCACTGCCTGGTCCGGCTCGCGCCTGACCGGGAAACGCTGGCCGAGGGCATCGTCCACACCGCGGTGTGGCGCCCTGGCGAGCACGTGGTCTGGTGCGGGCTGCCGGACGAGCGCACCTGGGTGTCGGTCGAGCTGCGCCCGGAAGGCCGCGGCAGCACGGAAATCGTGCTGCGGATGATGCTTCCGTCGCTGCCGCCCGGGCATTCCGCACTGCTCTCGCGCAGCACGGTGCGCGGCCTGCTCCGGCAGCTCGCCAAGCGGATCGACCAGCAACTGTCGGCGCTCCCGGGTGACCCGCCGGAACACGAGCGCGCAACCGCCCTGCGCACGGCCAACACGCTGGTCCGCGCGGGGGTGCTCGCCGCCGGACGGCCGGACAAAGTGGTGCGGCAGCTCAGTTCTTTCGCTCAATGGGGTGCGACGCTGGCCGGCGGCTACCTCGCCGCGGCCGCACGCGGAGCCGACGACGTCGCCGTGCACGACGAGCGCAACAGCCGCACCTTCGGCGAGATCGACGAGCGCAGCAACCAACTGGCGAACGCGCTGGCTGCGCTCGGCGTACGGCCCGGCGCGCGGGTCGCGCTGATGTGCCGTAACCACGCGGCGATGGTCGAAGCGTTCGTGGGCTGCAGCAAGCTCGGCGCCGACGTCGTCCTGCTCAACACCGGCCTCTCCCCCGCCGCCGTCGAGGAGGTGCTCACCGAGCACGCGCCTGCCGCGGTACTGGCCGACGACGAGTTCGCCCCGATCATCGCTTCCGTGCCAGGGGATTTCCCGCGCGTGAGCATGTGGGACGACGCCGAGCAGGGGTACCGGACGATCGACGAGCTGATCCACGACGCGCCGGGCACGCGGCCGAAACCGGCCGAGCGCGAGGGCCGGATCGTCGTGCTCACCTCCGGCACCACCGGCGCCCCGAAAGGCGCGCGCCGTCCGACCCCGAAGGGCGTGAGCACGTCCGCGACCATCCTGTCCCGGATTCCGTTGCGGGCACGGGACAAAATCGCCGTGGCCGCACCGCTGTTCCACAGCTGGGGCCTGGCCGCGATGCAGCTCGGCATGGCGTTGCGGGCGGAACTGTCGCTGATCCGCCGTTTCGACGCCGAGCAGACGCTGCGGATGATCGCCGAGCACCGCTGTGACGCGTTGTTCGCGGTACCCATCATGCTGCAGCGGATCCTCGACCTGCCCGAGCGCGTGCGCAGCAGGTACGACCTGTCGTCGCTGCGGATCGTGGCCAGCAGCGGGTCGGCGATGCCGGGTGCGTTCGTGACGTCGTTCATGGACGTGTTCGGCGACGTCCTCTACAACTTCTACGGCTCCACCGAGGTTTCCTGGGCGAGCATCGCCGACCCGGTGGACCTGCGGGCGGCGCCGACCACCGCGGGCCGCTGCCCGCCCGGCACCCGGATCGCGATCCTCGACGACGACCGCCGCCCGGTCCCGCCCGGCGACGAGGGCCAGATCTTCGTGGGCAACGACATGCTGTTCGACGGCTACACCAACGGGTCCAGCGTGCCGCGTGCACACGACCTGATGGCGACCGGCGACGTCGGGTACCAGGACGCGTCGGGACGGCTGTTCGTCACCGGGCGGGCGGACGAGATGATCGTGTCCGGCGGCGAAAACGTGTTCCCGCGTCCGGTGGAGGAGGCGCTGGCCGCACTGCCCGGGGTTTCGGACGCCGCGGTGGTCGGCGTCCCGGACGACGAGTTCGGCCAGCGGCTCGCGGCGTACGTCGTGCTCCGCCGCGGAGCCCGCATGCACGCCGACGACGTGCGGCACTACATCCACCAGCGCCTCGCGCGCTTCGCCGTGCCACGCGACGTGTACTTCGTCCCGGAACTCCCCCGCAATGCCACCGGAAAGATCGTGAAACGCCTGCTGAACGACGATTTGTGGCCGCTGCCGCAGTCCTGATCCAGTCCTGAGCTACAGCCTCGCCAGCTGCCCCTGCGGCCCCGGGCTGACCGCCGCGGCGGTAACGCTGAACCGGCCGGGGCCGAAGGTCTCCTCGCCGGTCGGACCGGACGAGATCTGCCGGATGCTCGCGCTGAGGTCGGCCTCGACGCCGCCGGGGAGCTTCAGCCGGATCAGGAACGGCAGCACCAGCCCGAGGACCACGAGCCCGACGAGGACCGGCGTGAGCGTCGTCAGCATCACGCCGCTTACCTTGTCGGACAAGAAGAACGCGGTCCACAACGCCGCCAGCGCGGCGATCCCCACGACCACCACCACGACACTGCCCGCGGTGCTGCTGCGGGTGATCCGCAGGCTCTCCTCCATGATCTGCAGGCTGCGCTGCGCTTCGACGTTGCCCGGGTCGATCTTCACGCACCGGCGCAGGTCGCGGATCGCCTTACGACGTTGCGCAGGCTTCGCGGGGAAGTCACCGGCGGACTCGGCCAGCTTGTACCGCGCGACTGCTGCCACGAAGTACGGCTCGGCTTCGTTCGAGGCAAGGGAAATCGCCTCCTGCGCGTGCGCGAGCGCGTCCGCGTGGAACTGCCTGCCCTGCGTGGCGTCGCCGCGCTCGATCAGCAATTTGGCCACTGCCACCAGCAATTGCCAGCGCGGCAGGTCACAGTCGTTGCGGCGCAACGCTTGCTGTAACACGTCTTCGCCCTCGACGAAATCCCCCGCCGACCGCGTGAGCGCCACCGCGAGCCCGAGGCTGGCGCTCCCGTTGGCCGGGTCGATCTGCCGGGCCTGCCGGAAATGCCGGACGGCACCGGCCCCGGGTTCGCTCGCCGGATCGTCGATCGCGCGCTGCAGATGGAGATACCCGAGCTCGACGTGCGCCTGCGCGTCGTACCAGTCGCGGGCCAGCGCCGCGGTGAGGTGCTCCTCCGCTTCCTCGAACCGGCCGAGCTGGGAGTACAGCGCGCCGAGGTCGACGTAGCTCGCGTGATGCCGGTCCAGTTCGACCGCGCGGCGGAAATGCTGTTCCGCTTGGGCGAACTGCCTGCGCTGGTAGCCGAGGACGCCGAGGCAGGTGTGCGCCGCATGGTGCCGGGGTTGCTGTTCCAGCACGGAAAAACACAGCTGCTCGGCCTCGTCCCGGCCCCGCGGCGTCGCCTGCCGGACGAGGCACCAGGCCAGGCCGAACCGGTGGTCGACGCTGTCCGGTTCCTTCTCGCACGCCGTGCGGAACCGCTCCTCGGCCGCCGGGTAATCGCCTGCGGCGAACCGGACCCAGCCCGCCTGCGCGGCGGTTTCGGCTTCCTCTCCGGGATTCCGGTTGCCGTCTTCGAGGCGGACGAGCTCCTGATCGGCTTCGTCGAGCCGTCGGCTGTCGTGGTGGATCCAGACGAGTTCCCGGCGCAGCGCCCGGTTCCACGGCATCCGGCCGAGCGCTGCGACGACCCCGCGCTCGGCCTCGTCGAACCGCCGCAGCGACCGCAGCGCCGCCGATCGCCCGTTGATCGCGCTGACGTCCGCCGGATCGATCCGGAGCGCTTTCTCGAACCAGGTCAGGCTTTCCTCGTACTGCAGCTGCTCGTCGTGGAGCAGGCCGAGTTCGACGAGCAGGTCCGGCTCGTCCGGCCGCCGCCGGATCGCCTCTTTCGCCGCGGCCTCGGCCTCGTCGTACCGGTCGAGCTCGCCCAGCGCGGTCACCTGGCCCACCAGCGCGGATTCGTGCAGCGGGTCGGCTTCGAGGACTTGGCGGAGGGTCGCCAGCGCGTCCTCGAAACGGTCCTCGTCGCCTTCGAGCCAAGCCCGCTCCACCAGCAGGTCCGGGGCGTCCGGGTGCAGCGCGAGCGCTTCCTTCAGTGCGGCGCGGGCCTCATCGAACCGGCGCAGCCGCCGCAGCATGGTGACCCGCCATTCCAGCGCACCGGCATGCCGCGGCTCCACCTCCAGCACGCGCTCGTACCACTGCAGCCCGGCCTCCGGCCCGACCCAGACGCTGTGCAGCGACGCCATGTTCATGAACGCGAGCACGTTGTCCGGCTGCCGGTCGAGGATCGCCTGGTTGGCGGCCTTGGCCTCGTCGAACCGGCGCAGCCGGAAGAACGTGACCGACTGGGAGCGCAACGCCCATTCGTACGCCGGATCGAGCGCGAGCGCCCGGGCGAAGCTGTCCAGCGCGTCGTCGAGGCGCTGCCGGTCGAAGCGCAGCCAGCCCTGCTGCACGAGAAGGCCCGGGTCGTCCGGACGCCGTCCGATGGCTTCGGCTGCCGCCGCTTCCGCCTCGTCGAACCGTCGCAGCCGACGCAGGATCGCGACCCGCTCCCCCAGCGCGCTGGCGTATCCCGGGTCGACGTCCAGCGCCCGCGCGCACCAGCGAAGAGCCGACTCGAGCCGGTTGCGGTCGCCTTCCAGCCAGGACCAGTGCACCAGCAGGTCGACGTCGTCGGGGCAGTGCCGGAGTCCTTCTTCGAAGACCTCCTCGGCCTCGGCGAACCGGCGCAGGGAGGCCAGCATCGCCACGCGCGACCGCCACGCCCAGGCGTGCTCCGGGTCGACGTCCGCGGCCTTCCGGAACGTCTCCAGTGCCTGCTCGTACTCGTATCGTGCGTCGTGGATCCAGCCCAGCTGCACCAGCAGATCCGGGTCTTCGGGATCGCTTTGGGCCACTGCTTCGGCGTCGGCGTAGCGGCGCAGCAGGCGCAGGGCCAACGCCTTCGACCGCAGCGCGATCCGGTGCTCCGGGTCGAGGTCCAGCGCCCGGTCGTACCAGGTCAGCGCCGCTTCATAGCGGTCCTGATCCGCCTCGATCCAGCCCATGACGACCCAGCAGCTCGCGTTGTCCGGGCTCCGCTCCGCGACCTCCCGCGCCGCCTTCTCGGCCGTCTCGAACCGCCGCAGCACGCGAAGCACGAACAGGCGGCCCAGCTGCGCGTCGGTGTCTTCGGGATCAACGCCCAGCGCGCGCTCGTACCAGCTCAGCGCCTCCTCGAACCGGGACCGGTCCTCAGCCACCTTTGCGGCCTGCACCAGGAAGGCCGCGTCGTCCGGGAAACGCTCCACGGCTTCCTGCACGGCCCTCGCCGCCTCGTCGAACCGCTTCAGCTCGTGGAGCACCCGCACGCGGGCCCGGGCGGCGAACTCGTTCCACGGTTCGAGCGCCTGCACTCGCCCGAACCAGTCTGCGGCTTCCTCGAACTGCTCCCGGCACTCGGCGAGCCAACCTCCTTGCAGCAGGAGATCGGCATCGTCCGGACGGAGTTCGAGCGCCGCCTGCAAGGCCGTCTCGGCCTCGTCGTAACGCTCCAGCTGCCGCAGTGCGCTCAGCCGCCATTCGAGCGCCCGGCCGTACTGGGGCTCGATCGCCAGCGCCTGCTCGTACCAGGCGAGGGACTCCTCCTCGCGATCCCGGTCGTCCTCCACCCAGCCCAGCGCCACCAGCAGCCGCGGTTCCCGTGGCCGCAGCGCGATCGCGGCCCGGCCGGCGGCTTCGGCCTCGTCGAACTGTTCGAGCCGGCGCAGCGCCCCCACCTTGAGCCGCAACGCCCATTCGCTGCGCGGATCGACCTCCAGCGCCCGCTCGAACCAGCCGAGAGACTCCGCGCAGCAGTCCCGTTCGTCCTCGATCCAGCCCATCGTGACCAGCGGATCGGGGCTGCCGGGATACCGGTCGATCAGCTCCTGTGCCGCTGCCACCGCCTCGTCGAACCGCCGCAGCGACGCCAGCGTCATCACCCGCCAGCGGCCCGCCCGGACATGCCCCGGATCGGCCGCCAGCGCCTGCTCGAAGAACGGCAGCGCGCCGGCCCAGTCCTGCTGGTCGCAGTACACCCGCGCGCGAGCATGGAGGATTTCGGCCTCCGGGCGGTCCGCTGCCACCTCCTCCGCCGCGGCGAACCGCCGCAACCGGCTCAGCGCGGCGACCTGCCACGCCACCGCTTCCGGCGGCGCATCGGGACACCGCACGGCCCGCTCGAAGGACTCGAGGGCCTCCTCGCGGTGGTACAAGTGGAGCTGAGCCTTCCCGAGCGCGATCCAGCGCTCCGGATCGTCCGGGCAGTCCTGCACCGCCTTGCGGCCCAGGTCCTCCGCCTCGCTCATCCTCCAGTCGTCGCACAGCCGGTCGATGGCCTCGGCAGCGGCCGGTTCCGTCACGGGCGTTCCTTCCCCTCAGCAGGTCCGCGCACAGCATGCCTGGTGCGGGCCGGTTCCGTCACGGTGTTCCTCGCACCCCGGCGCTGGTCCGCGCACAGCATGCCCGCGTCACCGGCCTTCCTTCCCCTCCGCAGCCGCGCGCACAGCATGCCCGGCGCGGCCCGTTCGTGTCTGCCGTTTCGCCGGGTCCAACGCCCGCCCAGCCGCCTTCCGGACCGCCTCGGCCACCGCAGCCAGCGGCGGTGACTCGAGCTTCCACTGCTGCCAATACAACGCGACGTCCGCAGGCCGGTCCGGGGCGAGGTCAACCAGGTCACGGCCACGCAGCTGCAGCTCCGGCACCATGCCCCACGCCAGCCCGGCCGCCACGGCGTCCACAAAGGACACTGACGCTGGTACGTAATGCCGGACCGGGCTCGGCAGCCGACGTCGGGTCAGGCGGCGCAAGAAACGGTCCTGCAGGTCGTCTTTGCGGTCGAACAGCACAGCCGGCGCGGCGGGCAGGCGCTCGGCCAGCGAACCGCCGTCGAGCCAGCGCGCGGCGAACTCCGGGGACGCCACGGCGCGGTAGCGCATCGAGCCGAGGCGGGTCACCGTGCAGCCCTGCACCGGCTGCGGCGTTGCCGTGACCGCGGCCATCACGAGACCCTCGCGCAACAGCACGGCGGTGTGATCCTGGTCGTCGCTGCGCAGGTCGAAGGAGATCGGCGGCTCGGCGGGTACGGCTTCGAGCGCGGACAGGAACCAGGTGGCCAGCGAGTCGGCGTTGACCGCGATGGGCAGCGTGGTCGCGCCGCCCGGCCCGCCCAGCGCGGCCCGGGTGTCGGCTTCGAGCCGGGTCAGCTGGCGGGCGAACCGCACGAGGACCTCGCCGGATTCGGTGAGCCGCACGGGTTTCGACCGCAGCACGAGCACCCGCCCGATCCGCTGTTCGAGCGCCTTCACGCGCTGGCTCACCGCGGGCGGCGTCACGTGCAGCACCGCCGCGGCCCGGTCGAACGACTGCTCGTCCACGACCGCGAGCAACGTGCGGACCTGGTCGAGCGGAAGGTCGGACATCACAGTTGCTTATCTTAGATCAGAATCTTTACCTGGAGTTAAGTACCGCCGCAGCCGTAGCGTCGGGATCGTGTTCGCTCCGCTGACCGCCGGATTCGGCACCGGCCTGTCCCTCATCGTCGCCATCGGCGCGCAGAACGCGTTCGTCCTCCGGCAAGGGCTGCGCGGCGGCGTCGTGCTGCCGGTGATCCTCGTGTGCACGCTGTCCGACGCGGTCCTCATCGCGGCGGGGGTGAGCGGGATCGGCGTGGTGCTGCACAACTGGCCGTCGGCGATCGGGGTGATCCGGATCGTCGGCGGGATCTTCCTGGTGGCATACGGGATTCTCGCCGCATACCGGGTATTCCGCCCAGCCGCACTCACAGTCTCGCCGGACGCCCTGACGTCTCGTCGCCGCACCCTGCTCACCTGCCTCGCGCTCACCTGGCTCAACCCGCACGTATATCTCGACACCGTGCTGCTGGTCGGTTCCGTCGCGGCCGGACACGGCGACGGACGCTGGCTGTTCGGCATCGGCGCAATCGTCGCGAGCGCGGTCTGGTTCAGCGCGCTCGGCCTTGGTGCGCGCCGGCTTTCCGGGGTCTTCGCGCGACCGGCCGCTTGGCGCGCACTGGACGCGCTGATCGCGGTGACGATGGCCGCGCTGGGGATCGCGCTCCTGCTCGAACGGGGATGAACCGGGAGGCTCCCGGTGAATGGTCGCTCAGCCGTTGCGCGGTCCGGCCGACACGCCGCGCGGAAAATTGATCGGCCTCCGGAGAACCTTTTCGCGGATCTCGGCGTCTGGGTAAGTGCGACCGCATCAGCGATCGTGACCGCACCGCCCGGAAGGCCGCCCGATGACACACCCCCGCCCGCGCCGCACATTCCTGCCCGGACCGGCCTAACGTGGGTACCGTGGCTCGTCGCAAGGGGATCGCCCCGTTCCTGGGTTTGTGTGTGCTGGCCGGAATACTCGTCGCCGGAACGCTGGCGCCGGCGGCGATCGGTGCCGGGGTGCTGTCCAACCGGATCAGCACTTCGGTGGACGCGATCTCGGCCGATCTCGTGCGCGCGGAACCGCCGCTCGTCACCACGGTGACGGACCGGAACGGCGGGACGATCGCGACTTTGTACGCACAGGACCGGATTCCGGTCACCCCGGCGCAGATCGCCGCCACGATGAAGGCCGCGATCGTCGACATCGAAGACCGGCGGTTCTACTCCGAAGGCGGCGTCGATCCGCAGGGCATGCTGCGGGCGGCCGTGCACGACAGCTCGGGCGGGAACCTGCAGGGCGCGTCCACGATCACGCAGCAATATGTCAAGAATTACCTGGTGAACGTCGTCGACCGCAACGACAAGACGGCACAGCAACGGGATCAGGAGGATTCGCTGGCCCGCAAGCTGCGCGAGGCGAAGATGGCGGTGCAGCTGAACCAGACGGTGCCGAAGGACGAAATCCTCGCGGATTACCTGAACGTGGTGGAATTCAGCGGCACGGTGTACGGCGTCGGCGCCGCCGCGCAAGCGTATTTCGGGACGACAGCGGACAAATTGACCGTACCGCAGGCCGCGTTGCTGGCCGGAATGGTGAACAACCCCAACGTCTACAACCCGTACACGCATCCGGACAAGGCGCTCCAACGGCGCAATCTGGTGATCGACGCGATGGTGTCCGCCCGCTCGATCCCGGCTTCCTACGCAACCACCGCGAAAGCGACGCCCCTCGGCGTCACCGGCACCCGCCCGCAAGCGCCGCCGAGCACGTGCATGGGCGCGGCACCGGACGCCGGATTCTTCTGCGCGTACGCGGTGCATTACCTCGAACAGTCCGGCCTCACCGCAGACCAGATCGACACCGGCGGGTACACGGTGAAGACGACGCTCGACCCACGCGTGAGCCAGGTGACGAAGGACGCGGTCGACGCGAACGTCCCGACCACACAGGACGGGGTCGCCAACACCTTCGCGGTGATCCAGCCGGGCAGCGACGGGCACCAGGTCCTCGCAATGGTGTCGAACCGCAACTACGGCACCGATCCGGCACAGGGCGAAACGTCCTCGAACATCGTGGCGGACGCGAGCAACAAGTTCGGCGCAGGCTCGTCGTTCAAGATCTTCACCTCGGCGGCCGCGATGGTCACCGGCAAGGCAGGGCTGAACACACCCCTGCCGAACCCGTTCAGCACCTGCTTCACCCCGCCGAACGCGAACCAGTACACGCATTGCTACCCGGTGAGCAACGACGGCGCGGGCTACCCCGACCCGATCTCGCTGGCGAGCGGGCTGGCAACGTCGCCGAACGTCGCTTTCGTGGGCCTCGAATCGCAAGTAGGCATGCCGGCGGTCCTGGACATGGCCCGGAAACTGGGCCTGCGCACCACAATGGCAACCAACGACGCAGGCACCAGACCGATCACCGACCCGGCCGATCCGCGGTCGAAAAACCCGCAGTACAACGAGCCGCAGTCGCAGTATTTCCAGAACCTGCTGTCGTTCACCCTTGGCAACAGCCCGGTGAGCCCACTGGAAATGGCGAACGTGACGGCAACCCTGATGAGCGGCGGCACCTGGTGCCCGCCGACCCCGATCCTGTCGGTGACCGACCGCCACGGAAACCCGGTAGCGTTGCACCAGCAGGCGTGCGAACAGGTAATCCCACCGGGCGTCGCGAACACCCTGGAAGCAGGCCTGAGCCAAGACACCACCACCGGCACCTCGGCGACCGCCGCCCACGCCGCCGGCTGGACCCACCCGGACATCGGCAAGACGGGCACCACACAGGAAAGCGAATCAGTGGCATTCGTCGGCGGAGTCGACCACTACGCCGTCTCGTCCATGGTCTTCGCCGACGGCCCCCACCCGGAGGAAATCTGCCCAGGCACCCCAGTCCACCTGGGCACCTGCGGCCACGGCGCATTCGGCGGCACAGTCGCCGCACCGCCGTACTTCCACGCAATGACGAGTTTACTGGCCGACCAGCCGGACGTCCCGATCCCACCACCGGATCCGCAATACCTGGACGCCCACCCCTGACCCCGCTCCCGGCTCGGCTGCACGCGACCGCCCCGGCCCGACACCCCGCCCAGACAAGGAGGACCACCCCGGACGCGGCTTCCCGGGCCACCAGACCGCCGACACGCAAGCCACCAGACGGCGCAGCCCGCTACGCAGCGCAAGCTGCTCCGGCGGCGCAGGCCGCTCCGGCGGCGCAGGCCGCTCCGGCAGCGCAAGCCGCCCTGGCGGCAGGCCGCCCAACCGCCGGGCAGCACAGGCAACTGACCCACTGAACCACTCCGCCCACAAACCCGCGGCCGCCCACCCACCGCCCCGCCCACATTCCGTGAAGGGAACCATCACGGAATCTGATTCCCTCATGGTTCCCTTCACAGCCCCCCACATTCCGTGAAGGTTCCCTTCACAGCTTCCCCCACCACCCAAGCCGCACGCGCGAACCCAACTCAAGCCGGGCAGCCAGCCCCCGCCCTGCGCCCCGATACGAAGCCGAAAACACGGGCGGCGGTGGGTTGTCAAGGCATCTTTCCCGCCTTGACAACCCACCGCCGCCCGTAGTCACAATCCGGCTTCGGGGTGCTCCCACCGCCACGTCATCCCGCACCCAGACCCCAACCGCCGCCAATGCGCGGAACAGACCAAGCCGCACGGAATGAGACCGCACAACCAGCCCGGCGCGCCCCAAGCCCCCGCCCCACAGACCGCCCACAGACCGCCTCACGAACCGCCCACGAACCGCTGCTCTCCGTACTCCCCCAAACCCCCTCCGCAACCATCCGATGTTGCGTCTTCCTGACGGTCGTAAAACGTATTACAGTAGCTTCCGCGTGATAACCGAAGCCTGAAATGGGGTCAGTGGTGGTGCAGCTCCAGCCGAGTGCGCATGTGGACACGTTCTGCCGGGATCACCTCCCGCCGTTCGAGCAGTGGCCTCGACTCACCTTCGACCTGCCCGAACTCCACTACCCGGACCGGCTCAACGCCGCCACCCGACTGCTCGACGACACCGTCGCGCGCTGGGGCGCGGACCGGCCCGCCGTGCTTTCGCCCACCAGCTCCTGGACGTACGGCGAGCTCCAGACCCGCGCGAACCAGATCGCGCACGAGCTCACCGCGCTCGGCGTCGTACCGGGGAACCGCGTCTTGCTGCGCGGGCCCAACACGCCGTGGCTCGCCGCGTGCTGGCTCGGCGTGTTGAAGGCCGGGGCGGTCGCCGTCGCCACCATGCCGATGTTGCGGGCGCACGAGCTGGCCAAGATCGTCGACGCCAGCTCGCCCGTGGTGGCGTTGTGCGATCACCGCTTCCCCGACGAGCTGCGGACTTTCGACCTGCCCATCGTCACCTACGGCGGCGACAGCGCCGACGACCTCGCGGCCCGCTGCGCCACCCGGCCCGAAACGTTCGAGGACGTCGACACCGCTGCCGACGACGTCGCGATCCTCGCGTTCACCTCCGGCACCACCGGCCGTCCCAAGGCCACCATGCATTTCCACCGCGACCTGCTCGCGATCGCCGACACCTTCTCCCGGCACATCGTGCAGCCCCGCGAGACCGACCTCTTCTGCGGCACTCCGCCGCTCGCGTTCACCTTCGGCCTTGGCGGTCTGCTGGTGTTCCCGTTGCGCGCCGGAGCCGCGACGTTGCTCGTCGAACGCGCCACCCCGGCCGAGCTCGCCGACCTCGCCGCCGAGCACCACGTCACCGTCCTCTTCACCGCGCCCACTGCGTACCGGGCGATCCTGGCGTCGGACAAGCGGGCGCAGCTGGCGAAGCTGCGCCGCGCGGTCTCGGCCGGTGAAGCGCTGCCCGAGGCCGTAGCGCTCGATTTCCACGAGGCCACCGGCAACTGGCTCATCGACGGCATCGGCAGCACCGAAATGCTGCACGTGTTCATCTCCGCCGCCGACGACGACACCCGCCCAGGCGCCACCGGCCGCGCCGTGCCGGGGTACCGCGCGCAGGTCGTCGACGACAACGGCGACCCGGTCCCCGACGGCACCCCCGGCCGCCTCGCCGTGCAGGGCCCCACCGGATGCCGCTACCTCGCCGACGACCGGCAGACCGTCTTCGTCGAGAACGGCTGGAACCTCACCGGCGACACCTACGTCCGCGACTCCGACGGCTACTTCCACTACCGCGCCCGCAGCGACGACATGATCGTGTCGTCCGGCTACAACATCGCCGGTCCCGAGGTGGAGGAAGTGCTGCTGCGCCATCCGGACGTGGTGGAGTGCGCCGTCGTCGCGGCCCCGGACGACGCACGCGGTTCGATCGTCGCGGCGTACGTCGTGCTCAACGAGGGCGTCGAGGGCAACGACGCGAAGGTCAAGGAACTTCAGGACTTCGCGAAAAACCTTGCTGCGCCGTACAAGTACCCGCGGCGGGTGGAGTTCGTCAAGGACCTGCCGCGCAACCCGAGCGGGAAACTGCAGCGGTACCTCCTCCGCCACCGCGCAGCCGGGGAAACCGCGCCGGTGAGCTGAGCCGTCACGGCGCCGAGCCAGAACCGAACCGTCACGGCTCCAGGTGCCAGCCCAGCGTGACCACCGTGCCGTCCACGCCGGTGCGCACGTCCGCCTCGTCGGCCGTCGCCTGCAGCAGCAGCAAACCGCGGCCGCGCAAGGACACCGGGTCGTCGGCGCCGTCCGGCGGGTGCCAGCGGCCGTGGTCGGTGATCACGACCTGCACGGAGCCGGGATGGCACACCGCATCGAGGTCGACCAGCCCGCTCTCCTCGCCCGGGTACGCGTGGTCGGCCACGTTCGCGAGGGCCTCGTACCCGGCGAGCACGATGTCGTGCGCCCGGTCTTCGGGGATGCCGGACGCCAGCGCCCAAGCCAGCAGCCGGTGCCGCAACGCGCGCAGCGCACCCGGCTCCGCGACGATGCCGTGGCAGCTGAGACCGCGGGTGCCCGCCTGCACGTCCACGCTCAGCCGCCCGACCCGGCGACCCCGGCCAAAGCCTGGTCGACCGACGTGAACAGGCCGATCCACTCGTCGAGCCCGGTGCTGGTGAACGGCCGCGAAGTAACCGCCGACGTACTCACGACGCGCAGCGCGCCCTCGTCGAGCCTGCGGTGCGCCCCGGCGAGCACCTGCAGCCCGGACGAACTCAGGAAATCGACCCCGCGCAGGTCGACGACCAGCACGCCGGGTTCACGTTCCAGCACCCCGCCGACGACCTCGCCCAGTTCGGGCGCAGTGACCAGATCGATCTCCCCGCCCACGGTCACCACCGCGGCCGGACCACGCCATCGCACGGAGACCTCGAGGTCGCCGGTGTCGTCTCCCGAAACAGCCACGATTGCCGATCGTGCCGGATCGGCGGCCCGCCCGCCAGGGCCCACCCGGTGAACCACCCGGGCCATCGTCCTGGAACCCGCAGTCGATCCCCGGCCAGCTGCCAGGTGCGCCCGAGGCCGTCCGGATCGGGCCCGAACTGCAAGACCAACCGCGCCCGGGCCCGCCGGTGAAACGATCGGGATCTGGCGCCGCCCAACCCCGCTGAGCTCAGCGGCGAAACGCGCCCCATCCCGCGAACCAGACCGCCTCAGCCGCCACCCGGCTCGGCAACGAAACGCCGCGCGCGCCCGGGCAGAATCCGGATCGGGCCTGAACTGCAGGAGCGACCGCGCCCAGGCCGGCAAACCGATCCACCTCCGCCGCCACCCAGCCCGGCACCGGAACAACCCTCAACCCACCAACCGGACACCATTCTCCCAACCCGGCACCGGAACACCCCTCACCCGGCAAACCGATCCGCATCCGCCGCCGCCCAATCCTCCGCCCAACCCGGCAGTGGTTCCGCAATCAGCTGGCCAGGCTCAAGCCAGTCGAACCACTCCGCGTACGACAGCACCGTCCGCGGGTCCACCCGGCGGCGCAGCTGGTGCGGCGCCAGCCCCGACGGGTCGTCCACCCCCATCGCGGCCATGATCCGCAACGCGCTCGCCACCGTGGCCTCCTGATAACGCCGCACCCGCAATGACTTGTCGCCGACATCCAGCGCCCGGGCCCGTCTCGGGTCCTGCGTCGCCACGCCCACTGGGCACCTGTTCGTATGGCACCGCTGTGACTGGATGCAGCCGACCGCGAACATCATCGCCCGGGCGGCGTTCGTGTAGTCCGCGCCCTGGATCAGGCGCTTCACCAGGTCTGCGCCGGTGGCCACCTTGCCGCTCGCGCCGAGGCGGATCCGGTCGCGCAGGCCGGTGCCCACCAGTGCATTGTGGACGATGTGCAGGCCCTCGGTGAGCGGCGTACCCAGGTGGTCGGCAAACTCCAGCGGTGCGGCCCCGGTGCCGCCTTCCGAGCCGTCGACCACGATGAAGTCCGGCGTCACGCCCTCCGCCAGCATTGCCTTGCACACCGCCAGCACCTGCCGACGGGACCCGACGCACAGCTTGATCCCGGTCGGCTTTCCACCGGCGAGCGCGCGCATCCGCGCCACGAACAGCACCAGCTCGCGCGGCGTCGAAAACACCCGGTGATACGGCGGCGACACCACGGTCTGCCCCACCGGCACCTCGCGTACCCGCGCGATCTCGGCGTTGACCTTGCTACCCGGCAGCACTCCGCCCATCCCCGGCTTCGCGCCCTGCGACAGCTTCAGCGACACACATTTCACCGCGTCCTGCGCGGCCTGCCGCGAGAACTCTTCGGGGTCAAAGTCGCCGTCGCGGGTTCGGCAGCCGAAGTAGCCCGTGCCGATTTCCCAGATCAGGTCGCCGCCGCCGCGCAGGTGGTACTCCGACAGCCCGCCCTCGCCGGTGTCGTGGGCGAAACCGCCGAGTGCGGCGCCGCGGTTCAGGGCGAGAATTGCGTTGGCGGACAACGATCCGAAGCTCATCGCCGACACGTTCAGCAATGCCATGTCATACGGCCTCGAACAGTCCGGCCCGCCGACCCGCACCCGCGGCGGCGAGTCCGGCACTGCCACCGGCGCGAGCGACGGGACCAGGAATTCGTACCCGTCGGCGTACACGTCCCGTTCCGTGCCGAACGGTTCCTCGGCGGCCGTCCCCTTGGCCCGCTGGTAGACGATCGACCGGACGTTACGGTCGTAGGGGCGGCCGTCGAAGTTGCGCTCCACGAAATACTGCTGCATCTCCGGCCGGATGCGCTCGAGCAGGAACCGCGCGTGCCCGAGGACCGGGTAGTTGCGCAGCACCGAATGCCGCCGCTGCACCAGGTCGTATACCCCGGTCGCGGCCGGCGCGAGCAGTGGTCCCGCGAGGAACCACCACCACGCCGACCCCGCCGCGGTCAGCACCACCGCCCCGCCCGCGAGCACCACCAGCCCCGCGACCAGCCCGAACCGGACCAGATTGAATCTCGCCACCCGCCGAAACTAGCCGGAGCCACCAGCGCCCGCAGGTCGGCGGATCGCATCGTGGCCGAGAGTGGCGTGCACGCCCCACGTTTCGTTCACCACTTGCGTCACATGCAGGTCGACGACCGCGCCGGCCAGCGCGAGCGCAACCGTCTTGGACAGGCCGTGCGAATGCTGGATCCACTGGACCATCGCGTCGAGCGCGGTGGTCGTCGCGACGGCGAGGTCCTCGTCGAAGCCGAACGTGACCCGCGCAGCCGGCGTGACGGCGTGGATACCCGGCACGGGTGCACCGGGCAGGACATCGACCGTCATTTCGGTGGTCATCGGACATTCCACCGCGGTACCGGCCACCTCGCCGTCGCCTTGCGCCGCATGGCCGTCGCCGACGTGCAGCAGCGCGCCGGGCACCGTCACCGGCAGGTACACCGTCGTACCGGCGACGAGGTCTCGGCAGTCGATGTTGCCGCCGAACGACGTGCTCGGTGGCATCGTCCGATGCTCGCCCGGTTCGGCCGGGGCGACGCCGAGCACGCCGAGGAACGGCGCGATCGTGACCTCGTGCCCGAGCTGGTCGGTGGCCGTGCCGCGGTCCGGATCGATGTCCCACAGCAGCCAGGCGGGCGGCTCGCCGGTCACGTTCAGGTCCCGGTTGAGCTTGGTGTCCTTGGCCGCCGCGACCGTCCAGCCCCACCGGCCGGGCCGGATCGACTTCAGCTGCACGGCCAGCACCGTCCCCGGTTCCGCCGTGCGCACCGCGATCGGACCGGCCAGGCAGTGCCCGCGCCCCGCCGGGAACATCCGGGGTTGCTCCTCCCCCGGCGTCTCCAACGGCGCGAGATAGCCCCGCGCATCGAGCGCGTCGACGACGACCGTGTCGCCGGGATCGATTTCGAGCACCGGTGGCGTGTCCTGGTCGAACACGTCCACCACCGCCGCGCGAACCGGGTCGAGCCGGTGCCGCGTCATTTCGCCCACCTCCGCTGGCAGAACCGGACGAGCTCCATGGCCGCGATGCCGGCCGCACCGATGCCGAGCCCGAGCGTCGTGTGGCCGAGCCGGCTCGGGTCGAGCTCGAAGAAGTCCCGCGGGCCGGGGATCAGGAAGATCAGCAAGGTCGACAGCGCCATCCCCACGATCAGCAGGATCTTCCACCAGCGGAACGGGCGGGCGATCGTGGTGAGCGTCCACAGTGCCATCAGCATCAACGTGATCAGCGCGGTGGTACCCGCTTGTTCCGGTGTGGCAACATCTTTCACCGCGACGTACGACCCGAATGCGGCCAGTCCGATGAGGACTCCCGCCGGGGTGGAGGTCCACAATGCCCGTTTGACGAACCCGGGCCGCACGCGTTCGTCGTTGGGGGTCAAGGAAAGGACGAACGACGGAATCGCGAGCGTGAACACGGCGATCAGCGTGACGTGCCGCGGCAGGAACGGGTACTGCAGCTGCGCGATCCCGATGGCCAGCGCCAGCACCACCGAGTACACCGTGCGGACCACGAACAGCGTGGTGAGCCGCTCGATGTTCCCGATCACCCGCCGTCCTTCGGCGACCACGTGCGGCAGCGCGGAGAACTTGTTGTCCAGCAACACGAACTGCGACACCGAGCGCGCCGCCGGGCTGCCCGAGCCCATCGCGATGCCGATGTCGGCGTCCTTGAGCGCGAGGACGTCGTTGACGCCGTCACCGGTCATCGCGACCGTGTGCCCCCGCGATTGGATCGCCTGTACCATTTCCCGTTTGCGTTCCGGGGTGACCCGGCCGAACACGCCGTACCGCTCGGTCGCCTCTTCCAGGGTGCCCGGCAGATTCTGCGCGTCCTGCGGGGTCCGCGCGGTCGGAATGTCCAAAGTGGCCGCCACGGCGCCGACGGTCGCCGCGTTGTCCCCGGAAACCACCTTCACGTCCACGTTCTGGGCGGCGAAGTAGTCGACGGTTTCCTTGGCATCCGGCCGGATCCGGTGGTCCAGCACCACGAGCGCCACCGGCCGGACGTCACCGACCGTGTCCCCGGCGAGCTCGGCCCTGGCGAGCAGCAGCACCCGGCTGCCGGTGGAACCGATCCGATGAGCCTGCTCGGATTCCGCGCTGCCCGCCGGAAGCAGGACGTCCGGCGCCCCGAGCACCCACTGTCCATTGTGGCCGAAGCTGGCCCCGCTCCACCGCCGTGCGGAGGAGAACGCCACCGAATGATCCGCCACCCAGCCGGGATCGGCGGGGTAAGCGTCCACAATGGCCAGTGCGCTGGCGTTCGGGCTGCTGCCCACGCGGGCGAGCGCGGCCAGCGCGTCGGCGGCCGGGGCACCCTCGTCGAGCACGACGACCTCGGCCAGCTGCATGCCTTCCTCGGTGAGCGTGCCGGTCTTGTCGGTGCACACGACGTCCACCCGCGCGAGACCTTCCACCGCGGGCAGTTCCTGCACCAGGCACCGCCGCTTGCCGAGCCGTACCACCCCGACCGCGAATGCCATGCTGGTCACCAGGACCAGCCCTTCGGGCACCATCGGCTGCAGCGCGGCGACCATCCCGCGCAACGCCTCGGACAGCGGCGCGTGCACCACGAACAGCTGGTTGAAGATGGTCAGCGCGCCGACCGGGACCAGCAGGTACACGATGAACGTCAGCACCCGGTCGATGTCCCTGCGCAGCCCCGATTTCGTGAGCGTGAACCGGCCGGCTTCCTCGGCGAGCCGCGCCGCGTAGGCGTCCTTGCCGACCTTGGTGGCGCGGTACGTTCCGCTGCCCGCCACCACGAAACTGCCCGACCGCACCTCGTCGCCGGGCTGTTTGACCACCGGATCGGACTCCCCGGTGAGCAGCGATTCGTCGACCTCCAGCCCGGTGCCGCCCAGCACCACGCCGTCGACCACGACCTGGTCGCCCTGGCGGAACTCCACCACGTCGTCCAGCACGACCTCGTTGCGCGCGACGTCCACCGGCGCGCCGTCGCGGCGCACGACCGGGCGGACCTCGCCGAGCACCGCGAGTTTGTCGAGCATCCGTTTCGCGCGGACCTCCTGCACCATGCCGATCGCGGTGTTCGCCACGATCAGGATGGCGAAAATGCCGTCGGCGAGGTACCCGGTGGAGGCGACGATGAGAAACAGGATGCCGTAGATCAGGTTGATCCGGGTGAAGGCGTTGCCGACGATGATCTGCGTGACGGTGCGGCTCGTGCGCACCGGAATGTCGTTGACCTGCCCGGCTTCGATTCTCTCGCGCACCTGCGCGGCGGACAGTCCCCGGTCCGGCGCGCTGTTCTCGATCACGGTTTCCATGCCGTCACCGCGCCGAAACCAGCTCGCGGCCCGCGACGGGCTGCTGGCTGGTCATCCAGTGGCTGAAAGCGGCGTAGTTCTGCGCGAATTCTGCCGGGGACGCGGATTTCTCCACTGCCCCCGACAAGGTCGCCACGTGCTCGTAATGCGGAATCCGGTCCGCCTCGTACCGGGCCAGCGCGTGCTCGGGATCGTCCGCGAAGTAGCGGGCCAGCAATGCGGCATCCTCGACGCCGAGGGAAGCCCCCGCGGTGATGTGCGGGGACATCGCATGTGCCGAATCCCCTGCCAGCGCAACCCGCCGAGAGGTCCAGCGCGGCAACGGCGGCACGACCATGATCTGGTTGTGCAGGATCGCTTCCTCGGGCGTCGCCTCGATCAATTCCTCGAGAAGCGGATTCCAATTGCCGTCATTGAGGTCACGGGCACGAAGAAGGCACTGTTCCTTTTTCGTCCCGGTGAGCTCTGGTGCATTGAACTGCGAAAGCAGCCAGAACACGCCGCCGTCGTACGTACGCGCGTACCCGCCGCGGGAATCGTTGCGCCCCACCACCATTACGTCACCGGGCGCGGTCGCCACCTCCGGCGGCAGCACCGCCCGCCACGCGTGGTGCCCGACGTGCTCGCGCGCCGCCGCGCCGGGCACCAGCTGCTCCCGGACCACCGAATACGCGCCGTCCGCGCCGATGAGCAGGTCCGCCTCGATCTCGGTGCCGTCGGCAAACTGCGCCGTGACCCCGCCGTCGTGTTCCTCGTACCGGCCGAACCGGGCGCCGAGCCGGATGTTCTCCGCCCCGATCGCGTCCGCGACCAGCTTGTTCAGCTTCGCCCGGTGCACCAGCAGGTAGTCCCCGACCCCGGCGGGAAACCCGTCGGGCCGGATGATCTTGCCGTGGTTGTCGTGGAAGTACATTTCACTGGGCTTGCCGATGTCCTGTACCCGGTCGTGCAAGCCCAGCGTGGCGAAAACCGCCAGCGCGTTGCTCCACACGCCGAGCGATGCCCCGGCCGCCCGGATCTCGTCCGCTTGCTCGCAGACGATCACCTCGGCCCCCGCCTGCCGTAACGCCAGGCCCGCCGTCAAGCCGACGATCCCGCCACCGATCACGACTGCTCGTGTCATTTCCGCGCCTCCCGGAAGTGGTTTGTGTGCCCGGTTTCGACGCTAGTGACGTTTGCCGATTAACTCCATTGCATGCTTGGTACAAAGTCATTCCACCTGTGGTCATCGGCAGCTGGTCCGGAAGGGCAGGAATCCCGGTACTCGACGGGCATCATGTCCGCGCAGCACGGCCGGGAGCGGAGTGCCGGGTATTACCGTGAGCCGCATGATGAAGGCACTGTCTGCAGACCAGCACGACACCGTTCTCGCCGACGGGCTGACCGTCCTGGTGTTCCGGGTCGCCGAGAGCCCGGCTTGCCGGGAATTCCAGCCGGAACTGGACAAGTTCGCGGCGCGGCGACCGGAGATCGCGGTGTGGACGGTGGAGGCGATGGAGCAGCGTGACCTCGCTGAGCGGCACGGCCTGCGCGCGCTGCCGACGATCGTGCTCTACCGCGACGGCCTGCCGGCCCGCCGCTTCGCCGGTGGGATGTCGGCAGACGAGCTCGAGGAGGAGGTGGCCGAGCTCGCCGACGCCGACATGCAGGAGGAGTACAACGACTGGATGGTGGAGATGCTGGAGACCGGCGAAGCAGGCTCACCGCACGTCGGCACGAGCCGCTGAGCCGTACTCACGGTGACCGCACGAGCCGAAGACTGCCAGCGGCCAACGCGAGCAGATCGGCCGGTGGTACTCCGGCACGGCGCATGAGCATGGCGGCAACATCCGGGCTCCCGCGCGGCGAAACCACGACGGCCGACCCGGCAATGGTTTCAGGGATCTGATCGGCCTTCCGCACACATCCCATCGCCCAGGCGCGCACGCCCTTCCCCCACCGCAACCGCGAGCGGTGAGCGGGTTCTGTCAGTACGCCAGATTCGGCCGCAGCCAACGCTCCACTTCGGACAGTTCCAGACCGCGCCGCCGGGCGTAGTCCTCGACCTGGTCGCGGCCCAGCCTGCCGACCGTGAAGTACCGTGACTCCGGGTGCGCGAAGATCAACCCGCTCACCGCCGACGCCGGGGTCATCGCGTACGACTCCGTGAGGCCGATGCCGATTTCCTCCGCGCCCAGCAGCGTGAACAGGTCCTTCTTCTCGCTGTGGTCCGGGCTTGCCGGGTACCCCAGCGCCGGGCGGATGCCGCGGAAGCGTTCCGCGTGCAGGTCTTCCAGCTTCGGCTCCGCGTCCGGCTCGAACCAGCGGCGGCGGGCCTCCAGGTGCAGGTGCTCGGCGAACGCCTCGGCCAGCCGGTCGGCCAGTGCCTTGACCATGATCGCCCGGTAGTCGTCGTGTTCGGCCTCGTAGCGGGCGGCCAGCTCGGCCGCGCCGTGGATCGCCACGGCAAAGCCGCCCAGGTGGTCCCGGGAAGGAGCGACATAGTCGGCCAGGCAGCGGTTCGCGCGGCCTTCGGGCTTCTGTGTCTGCTGGCGCAGCATCGGGAACTTCCAGTCCGAATACTCGCCGTCGAGCAGGATGTCGTCGCCTACGGAGTGCGCGGGCCAGAACGCGTACGCGCCGCGCGCGGTGAACGCGCCGTTCGCGATGATCTCGTCGAGCAGCTCGTTGGCGTCGTCGAACAGCTCGCGCGCCACCGGCTGGTCGAGGATTGCCGGGTACTTGCCCTTCAATTCCCAAGCCAGGAAAAGGAACTGCCAGTCGACCATCTCGCGCAGCTCGGCAATCGACGGCTCCACCACGCGTACCCCGGTGAACTCCGGCACCGGAATCTCGTCGAACGACACGCGTTCGGCGTTTGCCCGCGCCTGTTCGACCGTGAGCATCGGCGTCGCGTGCCGGTTTGCGTGTTGCTCACGCAGCCGCTGCTGCTCGGCGCGGTTGCGCGAATCGAGCGCGTCGGCACGGTTGACGTCCAGCAGGTCCGAGACCACGCCGACCACGCGCGACGCGTCGAGCACGTGCACCGTGGTGTGGTCGTACACCGGCGCGATCTTCACGGCCGTGTGCTGCTTCGACGTGGTCGCGCCGCCGATCAGCAGCGGCAGCTTCAGCCCGCGCCGCTGCATTTCCTGCGCCACCGACACCATTTCGTCCAGCGACGGCGTGATCAGCCCGGACAGCCCGACGACGTCGGCGTGCTCGGCCACCGCGGTGTCGAGGATCTGCGCCGCGGGCACCATCACGCCGAGGTCGATCACCTCGTAGTTGTTGCAGCCCAGCACCACACCGACGATGTTCTTGCCGATGTCGTGCACGTCGCCCTTGACCGTCGCGAGCACGACCTTGCCCTGCCCGCGTGACGTGTCGAACCGCCCCTCGGCCTTGAGCTTTTCCTTCTCCGCCTCCATGTACGGCTCGAGGTAGGCCACCGACCGCTTCATCACGCGCGCGCTCTTGACCACCTGCGGCAGGAACATCTTGCCGGACCCGAAGAGGTCGCCGACGATCTTCATGCCGTCCATCAGCGGACCCTCGATCACCTCCAGCGGCCGGTCGAAGGCGAGCCGCGCCTCTTCGGTGTCCGCCTCGATGAAGTCGACGATCCCGTGCACCAGCGCGTGCGAAAGCCGCTGCGCCACCGGCGCTTCCCGCCACGACAGGTCGACGACCCGCTTGGTGCCGCTGCCCTTCACCGTCTCGGCGAACTCCACGAGCCGGTCGGTGGCGTCCTCCCGGCGGTCGAAGAGCACGTCCTCGACCAGTTCCAGCAGGTCCGCCGGGATGTCCTCGTACACCGCGAGCTGACCCGCGTTGACGATCCCCATGTCGAGCCCGGCCTTCACGGCGTGGAACAGGAACGCCGAGTGCATGGCCTCACGCACGACGTTGTTGCCCCGGAAGGAGAACGACAGGTTCGAGATACCGCCGGACGTGTGCGCGCCCGGGCAGCGCTCCTTGATCAGCGGCAGCGCCTCGATGAACGCCCTCGCGTACCCGTTGTGCTCGCTGATGCCGGTGGCGACGGCGAGCACGTTGGGGTCGAAAATGATGTCCTCGCCCGGGAATCCGGCCTCGCGGGTGAGCAAATCGTACGCCCGCGCGCAGATCTCGACCTTGCGCTGAGCCGTGTCGGCCTGGCCCTTCTCGTCGAAGGCCATCACCACGACACCCGCGCCGTAGTCGCGGATGCGCCGCGCCTGCTCCAGGAACGGGCCTTCGCCCTCCTTGAGGCTGATCGAGTTGACCACGCCCTTGCCCTGCACGCAGCGCAGCCCGGCCTCCAGCACGGTCCAGCGCGAGCTGTCGATCATCACCGGGATGCGCGCGACCTCGGGCTCGGTGGCGATCAGGTTGAGGAAGGTGGTCATCTCCTGCTCGGATTCGAGCAGATCGGCGTCGAAGTTGACGTCGAGCAGGTTGGCGCCGCCGCGGACCTGCTCCAGCGCGACGTCCACGGCCGCCTGGTGGTCCCCCGCCTCGATGAGCCGACGGAACTTGGCCGACCCGGTGACGTTGGTCCGCTCGCCGATCATCACGAACCCGGTGTCGGCGCCGATCGTGAACGGCTCCAGGCCGGAGAAGCGCGTGCTCTGGGTGTGCGAAGGCACCCGCCGCGGCGGCAGATCCTTGACCGCCGCGGCGATCTTCGCGATGTGCGCGGGTGTGGTGCCGCAACAGCCGCCGACGATGTTGACCAGCCCGGACCCGGCGAACTCGCCGAGCATGCCGCCGGTTTCCTCGGGCGTCTGGTCGTAGCCGCCGAACGCGTTGGGCAGGCCCGCGTTCGGGTACGACGCGGTGTACGTGCCGGCCAGCTTGGAGAGCTCCTCGACGTGCGGGCGCATCTCCTCGGCGCCGAGCGAGCAGTTGACGCCGACGACCAGCGGTTCCGCGTGCGCGACGGAACTCCAGAACGCCTCGACGGTCTGGCCGGACAGCGTGCGGCCGGACAGGTCGACGATGGTCACCGAAATCCACAGCGGCAGATGCGGCGCGACCTCGCGCGCGGCAGTAATGGCGGCCTTGCAGTTGAGCGTGTCGAAGATCGTCTCGACCAGCAGCAGGTCGACCCCGCCGTCGGCGAGCGCCTTGATCTGCTCGGCGTAGGAGGCCTTGACGTCCTCGTACGTGACCGCGCGGTACGACGGGTCTTCGACGCGCGGCGACAGCGACAGCGTGACGTTGAGCGGCCCGATCGACCCGGCCACGAACCGGTTCTCGAACTCGTCCGCGGCCTGGCGCGCCAGCTCGGCGGCCCGCAGGTTCATCTCGCGGACGTGGTCCTGCAGGCCGTAGTCGGCCTGGCCGATGCTGGTGGCGGTGAACGTGTTGGTGGTGGTGATGTCCGCGCCCGCGGCGAGGTACTGGCGATGGACGTCGAGGATGACGTCGGGCCGGGTGAGGTTCAGCAGGTCGGGATCGCCGGTGACGTCCTTCGCGTGCCCGTCGAGCCAGTCCGCCCGGTAGTCGTCCGGGGTGAGACCGGCGCCCTGCAGCATCGTGCCCCAGGCCCCGTCGAGCACGACGACGCGCTGGTCGAGCAGGTTCCGCAGGTTCTGGGTCATCGCCACCTCCGCATAAGTCCACGGAGGCGCCCTTGGGATGGTGGTGCCGGCCGAGCGTGGCGGACCACCGGTCCGTTGCAGCGCCTCTCGACCTGGGTGTCGAGACTACCGGATGTGACCGTTCCGTGGGCAGCCGTGTTCACTCCGCGGGACGGGCGCCGTCCTCCGGCGGGCTCCCGCGCCACTTCCAGCCGGTCCGGCGCGGACGTCCCGGCAGCTCGATCCGGCCCGCGCACCAGCGCAGGAAATCCCACGCGCCGGGAACGGGTTCCTGCTCGGGGAACAGCCGCGCGGCGACGCGGGTACACACGTCGCGGGGCGGGTCGAGGACGGCACCGAGGCCCTGGGCGAGATCATCGCCATGGAGCAGGAGTTCCGCGCAGCCCATGGCCACGAATCCGGCCGGATCCGACTGGCCGGTGGGGGTGATACGCCCGTTCGCCGGGGTCGCTGGCCCGGACGGCCGAAGCCAGCAGCCGCGCGCCGGTCACGATGAATTCGAGCAGCTCGGCCGGGGTCGCGTCGTCGTCGGTCTTGGCGAGGAACCGGACGTAGTGGTCGGCCGGGCGGGCGACCACCTGCGCCGCGTACGAAAGGAGCACGTCACCGAGGTGCTCCGCGGTCTGGCGGCAGTCCCAGTCGAGGTCCCCGGCGCGGCGGGTCCAGTCACTCTCGGTGACCGGTTCCAGCGCGGTGACGACGCTGGTCAGGGCTTCGTCGAGGTCTTCCGGGGACACCATTCAGCTCCAGAATCCGCAGTGGTGGTCTTGGGTGAACCCGGTCAGCGGGTGCGCGCCGTCCGGGCGGTAGGCGGTGGCGGAGGCCGCGGGCCGGCCACGGACGAACGACGTCCAATCGTCCACCATCCGGTCCGCGAGGCGTTGCTGCTTCTCGGTGAACGACGCGGGCTTGCCGTCGAAGTCGAAGAGGTACGGCAGCTCGGCGGTGTGGGTTGCGCCGAGGGGGAACGGCGCGGGCCAGGTGACCGCGGTGGGGTCGGCGAATTCGTAGGTCGAGGCCGACGGCAGGGAGGCGGCCATCCGGGCGGCCGGGCAGGAGAACGACGAGTCCGTGACTGCCGCGGCGTACGCGAGGGAAGCGTTGCCGCTGAACGCATCCACCGGGTATTCGCGAGCGACTGCGGTGGCGTTCGGGAACACGCGGCCGAGCGCTGCGGGGTAGCCGTGCCGCGTGATTTCCTGTCCGGTCGCGGTCTGCTGCGCGAGGAAGTAGGTGAACTCGTCATGGGTGGTACCGATCAGCACCGGAACCGGAGCGGTCGGCCCGCCTTTCGGCAGCACCGAGCCACCGGTGACCGGACCGGGCATTTCGATCCTGGCGAGCGAAACGTACGTCGGCGCTTCGAGCAGCTTCGCGACCGGCAGCGCGCGCAGGCATGCCGCAGCGGTCGCGCGATCGGTGCAGCCTCGGGCAGCCGCGTACGTGACACTCTTGCGCTGGGCGTCCGCGAGCGTCGTCTGGGCCTGACAAGGTCCACTTTGGACAATCGCGGCCCGGAACAGCCCCCGTGAGCCGGGCGCGACGAGGTGGTCGCACACCGACATCCCACCCGCGGACTCCCCGGCGATGGTGACTTGCTTCGGATCGCCGCCGAAGGCTGCGATGTTGTCGCGGACCCAGAGCAGGGCCTGCTGCTGGTCGAGGAAACCGTAGTTGCCGGGTTCCTTGCCGAGCGCCGGGTCGGCCAGGAAGCCGAGCGCGCCGAGCCGGTAGTTGAGCGTGACGACGACCTCGTCACCGCGGCCGACCAGCCGCCGCGCGCCGTAGCGGTCCCCGCCGCCGGTCACGAACGCGCCGCCGTGCAGCCACACCAGCACCGGCCGCCCGGTCGCACCGGCCGGCGGGGTCCACACGTTCAGGTACAGGCAGTCCTCGCTGGTCACGGCTCCGGACTGGGGACAACGGGGTCCTGGCCGGGTGGCGTCGCGCTCCCCCGGCCACGGCGGTACCGGGGCGGGCGGCTGCCAGCGCCGCTCGCCGACCGGCGCAGCCGCGTACGGAATGCCCTGGAAGAGCCGGTGATCAGGGGCGCCGGTACCCCGGACGGAACCGGCCGCGGTCGCCACGACGTCACCGGCCCGGACGACCGCCGCGTCCGAGGCCGCGCATGCCGTCGCGAACAGGACCGGCAGGAGCACGAGGGCCGCGGACCATCGTCGCCGTGCCGCGCGAAAAGCCGCCTCCACCACGGCGCGGACCCTACCGGCCGGACGCGCGGGATGATCCGGCGGACCACGAGGACCACTCCGCCGGGCAACGTCGACACGAGACCGAGCACGCCGTACCCGACCGCGACCGTCACGCCCAGCTGCGCACCCAGCCCGGCAGCCGCGAAAGACACCGCCGCGGCACCCTCACGCGGTCCGAAACCGGCGACGTTCAACGGCAGCCCCATCGCCAGCAACGCCAGCACGAGCAGCGGCAGGAGCACGGTCAGCGGGGCGGTGGCACCGGCCGCGCGGGCGGCGATCACGAACAGCGTGAGATGCCCGGCGACCGCGACGACGGACCATCCGGTGACGCCGGGCCAGACGGCGAGCAGACCGGTCCGGACGTCCACCGCCCAGCCCCGGCGGCGCGCCCACCACCCGAACGCGACCAGCACTACGGCCACGATCGCGAGACAGATCAGCATTTGCCGCGGCAGCAGCTGCGGCCGGAAGGCGAGCACCGCGAGCCCCGCCACGACCACGACGGCTTGCCCGGCCGCGCGTTCGAGCACGACTGCCCGCACGCCGCGTCCGACATCACCCGTGCGCCGTCCGTGCTGAACCGCACGGTTGACGTCGCCGAGCACTCCGGCAGGCAGGACGCCGTTGAGGAATTGCGCGCCGTAGTAGTCGCCGACGGCTTCACCGAACGGCAGCCGCAACCCGAGCCGCGCCGCGACCAGCCGCCACCTCGCGGCACTCGCGACGGTGGTCACCGCTCCGAGACCCAATGCCGCGGCGATCGGACCCGGACCCAGCGAGCGCAGGCCGTCGAGGAAAGCGCCGGTGCCGAACCGCCAGAACAACGCGGCGACCAGCGCGGCCCCTGCCAGCAGACGCAGCCATCGCATCATCGGACCGCCTGTCCGGCAAGGATTCCGCCCAGCCGGGCCGCCGCGGCCGGCCAGTCCTCCAGCGTTCGTCCGGCGGCTGCCGTTCGCAGCTGGTGGCGCAGGTCTTCGTCGTCTCGCCATTTCCGGAGGGCTTCCGCCAGCGCGGACACGTTGCCAGGTGGAACGAGCATCCCGCCGTTGCCGCCCAGTGCGTCCGGAACTCCGCCGACGGCCGAGGCCACCACGGGAATTCCGCGGGCCAGCGCCTCGGTGATGACCATTCCGTAGGTTTCCGCGTGGGAGGGCAGGACCAGGAGGTCGGCGCGATGGTAGGCCGCGTCGAGATCGGCGCCGGAAAGCGGGCCGGTGAGGTCCGTCCGGAGGCTGGTTGCGTAGGCCCGATCCCGGATGGGGCCGACGAATTCGGCCCGCAGACCGTCCACTTGGGACAGTGCGGCCACGAGAATGTCCTGTCCCTTGCGCGGGGTCACCGAGGCGACGCAGAGCAGCTGCGACACCCCGTCGGTACCCGCGGCTTCGGGCGCGGGATCGGTGCCGGGCGGAGCGACGTGGACGGAATCGAGACCGTGCCGGGCGATCAGCCCACGCGCGGCGGCCGGGCTGGTGACCACGATCCGGTCGGCCAGCTTGAGGGTCTCGCGTTCGCGGGCGTCCAGGTCGGCAGCGCGATGCGGGGCGTCGTCGGCGAGCGGCAGATGCACGAGGACCACGAGCCGGAGCCGCTGGGCATGCGGCGCGAGGACGTCGGGAACGCCGCAGGCGACGAGACCGTCGAGCAGCGCCAGGGACCCGTCGGGGACGGCGGCGAGAGCCTCGCCGAGCCTGCGTTTCGCGCCGGGATCGGGGTCAGGCCAGCTCCCGGCGACGGCCACCTCCCGCGCGGGCAGGTACCCGGCCATCCGGCGGTCGTAGGTGTTGCCGCCGCTGGGCAGGCGCGGGTCGGCGATATCGCCGGGTACCACGAACCAGAACGGTCGCACGCTGTCTCCCTTCCACGGGACACACGTGCGACCGCGCACTCCGGTTCACGACGGTCCTCGATCGGCGGGTTCACGTACGGATCGCGGCCCGCCTCCAGGTACCCGCGGCCGCTTCTCGCGGATGCGCTGGGGGGTAACGGATTTCGCGAAGACGACGTTGCCGAGCTGCAGATGCCACCGGAGCACGACCTGCGCGGGTCTTGCCGTATTGCTCCGCCAGCCCGGTGAGCAGCGGATCGTCGAGGACCTCGCCCTTCGCGAGCGGGCTCCACGCCTCGGTGACGATGCTGTGTTCCGCGGGTCCTGGTGCGGCAACGGCCGGTGGATGAGGGAGAGGTCCGCGTAGTCGAGGCCCAGCCGCTGGAGGCGGCCTTCCAGCGCGGTGATCGCGTTGTCGTGGCAGCGTCGTTGGCGAGCTTGGTCCGCGGGTTTCGACCGTAATGGTTTCGGCCTGCCCGGGCCTACTGGCGTCGATGACCACGGTCCGGCGAGGGTTTCGACGAGTTCGCGGAGGACGGGCGCGGTGGCCGCGTCGAGATCACCGGCCGGGGCGATGCTGTCCGCCTGCCGGACGGTGAGGTTCATCAGTGCGCATGTTCCGCAGACCTGCCTGCGCCGACCGCTGGGGCCAACCCGCCGAAGGCACGCACTGCGCCAGTGCCGTCCACTGTGGAGGGTCAGTCGCGGAGGGCGAGTTTGGCCAGCTCGTCGTCGAAGTCGAACCAGCTGCCCTCGTCGCCGGCAGGCACCTCGTCGTAGGTCCGGTCGAGGAAGTCGGCGAGCTCGCTCGCGGCGGCCTCCAGCACGGCGGACCCGTCGGGCGCATTCAGCTCGACGACGATCCGGCTGTCGTCAGCGGCGGGCCGCACCCGGACGTCGCCGTCCCCGGAAGGGGCGAGCAGCCCGTCGGCGAGCAGATCGCGCCCGAACAGCCAGCGCACGACCCCGCCCCCGGCGTGGTACCCGACGGACACCGCGAACGGATCCGAGGGGTCGTACTCGAGGTCGGCACGCACCGGCAGCGGGACGGACCCGAACGTGCGCAGCCCGAAGATGATCGTCGCGCGGACGACCTGAGGCTCGGCACCCACGGCGGCACCTCCTTCGTGTTACCCGGTCTCGAACACGTCCGGACCGTAGTGAATGGTTCTCCATGAGTAACGCGCCGTAAGAGAGTAAGCTGCCCGGCTGGCCAATCTTCACCCCAATGGTGGAGATTTATGTCTCACTTGCTTACTCCCGGGCAACAGAATGAGCACGAACGGGCAGCGGGAGGTGCCCCGACCGAGTCGCGGGCGAAACCGTGCCGGGGTGACGGGACCTGGGGAAACCACCACCGGGCCGAGCCGGGGGTGAACGGTCCGGCAGGGGACGGACGGGGGCCGTGCGGGGGCGGAATATCGGCTTGACGGGGTGCCGGAATCCGGTTGAAGCCGGGGCAGCTCGGTGCGGCGGGGGTCACGGGGGTTGATTGCTCACCGGGCGGGGTGATACCGGGGTGGCCTGCCGCCTCCGGGGTGATGCCTCCCGGGCGCGACGTCCGCGGCGCCGCCTCCAGAGCGCAACGTCCGACGCCACCTCCCTGGCGAAACATCCGGGGCGCTGCCGCCCGGGCACAACTTCCGGCGCCACCTCCCGGGCGAAACACCCGGGGCGCTGCCTCCCGGGCGCGACTTTCCGGCGCCACCTCCCCGGGCACAACGTCCGCGGCGTCACCTCCCGGGCGAAACACCCGGGGCGCTGCCTCCCGGGCGCAACTTTCCAACCCGCCGCCACCAAGGCCCGCTCCCGTCCACGGGAACATCACGACGATGGCAGCTCATCCCGCGGAACATCACCACTGCCTGCGCGTCCACCGGTGGCCACCGCGATTGCCCTCGTCTCCGCTGGACCACCCCGCTCGGGCGCGCGCTCCGCCGGAACGTCACCACCGTCTGCGCATCCGGCGACGTGTCACCACCCACGCCCCGGACACCACCCGCGTATCCGCCGAAACGCCGCCGCCCTGGCGGATCTCAGCCAAGGGCGCCGGTCAGATCAGGCAAACCGGGCATCATACCCGCGACAAGCCCGAAGGTCGCCCCGAAGCCGGACCCCAAACCCCGGCCCTTCACCGCAAGCTCACGAGGTCACCGGCTCCACTCCTCCACCCGGACCCCCATCAACCCCGCCGCCGCGCGTACCTCCCGTCGTCGATCCCCCGGTACCGCATGCACATGGTTCGCACCGAAACGGGACAAAAACACCTCCGCCGCACAATCCAGGCGGGCGAACGCATGCGGCCACTCCGGCGTGGACCGGGCCACCAGCTCCTGCGTAGTCACCTCGTCGTACGTCTCGAAGTCCGCCAGCACCAGCTGCAGCCGGTACTCCCCCGCCAGGCGGCTCAGCCGGGCCAGCGTCATCTGCCCCGGGGCCGCGATGTGCTGCACCGACGCACCACCGGCCGGGAAGAAGAACACCTCCGGGTACAGGTGCACGTTGGCCAGGTTCTCCGCCGGATCGTCGCTGCGGGCGGCGAACCACGTCGCGTGCTGGCCGGAGTTGCAGAGGTCCCAGACGTCGCGGTCCGGATGGTGGTGGCGGACGTCCGCGAACAGCACCGGCGTACCCGTGATCCGGTGCAGCAGCTGCATCGTGAGCGCGCCGTCCATGTCCGCCTCCGTCGCGGTGACGTGCACGGCCTTGGGCCCGTTCCAGTCGTACGGGTCGTTGAGCAGCGCCTCGGCCACGTCCGCGGTCGCGAAGTGCTCGGTCAGCTCCGGTTGCGCCTTGATGCCGGAGAAGTCGAGGTGCCGTTCGGCCACCACGTCGCGCACCGCCAGGTACAGCCGCAGCTGCCGCTCCAGCAGTTCGGGCGTGAGGCGGTCGCCGTCGTAGTGCACGGTGGCGTTCCGTTCCAGCCACTCGCGCCCCTTCTCCGCCTCCGACGACGCCGAGGCCTCCGAAGCCCGTCGTACCAGCTCGTACTGGTCGATTTCCTCGACGTCCACCCCGAACTGCCGCATCCACTGATCTGTGTTCGCCACCGCCGTGTTCATCCCCATCGGGCGCCCGCCGAAGCGGCCGAACGTCGAACCGCGCAGCGACCCGACGGCAGCCGCGGCGCTCGCGTGTGCGCTCACCGACGCGATCAGCTCCGCGTCGTCCGGCGCGCCCCACAACCGCGTGTGCGTACGCCCGATCTGGTCCAGCGCTCCCCCGGCGGCCAGCATGCCGACCAGGCCCGGCTCGGTCGGGTCGGTGCTCGCCACGAGCAGCAGCGGACCCGGGGTCGCGTCCGCGGCCAGCATCGTGAAGTGCGGAAACGCCCACACCGCGTAGTACAGCACCGTCACATCCACCGACCCGGCCGCCACCGAGCGCGCGGCCGCCGTTGCCGTGGTGTTCGTGGCGACCAGCCCGCCGCTGACGACGTCGTGGCCCGCTGCCGTCAGTGCGGCGGTGAAAGCGTCCATTTTGGACCGGATGAAGCCGGTGTTCCGCTGGTGCACGTGGTCGCGTCCGTCGGAGACGGCAAGGACACCGATTCGCGCCATGGGGGTCAGCTCCGGTTCAGCTCGGCGTACACCTGAGCCGCGTTGTCACGCGTGACCAGGCGGGTGGACAGGGTCTGGGTCTTGGCCACCGGCTGGCAGTCGATGAGCAGTTTCTTCGCCGCGGCAACGGCTTCCGCCCCGCCGGTGGGGTAGATGAACGTGGCCGACAACCGTCCCGCCTCGACCGCCTTGAGACCTCCTTCGGGCACCGGCAGGCCGTCGATGCCGACGATCGGCAGGTCGGCGCGACCCGCGTTCTGCGCGGCAATTCGCGCGCCCTCGGCCATCGGGTCGTTCTCGGAGAAGATCGCCTGCGCGTCCGGATGCGCTTTCAGCAACGCGTCCGCCTGCTGTTGTCCCTTGTCCCGCAACCAGTCCGCGTCCGCGGTGGCCAGGATCGTGATCCCGCGCCCCGCGATTCCTTCGGTGAACCCGTCGGCGCGCTCTTTCGCCGGAGTGGATCCGGCAAGTCCCTTCAACTCCACGATTTTCCCACCCTGCGGTAACACTTTCTCGGCGACGAACCGGCCCGCCTGCCGCCCGATGTCGACGTTGTCCGCGCCGATGAACGACGTATAAGCGTCCCCGTCCACTTTCCGGTCCAGCACCAGCACCGGAATGCCTTTGTCGTAAGCCTTCTTCACCACCCCGGTGAGCGGCGTCGCCTCGTTCGGGCTGATGATCAGCAAATCGATCCCCTGCGTGAGGAAAGTGTTGACCTGCTCGACCTGTTTCGCATTGTCCTGCGCGGCATCGGAATAGCTAATGCTGAATTGCGGTACACCGGCAGCAGCCTTGCGGATGTCGTCGTCCATCCGCTCGCGGTACGGCTCGGCGAGATTCGCCTGGCTCATCCCGATCCGGTACTTGCCGTCGGGTCCGTGACAGGTCTTGGCGGCCGGAGCGGTCCCGGACGCCCCTGGTGCGTTCTCGTGAGTGGTGCCGCAGGCGGCGGCCGAGACGAGGGCCAGCCCCGCCAGCACCGCCCCGCTGCGGATGATGCCGGACATCCGTTCCCCTTTCCCGGATCGTGCGCTAAACCGTCGCCGGACGCAGCCGCTGCAGGCCTGCGGCCAGCACGATCACCACGCCGACCACGATCAGCTGCACGTTCGAATCGATGTCGTTGAGCTGGAGGATGTTGTCGAGCACCCCGACGAGCAGCGCGCCGGCGACGGTGCCGAACACCGACCCGCGCCCGCCGGACAGGCTGGTCCCGCCGATCACGACGGCCGCGATGGCGTTGAGCTCGTAGCCGGTACCGTCGTTGGGCCCGCCGAAGTTGAGCTGTCCCGCGTGCACGATCCCGGCCAGCGCGGCGAGCAGCCCGCACACCCCGAACACCAGCACCTTGACCCGGATCACCGGAACCCCGGACAGCACCGCGGCCTTCTCGTTGCCGCCGATCGCGTACACGTGCCGCGAGAACGCGCTCGTCCGCAGGAGCAGCACGGCCAGCGCGGCGACCACCACGAAGATCAGCGCCGGAATCGGCACGACCCCGCCGAAAGTACGTTCGCCCAGCAGCGAAAACGGCACCGGCGCCTGGCCGGGGCCGTCGCCGTAGGTGATGGACACCCCTTCGCCGCCCGACCACATCCGCGCGATCCCGCGCGCGACCTGCATGCCCGCGAGCGTGACGATGAACGACTGGATCCGGAACCGCGCGCTCGCGATCCCTTGCAGCAGCCCGAATCCGAAGCCGAGCGCGAGGATCACCAGCACACCGGGCACGAGCCCCCAGCCATCGGTGGTCAGCAGTGTCGCCACGCCGACACTGGCCAGCCCCACCACCGACCCCACCGACAGGTCGATCCCGCCGACGAGGATCACCAGCGTCATCCCCACCGCGATGATGCCGATCTCGGAGATCGCGCGGACGACGTTGAACAGGTTGCCGCTGTCGAGGAACACCAGGTTCCCGTTGCGGTGCGGGGAAAAGACGATCGCCGCGGCGAAGACGAGCACCAGCCCGAACACACTCTGGAACCGGAACAGCACCCCCAGCCGCTTCACCGCACGTCTCCCATCGACGCGGCGAGCAGCTCCGCCTCACCCGCGCTGGCCGTGTCCAGCTCGTGCACGCTGCGCCCGCCCCGCACCACGACCACGCGGTCGCACACCCCCACCAGCTCCGCCGGTTCCGACGACGCCAGCAGCACCCCGACCCCGGCCCGCGCGGCCTCGCCCAGCAGCCGGTAGATCTCTGCCTTCGCACCCACGTCCACGCCCCGCGTCGGCTCGTCGAGCAGCAGCAACGCGGGTTCGGTGAGCAACGCCCGCCCCAGCACGACCTTCTGCTGGTTACCCCCGGACAACGCCCCCACCGGATCGGTCAGCGAGCTGTGCTTCACGCCCAGCCGCCTGGTCTCGCCTTCGGCCACGGCACGCTCGCGCCGTCCGGGGACCAGGCCGAACCGCGCCAGTCTGTCCACAATGGAGAGTACGGTGTTCGCGACCACCGAATGGTCCAGCGCAAGGCCCGCGATCCGCCGGTCCTCGGGCACGAACGCCATCCCCGCGCGCAGCGACGACCGCGGCGAACGGGGCCGGAACTCCTTGCCCCGGAAGAAAATCCGCCCGCCGATCACCTTGCTGCCAGAAGCGCCGTACAGGGTCTCCAGCAACTCCGTCCGCCCGGCACCGAGCAACCCGGCGACCCCGACGATCTCCCCCGCCCGCACGGTGAGACTGATCCCGTCCGGCTCCCGTCGCCCGGTCCGCGGGCGCACCACCAGGTCCGAAACCCGCAGCACCTCATCGCCGTCCGCCCCGGAAGCAGCGCGGAACATCAGATGCACCGGACGGCCGACCATCGCCTCGGCAGCCCGCGCGGCGGTCAGCTCCGCCGCACTGAACTCCGCGACGACCTCCCCGTTCCGCAGCACCGTCGCCCGGTCCGCGACCCGGCCGATCTCGTCCATCCGGTGCGACACATAGACAATCGCGACCCCGTCGGCACGCAGCTGGTCGATGACCGTGAACAGCCGCTCCACCTCCCGCGGCGACAGCGCCGACGTCGGCTCGTCCATCAGCAGGATGCGCGCGTGCAGCGACAACGCCTTCGCAATCGTGACGAGCTGCTGTTCCCCCGTCCGCAACCGCTCGACCGGCGTGCGCGGGTCGAGGTCCACTCCGGACCGCTCGAGCACCTCCCGGGTCTGCGCGAGCATCCGCCGCCGGTCGACCGTGCCGGCGCGAGTGTGCGGTTCCCGGCCGAGGAAGACGTTCTCCGCCACCGAAAGCGCAGGCACGAGGTCGAGTTCCTGATGGATCATCGCGATCCCGGCCCGGCGCGCGTCGGCCGGGTGGGCGATCCGGACCGCCTCCCCGCCGATCCGGATCGCCCCCTCCCCCGCCGTGACCTCCCCCGACAGGATCTTCAGCAGCGTCGACTTGCCCGCCCCGTTCTCGCCGAGCAGCGCGTGCACCTCGCCCGCCCGCACGGTGAGGTCCACCGCGCGCAGCGCCCGCACCCCGCCGTAGCTCTTGCCGGCACCGGCCAGCTCGACCAGCGCGACGCCGCCGTCGCCCATGCCCGCCCTCTCGGCCCCGCCCCGCGTCGAGAAATCGATTACCCGCGACGGTAGGACGACCCCGCGGGAGTGTCAAGGGTCACCCCCTCGCGAGGGGCGGAACCGGTACGCGGCCCGACGGGAACATGACTCGGCGCCGAACTCCCGGTAACACTTGCCCACGTCGGACTACCCCGGCGTGATTTGTGGCATACCTCGCGAGAAAACCCGCCTTGCCGTCGTGATCCGAGCGGTTTTTGGCGGGTTCCTACAATCCGGCAGGTCCGGCATGCGTCATGCCTGACATTGGTGTACCCGCCGGTAAGGGAGCAGGGTGTAGACGAGGACAGGCGACGTTCCGGCGAGCCGGGCGTCGCCTGCTGTGCGTGGGTGTCGTTCGGGTTCGGGAGGCTCTGTCCGTGTTCAGTCGTGTCGCCATCGTCAACCGTGGGGAAGCTGCCATGCGGCTGATCCACGCTGTCCGGGACCTCTCCGCGGAGACCGGGGAACAGATCGAGACGGTCGCGCTCTACACCGACGCGGACGCGAGCGCCACGTTCGTCCGCGAGGCCGACGTCGCGTACTCGCTCGGCCCGGCCGCCGCCCGGCCGTATCTCGACCTCGCCAAGCTGGAGAAGGCGCTGGTCGACACGGGCGCCGACGCGGCATGGGTCGGCTGGGGCTTCGTCGCCGAGGACCCGGCGTTCGCCGAGCTGTGCGCGAAGATCGGCATCACGTTCGTCGGCCCGAGCGCGGACGCGATGCGCAAGCTCGGCGACAAGATCGGCGCGAAGCTGATCGCCGAGGAGGTCGGCGTACCGGTCGCGCCGTGGAGCGGCGGCGAGGTCGCGACCCTGGAGGACGTGCTCGCCGCGGGTGACCGGATCGGTTACCCGCTGATGCTCAAGGCCACCGCGGGCGGCGGCGGGCGGGGGATCCGCAAGGTCGCTTCGGGGGACGAGCTCACCGAGGCGTACGAGCGCACCAGCCAGGAAGCGTTGCGCGCGTTCGGCAGCGGCATCGTGTTCCTGGAGCGGCTGGTCACCGGCGCGCGGCACGTCGAGGTGCAGGTGATCTCCGACGGTGAGACCGCGTGGGCGCTCGGGGTCCGCGACTGTTCGGTGCAGCGGCGCAACCAGAAGATCATCGAGGAGTCCGCGTCGCCGGTGCTGGCGCCGGAGCAGACGGCCGAGGTCAAGGCGTCGGCCGAACGGCTCGCGGTCGCGGTCGGCTACCGCGGCGCGTGCACCGTCGAATTCCTGTACCACCCTGGCGAGCGGCTGTTCGCGTTCCTGGAGGTCAACACCCGGCTGCAGGTGGAACACCCGATCACCGAGATCACCACCGGGACCGACCTGGTGCGGCTGCAGCTGCACGTCGCGTCCGGCGGCAAGCTCGACGGCACGCAGCCCGCGGAGCTCGGCCACGCGGTCGAGGCGCGGCTCAATGCCGAGGACCCGGACCGCGACTTCGCGCCGTCGCCCGGCCGCATCGCGCGGCTGCTGCTCCCGGCCGGTCCGGGCATCCGCGTGGACACCGGGGTCAGCGAGGGTGACACCATCCCGGCCGACTTCGACTCCATGATCGCCAAGATCATCGCCTACGGCAGCGACCGTGACCAGGCACTCGCGCGGCTGCGGCGGGCGATGGCGGAAACGTCCGTGCTCATCGAGGGCGGCGCCACCAACAAGAGTTTCGTGCTCGACCTGCTCGACCAGCCCGAGGTCATCGATGCCAGCGCGGACACCGGCTGGATCGACCGCGTCCGCGCCGAAGGGCGCCTGGTCACCACCCGCCATTCCGCGGTCGCGCTGGCCGCGGCGGCGATCGAGGCGTACGAGGACGACGAGGAGGTCGGCCGCCAGCGTCTGCTGTCCACCGCGCGCGGCGGCCGTCCCCAGGTCCAGCACGAAATCCGCCCGCTGGACCTGAAACTGCGCGGCGCGTCGTATCGCGTCACGGTGGCGCGAACCGGGCCGAAGCGGTACCGCATCGGCATCAGCGGCGGCGGTGACGTGCATCCCGCCGACGTCGAAATCGAGCGCTTCGACGAGCACAGCGGGCAGATCACCGTCAACGGCACCCGGTTCCGGCTGGTCACGGGCACGCACGGGCCGATCCACCTGGTGGAGGTCGACGGCGTCACGCACCGGGTCAGCCGCGACGAGGGCGGCGTCGTCCGCTCCCCCGCGCCCGCGCTGGTGGTCGCCACGCCGGTCGCGGTGGACGACGAGGTCGAGTCCGGCGCGCCGGTGCTCGTGCTGGAAAGCATGAAGATGGAGACGGTGCTGCGGGCGCCGTTCCGCGCGCGGGTCAAGGAACTCCCGGTGTCGATCGGCAGCCAGGTGGAGACCGGGGCCGCGCTGCTGCGCCTCGAACCGCTGGCCGATGGTGACGAGGAAGAGGCCGTCGTCGAGGCCGCGGAGATCGACCTGCCCGCCGAGCCGAATGGCAGGACGGCCGCCGACCGGGTCACGCGTGGCAGCCAGGACCTGCGCAGCCTGCTGCTCGGCTTCGACGCCGACCCGCACGATCAGGGCCGCGTGCTCAGCGGGTACCTGACGGCGCGCGCGGAGCTGCCGGTACGCCCGCTGGACGGCGAGATCGGGCTGCTCGAGGTATTCGCCGACCTCTCCGAGCTGAGCCGCAACAAACCGGCCGACGACGACCTCAGCGCGGCCAGCCCGGTGCACAGCGCACGCGAGTACTTCCACGCGTACCTGCAGAGTCTCGACGTCGAACGGGCCGGGCTGCCGGAGAAGTTCCAGGGCAGGCTGCGCCGTGTGCTCGGGCACTACGGCGTCGGCGACCTGGAGCGCACGCCGGAGCTGGAAGAGGCGGTGTTCCGGATCTTCCTTGCCCAGCAACGGGTTTCCGGCGACGGCGCGATCGTTTCCGCGCTGCTGCGGCAATGGCTCACCGAAGGGCCGCCGCCCGCCGAGCTGCGCGAGACGGCCGGTCTGACACTCGAACACCTGGTGGCCGCCACCCAGCTGCGCTTCCCCGCGATCAGTGACCTCGCGCGCGGCGTCGTGTTCCGCTGGTTCGCGCAGCCGCTGCTGCGCCGTGCCCGGGCCGAGGCGTACGCCGGAATCCGCGGGCATCTGCGGTATCTCGACCGGAATCCGGAGGCGCCGGACCGCGCCGAGCGGATTGCCGAGATGGTGTCCAGCAACGAGCCGCTGGTACGGCTGCTCGGCCAGCGGATCGGACGGCCGGGTGCCGACGCCGCGCCCCTGCTCGAGGTCCTGACCAGGCGGTATTACGGCAACAAGACGCTGTCCGACGTTCGCGTGCAGGAGGTCGCGGGCTGCCCGTTCGTCATCGCGGAGCACGCGGAACCGGCGCGGGTCGTCACCACCGCGGTCGACTTCCCGCAGCTGGCCGACGCGATGGCGGCGGTGGCCGAGCTGTCCGGCGACGCCGGGGCGCCGGTCGCCGCGGACGTGTACCTCACCTGGGCCGGGCAGCCGGACACCGACGCGATGGCCGGGCAGCTGGGTGAAGTCGTTGCCGCGCAACCGCTTCCGGCCGAGGTCACGCGCGTCACCACCACCGTCGCCGGGGGCGGCGGCGCGGTGATGCACCACCACTTCACCTTCCGCCGCAACGGTTCCGGCTTCGTCGAGGACCGGCTGATCCGCGGGCTGCACCCGCGCGTCGCGGAGCGGATGCAGCTGGAGCGGCTGCAGGAGTTCGACCTCACGCGGCTGCCCTCGGCCGACGAGGAGGTGTACCTCTTCACCTGCACCGCGCGGGCCAACCCGGCCGACGAGCGGCTGGTCGCGATGGCCCAGGTCCGCGACCTCACGCCGCTGCGCGAGGCGGACGGACGGCTCGTGTCGCTGCCCGCGGCCGAGGACACCCTCGCCGCGTGCCTCGACGCGATCCGCAACGCACAGGCCCGGCGGCCGGCGCGGAACCGCTTCGACACCAACCGGATCGTGATCTACGTCTGGCCGCCGAGCGGGATCACCATGGACGAGCTGAACCTGCTCGCCCGGCGCGTGCTGCCGACCACCGCGGGCGCCGGCCTGGAGGAAATCCAGTTCCTCGCCCGCCGCCGGAACGAGGAAACCGGCGAGCTGTCCGACGTCGCGGTCACGATCCGCAACGAGGTCGGCGCGGGTACGCGGCTCACCGTCGAGGCTCCGGTGACGGAGCCGCTGCAGCCGCTCGACGATTACCGGCAGAAGGTGCTGCGCGCGGCGCGGCGCGACACGGTGTACCCGTACGAGCTCACCGAACTGCTGGCCGGTGGCGGGTCCTTTGTGGAGCACGACCTCGACGACCGCGGCGCGCTGGTCCCGGTCGACCGGCCGCGCGGGCAGAACAAGGCCGCGATGGTGGCCGGGGTGGTCAGCACACCCACCGAGCGGGTGCCGGAAGGCGTGCAGCGCGTGCTGCTGCTGGGTGACCCGACGAAGTCTCTCGGCGCTTTGTCCGAACCGGAATGCGCCCGGGTGATCGCGGCGCTCGATCTCGCGGAACGCATGCGGGTGCCGGTGGAATGGTTCGCGTTGTCGTCCGGCGCCCGGATTTCCATGTCGTCGGGCACCGAGAACATGGACTGGGTCGCGGCCGCGCTCAAGCGGATCGTCGAGTTCACCCAGGACGGCGGCGAGATCAACATCGTGGTCGCCGGGATCACCGTGGGCGCGCAGCCGTACTGGAACGCCGAAGCCACGATGCTCATGCACACCAAGGGAATCCTGGTCATGACGCCGGATTCGGCCATGGTGCTCACCGGCAAGCAGGCGCTCGATTTCTCCGGCGGCGTGTCGGCCGAGGACAACTTCGGCATCGGCGGGTACGACCGCGTGATGGGTCCCAACGGGCAGGCGCAGTACTGGGCGCCGAACCTCGCCGGGGCGCGCGACGTGCTGATGGCGCACTACGCGCACACGTACGTGGTTCCGGGCGAGCCGGGTCCACGGCAGGCGGTCACCAGCGACCCGGCGGCGCGCGATGTGTCGGATTACCCGCACGCGATCGTCGACAGCGATTTCACCACGGTGGGCCAGATCTTCTCTGCGGAACACAACCCGGACCGCAAGAAGCCCTTCGATATCCGCACGGTGATGCGCGCACTGTCCGATCAGGACCATCCGGTGCTGGAACGCTGGGCAGGCATGGCGGACGCGGACACCGCGGCAGTGCAGGACGTGCACATCGGCGGGCGTCCGGTGTGCTTGCTGGGCATCGAATCCCGCTCGGTGCCGCGGCGCGGGTTCCCGCCCACCGATGGTCCGGACGCGTTCACCGCGGGTACCTTGTTCCCGCGGTCGTCGAAGAAGGCGGCGCGCGCGATCAACGCGGCCAGCGGCAACCGTCCGCTGGTGGTGCTGGCGAACCTGTCCGGCTTCGACGGCTCCCCGGAGTCCATGCGGAAACTACAGCTGGAATACGGCGCCGAAATCGGCCGGGCGATTGTGAACTTCCAGGGTCCGATCGTGTTCACGGTGATTTCCCGCTACCACGGCGGCGCGTTCGTGGTGTTTTCCAAGGCACTGAACCCGAATATGACGGTGCTGGCTTTGGAAGGCTCGTTCGCCTCCGTGCTGGGCGGTGCCCCGGCGGCGGCCGTGGTGTTCGCCGGAGATGTGAACACTCGTACCGCCAACGACCCGCGGGTCGCTTCGCTGCAGAAGCGGCTGGGTGAGCTGAGCGGTGCCGAGCGGGCTGCGTGCGCGGCTGAACTGGCGGAGGTCAAGACGACCGTGCGGGCCGAGAAGGTCGGCGAGGTGGCTGCCGAGTTCGACCGGGTACACAGCATCCAGCGTGCCGTGGAGGTCGGCTCCGTGGACGCGATCGTGAGCGTGGCGCAGCTGCGGCCGCGCATCATCGAGGCGATCGAGCACGGCCTGAAGCGCTGACCTTTCTTACGACGTCACGGTGATCCCCCGGATCGTTTTCACCTCGCCGAGGAGCGCCGGGGTCACCGTGACCGAGTAGCCGTCGAGCGCGTAGCGACGGTCGCCGACGTGCAGGTGCACCGGCGTGTTTCCCTGGTGCGCCTGCAGGGTTTGCTTGAGTTCGAGCACGACGGGCAGCGTCACCTTCTCCGCTCGGGTGTGCAGGACAAACGGCGTTTCGCCGAGTTCGGTGAGGTCAAGCGAGACGAGCCCGGCGCCGAAGATCGCCATCTTGTCCTCCCGCCAGTTCACCCGTCCTTTCACCAGAACTGCGTTGTCCTCCACGAGATCCGCCGCGCACAGGGCGTAAGATTTGGGGAAGAACAACACTTCCAAGGACGCGTCCAAGTCCTCGACGGTGCAGATCGCCCACGGTTCGCCCTTCTTGTTGATCCTTCGCTCCACTGCCGTGATCAATCCGGAAACGACGAGTTCACCTTCCTTCGGTGGATTGTCCATGATCGCGGCGATCGGTTTCGGCGCGTGCTTGCGGAGTACGCCCTCGGCGCCGTCGAGTGGATGACCGGAAACGTAGAGGCCGAGCATGTCCCGTTCATGAGCCAGCAGCTGTTTGCGCGGCCATTCCTCTTCGCTGAATTTCACGTGCGCCAACGGTGCGGCCGCGGGTTCCTTTTCACCGGTGGTGAAGAGGTCGAACTGGCCCATGGCTTCCTGGCGTTTGAGCGGCACCACGGCCTCGACCGCGTCCTCGTGCACCTGGATCATCGACAGCCGCGTGTGCCCCATCGAATCGAACGCGCCCGCCTTGATCAGCGACATGTACTCCGCGGTGTAATTCGCCTTGAGGTACGCGGTCCAGTACCCGACCAGCGCGTATCCCGCGGCGTGCGACTTGTTGAACGCATAGCCCGCGAACGGCAGAATGGTGTCCCACAAGGCTTGTACAGCTTCCCCGGAAAACCCGCTGGCGAGCATTCCTTCGTGGAAACCTTCGAACTCCTTTTCCAGGACCTCTTTCTTCTTCTTGCCCATCGCGCGGCGGAGCGTGTCCGCCCGTCCCATCGAATACTTCGCGACCTTCTGCGCGATCTGCATGATCTGCTCTTGGTACACGATAAGGCCATAAGTTTCGGCCAGGATCTCCCGCAGCGGTTCTTCGAGCTGCGGATGGACCGGCTCGATGGCCTGCCGGTGGTTTTTCCGGTCGGCATAGTTGTTGTGGGTGTTCATGGCCATCGGACCGGGGCGGTAGAGCGCGTTCACGGCGACGATGTCCTCGAACCCGGTGGGACGCATGCGGCGTAACAGATCCCGCATCGCGCCACCGTCCAATTGGAACACGCCGAGGCTGTCTCCCCTGGCCAGCAAGGCGAAGGTGGGGTCGTCGTCAGTGGTGAGCCGGTCGAGGTCGACGTCTTCGCCACGGTTGGCGCGGATGTTGTCGATCGCGTCGCCGATCACCGTCAGGTTGCGCAGGCCGAGGAAGTCCATCTTGAGCAGGCCGATGGCCTCGCACGACGGGTAGTCCCATCCGGTGATGACCGACCCGTCGTCGCGCTGCCACAACGGAATCATGTCCACCAGCGGTTCACTGGACATGATCACGGCGCACGCGTGGACCCCGGCGTTGCGGATCAGGCCTTCCAGGCCGCGGGCGGTGTCGAAGATCGTCTTGCACTCGTCGTCGGTCTCGACCAGCGCGCGGACCTCGGCGGCCTCCCCGTACCGCTCATGCTGCCGGTCGACGATGCCCGACAGCGGAATGTCCTTGGCCGCCACCGGAGGTGGCAGCGCTTTGGAGATCCGGTCGGCGATGGCGTACCCGGGCTGTCCGAAGTGGACCCGGGCGGAGTCCTTGATGGCCGCTTTCGTTTTGATCGTCCCGAAAGTGATGACCTGCGCGATCCGGTCCGAACCGTACTTCCCGGTGGCGTACCGGATCATCTCCCCGCGGCGGCGGTCGTCGAAGTCCATGTCGATGTCGGGCATGGACACGCGCTCGGGGTTCAGGAACCGTTCGAACAGCAGGCCGTGCTGGAGCGGGTCGAGGTTGGTGATCCGGAGCGCGTACGCCACCAGCGACCCGGCCGCGGAACCCCGGCCGGGCCCGACCCGGATCCCGGCTTCGCGGGCGTACGCCATGAGGTCCGCGGTGATCAGGAAGTACCCGGGAAACCCCTTGCCGGTGATCACTTCGAGCTCGTATTCGGCCCGTTCCCGATACTCGGCGGGTACCCCGTCCGGCAGGCGGTGTTCGAGACCGGCCAGCACCTCGTGGTGGAGCCAGGAGGCTTCGTCGTGGCCCTCGGGGACATCGAAGACCGGCATCCGGTCCTTGTGCGTGTACACCTCCTCATACGACTCGACCCGCTCGGCGATCCACAACGTGCTGTCCGCCGCCCCCGGCACCTCC